>NZ_CP109473.1:0-1238080 GCF_036227405.1 Streptomyces sp. NBC_01460
TCAGTTGGGCCTGGCGGCCCAACTCCGGCCTGACGGCCGGATGGTGACGCGTCGTCATGCCTGGCGGCATGACTGTGGGTTGGGGTGGGTTGGGGTTTGCCCCTGGCGGGGCAAACGGGGTGGTGTTCGGGCCTGACGGCCCGATGGGTGGTGGGGTGTCATGCCTGGCGGCATGACTGGGGGTTGGGTGGGCTTGTTCCCCTTCCCTGGCGGTCGGGGGTGTTGAGGTTGGGCGCCTGTCGGCGCTGTTGATGTCATTTTGGTTTTTGGGCAGGGATTTGATTCGGTGTCTCCCCTGGCGGAGAGTCTGGGTGTGTCTTGTGAGCTGGGCGTTGTGTTGGTTGGCCTGACGGCCTGGATGAGTGGTGGTTGGGGTGGGTTGGGCCTGAGGGTGCGGGGCTACGCCCTCGCGGTAGTCGAACTGTCTGTCTTCCGGGCCTTCCTGGCGGGAGTTTGTGCGGGGCCGAGTATGACGCTCGGTCTTCTGCCCCTTCGTTGCCTTCGGCCCGGCCTGGGCATCCCGTGGGCAAATCCTCTTGATGTTCCTTGTCCTGCCGGACTGCCCGTGGATCGTGTCCTTCTGAGCTCCTCGCTACTCGGCGAACTGCCTATGAGGATGGCCGTCCGCTTCTCCCCCGTCCTACCGATCTAGGCGTACACGTCTCCCTTGGGTTACCTGGTGCGGGGGGGCGCAGTGGGGAGCTTCTCCGGCCCTCAGTCCTGCCACTTTCCTGCCCGCCATGTCGAACTCATGCCGGAGGCAGTACCGATGACCACCCGCCAAGCACCCGGGGCACCACCCGCGCCGATCGCCGCTACGCTGAACACGCCACCCTGGGCCAGGGCCGAAGCCCCACAGGGACGCGCTCACGCAGAGAGCCGCAGCAGGACCGCCGACCGCGCGGCGCACACCCCCGCGGACGACACCACGCAGGTGTCCGCTGTCCTCGATCCCTCTGCTCAAGGGAGCAGCATCATGACCCGGGACAACGATCCCGCGCGCGTCCAGCCGCCCAACCTCGCGCCCATCCCGCAGCAGCCCGCTGTCGGTGCCGGTGCCGGCCTGACCGCCGCGATGGCCCAGGGCGCCGCTCAGGGTGCCGCCCGTTCCATCACGGCTCGGCTGGTGGACAAGTGCCTCACTAACCCGCCCGACTGGCTCAGAGCCCTGTGGCACGCCCTACCGAGACCCTGGGAGTAGCCACTGCGGCCGGGCAGGACCACCTGCCCGGCCGCTCGGACATCAGGCGGTGCCGAATTCGTGGGCGGGGCCGCCGCGCCATTCCACCCACTGCGGTCGTCCAGAAGGGCCTCGGGATCAGTGAAGCCAATGCCCTCAAGGAACGTCCTTGCCCAAGAACAGCTCGTACCTCAAGGTGCTGGAAGACCTGCGCCTGCTGCCGCTTCTGATGCGCATTCGGTGGGAGGTGAATCTCGTTCCCGTTCCACCCCGTAAATCGGTGAGGAACCGGCCCAAGGCATACCGTCCCAGTGCCAGCCGCTACTGACAGCGGAGGCTTGCCCAGGGTCAACGCGAGCGGCGCGACGACGCGGAGTACTGGTGCGCCGTCAGAAGTTCATCGCTCTCCAGCGCTCGATCCCCTCGGCCTGCCAGTTCTTCACAGGCTGCCGTGGAGTCCCGTGGGCGGTCGCCGCCGTGTTGCCGTCGCCTTTGGGCTGGCCCGCGTCGGAGTCTTCGCTGGACGAAGCGGTCGCGCGTACGGAAGTAGTTGGATGGAGGAGCTGTCCTCCGAAGATGGTCTGCAAGCTTGAGGGGTCCGTGCCCTTGCCCAGCGGGAGCCACGCCTCGGGCGGTGAGGTCGTCGCAACCGATGGCGGCTCCGTTCCGACGGGAGCGAAGAACACCTGAGCAGGCTCTTCCCACACCGTCGACTTCAGGGCGACCTGCGCGTCGAAGACTTCCGGCCTGAGCCGCAGAACACCGTCCTTCCACAGAGCTTCGATGTAGGAGAGGAGCTCGATCGTCGCGACCATGGTCCAGGCGACCAGCCGGGAGGGAGTTTTGCGGTAACCGTCCCTACGGGCTGCAGGAGCTGGCCCGGCACGCCGGCTACAGCTTCTCCGGTGTGCGTACCGCGTACGGCGAGAAGGAAGTCGAGGCAGTTGCCGAGCAGATCGGGCGGGCACCAAACCGGCCAAGCCGCCACCACACCGCCGAGGAAACACGGGGATGACGATGACCCGGGCCTGTGTGACCGGGAGTGATGCGGCCGCTGGCGTCGGGGCGAGCGCTATGGTCCTTGGCCGTGGACGCTCCTGATCTTGACTACCGGGCCCGGACGAGGTCCGGCTGCATCCCGCCGGAGCTGGTCTCGCGGCTGCTCGAACGAGGCATAGCGACGTGGTGGAGTTGCAGGCCGGACGCAGGGAGTGGTTCTGCGCGCTGGCGTGGGCTCGGGTGCTGGGTGGTCAGGGCCGAGAGGCCGACGCGTGGGAGACGCTCGCCCCGTACGTGGCAACGCGCTGGTGGACGGCTGTTGTTGCCGCGGCCGAGTTACTGGAGGGCTGGGGCCGCATCGACGAGGCGATCGACCTCACCCGGACCGGCATGGAAGCCGGACACCCGATGGCTTTGGAGGCCTACACGAGGCTACTTGCCCGGCACGGCCGCGCCGGGGAGGCGTTCGACCTGCTCGTGCCGCACATCCATGACTGGGTGCTCGCCACCGCCTTGGTCGACGTCGCCTCCGTTGCCGGCCGCGACGAGTAGGCTGCCGCGCTGTTCGCCGACCGGATTCGGGCCGAGCTCACTGCTGCGAGGGCCCGTAGTGCTGCCGCGGCCTCGATCCCGACACAGTGCTCGGCCTGCTCGCGACGATCCGCGAGCGCCAGGGCCACATCGATGAAGCCATCGCCCTGCTCCGCCGCCGGCAGATCACCTCGGTCAACAGCCGAGACCAACTCGACGACCCGTTGGCCCGGCACGGCCGGATCGAGGAACTGCAGGCCTACGCCGCGCTGGACAGTCATGAGGAGGCCGTACAGCAGCTGGCGGAGGCCGGGCGCTTGCACGAAGCCGATACCGTCCTCCAGCAGCGGCTGGATCACAAGAACAGCCACGACCTCGCCGGCTCCCTCATCGACCTCGGCCGCGTGGAGGAGGCGCTGAGCACCCTCCCCACAGCCCCCGCCACCGCTCACGCCAACAACACACCTGTGGTCCGACAAGCCACCGTTCTGAAACCCTCACCACGTACGGGCGATGACAGCCCCTCATCCGCTGGCAGAGGAGGCGGCCATGCGGTTGACGGCAGCCCGCGGCTGGGCACTCAGGAACGTGGGGTGCCGCCTCGCAAGTCACCGGCCGGAGCCAACCTGAGGCAGCCACCGGCGCGGCCCGTCCAGTCGACGTACGAAGGGCCCCGGACGCGCCCCGCATCCACGATGCCTTCAGGTCACCACATAAAGGCGTGGCGTAGCCCGGGGCCCACCCGAACGCGTAGACCGCCATCAACTGATCACAAAGGCCAATCCTGGACAGCCGCGCTCGCCGCCCTCGGACTGGAATGGGCGGCCTGACGGACCAACACGGCGCCCTCTGGAGATTTCCTCGGCGGGGCCGTGCCGGTTCTGCTACCCGTGGCGGTTCGGCTGTGTCTGGGTGTCTGGGTGTCTGGGTGTCTGTGAAGTTCTCGTTGCCGGTTTGTTGTGTCGCGGGGTGGGGACTGCTGGCGCAGCAGGGATGGTGATGGAAGTTGCTGGGTCTGTGCCCTGTGGTGGGCTTCGGTGGTCCAGGGAGGTGGGCATGGTGGATGGGCATCGCGGTTGGCGCGGTGTTCGGCGCTGGGGAGGCTGACGTGGTTGGTGCTTCGTGTTCTGAGTGGATGCAGGCGGGTCGGAGGCAGTGGGTGATGCAGGCGGGTCGGAGGCAGTGGGTGATGCAGGCGGGTCGGAGGCAGTGGGTGATGCAGGCGGGTCGGAGGCAGTGGGTTCGGGAGTGCGCTTCGTATGCGTTTACTGAGGTGCAGCGGGCGGATGTGAAGGCGACGGTGCTGTGTGGGGTGGCCGGGGCTCTGTTGGGTGTGGGGGTTGTCGGTCTGACGGGTGCGTGGGGTGTTCGGTGGGTGTTGGCCTGTTCTCTGACGGTGGCGTGTGTGCTGCTGGGGTTGAGTGTCGGGGTTTCGCTGTGGGCCATAAGGCCAGTGATTCCTGCTGGGGGGTTTCAGCGTGAGTTGGCGGGGTGTGGGGGTGTGCGTGGTCTTGAGGAGTTTGTGGCTGCGGTGGGGCGTGGGGGTGCGGTCGATGAGCAGTGGTGGGAGGTGCGTCGGTTGTGGGTGCTGAGTGTGCTGGCTGGTCGTAAGTTGATGTGGGTGCGTCTAGGGGTTGATTTGGTCATTTCGGCTCTGGTTGTGGCTGGATTGGGTGTGTTGATCACCTACGTGTTGGGTTGAGACGATGCATGACGTGTGCTCGTGAGCAGGCGTGATGGGGGGCATGTGTATCAGTCGCATCTCGAACTGATTGGCGGATCTTTGTGGTCTGCGTTGCAGGGTCTGGCTCCGCAGCGTGTGCGGCCGGCCCGGAGTCTGTTGTTGCGGCAGGGGGATCCTGCAACGCACGTGATCATGCTTGATGCTGGCTCGACTCTGGTGACGCTGACTGGTCAGCGGGGTGAGCGTGCTCTGCTTGCGGTGCGGGGCGCTGGGGCTCTTCTGGGTGAGCTGGCTGTACTGGATGAGCAGCCGCGTACTGCTTCGGTCATCGCAGCTGAGGCGTGTCACGTTCGCATCGTTCCGGCCTCTGACTTTCTGGCGTTTGTCGAGGAGCATCATCTGCTGGCGCCGTTGCTGCGTCACGCCATTAATCGGGTGCGGGAGGGACAAGCGGTCCGGCTTGAGCTGTCGACGGCGTCGGTGCCGGTGCGTCTGGCGTCAGCTCTGGGGCGGCTGTCCGATGCAGCGTCTTCTGCGGCTACGGGCCTTGTCGTGCGTCTGACGCAGACGGAGCTTTCCCAGATGATCGGGGCCTCTCGCAACGCGGTGGGAAATGCTCTCCGGCCCTGGCGTGAGGAGGGGTGGGTGGCCACGGAATCGGGGGGCGGGCTCCTCATCCGCAACATTGGTGCCATCCAGTCACACGCCCATACACAAGCGTGATGAGGGGCACGCCGGTGGTGCCCCCTGGTGGGCACCACCAGCCTGACAGGGGGAACAGCATGAGGTCTTCGTGCACGCCTGTCCCCCTTTGGAGGGCCCCTCATGGCATCACCGATCCCTCAAGACCGTCTCGTGCCCGCGGAACACGCGCTGGTGGTCATCGACATGAAGGAGTACAGCAAGTTCCCTGAGGCGAAGATGGCCCCGGTCCGCTCCGATGTGGACGACATCCTGGCCACCGTGCTCGCTGAGTGCGGGCTCAAGGACCCTCGCGAGGAAGCGAATGCGTTCAAGGACCGTGGTGACGGCGCCATTTTGGTTTTTCCGGCCCCGTACCTGGCTCGGCTCGTCGATCCGCTGTTGGGACGTCTCAACGCAGCGCTGACGCGCTACGACCAGCAGCGGCTGAGTAGTGCCCCTGCTGTCTACCTCCGGGCCAGTGTGCACGTCGGGCCGCTGTCCCTGCCGGATCACCGGGGTGATGCCATCAATGACGCGTGCCGGCTGGTCGACAGCCAGGAGGTGCGCGGGGCGCTGGCCGCGGCGGTCGAGGGGGGTGCCTTTCTGGCAGTCGCGCTCTCCGAGACTGCATATCGGCGTACCGTGCGTGCCGGGCGGACACCGGGGCTGGACCGGCAGCATTTCCTTGAGACCCTCGCCCACGTCAGCGACAAGCCGCACTTCACGGAGCCGTGCCGCCTTCATGTGCCGGGGCTGACCGGCAAGGCGGTACTCCCCCACCTCGTCGAAGCTCCGCCACCGGCCTCGCAGCCGGCGAGCGCTCCCATCGCTGCGCCGGCCGCAGGCAGTGGCGGCATCTTCCAGTTCCACGAGCAGGTCGTCGACTCCACGATCGCCAACCACATCGGCAAGCTGCGGATCGACCGTCGCCCGCGCTGAGACGGCCCGTCTCTCATCGCCTCCTGCACCCTCGCGTCCACCTCACCCTGGAGTGCCCGCATGTCCGACACCCCCATCGATGCCTCACGGCCCGAGCCCCCAGCACCGGAAGATGAGTCCGGCCCCGGCGGCTGGTTGCGCAGGCTGCGCCCAGAAGGCCAGCCTCCCCAACCGGTGCGGGACACGCCGGGTGAGCGCTCTCACGCGCCTCTGACGGGGCCGGCCGGGTCGGTAGATCCGCACCACAACGCGCCGAGTCTGCTGCGCACCGACGGGGCGGCTACGCACCTATACGGGGAGGTCGGTGTGGTCGCCAACGTCGTCGAGGAACTGAACCTGCAGACGAGCACACATAAGCGGGATGTGCTCGAGGGTGTCGAGATCGACCGCGGACGGCTCCTGGATCAGCCGTTCGTCCGTGGCCCCCACTGGGACGCCGTCTGGACCCAGGCGCTGGATGCCGTCAGCGGCCGCCCGCAGCAACCCGTACTTGTCATCGTGGCGCCGCGCTCGTTCGGGTCGACGACGTTCGCCCTGCGGCTGCTGGCGCAGCACACCGATAGTCATGTGGGTCTCGTCAAACTGGATGCGGACTGGAGCTTTCCCACCAAGGGGCGCCTGCCGCTGGAGAAAGAGCATGCCTTCCAGCTCGACCTCAAGCACCCGGAGAACGACCAGCTGTCCTCGGACTTCCTGAACGCGCTGTCGTCGCACGCCTCCCAGCTTCGTGCGATCGGCTCCTATCTGGTGCTGACCGTGGCGCAGGAGTTGTGGCGCGATCACCGCCTGGGCGAGCGTGAGGGGGTCCATGTCGTTCATCTGCGGGAGGCGCCCGACGCCCAGAAGGTGGTCGAGGCGCATCTAGAAGCTTATGGCTATGAGCGGCTGATCACGTCTCTGCAGTCCTATTCCAAGGCACAAGCGTCCTTACGGGGGCTGACCGCTGTCGCCGCCGAGCGCGCAGCTCACACCATCGTGATGGTATGGCAGGAGCACTCCCATCTGGAGCAGTCGCCAATCCCGGCCCGCGTCGGTGAGCAGCCCGCGATGAGCCTGGAAGACCGTCTTACCGCGGCGCTGACCGACTGGCGCAGCGAACTCGACGCTCTGTTCGGCGAAATGACGCATTTGCATAGCCATGGCAATCCCTCGCTCACGGTGGAGGACCGCTGTCTGCTGCTGGCTCTCGCCGTGCAGCAGTCCGCGCCCATGCCCGATGTCGCGCGCGGCGCGCAGGAACTGCTGACACGGGCTGCCGGCCAGTCCTCCGCCTCGTCCGGTGCAGGCGGTGCGTTCGCTGCGGCCCCCAGCGCCCTTGCCGGTCGGGGGCTGCGCCGCCGCATCCTGGACGTGGGGGCCGATGTAGACGGTCAGGACAGGGTCGTCTTTGACCGACCCGCGTACGGGCGGGCGGTGCTGGAGTACGTCTGGGACAACTACGACACGATGCGTGAGCCGCTGCTGGCCTGGCTGGTCGATGCGGCGCAGACGCCCAGCCTTGAGGACCCGACGGTCAGTGCGCTGGCCGAACTCACTCTGCGGCACGGAACGATGGGCTACCTCACCGCGCTGGGAAAGACGGCGTGCGCCAAGAAGCCCGAGGTGCTGGGCGCGGTCATGGAAAGCGCGGTGCGCAACGAGCACATCGGCCGTCTGGCGTGGGAGGCGCTCTACCGGTGGGCGGAGCAGGACGAGTACGCGCCGGCGGTGATCGTGTTGTGCCGGCGCATCCTGGAGGACACGACCGTCGCTCCTTCCGTGGCGAAGCGGGCCATGGTGCGTCTGCGCCGGATCGCGCACACCACTGGTGAGAGTGCCAACCGTGAGTTGGTCCTGGCTGCCTATACCGAGCTCGCTCAGCAGCCCGTCGGTGCCGTGCGTCTGGCAGCTGAGGTCCGTGAGTGGCAGCAGAGCAAGGGCTCTGCCCGGGGCGGGAGTCTGGCTTTTCTGGCGCTGATGGCGGCCCAGGACGACGGCGCCCCGTGGCTGCTGGCGCAGTCTTCGCTGGATATCGACGTGTCGCGTGGGGTGCATGATCTGCTGGGCAACCCGCGTACGGTCGCGGAGATCATTCCGCGGCTATCCCATTGGATTCGCGCCAGCACCACCGATCCTGTGGCCTATGGCCGGCTGCGGGACCAGCTCCTTCCGGCGCTGCGCGGCCACAACATGTTCGAGGCCGGCATGAATCTCATGCGGGAATTGCGTGGCATCTCCACCGCCGAGGGCACCAGCGTGGCAGACGACTTCTACCACCACCTCGTGGACACCCGTCTGCACGCTGTCTTTCCGCTGCAGGACGGCGCATGAGGTGGCCGTGGCAGCGTGCTGCCCGCACCAGTGCATCGGCCCAGCCCCGGTTGCTGCCCAGCGTAAGCGAGGGGGTCTGTTTCGAGGCGGTCTACACCATCGTGTGGCGTCCGCGCTGGCGCGCCGGTCCCCAGGTGGAGGAGAGCGTGCGGGCCCATGTTCACGCGACGGCGATGGGTGCAGCGGCAGCCCAGCCGGTGGTCGATCTGCCTGCCGCCCAGGACCAGGTCAATGCCGCCTTCTGCCTCCCCCACCTCAGCCCGTACTACCGGCTGCTGAGTGCGCGGGCAGTGCTGGGCCTGCCTACTGGTGCCCAAGAACTGCTCGCTCAGCAGCAGGCCGACGAGCAGCGCATCCGGCGTCTGTGCTTCCTCAAGAAGAACCTCTACGACCGTCCCGACCTCGTCGTCCTGGACCAGATGGAGCGCCGCGCAACAGGGGCACTGGACGAGGAGCTGGTAGGTGAGCTCCAGCGCCTGGCCCGTCTGATCAGTTCCTGTGACCAATGGTGGTTTCCCCTGCTGCAGCAGTGGGAGCTAGTGGGCCAAGGCTTCAAGGATCCGGAGAAGCAGAAACAGGCTCTGATCCTGCTGACAGAATCGCTCACCGCTCTCAACGGTGGCACCTTGCCTGAGGCTCTCACGGGCACTCAGAGCGAGGCCGCTGCGCGAAGGGCCCATCCGTGAAACTCCTTCTGTGGCGGATGGTGCTCTCCCCCCTCACCTGTGTGCAGGCCTTACGCATACGCCAACGCAGCACCGTGTCCCTGTCGTTCGATGCTGCCTGGCGTCAAGCCCGTATGAACCGCCATCCCGACGAGATGGTCTACCGGCATCACGGACACCGGGCAACGGCTCCCCGCACGGGCCCGGATCAGAATCCGCACGACAGGTCTCCGTCAGCCCCTCTCTGAAGACGTCAAAAGCCTCGATACGCCGCTGCGAGGGCAGAGAATCCCCGGAATCCGCCAGGGAGAGCCGTCGCGTCCGCAACACGTCCCGTAGGCGGGCAGCCCGCCACAGGCGTACGTAGGTACCAGCCGCCAGCCCACCTACTGATCGCGGGAAAGTCCCAGCGGCGCACCGCCATCGGCACAGCCACGAAGTTGCTGAGCAGTGCCGAGCTGCCCAGGCCGCCCACGATGGAGGCAGCCGTCACGTTTGCACGAGGGGCTGCCCTATTCGCGTGTCAGCGACCTGCTGCGCAGGAGCTGTGCGAGCCGATCACTGGTGATTCTCGACGCGTGCACCAGCGGCAGCGCGCTCCCCGACTTCATCGATGCACGGGATGGGGAGCAGACGCCTTCCCGAGGTCCGAAGGAGGAGTACATCCTGACGGCGACAGGCCCCGACGGATGGGCGTTGGACCGCGACCCGGCCAACCCGAGCAGTCGCTACACGGCCTTCCTCCACGTCCCGAACGACAGGGGCGATGACACATCCCTGTCCCTAGACGTTCCCACGCTGCAGAGGTCGCTTACCCGTCGCCTCGCTCAGGACGCTCTACCGAAGCCACATCTGTTCGCACGAAACAGCAGTCCGCAGTCGTTCCCCCTCATCTTTCCCTGCAAGTCCGCCGACCACTTCCCTTCCAACAGTCCGGGGTTGGATCCGTGAACTGGCCGACTTACGGCAGGCTGGCGCCACTTCCCGGGCCGGGCACCCCGCACCGGGCGGATGGACCGTGGTGCTGCCCGTAGCGGCTGCTGAGGCTGGTCCCGGTGTCAGCCGCCCCGCCCCCCGGCCATCCTGTGATCCCACTGTCGTCGTGATGTTCGGCTCTGGTGGTTCTGTGGGCAACGGGCGCGCCCCTGCCTGGTTTGCGCGAGACTTGGCGCAGCACGCCCCCGCCTCTCGGTTGAAGCGAGCGACACGGCCGGGCCGGGGTCCTGGCCAGACAGCACAGGAACGTGAGGGGTGCGGCATGGTGACGATCAAAGGGGTGGGGCTTGAGGCGTTTTGTGAAGAAATGGATTGTGCGCGGCCCGCTCCTTCTGGGCGGGCTGGCCTTCCTCATATCGACAGTCCTGGAGGAGGGATGGAGCGAGGGCGACCAGGTCGCCAGCGTCTTGGGAGGCGCATTCCTACTGGTCTCGACGATATGGCCCAAGCTCAGCCCGGCAGCAGCGGCGGCTGGGCCTGCCGCACCTGGTCCCGTGACTGTCCCGGACGGGTGGGTGGAGCGGGCGGAAGCCCGCCAGGTGGTCGACGCCGTCCTGGCAGGCACCCGCGGACGCTGGCGCGGGGGCGGAGGTGCTGTGGCCATCACTGCTGGGCTGCATGGGCCGGGCGGTTTCGGCAAGACGACACTCGCCCGGTTTGCCGTTGCCCAGTCGAAGGTCCGCGAGAGATTCCCCGGCGGGATCTGGTTCATCACGATCGGCCGTGGCGTGAGGGGCAGAGCCGGGGTTGCGGCCAAGGTCGCAACGGAGATGGTGCGTATCACCGGGGTCGAGTGCACGGCCGGCGACGATCCGGAGCAGGCCGGCGTTCAGCTGGGCAAGCTCCTTGCCGCAATGCCGCAGACCCTGCTGGTGATTGACGACGTATGGGAGGCGGAGCAGCTGCGGCCGTTCCTCATGGGTGCAGAGCGGCGGTGCGTCCGGCTGATCACCACACGCAACGCGAGCGTGCTTCCCGCTCATGCCTCGCGGATCACTGTGGACCGCATGACGTACGCCCAGGCCCAGCTGGCCCTGACGAAGGGGTTGCCGCATGTGCCGGAACAGGTGGTGATCGACGACCTTGTCGAGGCGACCGGCCGGTGGGCGCTCTTGTTGCGGATCGCCAACCGTGTCCTGAGCGAGCAGTTGTCAACCGGGGCGGACGCGAATGAGGTCGGCCGACGCCTTCTCCACCGGCTGCGCGTACACGGGCCGGCGGCGAGCGACCCTCAGAAAGATTTCAACCTCGACGACACCGACGAGCGGAACCGGGCTGTGCGCGCCAGCCTCGCGGCCGCCACCGAACTCCTTCCCCCAGATGGGGGCGCAAGGTTCGCGGAACTTGGAGTCTTCGCCGAGGACGAGGCCGTCCCGATCACGCTGGTAGCCCGCCTGTGGGAGGGGGCGGCCGGTCTCGACGAGACCACTGCGCGCAGCCTGTGCAGGCAGATGGCCGACCTGTCCCTGCTCAGTCTCGACTCAAGCGTCCCAGGCGGGACCGTGGCCCTGCACGACGTGATCCGCGATCATCTCCGGGCAGAGCTGTCAGCCCGGCTGTGGGCAGTGAACAGAGCCTTTCTCGACACCCTCACCTCGGCCGGCGAGGGCGGGCCTGATTGGTGGACAACGCGCTGCGGGTACCTGCGGGACTTCCTCATCGCGCACCTGGTGGACGGGGACCGCACCCCTGATGCGGTCGCTCTGGCCACGGATTTCCGCTGGGTCAGCATGCGCCTGCACCACCACGGCCCCACCGCGCCTCTTCGGGACCTCGCCCTCGTCCCTCACGCTGATGCCGCCATTCTGGCTTCCCATCTGGAACGCGCCGCGCACCTCATGACCCCCAC
Organism: Streptomyces sp. NBC_01460; assembly: GCF_036227405.1. Lineage (NCBI taxonomy): Bacteria > Bacillati > Actinomycetota > Actinomycetes > Kitasatosporales > Streptomycetaceae > Streptomyces > Streptomyces sp. NBC_01460. The sequence goes on from NZ_CP109473.1 coordinate 11,838, forward strand.
TACACCGCCCCAGGCCCTCGATGCCGTACTGCGCAGCCGCGTTCCTGGAGGTGCGGCATGGCTGGCGGCCGCCGATAGTGCTTTGTCGAGGCCAGCGCTCATCGACCGATGGTCCCCGCCTGATCTGCCCAGCTCTGCGCTCCTGCGGACCCTTACGCATCAGGCACCCGTTGAGGAGATGGCCTTCAGCCTTGACGGGACACGCCTCGCCACCATTGACATCAGTGGCCGAGTCCGGGTCTGGGATGCCTTGAGCGGGGCGCAGGTAGGGGAACTGCCGCGACACAGCCGAATGAAGGAACTGGCTTTCGGTAACGATGGAGCACATCTGCTCACCGTCGATGGCGATGGCATCGTCGACGGCTGGGATCTGACCACGGGCTCGGAGCTGAACCAGTTCTTTCCAGGCAAATGCCGTGCTGCCGCCTTCAGCGCTGACGGGTCTCGTCTCTTCACCGCACTGGAGGACGGCGTAGTTACGACCTGGGACACGGCTACCGGCGCCAGTCTCAATGAGTTTCAGACGCCTGTCAGTAGCTCAGGCCGGCTTCTGGTGAGTCAGGACGGCACGACGCTGGTCTTCTCAAGGCGTGGTGGCATGCGTTCCTACTACTGCGACGCCGACACCGGCAGCAACCTGAAAACTCTGCAGGGCCGACCTGTGGCGGTTACAGCGGACGGAGCTCACGTTGCCACAGTTCAGGGGGGAAGTGTCAGCATCTGGAGTACATCGTCCAGCGTTCGTCTGCAGGAGCTCCGCGACTGCCTCGACGTCACTGTGGCAGCGTTCAATGCCGACGGCACGGCACTTGCTACCGGGAACCACGAGGGCGTCGTGGAGGTGTGGGACCTCGCCACGAGGACACGGGCCCGTCGTTTCCACCATGGATCGCTGTGCTCATCGCTGGGCTTCAGCGCGGACGGTCTGAGGCTCACAAGCGCCAGCATGGACAAAACTGTCCGGATCTGGGACCTCGCCACTAGTTCGGTGCAGCCGCAGGAGGCCCCTGTCGGTGTCGCGGCGGTCTCCACTGATGGGTCCCGCATCGCCACCGTGAGCCGTGAGGGGTTCTCCGTCTGGGATTCCACGAGCGGTGTGCAAGTCCAACGCTTCGCAAGAGGCGATGGATCCGCCGGGCAGGAGCTGTGGTTCACCCCTCCCTTGTACGGAGACCCGGCCGATCTGCTCTCGGCAGCTTTTACGGCGACAGGCATCCACTTCGCCGCGGCCGCGGATCGCCAGACAGTTGGCGTGTGGGACGCCGCTGGGACGCTGCTTGTACAACTCGCCTGTGCCGGGCCGCTGGAGAAAGTGGAACTCAGCCCGCCAGGAGATCTTCTTGCCACGGTCGACCGGCAGGGAACTGTCGGTGTCTGGGACATCGCCAGCGGCATGCAGATACATCAGTTCCCTCACCACAGATCGCGCAGGATTGTGTTCAGCCCAGACGGATCCCGCCTCGCTACAGCCGGAACCCTCGTCTGGGACACTGCGTCAGGCGTACAGGTCTCGCATGTGGCGCACCACTCAGCGCGAGCGTGGGCCTTGGCATTCACTCCGGACAACGGTCGGCTTGCCGTCGTTGATGGCAGCGTCGGATTCCGGGTAGTGGACATCGCCACCGAATCCGTCATTCACAGGTTCCGCGGCACTAGGGTCAGGGCGGCAGCCTTCAGCTCCGACGGCAAGTACCTCGCTGGCGCGGGAGGCGACACAATCTTCGTATGGGACGCCACGACAGGTGAACTCCTCACCAGCATGCGGGCCGACAGCGACCTTGAATCCGTGATCTGGCATCCCGACAGTCGAGCCCTCTTTGCTGGCGGCCGTGGCCTCCTCGGCTACGAGTTCACCGTATAGGCCAACAGACTGCGCGGAGATGAGCACTGGCTCTCGGGCGGAGGTGGCGTGCGTTTGGCATGCCAATGCTGCCGCCCGTCCCGCGAGCAGCAGGAAGGGGGCCCAGCTTCGCTCTGGCCCCTTCCCGTCCCCGTGGCTCTCTCCCCCGCTGATTCCGGCCGAATGCGGGCGGGTTGCGGTGCGATGTCGGCACGGCGGCGTTCGCACAGCCAGCGATCACGGCCTGGCGCCAGCACGAAACGTCTCGCATGAACTCCCAGCCCGGCGTCGCGGCCTGGGCCGTCCACGAGGCTATCCCTCACGCTGTGCCTGAGGGCGAAGGTCCGTGGTCCGACACCCCTGCCAGTCTGGTCAGCCAACGACTGCAGAAGACACTTGAAGCCTGGCAACAGGGACTCGGGCCGGCAGGTGACCGGATCTTCCTCTCCACCGGGGATGGTCTGGCCCCGGCACGGTCGATGCCCGCCTGAAGGGCAACAAGCTCGCACTGCACATCCTGCGTCGCCATACCGACCACACTCCGGGACTCACTGCCCCAGTCGCCCATCGCTGGGCGGAGCCGCGTGGAAGCCGCCCCCTGACAACGTCGGTCGGGCCGGTTACGGCGGGCTATGCCGCCTGGCCGTGGCAGAAAACCCTGGGCATAGTCTCCTTCTACCTGCACACGCTGTGCGAACGCAGAGACTTTGACCTGGCCGACTGCGACGCCTACACCAAGGAGCGGCTGTGGTTGGCGAGCACCGGTCTGCTGCGACGTCCTCCCCACCGCCATACACCGCTACCGCGACGCGTCAGGTGATCAAGACGCTCGTCTGCCCCGCCACGCATGTTGCACGTGACCTGACGGCTCGAGCGCCGCTTTCTGCTCATGAGCGCCCCCGAGTCCAGCTGGTTCAATGCCTCCTACAACAACGACACGGGCGGTTCCTGTATCAAGATCGCACCCCTGCTCGACCAGGTCGGCTTCCGCGACTCCAAAAACAAGAAGGGCCCCGCCGTCGTTGTCCCGCAGGCCGCATGGAGTGCTTTCCTCGGCCCCGCCACCGAGTCGAACATCACGGTGTAGCGCTCCGAGTCGTAAGCCGCGGTGTAGAAATCCGCGGTGAACGCAACGGGTCCCCCTCAGAGGAATTGAGGGGGACCCATTTTGCGCTTGACCTGGGCCATCCTACGGCCGACTGCTCTTTGCCCGAAAGACAGTGGTCGTCATGGGCGTGGCCCCCTCCGGGCCTTGGTCGCGAATCACGTCGCAACTCAGCAACTCGAATCCGTACCCGTCCAGCAACTTCTCCCACACGGGCGTGTCGAGCACCCACCGCTGCATGGTGCTGGCGGTGCCGTCCGCGAGGCGGGCAGGAACATCAGCTGGCTGGCACTCGGTGGCCGGCGGAGTGCCGTTCTTGTAGTGGCCGAGCGTGGAGAAGACCAGTCGACCGCCCGGCCTGAGGGCCGCCGCGACCGCGGGGAGCAGCACGTGCGGATCGCAGAAGTCCACGGCGCCGAACAGCGAGTAGGCCACATCGAGAGTGCTTGGGCGATCGGACAGGTACGTCGCTGCGTCGGTGTGGACCAGCTCCAGGCGAGGGACGTCACCGTGCATGGCCGTGCTGCGGGCATGCTGCGCTTCGGAGCTGTCCAGTGCGATGACGCGAGCCGGTCCCATGGTCCGGGCCACGTACGCGGCCTGGCAGGCCGATCCAGCGCCGAGCTCGGCGACGTCGCGATCGACGACGTCGCCTAGGAGTTCTTCGCCTGGCCCCGTGCGCTGGTACCAGTCCCAGTGCAGCCTGGTGAGCGCTGGACGGTCCGGCGAGGCCGATGCCCCGTAGTGGTGCCAGAGGTCGGAAGCGGCCGTTGAGGTCGGTGAGGTTGGAGTCACGGGCACATACTGGCCCGCTCCTCATGATCGACGTTGTGGCCATGCATGATCTGCACTCGTCCGCGTGACGCCGGCCCCGCCCGGCCGGGAGCTCCGGGCGGGGCCGTGACCGATGGTCAGTGGCCGTCCTCGCCGGGTCGGCACGGCGTGCAGGCTGACGAGTCGGCTGCCCACAGGGGCCGGTCCACGTCCCAGCCGGCCGCAGCAAGGATGTCGGCCGTGCGGGCAACGGAGCCGTCGCCCTTCATCTCGACCTCGGGCACGTGGTGCATGTAGGCACCCCCGTTGAACCGCTCGCACAGGGCGAAGTACTCGACCGTGTCGAGCATGACCATGTGGACGCCGATGTCGACGATCTTGCCCGGCCCCATGCCGAGGCCGCGGCCCTTGTTCTCCATGGCCGTGATCAGGTAGGCGACGGCCTGGCCGAGGACGCGCTCGGCCATGACGGAGTCGAAGGGGTAGTCCCGCATGAGCAGGCCGACCAGCTTCGCCCACTGGGTGTCGCCGATGTAGTCATGCGGGCTGCGGGCGGGAGAGAGGGGGTCGGTGGTTCCACGGACGGGGGTCTCAAGGATCGCGGTCATCGTGGGTCTCCTTGGGCCGGCCCCCGGCTGGGGGCGTTGGTAAGAGGACACCGCGAACAGCTGGGTCGCGGGGGTCAACGCCCGTGGTGCGCAAGCCGTTTGCACGTCCTGCACACGCCGTATACGCGGGCCGGGAGAACGCCTACCGTGGGGAGACGGCTCTCCGTGACCGCTCGGCCGATGGAGGCGCGATGCGTACCGTTGAACCCTCGTGGGACTCGCCGCAGGTGAGCAGACTCGCCTCTGCCCGTGACCTCGGTGGACTCATCCGGCTGGGCCGGGACCGGTTGGGGTGGCGGCAGGCCGATCTCGGCAGACGGATCGGCTGCTCGGCCTCCACGGTCTCCCGGCTAGAACAGCGTGGGAGCCGCGCTGACCTGCGACTTCTCAAGCAGGCAGCCCTCATGGTCGGTATGCCTGCAAATGTCCTAGCGGAGTCTCTGGGGTTAACGGAACCTGCGACCACTAGAGTGACGGCGGTAGGTCCACGAGTGGAGGAGGACCCCATGCGCCGCCGTACCCTGCTCGCTGCGGCAGGCCTGGCCGCACCGGTCGGACTGCTCGCTGGGATGGACACAGCCCTGGCGAACACACCCGACCCCACCGGCTCGCCCGTCCCCCTCGACCAGCGCCTGGCCGCCGCCCGAGCCGCGTTCGACGCTGGGCGCAATGAACAGCTGCTGCGTACGCTCCCGGAACTCATCGGCGACGGCCACGACGGCGTTCGTCGAACCCGTTCCGCTCTGGCGTACGCGCGGCTCTCTTCCACCTACAGTCTCGCCTCGCAGGTGCTGGTGAAGGTCGGTCGCTACGACCAGGCCCGCCTCACCGCCGATCGGGCCACCGTCTACGCCGAGCTGTCCGATTCCCCTCTCGCCGCCGCAGCAGCGGCCCGTGAGCTGAGCATCGTGCTCCGCCATCAGGACCAGCCCGCAGCAGCGGAGCGCCTCATCCTCGACGCAGTCGCAAGGGTTGGAGCGACCGGGTTGAAGAGCGACGCGCAGGCCTCCGCATTCGCACAGATGCTCTGCACGACCTCCTACACCGCGGCGGTCGCCTGAGACCGGCCGCAGGCCCTCAGCCTGATTCAGGATGCCTCCAGGGCCGCCCGAGACCTGCCTGACGAGGCGCCGGCGGGACGGCTGTTCCCCGTCACTCCCGCATCCGTGGACCTGTACGCCGTCAGCGTGCACTGGGCCCTGGGTGATGCGGGCTCGGCACTCGAAGCGGGCCGGGGACTGAGGCCGGGACAGTTCAAGACCGCGGAGCGACGCGGCAGGATGCACACAGATCTTGCCCGGGCCTGGTGGCAGTGGGGCAAGCCCGAACAGACGGCTGCCGAGCTCCTCTCCGCAGCTCAGGTCTCTCTGAGCGAACTGCGCGACCGCCCCGCGATCCGACAGATCGCGGCCGAGGTCTACGGCCGCTACCCACGCACCGCCGGCGTCCGGGAGATGGCGGCGGCGGCCGGCCTGCGCACTGCCTGACCACCGCCGTACACCTCAGCCTGTCGCCCCGGCCTCCGCAACGGCCTGGTCAGCAGGCCCGCCGAGGCAGCACAAGTGGCAGGACCCAGGGGCGGGCGGCGAGCCAGTCCATCAGCTCGGAGACCACCCACACGATGGCGCTGACGCTGCGGAGCACCTCGCCGCCGGTGTAGGCCTGCTGTGCGTGGCCGAGGCTGTGCGCGTCCCCGGGCGGGGCGGCGGGCGGTCATCCGCTATTCCGGTCCCACGGGACCAGGTACGTCGCCCTGGACCGCGCTGGTCTTACCCGCTAAGAGCTGATCGGGCAGGGACACGTCTACCGCGGCCTGACGGAGGTCGTGTACGAACACGCTGCTGTTTACGGTGCCTACCACGCCCCGCCGTGCCTTCCGGTCCCGCACCGAGCTTAGCGGGAGTGCTCGGCGCGGCTGAGCAGCAGCGGACTCCGGCCGTAGATGGTCGGAGTGTGCTCCTGCCGGATTGAGTCTGCGGCCCCGCACGAAGTGTTCGCTGGCGTCGAGGTTGACGAAGCGGTGGTTCAGGGCGTGGTGAGGATAGCGGCGGTTGGCGGGGAGCAAGCGTTGCGTTGAAGAGTGGAGCAGGTGCGATGCCGATGCCGGAGTGGCCTATGCCGGGGCGGCGTCCGGCGCGGAGGTGCCAGAACTCTGTGGCACGGTCGTAACGTGAGTGCGTGGCGACGACCGGGCCACGGAGCGTGGCAGTGGCGAGTGCCGTGAAGAGGGTGGCGAAAGCGTCACGCGGTGCGGCCATCTGGAAGAGCAGCATGCTGTCCGCGGTGAACGGTTTGCCAGGGACGGCGGGGAGGTCCCCCCAGCCGAGGGTGTCGCCGCCGTCATGAACCACATGAACCCGTCTCTCGCGGCATAGGCGAGCGTCCCGGACGCGACCAGCGCCGACCAGGAGTACGCGATCAGCACCGCTCGGTTGTGGGAGTAGCCGATCTCCAGCAGGCGATGGTGCAGGTGTCCTCGGTCGACCGGGTACGACAACCTGTCCTTCCGCGTGCGGCGGACAATCATCAGCGCCAAGTCGGCGGCTTGAAACGCGATGATGAACAGCGGAAGCAGCAGCGGAAGACAAACCGGCAGCATTTCACGCACGGCTGCGTCCTCGGACCCAGCGAGTGACTTCAGTGTGCCCGGATCGACCTGCCCCGTCATCGAGATAGTGCCCGCGGCGAGCACCAGGCCGAGCAGCATCAAGCCGGAGTTGCCGAGGAAAATCCGCGCCGGGTGCGCATTATGCGGCAAGAAGCCCAGACACATTCCTATCAAGATGGCCGCGAACAGCATGGCCGGGGCGGCGGTCTCGATGCCGTTCGACGCCCGGACGCGGCAGGCGAACAAGAAGAACGCGACCGCCGTAAGGCACACCATGCCGGTCGCGAGACCGTCGAGACCGTCCACAAAGTTGACCGCGCTCTTCGAGACGGCAACCAGCAGCACCGTCAGGAGGGCGCCCTGCCACTGGGTCAGCTCGACCGTGCCGACGCCCGGGACTGGCAACCACAGAATCGTCATCCCCTGCATGACCATCGCGCCGGCAGCAGTTGTCTGGCCGCCCAGCATGATCAGGGAGCTGAGCTCGAACTTGTCGTCCAGCACGCCGCACAACCAGATCAGTGCTGCCCCTGAGAGCAAGGCCCGCGATTGATCGAATGTATCGAAGGCCGCGCCAAGACCAGTGAGGCGACCGGCAACCAGCAGGCCCGCGCACAGGCCGAGGAACATGGAGATCCCGCCGAGCCGCGGAGTGGGCTCCCGATGCACGTCACGTGCCCGGATCTCCGGCATCGCCCTCACCTTGATGGCGAACTTTCGTACCGGTCCTGTCAGCAGGTATGTTGCGGCAGCCGTCACGCACAGGACGAGGAGATAGTCACGCACGAGTGCCTCGCAAACGGCTCACGACGAATTGTCGTTGTCGTTCAATGGCTACCTCATGCACATAAAGTCCCCCGGCCAGCTGTCCGTCGGCGTAGGAACGCGGTCCCGCTGACGCGCAACACCATACTCACCTGCCGTGCGGCCCGGCCTGATCTTGATCAGTTCGTGCCTCCCAGTGAGGTTTACCCGGGCCTCCGAGACCGGCTCTACGGCCCCAGGTGATGGCGATCGAGTCGCCTGTGGGCGTCGACACCCCCTTCCAGGGCATCCGGCTACTGGCCCCACGCGCCCCTGCTGTCCTTCGACATCGCCCCGGCTCACTGGACCAGCATGTCTACTGGCGCCTTGCCGACCGGCAGCCGTTCACCGGGACCTGCGCGAGGCTCTGGCGAAGTTCTCCGTCGTCCTGGCCGAGCAGGTCCCGCTCAGGGGCCCCTCCTGCGACTTCGCTCTCTTACTCTCCGGCGGGCTGGACTCCTCGGTGGTGGCCTATCTGCTGCGGCCGCCGATCTGCGTCAACCGTCCGCTACCCCGGCCAGGAGCGACTCGACGAATCGCGGATCGCGGCCCGGCTCGCGGCGGACAATTGAGGTCGGCACCTGCGGGAGGCGCAGCAGGAAGACCGGCGAAGCCTCGAACCGTGGATGAGCCCCAGGCGGGCGCCCGAGGGGTGCCCACCAGGGGTTAGGGGCCTGTAAGGACGAGGGCGCTCCGTGGCGGAAATCCATGAGTTCGGCGTCGTAGCACCTTGCAATCCCAGACGTGGGGGCGCAGCGGTGCCTTCGATTGCCTGGCTTGCGTACTTCGCCCTGGGGGCTGGCGGACCTCAAAGGTCCCGCCTCGGTTGTCACCTGGGACTGCCGTGCACACATCACGGGACGTTCAACGGTTGCGGCGAGAGCCGGCCGACGGATCTGAACGGCATCCCGCTCCGCCGGCAAGGTGCGTCTACCAGCGCATGTCGAGAGCGTCGAGTGCGTGGACCCGGTCGGCGGGCAGGCGTTCCTTGCGGCGGCGGGTGTTGCTGATCCACTGTCCGAGTCGTACGGGTTCTCCGTCGAGGTGTTCGACGTGGCGCTGAGGAACCTCGAGGTGACCCTCCCGCTGGTGGAAGGCGCGGGCGGCGGCCAGGCCCTGGTCTGGCTTGCGGGCGGGTGGTTTGCGTTTCTTAGGGGACGGTCCGGTGTTCTGGGTCAGGCTGAGGCCGGCCAGGAGCTGTTGCTGGGTGGAGTGCAGGCGTTCGGGGTGCAGCCACTGGTGGTGGAGCCACTCCCCCAGGCGGTGCCCGTCTTCGGTGGTGTAGTTGCGGGGCACGTCGGTCAGCTGGTTTCCGGCTTCCTGGTGTCTGCGGGCAGCGTGGTAGGTGCGGTGCCAGGTCAGTGGCCAGGGCGGGTTCCAGTACGGGTCAAGGTCTTGGAGCGCCTGGGATCTGGCGGGGGTGAGGGTGTCGGCGCGTTTGCGTTGGGTGGCGAGCCAGCGGCCGAGGGCGAAGCCGTCCTGGTGGTGGTCGACGGGGGCGGCGAGGTGGCCGTGCACGGCGGCGTAGACGGTGGCGTGGACGAGGCCGCGGTCGAAGGCGTGCTGTTGAGGGTTCCAGATGATGCCGAGGCGTTCGAGGGCGTGGGTGCGGGCGGGGTCGAGGGCGCCGGTGGTGTGGAGGTGGCGTTGCCAGGTGAGCCAGCGGCCCAGGGGGTAGCCGTCGGGGTCTTCGTGGGTCTGGGGGGCGTCGAGGTGGTGGTGGGTGCGGTGGTAGCGGCGGGCTGCGGTGAGGCCGCGGCGCCATTCGGCGCTTTTGGGGTTGAGGACGCGCAGGGTGAGGGCGAGGGCGACTTCTTCTTGCTGGGTGGGGCGTTCGAAGTGGAGCCAGGCGCCTGGGTCTTCGGTGCCGAGGGTGGGGCGGTGGGTGCGGGGGTCGGCGAGGCGGGCGGTGAGGCGTTCGTCGTGGGCGCGCAGGGCTTGGACGGTGCGCCACAGGGGGGTGTAGGCGTCGGCGCCGAGGAGGTCGTCGGGGTCTTCGTCGGGGGTGAGGTAGACGGGCACGACGAGGGTGGCTTTTTTGCCGGCGCCGGGGGTCTGGCGCAGTGCGCGGCCGACGGCTTGGACGGTGTCGACGGGGCTGTTCTTGGGGTCGGCGAAGACGACGGCGTCGATGGCGGGGACGTCGATGCCTTCGCCCAGGACGCGGGCGTTGGACAGGACGGCGGGTTGTTCGGGGTGGGTATGGGTGGCGAAGTCGAGGAGGATGCGGCGGCGGGTGCGGGGCGGGTGGGTGCCGCTGATCCACTGGGACCACAGGCCCTGGGGCTGCAGATGGGTGGGGAGGGCGGCTGCGGTGTCGGGGAGGGTGGTGGCGAACGCGCGGGCGTCTTGGACGCGGTGGTGGAAGGTCAGGACGCGGCGTAGCTGGTGGTCGTGGATGGCTCTGAGGACGGCGACCTGGTGTCCGGCGAGACGTAGGCCGTCGGCGCCGGCGCCGGGGCTGGTAGCGAGCCAGTCGCGCAGGTCGGTGTTCTGGATGACGGGGACGAGGATCTGGTAGTCGGCGAGGAGGCCGAGGTCGATGGCGTCGGAGAGGGTGAGGCGCCAGGCGACGGGGCCGAAGAGCGTTTCGTCGTCCATGGACGCGACGGGGGTGTCGCTGTGGTCGGTGTCGGGGTCCCAGATGCGGGGGGTCGCGGTGAGGTAGAGGCGGCGGGTGGCGGGGACCTGGTCGTCGTGGTGGATCCCGGCCCAGGCTTTCCCGAGGCGGCCGGCGGTGCGGTGGGCTTCGTCGACGACGACGAGGTCCCAGGGCTGCAGGTGGTGGTCTCGGTGGGCGGCGATGACGGTGGGCAGGGAGGCGTAGGTGGCGTAGACGGTCACCGGGCCGGTGGGCGGTGCGAGTTCGGACAGCTCGGCGGGCTTCGTCGTCATGGGGAGGTTGCCGGCGGAGGGGTGTTCCATGGCCTGGCGGGCGGAGCAGACGGCTACCGCCGGGCCTTTGTGGCCGGCCGTGTGCCAGGAGCGCACCGTCTGGGAGAGCAGGTCCAGTGTCGGGACGAGGACCAGGACCCGCCCGCGGGGGGTGAGGCGGGCGGTGGTGCGGGCGGCGATCAGTGTTTTTCCGGTGCCGCATGCGGCGATCACGCTTGCCCGCGGATGGGTGCGCAGCGTTTTGACCGCGGCGGTGACGGCTTCTTTCTGGTGGGGGCGGAGTTCGATCGCGGTGCTCTGCATGCTCTCCTGGCCGGTTCTGGTTCGGGATGGTCTTCTTGCGTGCCGCGGGTGCGGCGGGGGTGCTGGTGGGTTTTCTGTGCGGTGGGTCTGACGTTACAGATCGGTGCTGATGAGCGGGCGGAGGGTGGAGCCGTTGCGGTTTTTCAGGACGTTGAGCTGGCTGGGGATTCGGCGGCTGAGTTCGGCGACGTGGCTGACGATGCCCACCGCGCGGTTCCCGGCGCGTAGTTGGTCCAGGACGTCCATGACTTCTTGCAGGTTCTGTTCGTCGAGGGTGCCGAAGCCTTCGTCGATGAAGAGGGTTCCCAGGGGGCGGCCGCTGGCTTCCTGGGTGACGACGTCGGCCAGGCCGAGGGCGAGGGCGAGGGAGGCGGTGAAGGTTTCGCCGCCGGAGAGGGTGGAGGTTTCGCGTTCGGTGCCGGTCCAGGTGTCGAGGATTCTCAGTCCCAGGCCGGACTTGAGGCGTCCGCGTCGGCCTTGGTCCTTGTCGGCGGTGTGCTGGAGGAGGTAGCGCTCCGAGGTCATGGCCTGGAGCCGGATGTTGGCTGCCTCGGCGATCTCTTCGAGTCGGGCGGCCAGGACGTAGGCCTCGAGTTCCATGCTGAGGGTGTTCGCGGTGGTGGTGGCGGAGGCGATGCCGGCCAGGCGATCAACTAGGGCGTGGCGGGCTTGCAGGGGTTCCAGGTCGTTGAGGCGGGCTGTGAGGGTGGAGATCAAATCGGTCAGAGCGGTGACCCGGTGGCCGGCCTGCTGGCGGGTGGCCGCAGTCTTCTTCATGCGATCTTCGGCCTCGAGCAGGGCTTTGGCGGCTGCTGGGAGGTCGGCGGGGGGCTGGAGGCCGGCTTCCTGCAGGTTCGGGGTTTTCAGGAGGTCGGTGACGACGGCGTCGTCCTTGCCCCACTGGTCGAGTTCCTGGCTCCACTGGTCCAGGAACTGCGGGTCCTTGAGGGCGGCGGTTGCCTCCTCGAGAGTCAGGAACCCCGCGTCGTGGGCGGTAGTGGTGGCGGTGGTCGTAGCGTCATGGTGGCGGGAGGTTGCGTCGGCTGCCTTCTGGGCGGCGTCGATCGCGCCGGACAGGATTTTGGCGGTGCGGGTGAGTTCGGTGATGCGCTCGCCGAGGGTGGTGGCGGTGCCGCGTGCTGCGGCAAGGGTGTCGGCGAGAGCGCTCTGCTGCTGGGCCAGGGTTTTGATGCGTGCCAGGCATTCGGTCACGCGGTCCTGGGCTTGTTGGCGCTGCTGGGTGCGGGTGTCGTGCTCTGTGCGGAGGTGGGTCAGGGTTTCCTGGGCTGCGGGCAGTGCGCCGGCGGCGTCGCATGCGGCCCGGTGGGCTGCCTTGGCCGATTTGAGCTGGGCCTTGAGCTCGTCGCTGGGAGTGGGGCCCGCTGCTCCGGCTGCTTCGGCATGCTGGGTGGCGAGCTCGTTGCGGCGACCGCCGGCCTGAGTGTGCAGCGTGTCGGCCTGCTCGTAAAGGGCGCGGGCCTTCTCCTCGTCCTGACGTGTGGGCTGGTCGGGAAGGAGTCGGGCCCGGTTCGGGTGGTCGGGCGAGCCGCAGACCGAGCACGGCGCACCGTCGATGAGTTCAGCGGCCAGCTCGCCGGCCATGCCCTCTAGGCGGCGTTCACGCAGGTCGAGCCACCGCGTTCTGGCTTCGAGGGCTTCAGCGGCACGATCGGTTTCCGCTTGTGCGGCCGAAGCGAGTTCGGTGGTGAGCGTGTCGCGGAGGCGTGCGGCTTTGAGGTGGGCGTTGAGTGTCTGGATGACCTGTTCGTGTTGCGGCACCTGGTCGGCGGCTTTGGTCATGTCGCCGAGGAGGCTGGTGTGTTCGGCCTCCAGGTCAGGCCATGCGGCCAGCCATTGCCCGGCTTCCTCGAGGTCGGCTTGCGCCTGCTCTGCCTCGGTGCCGAGCTCGGTGATCTGGGCACCGAGCTGTGCGTGGCGCTGCTCGTCCGGCAGCAGCCCTTCGACGCGGCCCCTGTCGGCGTGGTGCTGTTCCAGGGTGGCCTGCAGCTGGGGAATGCCGGTGCGACGGTCTTCTTCGGGCAGCTGGGTGCGGGCCTGGTCTTCGGCTGTCGTGGCCGTGTCCAGGGCACGTGAGGTGTGCTTCACGGCCTCCAGGAGGGGGCGCAGCGGTTCGGCGCGCCGGCCGTTGTCGAGTTCGTCGCGCAGGTGTGGGTGGTGGGCGGCCTTGTCGTCGAGTGCTGTACGGCGCGCTTGGGCTTGGGCGTGCTGGGTCTGCCGGCCTGCGAGTTCGTGCGTGTGCTGGTGTTCGGTCTTGGCGTGCTGGTGTTCGGTGTCGCTGCGTTCCTCGTCGGCCACCGCCTCGGTGTGGGCGTTGACGGCGAGGGTGCGCAGGTGCTGGGCCCGGGGCAGGAGGTCGGCGGGGTCCTGGGTGTCGGGTAGGGCGGCCTCGTCGGTGCTGGTGCCGTCTTGGTGGAGGAGGGGGCCGGCTTCCTGGTGGATGCGTTCGCTGAGGTGCTGCAGGGTGGCCGTGACGTCGTCGAGGTCCTTCTTGGTGGCTTTGCTCCGGTCGGTGAGCCACGCCTGGAGTTCCTGGAAGCGTCCGGTGTCGAAGAGGCGGCGCAGCAGCACGGTGCGGTCCTTGGCGTCGGACCGCAGGAAGGTGGCGAAGTCGCCTTGTGGCAGGAGGACGACCTGGCAGAACTGTTCTTTGGACAGCCCCAGGGATGCTTCGATCTCTCTGGCGGTGTCCTGGTGGTTAGCGCTGACCGGCTCCCACCCTGTGACGCCGTCGGTGTCACTCCACTGGTGGAGTTCGACGGTGGCTTCGGCGGTGGCGGTGCCGGTCTTGGCGCGTCTGCTGGGGTAGGTCTGCTTGGGCTTTCGTGTGATCCTGAGGCGGCGGCCTGCGGCGGTGAACTCCAGGATGACGTGGGTGCGTGTGTCGGTGGGGGCGTGGTCGCTGCGCAGGCGGTGGGTGGGGCGGATGCCGGGCACGGTGCCGTAGAGGGCGAAGCAGACGGCGTCCAGGATGCTGGTCTTGCCTGCGCCGGTGTCTCCGCGCAGGAGGAACAGGCCGTTGCTGGTCAGGGTGTCGAAGTCGACGGCTTCTGTGCGGGCGAAGGGTCCGAAGGCCTGGACGGTCAGGTGGTGGAGGTACATCAGCTGGCCTCTCGTGCGGCGGCTGCGGTACGGACGCTTTCGAGTCCGTCTTGCAGCAGGTTCTGCTCCGGGACGGTGGCGGGGACGCCGGTGACGTGGTCGAGGAACCCGAGTGTGATCTCGTGGTCGCTGCGGCCGTTGACGCGGGAGCGGTAGGACTGGGTGTCGTTGTCCCGCGGGTGGGAGAAGCTCAGCTTCAACGTGTGGGGGAACCGCTCTCGCAGACGTTCCATGGCCATGTGGGGCCGGTCGGTGTCGGTGAGCGTGATGTGCAGCCAGCAGTCCTCGTAGTCGGCGTGCTCGGGCTGGGTGAGGAGGTCGTTCAGCATGCCGGTCAGCTGGCGCAGGCGGCGGGGCACGGGGCACAGGATCTTGCGGGCCGTCAGGTCGGTGCCGGCGCCCAGGTCGATCAGCCAGGTGGCTTTGGGGTGGTCGGCTTCGGAGAAGGAGTAGGCCAGCGGGGAGCCGCTGTAGCGGACGCGTTGGCTGATCTGCTGGCATCGGTGCAGGTGCCCCAGTGCCACGTAGTCGACTCCGGTGAACACGGAGGCGCTGACCGAGGGGACGCCGCCGGCGGTGATGTCACGCTCGCTGTCGCTGGTGTCGGCTCCGGTCACGAAGGCGTGGGCCAGGACGACGGAGCGGGTGTCGGCCGGGCGGGCCGCAAGGTCGGTGCGGACCTTGTTCATCGCCGCGCTGAGCACAGCGTGATGGCTGGGCTTCTCGGCCCCGAGATGCGTGTGGACGAGGCCGGGCTCGAGGTAGGGCAGACCGTAGAAGGCGACCGGTCCGTGTTCGTCGTGCAGAACTGCGGGGCGGCCACAGTCCTCCACGCTGGTACGCAGGTGGATTCCCGCGCGCTCGATCAGCCGCGAGTTGACGCCCAGCCGGCGCGGTGAATCATGGTTCCCGCTGATCATGACCAGGGGAACCTGCAGGTCGGCCAGTTCTCCCAGGACCCAGTTGAACAGGTCGATCGCGTCCAGAGGGGGGATGGCACGGTCGAACACGTCGCCCGCCACGGCCACCGCCTCGACGCGCTCTTGGCGCACCGTGCCCAGCAGATGTTCGAGGAAGGCGCGCTGCTCCGAGAGGAGGGACACCCGATGCAGTTGACGGCCGAGATGCCAGTCCGAGGTGTGCAAGATCCGCATAGACGCAGACGGTAACCACCTGGACGGGTGTTACGGACGGCTTTCCCGATAAACGACCTTCGTCGTACCTCTGAACAGGTACGCGAAGCAAGACTCCCCTCCAGGTACCAGAAGAGAAGGCGCTCAAGGGCGCTGGCCGCGACCTCACAGTCACACCGGGCACACAAGGCTGACGTGGCGTTCGGCGTCGGCACGGACCGCCCGCCATAAGCGGCATGGCAGTCGCCTGGACCGTTGGCACCACCCAGGGCACCCTCATCGCCGGCGGTACGCCTGTGCGGCGTGGCCAATACCGCTCGCACTGTTCCCGCTGCTGGCAGAATCGATCAAGATTTCGACATCCGCGGGGGAACATGTCTGTTCAACGTGCTCAAGCACCCATGCAAGACCCAGAAGGAGACAAGGAGTTCAGAAGCGCAGTTTGGAAGCAAGGTTGCGTTGGGTTGCTGCTCCTTGCGGTTGGTCTCTGGCTCATGGGCAAGGGGGGCGTGGAGTTCTCCAGGACAGATGGCGAATACACGCTGTGGGCCGTTGCTCCGTTCCTCGGGCTGGCCATCGCACCTCTCGGGTGGACCTTTCTGCGGGGAGGAGTCCGTGGCCCAGCAGTCCGGCGCCGAGGGCGAACATGCGTGACGCCAGCTCCGGGTTTCGGTGCAGTACGCGGAACAGCGCGAGCGGCTCGTGCGGCACACCCGGCGGCATCCATCGGCGGAGCCCGCGGTCGACGCCGGCGGCGTAGGGCGGGGTGAGCGGTTCTATGCGTGGCATCACGACACCTCCTACTTCGGTTTTCGAACCACTATGATACTTCTGTAATCGAAGCGCAAGGAGTGGATATGGAAGCCAGCGCGCCACGTCCGGGTGTGCCAGTACGGGGGTCGGAATCGGGCCTTCCGGTGATGGCCGCACTCGACCTGCTCGGCAGGCGTTGGACGATGCGGATCCTGTGGGAACTGAGTCAAGCTCCGGTCGGCTTCCGTGAATTGCAGCGCCGCTGCGAGCGCATGTCCTCCAGCGTGCTCAGTACCCGGATCGACGAACTGTCCGGCGCCCGCCTGCTCACTCTGGACGGCGAGGGCTACCGTCTCACCGAGCTCGGCCAGGACCTTGTCGAGGCACTGAGCCCGCTGAACGCCTGGAGCCGACGCTGGGCCGAGGAAACGGGATCGGCGACGGCAGGAGGGCCGGAATGATCACTGAGCGGCGGTGTTGATCAGGCGCCGTGTTGACGGTCCAGAAGACGTCAGCCTGAGAAGAGGTGTACCAGCCTCGCCCTGACCCGCCAGCGCACCCCCGAAAACCAGCCCGCCCGCAGCCGCGGCTGTAGAACTGGAAGCCAACTGATCGTTCGAGAGACGAGGAACATACTGTCGGCAATCCGCAACACAGCCGAGCAGGTGCGAGCGACCGCGCGGCGTATTCTGGGCTGAAGTAACGCAACCCCCGCCACGCGGTGGCACGCGAAGGCGGCGTCTCGGCATTCGGCCATCCAGACCCTCACGGCCCGCTGCCCCTGCATCCCAGATAGTGCGGACCGGAGTTGTCGTCCGCGGGGGCTGTAACCAACGCTTCGCCCGTGTCGCGCAGCATCCACCGCGCCCTTTGCCGTTGGAGCATTCACTCGGTAGCGGGCGATCACCCTGGAGCGGAAGTGAAACGTGGTGAGTCGAGGAGGGGGAGGGAGGTCGTTTCATCGCCGTGGGCATGGGTGTCGCCGTACACGCGAAGGAGCACAGCCGAGTACGAAGAACGCACCCACCCTCGGGCGTAGCCACGCGTCGTCTTGACCTGAAGCGTGATTGAGGTTCTAACGTGTCGCCTATTCGATCATCCGACGATGGGAAACACTTTCGTGATCCTCGTGACCGGAGCCACAGGAAACATAGGCAGTGCCCTTCTGGAGGAGCTGCACGCACGCGGCGTCGGGCCGCTCAGAGGACTCACCCGCGCTGCCGCACGGATCGACTTCCCCAAGGAGTCGAGGCTGTGGAGGGCGACTTCGCAGTGCCTGCATCGTTAAGGCCCGCGCTGGAGCGTGTGCGCTCGCTGTTTCTCGTGTCGCGTCTTGGCTCGGACGCCGACATCCTCGAAGCTGCCCGGCAGGCGGGAGTGGAACACGTCGTGCTGGTGTCTTCCATCACCGTCCAGACCCACCCGCACCTCGGCCCGGCCGCCGAGAACCTGGCGGTGGAGCGCCTGCTCAAGGAGACCGGCATGGCCTGGACGATCCTGCGGCCGACACAGTTCGCTTCCAACGCCCTGATGTGGGCTGAGTCCATCCGTGGCCGCGGGACCGTCCGCGCGGCGTACGCCGGGATCGCGCTTCCCACCATCCACCCCGGGACATCGCATCGGTGACACGGGTGGCACTGACCGAGCCCGGCCACCACGGACGCACGTACGCCTTGACCGGGCCAGAGCCGATATCCGCCCGCCAGCAGGTCGAGGTCATCGCGGCAGCAGTGGGTTGGGAGATTCCCTTCGCCGAGATCAGCCGTCGGCAGGCCCACGAGCAGATGGCCGAGGCCTTCGGGGCCGAGGCCGCGGACGCGGTACTCGACGTCACGGGTGGAGACATGAACCCTGAGCTTCTGAGGGTGCGCGACACGGTTTCTCAGGTCACCGGAATGCCGGCTCACCCGTTCCGGCAGTGGGCTTCGGAGAATGCCGACGCCTTTCGTTGAATCGTCAGTGATCCCGGGGGGGGGAGCGGTCAGGTCGTGGGTCCGGCCTGGCGGGGCGGAGCATGGTGACCCACTCGACCAGCGCGTGCGGCAGTTCGAGTCCGGCAAAGCAGGCAACCAACGACGCTCCTGTGCAGACGGGCTGGGACTTCGAGCACCTCTCCAACGGCACAGGAGCCTCGTGCGTTGCGGGTCCCGCCTCCGTGAGGCGGCTTGTCACACACCCTGAGGCGGTGGCATTTCTGCCACCGGCGGCGGAGGGTGTGTGAGGGGCCCGGCAGCTCATTGGATCAGGTCGGTGTGCGGATGCTCGGGGGAGGTCGGGCAGACGTACATCTGCATGTTGTCGGTGCTGCCGACTTCGACCTTGGTCGGCTGTGAGGGATCCTGGCCGCAGCAGCTACCGGTGGTGTTGGCGGCGAGGGCGGCGGCCTGTTCTTCGCGAGGAGCCCAGCTGTGTCCCTCACCGCCGTCCCATTCGGATGAGGCGATGGTCAGCAGCGGGACCATGCGCACCTCGCAGACCGCGCAGTACCGGGGAACGGGGTCGGTGCGGCCCCACGGCGGCCAGCCGCCGACCTTCCAACCCGGCGCGTCTGCCAGATGGGGGTTGTAGAAGTCGCACGGATACTCTGCGTAGGAGCTGTCCACGCCGGCACCGGCTGCTTCCCATCTGCTCCAGTCCTCCACCATGAGCCGCATCTGCGGGCTCAGGTCGAAGCTGTTGGGGTATTCGGTGATCGCTTCCGGTGCCAGCACACACGGCTCCGGAAGATAGCCCCAATGGTTCACCTCGTACGGTTCGGGCGGTGTGGCGAGGAGGTCGACGACTGCGGCGGCGGACCGCCAGAACAGCGCGGTCGACGGCTTGTGATCCGGAGTGTGGTCGTAGGGGCACCACAGGATCTGGAGCAGATCGGCCTGTCCTGGCGGCCTCAGCAGGGGTATGTCGCGCAGATACAGCTGGGCCACGGGCAGCAGGGGCACGGGGCAGTCGGCGGGCGGCGGACCGGCGGCGAATCGCTCCGCGAGCCGGGCGGCGTTCCGCTCCTTGACCGCCGCCTCCTCGGGCGTTGCCCCGCGGCCGCTGTGATCGCGGTGCCATCGGGCCTGCTTGCGTCTCTTGAGCCGCACGTCGTCCGGTGACTCGCGGAACCCGCTGTCCACATGCAGGTGCGAGGCTTCGCAGTGCGGCCACGGCTCGTCGGCCGGCCACAGCAGCGGCCCCCCGACCGAGCTCTCCCCGGCCGAGGGCGACCCGGGACGGGGGTGCAGCCGGATCGCGGGGCGAGCCAGCGGCGCCAGCTCAGGAAAGACCGCGGTGACGTCCACGGGCCGCGGCGGAGTAGTACGTACGAGAACCATGCCAGTGATCCTGTCACCAGCCACTGACAACCCCCGGCCGCCTCAACCAGGCTCGGGAACGACAGTGTTCGGCTGGTCACGTCCAATGCATGCGGCCCCGGCGACAGCTACGGCGAGCCCACCGGTGTGACGCCCAGCGTGCTTCGGCCCAGCCACCACTCGACCAGCGGCACTCGGAAAAAGTTCGCTGGTCAGTGGAAGCCTGGCGAGCTGGGCCCCGACCACTTTCGCCGGATGCTGGCGACCGGCCATGCGGGCAGCTTGTCCAGCCTCCAAGCTGAGTCCAGCGACCTCTGCTGATCATGGGGAGGGATCTTTGTGGGCATGAGGGTGCACTGCACCATCGACCCGAGAGGACTGTTATGCCCTTCGTGTTCCTGGCTGCCAATGGGGGAGGATCCGGCCTACCAGTGTGGGGACAGATCGTTTTCGCGGCCGTGTGGTTGGTCATCGGAGTCTTGGTTGCGAGGGGCCTGATTCGCAGGCGGCGTCAGCAACGGTGAGCTCGCTCTGCGAAGTTGACGTCGTGTGCAGATCGAACCCGCAGGCAGTCCACGCCGTGCACGCTGCCCTCGAAGGACGTCCACTGATGTACGGGCGGTTGGTTCGTCGTCCCGGCCTTCCTGCCTGCGGACTTGGCGTCGGAGGAGGCTGTTGAGCTGGTCGAATACGCCTTCTTCCTGCCAGCGGGCGAAGTAGGCGTAGACGGTGTTCCAGTGGGGGTAGTCGTGCGGCAGATAGCGCCACGGGATACCGGTGCCGTTCACGTAGAGGACCGCGTCCAGCAGGCTTCGCAGGTCGTGATTCGGTGGCCTGCCGATGTCCAGCCCGCGGCCTCGACGCTCTGCCCGCCAGGCGGTCAGAACTGGCTCGACCAGCTCCCATCGGGCATCGGAGAGGTCACTTGGATAGCGACGGCGCTCAGTCATGATTCTGGAGCACCGGCCGGCCGCGGACCCGGCCCAGGCGCATGCATCAGGCGCGCGAAGCAAACGGCGCACGACGGCGCGTCCTGGGATGAAACAGGAGGAGTGCGGGCGAGACCAAGGCATCAACACCCCACCAGCACCACCGGGACCCGAGAAGCACCCATCTCATCCAAGCCGAGTCGCATAGCACCTGAAACCGCATCAAGAGAGGTGTTAACACCCTCGTACTGATCGTCCAGAATGAGTTGAGTTGTGGGTCTTGCGCTCGACGATGTTGGTCGGCAGGGCGTCCTGCGTGCGTGCTGATCTTGTTCCTGACGGCCTGTGGGAGCGGGTGGCCCCGCTTCTGCCGCCCGCGCCTGAGAGGCGCCGTCGCTACCCTGGGCGGCTGCGTGTTCCTGACCGAGCGGCACTCGTCGGCATCATGTATGTGCTGCGGACTGGTGTCGCGTGGCGTGACGTCCCCGCCGAGACCGTGGGCTGCTCCGGGGTGACGGCCGGGCACCGGCTGCGGGACTGGACCGAGGTCGGCGTGTGGCCGCGCCTGCATACCGCCCTGCTGGCCGAGCTTCGCCGTGCCGGTCTGCTGGACCTGGACGACTGCTCCGTGGACGGGTATCACGTCCGGGCCCTCAAAGGGGGGATCACGTCGGCCCCTCGCCCGTCGACCGCGCCCGTCCCGGCTCCAAGCACCACCTGATCGTCGACCGTCACGGAACCCCGCTCGCGGTCACGCTCACCGGCGGCAACCGGCACGACGTCACCCAGCTCTTGCCGCTGCTGGACGCCGTCCCGCCGATCCGGGGTCGGCGGGGACGTCCCCGCCGCAAGCCCCGGCGCCTGTATGCCGACCGGGGCTACGATTTCGACAAGTACCGCCTCGTGCTGTGGAAGCGGGGCATCAAGCCGTTGATCGCGCGACGCGGCGTCGCCCACGGTTCCGGACTGGGCAAGGTGCGCTGGGTAGTCGAGCGTTCCTTCGCCTCGCTGCACCAAGTCAAACGGCTCCGCACCCGCTACGAACGACGCGCCGATCTCCACCAGGGCCTGCTCGAACTGGCCTGCAGCCTCATATGCCTGCGCCGCCTGCGCACCCCGTCCTGAAGCAATCAGCTGGCGACGCTGAACCACCCCGGTCGCACCTCGGCCAGAAGCGGTTGCAGAGACCGCACAGCGGTCCGCATGTCCTGATCCGTGACGTCAAGAGGCTCGGGCAAGCTCAGCCCGTACCAGCGCAGGCGCCAGAGGTCGAAGATTTCGCTCCCCTCGGCTGCGAAGTCGACATCGACCTCGGTGCCGTTGTCGCTGGCGAAGCGGCACCCTGCCCCATGAACCGTGTATGAGTAGGTGCCGACCTGCCCACTCCGGCTGATCCGGCGCGAACGGACCAGGCCGAGGACATCTGCGAGTCGCTCAAGCGAGGGGATCGCCGCCCTCATGGCCTCGTCAACCGCGTTCAGAGCGCCGACGAAACCAAGCACGAGCCCCCGTGCATCCCCAACCCGTTCCATACGGTGTCACCCCCCGAGCCCATGGCTCAAGGGGATTGTTCCATGGGCCGCAAGCGTCTCCGCAGGGCGGCATTCTGGAACGATCAGTTAGCCGGGCCAGGCACACCGTCGTGCTGAAGTCCAGGACGCGGGCCCCAGGCGCTGTTTTGGCCCGGCTCGCTCACCTTTGGGCCCCGGGGGCCCTTGCTTCCGGCCCGTGCAAGGAGCCCGGGTCGCGCCTGTCACTCCGGAGCGTTCCGGATGCCCCGCCCCGCTCCCCCGCCACTAGCGTGCATGTGGCGCCCGCCAGACCGACCAGTCAGGATCCCGGGGAGCAGCGATGCCGATGACGGCAACCACCGAACGCCCAACCGCCACTGTGCTCAGGCAGCAGGAGCTCAGGGTGCTCTCAGCGGTCGGCTGCGGTCTGCGGGACGACGAGATCGCCGACGCCCTCGCCATCCCCGAGGCCGCCGTGGCCGCACACCTGGCGCGGATCCTCGCGAAGCACGGTCTGCGCGACCGGGCCGCAGCCATCGTCCACGCCTTCGACTGCGGCCTGGTCCTGCCAGGTCGCGGCCCCCGGACGCGGACGGCGAACCCGGTGCCACAGCCCGCCGCCCCGCCGGCCGGGCCGAAGATACGGATCTCCGTACTCGGTCCTTTGCAGGCGTGGCAGGACGGGCGGCCCCTGAACCTGGGGCACCTGCGCCAGCAGGCCGTCCTGGCGGCGCTTGCGCTAGGCGCGGGGCGCACTCTCAGTCAGCAGGAACTGCTCGGTGACGTCTGGGGGATGGAGCCGCCGGTCGCGAACGTGGTGCCGGTGTACATCTACCGGCTGCGCAAGGCCCTGCGTATCGGAGGCGACGCGGACTCTGTCATCGAGCACGCCCGGCGCGGTTACCAGCTGGTCCCCGGAGCGGTCGACGTGGACGCGGCGCGCCTGGAGGAGCTGGTCGCGCACATCGGAACGGCCGACCGGGAGGGCGATCCGGCCGAGGGGGTCCGCCTGTGCACCCGGGCGCTTGAGCTGTTCCGCGGCGAGGCCCTGGCCGGTCTGCCGGGACCTCTCGCCGAACTGGAGCGGCTGCGGCTCACCGAGCGCAGGATCGCCATCGTGCGGCAGAAGGCCGAGTGGCAGCTGCGGCTGGGCCAGGATTCGGAGGCGATCGCCGAACTGTTCGCCCTGTCCGCCGAGCACCCCCTGAACGAGCCGTTGGCCGCGATGCTGATGCGGGCGCTGTTCCGTGACGGCCGGCAGGCCGACGCGCTGACCGTGTTCGACCGTGTACGCCGTCGGCTTGCCGACGACCTGGGAGTCGCTCCGAGCCGGATGCTGCGCCGGACGCACCAGATGATCCTGCTCGGCGACGAGGCCGGCCTCGCCCTCACCGCCGAGCGGCACGGGCGCACCGCACCGTCGGCCGGCGGCCGGTTCGTCCCGGACGACGGCGGACGGTGAGGGGGGTGGCCACGTACCGGGCGGCCGCCGCGGTTACCAGGAGGCGGGGTGCCAGGCGCCGTTGTACCACTGCTCGTTGGCGCCGTCGTTGTGGTGATCCATGTTGAAGTCGTTGGGGTAGTTGTTGATGTGGTTGGCCGGGTAGGTCCAGATGCCGGCGGACTCGTCACAGACGTAGTCCCAGTGACAGATCGTCTTGACCGGGATGTTCCCGAAGAACTTGTCGGCGCCGGCGAGCGGAGCGCCGATGATCCCGCCGAACGGCACGGATCCGCCGTTGGCTCCGGGCGGGGCCTGGCGCTTGGGGTCGGCAATGAGAACGGCGTTGACGTTGCCGAACGTCTGCCAGTTCTCGGTGACCCAGGTGTGCACCACCGCGGCACCCAGGGAGTACCCGCCCATCTTCACGTGCTGGTCCGGGCAAGCCCAACGCTGGTCGCGCACCAGCCGGTTGAGTTCGTTGACGCCGGCGCGGGCGCTCGCGCCGTTGGGGATCTGGGTGGGATACCCGACGTGCTGCTGGATGTTGCCGGTGAAGCCGTCGTTGTTCCAGGAGCTTCCCGTGCCACCGACGACGATCGTATAGGTGCCCTCGCACGGAGCAGCTGCTTGCGCCGGGGACCCCTGCGCCACTGAAAGCCCGGCAGTCAGCAGAATTCCGGCCGACGCGGCCGCGATGCTCTTTGCTCGCATTCGATCCTCCTCATGTAGTCGGCCCACACGGCTGCCCTGTCGGGCGGCACGCGATGGGCCAGGGTCACCGGACGACAGTGGCAGCGGCCGATGACCTTCCGATGAAACCCGTGGGCGGACGGATCGAGGTCGGCGGGCCCGTGCGGAGACCGATTCCCCCGGTCTTGCCGATTCCATCGATCCTTCATCGGTGCCTTCTACTGTCAGCCGCCTACGACCGGAGAGGAACGGCCGCCCCCGTAGGACTCCGGCGGCCGCACTCCGCGGATGTCACCAACCTCACGAACGGCACGAAGGTCACAACGGAAGGGCACCCCCATGGCAAGACCCGGCTTGAACCGCCTGTTCAGCAGGCTGGCCGTCCTGGCAGGTATCTGGGCACTGGTCATCGGCATGACCGCCTCGGTTGCCATCGCCAAACCCCCGCCCGTTCCCCGGCCGGGCGACGACCGGTACGGCGTCTCCAGATACTTCGCAGGCCCCGAGGGCTTCAACATCCCGACCGCGCCCTGCGACCAGGCAGGCCCGTCGGCGGGCGACGGCATCATGGCCGACCAGCTCAACCCGCAGTTGAACGCGACGTTGGCGGGCCATCTGGACGCGTACCGGATGTCGTGCGCGCGGATGGTCGTACGGGCGGTGAAGGACCGGGGACTCAACCCGAGGGCCGCGGAGATCGCCATCGCCACGATCATCGTGGAAAGCGGGATGCGCAACTACGCGGAGGCCGTCGATTACACCAGTATCGGGCTGTTCCAGCAGCAGAACTGGTGGGGCTCCCGGGAACAGCGTCTGGACCCGTTCTACGCCACCAACGCTTTCCTCAACGCGATGGAGGACCAGTTCCCGGGCGGCTCGTGGAACAACGAGGCGATCGGCGACGTGTGCTGGCAGGTCCAGCGGCCCAGGGAGGACCTGCGCGGCAAGTACGCCGTCGAGGCGGGCGACGCGGTGATCATCGCCAACGCACTGTGGTCCGGTACGGGCAGCGGCGGCCCCAAGCACCCGTACGCCTCGGGTCAGGTGGTGTCGGGGCGCTCGGCGGACGGGCGTCTTGAGGCCTTCGCCGCCGGCGCGGACGGGGTCTTCCACTCATGGCAGACCGAGGTGAACGGCGCCTGGTCGCCGTGGCAGTCCGTGGGCGGTCCGCGCAACGCGGAGCTGGCCGTGGCGTCCAACGCGGACGGCCGTCTTGAGGTGTTCGCGCTGTCGGACACCACGTTCGACCACATGTGGCAGACCGGGCCCAGTGCCGTCTGGTCCTCGTGGGCGAACTTCGGCACCGGCGGTCACCGCCTGGCGGCAGGCAACAACGCCGACGGCCGTATCGAGGTGTTCGCCTCCAACACCAACGGTGTGTTCCACAAGTGGCAGACCGCGCCCAGCGGCGCCTGGGACCAGTGGCAGGAGGTCAGGGGCGGGCCGGCCAATGCGCGACTGGCCATGGAGACGGCCCCCGACGGGCGGCTCGAAGTGTTCGCCCTGTCGGACCTGGTCTTCCGGCACCTCTACCAGACCGGCGTTAACGGCGGTTGGTCCGCCTGGGAGGACTTCGGCACCGGCGGGCACGACGTCGCCACCAGCTACAACCAGGACGGCCGGCTCGAAGTGTTCGCCTCCAACCCCAACGGTGTGTTCCACCGGTGGCAGACCGGCCCGTCCTCGTGGTCGGAGTGGACGGACACCAGCGGGATCGCCAACGCCGCGCTGAGCACCTCACGGACGGTCGACGGCCGGGTCGAGGTCTTCGCGATCAACGCCGACACGGCGAGCCACACCTGGCAGACCGCGCCGAACGCGGCGTTCTCGGCCTGGGAGAACTTCGGCACCGGCGGCACCGACATCAACACGGCGAACAACGCCGACGGCCGCATCGAGGTCTTCGGCACCAGCAGCGCCGGCGTCTACCACCGGTGGCAGACCGGCTTCGCCACCTGGTCGCAGTGGGCATGGCTGAACGGTCCGGGACCCGCCGTCGAGTAGGGCGGGAAGCTCCCGAACACGACAGACGCCCGCCGTCGCCCCGTCCCGCATCAGCTGCGGGCGGGGACGGCGGCGGGCGTATGCCGCAGGGCCGGACAGGAGGGTTCGGCGGGTCAGGGAGGAGGGTCAGGAAGCGAAGGACCTCTCCAGCCTGGGGATCAGGTCCCGGAGGTCCTCCTCCCAGCACCCGGCGTTGTGGTCACCGTTGCACAGGGTGCCCCAGCCGGCCCCGTCGCCGTAGTTGACGTAGTAGTACGACATGCCCAGGGAGTCCATCCGGGCCTTGACGTTCTTGGCCGCCCCCGCGACCCAGAACTCCAGGGTGCCGATCTGGCCGCCGCCGTCACCCGTGTAGATGGAGATCCCGACTCCGGCGCCGACGAGCTTGTGCATGTTCTGCTGCGGATCGACCTGGTTGAACCGCCAGTCGGCGTTGAACACCGGGTAGGGCGAACCGAACGCGGCATCACTGTCCACGGCGGGCTTGTACGGGGAGTTCTCGCCGCCCTGCGCGTCGATGAGCGAGGCGACGACCGCGAGCCGCAGGTCCATCGACTTGACCGACAGGTCGATGTCACCCGACAGGGACGCGGTCTCGCTGAACAGGTCGGGGCGGACCTGGGCGTAGTGCAGGGCCCCGAAACCGCCCATGGAGATCCCGGCGACGGCCCGCCCCTTCTTGGTGGCGGCGGTCCGCAGGTTGGCGTCGATGAACGGAATCACCTGCTTGAGGTGGAAGTTCTCCCAGTTCTGGGCCCCGGCCGGGGTCTTCTGGTTGAGCCAGTTGGCGTACCAGCCGCGAGCGCCGCCGTCCGGGATGACGGTGATCATGTCGTCGGACGTGCTCAGCGCCGGGTAATTCTGCCCGATCGGATCGTCGGGTGAACCGTGCAGGAAGTACATCACCGGATAGCGCCTGGCCGGGTCGTCGTAGTAGCCCGCCGGAAGAATGATCTTGATGTGTTGTTCGCCCGCCACCTCGGGTGTCGTCACCGTGAGGTAGAAGTTGATGTCGCTTCCCGTCGACGTACCGACCTGGGTCAGGCCGAATCCGTCCGTCATCGCCGGCGGTGTGGTGCCCTCCGCGGCCGGGGCCGCGGACGCGGGCGTGACCATGGCGACGGCGACGACGGCGACCATCCATGCCATCACCGCGCGCCACCAGTGGGTTTGTCTCTTCACAGCGTGCCCCCTTGTGCTTCTTGTGGGTCTCTTCTTCGCGCGGCACGCACCGTAGCGACCGGCGATGAAACGCTCATGAAGGAGCACGCCGGAGACCGTCGACGACGGCTCCGGCGTGCTCATGGGGCGGTCCGAGTCACGAACCCCGGTGTCAGTCCAGGACTTTGGTCTCCAGTACGGGTGAGGCCGCGATCTGCTCCTCGGTGAACCGAGAGGTCACCCACCGGCTCCCCGAGAACAGCTTGGTCTGGTCGGCGTAGTGCGGCGACTTCGGGTTGGCCGACTGGGAGTAGGCCAGGACGGAGTACGCCTCGGGCGGGCCGTCCGAGGTGAACCGCACCTGCTGGATGAAACTGGAGCCGAAGACGACGTCCAGCTTTCCGTCGACCTGGCCCGCGTCGATCACGTTCAGCACGCCGAGTTTGCCGGGCGCACCGTGGATCGGGATCTGCTCACTGCCGCGGGCGACCTTCTGGAAGTCCGGCAGCGAGGCGTTCAAGGGCATGCCGGCCTTGCGCAGCGCGATCACCGCCCGGCCGAACGCGTCACGGACCGCGGAGCTTCCGGAGTCCAGCGAATTGGGCGTGTGCACCGGGTCCTTGGGATCGAAGGGGACCTTCCACGGCAGCTTCTCGACGCCTTGCGAACCCTGGAGGAACGACCAGTAGTTCGCAAACAGCAGGGACCCCGGGCTGTCCACCGTGAAGTCATGGCTCTTCCAGGCGGCCAGGATCGGACACGCCTCACTCACATTGACCAGGGTGCCGTCGACCAGGATGAGCCCGAAGGCGACGCTCTGGCACATCGACACCGTGGCGTTCAGGGCCAGATCGGCGGCCCTGCTGTTGTCGCTGAAGAGCAGCTTCCCCATGGAGTCCGGTGTGAAGCCCCTGCCGGGCAGGCCGTCGGTGCCGTTGATCCGCTTCTGCGCGGTCAGGATCAGCTCCTGGGTACGCAGCGACCTGGGTGTCCCCATGCCGCCCATGATGCGCGGATAGGTCAGCGGCTGCTCGGGGTTGGCCAGCCAGGGGCTGTCGTTGGCGTTGCCCGCGAAGTCGGACCGGATGAGCCGCGGCTGCTTGTGCGGGTCGAGGAGCCCAGGCGCGACCGCGTTCGGGTCACTGGGCCAGTCGCAGGCGCTGCGCTTGCCGTCGAGGATGGTGACCGGCGGCACGTTCGCCAGCGGGAGCGTCTGGTTGAACAGCAGCTTGCCGGTCTCGGTGAGGCAGGAGGCGGCGTGCTCGTCGGTGACGTTGGGGACGGCCTGGATGTCCGCGTAGAGCGCGTTGCCCTTGCGGTCGGAGGCGACGGTGTTGAAGAAGGGGACACCCTGCGTGGTCTCCAGGGTGTCCACCACCTCATGGACGTCCTTGGCCTGGTCCAGCCGGAACCAGGTGTTCAGCGCCCGCAGGTTGTCCATGTTGACGTCGCGCACCGCATGCGCGCTGACCACCCAGGGCAGCGGGTAGCCCAGGATGGACGTGGTGATCGGGCCGTACTGGGTGGACCACAGCGTCCGGGAGACCTTGCCGAGGGTGCCGTCCGCCTGGAGGACGTCGACGACGATCTGCTGCGAGGTCATCTGCTTCCAGGCGCCGTCCACCAGGTACTTGGTCGGGTTGAGCGGGTCCACCTGCACGTCGAAGAGACCGAACGGGGCGACCGTGGCGACGGTGTGGCTCCAGGCGACGTCGTCGTTGTGCCCGATGTTCACCGCGGGAAGGCCGAGCAGGCTGGCACCGGAGACGTTGACCTTGCCCGGGATGGTCAGCTGGCTCTGCCACATCCGGTTCTTGCCCTGCCAGGGGAAGTGCGGGTTGGCCAGCAGCATGCTGGTGCCGCCGGACACGCCCTGCGAGCCGACCGCCAACGCGTTGCTGCCCATGCCCTGTTGCCGGCTCGCGGCGAGCGAGTCGCGGATCTTGGCAGCCGTCCGCGCGGGCGACGTCTTTCTGGACGCGGACTTGGGGGCGGACTTGGGCAGGGCCGTCTTCGACGCGGCGGCCGACGCCCCCGGCGGCACGGCGGTCACCTGACCGTCCAGCAGCACGTCCGCACTGCCCATGATGATCTCGGCGTGCGCGTGCCGGTAGACGTCCAGCTCCGTGATCGGACGCACCCAGGCCGCGCCGCGGCAGGCCGGGTCGGTGAGGTTGTCCACGCCCGTCTCGGCCAGGTACCTGTTGTACCCCTTGACGTAGCCGCCGATGGCCTCCTCGACCTGGGGCTCGGGACCGTCGGGGGCCGGCTTGGCGAGGAGCCGCTCCACCACCCCGTTGTCCTTGATCCGCTGGAAGTACAGGTCGCTGTTGAGATTGCTGGTGCTGTTCTGGTTCTGCCCGGGGCTCGTCCTGCCGTCCGGCCCCAGATAGCGGGACCTCTGAGCGTTGACCATCAGATACGTGTCGGCCAGGATGCAGATGTTGTCCTTGGCCGCCGCGTATCCGTACCCCGTGCCCAGGCCGTCCCAGTCCGAGGCGATGATGTGCGGGATCCCGTACTCCGTGTACCGGATCGTCGGCTTGTCAGGACCCGGTTCGGCGGCGGCCGAGCCCGTGGCCGCCGTCCCGGCGGCCGCCAGGGTGCTCATCACCACCACCGCGGTCGTCACCACCATCGGCGGTCTCACTCTGAATCTCTTCCGCGCCATCGAGCCCGTCCTTCCCCGTGGGAGACACCTTCGTCCGAACGCGGCCAGGTTAGGGAGACGCGATGAAATCTCCGTGACGCCGCCGCCGCTTTCCGGGTCGCGCTCCTGGTCCCGCGCTCCTATCGGACGTACGCCGGCCTGTCAGTCCGTAACCTTCCGGGGTCTCGCAGCCCCGCCCGGTTGCTAGGTTCCAGACCGCCCGTTCGCGCCACTCACCCCGAGACCGCAAGGCGAGGAACGTCTCATGCTGCCTGGACCTGCCCGACGCGCACTGTTCTGTGCTTTCGCAGCGGCATTCGCCGTGCTGCTGTCGGCGCTGCCCTCCGCTCAGGCGACTGCCGCACCCGCTGCTCCGCCCATGTCGGAGGCCGCTGCCGCCGCGGCCTGTCCGGCCGCCGGCTTCGTGTCCCAGCACTTCCACATCGGCCACAACGGGGTCGACATCGCCAACGACGTAGGCACGCCGATCTACGCCGTGGGCGACGGCGAGGTGACCATTTCCGGCTACACCGGCGACTACGGCCAGTGGATCCGCGTCCTGCACCCCGACGGAAGGATCTCCGAGTACGGGCACATGTCCCGCCGGGACGTCTCCGTCGGCGACCGTGTCCTGGCAGGACAGCGGATCGCCCTGATGGGCGCCGAGGGGAACTCCACCGGCCCCCATCTGCATCTGCGGATCTGGGGAGACCGGTCCACCACCTACGGCATCGACCCCGAGGAGTATCTCGCCGAGCGCGGAGTGGTGCTGCCCTGCACCCCGGGCAGCGGCCCGCACCCCGAACCGCTGGTGTATCCGGCCGAGTCGGGCCGGGTCGTCTCGGCGCGCTCCACCGACGGGCGCCTCGAGGTGTTCGCCGTGGCCGCCGACGGTATCCACCACGCCTGGCAGCAGGAGGCCAACGGCAACTGGTCGGCCTGGGAGACCCTCGGCGGACCCGGCAACGCCGAACTGGCCATCGCGCCCAACGCCGACGGACGACTGGAGCTGTTCGCCATCAACGGGAGCACCTTCCAGCACCGGTGGCAGCTGAACCCGTCCGGCGGATGGTCGGGCTGGAAGTCCTTCGGCGAGGGCGGCCGGGACACCGCGGCCGGTGTCAACGCCGACGGCCGCATCGAGGTCTACGCCTCCGGCAGGGACGGGCTCTTCCACCGGTACCAGAACGCCCCGAACGGCGGCTGGTCGGGCTGGGAGTTCACCGGCGGCGGCCCCGCCGACAGCCGGGTGGAGATGGAGAAGGCACCCGACGGGCGCCTGGAGGTCTTCGCCCTCAACGGCGACAGCTTCCAGCACCAGTACCAGACCGCTCCCAACAGCGGCTGGTCTGCGTGGGACACCGGCTTCGGGATCGGCGGCCACGACCTGACCGTCGACCACAACGCCGACGGCCGCATCGAGGTCTTCGCATCGGGTCCGGTCGGTGTTTTCCACAAGTACCAGACGGGGCGCAGCAGTTGGTCCGGATGGGAGCGCACCGGCGGGCCCGCCGACGCGCAGCTCACCAGTGAGCGGACCCCCGACGGGCGCGTCGAGGTCTTCGCCATCAACGGCACCACCGCCATGCACACCTGGCAGACCGCAGTGAACGCTCCCTTCAGCGAGTGGGCCTCTTTCGGCACCGGCGGCACCGAAGTCACCGCCGCCACCAACGCCGACGGCCGCATCGAGGTCTTCGGCACCAACCCCACGGGCACCTTCCACCGGTGGCAGACCGGCTTCGCCAGCTGGTCCGAGTGGTCCTGGCTCAACGACTCCGCGGGACCCGCCGTCAGCTGACCGGGACAGACCGCCCCATTCACCCGACCCGGGTGCCGGCCCCGCCCCGAGCGGCACGGCCGCCATCCGGCGTCCCTGGAGGGACTCATGCTTCCGATCAGCAGACGGAGCCTGCTGCGTGGTGCGGCCGGGGCGCTCGCGCTGCCGTTCCTGGACCCGGGACCCGCGTCCGCCGGGGAGTTCCCGCCGCCGCTCTGGGCCGGCGCCGGGGCCTTCTCGCACGTCTACGATCCGTCCACCTCCGCGGGCCCCCGCTATCTCAACGACCACACGCTGATCAAAGCCCTGGGCCGCTGGCACCTGTTCAGCATCGTCGGGCCCAGTGCGCCGCGCGGCGAGTCGCCGGACAGCGCGGCTGAGGTCTCCTTCGCCCACGCCTCCGCGCCGAGCCCGCAGGGGCCGTGGACCAGTCACGTCGACGCACTCACCGTCGACCCGGACTACTTCGGCGAGGAACACCTGTGGGCGCCGCACGTCGTCGAGGCCGACGGTACGTTCTGGATGTTCTACGCCGGGGGCGGCGGCAGCGGCGCGGCGATCAGCCTCGCCACGTCGACCGATCTGTTCACCTGGAACCGCGAACCGTCGGGGCCACTGTTCCGGGGCATCGCGGCACGTGACCCGATGGTGCTGCGGGCCGGCGGCGAGTGGGTCATGTACTACACCGAACTCGCGGGCTCCGGCCACCACATCGTGGCCCACCGGCGTTCCACCGATCTGCTGCACTGGAGCGAGCCGGGCGTCGCGTTCACCGATGCGAGCACCGACACGACGGTCTCGGTCACCGAGTCGCCGTACGTCGTCGAACGGGACGGCTGGTACTACCTGTTCATCGGGCCGCAGGGCGGCTACGAGGGCACCGACGTACTGGCCTCGCGGGATCCGTTCCGCTTCGAACTCGCCGGATACGCGGGGCACGTGGCCGGGCACGCCGTCGAGGTGATCCGTGACGGGGAGACCTGGTACGCCAGCGCCGCGGGCTGGTACCGCAACGGGCTGTACGTGGCGCCGCTGAACTGGCGGGACACACCGCCGTCGTGGCAGAGCCCCAGCAACCCGGTGGCCGGTCTCGACGTGGCGGGGCGCCTCATGCTGTTCGCGCTCGACGCCTCCGACCGCTCGATGCTGCGGCGCGTCCAGCTCGACCCGGGCACCGACACCTGGGCGGAGTGGGAGCCTTTCGGAGGGCCTGCGGGTGCGGTTCCCACGCTCGGCCGCAACTCCGACGGCCGTCTTGAGGTGTTCTCGCTCGCCCCGGGCGGCGTCAATCTGCATCACCGGGTGCAGCGGGCCGACGACGGCTGGCACGGCTGGGAGGAGTTCGGCGGGCCCGCCGGAGCCGCCCCTGCCGTGGCCCGCAACGCCGACGGCCGCCTTGAGGTCTTCGCCCTGAGCCCCGGCGGCGCCTCAGTCGCGCGGCGCCGCCAGCAGTCACCGGGGGCTTCGGCCTGGGACCCGTGGGAGCCCGGCTTCGGCGGCGCCGCGGGCGCGCCGCCGGTGGTCGCGACGAACGCCGACGGCCGCCTCGAGGTGCTGGCCCTCTCCCCCGGCGGCGCCGGGATCCGCCACCGCTGGCAAGGGGCCCCTAACGGCCCCTGGACCGAGGCCCGGCCCTCGTTCGGCACCGCGGCCGGTGCCGCACCCCAGGTGGCAAGGGACGGCAGCGGCCGGCTGACCGTCGCTGCGATCGGCCCTTCGGGCGTGGGGACCTTCACCCGGCGCCAGACCGTGCCGAGCGGCGGCTGGGACCAGTGGCTGCCGCTGTTCGGCTGGAGCGCCGCCGCCCCGGCGCTCACCGCCGGCGCCGACGGCCGCCTGGAGGCGTTCTCGCTGACGCCCGGCGGGGCCCGGCTCAATCACCGCAGGCAGGTGACTCCGGGCGGGGTCTTCGATGCCGAGCGGGAGTTCGGCGAGCCGGGCATCCGGCTCGTCGCCACCCCCACAGCCGTGCTCGACTCCGCTGGCCGGCTGCACGTCTTCGCCGTCACCGTCGCGGGCCGCATACGGACCCGCGTCCAGGACCGGCCGAGCAGCGCCTGGCAGCCGTGGACGACCTTCGGTGATCGCACCGTCGCACCCCTCGTGTCGGGCAGTCCCACCCTGTGACCGCGCCCTGCGAGGCTGGCGGTCCCGCCATGTGAACAGAGCGTGCAGATCCCGCCACGTGAACCGGGGAATCGGCGTATCCCACCCGCCGCGAGGCTGCGCGGGCCCGCCTCCTTGCCTCGACGCGCGGTGACCTTGCCCACTCTGCGCGCCCGGGAAGAAGGCGTCCGCACCCGGCACGGGACGACGTGCCTCCTGCCCCGGGCCGTCCGCCAGGGCAGGCCTCCTCCCCCGGCACTCGGTGCGAAATGTCCCGTTGAAGGACACGGCGGGGGCCGGATACAGCCCCAAATCACCGTTCCTGTCGCAGATCCGTCGTGATCTCGGGCACAGCCCCGGCGCACCCCTGACAGACCGCACCGCGGTGTGCCCTGCGAGCAGCTCACCAGGGGTCGCTCCCGCTCGACGGACCGCCCCGTTGAACGCTCCCCGCGAAGTGGCCAAAGTCCGCCAGTGAACTGTCCTGACTCATGAGTATCGTTCCGCTCGTGCAGACAGCACGACGCGTGGAACGGGGGGCGCGGTGAGCGGGGTAGTGGTCCATCTGCCGCAGGGAAACGGTGGCGTCGACGGCGAACCACACGGTGACGCGGTGACGTTGCGGCTCGGCCCCGGTCAGGTCGCCCGTTTCGGGCGGGGCTCAACGAGGGTCCCCGTCGAGCTGCGCCTCGACGATCCGGCGATCTCCCGGCTCGCCGGAGATATCCGCGTGACCGACGACCACTGGCAGCTGACGAACCACAGCACCACCCACAGCTATCTCGTGGAGAACCCGGAGGGAGCGGGCGAATACCTGCGGGTCCCGCCGCGACGCGTCGGCGCGCCCGTCCCGTTCGAGTTCTCCCGCGTGGTGCTGCCCACTCGCAGCGATGTCACCGTCTCCTTCCAGGTGTTCGCCCCCGACCACCTCTATCTCGACCCGGAGGCCATGGGCGTCCCCTGGGGGAACAGCACGGTCACCGCGTACTCCCTGGACGAGACCGCCACGTACTTCCTGGTCCTCGTCGCGCTCTGCGAGCCGCGGCTGCGTGACCAGTCCCGTGTGGCCGTACCCACCACCCCCCAGATCGTGGAGCGGCTCAGGGAGCACGTCACCTGCGGGACGCTGTCCGCGCGGGCGGTCAGCTCGCACATCGACTACCTCGCCGCGGAGAAACTGCGCATCGGGGCCCCGGACACCCACGAACCCGGCCAGAGCGAGCGCCGCAACGGCAAGCGGGAGGAGATCGTCGGGCTCGCGCTGCGGTTCGGGCTCGTCCGGGAGGAGCACCTCGCGCTGCTGCCGCCCCGGTCGGGAGCCGGCGGGCGGATCCGACTGACGGCGCCATGACATCGCCGCGCGGCCCGCGAGACACCACGGACTGCGACCCCACGGACCTGCTGCCGCCCGGCCATCAGGTAGGAGCGTGGACAGTCACCCAGCCGATCGGGTCCGGAGGCTGGGCCACCGTGTACGCGGCGCGACCGGCAGACGAGAAACAGGAACGGACCGGTGGCGCCCCGCCCTCGGCCCCCACCGATGTCGCGCTCAAGATCATGCCGACCGCCGGGCTCGCGCCGCTCCAGTCCCGCAGGATCGTCGAGTCCGCCCGCCGTGAGGTCGAACTCGCGCGCAGGGCCGGGCATCCCCGGCTGATCGGCCTCCTGGAATCGTTCGTCCTCGCCGCACCGGACCGGCCCTCCCTGGAGGGCGCGATCGTGCTCGTCATGGAACGGGCCTCGGGCAGTCTGCGGGAACTCATCGACGCGGGGGTGCCCGAGGCCGACCGCGGCCGGCTGATCGCGGGGATCTGCGAGGGACTCGCCCATCTCCACCGGTCGGGCTGGGTCCACGCTGATCTCAAGCCGGAGAACGTCCTCCTGGGCAAGGACCGCTCCGTGAAGCTCTCGGACTTCGGCCTCGCCACCGAGTTGACGGGGACGCACGGGTACGCGCCTCCGATGGGCACCCTGGACTATCTGCCGCCCGAGCGCTGGCGGGCGCCCCTGAGCGAACTCGGCGTACGGGTCCGTCCGACCGCCGACGTCTGGGCCCTGGGCATCGTCATCCACGAGGTGTTCGCGGCGGGCGGCTCACCGTTCCCCGGCGCCACTCCCATGGCGCGCGGCGCCGCGGTCCAGGAGTACGGCGAGGGGCGCGCCCCGCTGCGCATGGACCACGCGGTGCCGCCGTTCTGGCGGGCGCTGATCGCCGACTGCCTCGCCCCGACCCACGCGGCGCGCGCCCCCCACACCGCCGAGAGCCTCCTGGCCCGTATCGCCGCCCAGCAGGGCGCGCCCGGGACGGTCCAGCGGCGGGGCCGGGCCCGCACCGCCGTCCTCGCCACCGCGCTGTGCGGGATCGCCGGCGCGGCCCTGTGCTCGGACGCGGTACGGGCCGGCTCGGCCACGCCGTCGGGCCGGGGAGCCGTCACGCTCCGAGTGTTCAACGCGGAGCAGGGCTGCCAGGACCGGGTGGACCGGGGCCCGCAGTGCAGTCTGGGCCTGGCGATCGATCCCGTCCAGCCGTACACCGCGGAGAACGTCGTACCGACCAGGGTGTGGCACGGCGATGTCCTCGCCGCCGACTGCCAGTTCGCCGGCGGACAGCTCATCATCGACGAGGACGACCAGCGCTCCACCCGCTGGTTCCGCGTCCGCCTCCCGGCCGGCTCCAGGCCCGCTGCGGCCTGGCTCCCCGCTGTACGCACCAGGGATCAGCCGACGCTGCCCGATTGCCCGCACCCTGCGGCGGTGCGCTGACGCGGGACGCGCGGCTGCTCCGCCACTCCCTCAACCAGTCCGCCAGCGGACTGAGTTGCCGGACAGATTCGCCCGCGAGCTGCCAGTGCGTGACGAAGCCCGCCGCTTCTTGCGATCCGCCCACCTGCCACACGGGCTCGAAGCCCGATACACGCCCACAAGCAGACCGCGCCAGGCAGCAACAGCTCGCTGACGCGAAGGAGGCCCGCACGTGAACAACATCATCGAGAACGTCGTAGGCGGCGTCATCGTGGCCGCCCTCGTATGGCTCTCCACCCGCGTCTGGACCCGGTGGCACCGAAAGGAGAACACCGACTGACCACGTCGCCCAAGGAGGAACAGCAGCGAGCTCTCGCCCAGGATCAACGAGCGAGAGCTCGCGCCACTCACCACAGCGCGCACCTGGCAACAGCACCCAATCCCAGCGCCACGCCGACTACGGGAAGCAGGAGCCATCCGTGCGGGCGAGAGACGCTCGGAAGCGCGCGAACTAAAGGACCGCA
The DNA here is from genome assembly GCF_036227405.1 of Streptomyces sp. NBC_01460. Classification (NCBI taxonomy): domain Bacteria; kingdom Bacillati; phylum Actinomycetota; class Actinomycetes; order Kitasatosporales; family Streptomycetaceae; genus Streptomyces; species Streptomyces sp. NBC_01460. Next base: position 48,618 of record NZ_CP109473.1, read on the forward strand.
TGCCGGTGCCACCTCAGCGGGCGCGGGGAGCACCACCGCGCCGATGGCGGTCGCGTGGACGGGGCAGCCCGGGGGGACCATCCCCGCGGGCGCGGGGAGCACTCGGCCACGGTGATCGGGTCCGCCTGGGCGCCGGGACCATCCCCGCGGGCGCGGGGAGCAAACCGATCATCAGGCGTCGTCCGGGCCTGCGGGCAGGTCGCGGGGCAGCGCGCGGCACGTTCGCAGCGCCCCGGCCCCCGCTACCTGCAGTGTCCCGCCCGGCTCCCTGGTGCCTGAAGCCGGTGATGTCCTGCCCCCGGAAGACGGGCCGCCGCCGCCGGGCGGTGGTGGAGTCGATGCTCACCAGGGACAGATCCACCGCGCCGCGAAGCTTCGCGGCTTCCGCGATCAGCCCCTCCGGCAGAGCCTCGAAGATCCCGGCATCACGCCACTGCCGGAAGCGGTTGTGGACGGTCGACCAGGCGCCGAACGCCGCCGGCATCTCCCGCCACTGTCCGCCCGTCCTGAATCGCCAGATCACCACCCTCGAACTGCTGCCCCAGCCGCTCGGGATATGGGCCGTACTCGCTGATCGGCAAGTACGACTCGTTGAACATCCGCTCTGGAGGCGCCAGTTGCACCCGCGGCACGCAAGACGGTCTATCGGACCGGACCGTGCCACAAAGGCGCATCCCGCTGATGATCACGACCCGATACGCGCCCTAACGGCTGTGTGCCTGCTTGCTCCTCGCGGGGTGGACCGCAGCCTTCAGCAGAATGTCCACCAGTTCGGTCTCACTGGTCGTGGTGAGTAGCCGCTTGGGCACGATGAGCAGGCCGGGCTTCCAGCCGACGCGCCCGGTCACCACGTAGACCCGCTCCGTCTCGTGGTAGCGGTTCATGGTGCGCCACGGCACCCGCATCAGTTCCTCGGAGCCTCGGGAGATGACGCAGCCGGCGGCGTCGATGACGGCCTGCCTCTCCCCCGTGGCCTGGTCGGCACGGAACATACGGCCGGCGAGCATCGGGGGCAGGAACAGGCCGAGCGCACCGTAGACAAGGGCGAGCATCAGCAGACCGGCGTTGAGCGGGTCGCCGTGACCAACAGGCTTCAGGCTCAGCGCCATCAAAAGGACCGCGGCCACGACGATGAGCCACCGCAGGTATCGGAACAACCCGGTCGCCGCGAAGGCCTCGTCGAACTCCTCCCGCGTCAGAATTCCACCGTAGGTAATGGTTGTCTGCCGTATGTCGTCCACGGGCGCGGATCCTACAGGGCCGCTCCTGACCCGCCGTCACCTGGTCGGGAACCGGAACCTGAGTCTGGGATTTCGGCGTCAGACCTCAGGTCAACTGGCGAGCCTCCAGAACGGACGCATACTTCTTCCCTGCTGTTGAAGGCTCCTCCACATGGGCTGCGGATGGCGAGGGCAGTGGCTTCTGTCAGTCGCTTTTCCCGTAGTTCATGAACCAGTGCGTGTCGAAATAGCGGGCCATCGTGAACGGGTGGTGCGGGTCGAGGAGGATGCGACAGACGAACTGCGCAGTCTGGTAGTCGAAGCGGACGTCATCCCGGCCGTCGAAGGACCGCACGACGACAGGCCCACGGTCGGGGTCGTCACCCTCAGCCCGCCAGCAGTACACGTCCTCGTGCTCCGTGCCCGCCCAGATGAGCAGCCCGTCCTCCTTGAGCGATGTCCACGGCTCCTGGTTCAGACTCAGATACGCGTCGAAGGCGCCCTCGCCGAACGTCTCGACCATGCGCTTGTAGTCGGCCGGGAGCACGGTGCCCAGGCGCGACTCCACCTCCGCCCGGTGCACATCCGGCCGCTCGGCGGGCTGCGACCAGCCGGTGATCCGTATGAGCCGCTCCATCCAGTCGACGTTCCCGTACTGGTCCGGGGGGATCGCCGGAAGTTCGGGCACCTGCCTCTGAGCGACCACCAGCACCGGCCGCTCGACGCCTTCGTTGTCTCTGGCCGTACCCGTTCCGACCCACTGATCCCCGTACGCCCACGCCCGTATCTTCACCGCCCGGTCCCCGAAAGGGGCAAGGAGAGACGCACCGCTGGAATCATCGATCGTCGGATCGGCGAAGCCGTCAAGGACGAGGGTGCGCGGTGCGCCGTACCTGTCGGCGAGCAGGTCGGCCAGAGCTTGCGGGTCCAGATCGCCGGGCAGGTACCTGTAGCCGTCTGCCGGGCCGAGCTGAGCCAGCAGATCGTTGACGGTCATCTGCGTGAGCTTCATGCACGACAGTGAAACGCACCCCTCTGACAGTGCGCAGGAAGATGACCCGCGACTCACCCAGCTATTGCGTCTCGCCGAACGGCGAGACATCGGCTACAACGGCGTCCGTTCGGATCCGTTCGTAGCGCAGCGGGTGGCGCCATACTCCGTGGTCCTGCGAGACCGGCGCTGATCTCCGCGACGAGGTCGGGGTCGACGAGGACGGGCTCCAGGGGTGCGGCTGGTCAAGGACGCGGTGAAGCGGGCCCCGGTCCACGGGTGGTCGGGGCCGGACGCGGTGAGGTGGCCGACGAGCTCGCGGGCCGGGCCAGGTTTCAGCGGGATGGTCTTGCCGACCAGGCGTAGGCGGCCGATGGTGTCGTGGCGGAGGGGATAGCGGAACCAATAATGGTGGGGAAAGTGGAGCGGATAGTGGAGCAAGCTGGGAGCATGGTGTCCCCTGACGATCAAGAACTGAGCGTGGCGATCAGGAATGCCCGCTCTCCGGCCTGGTCGGTTCGAGCCGCAGCCGGGCGGCAGCTCGCGGTGTCGGACAGGATCCACGAGGTGGCAGACGTCCTCCACCATCTCCTCCTGGACACCCAGGACACGGCCGTGACGTCGCAGACAGCCGAAGCACTGCTGGCACGCAAGGACACCGTTGGCCTACGCCATGTCCTGCTGGCCAGGAGCTACGCTGCCGAGCCCTCGACGGCGGACGAGATCCAAGCGGCACTGGCCTGCGATCCGGACTGGATGACGACCGAGGGCGCAGACCGATTGATCAAGCAGCTGCGGGAGCTGGTGACCGATGGCGATGACGGTGTCGGCGACGAGGCCCAAAGGATTCTCGCAGGCATACGGCCGCGCGAGGAATGGGCACGAGGCCAGGACAACGACACGCTCTGATCCGGCGCGGTTGGCGACACCCTCGAAGTCATCGAGCGAGCCGAACGCCCGGTCCACAGAACAGGACCGGTGCCCCGCAGGCGCGGTCGACGGTGAACCGGGGGGGTCTCGTCGTGCACGGCGGGCGGGCGGAAGCTCTGGAGGCAGCCGACGTGGTCCGCGCATGGTGCGCGGAGCATGCCGTGCGGTGCACGGACATCGACGTGCGGCAAGGAGCACGGCGCAGTGCCCGCGAGGAGGTGGACGCCGCCGGCGACCCCGACCTCATCGTGACGCTGGGAGGCGACGGCACCTTCCTGCGCGGGGCCCGGCTGGCCGCCGTCAACGACGCCCTGGTCCTCGGCGTCGACCTCGGACGGGTCGGCTTCCTCACCGACACCTCGGTGTCCGAGGTCCGTACCGCGCTGGACTCGGTGCGCGAAGACCGGATCAGGATCGACAGCCGCATGCTGCTCACCCTGCGCGCTTCCCGCCGCCTGGAGGTGCCGGCAGAGATGGAAGCCCTGCTGGCGTGCGGCCGCGGACCGCTCCTGCCTCCTCCTCATTCCTGCCCGATGCGAGACCGACGAGGACTGGGGCATCGCGCTCAGCGTCACCGCGCTCAACGACATCGTGCTGGAGAAACTTTCCTGGGACCGGCAGATCTCCGTCGGGGTGTATGTCGCCGGTCGGCTCCTGGCCTCCTACTCGGCGGACGCGCTGCTGGTGGCGACCCCGACCGGCTCCACGGCCTACAGCTTCGCCGCCGGAGGCCCCGTCATGTCCACGCGCGCCGAGGCGCTCGTCTTCACGCCGGTCGCCCCGCACATGGCGTTCGACCGGTCGGTCGTCACGGCCCCGGACGAGCCCGTCGGGCTGCGCCTGCTGGAGCGCTCGGGCCCGGCCGCAGTGAGCATCGACGGCCAGGTGCAGGGCGTACTCGATCCGGGCGACTGGATCGATGTGTACTGCCCGGCGCCGCCTGCGAGCGGTACGGCTGGGCCCGATGGACTTCTACGGCCGCCTTCGAGAGCGGATGAACCTCACCGACGCCCCGGCGGCAGTCGCCGTTGGAACGCCCGCCCCTCTCTGGTCCGTCACGACACCACCCCCCGGAGACCTCGCACACCTCCAGCTGCTGACAACCCTGGACGACTTGTGACCGGGGCATGATCGTCACACCGGTGGATGGATGGGCACCGATCCATCCAGCGCCGATGGGGGCATCAGCCCGGCAGATGCCCGTCAGCACTCGTCAGGAATGGAAGGACGCCTGCACGGTCCGGAGTCAACGGGTGCGGCGAGGCATCCTGATCAGTTACGCGCGTCGGGCATCAGGGCCCGCCGCCCGGGCGGACGATGCTCTGCGGTCGTACACGCTGGCCCCGGCGAGGTCCCCCTCCGTGTCCAGGCACGGCTCATGGGGGGACCCCGTGTGAGCATGTCACCACGGCCAGAGCAGCACCGGGTCTTACCTGCGACACACCAGGTGCCTGTATAGGCGGTCGTGCGGTGCCCACCGATCACCCGAGGATCCTCACCTATGGCGGCACTTGAGTTCCTCGTGATCCTGGGGTGCGCCCTGCTGGTGAGCGGAGCGCTCGCCCACCGGCTTCAGGTGGCCGCACCCGTGCTGCAATTAGCCGTCGGCGTCCTGCTGGGCTTCGTGCCCGCACTGCGCGAGACCGAGCTGCCGCCGGACGTGCTGCTCCTCGTCTTCCTGCCGGTGCTCCTGTACTGGGAGAGCGTGACAACATCCCTGCGGGCGATCCGGCGCGATCTGCGCGGCATCGTGCTGACGGGCACCCTCCTGGTGGTCGTCACGCCTGGGGCGTGGCCGCGCTCGCCCACGCGCTTGGCCTTCCGTGGGGCCCGGCCTGGGTCCTGGGTGCCGCCGTCGCCCCGACCGACGCCACCGCGGTCGGTGTCGTGTCCCGGCTGCTGCCCCGGCGCAACGTCACGCTGCTGCGAGCCGAGTCCCTCATCAACGACGGCACCGCACTGGTCGTCTACAGCCTGGCGGTCGGCGTCACCGTCGGCTCCGAGCATCTCGGTGCGGCCCATGTGAGCGGCCTGGTGGCCCTGTCCTACGGCGGTGGCATCGCGGCCGGCGCAGTGGTGGCATGGCTCGGCATTCAGCTCCGGCGCCGGGTACGCGTTCTCGGTGACACGCTGCCGGACAACCTGACGATCATCCTGCTCCCGTTCAGCGCGTACCTGGTGGCCGAGCAGGTGGAGGCGTCGGGAGTGCTCGCGGTGGTGGTGTGCGGGCTGGTCATGAGTCAGGCCGGGCCCAGCATCGGCCGGGCCGCGGCACGGCGGCAGACGGAGGCGTTCTGGTCGCTGGGGATGTACCTGCTCAACGGCGCCCTGTTCGTCCTGGTCGGGCTGGAGGCGCAGGCAGCAGTTCGCGAACTGTCCGGCACCGCCCTCACCCAGGCTCTGCTGCTGGTCGCTGCAGTCTACGGTGCGCTGGTCGTCGTCCGGTTCCTGTTCCTGTTCGTCTCCGTATACGCGATCAGGGCGCTGGACCGGCGGCCACGGCAGCGGAAACGCCGTATGGGCCACCGGGCCCGTGTGGTGAGCGCCCTGGCCGGGTTCCGGGGGGCCGTCTCCCTCGCGCTGGCGCTGTCCGTGCCCTACACCGTCGACTCGGGCACTGCGTTCCCCGACCGCGACACCATCGTCTTCGTCACCGCGGGCGTCGTCGTAGCCACCCTCGTGGTGCAGGGTCTGATCCTCCCGGCCATCGCCCGCTGGGCCCAACTGCCCCGCGACCAGGAGACCGAACGTGAACTCGGCCTCGCCCGGACCACGGCGGCCGAGGCCGCACTCGACGCTCTGCCCGCAGTTGCGGCCGACCTCGGTACCGACACGGACGTCACCGAGCGGCTGCGGGCCGAGTACGAGACCCACCTGAACACCCTGCGCGCCGCCACCACAAGTGTTCCGGAGTCGGGAGCGCTGGTACGACGCCATCGGCAGGACGCAACTCTGCGCCTGGCTCTCCTCGAACACAAGCGCTCGGCCGTCATCAACCTGCGTGACCGGCATCGCATCGACGATGGCGTGCTCCTGCAGGTGCAGCAGCAGCTGGACGCGGAGGAGGTACGTCTGTCGCAGGTGACGGACCCGGAGTGAGGAAAGGGCCGCTCGTCGTGGCACGTGAACAACCAGACCCTGTCCAAGAACCCGCAAGGGCGCTGGGCGGGGTCCGCGTAGCGCACCGCGTTGGTCAGCACCGCTGGAATGAGGAGTCGGTCGGCCAGGCCGAGCGTGTGGGCGGCGAGCCGCGTCGAGCCGGCTCCGAGACCCTGCAGCCCCCAGTGCAGGACCTCCAGGCGCAGGTTCGCCCCGGCGACCTCCCGCCACTGGGCCAGGAGTTGCTCGGCGAGATCCGGGCGCCCGGCCGACAAGGCCCTGACCGGATCCGACGCAGGCCCAAGCAGGATCGTGAGCTTCTCGTCCGCGTACTGCTGGAGCACGGGCCAGGCCACGACCGGCGGACCGCCGTCGGCGGTCGCATGGGCGGCAGAAACGCTGCTGCCGAGCCGTGCCCACCCGGCGATGTCCTGGGCGAGGAGGGTGATGCGCAGAGGCGCCTCGGCCACGTGGGCACCACCTCGCACCGGTGTCCGCGGTTTGAGGGCCGGGCCGGCCGCGGTGTGTAGTGCGACCGCGAGGTCGACGCCGAGAACCGGGTGCACACCGGCGGACGATGCCGGTGACGGTGTCGCGGTCGGTCAGCGCCAGCGTGGTGATACCGCGCTCGGCGGCTTGGGCGACCAGGTCGTGCGGTTGGGAGGTGCCGTAGCGGGCGGAGTAGCCGCTGGCGACATGCAGATGTACACCACCACCACCCACAACCTTCCGTCAAATACACCCAAATGCTGCCTAAAAACCCTGACCAGGCCTCCACAGTCGAACGTAAATCGAACAAGCGAGTAATAGTACTCCTCCCCGGAAGCCTCCAGTGACTTGTGACGAGGCGTTTTGAGTTAGCCCCTGAGCGTTGCACTTGGCCCGGCTGAGCTGACGGTTGGCCTGGGCCGTTCGCGGGTGGCTCCGCCGATCTGATCGGCTGCAGCTCATGGGTTTCTCGTTACTCCGCAGCGTGGCCGATGAGTTTGTGGCTCCCGGTCAGTCCATGCTCGTGGCACCCCAGGAAAGGACACCGTCATGTCTGAGCTTCTCGTCGACTTCATCACCTCCCTCGACGGCCACGCGTCGGGAGAGGGATGGCCCGGGTTCTGGGGCCTCGAGGGCCCGGAGTACCTCGCATGGCTCGGCGAGCAGCCGAAGGTCACCTACCTGATGGGAGCGAACACCTACCGCCTTATGTCGGGCTTTGCTGCAGGCGAGGTCCCGAATGGCCAAGACGAGTTCAGGCCGGAAGAAGAGGCGTCTGTCGACGAGCTCACGCAAGCGTCCAAAATGGTGTTCTCCTCCTCGCTCGAGGAGCCACTGACGTGGGCCAACTCCACGCTCGTCCGCGGCGACGCCGTCGAAGCGGTCCGTGCGATGAAGTCGGGTGGCTCGGGGCTCCTCAGCACAATCGGCAGCCTCAGCCTGTGCCGGTCCCTGCTGCGGGCCGGACTCGTCGACCGCTTCCGGGTCGTGATCTTCCCGGTGATCACCGGGGCCACGGGCGAAGAGCGCATCTACGACGGCTATCCGGACGTTGCCCTGGAGATGATCGAGCACCGCACCTTCGACGGCCGCATCCAGCTGGTCGAGTACAAGCCCCGCGTGCTCGAACACCCGCCGCTCGGCGTTCCTGCGTGATGTCGCCCCGTCCGCCGGTCTGGACGGCCGGCGGGGGCGATGCTGTGGCCGACCGGGTCGCGCCGTGCGGTGGTCGTTGCCCCGGATTGGGTGGTCAGGTAGTGCCAGGTGCGGTCGAGGAGTTCGCGGGGGATGACGCGGTGTTCGCCGTGCGCAACGAAGACCGGAACACCGGCCAGGTGCGCGGCGTGCGTCGGCACTCCTGCCTCGAAGGGCAGGGTGCCGCAGAGAATCGTGGCACCGGCGTACAGTGCTTGGCCCCTGAGGCCAGCACTCTGGTTGGCGCGGCTGGGCGGACTTGAGTAGCCCACAGGCAAGGCAATGAGACAGGTTCGGTGGCACACCGTGTCCGGTCAGGAGGACAAGGACTGGATCAGCGAGCAATGCTCAGGAGTTGTGGATCAGTTCCGGAGGGCACGCGAAGGGCGTACCTTCCCGAATGCTCCTGTGATGGTCACCGAGTAGGCCGGCAGTGCGAGTGCCGGTCGGGAAGGTACGCCCGTGCTCACCGTAGTGAGTGACGACGCCGCCACGCGAGGCGGCTCCCTGATCGACGAGATTGTGCGCGAGGGCGCCCGCCGTATGCTGGCCGCGGTGCTGGAGGCGGAAGTCAACCAGTACATAGCCGAGTTGGCAGCCGAGCGGGACGAGCGCGGGCACCGGATGGTGGTGCGCAATGGCCGTCACCTGGCGCGGACTGTGGTCACTGCGGCCGGTCCGGTCGAGGTCGCCGCGCCCCGGGCGAACGGCCGCCGGGTGGACGGGGCGACCGGCGAACGTAAGCGGTTTTCCTCGAAGATTCTGGCCCCGTGGTGCCGGAAGTCCCCGAAGATCAGCGAGGTGCTGCCGCTGCTCTACCTGCACGGCCTGTCGTCGGGGGACTTCGTGCCCGCGCTGGAGCAGTTCCTCGGCTCCTCGGCCGGCCTCTCGCCCGCCACCGTGACCCGGCTGATCACGCAGTGGCAGGCCGACCACACCGCGTTCCAGGACCGTGACCTGTCCGCCACGGACTACGTGTATGTCCGGGCGGACGGCGTTCACCTGCGGATACGCCTGGAGGAGGCGAAGGCCGCGGTGCTGGTGCTGATGGGTGTGCACGCGGATGGCACGAAAGAATTGATCGCGATGACGGACGGCTACCGCGAGTCGTCCGAGGCCTGGGCGGGCCTGCTGCGGGACTGCGCTCGCCGGGGCATGCGGGCTCCGGTCCTGGCCGTCGGCGACGGCGCGCTCGGCTTCTGGAATGCGCTGAGCGAGGTGTTTCCCGACACCCGTCATCAGAGGTGCTGGGTTCACAAACCGGCCAACGTGCTCGACGCGCTCCCGAAGTCCGCCCAGCCAGCGGCCAAGCGCGCCGTCCAGGAGATCTACGACGCCGAGGACAAGGACCACGCGGTCAAGGCGGTCCGCGACTTCGCGCGGGCCTACGGGGCGAAATACCCCAAGGTCGTCAAACGGATCACGGGCGATGAGGACGAGATGCTGGCGTTCTTCGACTTCCCCGCTGAGCACTGGATCCATCTGCGCACCACCAACCCGATCGAGTCCACCTTCACCACCGTCCGGCTCCGCACCAACGTCACCAGGGGCGCCGGCTCCCGCGCCGCAGGACTGGCCATGGTCTTCGAGCTCATCGAGTCCGCCCAGGCCCGCTGGCGGGCCGTGAACGCACCCCACTTGGTCGCCCTGGTCCGTGCCGGAGCATGCTTCGAACGTGGCCAACTGGTGGAGCGACCGGAAGGGCTCGCCGCATGACCGACCAACCCTTCGACGAGGAACCCCCCGAGCACCTCCGCTACCGCAGGTACCTGGGGGATCTGGAAGATGTCTCGGAGGCGGACGAGGCCGCCCTGGTGGCCACCGTCCTGGAAGATCCGAACGTGTCGATGGCGGAAGCCGCGGTCAACCGCCACCTTGAGCGTCAGGCAGCCCGCCTGCTGACCGACCCAGCGTTCCCCGCTTGGGCCCAGACCTTGGCCACAGTAATCGGAGACCGTCCCTTCCTCGCCCGTCGGCTGCGCGAGTGGACCCTGCTCAGGGCAATCGCGCTGGATGAGTCATGGACCGCCGAGGACCTCACCACTGCATCTGACTGGTTCCAGCGCACGGCCTCGGTCGTACTCGTTGTCGCCTCACCCGAGGCCCTCAGTTTGCTCGCCGAACGGGGACGAACCCGTCGCGTTCGGAACGCAGCGAGCCGCCGACTGCAACATTCAGATCAACACCGACCTGACTCGATCCACAAGTCTTGACGATTCCTCCCCCGGGGGCTCCTCGTGCTACTCCGTGGGCGTTATTCGCCAGGTGCCGTGGCGTACGTCGAGCGTCGCGGTGAGGTCGGATTGGTGCGGGAACGGGATGCCCAACCGCCACGGGTCTGGCAGGGCGGCCAGCCCGATGGTGACTAGATCCTCGGTGACGACGCCCCGGGCTCCGATCCAGTGAGGTGCGGTGGCGATCAGCTGATCGGCTAGCCAGGGCGGAGGCTCGGGAACGCGCGAGAAAAGCCCCTCGGTGAGTTCGGCAAGGGCGGAGCCGGCCAGCAGGCTCAGCAGCCGCGCCAGAACCGCGGCCGGCAGAGCGAGAGCACGGGTCTCCAACAACACGTAGCAGTCGTCGTGGCCCGAGAACCAGACCCGGGAGTCTTCCAAGCGGCTCAGGAGCGGCTCATCAACGTCAGTCGTGCCGAGTACGAGGGCTAGCTCGTCGAGCTGCTCCGGTGTCACGTCAGAGGGCAGGTCGATCAGAGTCAGCTCGTACGGCGACCAGGTGCCATCGAGGAGACGGGGCAGGAGGTCGCGGTCCATCACCAGGAACTCCTCCGAGAGTCCGCTCGTGCCGGACGCCCAGGATCCGAGGGAGTGGACCGTGCACGGCACGCCGAGCTCGGCGGCGATCAGCGAGGGCCGCAGCGGACGCCAATCCTCGTCCAGGTAGGAGTTGGTCTCCAGCGACACCACTGCGACCGTGTCGTTCGCTGCGGCTGTGAGCAGGTCGACCAGCTCGCCCGCCTGGGCCGCACCGGCACTGACTCGCCAAAGCCCTTCGGCCTCGCGGACGCTGAAGCTCAATGGGAACGGCTGGCGCTCTATGCCGACACTGTTCACGCTGAACGCGCCCCGCTGCCCGACCTCGATCACTGCTTCCCCCCGAGAACCCGCCGGGCGTCACTGCCCAGCCCACATCCATCAATCATCGCCGGTCAGCAGGGCGACCCTGCCATGGCCAACCACCACTTGAAGGAAATGTGGTCCAGGGATCACGCCCACGCGTAGTTCACGTCGGGCACGGCGCTGACCTGGGGCATGGTGTCGTTCTGTCCTCCATGCCCATGCACTGGCCGATCGTGTTCGCACCCCGTGTGAACAGCTCGCTCCAGCCGCACCTCCACACCCGCTACCCGTAGCGAAGCCCGAAGGCGACGCTGTCTGAGCCGGGACGCCCTTCGTTCCGGCTACCGGATGGGCGTTTTCCGACACGGCCCCTCATAACTCCCGCGCACCGAGGGGTGGTGCCGGCGCGCAGGTACTGCGGGGTCTGCTCCGGCTGGCGGCCCTCGTGCTCGAACTGGAGGAAGCTGTGTGTAGGTCCCTCACCGCACTAGCGGGCGTCTTCGCGCTCGCCGCCACACCCGTGGCCGTCGCTACCCCCGCGCAGGCCGACACTCCCCTGATCGTGTGTACGGGGTCGGTCACTGTGGACTACAACCCGCCGCTCGGCCCGCTGCCCCGGCAGACGGCGCAGGGCGTGACGGAAAAGCTCGGAACGAGCGGCGGCGGAAGCTGCACCGGTCCGTTCGCTGCGGGAAGTGCCTCCACCGGGTTCGACCAGCAGGTCAGCTGCCTCCTGCAGGGGCTGGGCGACACCCTGGTCCAAAACGTGGTGACATACCACTGGCAGGGCGGACAGACGAGCACGATCACCTATCCCGTGACCACGGTCATCCATGCCGGAAATCAGGAGATCGTCACCTCTACCGGAACCGTGACCGCCGGCTACGGCGTGGGCTCGCTCTCGGAACGAATCGCCGTATACCCGAGCCTCGACGTGCTCGACTGCCTCAGCTCGGCCATCACTCAGCAGACCGGCCTCCTGACCGTCACCCTCATCTGACTGGCGTCCGGCTCGTGGTCGATCCAACGAGCCGCCCCGTCGCTGACCAGGTCCGCGCGCTCTGTCGGTCGATGGCGTCGCTGTCTCCTCGCGTGCCTGGACGCTTCGCCGAAGGGCCCGCCAAGCGTCGGCGGCTCGCTCATCTCCGCCCGACGCTCCCTGCTACGGGCCTTCGTGCAGACCGACGAGGCGGCAGAGAACCTCACCATGAACACGCGCTGTGGATCCGCGACACCGGGCATGGGAGGGCATTTCCGCGTTGCTGTGACCTCACCCGCCACCGCACCCCTTGAAGGGAACGCGGTTCCGTGAGCAGTGGCTTCTGCTGCGATCCAGCTTTCCGCGCCCCGTGAGCACCGCCTTCGACAGCCGATCATGAGCAGAACGCACGAAAGGCTCTCACCTGTCCTTCGCTCTGAGTACGGCGTGCTGCCGGCCGCTGAGGGCGGGTGGCGCTGCTTTCGGATGCGCTCTCCTGAGTGCTGGGCCGTCCGGCAGAAGGCGCGTTGGCCGAGCGGAAGTCGGGGGGAGAGCTTCAAGTGCCACGACGATCGCCAGCTTCTGAAACCGGCGATCGTCGTCCATGTTCCCTCGGCGATTCGGAGCGGGCACGGCCGACGGGGTGAGGCGAAGGCCGCTGGAGGCCGGCGCTTCATCTACGTGCCCTTCCGCTGTGACTGCTGTGGCCGTGAACGGGCTCGGTGCCGGGCCGGTGGTGGAGCCGGAGGCTGATCAGCGCGGTGATTGTGAAGGCGGCGACCTGGTAGAGCATGGCGTGTCGGAACGCGGTGTCCGCATCGGCGGCGGGGGCGTAGTAGGCGAGTCCGGCCGCGGTCACTCCGATGGATCCGCAGAGCTGCTGTGCTGTGGGCAGCAGGCCGGAGACCGAACCGGCTGCGGGCCGTGCACCTGGGCCAGAACCAGGGTGAACACCGACGCGGTGAAGGCGCCGAACGCGGCTCCGCCGACGGCCAGCACGGGCAGTGCAGCCTGGCGTCCCGCCGCCGAGCCGATGAGGGGGGCCAGCGCCAGGCACATCCCGGCGAGGATCAGGGACGCGACGGTGAGCACCGTCGGCCCGTGCCGGCGGGTGAGAGCGGGCGCGGCTCTGCTGCCGACGACGGCGCCGGCGGCGAACGGTGCCGACGCCAGTGCAGCCGTCAGGGCCGAGTACCCGACAGCGGACTGAAGGTGGAGGAAGAGCAGGTAGGTGAAGGAGGGCACGCCCGTGTTGAACACGAACACCAGCAACGTGCCCCTCCGCGCCGACCGGTCACGCAGCACCGCGGGATGGATCAGCGGATCAGGCCGGTGCGGGAGGCTCCGGACGAAGTGGCCGAGGGCGGCCACAGCCACGGCGAAGCCGGCCCACGTCCACCAGGGCCAGCCTGCTTCCCGCCCCAGCGCCAGGGGCAGGACCAGCGCGCCGGCTCCCATGGTGACCAGCAGCGCACCCGGCTTGTCGACGCGGAGTCCGTCCGCTCCGCGGGTGCGGGGCAGCGCGGTAGCTCCTGCCAGCGAGGCGAGCGCCACCGGCACGGTGAGGAGCATCACCGGCCGCCAGCCGAGGCCGAAGAGATCGGCACTGAGGACGAGTCCGCCGATCAGCGGCCCGGCCAGGGACGCGACGGCCATGGTGGCGCCGTACAGGCCGAAGGCACGCGGCCGGCGCGTTGCGGGAGTGGCGGCCTGGATGAGCGACAGGACCTGTGGGGCGACCAGACCGCTGCCCGCGCCCTGCACCAGCCGGGCAATGATCAGCGATGCGGTGTCGGGGGCACACGCGCCGGCCAGCTAACCCGCGGTGAAGACCACGGTGCCCGCCACGAACAGCCGGCGGTAGCCGTACCGGTCGCCCAGCCGTGCGGCGGGGATGAGCAGGCACGCGTACGTCAGGGTGTATCCGGCGAGGACCAGTTGCACGGCGCCGGGACCAGCGCCCAGGCCGGTCTGGATCGCCGGCGCAGTCACCTGGGCGACAGTGACCTTGAGCAGTTGCACAAAAGTGGCGCTGAGCACCACCGGCAGCACGAGGCGTCCGCCGCTCACGGCAGCACGACCGCGGCGAGCTCACGGGGCCGGGAGGCGAACGGGCTGTGGCTGCCCGGGAGGGTGCGCACGGTGAACGGGTTGCCGGGCATGGCCCGATCGGCTTCCGCGATCATCAGATCCTGCACGGCCGTCGGCAGCGCCCGATCGTCCGCGCAGCGCAGGAAGGTCCGGGGGACACGCCCCCAGCGTTGTGGAGTCACGGTGACCGGGGTGGTCGGGATCGCCAGCGGCAGATCGGGGCTCAGTGCCGAGCGCCAGCGGTCGAAGCGGTCCGGAGCAGTGTCGTGGTAGTGAGTCTGCCGCAGTTCCTTGATGTAGGCGGGATCCTGCGAGAGCGGGTTGATGCGCACGGCGCCCAGTTCTTCGGGGTCACCGAGGTTGAGGCTCTGGCCCCGTGCCGTGGCGTTCTCGGGTGAGCCGAGATAGTCGAAGAACCGGGGCCGTCCGGCGGGCACGAAGGCCGAAAGGTAGACGATCTCGTCGACGAGTTCGGGTGCGCGCTCGGCAGCCAAGGACGCGGGGCCGCCGCCCGCGCTGTGCGCGACAAGCACGACGCGACGGTGGTGGCGGGCCTGGCGCAGCGTGTCAAGGACGGCCTCGGCGCTGTCGTCCATCGTCACGGTGGCGAGCGCGGTCTTCTCGGTCAACAGGCCCGGTTGTCCCGGCTGGAGGTATCCGGTGGGCAGTGGCGCGTCGAAGCCGTGCCCCGGCAGGTCGATGGCCATGCTCGCGGCACCGAGGGCGGCGAGTGCGCGCTGCGTCGCCGCCCACTGGCCGGAGCCGTGCCAGGCGCCGTGCACGAAGACGAAGACGGTGTCTGTGGAGGAAGAATCGGTCATGACCGCATTCCACGCGACCCGACCCCGATCATCCAGTGAAAGATCTGACAGGCTGTTCGGCGATACATGTGAGGTACGACTGAGAGGCTGACATGGAGGCGCGGCACCTGCGGTATGCACTGACCCTCGCGGAGCGCGCCCACTTCGGCCGGGCGGCCGGTGCGCTGGGCATCGCGCAGCCTCCGCTGTCCAAGCAGATCGCCGACCTGGAACGGGAAGTGGGCGCCCGCTTGTTCGATCGCACCCGCCAGGGGGTGTTTCCGACGGCTGCGGGCGCGGCCTTCCTCTCCAGGGCGCGCAGGGCGCTCGACGAGATCGCGGCGGCCTCGGTCGACGCAGCCAGGGCAGCACGCGGCGAGACGGGACAGCTGCGCCTGGGGTTCATTGCCTCGGCGCTGCTCGAACCCCTGCCGGACGTCCTCGGCCGGTTCGGCCGCGAACGGCCCGACGTCCGGCTGGAACTGCACGAGATGGCGACCAGGCGCAGCACGGCCGCGCTCGTCGCCGGCGATCTGGACGTGGCAATCGGCCTCGGCCGGCCAGGGGCGTAGGGGCCGAGCAGCTGGTATCTGTCCCGATCGGACACGACCACCTGGTCGCGGTCGTGAGCAGCACGCACCCGTACGCGGGTCAGTCGTCGGTGGACGTGGACCAGCTGCGGCGACAGCCGCTGATTGTTGCGCCGGGAGAGAACGAGCCGGCCGTTGTCACCGGGCTGCAGGCCCTCCTGGGCAAGGACTCCCCGGCGCTCTCCGGCGCGACCCCCGCGAGGGACATCCACACCATCATCGGCCTCGCCGCCTGCGGAGTGGGCGTCGGTCTGGGACCCTCTCGCATGCTGACGGCCCCACGGCGGGGCACGTGGTTCTGCGAGGTGACCCCGCGCACGCCTCTGCCCGATCTGGTCCTGTCCTTCAGTGCCCGGGACCGTTCCCCCGCGCTGAACGCCTTCCTCGACGTCATCCGAAAGAACTGCCCCGAGGTCGGCGCCGCGCTCGACCACCGGCTCGGCCCACTCGAACCAGGGTGAGCGCCTTCTGGCAGCGGCCCGCGCCGGACGATGAGCCCGTCCTCGATGTCCAGGAGCCGGGTCCTGGTGCGAAGCGAGCGCACCGCCCGAACCAGGAGATCGTTGACGCCCGTGACCGCTACGGAACGTTACCGCTGCTCATGATCACGCGGAAATGCTCGATCGGTGCTCATGATGACGAAGAAGCGCTCACGAAACTGCGGAACCTACATCCCTGACGTTTCCCGTCCAAGGCTGAGCACCGTAGTTGTCCAAGCAGGCCAACTGCCGTGCACAGGCATAGTGGTGTTGTGACTGGATGCTGTCGGTGGCCCAACCGGCCAAGTGCGCGCTCATCGACCACCCGACAGACGCAGCACCCGGCGTGCCGAGGTCTCCACCCCGGCGAGCGGTACCTGGGCCGGGTTCCGCTGCCGATCTTCGCCCGGCCTGTCGGCCCTCCCCCGGAAACGGCTGGTGTCCCGGTGGCGTCCGATCCATGGTCACCCTCGATGCGCTCGTCCGCCTCTGCCCGCCGCCGGCCAATCCGCCATCCGCAGTGGACCGGGCGCAGGCCGAGCGCACCCTCGGTCTGGCTCTGCCCGCCGACTACAAGCGGCTCGTCGAGACAGGACTGGGAGGCGGTGCATGCGGCTGTCCGCACCGTGGCTGGGGCCAGGGGATCTGGGCAGCTCCGGACACTCAACGCGCTTCTTGAGCAGTGGAACGAGCTGGTGCACGAGGTCGAGGAGGGCTACGGATGGTCGGCTCCAGAACTCTTAAACGATCTAGAATGTCGCACCGCGTTGGCCCAGATCTGGCGTCTGCTGCCGCCACGAGTCCGTGCCATCCGTCAGCCTGAACTTGATGAGATCGACCGCAGGTTCCACGCCACCACCGTGGGCTGGCCGGGTCGGGATGACCAAGAGGGACAATGGTGGCTGCGGCGTGTGCCGCGGCGCCTTGAAGCCGAGACCGCCCAGCGAAGTACGCACGGCTGGCCCATGGGGTGGGATGTCATGACCTTCCCAAAGCCGGAAGCGGTAGAGATCACCGACTGACACGCGGCAGAGCTCCGAGAGGACCCGACTACCCTGGCCGAATGACTGATGAAGGGGACTTCCGGGTCGGTGACGTGCTGTCCGTCGCGTGCCCCTTCACGGTCACGACCGTCGAGCAGGGTGTCACGTGGGATCACGTGTCGGTGCGATGGCCGTGGTGGGAAATCGACAGCAGCAACGAGTTCGCGCACTGGAACGGAATCGTCGCCCTCGGCGTGGACAACGACGGCAGCATTGCGTCTGAGGCGGAGCCTGAGCTGTTCAGAACGGACCCTCCGCCCGAACAGCTGAAGGCCGGAGACCTCTGCCGCGTCGGCGTGCCGCCCACCGTGGTGCACGTAACGGCCGTCGACCACCACGACCCCCCGCTGGAGACGGCCTGGCTGCCGCATCCCACCCAGACCGTGACCGTGCTGCCCCGAGGTCAGTCCTATCGCGAGTTCCCGGATGAGAGCCATCTCAATGGCTCGGGGTACACCATCCACTCCGGCGACGGGATCCCCTTCACCTTCGAACTGCTGGTGCGGCCATACGCATCTCTCCAGGTGGGCGACGAAGTCGCCGACATCGCAGGCCGGGCATGGCGGTTCGACGGCCCCTGGGACTGGACTGCCTTCGACGAAGAACCAGCCGGCGAGGGCCCCGCTTGGCCACTCGTACTGCTCACCCGGGCAGGGACGCCGTGCTCCGCCAAGGACGCTGAAGCCGTGGCTGCAAGTACGGCGAGCGGCTCGCACCAAGAGACGGTCCTGGACTGGATGGCACTCACCGAGGCCTCGCCCACACCCTGACTTGTCGGGACGTCTACGGGATCCCCCGTGGTGAGCGCGGACCTGACCGTCTGGGCCAACTATCGTGCACGGTCACAGCACGTGTGACTGAGTGTGACGACGCTGTGCAATTGGCAAACCAGGAAGCTTGTTGGCAAACGTGGCCACAGCGCGACAAGCGCAACCGCTGTGGAGATCGTCCGGGCCAGCGAGACGCCCCGCAGCAGCATCCGGTTCTTCCGCAGCTACGCCACCGCGTGGTCGGACAACGCCACCGGTCCGTTGACGAGCGTCTACGCCCCCGAGGCACCCGCGCGCCCGGAGCTGGAGCGGTTCTCCTTCCTCGACGATGACGACCGCGATCTGATCGCGCTGAGGCGAGGGCTCTTCGCTCCTTGAAGTCGGCGATCACCTCTACGGCAGCGTCGGAGGTGATCGCGTGGGCACGGATATACCAGCTTCTTGATCTCAACGTAGAGCTCTGGCGGCGCAGCAAGACCCTGCCTTCATCACGCACGGTTCCGGGCGGAGAGTGACCGCAGCCCCGAGCCACCAGTCCAGGGCTGTAACTGAGCGCGCCAGTTGGCGCCGTTCGCCGTGTGGCGCGCTCAGGTTGTCGGGTGCGTGACCCGGGTGTGCCAGCACGCCTTCGAGAGCGGCGTCGATATCAGACGGACTTCACCCACGACCAAGCAGACCAGGCGTGGAAGGCCGGTCCTGCAGGAGCAGGCGCTTGCGTGGCCCATCATGGGCACGCGTTCCAGCGCGCGCTGAGCGCATGTGCCGTCGTGGGTCGTTTGCTTTCTCGGGGGCTATCTGGTCCTGAAGCGGCGGAAGAGGTTGCGGGCGACGTGTACGCCCGGGCCGCCGAAGCCGACGATATCGACGCGTCCGTCGCCGGTGATGTCGGCCAGGAAGCGGGAGTGGCGGTCTACCCGCCAGCCGCCTGCGTCCTCGTTGTATCCGAAGCCGCGGCACACCAGCTGGGCTCGTTCGAAGCTGCCGTCGCCGTTGTTGTGCGATACCCAGACACCCTCGTTGCCGAAGCCGATGATGTCGGGGTTCTTGTCGCCGGTGACGTCGGCGAGGAGCCGGGGGTGCTTCTCGCCCGTCCATCCCTGGGCTTGCCCGTAGTCGTTCAGGACGAGCCGGGCGGGCTCGAACGTGCCGTCGCCGCGCCCGCGGGCGACGACCACACCTTGCGGGCCGAAGCCGACGATGTCCGGTACGCCGTCGCTGGTGGTTTTGATCAGGAACCGGGGGTGTTCATTGATGGAGCTCCATCCCTGGTCGACACCGAAGTCGTCGAGGACGTAGAGAGGTTCGGCGAATGCCCCTTCTTCGTCCTGGAGGGAGACCCAGAGGCCGTCGTCGTGGCAGCCGACGATGTCGAGCCTGCCGTCGCCGGTGGTGTCGGCGAGGAAACGGGGGTGCTTGTCGATAAGCCAGCCGCCGGCTTCCTCGCTGTGGCCGAAGGCCCGGAGTGCGGGTTCGCCGGCGAGCGGCGTGAACTTTCCTTCTTCGTCCTGGAGGGAGACCCAGAGGCCGTCGTCGTGGCAGCCGACGATGTCGAGCCTGCCGTCGCCGGTGGTGTCGGCGAGGAAACGGGGGTGCTTGTCGGCGAGCCAGCTGCCGGCCTGCGGGCCGTGGCCGAAGGCCTTCAGGGCCAGTTTGCCGCCCGCGGGCGTGAACGTGCCGCCCTCGTCCTGGGCGGACACCCGGACGCCTTCGGCGGCGAGCACGATGACACCGGGACGGCTCTCGCCGTTGAGGTCCGCGAGGGTCCACAGATCCTTGGGACTTGCGGAGGACGTGGGCGGGTGTAGAACCCGTTCCTCGTCGTCGAAGGTCCCGTCCCCTCGGCTGGAGGAGGTCACTGCGCCCTTCGCGGGTTTGAGCCCGACGATGTCAGCGCGCCCTGACTTGGTGGTGTCAGCGAGGAACCGTTCACCGAGCCCCGCCCACCAGCCCGGCTGTCCAGCAGGGCAGGGGCCGGAGTTGACGGGCTTCCACCCTCCGGCGACCTGGTCGCTGCCGAACTTGTCCAGGACCAGCAGTACGTTGCTGAAGGAAGGCGTCGCGTCGGCCGTCGGCCGCAGGGCGGTCTTGTCGTGGGCCAGACGCCAGGACTGTCGGCTGTTCCAGTGGCTCAGCGTAGCCCAGTGCAGCACCAGGTCGCTGGTGCGCTCGGGCTTGGCCGGCACAAGGCGCCATCGCTGGCTCTGCGCACTGTCGTCGTACTCGCCAAGGACAATTCGGGTGTCGTCAGGGCCGGGTTCGGCGAGGTCGAGAACGGTTCCGTCGACCGTGCCCTCGATGAGGTAGAGGCCCGCTTCACCCTCGACGGGGACAAGGTGCCACTGCTGGCTCTTCTTGTTGGCTGCGGCGTCCCACTGGCGGACGCCGCGGTCCGCGGCGGCGGGGTTGTCGAGCACCTTGCCGCTGACCGCGTTGCGGATCACATACTCCGGATCTTCCTGCGCGCCCGGGGCGGGGGCGAACTGCCACTGTTGCGGGCTCGGGCCGCCCTCGGGGTAGTCGCGGACGACGAGTGCCCCGTCCGCGCCCGGTACTGCCCTGGTGCCGAGGGGCTGCCCTGTGGCGGCGTTGATGATCTCCAGCTTCAGTTCTTGCGTGGGCACGGGCATCGTGGTGCCTCTTCCGGGCGGTTGGTGCGACGGCTCGGGACGGGTGTGGCGTGATGGTGGCTGCGGATCACGTGAAGACGTGGTGGTAGGGGACGTCCCACTCGTTGGGCAACCGCGGGTAGAAGGTGTTGATGACCGTCCCGGTGAAGTCCCCGCCCCAGTTGTAGGTGAGCCGCGCTTCACTGTCCTTCGCCACCGTGTGGTCTTTGAACCCGAGGATGGCGTCGGGGTGGGTGATCGGCACGAAGGTGATCCCGCCCCACGGTGTCACCGTGACGATCCACAGCTGGGTGTCCTCCACCGCACCGTTCTTCCCGCGCCATTTGTCGCCCACCTTGGCGGGCAGGCCCACCTGCAGGGTGTCGGCCGTACTCTGCGGGGCGTCCTGGTGGACGGTGACGCGCCTGCGCTGCGGCTTCGGCGTTCCGTCGTCGCCGCGACCGGCATCCGCGTCGGCCGCGCCGGCGGGCGGGGGCGCCACCTGGCCCGCGGCGCTCTCGATGAGGTACAGCGGGCGCTGCCCGAAGAAGCCGCCGGGGGTGATGTGCCAGAGGTGGCCCTGCGCGTCCTTGGTGGCCGGGTCGAGCGCGGTGGCCAGCTTGACGCCCTTGTCGTGGCTGCTCGCCGCCAGTTCTGCAGGCCGCAGATATCCGCCGTTGAAGGCGTGGACGAGCATGACCGGCCGGTTCTCGACCAGCGCGGCCACGATGGCGTTGTCGTAGCTGTTCACCGCCACCGGACCGCCGACCACCAAATTCGCCATTGCCGTGCGTTCTTGGGTGTACATCGCGGAAACCTCACCTGTTCTTGATGTGGAGAACAACGCCTCAGGCGCTCAGCGAAATTATTTATCACGCACCATTACCGGACGCTCCACCGTGCGCGATCAATTCGACTTCATAAGCGAATGCATGATCGGAGTAAATACACCCAAAGCGGCAACTTTCGAGGTCAGGGCGCTAAGGGGAGGTGCCGGAAGGTCATCGATCGGGTGATCAGAGCTGCCGCAATTTCTTGATCACCCGTTTGAGTGCGATACGCGGAGACGCTTCCTCGGGATGATGGGGCCCTGCTAGCTTCGCTTGCCGGAGCGTGTGCAGATTTCCTTTTTTTGCCATTTCACCGAGTGCGGTTTCGGCCAGATCAGTCGAGGACAGAAATTGCCTTCCAACGCGTACAACCTGGAACGGGCCAAGCGCCAGCCGCTGACGAAGAAGAACCTGCGGGAACTCAACATCGAGCAGACCTGGCAGTCCATCCTGGATCACCCCAACCTGGTCTACGTCGATGAATACGGTGTACGGCACAAGCCCGTCGGGTTCTCCGTGAACAAGTCGAGCTTCGGCGCATTCACCGGCTCCGCCTACGCGCTGGGCTGGCTCGCCTACATGAACCTCGGAGAGCCGCTGATCGAGGAGCGGCGCAACATCACCCAGCCCCCGCCCGACACGTTCTCCTCGCGTACCTACGTCAACCGCAGCCAGTCCCCGATGAACTTCACCGACTCCGTCGACTTCACCGTGTCGAACGGGGCCACCTGGTCACTCTCGGGAGACTCCAAGCTCACCTTCGGCGGCAACATCAGCGCCCAGCTCCAGCTCCAGCTCCAGAACAAGCTCGGCCTGAACCTGCAGGGACAGCTGGGGACGCAACTCAAGAACGAGATGGCGAACAAGAACGCCAACACGATGACCAACAAGAACAGCAAGGACAGCGTGGGCGTGGACAACGCCAACACCGTGGACACGGCGGTGACCAACGGGATGACGAACTCCGCCTCGGCCACGATGACCGGCTCGGTGGACTTCACCACCACGGGCAGCGCCTCCGGCACCGCGGGTCTCAATGCCGCGCTGGCCCAGGGCATCGCGGCCTCCGTCGGCGGATCCTTGTCCACCGGCTGGGCTTCGAAATCGCAGATCTCCGGCACGGTCCCGCCGGGCTCCCGCGTGGAGACCATCGTCACGCAGCGCCGTGCCCTCAAGCAGTACACCTACGAGATCCCGGTGACCTTCTCCGGGCTCCTCGCGGTGAAGTACGCCGCGCCGGTGGCCGTCCTGTCTCCCCCGCAGCAGGCGGACTACCCCGGGCTCGACGAGCTGGTCGCCCGCGACATCGCCGACCTCGACCTGGCCGGCGGTGGTTTCCGCATGAAGGGGCTGGCCGAGGTCGTCTCCGCCCTGGAGGTCCACCACACGATGTTCGACGGCGAGAGCCTCACTGACAGCGAACGAGACCTGTACAAGCAGCCGTGACCGGCGGGCGGCGCCGCCACAACGACAAGAGGTGACGACCATGGTGTTCAAAAACGTCTTCGACTCCGCCGGAACGGGCGCGGGGCTCTTCTCGGTGACCACCGACCGCGACAAGCCGCACCCGGGAGCGGGCGTCGACTTCGAGGACGCCGACGACGACACATACGACGACACGACCACGAGCCTGTTCACCAGCGGGATCCACGGTGCTTCCCACCGGGCGAAGATCGTGCAGGAGCAGGCGCCCGAAGCGCGCGCCATCCTGGGCTTCCTCGCCTCCTTCATCCAGACCACCCAGGCATCCGCCGGCACCCAGGCCGCCTACGCCCAGGACCCCGGCTCGGTGTCCACGGCCGCGGCCGCCGGCATGGACAAGTCCAGTGAGACGGTGACGCAACGCGGCGACCTGCAGAAGGACGAGGGACTGCAAGCGCCGAAGAGGGACGACTTCAAGGCACCGGACGCCCCGGCCTCGCCCACGGCCGAGCAGCCTCCCAAGGCCCCCAAGGCCACCGCCGAGAAGCCGTCCGATCCCAAATAGGTTCACAGGTCCGAGTGGTCAGGGGCGTCGCCGCCCCTGACCACTCGTGCGTTCACACCGGGAGCAGTTGCCACTGCCGGTCGCGATGGTCGCCCTGCGCCCCGTACTGCTTGATCACCGTGGGGGCGTTGGTGTCGACGCGCAGCAGCAGACCGCTGTTGCGGTTCGCGATCTCATAGACCCGCGGGGTGTCGGTCACCGAACCCACCGGGATCAGCCTCCACTGCTGGTGCTCGGCGTCACTGCCCTCGTAGGCACGCTGCGCGACCACCGCCCCGTCGACGGTGCCTCCCCCGACGACCTCCAGCACCTTGCCGCTGCGCACGTTCTCGATCCGGTACAGAATCTCGCCGTCGTCCTGACCTGTCGCGATCAGCCGCCACCTCTGGTGAGCCCTGGGGGAGGTAAGCGCCTGGTGGATCTCGGCCCCGTCCTTGGTGGACTCCCGCAGGACCCCCATCCGCAGCCTGCTGCGCACGTTGGCCCAGGAGACCACGGTCCCCGACTCAGGCAGCCCGGCCATCTTCTCCGACGCGATCTTCCGGATCCGGTTGTTGACGTGGTCGGCGATGTAGAGGGTGCCGACACAGTCCACAGCGAGCCCGAACGGGTTGTTCAGCTGGGCGGCTGCGGCCGGGCCGCCGTCGCCGCCGAAACCCGCGGTGCCCTTGCCGGCGAGCGTAGTGATCTGCCCGTCCGGCGTCACCTTCCGGACGCGGTGGTTGTTGTAGTCGGAGATGTAGAGGGTGCCGGCGCTGTCCACCACGACCCCCAGGGGCAGATTCAGCTGTGCGGAGGTCGCCGGGCCGCCGTCACCGCTGAACCCCGCGGTGCCCTTACCGGCGACCGTGCTGATGGTCCCATCGGCCGCGACCTTGCGGACGCGGTGGTTGTTCCCGTCGGTGATGTACAGGATGTCGGCGTCGTTCACCGCCAAGGCATACGGGCGATTCAGCTGAGCAGAAACCGCTGGACCATCGTCTCCCCCGAATCCCGCTACACCGGTTCCCGCAACCGTACTGATTTTCCCGTCCGCGCTGATCTTGCGAACCCGGTTGTTGCCGTGGTCGGAAATGTAGAGGGTGCCGGTGCTGTCCACCGCCACCCCCAACGGGTAGTTCAACTGGGCCTTGGCGGCCGGGCCCCCGTCACCGCTGAACCCCGCGGTGCCCGTTCCGGTGACTGTGTTGATCTTCCCATCCGTGGTGATCACCCGGACCCGGTGATTGGCGGCATCGGTGATGTAGACGCTGCCCGCAGCGTCCACCGCTACCTCGCGCGGACAATTCAGCAGGGCCGAGACAGCAGGACCGTCGTCGCCCCGGTAGCCGGCACCGGCGCCGGCGACCGTGCTGATCCTCCCGTCAGTGCTGATCTTTCGGACCCGGTGGTTGTTGTAGTCGGAGAAGTAGAGGCTGCCGGCACTGTCCAGCGCGATGCCGTACGGACGATTCAGCTGAGCCGTGACGGCCAGATCGTTATCTCCCTTGAACCCCGCAACCCCGGTTCCCGCGACCGTGCTGATCTCGGGTACGAAACTCCCGCCATCGGCTTCCGTCTGGGCAGTGCTCATCGTCATCCCTTCGCCGTTCACCGGCCGCCCACTACAGCCAGTCGTCGACCGATTCCAACAAGACATGCGGGCACCCGGTCGGCAAAGTCACCAACGGGTGCCTTCACGCATTGCGTTGACGGAGCCCGCTCCGGATCGGCTCCGGGACCACAGACCTGAAGATCGCCCAGACGGCGATCACTGACAAGGGCAAGGCTCACCACACCACCAGCCCGGGCTGTGTGCGACGCGGCTGTTCGAGGGCGGCGGCCTACTGGGCGACGGCTTGTCGGTCCTGTGGGGTCTCGCCTACCGACAGAAGGGCCAGGGTCTGCTTGTCGCGGAGGTCGATGCTGGGATGGAACACGCGGTCGGCGGGCAGGGTGTTTCCCACCGCTTGGGCCGGCCGTACCGTCAGCGGCAGGCCCGGGCCGTGGGCGGGGTGCAGGGAGCGGTGTTCGAGGTAGGCCGCCCACGTGTCCCGGAAGACCGGATCGAAGACCGGCCAAGATCCGCAATCTATGGATCCCGGTCACATGCGTACTGGCTACTCCCTGGCCTGGCGAGACACACCCGGCGGGTTGGCAGCTCGACTTCCGCGACGACGACGGCGATCTGCTCTCCGACCTCGAAGTCCTCTGCCGGACTCGCCGCCGGGCGGCCGTCGATCTCTCTGAAGGGAACCAACCCGACGATCCCGCCTCCGAGGTCGACGAAGACGCCGATGGGTACCACCTTCTCAACCGTCCCGCGGAATTCCTGACCCACCACTGTGCGGTCGGCGAAAGCCTGGAACGGGTCGGGCTCCAGTGCCTTCAAAGACAGTCTGGCTTCGGCGTTGCGGGTGTCGGCCCCAATGAACTCGCACGAGACACGCTGCCCCACCTGAACAACATCAGTGGGATCATCGAAGCGCCGCCAGGACAGCTCGGGGATGGCGATGAACCCGACACCGGGGAAGAGGGGATGGGCAGGCCCATCGTCCAGGGCCACGAAAACCCCGAACCGCTCGATCGCCGCGACGGTGCCGGACAGGATATCGCCGCAGTGCAGGGACTCCAGGAACGCCCAGAGTTCTGGGCTCTCAGACCGCCAATCCCCCGCCCGGCAGGCGTGTCAGCGGTCGGCTCCATGCCCGTCCTGCGTAAGGGGGCCGGGGTCTGTCCGGAGCAGGGCGCGGGTCTCGTGGGAGGTGGGCGCTGCTGCCCGGTCGGCGGGGATCCGGTCCGCTCCGGATAGGACCAGGGCCCAGACCAGGCAGGCGAAGGCCGCCGTGTGCAGCAGCGCCCGCACGATGTTCCAGGTGACCCAGGCCGCCTCGAACCGTTCACGGACGGCGGCCAGGTCTCCGATGGAGTTCGGGTCACCGGCCCGCTCCAACTGGTCGTTGAGCGGGACGTTGACCGCGACGGTCACCGCGAACGCGATCAGGTAGAGCACGAGCGCGGCGATGAGCCAGGGCAACGCCGGCCGCCCGTGACCGCGCCAGGCGAGGAACACCGCCAGGGCGATCAGCGGGATCGACCCCACGAACGGAAGCATGAATACGGGGTTGAGGATCGACTTGTTGATGCCTTGCATCGTCGCCACGAGCGTGTGGTCGGAGGTACTGCGCAGCCCCGGCATCACGGCGTAGGCGAAGGCTGCGAAGAGCCCCGCCATCAGGCCGGAGGCGATGACGGAGGCGAGCAGGGCGCCGGTCTGGAAAGTCTTCACGAGGTGACCTCGGGGGTCCAGACGCCGGTGGCCGCGGCCTCGGCGACGTGGTCGGTGAAGTCGCGGGCCGGCCGGCCGAGGACCTGACGGACGCCGTCGCCGAGATACGCGTTACGGCCGTCGAGGACACTCGTGAACAGGTAGGTCAGCAGGTCGGTGACGTCGGCGGGGACGCCGTGCGCGGCAAGTTCGGCGGCGTAGGCGTCCGCGGGGACCGTGGCGTACCCGATCTCGCGGCCGGTTGCCGCTCCGATCGCGGCCGTGGCCTGCGCGAAGGTGAGCAGTCGGGGGCCGGTCAGGTCGTAGGTGCGGCCTTCGTGCCCGCCTTCGGCGAGGACCGTGGCGGCGACCTCGCCGATGTCGTCGGCATCGATGAACGGCTCCTCGACGTCCCCGACCGGCAGCGCGAGCTCCCCGTCGAGGATCGGACCGAGGAAGTCGCCCTCGCTGAAGTTCTGGGCGAAGAACGAGGCACGCAGGACCGTCCACTCCGCGCCGGAGGCCGCCAGCGCCTTCTCGCAGGCCTCGGCCTCCGGCTCGCCGCGCCCGGAGAGCAGCACCAGACGGCGTGCTCCGGTCCGTACCGCGAGCTCGGCGAAGGCGCCGATCGCCTCGGGGGCGCCGGGGACGGCGAGGTCCGGCTGGTAGGAGATGTAGACGGCGTCCACGCCGGCCAGAGCGGGCTGCCATGTCGTGGAGTCGTTCCAGTCGAAGGGGACTCCGCCGGACCGTGAGCCGATCCGGACCACGTGGCCGCGACCGGTCAGCTGCCGAACGACACGGCGTCCGGTCTTACCGGTTCCGCCCAGGACCAGGGTGAGTACGGGAGAAGTCATGGTGATCGCCTCGGCTTTCGTGGATGGTGCTTCGGGGACCGCGTTCCTGCGGTGTGTTCACAGCTTCGACCGCCTGGGCGTCGCCATCAACTGTCATTCCTGCAAGGATCGTTGACCTGTGGGTTGACGGTAGGGGGAGTGGTGGAGCGACGTGAGATCGAGATCTTTCTGACGGTCGGCGAGGAACTGCACTTCGGGCGCAGCGCCGAGCGACTGCACGTCTCGGTGGCCATGGTCAGCAAGACGGTCCAGAAGCTGGAACGATCGGTCGGCGCGGCCCTCTTCGAGCGGACCAGCAGACGGGTGGCCTTCACCGCGATCGGGCGGCGCCTCTTCGAGGATCTGAGGCCCGCGCACCAGGAGCTCCTGGACGCCTTCGCGCGAGCGGTGGCCTCGGGTCGGGGCGTGGACGGCGTGTTGCGGGTCGGGTTCCTGGGGACGGCCACCGCACAGTTCGTGATGCGCGCGGCGGAGCTGCTGCGGACCCGGCATCCGGGATGCGAGGTACGGCTGCACGAGAGCCGTTTCGGGGACGGGACGGCGTCACTGCGCGACGACGTGATCGACGTCCTGCTCATCGACAACTTCGCGGTACCGGTATCGACGCTCGCACCCGACCACAGCGCGGGTCCGATGCTGTTCCGGGAAGCGCCGATGCTCGCCGTCTCGGCGCGGCATCCGCTGGCGCGGCGGGAAGCGGTGGAAGTGACGGAGCTCGCACGGTACGAGGTGCTGCGGCCGCGGGCGCCTTCTGGACAGGCGGTGCGGACGTCCGCTCCCGGGCAGGCGGCCCGATGGGTCGCTCCCGACGGCGCGGAGTGGTTGTTCGCTCCAGGGCAGACGGATTCGTCGTTCGCCCCCGGCAGATCGCCGGCGGACCGGGGTTCCGGGCGGAGCACGGAATTCGGCAGCATCCAGGAGATGTGGGCGCTGGTCGGCGGAGGCCACGGGGTCTTCCCCGTCCCGTCCCACGCCAGTGTCTACGACGCTCGCCCCGACGTCGCGTTCGTCCCGATCAAGGGCGCCCCGGCGTACGAATGGCGCCTGATCTGGCTCTCCGCGGCGGACAACAACCGCGTCCGGGCCTTCTCCGAAGCGGCCTGCGACTACGTGGCGGCGCACCCCGATCCACTGACCGCGACCGCGTAGGCGATGTCAGGCGCCAGGGCGGATCGATCACTGAGAGGTGTGCATCATGAAGTGACAGGTCGCAGGTCTGAAGTGGGTGGATGTCGGGGTACTCGCGGTAGCGGAGCGGCCCCTCGAGAGACGCCTTCGCCGCCTCTGGAGCCGCCCGTCAACGCTGCCGCCAAGCAGCTCGCCGACGACGCCCACCAGGTCCTCGTGCTGGTCTGCGACGTCACCGAGCGGCCAGACCGTCTGACCGGCCGAGATCCCACATGCGGGAGCAGGGCAGCGGCGCGATCGTCAACTGCTCCTCGCTCGGCGGCCTCGTTGCGGCAAACAGCGTCTCATCAGGCGTGTCCTGCGTTGTGGGAGGTCGCGGAGCCGCAGATCCCGCCGTCGAAGGTGCGGCCGCAGGGAGTCTCGCTCAGGCCCTCGACGGACCGGTCGACGAGGGCGACCTGCGCGCCGGCGCGGGCAAAGGCCAGGGCGGTCGTGCTGCCGATGCCTGAGGCTGCGCCGGTGACGAACGCTCTCTTGCCGTGGAAGTCGTAGGTGACGGTCATGTGAGTCTCCCTTTCGATGGCGGAGCGGTGGCTCGTTTGGGCGGAGGTCAGTGGTGTGCCGGTGTGGAGGCGTCGTCCCGTACGGGGGCCGCAGTAGTGCGCTGGACGACGATCCGCGTGCGGTGGCCGGTGCCGCCGAGTGCGAGGGCGATGAGCGGCAGCAGGGTGAGTGCAGCAAAGACGGCGCCGACCAGGGGCGGTCCGGTCAGGCCGAGCGAGGAGTCCAGGGCCCGGCCGGCGATGAGGGAACCGGCGGCGATGCCGGTGTTGTAGCCGGAGGTGGTCAGCGCCGAGGTGAGGGTGGGAGCATCCCCGGCGAAGCGGACGGCGAGGGAGGTGACGACCGGGTTGACGGTGAACCCGGCAAGGGCCATACCGAAGACCAGGACCACGGCGGCCATAGGGTTGTTCGAGGCGGGGATCAATGCCAGCAGGATGAGGGAGGTGGCCGCCGCTGCGGTGATCGTGATGGCCATCGGGCGGTGGTCACCGAGACGCCCGCCGATCGTGGTGCCGCCCAGCGCACCGATACCGAAGGCGATCAGCACAAGCGATACGGCTCCCGCCGGGATGCCCGCCCGGTCGGTCAGCAGCGGGGTGATGTAGGTGTACGTCGCCAGGACTCCGCCCATGATCAGCACGGCCGCGCCGAGTGCCAGCCACAACCGCCCCTGCTTGAGGGCCCGGACCTCGGCCCGCACCGACACCTCCGCCCGCTGCTCCGTCCGGGGGATGAACCGGCCGACAAACGCGGCGGCCAGCGCGGCGAGAAGGGCCAGCGCCCAGAACGGGCCGCGCCAGCCGGTGTACTGCCCGACGAACGAGCCGATCGGCACACCGATCACGTTGGCCAGGGTGAGGCCGCCCATCATGACGCCGACCGCACGCGTGGCGCTCGCGGGCCCCACGGTGGTGGTGGCGATGACGAAGCCGACGGCCCAGAACGCCCCGGTGGCCAGGGCGGTCACCACGCGGGCGGTGAGCACGATGGTGAAGGAGGCACTGAGCGCGGCGACGGCATGCCCGAGAGCGAAGACGGCGAGTGCGCCGATGAGGGTGTGGCGCTGGGGCAGGCGCAGGGTGGCCATGGCCGTCGTCGGCCCGCCGACGATCATTCCGACGGCGAATGCGGTGATCAGCAGACCGGCGTGCGACACGCTCACGTTCAGGTCGGCGGCCATTTCGGGCAGTAGTCCGGCGATGACGAACTCGGTGGTGCCCATCAGGAACGTGCCGGCGGCAAGCACCCAGACGACGAAGGGTAGTCGGCCAGGGGCGGACCCGGTGGCGGAGGGCATGCGAAAACTTCTTCCCGTACGAGGAGGGGTGGTGGGCGGGGTCAGGAAACTTCGATGGTGATGCGGTCGGCCACGGACAGTTGGTCGGCGTCGGCGTCGATGTGTCCGAGGATCAGCAGATCTTCGGAGGCGGAGGGGCCGTCCTTGTAGAAGATGGCGAGGTTGCCCCACGGTGCGAAGTAGGCGATGTCTCCGACCTTTGCTGCCGCGGGTTCGGGTGCGACTTGGGTGGTCAGTTTCCTCGGCGGGTCGGCGATTCGCTCGGTTCCGTGGAAGTCCGACAGGTCCAGGGTGAGCGGGAGCAGGGAGGCGAGGTCGCGGGCGGCGGGGCTGTCATTCAGGGTCGCGTCGACCGGCCGGCCGTCGATGGTGACGCGGATATCCATCGGAGTGCTCCTGTCTGATCCGGACGGGCGTGCTGACCCCGAGATCTGCGACTGCTCGGCCGCCGGGGAGGACGACGAGGCGGAGGCGGTGGAGGGGGCCTGCTCGGCGGGTGAGTCGTCGGAGCAGGCGGTCGCGGCCAGCAGCAGTACGCCGGTGGTGACGGTGACGGTCAGTGCCCGGCGCAGGGTGAAGCTCATGGAGTGTCTTCCTGCGGGTCGGGCATGGGCTCGGCGTAGTGCCGGAAGCCCTTGCGGTCGGTGTGCAGGCCGTACAGTCGCTCGGCCAGCACCTCGGGGCTTGAGGTCGCGGAGTCGGGGCGAATCGCGCCGGGGACAATGAGCTGCGCGGCGTGGATGTTCTCGTCGGCGAGCGCGGTGTGGAGCATCGCCGCGTAGGCGCTTTCGGCGGCGAACGCGATCGAGGTCCCGGCCACGCTTGCCTTCGGGCGTACCGCGCTGCCGCCGTTGACGAACAGCAGCGTGCCCCGCCCGAGCTCCCGCATCCCGGGCAGGACCGTGTTCACGCAGGTGAGCGGACCTTTGACGGAGAAAGCCAGCGGGTCGTCCAGGTCAGCCGCCATGGTGTCCAAGACCGGCATCATGAAGTCGGCGCGAGGCACCGGGCTGAACTGGAGGATCTCGACAGGGCCCAGCCTGTCCGCGGCCTCTTGCAGGGCGTCGGTGAGAGAGACGGGGTCGAGGACATCCGCGGTGAAGCCACGGGCGTGAATGTTCTCCCTCGCCAGCTCGGCGGCCAGGTTGTCCTGGTGCTGGGCGCTGCGCGAGAGAAGAGCGACTGTGTGGCCGGCTGTCCCGAAGCGACGGGCGGCCGCGAGCCCCAGGCCGGGACCGGCGCCGACGAGGGCGAAGGTGGTCACGGTAGTTCTCCTCAACAACGTGGGTGCGGGCGGGCAGCATCAGGGCCACCGTCGAGGGGAGCGATGTGGTGCACGGGCGAAGCTCCGACGGCACGGCGGTCGTCCTGGCTGTGCAGCCCTCGGTGACCTGAACCAGAAGGTCCGGATTCAGCTCGCGGCCGGGGCTGCGGTGTATTCACCGTCGGTGACGGGGTTCATCCAGTGCACGACGTCGTGGTAGTCGTCGCCCTCGTTGATGGCCAGGTGGACCATCAGCCGGTTCGGTGCGGCACCGTGCCAGTGCTCCTCATCGGCTTCGAACAGGACGCGGTCGCCGGGCCGGATGACTTCTACCGGGCCGCCCCGGCGCTGACACAGGCCGATCCCTTCGGTGACGAAAACGGTTTGGCCCAGTGGGTGGCGGTGCCAGCGGGTGCGGGCACCGGGCATGAAGTGCACCAGGTTGGCGGTGACCCGGGACGGGGCGGGGGCGGCGGCGACGGCGTCGATGTAGACGTCGCCGGTGAACCAGTCGGCCGGCCCCTTTGCTGTATCGATCGAGCTGCGGGTGATCTGCACGGTTGCTCCTGTGCGTTTGACGGGCCGGGGTCAGGGGGTGAGGAGGGTCTTGATGGCGCGGCGTTCGTCCATGGCCTTGTAGCCTTCGGCGACCTGGTCGAGGGGGAGGATGAGGTCGAAAACCTTGCCCGGGTCGATCGCGCTGGTCAGGACGCGGTCGATGAGGTCGGGGAGGTAGCGGCGTACGGGGGCGGGGCCGCCGCGAAGGCCGACGTGGGAGAAGAACAGTTCCTGTCCGTCGACGGCGACCTCGTGCGGGACGCCGACGAAGCCGACGTTGCCGCCCGGCCGCGCCGACCGGAGGGCCTGGCTCATGGACTGAGCGGTGCCGACGCACTCCAGGACGCTGTCCGCGCCGATCCCGCCGGTCATCTCCTTGATTCGGGCCACGCCTTCCTCGCCACGCTCGGCAACGACGTCGGTGGCGCCGAATTCGCGAGCGAGTTTCTGCCGGGACTCGTGGCGGGACATGGCGATGATCCGCTCCGCGCCCATCTCCTTCGCGGCGATCACCGCGCACAGGCCGACCGCTCCGTCACCGACCACCACGGCGGTCGAGCCGGGCTTGACCTCGGCTGCGTCCGCGGCCCACCACCCGGTGCCCATCACGTCCGACACGGCCAGCAGTCCCGGCCAGAAGCCTTCGTCCGGTACGCCATCAGTGGTAACGAGGGTTCCCTGGGCGTTGGGGATGCGGATGTGGTCGGCCTGGCACGTGGACATGAACTCGCGGTTCAGACAGCTCGACTGGAACCCGTTGCGGCAGTTCGCACAGGTGTTGTCCGAGGTCGCGAACGAGCCGACGACGAACTGGCCCGGCTTCACAGAGGTGACCGCGGAGCCGACCTCTTCTACGAAGCCGACGTATTCGTGGCCCATCGGATGGGCCGCGTCGGTGGGCTCCGCACCTCGGTACGGCCACAGGTCCGACCCGCATACACAGGTCACCGCCGTTCGGATGATCGCATCGGTCGGGTGCTCGATCTTCGGGTTCTCCAAGGTCTCGAGGCGGATGTCGCCGGGAGCGTAAATCAGTGCGCCACGCATGAGAGGTTCCTTTGCCAACGGGTTGCAGGTGCGAGCCCCGGGGCCTCGGGCGGCGGACCGTCCGAGCGGGGCGCGGGGCTACTCCTTCGCCGATTGCTTGCCGAAGGAGAAGCACCACGTCTTCCAGGGAACGCCCTGTTCATCTGTGGAGCGAG
This sequence comes from Streptomyces sp. NBC_01460, assembly GCF_036227405.1. Classification (NCBI taxonomy): domain Bacteria; kingdom Bacillati; phylum Actinomycetota; class Actinomycetes; order Kitasatosporales; family Streptomycetaceae; genus Streptomyces; species Streptomyces sp. NBC_01460. The sequence goes on from NZ_CP109473.1 coordinate 81,907, forward strand.
TCACTGACAAGGGGTGTACCGGCAGTACATCCCTATGGCCGCGTGAGGGACGTACCGTCGAAGGCATGGACAACCGTGAGGAGTGCCGCGAGTTCCTGACCTCGCGGCGCGCAAAGATCACACCTGAGCAGGCCGGACTTCCTACCGGATCCCGGCGCAGGGTGCCGGGCCTGCGCCGCAGCGAGGTCGCGGCCCTCGCCGACATGAGCGTGGAGTACTACTCGAAACTGGAGCGCGGCAACCTCGCCGGAGTCTCCCCGGCAGTACTCGAAGCTCTCGCCCGCGCCTTCCAGCTCGATGACGCCGAGCGCGCCCACCTGGTGAATCTGGCCCAGGCCGCCGACGGCTCTGACGCCCTCACCCGCCCTCGACGTCGGCGTACCCAGGAGCGGTGGAAGCCGCACCGCAGCCTGCAATGGACTCTGGACGCCGTCACCGCCGGACCGGCGTTCGTCCGTAACGGCCGCATGGACATCCTCGCGGCGAACCAGCTCTTCCGCGCCTTCTACGCCGACGTCTACGCCACGCCCCGCAACCAGCAGAACCTGGCCCGCTTCACCTTCCTCGACCCCGCCTCCCGCCGCTTCTACCCGGACTGGGACGCCTTCGCCGACATCACCGTTGCCATCGTGCGTGCGGAAGCCGGCCGCAACCCGCACGACAAGGACCTTCACGAACTGGTCGGGGAGCTGTGCACTCGTAGTGACGGCTTCCGCACCCGGTGGGGTGCGCACAACGTCCGCCACCACGGCACCGGAACCAAACACTTCCACCACCACGCCGTCGGCGACCTCTCCCTCGCCTTCGAGGGCCGGGAAATGGCCGCCGCTCCCGGCCTCACCCTCACCATCTACACCGCCGAGCCCGGCTCACCCTCCGAGGAGGGACTGCGCCTCCTCGCCACCTGGGCCGCGACCCAGGAAGCCACCCACCGCACGGCACAGTCGGGAACCGGCTGACAGCCGGCGGTGACGAACCCGAAAGGGTCCGTCACCGCACAGGTCCCCAGGATCCGACGGCGTGCCCTCGCAGCTCCCCCGGAGGGGATGCCCACGGTAACCGGGCGGTGGCGAGCACCTCGCCGAGGCCGAGCTCGGCAGCGGCGCCGGGGAGTGCAGCGAGAACGCGGCCTGCGCCTCGCTACGGCGACAGCCATCGACCAGCCGATAGCCACCCGCGTGTCCGGCGTCGCCGTGCAGCGGGATACCGGCGGAGCCGAATGCCGCGGCGTCTCGGCAGACAGTTCGTACGGAGACCTCCAATTCCTCGGCCAGCCGCAGTGCCGTCATCCGGCCCCGATTCCGGAGCAGGATGGACAGGCTGCTCGCGGGGACGGACGGCCAACACTTCACGCCGGCCCTTCGGATCACCGACGACTGGGCCCCCGTGCCCCACAGGGGCGCTCCCACCACGAGCTTCTGATCTCACGGGGCTTCGCCGAACTTCGTCACTTCTATCGCATCCATTCCGCCCGGAACCGTACGTATCGCAGCGGATGACGCCGCACACCGCGATCCCGTGCTGTCCGCACTGATCTCCGCGACGCACCAAGGCTCAACGAGGAGCGGGGTGAGGACCGGTCAGGCGACGGAGTGACCCAGGTCCAGAATGCCGATGCGGTTGGAGCGCAACCGTCGCGCGGCAAGGCCTCCGGGGGCTTACCGGTTGTCCGTCTCGTCGTCCCAAGGGCGCCAGCGGCCGGTGTCGTCGACGGTTCCGAGTTGCTGGTCGGCGAAGTGCACGCCGAATCCGAAGACATCGTCCTGGGAAAGGAATTCCACGAGTCGGCGGCGTGAATGCTCGGCCTGGGCACTGTCGTGGTCGAGGACGACTTCCCAGTCGGGGTGCTGGACCTGGACGGGTGAGTGCATGGCGTCGCCGAAGGCCACGATCCGGCGGCCGTCGCCGGTCTCGAGGATGTAGGCCGTGTGACCGGTGGTGTGCCCGGGCAACGCCCGGGCTCGTACGCCCTCGGCGATCTCCGTTCCGTCGGCGACGGCCGTGGTCCGTTCGCTCTGTCCGGCGAGCCGTGGGCCGGAGGCGGGGTCCAGGCCCTGCAGTTCGCCCTGTCCGACGACCCAGCGCGCGTGGGGGAACAGGCCGCGCGGGTCGTCGACGGCGTCTGGCCTGGCCCAGCCGGTGTGGTCGTCGTGCAGGTGGGTGAAGGCGACCGTCTCCAGGGTTGCCGGGTCGACACCCAGGCGTTCCAGATGATCGGGGAGGGTCTGTACGTGGTCGAAGCCGTGCTGGAAGTGTTCCGGGTCCTCGCCCGAGATACGGCCGTGGCCGGCATCGAGGAGCAGGCGCTTCCCCCCGCGCTCGACGAGCAGCGCGCCGCATCCCATGGCCAGGTGGCCAGCGTCCGTCATATGGGGACCGTGGGCTGCCCAGTCCTCGTCAGCGGAGGCGGGGTAGACCCTGGTGGGGATCATGTGGACGCCGGCGTCGGGAACGTAGGTGAGGGTGAGATCGCCCAGAGTCCGCGTCCACAGGCGTGGCAGACGGCCTCCCGAATCGCTTCCCGAACGCCCACCCGAAGCGTGCCGCAGGTCGGCGGTGGTGCTCTGCTCGCTGAGGGTCATGGTGGGTGCCTTTTCTCGTTGATGGGTGGAGGCTGGCATGGTGGGACGTGGTCCGCTCATGGCGTGAGCACGCGGACCGGTTCGCCGGCCGCGTAGGCGAGGATGTCGGCGAGCGCGTCGCGATAGAAGGTCTGGTAGGCCCCGGTGGTGACGTAGCCCAGGTGTGGGGTGAGGACGGTTCGCGGAGCGCTGCGCCACGGCGAATCGACGGGCAGCGGCTCGGTGAAGTGGACGTCCAGGGCGGCTCCGCCCAGCGTTCCGGCGTACAGCGCGGCCAGCAGCGCCCGCTCGTCCACGACGGGCGCCCGGGACGTGTTGATCAGCAGGGCGTCCGGCCGCATGAGGGCGAGTTCGTCGGTCCCGACGAGGCCGGTGGTGCGTGGGGAGAGCGGGACGTGGAGCGTCACCACGTCCGAAGTGGCCAGCAGTTCCCGCTTACTGACGGGGGTGACGCCCACTGCCTCGGCACGCCCGGCGTCGAGATGGGTGCTCCAGGCGACGACGTCCATGCCGAAGGCGACGGCTACCCGGGCCACCTGACTTCCCACGCCGCCGAGACCGATCACGCCGAGGCGGGCACCGTGCAGGTCGCGTCCCACCGTCCGCTGCCAGCCGCCCTCGCGTAGGTTGCGGTCCTCGGCGGGGAGCGAGCGGGTCAGGGCGTGCAGCAGTCCCCAGGTCAGTTCGGCTGTGGAGGTCAGCCCTGCGACGCGTGTGCCGGACACCACGATCCCGTGCCGTGCGGCCGCGGCCAAGTCGACGGCCGCGTTGGCCGGGCCCGTGGTCACCAGCAGGCGCAGGTTCGGCAGCCTGCCGAGCACTTCGGCGGGGAAGGGGGTGCGCTCGCGCATGGCCACTACGACGTCGAACGTCTCCAGTGCGGCGACCACCGCCTCGGCGCTACCCAAGTGCTCGGAGAAAAAGGTGAGATCGGAGCCTTCGGGCAGGGAACCCCAGTGGGCGTACCGGTGTGCCGTGTGCTGGTAGTCGTCCAGGATCGCCACTCGTCGGATCTCAGGCATCAGTGGTCTCCTGTGCGTGGGAGTGGTGGGTGCTGTCCGGGTCTGCGGGAGAGGTGCGGGCCGGGTGGACGTCGGTGTGGAGGTTCTCGTCCGCCGACGGGTCGGCGAGCGGTTCCGCGGGGCTCGGGCGGAGCAGTTCCAGGGACCAGACCGCGATGCCGATCAGCGCGATCAGCGCTCCGAGCGCGGAGACCCCGGCCCAGCCCACGAGCGGATACAGCGCGGCCGTCAGCGCGGACGCGACGGTGCTGCCGGCGAAGGCGGAGACCATGAGCGCTGTGGTGACTCGGCTGCGTGCGTGCGGCACGCGGCGGTACAGAACGCTCTGGTGGCTGATCAGCAGTGCCTGCTGGGCCAGGTTGAGCGCCACGATGCCGACCATGAGCGCGCTCAGACCGAGCGGGCCTCCCTGCCCGGCGAGCACGAGTACACCCCAGCTGACCGTCAGGACGATCAGCCCGCCGGTGGTCACCTGGCGAGCCCGACCGCGGTCCGCCAGTCGGCCGGCCGCCGTCGCGGCGGCGGCCCCGACGACCCCGACCAGGCCGAACAGGCCGATGACCGCCGGACCGTACCCGTAGATGGGTCCGGCCAGCAGGAACGACGAGGCGGTCCACAGGACCGTGAAGCAGCCCATGCCGACCGCGGCCAGAGCCATGCGCCTGCGCAGCAGCGACTCGGTGCGCACCAGCGTCACCACCGAGTGCAGCAGCCGGGGATAGGACGTCTTTGCGGCCGGTGGCACGAGAGGCAGAGCCAGGCGCAAGGTGATCGCCAGCACCACCATGACGAGTGCGGCGAAGACGAACACCAGCCGCCAGTCCCCGAATTCGGCCAGCATCCCGGCGACCGTCCGAGCGAGCATGATGCCGATGAGCAGGCCGCTCATAACCGTGCCCACCACCGCGCCGCGCTCATGGTCGGCGGCCAGCGAGGCGGCCATGGGCACGACGATCTGTGCCACGGCCGAGGTCACCCCGACCAGCGCGACCGATGCGTAGAGCGCACCCAGCGAGGGGGACGCCGCCGCACCGAGGAGAGCGACAGCGCTCAGGGCGAGCATCCCGCTGACCAGCCGGCGCCGCTCCAGTACGTCGCCCAGCGGCACCAGCAGTGCGAGAGAAAGGGCGTAGCCGATCTGCGAGGCGGTGACGATCAGACCTCCGGCCCCGTCGGAGACCCCCAGAGCCTCGGAGATGACGGGGAGCAGCGGCTGCGCGTAGTAGATGTTCGCGACCGCCGCGCCGCAGGTCACGGCCAGTAGCAGCACCATCGCCCGGCTCAGCGGGGAGAGGGCTGCGGTGCTGCCCTTCTCGAATTCTGGATCGTTCATGCCGAAATATTTGCCTCGGCCCGGCGTGACAGTCAAGCAATTATGGATTGAATGATCCTTAAGTGATCAGGGTCACTGTGCATCCACGACGTTCGGCCGCTTCGGCACTTGGCGTTTTGTGGAGTGGTTGGTCCAATATGGGAGGCGGGGTACGCGGACGCGCTCCCCGTTCCGAAACGCTCGTCTGTCACGCTGATGCAGGAGGTCCGTATGCCGCCGGCTGGCCGTCCCCGCGCCTTCGACCTGGAGGGCGTACTGGAAGCCGCGATGCTGCTGTTCTGGGAGCAGGGTTACGAAGCGACCTCGCTGGCCCAGCTGCGAGCCGGCACCGGCCTGTCCTCCGCGAGCCTGTACGGCGCCTTCGGCTCGAAGGAAGGGCTGTTCCAGCAGGTCGTCGAGCACTACATGAAGGGCCCCGGCGGCGCCACCGGCGTCATTGAGGACGAGACGCTCAGCGCGCGCGAGGCGGTGGCCGGCCTGCTGCACGGCTCGATCGACATGCAGGCCGACTCGTCCCACCCCACCGGCTGTCTCATCGCCCTGTCCGGCACGATGCGGGCGCCGGGAGAGGAGCACGAGAAAGTGCGCGCGGCCGTCACGGCACGGCGTGCGGCGGACCGGGTACGCATCCGGGCATGCGTGGAGCGGGGCATCGCCGCGGGCGAACTCGATGCCGATGCCGACGTCGACGGCGTGACCGCCATGATCCACAGCTTTCTCCTCGGCCTCTCCACGCAGCTGCGCGACGGGGTGGCGGCGCCGATTCTGCACACTGCGGTCGACGCCCTACTGTGCAACTGGCGTCGCTCATAGCGCAGTAGCCGGTATCGGTTCAGGAGCCGTCATGTGTCGCTTCCTGGACCGGCTGGCCGGCCACTTCGACCACAAGGTCCACCTCGTCGTCGACGGGCACTCCGTCCACCGGTCCAAGAAGGTCCGCGACTGGCTCGCCGCCCACCCCGACGACGTCGAGCTGCACTTCCTCCCCGCCTACTCACCCGAGCTGAACCCCGACGAGCTGGTCAACGCCGACCTCAAGCACAGCCTGCCCCGACAGCACCGAGCCCGCGATCAAGCCGAACTCGCCACCGAAACCCGCCTCTTCTTCCGCCGGCGCCAGCGCCAGCCGCACATCGTCCGCGGCTACTTCGGCGGCCCACACGTCCGCTACGTCCTGGCCGAGGACCCCATGAGTTTCTGATTGATACGCTTTGGCCCACGGCCACCAGCTGATCTTCGTTTGTCGACACAACTCACAATGATCAACGGTGGCCGTCCTCATCGGAGACCGACCTCACCCGGCACGATCAAGGCGGGCGCCAGACCGGCTGTCCGCTGTCAGAGGGTGGCAGCACGCAATGCGATCAGGGCGACGGAGGCCATGGTGAGGACCACCGCCGGAGACGCGCCCTTGCGGTCGCCGACGCGCAGGTGGAAGGCGACCGCCCCAGCGAAATAGAGCGCTAGGCCGATCGCGGCGGCGATTCCGACGGGTCCCCACCAGAGTCCGGCGATCACACCGGCCGCGCCCGCGATCTGAGCGCCGATCAGGAAAGCCATCATGCCCTGAGGAACTCCGAGGGTGGACATCTGCTCGGTGATGTGCCGCGTCCGTAGAGACTTGGCCCCGGCCGATACCAGGAGAAGCGCCGACATGAACAAGGTGACGACGGCAAGGGAGACGAACATGCCTGAAACCTCAATCGTGCGAGATGCGAGTAAGGGGGCGTGCGCACCTTGACGACGATAGGCGGCCGTCAGGTACCTCTAGGTAACCTTCGGGGTATGAGCCTGCGACCCGGAATTGCCTTCCTCGCCGACTGTCCCGCTCTCCTGGCCATGGAGATCATCGCCAGCAAGTGGTCCATGGTCACGCTCTTCGCGCTGACCGACGGCCCGTTGCGCCACGGCGCGCTGGTCGAGCTGAGCGGTGGCATTTCGCGCAAGGTACTGACCCAGACGTTGCGCCGGCTCCAGGCCAATGGGCTCGTCGAGCGGCACGCGTACGCCGAGGCGCCACCGCGCGTGGAGTACAGCCTGACCGATCTCGGGCGAACCCTGGAGGAGCCCATCAGGATGCTCACCGCATGGGCGCGGGAGAACGGCGAGGCGGTCGTCACCTTCCGCGAAGCAGCCCAGGCGGCCAGGACCATCGAGGCGGATCAGGCGACCCTGGTGAAGACTCCTCATGTCGATGAGAACCCGAGCCGTTTCTGATCAATAGGACACGGCATAGGGCGGGAGCGAATCGGTGGTCCTTGGCGTGGGCGGTGGAGTGCACGCCGGCTTGAGGTGTTCGTGACGGAAGGCGTCGTGCCGCCTCCCGTCCGCGCTGAGCAAGTCGCGGTAGCGCCAGGTAGGCGCGCCGCCCGGGGAGAAGACCACTTGGAGCATCGGCCGACGAGTTGTACCGCGCAGGGCACCCGGTCGTCGTGTGCCGCCTGGTGGACGGACTCCAGGTGAGCTTGCAGCAGGTCACGACCCGGACCTACAGATCAAGCACCACCCACACCCGGCGTCCGTCCTCAGCAGTGTCCGACCCGCATGACACCGCGCCCAACGCCGCAAGCTCGCGCAGCAGGGTGTCGTCGCAGACGGTCAGGCCGGTTTGATGCGACAGGGAAACGATCAGCGCCTGCCGGTTCTGGTCCGCCAGATGCACCGACACTCGTTTCCCTCCGTCGCCGACCGCAGTCCGGACGAGCAACTCCGTGAGGTCGCTCGCCGCCTGGTCGGCCTGCCGATAACCCCATTGATGCAGCCGGCTCACCACTGCCCGCGACGCCTTTCCTGCAGACCACGGGGCAGCCTCCAGAGTCCAGTTCGCCGCCCGCCGGTTCCGCATCTCCATCCGAACCCGCGGCTCTGCAAGACCAGTCTCCGGGCGCGGCGGCGACAGCGGGCGCTTCGGCGGTGGTGGGGTCTTCGGCGGGTGGTCCGGGGTGTGATCCACCATGACAGCTCCCAGCATCGGCGCGGATACCCATCGTAGAACGGTCGTCACGCCGCAGGGTCAGAACCGTATCGTTGGGTGCGCGCTGGCACAGCTTCGGTTCCTGGCCTGGTGTGTTGGCCCTACGCGGTCGGCCAACGCCCGCGCCCCGCTGGCACCCCCCGAATGTGGTGGGCATGGCGGCAGAGGGCAGGGGTAGGCGGTGGTCTGCGAGCGACGGCGAGTAGGAGACTCCGGTGCTGATGGCCCACCCTGCGGTGCTGCGGAACCTTGTCGAGCAGTACGACACCCTGCGCATTCACCAGGCCGAAAACGGCGACGCGGAAGTGCAGCAACGGATGGACGACATCGCCTACACGCTTTGCGTATCAACCGGCACCCGCGACATCGACGCCGCCTTGGTCGCCGCGCGCCATCAGCTGCCCGGCGCACGCCCCCAGGACGACTCCGTCCTCACCGCCTGAGAGCGCCTGAGAGCGCCTGAGAGCGCCTGCGTCGAGGTACCACGGCCAGCTCGCCAAAAGCCGTACCTTGCCCGCGGGTGCGCGGCGTAACGGTCCGCTGTCTGGCATATGACGACGGCGCCCGCCCCGGAAGATCCAGGACGGGCGCCATGTGCGTCCTTCGATAGATCACTCGTCAGCGTGGAGTGAGCAGGTGAACTGCCTCAGCGGCCCGAAGTGCGCCTCGATCGGATTCGCCCACAATGCGTAGGTCGGGGTGAAGCACAGCTCGACCTTGCGTTTCCTCGCCCAGCGCCGAATGCCAACGCCCTTGTGGGCGGACAGGTTGTCGAGGAGCCATCGGGCCTGGCGGCCGGATCGATTTCAGTGTGTTCGCGGCACCCTTCTTGCGGCGGATGGCACCCTACAGGCGGCCGTCGCCGAACGAGTAGCAGTGGAAGTAGCACACCTCGTGAGTGCGGTGGTGGGTGGCCGGCACCCGGTCGGGACGTTTCCGCTCCGCCCAGCCCGATGCTGCAGTGAGGCGGATGTGGACGGTCTCTGGTGAGGTGAGGTGGTGCCGATCCGGGTGTTGCCTCACTCGGTATCGGTAGCATCAGCCACCAGAGGGTTTTCAGCCACAACGAGAGGCCGGGATTGCATGTCCAAAACCACTGTTACGTCCACCATCAGCAAGGACTACGCCCAAAGGATCACCGATGATCTTTCAACGAACCGTGGTGAGCAGGAGCGGGTACGTACTGAGCTGACCCGGCTGCAGGGCGAGCTCCTTCTACTGGAGGAGGGTGAACAGGTTCTGGTCAAGATGCAGGAAGTCCTGGGCGACAGCGGCAAGCCAGCTGCCCGTCAGGGCAAGGGCCGCACGACGGCATCCGTTCCCACTGCCCGTCGCCCTCGGAGCAGAACGACGCCGCAGAAGCGGAGTCGAGCCTCCAAGCCTCACACGCCAACTGAAGCGGAGGCTCCCGCAAGCGGGGCCACGGCGAAGGGATCCAGCGAGCCGACGTGGCGTGAGCTGGTCACCGCATACCTGAACGATCAGCGAGAACCGAAGTCCGCAGCTGAAGTGACCGCGGCCCTGACCGAATCGAACCCTCAGCGCAGGACCCAGGTCACGGTGGTACGCAACACCCTCGAGCAAGGTGTCGCCCACGGGCTGCTGGAGCGCTCCAAGCAAGGACGCTCCGTCTACTACAGCCCTGTCTCGACGCCCGCTGCAGCCGCCTCAGTGACACCTGCGGAATCGGCCCAGTAAGCCCGGCTTGGCCGTTCACCTGCCCCGGGATTACTCCCTCCACCCGTGTCAGCCTCCTGGGCGCAGACTGCCGCCGTGGTCGTGGTGATCGGCCGGCCCCTTCTCGGTAACCGCAATGACTGCAAGGCGTGGCACGAGTCCGGCGCGAAGGCCGCGGTCGGCGCGACCATGACAATCGCCGACGGCGGCCGTCGTCCCTGTCCGGGCAGAGGACTTCTCCTGCCTCACCGCCGCAGCCGAGGTGAAGCACTGCCCGACTGGAAAAAGGCTCCCAACACGTCCACCAAGCAGGTCCGCGCCCGTGTCGAGCACTTATTCGCCTGCATGAAGACATGGAAGATCCTCCGCGACTTCCGCCTCAAAGGGGACGGCAATCACCACGCATGCTAATCGCCAAGTGGATCTTCGTTGCGAGTCCGCCACGAGACCGCTCCAGTCCTCATCAGCCGGATGGTCCACCGACTGCCGGTGAGGGCTTGTCGGTGACGCGGGCCCGGGACATCGCGAGCACGGCCAGTTCCACGGCCACGGCACAGGGCAGGGGCAGACCACGCAGGCGCGGTGCGGCCGGGTGCGCAGCTGTGACGTGCTCTGCCCCTCCGGATCTCCTCTGTAGACGCTGAGCCCGGCTCGCGGTTACAGCACCGTCATCTCGTGTCGTGCGTCCGAAACACGTACGCGCCAGACTCTCCGCATCGCGCAGCCGGTTCCCCCGGTCAGGGTGCCTCCTGGATCGGAAACCGGCTGCCAGCTCACGACGTCCACGGCAGCAAGGCCGTGGCGACCGTGCCCGACCGGGTCCGTGGCTCCGGTCGGTGGAAGCGCCGGGGGCGGTGACCGCGCTTCGTTCACCCGCTCGCACGGTCGGCGTTGTAGGGGTCGGCCGTGTGGCTTTCCACAGGGAGAACCACGTTGAACACGCATACCGACAGCCCGCCCACATTCCCCGCTCGCAGCGGCACAGCTGCCGTGACCGCGGAGGCCGAACTCGCCAGGGAACGGGCGATGGGCGCCGGTGACGGCGGGACAGCCGAGCGCGAGATCCGGGTCATCGACCTCGCCGACTTCGACAACCGGCGCTCCGAGATCGCCGCCGAACTGTGGCAGGCGGCCACGGAGATCGGCTTCTTCCAGCTCAGCGGCCACGGCATCGACCGGCATGGGACCGACGCCGCCTTCGCCGCCGCCCGCGCCTACTTCGCGCTCCCGGCCGAGCTGAAGGCGCGGCAGGCCTTGCGTCCGGGGAGCAACGCGGGCTGGGAGTACCGGAGCCAGGTCCGGCCGTCCACCGGCACCCCGGACGAGAAGGAGTCCTTCCAGCTCACCCGCCCGCGCATGGCCGACATGTGGCCCCAGGAGTCCGAACTGGCAGGTTTTCGGGCCACCCTGCTCGCCTTCGAGGCCCGCTGTCACGAGCTGGCCATGCGCGTCCTGGGCTGCTTCGCCGACCGGCTCGGCCTGCCCGACGGGTTCTTCGCCGCACGGCATGACCCGTCGGCCCCGGACCACCAGTCCACGCTGCGCCTGTTGCACTACTACGCGACGAACCGTGAGGCAGCGGTCCGCGCCACCGCCGACAACTCCTGGCGCGCCGGCGCCCACACCGACTTCGACTGCCTCACCCTCCTCTTCCAGCGTGAAGGCCAGGAAGGGCTGCAGGTCTGCCCGGGCCGCGAGGCAGGTGAGCGCCGCTGGACCCCTGTCCCGGCCCGTTCGTCCCTGATCACCTGCAACATCGGGGACATGCTGGCGCGCTGGAGCGGCGACCGGCTGCCGTCCAACTTCCACCGGGTCGCCCCGCCGCACCCGGACGGCGATCTCGGCCCGCGTTACTCGATCGCCTATTTCGCGCAGGCCGACGGAAGCGCCCTCATCGAGGACCCGGATGGCGTCCATGCGCCCGTCACCGCAGCGGATTACCTGCGGCAGCGCATCGCGGCGAACTTCGCGGGCTGACGACGCCGTCTCCTGCTGCGGGTCGCCACCCGTGTGGGCTGTCCGGGCGGCCCGCCCTCGTGCGGGCCGCCCGAACGGCCCACGACCGCGGGGAGCTTCGCGCCCGGCTCCGACCAGCTCTTCCGCACGGCTCCGTCGGTGACAGTCCTCTCCTGCCGGCCACTCCCCCCGCACCGCTCGCCATCACACCGCCCTCTCGCCACGAGGAGCTCCGCCATGCCGTCCCCGCCCCTTGCCGAGTCCGCTGCCCCCCGCGACTGCGACCTGCTGCTCACCGGCGGCCACGTCCTGACACCCGACCCCGAGAGCACCGGCCGCACGGTCACCTACGAGGACGGCGCGGTCGCCGTCGCTGCCGGACGGATCGTGGCCGTGGGCTCCGCCACGGCTCTGCGGGGCGCGTTCCGCGCCCGCCGTAGCGTCGACTGCACCGGCAGGGCCGTACTGCCGGGTTTCACCGACGCGCACACCCACCTGTTCCAGTCACTCGCCCGCGGTCTCGGCGAGGGCATGGCGATCTGGCCGTGGCTGCGCGAGTTCATGTGGCCCTACGCCATCGCCGTCACCGCGCAGGACGCCCGGGTCGCCGCCCGGCTCGGAGCGGCGGAGGCCGCGCGGGCGGGCATCACGACCGTTGTCGACCACCACTACGCGCCGACGGACACCGAGACGGTGCTCGCGGTGGCTGACGCTATCGAGGAGACCGGGCTGCGCGGCGTGGTGGCCCGGGGCATGCTCGGCGACCGCACGGCCGTCGCGGAAGCCCGCGGCCTGCCGACCGCCCTGTACCGTTACTCCACCACCGAGGAGCTCAGAATCACCGCCGAGTGCCTGGCCGCCCGCCCGGCCGGCTCCCGTGTCCAGATCTGGCCCGCCCCGCTCAATCTGTCCTACGGAGACCAGGACCTGGTCCGCGGCGCCGTCGAGCAGGCCCGGCGGGCGGATGTCCGCTGGCACACACACTGCAGCGAGGGGGCGAAGGACCCCGCGAGCTACCTCGACGCCTACGGCATCCGCCCGGTCGCCTGGCTGGAGAAGGAAGGCCTGCTCGACGAGCGCGCCACCCTCGCCCACGCCGTCTGGCTCGACGAGGAGGAGATCACGGCAGTCGGCACACGCGGTGCGAGCGTGGCCCACAACCCGGGTTCCAACGCCTATCTGGCCTCGGGCACCATGCCGCTCGCCGCGCTGCGCGCCGCCGGAGCGACTGTCGCCCTCGGCACGGACGGCCCGTGCGCGGGTGGCAGGCAGGACATGTTCGAGGTGATGAAGCAGATGCTGTTCACGCAGCGCCTGGCCACCCTCGACCCGGCGTCGGTGCGCTGCGAGGACGCGCTGACCGCCGCGACGCTCGGCGGCGCACGCTACACCGGTGCTGCGCCAGGCACGGGACGTGTCACACCGGGCGCCCCGGCCGACCTGGCCGTAGTCGACGTGTCGAGCACGGCCCGTCACACCCCGCTGCACCGCCTCGACTCGCATCTCGTCCACACCGCACAGTCCTCCGACGTCGTGATGACGATCGTCGCGGGCGCGGTGGTCTTCGAGGACGGCCGGTGCACCCGGATCGACGAGGAAGAGCTTTACGCCCACGCGCGGGAGCACGCTGCCGCGCTGACGCGTCGCGCCGACATCACGGACCGCACCTTCCAGGGAGCTCCCACATGCTGACGACGGACACCGGCGGGACGACGTATACGAAGCCTTCCGACCCTGTCGAGGAGGTCCCGCCCCTCTGGCGCCTCGGGCTGCTCGGCCTGCAGCACGTCCTCGCGTTCTACGCGGGCGCAGTGGTGATGCCCCTGCTCGTGGCCCAGGGCATCGGCCTGCCGCCGGACGAGGTGGCACGCCTGGTCAACTCCTCACTCCTCGCGTGCGGTGTCGCGACGCTCCTCCAGGCCGTGGGCCTGCCCGGCATCGGCATCCGGCTGCCGGTCGTCCAGGGCATGTCCACCGCCGCCGTGCCTTCCCTGGTCTCCGTCGGGCTCGCGGCGGGCGGCGCGACGGCCGGCCTGCCGACGATCTTCGGCGCGGTGATCGCCGCCGGCCTGGCACTGTTCCTCGTCGCACCGGTCTTCTCCCGCCTCGTACGGTTCTTCCCGCCGCTGGTCACCGGGACGATCGTGGCCGTCGTCGGGATAACCCTGATGACGGTGGCGGCCCGCCAGGTGGGCGGCGGCGACCCCTCGTCCCCCACCTTCGGCACACTGGGCCACCTCGGACTGGCAGGCGTCACCCTGGCGGTGATCCTGCTCCTGACAAAGGTGGCACGCGGCTTCGTCGCGACCCTGGCCGTCCTGCTCGGCCTGGCTGCGGGGACGACGGTGGCGGCGGCCACCGGGAAGGCTGACTTCTCCGGTATCGGCGAGGCCGGCTGGTTCGGGATGACAGCACCGTTCCACTACGGCGCGCCCCGCTTCGACCTCCTCGCCGTCCTGGCCGTGGTGCTGGTCATGGTGATCATCGCGGTGGAGTCGATCGGGCAGTTCTTCGCGATCGGTGAGATCACCGGCCGCGAGGTCGAGGGCCCCGACATCACCCGCGCCCTGCGCGCCGACGGACTCGCGACCATGCTCGGGGGTCTTCTCAACTCCTTCCCGACCACGGTCTACTCGCAGAACATCGGCCTGCTCCAGCTCACCCGTGTGAGATCGCGCTGGATTGTCGCCGGGTCCGGCGTGATCATGCTGGTGCTCGGCCTGGTGCCCAAGGTGGGGGCGGTCGTGTCGGCCATGCCGGCGCCGGTCCTCGGCGGGGCGACGATCGTGCTCTTCTCGACCATCGCGGTGGTCGGCATGCACATCCTCGGCCAGGCCGACCTCACCGACTCCCGCAACACGATCCTGGTCGCCACCAGTCTCGGCATCGGCTTCCTGCCCACTGCGTTCCCGCAGTTCGCCGAGCACATGCCGACCCGCCAGCTGCAGGCACTCTTCGAGAGCGGCATCATGCTCGGCACCCTGACCGCCGTCGTGCTCAACCTGTTCTTCCACCACCTCGGCCGTCGCCGTCCCGGCCCGGCGACACCTCCCGCGGCCACCGGGCCCGTCCACACGCCGGCCCCACTCGGCGCCAACGACCCGGCCAGCGGCGAGAAGGCGACCGACGGCACGCTCGCCGTTACTGACTTCGGATTTTCCAGGTGAGGCTGGTATGTCGAGGTGAGGCCGGTACCCGGCCATGAAACCGTCGAGGGTGTCAGGCCGGTGGCTTCGTAGGTGATGCCAGAGAGCGTTCGATGTCGAGCTTCGCCAGAGGATGTTGATCTGCCCAAGTGGAGATATCGCTCAGGTCTGAGAGCTCCAGCATCGGCATGTCGACCTCTCGGTGCAGGTGCCCAAGGGTTGCGTGAGCGGAGCCGATATCGTCCTGGCATGACACATGAGTTCGATATGGTGCGGTCGCTCGCTGCGGGTGTTGAAGGCCGCAGGGGTGCCTGGGAGTTCATCCGCGGGTTCGTTGCGAACTGGTCGCAGGCGCTCGGTGATGACGACGGCTGGGGTGAAGCTGATCTCGCGGCGGCGGAGGAGAGGCTCGGCGTCCGACTGCCGCTGGCGCTCCGAGAGGCGTATCTGTTGTTCGGCCGCCGTCGGGACCTGACCAGCAACCACGACGTGCTGCTCAGCCCGTCCGAGCTGTATGTGGACGAGGCCAGAGATGCACTGGTCTTCCGGCATGAGAACCAGGGGGCCGCTTCCTGGGGGATCCTCCTCGACACGCTGGTGGACGAAGACCCCGCCGTCCTCATCAGGGCCGACTTGGCTGACAAGGCTGCCGAACGCTGGGAGAGCTGGTTGGAGCGGGTGTCCCTGTGCTTCATTGAGATCGTGCTGTCGGAATGCGTCCAGGCCGGTGTCGGGCTCTGCGACTTCCTGTGCGACTTCGACGATTACGGCGTCGAGGTGCTGGAACAGAACTGCTCTCGGCTGCCCTTTCCGGCATATCCGATGGGCGAGGAAGAGCAAAGCATCCGCTGGTTCCTCGGCCATGACGTGCTCCTGCGTGACGACGACGGCATGGCTCTCCTGGCCCGTGGCCGCACCGAAAAAGCCCTCGACGAAATACGTGACCTGCTGCCGGGCGATTGGCTGAACGACTCCCGGTAGATCACGTTCCGGCCTTCTGCCAGCAGCTCGGCGCCAGGCGCTCGGGCTCGCTCGTCTGAGAAGGTCATCCGGCGGCAGTCTGCTGTTCGGCGCGGGCGCGGGTGGTGGCGCGGCTGTAGGAGTCGGTGCCGGTCTCGATGATGTTGCCGCCGAAGGTGAGGCGGTCGACGATGGCCGCGCGAAGACGGGGGTCGGTGAACGTCTTTGTCCAGCCGGAGAGGGGCTCGTTCGAGGCGATAGCCACGCTGTTCTTTTCCTCCCGCTCGGTCAGAACCCGGAAGAGGAGCTCGGCACAACCGGTCGAGTTCCATGCAGCCGAATTCATCGATCTATGCGGATATCCGCATAGATCAACGGCATCGGGCTTCTGCCCGTTTCCCCTGATGCCGCTGAGGTCTTCTACCGCCTGGAGGATGCCGCGTACGAACGTCGCACGCTCGCAGTCAGCAGCAACCTCCACCCGTCAGGATTCGACGAGATCATGCCCAAGGCCCTGGCCACCGTCGACGCCATCAGTGCGCTGTTGGGGTCTGCCCGCCCGCTGGGAAGAGCCCCACGTGCATTCTGCCCTGCCGCGCGTGAGGAGTTGCGGCCCCGACCCGGACCAGCTGTGGTTCGCCGTCTGCTCCGCCCTGGCCACGTGCAACAGCGGGGAACGGAAACGGGTAGGCACGCGCCCGGCCACTGCATGAGCTGGTCGGGGCGTGTATCTGCTCGGCACCAGCCAGGGCGGTGGTCATCTGCCGCTGGGGGCGACGCAACCGTGGCCGATCATGCTTCTGCTCAAGGTTCGATCACACGCCGTACACCCGCAGCTCCGAGAGCTGGCCGGCCGGCCAGCCGGTGTTGCCGGTGAAGATCAGGCGCAGGTAGCGGGTGATCGTGCCGGTGGGCAGGGTCAGGGTGGCGGTGTTCCCGGTGGAGGGGTCGAAGATGTACGGGGAGGCGCCGAGCAGGGAGGTATAGGACGTGCCGTTGGTGCTGCCCTGGACGGTGACGGTCTGGGTGCGAGTGGCCCAGGCGGCGACAGGGGGGAGGGTCAGAACGATGTCACGGGCGCCGGTGGCGGCTCCCAGGTCGACATCGAGCCACTGCGGGAAGGCGTTGTTCGCACTCTCCCAGTACGTGTGCGGGCTGCCGTCGACCGCGTTACCCGGGCCGTAGGACTGGGTGGAACTGCTTGCCCTCGTCGGCCGGTAGAGCGCCAGGTTGATACGGGCGGAGCCGTTGGTAGTCACTATGACCCGGGCTGACGGCTGAGACACGGTGCCGGCCGCATCAAGGGCCTGGATGTCGAAGGTGTACGAAGTCGAGGCGGTGAGCCCGGAGACCGTGAACGCGGTGACGTTCGCTGGGGCGGTGCCGATCGGGGTGGCGGTGCCGTCAGTGATCCGGCGGATGCGGTAGCCCGTCACCCCCACGTTGTCGGTGGAGGCGGTCCAGGCGAGCGCCACGGTGGTATCGGTTACCGCATTCACCCTGAAGTTCCCCGGAGCGGTCGGCGGTACGGCGTCGCCACCGAGAACCGGCGGGGTGGGCCGCACGGGGGTGAGGGGGGTCCGGCCCTTCAGCATCCGGCCGCCGTCGCCCGTCAGGCGCAGGTAGTAGTCGGAGGAGCAGGCAGTTCCGTCCTCATCGAGTGCGAGGAAGCCTGAACCGGCCGGTACCCAGGCCTGGGACTCGGCGGTCTTGGCGATCTGGTTGCCCTCGTTGTACTCGTCGAACATGGAGATGTAGGCGCTCGGCACCCCGGCCCGGCCCATGTTGTAGAACTGCCGCCACATGAAGTCACCATGAGCGCGCTGGCGTTCGGTGACCCCGCCGGGCAGCACGCACGGCTGGTAGTCAAGGCCATGTGCGGCGCACTCGGCAACGTCGGGCACAGTCGCAACGCTGTAGAAGTGGTCGGCTTCCGACGCGTTGCCGATACGGCCGACCAACCAGGGCGAGAGCATGTCGAAGGCGTGGTAGACGCCGGAGAACCCCGGACGGGAGTCCCGGTCCCCCGTCCGCCACCAGGTAGGGACACCACCGATCACGTAGCATCCCTGCGCTTTGAACCAGTTGACGACATCCAGGCATTGATCCGGGGTGAAGGGGCGCTGGGCATCGTTGAAGCCGAAGCCCCAGATACAGACCACCGGCTTGCCGTTCTGCTTCGCGTAGGCGGGCGAGTCCGTGTGGGAACGCATCTTGGCAGTCCAGTCGGCCTTGATGTCGCTCTGCATGGTCGTCCAGTCCGACACGTCATACATGATGTAGAACTTCACGCCCTGGGACTCGGCAGCGCTGCGCACTTTGCCGGCCATGGCGTCGCGAGTCGGGCCTTCGCCTCCGGTGGGGTTGAAGCGCTGGAGGGCGGCGGTGTCGATGCCGTACTCCTTCATCCAGCGGAAGTGCAGGTCGACCGTCGACCGGTCGTAGGAGGAGAACAGCGAGGCCGGCTGCCCGTTGCCGAGATTACCGAAGGCGGTGCGGTAGGTGGTCGGATAGTCCCGCACATCGGGCCAGGCAACGATGGCCTTGTTGCTCGTGGACGGTAACTGGC
This sequence comes from Streptomyces sp. NBC_01460, assembly GCF_036227405.1. Lineage (NCBI taxonomy): Bacteria > Bacillati > Actinomycetota > Actinomycetes > Kitasatosporales > Streptomycetaceae > Streptomyces > Streptomyces sp. NBC_01460. The sequence continues at coordinate 100,126 of NZ_CP109473.1, forward strand.
CCCAGTTCTGGGACCAGTGCCACCAGCCGTTGATCGGAGCGCTGTCCCCGGCACAGGCGAACCATCCCTGGTACCCCACGGTCACCTTGCCGACCACATCGCCGGGCGGGCTCGCCGCGACAGCGGGGCCGGCCAGCGCGGTCTGCCCCAGCCCCACGGCACCGAAGGCCCCTGCCGCGGTGGCCGCTTGCAGGATCGTACGACGTGTAACACCCATCTGATTTCCTCCGACTAGGACGAACTCGCTGCCGGTCGACCGGAGCATCCATGCCTACGAGGCAAGGCAGTGACACGGAGCGTATTGTCAGGGACACAATGACGCAACAGAGTGCGGGCAACTTGCAAGAAGACGCGGGGATTGCGAAATAGGCGACTCTGCCCGTCCGGCCACGAGGCCGAGGGCAGAGGAGTCGGCCTGCTGCCGGCCGGGAGTCCGCACCGGCCGACGGCGGTAACCCTCACCACGCCACCACCGTGGAGCACGACCCGTATTACGGCGACGAGTTCGTCGTCGGCCTCGGCGTGCGAATTCATCGATCATGCGGCATGCGCCTGCCATGGGTTACTCGTGACCTCAAGATCCGTACGTGGACCGCAACGACCGGCAGAGCCGAGCCTGTCCATGGCCACGGCCCCGAGCTACTCCAGAAGCTCGCCGCTGACCGGCCGGACCATGCCAATACCAGTCGCCGTACCAACCGCGGACCGCCTCCCCGTCGAACCGACCGCCTCCCAGTCCGCGCGTCACGGGAACCGCCCCGCTCCGGAACCCGTCTTCTCCTCGCACCGACTTGTATCAACTGTTTGACACAAGATCCCCGGTCACGGCATCTTGTACTCACTGCTTGATACAAGATGATCCGGGGGATCTCCGCATGCTCGACACCGCCCCGCCCCAGTACCGGTTGCTCGACCACGCCGACCACTACGCCCGCTGGTCCGGTCTGGCCACCGGCCTCGTGGTCGCGCAGGCGCTGTCCACGCTGGGGGGCGTCGAGTTCGAGCAGCGCGTCGTGTTCTGCCTCACGGCCTTCGGCCTGTGCGCGGTGGCGGGCGTCCTGCTCGCCGACGCCCTGACCCTGCGTCCCCAGCAGGCGGTACGCACCGCGAGTCTCGCACCACGTCTGGTCAGAGACCATGTGCCGCCGCACATGGGTCCCCTGATCGCACTCCAGGGGCTCTCCCTCGTCGTCCTGCTGGTGATCACGGCCGCCACGGCCTCCCTCGACTCCGACCGCGTCTTCAGCATGGGAAAGGCCCTCACCCTCACCTGCAACGGGATGCGGGCGACCACCGGCCCCTGGCCCGGCCTGTACTACACCCTCCCGATGTTCGGCGCGCTCGCCATAGCCACTCCCACCTGCGTCTGGGCCCTGCGCCGCATCGCCCACGGCCCGGGTGCGGAGCAGCAGCGCCGCGACCGCGCGTGGGCGGTCACCGGCGCATGGGGCCTGTTGGTGTCCAGCCAGCAGCTGTACGCCGTGCTGATGGTCTCCCTCGCACTGACGGAGACTGGCTGCTCCGGCGCGCTGGGCATGCTCACCTTCTGGGTGTTCTACCCGCTGGCCCTGCTGAACCTGTTCACCGCCGCTTGGTCCCTGGTCACCGTGGTGGCACCGCGGGCCGTCGCCGACGAAGCGGCGGCAGAGGGGTCCGACGACGATGAGTGAGGCCGCCGTCCGCGTCGACACCACCAGCCAGGTCCCGCCGTACGAGCAGATCCGCGCGCAGCTCGCCGCACTGATCGTCAGCAGGCGGCTGGCCGAGGGCGACCGGCTGCCGACCGTGCGCCAGCTGGCCACGGACCTCGGGCTGGCACCGGGCACCGTCGCCCGCGCCTACCGTGAGCTGGAGGCCGGCGAGCTCATCCGCACCCGTCGGGGCGCGGGCACCCGGGTGGCGGCCCCGCCCACCGGCCCGACTCGCCCGCACACTGTCCAACTTGCCACTCTCGCTCGTGACTTCACTTCGTCCGCTCGCGCCCTGGGCGCCGACACCGAGGCCATTCTGGCCGCCGTCCGCGGCGCCATGGACCCGGACCGCGCCTGAAGGTTGTTGCGGAACGCCTGGGATAGGCATTCCTCTTGTATGGGTGGGGTGTTGCGGGCTGAGCCGTTGTGGGTGGAGACGTTCACCGGCTTGCTTATGGACCGGTTCGAGAAGTTGGTGAAGGCAGTACGGAAACGGGCCTGGCGGGGGCCGCCCGTGGTGCCTGCCGCTGGCGGACCGGGTCCTGCTGGTGGCCGTCCACTACCGGACCAACCTCACGATGCGGCAGCTCGACCCGCTGTTCGCCGGCCACCGTCTGCCGGGTGATTCATCGCCTGCGGCCGCTTCTCGCGCTGGAGCCGGCGCCGCGGCCCGTCGCGGACGTCGAACGGTTGTGGATCGTGGACGGAACCCTGGTCCCGGTCCGCGACCGCACGGTCGCCGCATCCTCCCGCAACTACCGGTTCTCGGCGAACGTGCAGGTCATCATCGACGCGGACAGCCGCCTGGTGATCGCCTCGGCCCGCCCCGTCCCCGGGAACAAGGCCGACGCCCACGCCTGGCGAGAATCGGACCTGCCCGCCATCGCGGCCGGGACAACGGTCATCGCAGACGGTGCCTACCTGGGAACCGGACTGATCGTCCCGCACCGCAGAAGATCCGGACGCCCACTCCTGCGCGGCCAGGCGTGGACCGGCCGGCAGCCCATACCTCTGCCCGCATGCCGCGCCATCGCGGACGGCGATCCGGATGCGGCCGGCCCCGCGTGGCGCGAGGCCAGCCGTGTGCCGTGGGTCAGGAGAGGGGGTGCAGCCAGTGGGCCTCCAATTCCCCCTCGACCAGGCCCGCGATGGCGGCGAAGTACGTCTGCATGAACGGCTGCGAAACGTGCGCTAGCAGGTGGGCGCCGGAGGACCAGCGCTCGTAGAAGGCGAAGGCGCTCGGCTGGCCCGGTGTGGTGTGCACCACGTACTGCTCTCATCCAACCTCCTTGCGGGTGAGGCCGATGATCGCCTGGATCTCGCCCAGCATCCGGCCTCCTCGCCCACCTTGGCCCGGGCGTATCCATATACCGCGACTGGCGTGTCCGTGGCGAGGATGGGGGCGGGGATGAGGCCGTCGGGTGTCGTGTCGTCCGTGCTCATGAGGTCCTACTGCCGACACCAAGCACCGTCCCGCCGCTGTCACTACACACGGCGCGGTCACTCCTTCGCGGGACTGGCCGGGCGAACCCGCCCGCACCCGACACCATCCAGCTAATATCCCCCCGCTCAAGCCGTTGACCAGGACATACACCGAAGTCCGGCTGGATTACCAGGTGATCTGTTCCAAGGGGTTCAGTGGTTCGTGCGTCGAGCGTGGAGACCGCTCGCCCACGGTCAGGCGCTGTCCGGTGCTGCGGATACCAGTCGTGCCGCAGGTGGTAGTGGTGCGTGCTGAGGGCAGGCTTCGAACGCCTGGATCACCAACCCTGCGAAGCGTCGGGAAGCCATGACCTGGGTGTCGGTCGATCTGGTGTGGATCCCCTTGTTGGCCATGAGGATGAGAATGCACCGGTACCGAACCCCTGTCGCGCCGTGGACCCCCTCCCGCAGTCGGCGGCGATCGGCGGCGGGTGCTGAGCACGACGGCATTTGATCGGTCCGAGAACATGGGAGACGACATTGAAGGCAATCGCGATCCAGAAGTACGGAGGTCCTGAAGGTCTGGCTGTTGTCGACCTTCCGGCTCCCGCACCTGCTGCCGGACAGGTGGTGATCGCCACCGAGGCCGTGGGCGTCGGTGGAGTCGACGCCGTGATCCGAAGCGGGGCCCTGGCTGCTTACGGCTTCAAGGAGGGCCACATCCCGGGCAGCGAGGTGGCGGGCACCGTGACCGCGGTCGGTGACGGCGTCGACGCCTCGTGGATCGGCGGGCGGGTGTGGGGCTTCACCGGAACCGGCGGAGGATACGTCGAACAGGCCCTCGCGCCGGTCGAGGAGATCGTTCCCCTGCCCGTGAACCTGTCCGCAGTCGATGCGGTGACACTCGGCAGTTCCGGCGTGGTGGCCCACTTCGGGCTCCGCCACGCCCACTTCGCTCCCGGGGAGACGGCCCTGGTCCGTGGCGCGGCCGGCAGCATCGGGATCATGGCAGTGCAACTCGCCGCTCGCGGCGGCGCCGCCGCGGTGGCGGTTACCACCTCATCGGCCGAGCGCGGTGAGCGGCTGCGACGTCTCGGCGCCACCCACGTGCTGGACCGCTCCGGCGAGGGAGGGGAACCAGCCCCCGCAGGCTATGACGCCATCATCGACGTGGTGGCCGGCAAGGACATGCCGTCGTTCTTCGACCGGCTCAACCCGAACGGCCGCATGGTGGCTGTGGGCGCTGTCGCAGGCCAGCCACCGGCGGACTTCGGCACGAAGATCATGGCGGCGTTCCGGAAGTCGATGTCCTTCGCCGCTTTCAGCGCAGCCACCGTCACCGAAGCCGACCGGCGTGCCGTGCGGAGCGAGCAGTTCGCCGCAGCTAGCCGCGGCGAGATCGAAACAGTGGTGCACGAGGTGCTGCCACTGGACGCAGCCGTGCTGGCGCACCAGAAGATGTACGCGGGCGAGGTCTTCGGCAGGGTCGTGCTGACACCGTAGCCGAAGGTATCCACGCCGGGCTTGCCATGAGCCCCTGCGCAGTCGCGGCGAGGGAGTCCAATGTCGTTGCGTGAAGAGAGAGTTGGACTCTCTCTCCACCGCCCCTGCTCGACCCCGCCGGCTACCCCCACGCCCTGTGGAATGCCCCCGCTCTCCTCGAACATCTCACCACCCACACCGCGTCGGGCGACACCACGACGCAGCCGTCACCGGTAACGGCCGAACAAGCCCACGCCGTCCTGCGGCTCCTCCACCGCTATGCCCTCCGCACCTGCGACACCAGCGCCGAACCCCGCACCGTGACCATCCACGCCCTCATCGCCCGCGCCACCCGCGCCACCCGCGAAGCAACCCCCGACGCCGATCTCTCGGCGCTCGCCACCGCGGCTGCCGACGGTCTGCTCCAGAGCTGGCCCAACTCAGATCAGCACTGCTTCGGTGACGCAGCCGTTCTTCGTGCCAACACCGACGTACTCGCAGACCACACAGGGGAACGCCTCTGGCATCCCGAGGGTCACCCCGTCCTCTTCCGAGCGGGAACCAGTCTCCGCAGCGCGGGACTGGCCCACCTGGCCATCGCGTACTGGCAGAGCATGGCCAACCGCAGCGAACGTTTGCTGGGCGGCAATCACCCCGACACCCTCATCATCCGCGGCAATCTCGCGGTCTCGTACCGGGAGGCGGGGCGGACCGGGGACGCCATCAAGCGGGGGGAACAGGTGGCGGCCGTCATGGAGCGGTTCTCGGAGCCGAGCACCCCGATACCCTTGCCGCGCGCGCCAACCTCGCCTCCTCCTACCGTGAGGCGGGACGGACCCGCGAAGCCATCACCCTGCTCGAGCAAGTGACGGCCGACCGCCAGCGGGTGCTCGGAGCCGATCATCCCGACATCGTCGTCGCCCGAAAGGCGTTGGCACGATGGCGGTCCGCACGAAAGGACCTCTGATGAGCTATCGCGAAACCAAGCAGGGCGACCGCTGACTGCCGTCGATGAACTCAGAGTCATGCGACATGGAACAACGCCAACGGAAGCGGCTGATCCCGGGCGTCGATGTGCGCATTGATTCGAGCACCTGATCTTCTTGGGGTATGGCACGTCCTCTCCTCCCCGATGACCTGATCCAGCTTCAGCGCACCTGGTCGCGCAGGTACGGCGGCCGCCACCCCCCGTACGGGGTGGCGCCGAGTGTGCGAGAACTCGGACGGGCGGTCGGGCTGTCGAGCGCTTCGAGCGCGACATACCAGCTCGGCTGCATGCGGGAGCAGGGTGTCGATGTGAAGACGCGCTGCCGACGGAGCGGGCGGTGAGCGCACTGCGGAATGTGACGGCCGGAGCGTCGCGCACCTCGGCGGGGGCGGGGAGCGCGGACGGACACGACCTCGCGGGTCCGTGCTCGGACGGGGCCGCCCCGTCAGCCGAGCGCGGCCCGCACCCGCTCCGGCTCCGGCTCCGGCTCCGGGCGCCTGCCGCGGCTGGCTTCCGCGCCACCCTCGGTGCCATCCACTCCGCGCCTACGCCGAAAACGTCGGCGCCGTGGCTGACGAGCGCCCGACCTCGTCAGCCGCGGCGCGCAGCCAGGCCCTGCGGCAGCGCAGGAATCCGCCCCCGGGCACGCGCGAGCAGAAGGGCCGGCTCTGGGTCCGCCTGGAGGGACTTGAGCATGAGCAGCCACCACTGGTCCAGCCGCTCCGCCCAGTTCCGACTGCCCGGCATCTCCTCGCTCAGCGTGCAAAGGCCGAAGAAGGAGTACACGAGCGTCACGGCCGCGGTCGACGGTGTGACCTCGTCCGCCAAGTCGCCTCGTGTCCGGGCCTGGGCGAGAAGCCGGGTGACGGCCAGGACCCAGCCGCCGAACGGTGCGGAAACGGGGGACTTCATGGTGCGGCGTTCCGCCCACAGGCGCGCGCCCGCGCGCGCCACGACGTCCTCGCTGAGGGACCGTGCGACACCGAAGCTGAGTACGACCAACTTCTCCAGCGGAGGGATGTCGGGCGCGGAGTAGGGGGCCGCGAGTTGTGGCCAGGTAGCGAACTGCTCATGGATCACCGCAAGTGCCAGCTTCTCCTTGCTGGAGTAATGGAAATAGATCGCTCCACTCGTTTTTCCGGAGTGATCACTTATGTCATTGACACTCGTTCCCGCATATCCTCGTTCGATAAATAGATGTGCTGCCGATTCCAGCAGCTCTTTACGGGTGGCGCGGGCCCTGTCCTGCACTTCAGTTCCACTTTCGTTCACATGTTCCAAAAGTTGCGATGAGGGGTTAGCACCTCCACATGGGGGGCCGACCACAGCGCACGGAAGATCCTATTATTCTTTGACCGCGCGCACTTGGGGCTGAATTTCGTGAATTCGCTGCCCGCTGTGCAGAATCGTTTCCTGCGGTGTCTGAACTTTCCCCGATCGGTACGGCGTCGACCCTGGAGACCCTTGCCCATCAGGCCATTTGCCTGCTTTCTGCGGAGCAGCCCGCACCGTGCGCGGAGGAGGCGGCCCTCCCCCTCAAGGGAATTCCCGTCACCCGAAATGGTGATTGCGGAGTCCGGAGGGGCCAAATTAACGTAACGCCTACGATGTTTCGAACTCGACCAAAAGGGACGATCGCGTCTCTCTGACGCGCAAGGAAACGTCACCTGGCGCATGAGTGGTGCGGCCACGCACACTCCCGCTTCATTTCTCCGAATGGATGACCCATCCAGGCACCCGTCTGCGCCCGTGCCGTCGGTCGGCGCAGCCTCTGAGAACGGCAGTCACATGACAGTTCGCCCCATCCTTTCCTGGTCCCCGTCCGCCATCGTCTTCGACTGCGACGGGACCCTGATGGACACAGAGCGACACTGGCAGGAGGCCCGCAACGTCACCTTCCGGGTGTTTGGCGTCAAACCGCCGGCCGGCTTTGCCGACCGGGCCAAGGGCGTGCACTTCACCGAGTGCGGGGCCCTCATGGCCGAGGAGGCCGGGAAACCGGACCTCGTGGACGACTTCACGGACACGCTCCTCAGTACCTTCACCGCGCTGGTCGACCAGGACCCGGTCACCATGCCCGGAGCCGCCGCACTGGTCCGGCTGGCCGTCGGCCGCGTCCCTCTCGCCGTGGCGAGCAACTGTCCCCGGACAATGGTGGAGTCATGCCTCGGGCGGGCGGGACTCCTGCGCTGCTTTGACCACGTCGTGGTCGCCGGCGAGGTGCTACGGCCGAAGCCGGAGCCCGATGTCTACAGGGAGGCGGCACGTCTGTGCGGAGTACCGGTCGAGCAGACCCTGGCCGTGGAGGATTCGCTCACCGGCATGCAGTCCGCACGGCGGGCAGGTCTCCGCATCATCGGGATCGGAGCGATCCCGTCGGGTCTGGAGGCGGAGCAGGCCGATCTGTGGGTCAAGAGTCTCGCCGAGGACGAACTGTTGTCATGGGCCAAGCGCCGGATCGGCGCGTAGAGCGGCTCGGCTCAGCCGCAGACGCCGGGCCTGGCTGCGAAGACGGTCAGCCGATGGTCACATGGTGCGCCAGCGCGTCCACGGTTCCGCCGGCGGAGGCGAAGAGCAGGGCAACGCCGACCGCCCCGGGGTCCGGAATGCCCGTCGCCCTTTGACCCAGGTAGCTCGCCCGGCCCATGCGTGCCTTCAGGGACGCCGTGTCCCGCACCCCCTGCCAGGCGCCCTCCGCCGCTGCGGCCAGGGCCTCCGCGGGAGGCGTGCCATTCGCCGCCAGCAACGCGGCAGCAGCCGGAGCAAGCGCGTCGACCAGTGTCTTGTCGCCTGGTGAGGCATCCCCCACACGGCGGATGGCGGCCAAGCCCCGGGCGGTGCCTTCGGCGAGCGAGGCCGTGGTCAGGTCGGGTCCGGTGCCGGCGGCGGCCCTGCTCAAAGCCTGGAACAGCAGGCCGAACAGAGGACCGCTGGTCCCCCCGATCTCGTCGAGGAAGGCATCTGCCATGGCGCCCAAGGTCTCGGCGGGATCAGTCGGCCCTGCCATGCGGTCCAACCGTAGACCGGCAGACCGGACCCCGGCAGCGAGGTTCGCGCCGAAGTCACCGTCTCCCGCACGCTGGTCGAGTGCGGTCAGCTCGGCTTCGGTGGCATACACGGATTGGGTGAAGCAACGCATCCAGGAAAGGGTCTGTCTGCCGTCGAAAGCGGCGTGCGTCATGGTCTCGCCCTCCTGCTCCTGCTCCTGCTCCTGCTCCTGCTCCTGCTCCTGCTCCTGCGGTGACACTGCGGGATCCCGCATCTACGGGCCTCACCAAGACAGCGCTGGGGTGCGGACCGGCGCATCGTAGAAGTCCAGCACGACCCGGTCGGCGACCATGAGGCTCAGTGAGAAGCCCCGCATGTCGAGAGCGGTGACGTAGTTGCCGACGAGGTGCCGGGCCAGCCGCACCCGCCGTGCCTCGAGCACCCGGATGAGTTCACCGAATATGCCGTACAGCTCAAGTGACGTGACCGCCCCCAGGCCGTTGACCAGGGCGACCACCGACTCTTCGGGGCCAGGGCGCAGCGCGTCCAGCAGAGCGCCGACCATGTCCTCCACCAGCGCACCCAGCGGCTGCCATCTCCTGGTCCGGTCGGCGCGCTCCCCGTGGATTCCCACGCCGTACTCGAGTTCACCGGGTGGCAGAGCGAACGCAGGCGCGCCGTCGGCCGGTGCGTGGTGAGCGGCGGAAGCCACCGCGAGAGTCCGGCACCGACCCGCCACGCCGGTGCCGAGATCGACCAGCCCTCCGAGTCCCATTCCGCTGTCCGCAGCACCGCCCAGGACCTTCTCCACCAGCAGGGTGGCACCCGTACCACGGCGTCCGGCGGCTATTTCCTCGGAGTCGGAAGCCAGGTCGTCGTCGACCAGGACGCGCCCGCAGGCGATCCCGGCATCGGCGAGCCGCTCGGCGGCGATGCCGAAATTGATCCGGTCCCCCGTGTAGTTCTTGACCACGTGCAGCACGCCTTCCGGCCTCGCCACAGCGAGGGACGCCCGGAAGATCTGCCGGTTGTGCGGAGAGGCGAAGATCCTCCCCGGGCAGGCGGCGTCGAGCATTCCCGCGCCGACGTACCCGGCGTGCAGGGGCTCGTGCCCCGCCCCTCCACCTGAGAGCAGGCCCACCAGCCGGGCCGGTGCGGCGTGCAGGGCTGTGACGAATCCGTCGGCAGCGTCGTACCCCACGAGATCCGCGTGGGCACGCGCGAAGCCGGACAATGCGTCGGAGGCCAGTTCGCCCGCGCAGTTTTCGAAGTACCTGGCCATGAGCGACACGCCTTTCGTCCCCGGCAAGAGACCGGATGAGCCGGATGGGCAGCCTCCGGACGAGAACTCCATGGTGGGGGTTACGGTGCGCTTACGGCAACTCGCGCGGGGTGGTCGACGCGTCCGCCTGGACGAAGCCAAACAATGGGCCGCCGAGCTGACGGCGTTCACCGCCTCGGCTCCACACCGCCCGTGAACACCTGGACGCGCTGCCCGACCGCACCAGTCCGTGCGACCCCAAATGCAGCTTCCTCACCCCGCCCGCTCCCACCGCCGCCTCCTGCGCGGTGGGCGTCGCGCTCTCGCCCGGCCGCCAAGCCGCAGAGAGCACCGAGTCCTGGCGCACCGCACCGGTCGCCTGCTCGCTGACTGACCGGCAACGGGCTCGGCGAGCGCACCGCCCAGTGGCACCAACTCCTCGACGGCGCCGTATGCCAGGACATCCCCGACGGGCTACGCCTGACCTTGCCCGCCGAGCCAGTCGGGGGCATCGCCGCACTGGCCACAGCCGAGCAGCAGCGCTGCCGTTCTTCGGCTTCGGCTCCACCTCGACGGCCAGACGATGCTTCGCGCAGCGCAGGCGAGGGCGGACGCGGCCGGAGAAACCGACGGGCATTGTCACGTCACGCCGGCCATGTCGGCGAGCCGCGACAGCTTCCGCGCAGAGGGTGTGCCCGGGTCGGCGTGGTGGACGACCAAGAGCTGGCCGTCGGTGCCGATGAGCAGGAGTCGCTCGTGACGCAGTTCGAGCCGCCCGACCATCGGGTGGTTCATCTCGGACAGGCCCGTGCCCCGGGAGCTGACATCGTGGCGGGCCCACAGGCGGCGGAAGGACTCGCTTTTGACGGAGAGGCCGTTCGCCAGGTCCACGACGCGTGGATCTCCGCCGTGCGGCCCGATGAGGGCTCGCAGGCCGGCGACCGCGCGCTGGGCCATCTCGTCCCAGTTGACGTAAAGGTCGCGTAGGCGCGGGTCGAGGAACGCGGCTCGGATGGCGTTGGTGCCCACCTGGCCGGCGGGCGAGAGAGCAACGGCCAGGCGGTTGGCCGCCAGGACGTCCATGTACCGGTTCAGCACGAGTGCGGGTGTCCGGGCCCATGACGTCATGATCAGTTGCTGGATTCCGGGCGGGACGAGCTTGTCCTGGTCACTGGAGGACTGCGGCTGGTGGCGCGGGGCGGGAGCGGCAAGCGCGTGCAGGTGACGCGTGGCGTCGGAGTCGAGGCGAAGGACCCGGGCCAGAGCGTCGAGGACCGGCGGCGAGGGGTTGCGGTCGCGTCCTTGCTCCAGGCGCAGGTAGTAGTCGGTACTGATGCCGGCGAGCAGAGCGAGCTCCTCGCGGCGCAGGCCGGGTACGCGGCGGCGGCCCCCGCCGGGCAGGCCGACGTCCTCGGGCGTGACGAGGTCTCGGCGAGCTCGGAGGTAATCGCCGAGATGGTTGGAGCTCATGATCTCCAGCGTACGAGACGGCCCGCGCCGAACCGGGGAGCCCACGGGAGGCCCGGTTTCCTGGTCCTGGCACTCCTAGGGCCTATGGGGCACTGGCTGCGGTGGCCGCGCGGCGCGACGATGGCAGGCGGTGAACCCATGCCAGAGGAACCGCGCGGCGAAGAGCCGGCACCGGCGGACTCGTCGATGCGGTCGCCCCGGCGACTGCTCCTGTCCGCCCCGCCTGAGCGCATCCGCCCCGACGACCCAAGGAAAAAACGATCATGAACCGCATCACGACCCCCTTCGGCTTCTCCTCCACCGCCGCAGAGGTGGCCCACGGCATCGACCTGTCCGGCCGACGCGCGATCGTCACCGGCGCCGCCTCCGGCATCGGGACCGAGACCGCGCGCGTCCTGGCGTCTGCCGGTGCCCAGGTGACACTCGCCGTCCGTAACATCGCCGCCGGACAGGACGTGGCGGCGGACATCACCGAAACCACCGGCAACAAGGACATCCACGTCGCCCGGCTCGACGTGTCCGAACGGACCTCCGTGCAGGCGTTCGCCCAGGCCTGGGAAGGCCCGCTCCACCTCCTGGTCAACAACGCAGGGATCATGGCCACACCGGAACTGGAGCGCACCCCCGAGGGCTGGGAATTGCAGTTCGCCACCAACCACCTCGGCCACTTCGCCCTGGCCATCGGGCTGCACCACGCTCTGGCCGCCGCCGACGATGCCCGCATCGTGGTCGTCAGCTCCAGCGGACATCTGATCTCCCCGGTCGTCTTCGACGACATCAACTTCCACTACCAGCCCTACGATCCGCTGGTGGCCTACGGGCAGTCCAAGACCGCCACCGTGCTCTTCGCGGTCGAAGCCACCCGCCGCTGGGCCTCCGACGGCATCACTGCCAACGCGCTGATGCCGGGCGCCATCGCCACCAATCTCCAGCGTCACACCGGCGGCCTGAAGACCCCGCCCGAGCGCCGCAAGACCCCACAGCAGGGCGCAGCCACCTCTGTCCTCCTGGCCACTTCCCCACAGCTCGAAGGCATCGGCGGACGCTACTTCGAAGACTGCAACGAAGCCGTCCCCGTCCCCGACGGCAACGGCTGGTCCAGCGGCATCGCCCCCTATGCCCTCGACCCCGCCAACGCCGAGCGCCTGTGGGAGGAATCCCTCAGCCTCCTGGCCTGACCCACCCGACCGTCTTCGGGGCACCGGCACGTCCTGGCCCTCGCCGCGATCGACGCCCTGGAGCGGACTCTTGCAACAACCGCCTGAGCGCGCTGCGCCTGTCGCTACGGGTCGCTCCGTACGAGCCTCCCCGGGACCTGGCCGGAGAAATGCCTACCGCTACCCCGGCGCGGGCCGGGGCAGCAAGGGGCGCCGTCTCTGCAGTGTCTTTTGACGACAGGGCCTCAAGTGCGGGTGTCGATGGTCTGCCACTTCGACAGGTCGACGCAGTCCTCGATCGTCGCGGTCGGCAGCTTCGCGACCGCGTCGAGCGAGGTCACCTTCGCGTCGTGTCCGAGCTCGCCCCGGATCACGGTGCGCTGTTCCTTCCTGTGGGCCAGATCCGAACGGAACCCGACAGCGCGTCGGTGCTTGCGTAGTTCTCCAGGTCGGTGCCCTTGGCAACGGCCTTCCCGCTCGAAGTTACTCATCGGTCACCCGGTCCATCCAGAGTCCGAGTCTGTGATCCAGCGCCCTTCGGCGGAGTCGTGCACGTACGCCGGCCTCCCCCTGGTCCCGCTCGTGCGGAACGGCTTCCCGCCGTCCGTGATCCGCACCGTCCCCGTACGGCCCCCGGCGCTCCACTCCAGCTCCAGGTACCAACGGCAGTCGCAGCCCGCCGTCCGCGCGGAGACCAGCAGCTCCTCGGGGTCGGAGGAGGTGACCTTGTAGGGGAAGGAGACGGCCGGGATCTTCCGGACCTTTGCGCCGGAGGCGTCAAGGCCGTCGACGGGCCTCGCGAGTGGGCGCGGCCGGTCGAGGTCCACGGCGAAGTGGCGCGGGGTGACGGCGCCGCCACAGCCGTTGTCCATCCGGTACGCGTTCCACGGCAGCGGCGCGGAGCGGTCGACCACGCGCACGTGCAGGGCATGGAGGACGACGGCGTCGGACGGCGACCGGCCCTGGACCGTGATCCGCACCAGCGCCTCCCCGCCGTGCACGGCACCGTGCGTCCCGGCCCACGCTCCGGAGTCGGCCGCGACCGGCGGCGGGGCGACCGCGCGGGGGGCCCGGTCCACGAGGTAGGTGTGCCCGCAGCCGCCGTCCCAGAGCTGGGAACCGATGCTCCAGGTGAAGGGGAGGGGGGCCGCGGTCCGCCCCGGAGCGGTGGAAGCGGGAGCGGGGGCGGAAGCCGTACGGGTGGGGTGGCCGAGCAGGGCGGCGGCGAGGGCGAGCACGACAAGGGCGACGGCGGCGGCGACGAGGAGAGGAGCGGGGGCGCCACGACGGGGGCGGGCGCGGGGCGCCTCCGGCGCGGTCGGGTCCGGGGCGGACGGGTCCGGCGCGGTCGGGTCCGGGGCGGACGGGTCCGGCGCGGTCGGGTCCGGCGCGGTCGGGTCCGGGGCGGACGGGTCCGGCGCGGTCGGGTCCGGCGCGGTCGGGTCCGGGGCGGGGCCCGGTTCCGGCGGGGACGGTTCCGGGTTCGATTCCGGCGCGGCCGACACGGCCGGCACAGGCGTGGGCGCGGGCGAGGCCGCTCGGCTGCGGGCGCGGTCCGCCTCCGTCCAGGCCGCCTCCAGGGCCCGCCGTTCCTCCTCGTCCGCCCCGCACAGCAGGGCTAGGCGGTCGACCACGGCGAACTCCTCCGGGACGGTCGCGCCCGAGCAGTAGCGGTGGAGGGTGGACGCGCTGACGCTCAGCCGCCGGCCCAGCGCCTCGTAACTCCTCCCGTCCCGCGCCTTCAGCGCGCGCACGAGCCCCGCGAACTCCTCGACGGCGGCGTCCTTCGGCATTCCATCCCCCTCGACCCTGCGTCCCATCCTTCACGTCCTTGCACGTCAGCGGGGGTGGAATGGTTCCGGGACGGCTGGTGGGCGCGTGATCGTTGCAGTCGGCGGGCGCCGGCCCCACGCTGGTTGAGCACTGACCGAACGAACGACCCGACGGGGGATCCACCACCATGAACAAGCTCCGCACCGCACTCGCCACCGCAGCCGCTGCCGCACTGGGCCTCGCGGGCCTCGCCACAGCCCCGGCGCAGGCCGCTGCCCAGCCCGCCTTCCTCGCCGCCTCCCAGATGCCGCCGTCGTCGACGCCGTGGACCGCCACCCAGGTCTTTACCGGCGTCCCGGAGAACGGCGGCGTCCTCTGCGCCCCGTACAAGATCCCGGCGCAGAACACCCGCTACCGCGAGTTCAGCACCGAGCTCGACACCAACGGCGTCCAGGTCACCACCGTCGCCCGTACCGACGCCGACGCCGTGAAGCTGGTTGACACCCTCCGCGGGGCCCTCGCCGGCTGCGGCTCCCTGCTGGAGCAGCAGAACCCGGGCCTGCAGGCCGTCAGCGCCTCCCACGGCAAGCTCGCCGTCGAGGAGGGCGCCTGGGTCTACAGCCTGGACACCGCCGACCCGCAGATCGGCATCTCCGACATCCACCTGTTCTCCGTCGGCCGCGACGGCCGCACCGTCACCCTCGTCCGCTGGGGCCAGATGGGCGACCTCGAGGACGCCCCGCTGACCGCCTTCCGCACCACGACGAAGACCGCCGTCAACAAGCTCCACTGATCCGGGGACTCCCCCGAGGGCTGACCACACCTCGCAGCGGCGCGGCCGGAACCCGGCGCGCCGCTGTCGTGCCCACCTGCTCCGCCGGCGGCGACCACTTCCTGGCCTTCACCAGCATCGCCTGCGCCCTCATCTGCTACCGCAAATTCGCCAAATGACATGGTCCCTTAAAGAGCATTTTGTCCTGGCAGGAGTGTTTGGCAACGCAGTGCTGCCGTGGATGATTGCGGGGTGTTGGTCCAAGTGGAAGCGGTGGGGCAGGTCGCCGACGGGCGCGCGACGGTTCGGGTGCGCTCGGAGGTGGGTGCCGCTGCGGCGTTCTGGTGCGGCGAACCGACGGGAGTGGGCCGCGAACATCACGCGGAGTGGACCGTTGAAGAGGACGTGGCCTGGGGCGGCAACACTCGACCGGCCAGTTCATTTTCACCCGGGGTGGATGAGGAGGAAGGCGGTCGGATCGTCTTTCGGGGGCGGCTGGGCCTGACGGGCGATGGCGGAGCCATGCTGGAAGTAGCTGGAACCAACATCCTGTTCGACCTCGCCGACCCGCCGCCATCGACTGCTGTCGATGGAACGTGGGTCGAGATCAGTGTGGAGCGGAGCAGCGTCAGCCTGTGGCCCTACCTGCTGTGATTCGCAGGAGCCCGACGCTGCCGCCGTTCAGCTGTCGCGCCAGTTGTGGGTCGATTCGCGGGTGAGTCTGCGGCTCATGAGGTCGACTCCGAATTGGAAGGACTCATAGCCGCCGGGCCACGCTGACCCGCGCGTCCTCGTCCCTCATCGCCTGTGGCCAGCGTCCATCGATGACGCCTGCCACCTCGCGGCAGGCGCCACAGACGTTCTCCCGCTCCGGCAGCCACCAGTGATCGGACGGCGACATGCCGACTTGCTGGATTCCGCACAGCGTCCTGTCGAAGATGCCGAAAGCGTGGGAGACGTCGGCGGGAAGGCCGTCCGCGACGGCCCTCTCCCAACGCATGCTCATGGGCAAGTACGGCGGCCGCGCGACCTCGAACCACTCGCCACCCACATGGGTGGCGGCGTAGCACCAGGAACAGGACCAGATCTCCTCTTCCCACACAGTCGGCAGCGTCGGCCATCGCCACATCGCCCGTCCACACACATCGCACTCCACGGGCGGATCCTCACACGCCTCCGTGCGGGGCCCCAACCCGCTGACACCGCGCGACTTACCAAACACCCCCGCCAGGACAAAGACTCTTTTAGGGGCCCGGGGCGGCGGAAGGTGAGCCGCAGGAGGTGCGCCCGCCGTCTACGGCGGCGCACGAGTTACCGAGGTAGCCGAAGCCGCGTAGGCAGGGTCAGTCCCCGACCGTGGACTTCAGCACCGAGACGATCCCCCGGTCGTAGCCCTCATCGAGGGGCAGCAGACCGGCGCGGGCGGACGACTTCGAGGTCCCGCAGTACATCTCCAGGTGCCGGGCCGGCGTCCCGTCCTCCAGCACGACAGCCGTGGCGGCCCGTCGAAGGTCATGGGCGTGGACGACAGCTGCGCCTGCCGTGCGGCGTCAGCGAACAGGCACGTCAGGATGTCTCGTTCCACACCCATGAGCAGGGGCTCGTCGAGTCTGTCTCCTGGCCGGCCAGGTAGGCGTCCACCGCTGCGGCTGCGGTCGGAGGCACCCGGATCGCCGGGCTCGAACGCCCTGACACAGGACGCTCATCTCCCTCCACGAGGCCTACGTGCATTGCTCCGAACACATCCCTCACGTCGAGCCCGCCCCCTCAGGCTGGCGCGCACTCTTCCCAAGGACGCCGATTACGTCACGGAACCAGACCCGGCGTCCGTGGTATCCGGACCAAGGACGGAACGGGCACCCACAGGCACCGATGTCTCCGACCCTCGGATGACCATCCAGTCACGCACCCCTTGACCGGCTCACAGGACCGCTGTCCGCTGTCTGCTGTGTGGAGAGGTTCGTGAACGCCGTGATGGCCTCGACGAGGTGGGCTGGGGCTTCCAGCGGGATCAGGTGACCGGTGTGCGGGATCACCACGAAGTCTGCCTGAAACCCTGCGGGCGTGACCGCAGGTTGAGCATCGTGGATTCCGTCGGCACCAAAAGATGAGCAACAGCTTCACGAGGGACTTTGCTCCTGCTCGCAGAGCAGACCACTGCGGCCCTGTGGGGACATCGCGTCCCGGAGATCAGTGGTGTGCGGCGAACATGGCTTCGATCTCCTTGAGCACAAGGTCGGGACGGTCCGTCGGCACCTCGTGGGAAGTGCCCCTGGCAGTGACGAGCGTCCGGTTCGGCGCCTCCTGGGCGAACGAGGCGGCTGCGTCACGCCAGCGCTGGGCGTCCTCAGGAGACCCGGCGAACGGAGTCTTCTCCGAAACCATGACCGTTACCGGCACCGAAGCCGGCCACGTCACCTGATGGAATGCCTTGTGCGCTGCGGCGAAGCCCTCTGCTGTGGAGATCAGCTGGCGGTTCTCCGGCTTCTCGGGGTCCTTCTTCGCCGCATCCACTTCCGGCTGCGACCCAGCCACGAGACGAGGAATCTCCCCGTCCGTGAAGAACTGCGGGAGATTGGCATCGACCAGGACCGCGCCGGAAAGCATCTCCGGGTTGTCCTGGGCAAGGTAGTTCGCGATCTCCCCGGCCTGGGAGTGAGATACCAAGGTCACGTCCTTGGCGATGCCCAGTTGCTTGAGTCCCGCCTTGAGGTCGCTGACGGCGCTCCGAGCCTTCCACGCGCCAGGCACCACGTCGCTCTCGCCGAGGCCGGCCCGGTCATACGTGATGACGGTGGCACCGGTGGCCGCGTGAAGCTTGGTGACGATGTCCTTCCACTGCGAGGAGTACTCACCGCCGCCCGAGTCCAGGACGATGGCAGAGCCGTTGCCCTGCGTGACGTAGAAGGCCACACGGTGACCCCCGGTGTCGACCATGTGCAGCTTCGCTTCGGCCGCCTTGGCGGATCCCGAGGAGGCGGACGAGGTGGCGGACGGCGAGGCTGTGGGGCTGGAGGCGGAATCACCGTCGCTGCAGGCAGTAATGCCACCGGCCCCCAAAGCCAGCAAGGCGAGGGAGGACAGAACACGGGACGCGGAACGGCTCATACGGGGGGTGCGGGACACGAGTGATCCTTCGACGGCTTGAGGCGCTGTGGTACCTGTCTGATCATTCGGGAACCTGGCTGCCCACAGAATCCGGCTTGCACGTCTGTTGATGGTGCTGCTGATGCCAGGGAGCGTGGTGGGGTTACCCCCCCTGGTCCTTCGCCGACCCGTGTCTGCTCACCGATGAGGCCCGCAAGGTGTCCGCTTGGCTGCGCGTGGTGGCCGCGGGGACGGTGGAGGTCACCGAACCTGATGCCGAAGGTGAGCTGTCGCCGGACACGTGGTTCGTCGAGCCGGTCGTGGCTGTCAGCCTCGCCCGTCGAATCGCAGGTGGGACTGGGGTAATTCGCGTTTCTCTGTCTCCCTGAGCGCGGCGCAGCTCCTCAACGGCGCAGCGGGGGAAACCGCGTTCGAACGTAGCGGCCAATCTGCGGGCGCGGGCACGGAACGCGAGAACATCACCAGGGTGTGCGCTGGCCGCGTCCAAGGTGCCGATGCTAGCCGCCGTCGCGGCCACCCAGGGGCGTGACGCTCCGGGTGCTCATCCGGCCGCGGACCAGATCGAGCCACTCTCGCGGGCGCCGGATTCCGGGCCTGCCTGGAAAGTTCAAGAATCCTTTCTCCCAACATCACCCCAGGTCAGAGATCTCCGATTCGCGGGTGGCAGCTGGTGGCAGGGGAGGTTCGGAATGACCGGATCACGGTGCTGGTGGCTGCGGATTGTCAGTGGCGTGAACGAAGGTCCGTCCGAAGAGCACAGCCACACCACACCGAGGGGGACGGGAGCTGTCCAGGTTTCATGCAATCCGCCACTCGGGCGACCGTCTCGCCGCCTTCCCCGTACGTGTGAATCGAACGAAGCGAGAGGAGCCGCCCACGCAGACGGCGCTTGCCGTCCGCGTCCCGGCGTCGAACCTTCACTCGACTCGTCGCCCGTGGCTGCCCGTAGCGGCCCTGCGATCAGGTCCGTTGTCCGGGTGCTCTGACCCGTTCCGAACCGAGGAGAAACCGTGAATCCCGTCCGCTTGATCACCCTTCACCCTGTTCTCGAGAACCCTCCTGCTGCGGCCGCCGAGGCCCTCGCGCATCGCCGGCCCGTAGACGTCCGCCGCGCCCTGTTCGCTGCAGCATCACGACCGTCATCGGGGTGGGGGGCATGACCACCCCGGCTACTCCACCCCCCGCCCTGCTCGCGTGGGCCAGCCGCGAACTCGGCGCCCGTCCCGCCTTCACGGACGTCAGCCATCCGTGCGAGAACTCCCGCGTCTGGCGGCTCGACCTGCGCGGGGCGGCCCGCTACTACCTGAAGATCTCCTCCAAGGCCGTGAAGTACGAGCGCGAGACGCTCGCGCTCCGAAGTGCCGCACCGGCCCTCGGCGCCGGCGGTGCGCCGCAGCTGCGCGCCTCGAACGCGAAGGATCTAGCACTGCTGCTGACCGCCGTCCCGGGACGGCCGCTCAAGGAACTGGAACTCTCGCCCGTGGAGGAAGCCCGCGCGCACCGGCACGGCGGCGCCCTGCTGGCCCGCCTCCACACGGCCGGTGACCTCAACGGTCCTCGACGGGCCGAGGCAGAGAAGGCGATGCAGGCCGAGGCCAACGGCGCCGAGGGACACCTGGCGGCGGCCGGAGGACTACTGACCCCGCCGGAGCAGAGGCTCGTTCGCCAGCTGGCCAAGGAGCTGCGGGCCCTGCCGCCGCTGCCGCTCGCGTACATCCACGGTGACGCGTGGGACCGCAACCTCATGTGGTCGACCGCCCGGCAGCAGGCCGGCTGGATCGACTTCGAGCGCTCCCGGGCCGCGACCGCCGTGCAGGACTTCGTGCTGATGGCCTGCTCCACCTGGACAGCCCGGCCCGACCTGCGCGCCGCCTGCCTCCAGGGCTACGGCCGTAACCTCACCGCCGAGGAGCAGCACGCCTTGAAATGCCTCGCGGCGATCGACGCGGCAAGCTGCCTGGTCTGGGGACCGAAGCTCGACGACCCCCACCTCACCGCACGTGGGCGGCGGACCCTGGACCGGCTGATGGCGGGGGTGTTCGCATGACCGCACCGCACGACCGGACAGACTCCCCGGCCGTCGACGCGTCACACATGGGCAGCGAGACGGCGTCCCTCCCGGCCGCGCGGGCAGGCGCTCCGCAACCCTCGGCACCCCCGGAGCTCGACTACACCGGACGCAAACACCGGCGGGCGATGGACGACGCCACCTTGTGGGACATGGCCCGCCGCATCCCCGCGGCCCTCATCCAGACGGCCCGCCTGGCCTGGAGCGTCGACCGGCACATGGCCATGACGATTGTCGTGTGCCAGCTGCTGTCCGGCATCGGCACGGCCGTGATGCTCACCGCAGTCGCGAAGGCCCTGCCGCAGCTGATGATCGACGACCCCCGCCAGGGCCTGTCCCATGCGTGGCCGGCGCTCACCGTCGCCGTCGTCGCGATGACCACCGGCGCGGCCATGTGGATCCTCGCGGACTGGGCGACCCGGCGCCTGAATCCGAAGATCGCCTCCGCCGCGGACCTGCAGCTCGTGGATCTCCACATGCGGGCCGAACTCGCCGCCTACGACGCGGAAGGGTTCAGCGACCGGAGCCAGGCGGCGGAGATCGGCGCGCTGCGCGCCGTCGACCTCGCCGACGACTCCAAGACCCTCACCAACGGATTCGTCCAGCTCGCCTCCGCTGCCGTGGTACTCACCACCTTGCACCCACTGCTCCTCGGGGTGCTGCTGCTGTCCGTCGTCCCCCGCGGTCTCGGCGGCGTGATCGCCGCCCGGGTCGACTACCGCGTCCACGACCGGACCATCTCCGCCCGCAACGTCCGAGGAATGATGCGCTGGTGGCTGACGACGGCCGAGCTCGCCGACGAGCTCCGCGCCAACACCATGCGCGGCTACCTGCACTTCTGGTACCGGTCCATGTGTGACCGGGTCGAGATGCGGGAGGTCGCCGGGGCCCGCCCGTATCTGCGGATCACACTGCTGGCCGCCTCGCTCGGCGGACTGTTCACCCTCGGCATGTGGGCCTCACTCGCCGGTCTGGTCCTCGCCGGGGCCATGACGACCGCAATCGCGGGCACCGCGGTCGTCGCCTCGCAGACCGCCGGCCGCGCCCTGAACTCGATCATTCGGTACTCGACGGTCATGTTCCACCACGGGCTCTACCTCTCCGATTACTACGAGTTCGTCGACGAGGTCCGCGCCATGACCACGGCGCGCGGCACCACGCGGGCCAAGCCTCCGCAGCAGATCCGCCTGGAAGGCGCCTCCTACACCTACCCGAGCAAGGAGGGCGCGGCCGTCCAGCCGATCACCCTGACCCTGAACCGTGGCGAAGTTGTCGCCCTCGTCGGGGAGAACGGCGCCGGCAAGTCCACGCTGATCCGCATGCTGACCGGACTGACCGTCCCGACCAAGGGCAAGGTCCTGTGGGATGACACCGACCTGGCCGGGGCCGACGCGGAGTCGGTGTGGCGGCACGTGGGCCTGGTGCCGCAGAAGAACGGGCACTGGCCGCTCGCCGCCCGGGAGAACATCACCCTGGGCCAGCCCCGTGAGCACGGCGACGAGCGGATCTGGGACGCGGCCGAACGGGTCGGCATGACCAAGGCCCTGCGTGATCTCCCCAAGGAATTGGAGACGCTGCTCGCCCGGTCCGTGTGGGGCGGCCACGAGCTGTCCGGCGGGCAGTGGCAGAGGCTGGCCTGCGCGCGGGCGATGTACAGAGAGCCGGCCGTGCTCGTCCTGGACGAGCCGACCAGCGAGATGGACGCCCGAGGGGAGCACCAGATCTTCAGGGAGCTGCGGGCCATGGCCTCGGACCGGATCACCGTGGTGGTCACCCACCGCCTCGACAACGTCCGGATGGCCGACCGAGTGATCGTCCTCGACCAGGGAACCGTCCGGGAGCAAGGCACCTTCGACGAACTCGTCGCGACCGAGGGAAGTCTGCTCGGCGAGCTGTACGCCCTCGCCCAGGACCGCTGACCCGCGGCCCCCACCAAAGGTCCACGCGGGGCCGCGCACACCAGCGCGGCCCCGCCACTTCCCCGACGCCAAGGAGCGCCATGCACAGCACCGAACCCGAAGCCGTCAACGCCCGCGCCTCCGTGCCGCCCGCCCGTGAAGGAGCCCCCTCACCACAGCGTCCACCGAGGCCGTGACCTACCGGGAGCGGCTCTGGCCCCAGGGCCGCCCCTACCGGCAGCTCGACGACACCGAGTACGGGCTGCTGGAAGACCACCTCCGCCCCGGCCGCGAACGCCCCGCCCTTCGACATCGGCCGCGGCGACGGCTCGCTTGCCCGACGCCTCGCCCGGCTCGGCTACCGCACGACCGGCATCAACTACTCCCCCAGCGCCGTCGCCCTCGCCGCCGCCCAGGACCCCGGGCCCGGTCACGAACCGGTCCCTGCATAGACATCACCACCGACGACCTCCGTGTCCTGCCGGAACCGGCGTACGCGGTCGTCACCCTGGTCTACCTGTGGATCGACGACAAAGCCGCCGTCCTCGACCGCGTCCGCCGTCCTCGACCGCGTCCGCCGCCTCGTTGCCCCGGGCGGGACCTTCTGGGTGGTAATCGAGATCTCCGAGCGCCGCGCCGCTAACGACCCCTTGCAAGGCCTTGGAATCACCGCCACCCAGGCCGAGATCCTCACCGCGGGCTGGGCCACCGTCCAGACCGCCGCCTCGACGTCCTGCGCTGCTACGCACTGCGCCCCTGATCCCCGCCGCCCGCGATCTGATGGAGAACCTCGTGACCTCTGAATCGGACACCGTCGAGACCTGGAACGTCTACGGCGCCCACCAACTGGCCAGAGGGCTGGAGCTGACCGAGCTGGACCGGTGGGACTGGGGCATCCGGGAGGTCGGTCCCGGCATCGAAGCCCTCGGTGACGTGAACGGGCTGCGCGTCCTCGACCTTGGCAGCGGCCTTGGCCGGCACGCCGCTCACCTCGCGGCCCGGGGCGCCGACGTCACCGCCGCGGATGCCTCCCCCGCCCAGCACCAGCGTGCCCTCACCCGCTACCGGGACGCCCCGGGTCTGCACCTGGTGTGCTCTGACGCCGTGACCCATCTGCGCGACGCCGATCCTTACGACCTGATCTACTCCGTCGGCTCCGTGCCGTACCTGGACCCCGACCGGCTGCTGAAGGTTCCAGGGGCCATCCGAGACGGAATGACCTCGTGCCCCGGCGGCCGCTCAATACCCCTCGGTGGTTCACCTGGCAGCACTTCGCTGGTGAGAGGCTGCTGACAGTTGGCACAGCGAAAGACGGTCATGCGGCCATTCTCCTGGCCCCGGTGTCCAGCGAGATGAGTTGGCTGGTCACAGTCAGCGCTCAGCTACGTCCACCACATCGGCACGTACCCCGCCGCCAGCTTCGCCCTCAGTACCACCGCCGTCTACACAGCCTGGCAGGCAATCGAGCTGTTCGGGCTGGTCGGTGGCTTCCTCATACAACACCGGCGCCCGCATCACGTTCACACTCTCCAGGACTGCGCCTCGGTCGTCATGGTGTGGTCCGCAACGCCGGCAGACAACTGCGTCGTCGCCATCGGGATCGGCGTCCTGGCCTGGACCATGACGCCCGCCTTCGCCCTGCGCGGATTGAGCCTGCGTCCCGTGGCCCACAACTACCCCGCCGCTCCCCCAGTCTTCCGTCCGGAGTTCCGACACGAGCTCTCCATCCACGCCACGATCCGGCACCCAGCTCACCGGTCGACGACCGCGACAAGCCTGGCAACGTTCACCCGCCTCCCGCACTGACCCCCGGGCGCTCCGTCTGGTCCTCGCTCAGCAGGCGAGGACCGGGCAGGCCGACCGGCCACCGCGCACCCTTTTGCCGCCAAAGAGCAACCGGCCAGGGGCGCAGCTCTGCCTACGCGACCACACCCCGCCCTGAAGGAGCCACACCATGGCGTTCAGCCTCTTCACCCGCCGGCCCGCGCCCGCCACGCCGGTTGATGATCCTGTCCATATGCGGTGGCCGGAGTGCGGGGAGACATGGAGCCCTGCGGGCGTCAGCGTTGCCCAGCGGTACTACAACCAGGCCCACGCAGTCGTCTTCGTCTACACGCCGGACTCGCCGGACCGGCATTACGTGGCTTGCCTGGGCTGCCAGTTCACCAAGGTCCGCGACCTGTCGAAATCCGTGATCTGGCTCGGCCTGAACGACGGTGCCGAGATCGCCAATGCCCACACCACCAGGTGCGGTGCGTTGCCCCGCGACCTTTCCGGTGGCCCGGACGACGACGCCGTATGCGATCACCTGGGCCAGTGGGTCGAGGTCGCCCGGAAGCAGGTGGAGGACGTCGAGGTCTGGGTGGAAGCGAGCTGGAGCTCCTAGCTACCCGTAACGGGCGCTTCAGGGGCGCAGTCATCCCAGGCGACTGCACGGTCAGCGCCGGCCGCCGCCGATGCGGCGGTCGTCGGCCAGTCCGGTAAGCGGGCCGAACTCGCGGGCAAGCTGGTTCCACGACAGAACCTCGCCACAGCGGGCCGGGAACTCCTTCGGGTTGAACTCGGGCATGGTCCAGGTACCAGTGCCCCGGTCCCGCAGCCACAGGTCCCCGTCACCGTCGACCACAGTCGGTGGGACCGGTACCGGCTCGGCCTGATCGGTGGGCTCCCAGGTGACCCGGCCCGGGTGGGAAGCGCGGCGCAGCTCGGTGGTGGCCAGCCGCGCGGCCAAGTCACGGGTGGACTCTTCGGCGTCCTTGACCGACGCGAGTCGGAATGCGTCGTCAAGTACGGGCAGGGCTGGATTCTTGCTGCGCTTCGAACTCATACGCTGACTACCTCCGGTGGGGGGCGTCACATCCGTTGTGGCACCCCGTAGAGGAACACGGTATCCGAGGCGCGAGCCGGGCCGACTACGACCACTGCCCAGGTGGCAGCGCTGGCACACCGGGCGGTGCGACTAGAGCGTGTCTCTGGCCAAAGCTCCGGCCACAGCAGGAGGACGTTGTCAGCGACAACCGGTGTGCGGCCGGTGTTGGTGTAGGGGCCGAACAGGCCGGCACCGAGTGCGTCCGCGCGGTCTGCGGGAGGGTCCTCGAAGAACGCCGTGGTGTTCTTGACCTCGCTCGGGCCCAGCTGGTCCTTCTTGATGTTGGCCAGCAGCTTGCCGGTCTCGGCGGTGATGGTGTCGTAGGGCAGGGTGATGACCTGCCGGACGCACGTCTCCAGCCAGGCAGCGAGTTGCATGCCGGTGAGCTCCACCTGATTGGGATGGACGGCGCTGGCCTAGTTCCGCATGTAGCGGATGTGGTCAATCTGAGCTTGGCCGGTGGCGGAGAGCAGTCCGATCTCGCGCGTTGCGCGCAGGAGGTCGATGTCGTCGACCTTGACCAGGTCGTCTTCCGTCGATAGGTGCTTTCGTCGGTCGTGTGACGGAACGGCGATGTCGAAGAAGTATGCCAGGTCGTATCCGGCTACGCGCCGTCGAAGCTCGCCGACCGTCTCGTTCCACAGGCAGTTGAGCGCCGCGTCGAAGAGTCCGGCGGCCGCCGCAGTGATCATCTTGCTCACGTACACCGACCGGCCGCGATCTTCCATGGGCAGTCGCCGGAGAGCACCTCCGAGGCTCGCGAGTGCCTGCTCGCGTTCCAACAGCTCCACCAGTACTCCGTCAGTCGGTAGTCCGGCCTCGGCGAGCTGATCGAGAAGCATCTCCTCGAAGCGTTCAAGGTCGTCCACAGCAGGCGGCTGTACGTCTCGGCGCGCTATCTCATTCACCACCTGCTGCTGGGTGCAAGTCAGATGGGGCCTTCCAACTCGTCGATCCAGCCCGCAAGGAGGCTCAAGGTGGCGAGCCGTTCCAGTGCCTGCTGGGCAGTCATCTCGTCGGAGGCCACATGAGTGGCAGTGTTGCGGACGGTCATGTTGACTCCGGGCGCGTACGTGGCCAGGCCGTTCTGCATGGAGCTGACCGTGCGGTCGCTCGGGTCCCCAGGCCACGCCAGCATCGGGTTCTTGGACGCGAAGACCTTCTCGTAGACGTTGGTGGCGTCCATAGCCGCCTTACGGCGAACGGGCGGCCGGACTTCTCGGCACGGGCCCGGTGCAGCGCGCCGGCTTCGGTCGTCCCGGTGGAGGGCGCAGGGCCCTCCACCGGGACGCGCGTGATAGAGCCGGGGCTGCTTACTTGGTGCGAGCAGCCGTGCGCCGACGCTGGGCGACCAACAGGCCGCCGCCCGCCAGCAGAAGGGCTGCGGCTCCGCCGGCCAGCAGACCGGTGCCGCTGTTTCCGGTGGTGGCCAGTGACTCGTCTCCGCCTTGGGGCGCGGGCGCCGCGGAACTGGTGGTCGCCGTCGGCGTGGGCGTCGCAGAGGTGGCCGGCGTGCTCGGTGCTGTGGACGGTATCGCGGACGCGGAAGAGGTCGCCGGGGCGGGTGTGGTGACGGCCGGTGTGGTGGGGGCCGTGGTGCTCGGCGTGGTCTCAGCCGTGCAGTCCTTGCCGCCGGTGGGGCCGTTCCAGGCCGCGATCAGCTTGTCTCCGATGACAGGCTTGTTCGGGCCGTCGGGGGCGGGGCCGTGGCCGGTTCCCGTTCCACCGTCGTAGCGGGTGCTGCCGTGGTAGAGGTCGATCTGAGCGAAGCAGCCGGCGTCGGGCACCGCGATCGTGAGGGTTCCGGTACCGCCGTCGGCCACGGTGGCCGTGGCGAAATCGGTGAGGATCTGCAGACCTGAGGTGGCCCATGTCGAGCCGTGGGCCCGGTAGGAGGCCAGCGATACGGTGCAGGCACCGCCGTCGCCCTTGACGTCGAGGCTGATCTTGCCGTCCGCGCCAGGCGTGAGGTGTGCCAGACCTTCCTTGGCCGTCCACGGCTCCCCGCCGGACAGGAAGGCGCAGTTTGCGTCAGTGGGTTCAACTCCGCCCGGCAGGGCTTGGGGCATGGTGTAACCGCTGGTGTCGTGGTTGTCCCAGCCCTTGCCGCCGTCATGGGCGGCAGCGGTGCCACCGATCGAGACGGCAAGGACGAGGGCCAGCGGACTGGCTAGTTGCAGTGTGGTGCGTCGCGACATGAAGTAGCGCCTCTTCTACGGAAAACGACAGGAGATCCTGACTGGGCGTGGGGGAAACAGCTCTGTGCCCAGGATGAGTTCACTCGGCGTGCCGGGAGGAGGGGGGAAGCACTCGGCAGCCCCGAAGCCGGGATCATCTGGCATGGTCAATGAATGATCACATGTTGTCAATTAAACAGAAGGTCGATCAAGGCAAATGCCGCCAATGACGACGTCTTGTCCGCGCTGGAGGCTTGAAGCAGCGTCCGCGGTGGGGTTCGTGTCTCGTTTGGTGACCCGCGATCATGGATTCAGCGAGAGGCTGTCGTGGGTCTTTGCCGCGGAGGGGCCGACGAGAAGGGGCGGTCCGTTCGCGTCCGACAGGACGAACTTCTTGGAACCCGGCTTGCCTCGCCCAAGAGGGTCGGACCTGTGAGGTCGCACCTTCTCTTGCCCTCACGTGTGCGGGGCCCAGAACCACATGGGGTAGGTCGACAGGTCGGCGGCGACCAGGCCTTGCAAGATCGGATGGGAGAACCGGCCCCCAGAGACCGGATCAGGAACCTGCGATGGGCCGTGGACTTGGAGATTCCGAAGCACGGTGGCATAGCCCGCCAGGCACCCGCTGGCGGGCCAGGACATAGACGATCGCGGCAAACAGCGTCTCAGCAGGCGCCCCCTGCGTCCCGCCGCCCTGCGGCCGCTCCTTCAACAGGGGGATCAACGGATCCACGAGCTTCCAGAGCCCTCCCGGAACAACCGACTCCACCCCGTCCCAAAAGCAGCCCACTGAGCCAACCCCACACGTAGGAGATGGTCGAAGCTCCGGAGAGTACGGACCGAGGGAGAGGTGGTCGCGCGCGGGGTGTCGGGAGACGTGTCAGACGTCAGTCAGCTGATGAGCGGAGGGTGTCGACCTCGCCTCCACCGCTCGCCGGCGAGACCACACGTACATCAGAGCTCCTGGGGCGACCAGGACAGCAGCGACGATTACAAGTGTGACGCCGCCTCCGGCCATGACAACGGCCCAGACGATCCACGCCGTCACAGCTACCGTCACGATAGCGACGAGCCACCGCAGGGCACCGAAGGCGATTCGGGCAAAGCGAGAGAGATCCGCTGAGCTGAGGCTTCCATCATTCCTACACTGATCGTGCACATGCTGAAGATATCTGCAGGTTCGGCAACCGCAAGCGGCATATGCAGTGTCTTGAATCACATGACACCGCGCAGCAGGCCAGTCACTTTGCATCTGCGCAGTAGCGCAAGCCAAGACCTCACCTGATCCGCCCTTGACGCCGCAGCGCAGCTCCCCCCGCTGCAGTGCGGCCGGATTTGAGCCCGAAGGCTCGCTCGATGCGGCCCTGCGGGACGACGCCCAGCCTGCGCCGCCTCGCTTCTGCAACCGAACAAACGCCTCAATAGCGAAGTTTTGAGGGCTTGCGGCGAGGATCAAGGGCGGCCTAATGTCCGCAACGCTCAAGCCAGTCGATCTGCGCCAGGGGGGGCTCATGCGCAGAGCTGAACGACCTGCCGTGCTGCCGTCACTTGCCGCAACCGCCGCAACACGCACAGGCCGCAAACGCCAGTAGTCGCGGGGCCGGTCCGCGCATCCGGTCACCCAACAGCGCACTGATCACTTTGATGAACTCTGCACGTTTTTAGGCGAATTGGGCGAGAAGCGCAAGCGCTCTCGCTCCACTACTTGACCTGGGGACCACCTCTCCAGCCATCTTTGCGGGCTGAACCGCGCCCGCTACTTCTCGAGAGCGATATGAAGAGACCTATATGGACGGTGGCAGCCATCGCGATGATGGCCGTCACCCTCGGGGGGCTGCCAGCGCACGCCGCCCCGGCGTCGAGCGTTGCCGCAACCGCAGCCGGCGAGACTGACCCGATCGACCCGCCTCTGTATGACGCGACCTCAGCCGGCGGGAAGATCCGCGTCAATGTCGTCACCGAAGAGCGCGCTGACGTGGCAAGTGCCGCAACCGCTGGTGAGACGGTGCAGGCGTTCGACGTACTTCCCGTGGTCACCCTCAAGGTGGACGCGGGCGGCCTGGAGGAACTGTCGACGCAGCCCGGGGTCGTCAGCGTCACGGAAGACCTTGCCGTGTCGCCGTCCCTGGACGAAAGCGTGCCCCTGATCGGCGGCGACAAAGCCATCAAGTCGGGGATGACCGGCGCGGGCAGTGCCATCGCCATCTTGGACACCGGCGTTTCCACCAGTCACCCCTTCCTCAAGGACCGGGTCATCGCGGAGGCGTGCTTCTCCTCTAACGATCCGGCCTACGGTTCCACCAGCTTGTGCCCCAACGGCAGTGCGCAGCAGGAAGGTGCAGGCTCGGCCAGCGTAGATACCGGACCCTGCGCGACCATCGCTCAGTGCGACCACGGAACGCACGTGGCCGGCATTGCCGCAGGCAACGGCACAGGCGTAGCCGGAGCCCCTGCGTCGGGTGTCGCCCCCGGAGCGAACCTCATCGCCATCCAGGTCTTCAGCAAGTTCAACTCGGAGCAGTACTGCGGCGCTGAGCCTGTGCCGTGCGTCAAGAGTTTCGCTAGTTCACAGATTGCAGGCCTGGAAAAGGTCTGGCAGCTGCAGCAAGCCGGAACACCTGTCGTGGCTGCCAACCTCAGCCTCGGCGGTGGGGTGCAC
Source organism: Streptomyces sp. NBC_01460 (assembly GCF_036227405.1). Classification (NCBI taxonomy): domain Bacteria; kingdom Bacillati; phylum Actinomycetota; class Actinomycetes; order Kitasatosporales; family Streptomycetaceae; genus Streptomyces; species Streptomyces sp. NBC_01460. The sequence continues at coordinate 129,909 of NZ_CP109473.1, forward strand.
TCCGTCGCGTGCGACAAGGATGCCCGCAAGCCGGTGATTGACCGTCTGCTCAGCGTCGGCGTCGCTACTGTCGCCGCTGCCGGAAATAACGCGCTCAGTGGCTCCGTCAACAGCCCCGCCTGTGTGGCGTCGGCAATTGCCGTCGGTTCCAGCAACGACGACGACGAAGTTTCCTCCTTCTCCAACCGGGGCGCTCTGCTCGACTTCTTCGCGCCCGGCAACGCGATCATCTCCTCGGTTCCCAACCGCGAGTTCAACTCCATGGACGGCACGTCCATGGCCGCGCCGCACGTGGCCGGAGCCTTCGCTGTGCTCCGTCAGAAGTATCCCGAGAAGAGCATCACTGAACTCGAGGCCCTACTGAAGAGCACCGGGCAGACGGTCACGGACACCGACACGGGAATCGCGGTCCCCCGGATCGACATCGGCCGAGCTGTCGGCGGGGCCGACCCCACACCGCCCCCTGCTCCCGATGCCAAGCCGCGCCCTAGCACCATCATCAACAATGCGGACATGGCGATCCTCGACCTGGCCGCCATCCATTCGCCGATCACGGTGACGGATATACCTGGCAAGGGGCCGAAGGCGTTGCAGGTGCACGTCGACGCAACGCATGACTGGCGGGGAGAGGTGAAGATCAACCTGATCGACCCCGCCGGTAAGTCCTACCTTCTCAAGGCTTCGGAGGGAACGCAGAACGGCGGCACGATCGACAGCACCTACACCGTTGACGCCAGCACCTCCACGGCGAAGGGGACCTGGAAACTCCGCGTTGAGGACAGGTCCAGCGGAGGCGTCGGCATACTCGCCGGCTGGTCCCTGACCTTCCCCTCGTTCGAGAAGACCGGCGCAGCCGCCATCCCGGATCTGGGAAGGCTCAACTCCGACATCACGGTTGATGGCTTCTCTGGGAAGGCATCTGCTGCACTGCAGGTCCACACCGACATCACGCATGAGTGGGTCGGGGACCTCAAGATCAGCCTCATTGACCCGAACGGCAAGTCGTACCTGGTCAAGTCGACGTCCTCGACCGCTGATGCCACAGGTACGTTCACCGTCGATGCCAGCACTTCTCCGGCCGCGGGCACCTGGAGGCTGGAGGTTCAGGACACCTCCACGGGTGCTACCGGGACCCTCAACGGATGGTCGTTGACGTTCCCTGCCTTCGAGAACCAGGCAAACCTCGCACTCCCGGACCCCGGAGCTCTGACATCCTCCACTGTCGTGAAGGGGATCACGGGCAACGCGCCCAAGGAGCTCAGGGTCTACGTCGACGCCACACATGACTGGCTTGGCGACGTGGAGATCTACCTCGTCGACCCCAGCGGTGCACTGCACCTGGTGAAGGCGGACTCTGAACTGGAGTCCGGCGGAAACCTCAAGCACGTGTACACCGTCGACGCCAGTGCGGCACCGGCGGCCGGCACCTGGGGGCTACGCGTTGAAGATGTTTCCGCAGGAGCTTCAGGCAGCCTCAACGAATGGTCGCTTGCCTTCTAGCCGGGGCTTCACGCACACAAGTCCCCTATTCGAAGGCATATAGACGGCCTCCGTTTTTTGAGTAAGCGCTCGACTGGTCTTCACCGGTCGGGCGCTTACTCGCGTTTGCACCATGTCCATATATTGAGCACATCATTACGCGCAACATCAGCACCTCGTGCGCCGTTTGTCGCAATTACACATAGCGCGAGCCTCACACTTCAGCGATCGCGGCCCCTCGATGCTCAAGTAAAGCTCAGAAGATGTAAAACATTGTCGCGCATGGGCAGTTCCTGTGGAAGACTCTTTTCAAGCGGGACACTTTCGCGAAAGGTGAACCGCGAAAATGGGGCGGGGGCTATTTAGGGGTAAAATCACCCCTCTTTTTTAAAGCGTACGTTCTCTGCTGCATTTCATGCTTTTCTCAAAAACCAGTAACGGAGACCTGAACATGTCTAGAATCGCAAAGACCTCGCGCACGAGTATCGTCGGCCTGGCCACTGCTGCGGCAGCTGCGATGACGATCGTGGCCCTCCCCACCAGCGCCTCCGCCACAGACATCACGACCCCGGCCGGCTACGAGGAGTACCTCAACAACCAGGTCGAGTTCGGCGTCGACGGCGCCAGCGAGACGCTGGGTGACTTCCAGGAGCTCTCAAGCAGCGACCAGGAGAGCTTCATGGATCTCCTGAATGACCCGCAGCGCGGCCAGGAGCTCGGGGACTTCCTCTCGGACACCGCCGGCGGCGTGATCGACGAGGAAAACTTCGAGACCCAGATGACGAAGGAGACGGAAGGCGGAGACGTCGTCCTGACCGCAGAAATCGACGTCAAGGACAACGTTGCTGCCCCCGACCCCGATGACGATCTGTCCGACCCTTCGGTGACGTACAAGGACAAGACGATCACCTACTCCGTCTACGACAAGATCTTCGGAGTCAAGGTCACTCGCGTGACGGTCGGCGTCAACTACCGGTACTCGTCCTCGCGAGTGAGCAAGGTGTACAGCGGGTTCGCCTCGCACAAGAACTTCGTCCCGTTCTCCGACTTCTCGCACGGCGTCGTCTCGAAGTGGATTTCGGCGAACCCGGCTAACAACGCACATGCCGAGACGGTCTGGCAGGGCACGTGGGCCGGCTTCGACTGGGACGCCCGCCAGCGCGTGTGGGCCGACCAGGCCGGCTTCAAGGGCGGCTACCTCAAGTAGTAGTCTCCTGAGGAAAAAGCCTTTACCGTGTTAGAGAGCCGACCGTGGGGTGCCACTGCACACGGTCGGCTCTGGCCGCTGGAAAATCGAAACGTTCTGGGTGAACGCACACCGTGTCATTCTCCACAAAGGGGAATGCGTGTTCGGGGCAATGACCATCGGGGAAAAGATTCAATTTGCGGCATATGCCCTTGCGCTGGCTGGCGTAGTGGCTACAATTGTCTGGTCCATCCGCCACAAAAGCTCGTAAGCGACCTCTCAGCAACATGCCGGCAGTCCGTAACCGGTGACAGCATTCCGGCATTCATGGTGGTGCGAGCACCTGCCCGTGGATCCTGGACGCCGTAACGGTCCTCTGGCTGATCGCTAGACGTGACCCACCACCAACGAAGCGACCCCTGGCAGGGAAAGTGCCAGGGGTCGCTTCATGTGTCCGAGCGTACGTCGCCACCGCCGGCACAGCACAAGGGTCCACCCACGACGCGGCCGGGGCCTGCACGGCGTCCTGCACCTCTAGTGTGATGCGCCAGAAATCCTGAGGGTTAGAGGATGTCTCACGTGGTGAGTCTCGCGAGCCTCTTGTAGCAGGTGAGGGCTGCTGCGAGGCCGAGGAAGGCGAGGAAGTGGCTGCCTTTTCGCTCGTACCGGACGGTGAGGCGGCGGTATCCGAAGAGCCAGGAGATCGACCGCTCGATCTTCCAGCGGTGCCGTCCGAGCCGCTCGCCGGACTCGATGCCGGGGCGGGCGATCCGTGGGACGAGGTTCCGGCTGCGGAGCCAGCGCAGGTGCTCGGCGGAGTAATAGGCCTTGTCCGCGCGGATCTTCCCCGGCCGCCGCCGACGGGGTCCGCGCCGGGATCGGACGGCTGGTATGCCCAGGATGAGCGGCTTGAACGCCTGACTGTCGTGCATGTTCGCCCCCGACACCGCGACGGCCAGCGGCAGGCCCTGGGCCTCGGACAGCACATGCAGTTTGCTGCCTTTCTTGCCACGATCGACCGGATTCGGTCCGGTCAGCGAGCCCCCCTATTAGCTCGTACCGACGCGGCGTCGACGATCGCGGACGACCAGTCCAGATCGCCTCTGGAGCCGAGCTCGTCCAGTACCGCCCGGTGCAGCCTGCGCCACAACCCGGCCGCGGCCCACACGCTGAACCGGCGGTGCGCAGTCGCCGGCGAGACACCGAAGGACTCCGGCAAATGCCGCCAGGCACACCCACTCGTCAGCACGTACACCACAGCGGCGAACACCGCCCGTTCCTCCACCGGAGCAGTACCACCGCCCTGCGGGCGGGAGACAAACTTCGGCATCAATGGAGCGAACAGCTCCCACAGTTCGTCGGGAACGAGCCGACGCGACAGATCAACCCTCACGAATCAGCATCATGCCCGTGTGGAGGCTCAGTCGTTGTCACCGCAGGCACCAGATAGCCTGCGCAAAGAGCAGTTCGAATCAGCCGGTCTGTCACCAGAGAGGCGTTGCGGTTGTCACACATGGGCGACGCCTGGGTTGAACGGGTACCGGTGCGTAGCATTCCTCGCGAGGAGCTCATCGCCATGCTTCGCGAACAGACCCAGGCATGCGGACCTGCGCGTGAAACCTTGATTGCCGGGGGGACCTTCGTCGTCTTTGACGGTCTGGTTCCCGCCAACCGCCACGCGGGGGTGTTCGGACGCCGCATCCGCTCAGCTGCCCGCCGTGGCCACACGATCGAGGGCCTTGCCGACACCGTCGAAATCCTCCGGCAGTACGGGGAAGAGCTTCTTCGTACTGGTTTGATTGATTCCGTGGACAGGTCGTCGGTGTTCACGATCTTCCTGAACTCTTCAGCGATAGAAGTCCTTGGCTGTGCCGGCGGGCCACGGCCCGAAGCACTGCAAGTTCCAGCAGGCGTCCCCGGGTGACAATCTATCGGCCTTGGTGACAACTACCGCGCTTCGGCTCAATGCCGCATCAACGAACCGCCACGTGAGACATCCTCTTATTAAGCGTTTTGTTCGCATATCAGGTGTTTGACCGTGTTTCTGAGCGGTCAAGCGTGGTCGCCTGAGCGGTGATCGCCCGAGAAGTAGCTTATGCGGCAATTCGTGGACCAGTAATGCGCCGGGTTTCCGATGAGAGATCCCGTCTCATTCAGAAGCAACCTGGTTCACGCGGGTCTGCGAACCCGCGCCCCGGTGCCCCGGATGCCTCGCACACGCCCTGCCCACGTCGGCTGCAGCCACGTACCCAGGCATCATGCAGCCCTCACAGTCCTACCCCAGCGACCTGTCCAACGCCCGCTGGGAACTCATCCGCCCACCCTGGAAGCCTGGCGCCAAGCCCGCGCCGGCATCCGCAAGCCCACCCACGACCTACGCACCCTGATGAACGCCATCCTCTACGTCGACCGCACCGGCATGCCCTGGCGCTACCTCCCCCACGACTTCCCACCCCACCAGACCGTCTACGGCTACTTCGCCCGCTGGGAAGCCGACGGCATCTTCGACCAGCTCACCAACATCCTCCGCGGCAAAGTCCGCAAGGCCGAAGGTCGCGCCAGCCAGCCCAGCGCCTGCCTGATCGACAGCCAGAGCATCAAGACCTCCGCCACCGTCCCCCTCACCAGCCAAGGCATCGACCCGGCCAAAAAGATCATCGGACGCAAACGGCACATCGTCACCGACACCCTCGGCCTCCTCCTGGCCGTCGCCGTCACCGCCGCGAGCGTCCACGACTCCGCGGCCGGCACCCAGCTCATGACCAACGTCGCCGCACTCCACCCCACCGTCACCAAAGCCTGGGCCGACAACGGCTACAAGACCAAAGCCGTCGAACACGCAGCCCGACTCGGCATCGACCTCGAGATCGTCCAACGCAACCCCACCACCCGAGGCTTCCACGTCCAGCCACGCCGATGGGTCATCGAACGCACCCTCGGCTGGCTCATGCACCACCGCCGCCTGGCCCGCGACTACGAAACCCACCCCCACCGATCAGCCGCCATGATCCAACTGGCCGCCATCAACCTCATGACCCGCCGCCTCACCCACGAAGCCACCCTCAACTGGCGCGGCACCTAGACCAAATGAAACAGACACCGGAGAACAAAACGCTCACTTAGTTCTGCTCTGTTTTCTGGCCGGTGGTTCCGACCTTAGAGCTCGTAACAAGATCTTGTTCAAGCGTTCTGGTCGGGTGGGGCAGAGCCAGCGCTAGGCGAGCACGTGCGGGCTGAGGGCGGTAATCGAAGTTGGCAAGGACGGCTCCGATGTTGGGTGCGTGACTTTGCTTCTGGATCATCGTCATGGCCCGGTGGTGCCAGGGACCAAGATGCCCCAGCGCGCTGAGTGGAGCCGCCTTCTGCCCCAAGGCTGTGGCGTGCGCCTGCCACGACGGTGGGCAACCGTTTGCTGATCTCAGCCGTCATATGCACATGACGACGACGCCTGCCCTCCCATCCCTCGTGCTGCGCGGCAGCAGTGCCACCGCCCGCTTCGGGGACGGACTCGACTATGTGCAGTGGGAACAGGACGGGCGCGTGACACGAATTCCGCTGGATGCCATCGAAGCGGTCCGCAGCCTCGACCGCTCGTTCGAGGTTGTACTGACGACTGCAGAGGCCGACCGCCCTCCTGCCGTGTACGCGGTTCACGAGGCCAGCGCCGCTGCCGTGACCGCGTTCTGTGCCGCCCTGGAGGCCCGCCTGCCCGAGAGAGCGGCCGAAGGACCGCGCGTCGACGGCGAAGAGCTGATCACCGAAGTGCCTGCTGGACACCCCCGAAGGCCCTCGAAGCGCGATCTTGTTGTCGCCGTGATCGCGGTCTTCGCGGTGATCGATGTGACAGTGGCGGTGCTCCGTGAGCCGGCGTGGGCGATCGCGCTGCCGTTCTTTCAGCTCTTCGCGTGCGCGGGGGCATTCATGGCTCTGACGCTGGGACGAGGCATGTACGACGCGCTGCGCCTCCCCAAGCACGGCATCACGGTGATGGCCGAACTCGACCACTACACCGACAAAACCAAGGTGTACCGGTATGTGGACCAGGATGGCGGGCTGCACTTCTACCGGGAGCCGACCGGCGGGCAGCAACTGGAGCTCAGTTACGACCCGCGCAACCCCAGCCGCGCCTCCGCCCGCCAGTCCCTGTACGGCCAGGTCATGATGGCGCTGATGGCAGTCGTAGGCCTCGGTATGGCCTGCGGCGGGCTTGGAGTCACCGGGTACCAGCTCTTCATCGCGTTGCGTGGCTGACTCCGCTCGCGCGTGCCGAGCACTTCTTGAACTGGTACCACCGCTCAGGACTGGTACTGCTTGAGGCGTCTGAAGCAGATCAGGCTGCAGGCGAGAGAGACGGAGGCGTCGTGGAGTTCGGTGCGGCGTTCCCAGCGCACGGCGAGCCGCTTGAACTGGTGGAGCAGGGCGAAGGTCTGCTCGACGACGTAGCGGAGCTTGCCGATGCCCTTGATGTTCGGGGATCCCTTGCGTGAGATGACAGGCAGGATCCGTCGTTTCCGCAGTGCGTCGCGATGGGCGTTGGAGTCGTAGCCCTTGTCGCCGAGCAGGGATTCAGGTCGGCGCCGGGGGTGGCCGGGGCGCCCTGCGACGGGCGGGATGCCGTCGACCAGGGCGAGGGTCTGGGTGACGTCGTTGACGTTCGCCGCGGTCGTGATGACCTTCAGTGGGGTGCCGCGTCCGTCGCAAATCAGATGGTGCTTGCTGCCCGTCTTCCGCCGGTCGACCGGCGACGGACCGGTGTCGGCGCCCCCTTTTTCGCGCGGATGTGAGAACCATCCACGCAGGCCCGTTACCAGTCGAGCTCGCCGGCCGCGTTCAGTTCGGCGAGCATGACCCGGTGCAGCCGGTCGAAAGCCCCTGCTTTCTGCCACCGGTCCAGGCGACGCCAGCACGTCTGCCCAGAGCCGAAGCCCAGCTCCAACGGCAAAAGTTGCCAAGCTATGTCGTTGTAGAGGACGAACAGAATGCCCTGCAGACAGAGCCGGTCCGACACCGGCCGAGGCCCCGGAGACCGCTCCGGCCACGGCGGCAACAACGGCTCGATCAACGCCCACAACTCATCGTCCACGATCCACGGTCGAGTACCCACACCCTCACGAACGGCCGCCTCGTCACACCGGTATCGCCCAACCAGCCCACATCAACAAGATCGTGTTACGAGCTCTTACTGACCGTTTCACAATGAGGCGTCGTAGTCAGACGTTGTCTGCAGGGTCGGACGTGGTCTCCGTCGCTCTCGGTGGAAACATGTCCGAGCCTGCCGTCTCTGAGGAGTCGGCCAGGAGCGCGTCGTGGAGGTGATGGCCAGAGCACCACCGCAGTCCAACCCGCGCACCGTCACGCTGATGAGCTCACATGCTGATCGCCAACGCAGCCCCAATCAGGGCGATTCCCAGCCCTCCGTACAAAAGGGCTGCCACCTTGTGTGCGAACAGTGGCATGGTGTCCGGCAGATACATGCGGGCCGGCTCTCGCGGGTCGAGCTCCACCTTCACGGCCTGGCCGACTGAGATCCGCAACCTCTTCCCGTATAGCGAGCCCTTTATCACGCGCCCTTCGTGCACGACCGGCCCCAAGTGGTAACGCGTCTCATCCGAGGAGAACCGGCCCTGCCCATACCCGGAACACGGGACCTCCAGAGAGATTCGCCGCTGCCGACTCCGCACGTCAGACACCAACAGCGCTACCGCCCACACGACAGCCCCGGCTGCCGGAACAAGTACGACGAGCACGTTCGCCCACCCCAGTCTCAGAAACGAGCAAGTAGCAAGAAGCCGGGCTTCAGATCACGGGGCGCTGCAGAATCCCTGCCGTCCGCTCACACTCATCAGACGAGTTCGCTGTGAACAGACCCGCCGGTCGGACTTCTTCCGCCACGATCTCGACGTGATCAGAGATCTCGTGCCCGACGACCTGTGGGCCCGCATCGCTCCAATTCTGCCACCCCCTCCGCAGCGGCGGAATCGGCATCCGGGACGACGTCGGACAGATGACCGCACCGCCCTGGCAGGCATTCTCTTCGTCCTGCGCACGGGTGCAGCCTGGCGTGATGTGCCACGTCAGGAGATGGGTTGCTCGGGGGTCACAGCCTGGCGTCGTCTACGGGACTGGACCGAGGCCGGCGTCTGGCCACGCCTGCATGCTGCGATCCTCGCCGAGCTGCGAAAGGCCGGACTGCTAGAGATGGACGACTGTGCCATCGACGGTTCACACGTCCGCAGTCTGAAAGGGGGAGCTCACACCGGACCATCGCCGGTCGACAGGGGCCGCCCAGGAAGCAAACACCACATCATCGTCGACCGGAAGGGCACACCTCTCGCAGTGTCACTCACCGGTGGCAACCGACACGATGTCACCCAGCTCATCCCGCTCATCGATGCCATCCCACGCATTCGTGGACTACGCGGACGGCCGCGCCATCGCCCGCAACGGCTGTACGCCGACCGCGGCTACGACTTCGACAAGTACCGGCGACTTCTCCGGCGCCGAGGCATAGCACCCAAAATCGCCCGCCGCGGTGCCCCTCACGGCTCCGGCTTGGGCAAGACCCGCTGGGTTGTCGAGCGCACCTTCGCCTGGCTCCACCAGTTCAAGAGACTCCGGATCCGCTACGAGATGCGTGCTGATCTCCACCTCGGACTACTACAACTCGCCTGCGGCATCATCTGTCTCCGGCACCTCCGGGCGGCATTCTGAAACGATCAGTTAGTGAGGTAGTCAGCGAGAGAGTTGAGAATCTCGTCGGCTGTCTTGGTCCAGGTGAAGGGCCGCGGGTTCTCGTTCCAGGTGTCGATCCACGCAGTGATGTCATCCTCCAGGGCTTTCACGGACCTCGCGAACTGGCTGCCCGCCCCCGACGGCCCCTTCTCCGTCATCATCCGCATCTACGGTCCTCACGCATCCGTGCTGGACGGCACCTGGCAACTGCCGGCCCTGACCGTGGCAGGCTGATCATGGGCGACGCCATCGGACACATGCTCGCCCCGGCCCTCGGAATCGCCATCAGCCCGGTGCCGGTCATCGCCGTCATACTGATGCCGGCGACACCCCACGGCCGGATGAACGGCATCGCTTTCACCGCCGCTTGGACAGCGACCCTGGCAGTGCTGAGCACCGTCGTCGTCCTGCTCGGCTCCGGCGCCGACGCACACCAGGGCGAGAGGCGGCCTCCTGGGTGTACTGGGTGAAGCTCCTGGCCGGCGTGATCTTCGTGCTTCTGGGCCTGAAGCAGTGGAAGGGCCGTCGACGCGAAGCCGAGCTGCCGGCTGGATGAAGGCCATCGACACCTTCTCTTAGGGCAAGGCGGCAGGGCTGGCCACCGCGCTGTCCGCGCTCAACCCCAAGAACCTGGCACTGGCCGTCGCCGGCGCCCTCTCCATCGCGGGCAGCTCCGCCTCGTCAGGAGGCGAGACCCTCGCCATCGCGCTGTTCGTGCTGATCGGCTCGCTGTGCGCGCTGCTGCCGCTCGGCGTCTACCTCACCGCGGGAGAGAAGTCGGCAGGGTCCTGAAGTCCTGGAAGACCTGGATGGCCGCGCACAACGGCGCCATCACGACCGTGCTGCTGACGGTCCTGGGGGCCAAGTTCATCGGCGACGCGATCAGCGGCCTCGCCGCATACCCCCCTGCGCCGCCGCGGACCAGCCCGCTCGCCGACCGGCTACACCGCTCACAGAAGCCCGGGCTGCTTGCGTGGCGTCAGCGTGCGACCTTTTCGATGGCCGCTGGGGTGACGGGGGTGAAGAAGTTGACGAGGTTGCCGTCGGGGTCACGGAACAGCAGCGACCGGTTGCCCCAGGGCATCGTGGTGGGCTCGGTGACGAAGTCGGCGACGAAGCCGATCAGGTTCTGGTGAACGCGGTCCACATCGTCGACGAGGAACTCGGTGATCACGCTGTGGTTGTCCGCCGGGCGGGCAGAGCCCGGGGCGAACAGCGGGACGGTCCGGGTGCCGGCGATCGCGAGGGTGGCGCCCACGGTGTCGAGTTCGGCGAAGTCTTCGGTGGCCCACGTCGCCCGCACCCCCGTGGCTCGCTCATAGAACTCGACGAGGCGCGCCACGTCGCTGGTGATGATGCGGATCGAGACGAAGTCCATGGGGATCTCCTTGGCTGTGCTGGAAGCGTTCACTGCGCAGGCTAGGAGAAATAGTGGACAGAATCGGTCCTGTATTCGCATTAGGTTGTGCACATGCCCCGACCCACTGCCCGCGTGCTGACACTCCTGGAGCTGCTGCAGTCGGGCGGCACCCGGACGGCGGCCGAACTAGCCGACCGGCTCGGCGTCGAAGGGCGCACCGTGCGGCGATATGTGGACCAGCTGATCGACCTGGATGTGCCCGTCGAATCGGTGCGCGGCCGCTACGGCGGGTACCGGCTCGCTCCCGGGTACCGCTTGCCTCCGCTCATGCTCAGCGACGACGAGGCGCTGGCCGTACTGCTCGGCCTGGTCGCCGGCCGCCGAGCAGGGCTGACGACGACGGAGCACACGGCAAGCGAGACTGCATCGGCGAAGATCCGGCGGGTGCTTCCCAAACACATCGCCCGTCGGCTCGACACACTTCTGGAGGCTCTCGCCTTCACGGATCAGCTCGGCGAGACCGACACCCCGGACGCTGGGGTCCTGCTCACCATCGCCGATGCGGTGCAGCACCGCCGACCGGTCTCGATCCGCTACACCGACCGCGACGGACGGCGCAGCGAACGCACGCTGCACGCGTACGGGATCGTCACCCATGCGGGCCGGTGGTACGTCCCGGGCAAGGACACACAGATCGGCGAGGACCGAACCTTCCGGCTCGATCGCATCGCAGACGCGCGGGCCCTGCCCGGCTCATTCGAAGCGCCCGTGGGTCCCGGTCCGGCACAGCGCGTGTTGTCAGCGTTCGCCACGGCCGAGTACCGGCATGAGGTGACCTTGCGGATCCACGGGACAGTTGAGCACATCCGCGCCCACCTTCCCGCCAGCGTCGCGAGCCTGGAGGAGCACGAGCCCACGGCAGGCCAGGACCGGGCGACCGAGCGCTGGCTGCGCGTCGAGCTGCGGGCGGAGCGGCTCGACTGGTTGCCTCCAGTACTCGCCTCACTCGACCGGCCGTTCGTCATCGAGCGCCCCGATGAACTGCGCAACCTCGTCACCGCGCTCGCCGATCGCCTTGCGTCCTACGCCCGCCAAGCCTGACCACAAGGAACCAATGTCATGAGATGGCACAGCTAAGACGTCATTTCTTATGGTGGCTGTTGGGGCCTGAGCCATGCAGGGATACTGCTGCTGTGCTGTTGACGTGGATTGCTGAGGTGGCGGACGAGCCCTTGGTGCTGGAGCCTGCTGACCGGCGGGTGGAGTGGGAGACCCATACCTGGTCGCTGGATGCGGCGGACGAGGTCAGGGGCTCGTTGTCCGCCGCCGAGGTGGTGGCTGCCTTCGAGTGGACTGCTGCAGCCATGGAGGAGCGCATTCTTGGTCTGAACTTCTCCGGGGCGGCGACGTTCTACGTGTGGCACGACGAACAGGCCCGGCAGCTCCGGTGCTCGACCGGCTCCGTGCCCCCGGACGCGTTGCCGTTCGGCGGTACCTATGTGGCTTCCGACGATCTCGGTCCGATCGTCGAGGGCTTCTTGGCAGACAGCGAGCCCGGCTCCATCGCGTGGTCGGGCCTGGAGGACGTGCAGAGCCGCTCGGAGCAGACCGAGACCGAGTCGGAGATCGCACCCTTCCACGTCTGGGTCAGCAGTGTCGGAGCCTCACACCGACTGGTCCTGCCTGTCCCCTCGCTTCCCCGAGACCACGCCCGCCCACCAGCCACCACCACCCCGCCCCCACAGCAGGTCAGGCCGGGTAGAGGAGGGGAAGTCTGAGCACTCACCACGGGAAAACCGGGGGTTGACCTGCGGTTGTGCGAGGAGAGGTCGGAGTCATGCGCGCCCGGTAGTGGAGGGGATAGTGCGCCTCGCCCGGTGCCTGGTCGCTGCGGCGCCCATCGGGCCGCCGCAGTCCCCCATGAGGCCAGCGCAGCGCCGCCCCGCCTTCCCCGCACCAACAGCGCAAACCCTAGGGCGCCGACACATCCGTGACTCGCGCTCAACTGCCTTGACCTCCCTACAGCTGGTCCCCCCTGCTGGGTGGTTCCGGAGGATGCGTCCCGCCCCCGTCCTTGATGTCGGCTTCGCAGGTGCGTCTGTCGTGGGACTGGTCGTTGGGGATCAACAGCACTGCGTCAACCTGCTCAGGATGCTCGACGGCGATCCAGCGTCCGAAGGCCTGGGACGAGGAAACCGTCTGACATCCCAACGTCACGCGCTGCTTGTCGACCGCGCAGGCGTCCACCGCGGGGTCCGAATATTCATCGGCGCCGTCGAAGCGGAAGCGGAAGTGGACCTGGTCGCCTTCGGAGGGCGTCTGCGGGTGGGGCTCAAGGCTCCAGTCAACGACCGCCGCTGTGAAGCCGAGAGGCTGCCCATCCGTGTCCACGACCTGCACCCTGACAGCGGCCTCACCGCGCTCCGCCGTCGTGTCGGTGCAGACCCATGAAGAACAGCCGGACAGGGCGAGAACCACCGGAACCAGCGGGGCAACGGCGGATACCCGTGCGGGGAACACTGCGATGACCTCCGGTAGGGGTGGGCGGGCAAGTCTAACCCCAGGGCCTGCAGGTGAGGGCGGCGAGCGCCTTCGGCGGCGAAGCCGAAGCGCAGAGGAACCCCGTGAAGTGGATGAATGCTTGAAGCAACCCAAATGGGACCAAGAGCCTCGGGTGCACTACCTGTCCGGCCGGCGCAGCACACGGCCTGAGAGGCCGCCAGACGCGTCTCAGCGGCCCCAGCGGGCCTGTTGTGCCGCCGGGGCGCCCTACAGGGCGACGCGGCGTCTCACGCCAGCGCAGCCCCGTCTTCCCCGAGACCACGCCCGCCCACTGCCACCACACCCACCACCACCCAACAGCCGGGCAGCCAGGTAGAAGAGGGGAAGTCTGAGCACTCACCACGGGAAAAACCGGTGCTTGACCTGGGGTTGCACAGGTCCGCTCCCGGGAGGTGTCGGTCATGCTCTCGGTCATGTCGTCGGGATTGGTATCGGGCCCCGTGCCGGCTGCGCGTGCGACCGACGGACCCTTCACCAGTCAATGCGCTGCGCAGCCGACCGCCCGGCGCTGCAGCGGCGGCGCTCGAGGACCAGGAGGATCCGCAGCCCGGCAGCCGCCGCGGTTTCTGTGCCAGGGTGCCGGGGCCCGGAGCAGGAAGCTGGTCTCTGGCACCGGCGACGGAACTCCCGCTGCGGGCACCTGGCAATCTCCACCCCCGTCGACCACCAGCGCATCATGCGTCAGATTCGTCAACATAAGTGTCCAGTGGACAGGGTGCCGTGGTGAGTGGCCGCGCACCCGTCTCACCTGCGGTGGTGAGTTACCGATCGGGAAACTCACCACGGTCTCGGGCCAACTCACCATGGCGGGGACGCCTCACCGCGAAAACTCACCACGGCTCACCGTGCTCACCACGGAAACTCACCACCGCAGGTGAGCTGCTCTTGGTGCAGATTGCGCAGTCGAGGTCAGTCGTGGCGGAGGGACGCCCGTGATGCGTTCAGAGGAATCATGGGAAAGGCCAGTTCGTCCTTTGTGCACTTCCGTTGTGAGCGATGCTTGGGCGCTGTGACCGCAACTCCGTACCCACCTCTCCCCCAGCACGTGGCCAGCCCGATCGTGGCCCCTGCTCCAGCACCCGCGCACGGCGGGGAGCCGTTAATCGGCCTCGACGCGACCGTCTTGGACTTCTGGCGCTCACGGTCGCTCCAGAAAGCACGCAGTCGATGCCGCCGAGGGTGATGGCGACGGTTTTGGGCTGGGTGCCGGCGTCGGCAACGAGTCCAGGGTTCGTCAGGCGCGCCAGCGCATCCTCGAGTTCGGTTTCCGCCAAGGCGCTGCCGGCAAAGTACGACTCGGTGGTGCCCAGGAAGGCGGTCGGGTCGGGCGCTGGTCGTGCGCGGTGGCGTAGAGCCAGCGCAGGAAGCCGTCGGTTGCATAGCGGTGCCGGGCGGCGGGTGCGCTCCGCAGTTGGGAGAGCCGCCGCAGCTCTACGCGTCCGTCGCTGGTGCTCCGGTGGGAGTCGGGTGCGCCGAAGGCGCCCATGGCGTCGATCAGGCCGTCCCGCTCCAGCTCGGCGGCGAGGACCGCAACGTCTTCCAGAGGTGTTCCGGAGTGTTCGGCGTTGTCGGCTTGCTCTCCGAACCCGCCGTCAGGCAGCTGGCCGAGCCAGATCAGGTAGCGGACCAGCTGCGGGCCCTGCTCAATGCCGACGCCCAGGCCGGTGGCTCCGGCGGAGGCAGTGAGACTCCTGCCGCCTAGGCACGGTGATCGGGTACTTCTTTAAGGCCCGCTCGTAGGCCTTGTTGATGTCCTTCACGTGCTTCTCGATCGCGCGCTGTCGGCGCTCTGCCCGCCAGGCGGTCAGGGCCGGCTCGACCAGCTCCCATCGGGCATCGGAGAGATCGCTTGGATAGCGACGGCGCTCAGTCATGATTCCGGAGTACCGGCCGGCCGCGGATCCGGCCCTGGCGCGTGCATCAGGCGCGCGAAGCGAACGGTGCACGACGGCGCGTCCTGGGATGAAACAGGAGGAGTGCGGGCGAGACCACGGCATCAACACCACACTGGCACCACCCGGATCCTGAGAAGCACTCATCTCATCAAAGCCGCCTCACATAGCACCTGAAACCGCATCAAAAGAGGTGTAAACGCCCTCTCAGCATGCTAAGCATGGCATGGACGGACCCGGGCGGCCGCATCACGGGCAAGGCCGAGGGTCCGTGCCCCCGATATGCAGACCAGGCAGTGGTCACCGCGGCTGCGGCTGGACGGTGACAGCGGCCAGGGGGAGAACGGCGCGGCCCGGGGCGACGCAGCGCTCATATAGGCACCCCAAGGGTGGGGCGCTCGTCAGGCTGGATGTCGAGCACCCGGCTCTCCGGCTTGCAGCGTGTCTCACGCGTGCGATGGACCGGCTGGGCTGGCAGCTGCGCCTGGTCTGCGGCCGGCTGCACGAACCTGCCAGATGCGTGCCCGGCACGCAACGCTGCTCCGCTACATCGCCGACAGCGACCAGGAGGCAGCGGAGGCGGCCACACTGCTGCGCGTTCGCGGTTGTGGCCGAGGTCACCCGTGCGTCGAGGGTCCCCGACATCTCCGGCGTCGGGGACCCTCGACCTCGGCCTCCCAAGGGTTCATCGTTGCTGAAGCAACTGTCTGTTATCGCATCCTCACCCAGTAATCGACGGCTCGGAAAAGAATTTTCGATCACGTCTGCATAGGGTCCCTGAGCAGGGGCACTCACCCGAAAGCATCATTTTCCATCGAGATGCACCGACCGGAAGACAACGAATTACGGATCTGAACCATGACATCACCACGCACCGAGGACTCCGATGGCCGAAGTCCGAAGTCCACGACGATCACTGCCCGTTCCGCATTGCGTGCGGCGGCCACCCAGCTGACCGAGCTGATCGGTCGCGAACCCCACTCCGTCTCCTCCCTCCAGCCCTCGGGCGGCGGCTGGACTGCTCATGTGGAGGTCACGGAGATCGAACGTATCCCCGACACGGCCAGCGTCATGGCGACCTATCGCGTCGACCTCGACGAGGCGGGCGAACTGCTGGGTTACGAGCAGACCCACCGCTATTCCAAGGGACAGACAGACCGTCGTTGACACCTGGGCAGCGCCCCTGAAAATACGTGCTCACCAGCCTGTTCACCCAGCTGACCCGTGTGCGCCAACGGGGCCGACCCGCCCGCACCCACAGGTATCCGCTCAGTCGACCCTCGCGTACCCACGCGTCCGGCGCGGCTTCAGGCCCCCCTGCGACCGAGGAGTTTTCCACTCATGAGTGTTGTGCAGCAGAGCAGTGCCCCCTCCGCCTCCGGTGGTGGAGGCGGAGGCGGAACGCTCTACGACGTTCTCGAACTCATCCTGGACAAGGGGCTCGTCATCGATGCCTTCGTCCGGGTGTCCCTGGTGGGAATCGAGATACTCAAGATCGATGTACGCATCGTCGTGGCGAGTGTCGACACCTATTTGCGCTTCGCCGAGGCCTGTAATCGTCTCGACCTGGAATCCGGCCGAAAGGCACCGAGTCAACTCACCGACCTTGTCGGTGATATGACGGAGAAAGGGGCGAAGGGAAAGTCAAAAGGAGCACTGACGGGCGCTGTTGAAGCGTTCACCGATTCGTTCACGCAAGGAAACGACGGCGACAGGGACGAAGAGCCCGAGCAGCGCACCCGCAAGGCATCCGCCAACCGCCGTCCAGCACAGCGCCGTCGAGAGGACTGACCACCATGCCGACGTACGTCTACGCCATCACCCCGGGCGACCACCCACTCGCCCTCGCCGGACTCCAAGGAGTCGGCCCCGACGGCAGCGAGCTGCGCGTGGTCCACGGCGCCGGCCTGGCAGCCGTGGTCAGCACCGCGCCTGAGGGGCTGCGGGCCAAGCGCCGCGACCTCGCCGCGCACGACGCCGTCCTGCAGCAGCTCATGGCCGACGGTGCCGTACTGCCCATGCAGTTCGGACTGCTGGGGCCCGACGACGCGGCGGTCGCCACCGCCCTCGACGAGCAGCAGGACGTCTACAGAGGCCGGCTGGAGGAGCTGGACGGTCGCCTGGAGTACAACCTCAAGGTCTCCCGCGACGAGGCGGACCTGCTCCGGGAGATCCTGACCGGCAGCGACGAGGCCCGGCGTCTCAACGAGAACACCCGCCGTAACCCTGACGCCCATGACGCCAAGGTCCGGCTCGGCGAGCTCATCTCGCAGGAGGTCCAGGAGAGGCAGCGCCGTACCGGCGAGGAGATCGTGGGCACCCTCGGCCCCGCAGCCGTGAACAGCGCACCGGCCCAGGCGGCCGAACCCCACTTCCTGAACGTGTCGTTCCTGGTCGAGCGGGACAAGGCGGCGGACTTCTCGCAGGCCGTCCACGAGGACGCCGAGCGCCGCGGCGACGCCTACGCCTACCACCTGCACGGCCCGCTGCCCGCCTACAGCTTCGTCTGAGGAAGGTCACCCCCGTCTGCCATGGGTCTGTTCTCGCAATTGATCACACTGCCGCTGGCCCCGGTGCGCGGTGCGCTGTGGGTGACCCAGCAGCTCACCGAGACCGCGGAGCGCCAGTACTACGATCCGGCCCCGGTGCGACGGGAGCTGATCGCTCTCGAGCAGGAGCTGGTCGAGGGCCGCATCAGCGAGCAGGAGTTCGACCGCCGGGAGGACCAACTTCTCGACCAACTAGAGGAGTTGGAGGCCCAGCAGCAGCGTATGGCTGCGAACGGGCAGCCGCCCGGCTGAGGAGATCCGCTCCGTTCGGCGCGGGCGGACCAGTGGCACGAGCTGCTGCTCCCTGACGGCCTCCCCACGTCGGTCCACCCCGCCGTCCACGCTTCCGCACCGGGTTCCTTCCCCTCTGTTCTTCCCATCCGTTCATCCCATCTGTCCACCTACTTCCACCAACGAGGTGCACACCGCATGATGACCAACACCAAGATCGGCACAGCTCTGGTCGGGGGCTATCTCCTGGGCCGCACGAAGAAGGCCAAAGTCGCGATCGGGCTCGGAATGTTCCTGGCCGGCAAGAAGCTGAGCCTGGACCCGCAGCAGCTGCTCAAGATGGCCTCCTCCAGCCCGCTGCTGGCCGGGCTGAGCGACCAGGTGCGCACCGAACTGGTCGGCGCGACGAAGACCGCCGCCAGCTCGGCGCTGACCAAGCGCGTCAACCACCTCTCCGACTCCCTCCACGAGCGTGCCCAGGGACTCACCAACCCGGAGGCCGCGGCCGACGAGGTCGCGGAGACCGGGAAGCGCGCGGCAAGCGCGTCGAAGGCGAAGGGCACGAAGACCCTCAAGAGCGTCACGAGCGCCAAGGGCAGGGGTGGAGACGACGCCGAGGAGTCAACGGGCGACTCGGACGGCGACCGCTACGACGACCCAGAGCTCGAGTTCGACGAGGACTTGGACCGCGAAGAGGGCGAGGACGAGCACCTGGACGACGAGGGTGCGGCGGAGTACGAGGAAGACGACCAGGAGGAGGCGGCCGCCAGGTCGCGTAACGCCTCGCGCTCCCCGCAGGCGACGAAGACCGCCGCCAAGAAGACCTCGGCCGCCCGCCGCCCGTCGTCCGGCTCCTCGTCTCCCGCAACCCGCAGGTCGGCCTCCGGCTCCGCCGGCGCGTCCACGTCGGGTGCGCGCAAGAAGACGACCGCCAAGGGCTCAGCGGCGGCCTCGTCCTCCGCCGGATCCCGGCGCAGCGCCGGCCGTCGTCAGAATGGAGGCGACCGTGGCTGAATCGCCGTTCACCCAGATCAAGAAGTCCGTGGCCGACAACCCCGCCGCGGGCCGCCTGAAGGAAGAGCTCACTGACTTCCTGGCGGCACGCGCCCAACATGCCGTCAGCTCGCTGGGCCACAAGCTCGGCGAAACCGCCTCCCGACTCGGCGAGCCCGGCCAGGGTGGTGGGCCGAGCGCCTGGAAGTCCCTCAGCAAGGGCGGGCAGGCGCTGGCCGAGGGCAAGTCACCCGCCAAGGCGGCTCTCACCGCCGGAGCCTCGCACGCCAAGGACGTCGTCGCGGACAAGGTCAAGGGCCTGTTCGGCAAGGGGAGCAAGTCCGGTGGCGGCAAGTCCAAGTCGGTGCTCATCAGCGAGGACATCGACGTCGGCGTGCCGGTGCGCGAGGCGTACGACCAATGGACCCAGTTCCAGGAGTTCAGCACCTTCGCCAAGGGCGTCGTCAGTGTCGAGAAGTCCGACGACACCTCCAGCAACTGGAAGGTGAAGGTCGCCAAGTCCACCCGGAGCTGGAAAGCCAGCGTCACCGAGCAGATCCCCGACGAGCGGATCTCCTGGACGACCGAGGGTGCCAAGGGCACGGTGAAGGGTGTCGTCACCTTCCACCGCGTGACCGACAACCTCACCCGCGTCCTGCTGGTGCTGGAGTACTTCCCGAAGGGACTCTTCGAGAAGACCGGCAACATCTGGCGCGCCCAGGGCCGCCGGGCCAGGCTCGACCTGAAGCTCTACCGCAAGTTCATCATGATGCGCGGCGAGGCCACCGACGGCTGGCGCGGAGAGATCCGTGATGGCGAGGTCGTGGTCGACCACGACCAAGCCGTGGAGGACGAGGAGAACGCCGACCGGTCCGACTCCGAGTCCGGAGACGCCGAGTACGCCGACGGCGACTCCGAAGATGGATACGCCGACGGCGACTACGCGTACGAGGACGGCGACGACGCCGACTACGAGGACGCGGAGGAGGACGACGACTTCGAGGCCTACGCCGAGGACACCGAGGACACCGACGACACGGACGAGGCACACGGCTACGCCGAGGACGGCTACGAGCAGGACGGCGCCTTCGACGAGCAGGAAGCACACGAGGAGGACCAGGAAGAAGCGGTAGCCCCGGCACCGCGCAGGCGTGCCGCTCCGGCGCGTCGCTGAACCCCACCGCAGGAGGCGTGACCCTTGTCCGAACCATTCGCCGCCGCTCGCATGGGCGGCCCCGCCGCAGCATCGTTGACGGGCCAGCAAGGATCGTCGGCCAACCTCGCCGATATCCTCGAACGCGTTCTGGACAAGGGCATCGTCATCGCCGGCGACATCCAGATCAACCTGCTCGACATCGAACTGCTCACCATCAAACTGCGCCTGCTGGTCGCCTCGGTCGACAAGGCCAAGGAGATGGGCATCGACTGGTGGGAGAACGACCCGTCGCTCTCGTCCCGCGCGCCCAGGCCCGCGGTACGGGACGTCGTGCCTGACCAGAGTCAGCAGGCCCTGGAGATCGAGCAACTGCGTGCCGAGGTAGCGCAGTTGCGCGCGGCGCAGACGCAGTCGCCCGCCCTCGGGGAGTACAGGCCCGAGGATGCGCGCGAGCGCGTGGACCGGTGGGCTCGTCATGAGCCCCTGCCGGATGCCGAGTCCGCGGACCGCGCGAACGAGCCATCACTCCCGGACCCGCCCGAGCCGGCCGCCGCCCCCGCCGCACACGGAGAGGAAGAGCGTGCGACGGGGGCGGCGTCCCGGCCCGCGCGGCGCAAGCCCGTACGGGCCGCACCCGAGGAGCGGGCCGCCCGGTCGGCGGCCCCTCGACGGACGGCACGCGAGCCGGTGGCGCGGGCATCGGGCGGCACGGAGGCACAGAAGCCCGGCGACGACGTGCCCGGCAAACCCGCCCGCAGGAATCCGCGAGAGCCTGAACGTAAGCCCGCACGGAAGCGCACCACCCGGTCGGCCGAAGCGCCCGCCCCGGGCACCCGGCGCAGAAAGCCCCGACAGGAAGGAGACCCGGAACAGTGAACACCCCCGACCAGATCGTCCCGACCGACGGGCTCTCGCCGACTGCTCATGGTGACGCCCCCGCCCCACCCGCCCCTCTCGTCTACGTCTACGCCATAGCCGTAGACGGTGGCGGTGGCGGTGGCGGCCTGTCGCAGCACGTCCACACCCTGGGCGGTCTCGGCGACCCGCCTCGTCTGATCCGACACGAGGGCTTGGCCGCGATCGTTGCGGACGTCCCGCAGGACACCTTCAGCAGCGACGCGCTCAAGGAACAGCTGGAGAGCCTCGAGCGCCTCGAGGCCCTGGCTCGCGCACACCACGGGTGCATCGAAGCGGCGGCCTCCCTGACCACACTGCTCCCGCTCCGCCTGACCACCGTCTACGTCGACGACGCGGGGGTGGCCGCGATGCTGTCCGAGAACGCCCCGGCCTTCCGGCAGGCGTTGGAGTTGCTGACAGGCCAGGTCGAGCTCGGCGTCAAGATCTTCGCCGACCCGGAGGCCGTCCCGGCGTCCCCCGCCCCGACCAGCGGCAGGGAGCGCACTGACGCGCCGTCCGGCGGGACGGCCGACGGCCGGATCGGGAGCAGCCCGGGCCGCGACTACCTCAAGCGCCGTCGCGCCCAGCGCACCCGTCACGCGGACACCTACCGAGTGGCGGGGGTCGTGGCCCAGCGGGCCGTAGACACCGCCGCCGGCTACGCGACCGCTCACATCCCTCATCGCCTCCAGCAGGGCGCGCTGGGCGCAGCCCGCGGCGAGAACCTGGTGAACGACGCGTATCTGGTACCGGCGCAGTTCATCGATGAACTTGCTGCCGCACTAGAGGAGTTGGCCGATGGGACGCCAGGCGTCGCCATCGAGGTGACCGGGCCGTGGGTACCCTACTCCTTCACCGAATGGGCCCAGACCCAGTCAGTGCCGACCCAGGCGACGGCGGGCGCCGGCCGGCTGCGGCAGGGTGACTCCGCGTGACGGAGAGCCTGACCACCGCCGGTTTCGACGACGAGTTGCCGTCCGGTCGCCAGGTGGCCCTCATCGACCTGCTCGACCGTCTACTGACCGGCGGTGCGGTCCTCACCGGAGATCTCGTCCTCTCTGTCGCGGACGTCGATCTGGTCAGGATCAACCTGCGTG
Source organism: Streptomyces sp. NBC_01460 (assembly GCF_036227405.1). Classification (NCBI taxonomy): domain Bacteria; kingdom Bacillati; phylum Actinomycetota; class Actinomycetes; order Kitasatosporales; family Streptomycetaceae; genus Streptomyces; species Streptomyces sp. NBC_01460. The sequence continues at coordinate 152,043 of NZ_CP109473.1, forward strand.
CGGTCATCCACTCCATCACGCCGGACAGCCCAGCACCCTGGTAACGGATTCCGGATGGAAGGCGGCACCGGACCGGTCGGCGGGGCGGCCCGACAGGCTGGTCGCGCATGCGGCCGCACGCGCGACCGGTACCGGGGCAGGCACGGAGCAAGCTCCCTGAAGCCACGAGATCGCCGGGGTGGGCGGGGAGCGCGAACGAGCAGAGATCACTACGGGCATCTGCGAGACCACGGACCACTTCGGCCCGCGGAGGAGGCAAGTACATGCAGTCCGAATCGGCACCCCACGCCGGAGCCGGAGGCCGATCTGGGGCGGAGGCCCTGGCTGAATCCGGTGCCGGAGACTCGGCCGAGACCCGAGCCGAAGCCAGAGTCGAGACCCGAGCCGAAGCCGTGTCCGAGAGCCGAGCCGGTGCCCCACCGGTCCCGGCGGAAAGGGGTTTGGAGGAGGTGGCGCAGGCGGCCGCGAACGCCTTCGGTCTGCTGCCCGCAGCCGCGGACGACGCCGGGCCGGCGTCCACCTGCCCGGCCCGGCGGCTGGAGACCGACCCGGACACAGTGGAACGAGACCTGATCAAGCTGGTGCTCACGATCGTCGAGCTCCTGCGTCAGCTCATGGAACGCACTGCGGTCCACCGCGTGGACCAGGGCGACCTGACCGAGGCTCAGGAAGAGCGCGTCGGTATGACCCTCATGATCCTCGAGGACCGGATGGCCGAGCTCTGCGACCGCTACGGGCTGACGATGCGCGATCTCAACCTCGATCTCGGCCCCCTGGGATCGCTGCTGCCGCCCGGCCCGACCTGACGTGCCATCAGGCCGACCTCCCTCACTACTCGGCAGCCCTCCGGACAGGAAGCATCACCGTGTGAGTGCCAGGCGGAAGCCCGCCTGCCGGCGACGTGATCGACTTCGAATCAACTCCGTTCGAAGGCCGCCCCTGGTGGGACGATGAGGAGCACTGGACGAGGATGACGGCGGAGTTGCTCCCTCGCACGAACAGCGGGGTGAGCGGATCAGCGTCATTGGGGCAACTATCGGATGCCGGCCGTGACCATGCCTGCGGATGTTGCGGTGCGACATGCGCGGGACGTCCTGGACGCCAGGCCGCACTTCTGGATCCACCCGCTTGGCGGTTCGGTGCTCATCGAATGCCTGATGGATGGACAAGTGACGACGCCCCGCACCGGCCCTGGTTCGGGGTGCATCCGTGTTCCGCCCTCATCGAGCAGTCCCGCCATGAAGCCCCCCATGACCAGTCCCACCACTCCCGGGGAGCCGTCAGCCACGCCGCGCGCCGACTGCGGTGCCTCCGAAGGCGACACCAGCGGGGGCGAACCCGACCCGCGGCCCTCCGGCGGCGCCGCGGAAGCCTCCAGCGGCACCGGTGGGGGGTACTTTGCCGGCTCCGGCGAAGTACCCTGCCCCTGCCCTCACCCGGACGCTGCGCCCCGGCCGAACCTTGAGTTCTCACGGCCAGCAAGCGAGCATCGGCGGCCTCTCCCTGGAGAGCAGGCAGGATGCGGTCCGGAGCTGATGGACGCCCACGTCCCCGCCGGCCGGCCCCGCGTCACCGCTTTCTTCCTGCGGGGACGTCGGCGGTGTCGGGGAATGCGGGGCCCGGCCGGCGGACACGTGGTCACAAATCCAGTCATGGCCGGTGAGGACCGCCTCGCTCAGGCGGCGGTGGCGACCAGCTTGATCAGGCTGGCGGCCGTCTCGGCCATGGCCTGGCGCCCGGCCCCGAGGTACGTGCGGGAGTCGACCGCGTCGGGCCGCGTGGTCAGCGCCTCGCGGATCGCCGTGGTCATGGCGATGTTCAGCGCCGTCCCTATATTGACCTTGGCGATGCCACCGGTGATGGCCGCGGACAGCTCCCTGTCCGGCACTCCGGAGGAGCCGTGCAGCACCAGCGGCACACCGAGGACCTCTCGCAGCCGGCCGAGTAGCCGGTGGTCGAGGGCGGCGGTGCGTGAGGTCATCGCGTGCGAGCTGCCGATCGCGACGGCGAGCGCGTCCACACCGGACTCGGCCACATAGGCGGCGGCCTCGTGAGGTCCGGTCCGCGCCCCGGGTGCGTGCGCATCCAGCGGCGCCGCCCCGTCCTTTCCGCCGACCTCACCCAACTCCGCCTCTATCCAGAGTCCTTGGGAGTGCGCCCAGTCGGCCGCGCTCCGGGTGGCGGCGAGGTTCTTCTCGTACGGAAGGTGCGCCGCGTCGTACATCACCGAGCTGAACCCGGCGTCGGCGGCCTGCCGGAGCAAGGCGTCGCTCTTCACGTGGTCGAGGTGGAGAGCGACCGGCACGGACGCCGCGCGGGCCGACTCGGCCGCCGCACGGGCCAGCGGAAGCACCTGGCTCTGCCGGTACTTCACCGCGTTCTCGCTGATCTGGAGGATGACCGGGAAACCGGCGGCCTCGGCCCCGGAGATCACCGCCTCCGCGTGTTCCAGCGTGATGATGTTGAACGCGGCGACCGCGCCGCGCCGCGCGGCGGCGTCGGCGACCAGCGTGCCGCTCCGGGCGAGGGCCACCGCTCAGCCCTCGGCGAGGACGACGGAGCGGGTGAGGTGGCGCGGCGAGTCCGGGTCGAGGCCCCGGGCGGCCGCGATGGCGACGGCGAGCCTCTGCGCCCGGACGAGTTCGGCGAGCGGGTCCAGACGGCCCGCCACCCACATGCCGCCGGTCGAGCGGACCTGCTCGGCAAGGCCCTCGGGGGCCTGGCCGAACATCCAGGTGGCGGTGCCTTCGGTGGTGATGCTGATCGGGCCGTGGCGGTACTCCATGGCCGGGTACGCCTCGGTCCAGGCGAGTGCGGCCTCCCGCATCTTCAGCGCTGCCTCCTGCGCGAGGCCGTTACTCCAGCCCTGGCCGAGGAAGGTGAACTGCGAGCGCTCGACGAGGCCTTCGGGCAGCGGCTCGGCGAGCGCGGTACGGGCGTCGGCCACCACGGCATCGGTGTGCAGACCGAAGTGGGCGCGGAGCAGGGTGAGCGCGGTGGTGGCGAAACGCGTCTGCACGACGGACCGTTCGTCGGCGAAGTCCAGGACGACGACGTCGTCGGCGGCCTCCATGACAGGGGTCGTGGGGTCGCCGGTGAGCGCGGTCGTCCGGGCCCGCCCGCGGACCTTGGCGAGCAGGTCGAGCACCTCGGTGGTGGTGCCCGAGCGGCTGAGCGCGATCACCCGGTCGTAGGTACGGCCGTAAGGGAACTCCGAAGCCGCGAACGCGTCGGTCTCGCCCTGTCCGGCTCCCTCGCGCAGGGCGGCGGCGGCCTGCGCCATGAACCAAGAGGTTCCGCAGCCGACGATCGCGACGCGTTCCCCGGCGACCGGCAGCGTCGCAGCCCGGCTTCCCGCCAGCGCCGCGGCGCGTTCCCAGCACTCGGGCTGACTGGAAAGTTCGTTCTGGACATGGCTCATGCTGCGTCCCACCCTCAGGAAAATGATTACTTCTGCAAGATACCGGGTTATTTAGAGCATAATCAAGCATGTTGACTGGTCCCGGTTAAGGTCACAGCCTTCTGCCGAACGAGGAGAGTACGAGAGATGTCCCAGTCCCGTGACGTGCGTTGGAAGGCCCTCCTGGAACTGCTCGTCGAGCAGGGCCATCTCGACGTCGAGGCGGCGGCCCTCGCGCTCGACGTCTCGGCCGCCACCATCCGGCGTGATTTCGACCAACTCGCCCAGCAGAAGATGCTGGCGCGCACCCGAGGCGGCGCCGTCGTCCACGGCGTCAGCTACGAACTCCCGCTCCGCTACAAGACGGCCCGCCGGGCCTCCGAGAAACAGCGCGTGGCGCAGGCCGTCGCCAAACTGATCGCCGTGGGCGAGGTGGTGGGCCTCACCGGCGGTACGACCACCACCGAAGTGGCCCGCTCGCTCGCCGTCCGGCCCGATCTCGCCTCCGGCGCCCCGGCGCTCACCATCGTGACCAACGCGCTGAACATCGCCAACGAGCTGGCGATCAGGCCGCAGTTCAAGATCGTGGTGACCGGCGGAGTGGCCCGCCCGCAGTCGTACGAACTGACGGGTCCCCTCGCCGACGGTGTCCTCGGCCAGATCACCATGGACACCGCCGTGCTCGGCGTGAACGGTTTCGACGTCGTGCACGGAGCCGCGGCGCACCACGAGGACGAGGCGGGCATCAACCGGCTGCTGTGCGAGCGCGCGGAGCGCGTCGTCGTCGCGGCGGACTCCACCAAGCTGGGCACCCGCGCCTTCGCCAGCATCTGCACCACCGATCAGGTGGACATCCTCGTCACGGACACCGGCATCGGCGCGGAGATGACGGCTCTGTTCACCGACGCCGGTGTCGAGGTCATCGCGGTGTGAGCGCCGGAGCTCCCGAGGGGTCCCGCAGCTGGCCCGACGCGAAGTAAGCGATCAGTTCAGGGTCCAGCGGCGGTACGTCGTAGGGCGTACCGCTGTCCCTCAGTGACCGGGTCGCCATCACTCCGGCGGCCACGCTCATGCGGGCGGCGACCGGCGAGGTGTCGGTCACCCCGCCGTCCCGGGCAAAGCGGCAGAACTCCTCGATGATCCGTTCGTCCGCACCACCGTGCGAGCCCGTCGACTCCGGCACCCTGTGGACCGCGTCCGCGTCCGCGCGGTAGCTGCTCGGCCCGGTGTTCCAGACCCTGACCTCGTCGCCCGGCCGGTCCCCGAAGTTCTCCAGCCGCCCCTCGGTCCCGATGACCGTGTAGTTGCGGAAGTAGTCGGGGCTGAAGTGGCACTGCTGATAGGCGGCGATCACGCCGTTGTCCAGCCGCATGTTCATGACGGACACATCCTCGACGTCCACCACGTGGTTGAGGTCCTTGCGAGTGGCCGGCGGCCAGTCGAACTCGCGCAGCCAGCCGTCGGGGCGGGGCGTGCCCGCCTCCCTGCGCGGCAGGTCCCCATACATCATCAGGTCGCCCATGGCGTTGACACGCGAGGTGTACCCGCCCGCCAGCCAGTGCACCACATCGATGTCGTGTGCGGCCTTCTGGAGCAGCAGCCCGGTCGTGCGGGTGCGGTCGGCGTGCCAGTCCTTGAAGTAGTAGTCGCCGCCGTACGAGACGAAGTGCCGGACCCACACGGTCTTCGGCTCGCCGATGTCGCCGCGCGCGATGATGTCGCGCATCAGCCGCACCACACCCATGTGCCGCATGTTGTGCCCGACGTACAGGCGGGTGCCGGTCTCGTGGGCGGTGCGCAGGATGGTGTCGCACTGTTCGACGGTGATGCCGAGCGGCTTCTCCACGTACACCGGCTTGCCGGCCCGCAGGATGTCGCAGGCGACTGCTTCGTGGGTATCGTCGGGAGTGGCGACGATGACGGCGTCGACGGTGTCGTCGTCGAGCAGTGTGCGGTAGTCGTCCACCGCGGTCGCCCCGGCGAACCGCTGTGCCACCGTGGCCCGCACGGCGGGATCGGTGTCGGCGACGGCGGCCACGACGGACCCGGCTCCCGGCCGGTGGGCGGCATCGGCCAGATTGGCCCGCAGGCCGAGGCCGACCACGCCGATACGAAGGTCTCGCATGGTTCTCCTTGAAAGCGGGTGTGCGGTGGCCGTGGCGGGACGGCCGGTCCATGGTGGTACGTCGGTCACTTCGTGCTCTGCGCGAGGGACTTCTCGTACTCGGCGCGAATCCTGTCGCCGCCGCCGGAGCGCCAGGTGCGTACCAGGGCGTCGAACTCGGAGACCGATTTTCGCCCGGCGACGATGTCCTTGATGCCGTCGTTGACACCCGTCTTCAGGGAGTTGCCCTTGCTGGCGTACGTGTCGGAGTAGTGGCCGACCGTCGGGTCGATCACCGCCATGGCGATGAGCTTCTTCTGCCAGTCGTGGATCCGGCGGGTGAGGTCGGCCTGCCCCGGCAGGTAGAGGTACTCGGGGGCATTGGCCAGGAAGGAGACCGGCATACCCGTCGTCACGGCTTCCGCGTTGCCCTTGTCGGTGAGTTCGACGTCGCCCTTCGCGGTGCGGTGGAAGTGCGTGCCCTCGATGCCGTTGTCGAGGAACAGCCGCTCCTCGGTGCCGAACGGGGCCGCGAGGTAGTCGAGGACCTTCAGCAGCATCTCCAGACGCTTCTTGTCGGCGTTCTTGTTGATCGCGGTGAAGCCGACCGAGCCGAGACCGTAGTAGAAGTGCGGGGTGGCACCGGCCTTCGCAGCGAACGGAAGGATCACCCCGAAGGGGAAGTCGTAGGTCTTGACGTCCACCAGGAAGGAGGGGAAGGACTGGACGTACGCGCCCAGCGTGCCCTGCGCCATCTTCTCGCGCGTCGTGGTGAGGTTGGGGTCCGGCCAGAACAGCCCGGCCTTGCTCACCTTCACCCCGAATTCCAGTGCCTCACGGAATTCGTCGGTCTCGAACTGGTGGACCAGCTTGCCGTTCTTCAGCGACCACCCGGACGGTGCTCCGAACCACTGCGCGTACATGCCGACATGGTTGGTGTAGGCAGGCTCCAGGACGTACTTGTGGCGCTTGACGTCCAGCAGTTCCCTGCCCTTGGCGAGGAAGTCCTCGGCGCTGGTGAAGGTGGCCCCGCCGACCGGCTTCCAGAAGTCCTCATTGGTGACGTAGACCTGTCCCATACGGCCGTACGCCACCGGTACGCCGAAGATCTTCCCGTTGATGACGGCTGTCTTCCAGGCGAATTCCGGAAGGTTGGCGAGGTTCGGGTACTCCTTGACCGCGTTGCCCGAGAGGTGGGGGGTCAGGTCCTGGAACTTCGCCTCCAGCAGTTCGGGGATCCGGCGCAGTCCCTGGTTCGGGGGAATCCACACGAGGTCGGGGATCTCGCCGCCCGCTATCGCCGCGTTGAACTTCGACGAGTAGCTGTCGTCGGTGGTCTCGACGACGATGTTCATCCTGAACTCCGAGCCCAGGCGCTTGTTGAGCTCCTTCCAGTACGCGTTCTTCCCCATCGCGGGGGCCGGCGTCGTGAAGGTCTCCGTGAGCGCGGTGATCGGGGAGCCGTCGCCGGGCGGCGCGGCGACCGACTTGACCAGGTTCTTCGGGTAGCGGAGGTAGGCGGCGTCCAGACCCTCGGCGCTGCCCGCAAGGTCCGGTGCCGCGACCTGGGCAGGCACGTACGCCGGGAGCTTGACCTTGCTGAACGCTTCGCTGCCCTTGCCCGCGGCGGACGTCCCCGTGGAACAGCCGGTGAGGGTCGACATTCCGGTGGCGGCGATGCCGAGAGCGCCCGCGGCGCCGAGGAACGTTCGCCTGTTGACGTGCTGAGAAGACATGGTTCTCCTGGGAAAGGCAGGATCGGTGATGGTGGTCAGCCCTTGACGGCGCCCGTGAGGACACCCTTGGCGAAGTGCTTCTGAAGGAAGGGGTACACCAGGAGGATTGGCACGAGTGCGATGATCAGCACGGCCATCTGGAGCGAGATCGAGGGCGGCAGCACGTTCACGCCGAGCGCGTGGGCATTGATCGTCTCGCCCTGGACGACGTAGGAGCGCAGGATGACCTGGAGCGGGTACTTGCCCGAGTCGTTCATGAACAGCAGGGCGTTGAAGAAGCTGTTCCAGTAACTGACGGCGTAGAAGAGACCCGCGACGGCGATGACGGCCTTGGACAGCGGCAGCACGATGCGCCGGAGAATGGCCAGCTCACCCGCGCCGTCCAGGCGGGCGGCCTCGTACAGCTCAGCCGGTATGCCCTGGAAGAACGCCCGCACCACGATCACGTTGAACACGTTGAGCAGGACGGGAAGAATCAGCGACGCGTAGCTGTCGAGCAGGCCGAGTTGCTGGACCACGAGATAGGTGGGGATGATGCCCGGCGCGAAGAGGAACGTGCCGAGCACGATCAGCAGGATGGGCTTGCCCAGCAGCATGCCGGGCCGCGAGAGACCGTAAGCCAGCGTGACCGTGCAGAGCAGACTGAGCGCGGTGCCGATCAGGGTGATCCCGATGCTCACCAGCGTCGCCCGGGTCACCACACCGCCCTGGAGCAGCACGCTGTACGCCTGGAACGTCGGATGGTGCGGGATGAGGACGTAACCGCCACGCTCCTCCAGCTCCTTCTGGCCGGCCAGGCTGGTGCCCAGCGCCAGCAGGAAGGGGTACGTCACCATGACGACGATCAGGGCGAGTGCCAGTGCCTTCGCGCCCTGGCCGAGCCGGCTGGGGCTTTCCATCCACGGCGGACGCTGCCCGCCGGAGCGCAGCCCGGCCAGGCGGTTCTCTCGCTTCGCAGCGACTGACGTGGTCATCGGTAGACCCCCTGCTCACCGAAGCGGTGGGCCAGCTTGTTCGCCGCGATGATCAGCCCGAGGCCGATCACGCCCTTCATCAGTCCGGCGGCCGTGCTCATGCCCCAGTCGCCGTCGATCACGCCGTGGTAGTAGACGTAGGTGTCGAGCACTTCCGAGGCGTCGGGCCCCACCGCGTCGCGCTGGAGCAGCATCTGCTCGAATCCCACCGAGAGGATGTCACCGAGGCGCAGGATGAGCATCATGATGATCACCGGTCGGATGCCGGGCAGCGTGACGTGCCACATCCGGCGCCAGGTTCCCGCGCCGTCCATGGCGGCCGACTCGTACTGCGTCATGTCGATGGACGCCATGGCGGCGAGGAAGATGATCGCGCCGTAGCCGCAGTCCTTCCAGATCATCTCCGAGGTGACGAGCAGCTTGAAGGTGTCCGGATTGCTCATGATGTTGCCGACCGCCAGGCCGTGGTTCTGCAGCAGGCTGGTGACCGTGCCCGTGCCGCCGAAGACCTGCTGGAACATCGCCACGACGACGACCCAGGACAGGAAGTGCGGAAGGTAGACGACCGTCTGGACGAGCCGCCTGATCTTCTCCCCGACCAGGGAGTTGAGCAGCAGCGCCAGGGCTATGGGGGCGGGGAAGTAGAGAACGAGCTGGAGAACGGTGATTTCCAGCGTGTTGCGCACGGCGGACCAGAACTCCGGCTGGGCGAGCAGGTCGGTGAAGTTCCGGAGGCCGACGAAGGGACTCGACTTGAAGCCGAGGAACGGCTGGTAGTCCTGAAACGCGACCACGTTGCCGGCGAGCGGCAGGTAGAAGAAGACCGCGAAGTACAGGACGCCCGGCACACACAGCAGCAGCAGCATGCGGTCACGCCGGAAGCGCTGACGGAACGACTTCTGCCCGGGTGGGCGCCCGGCCGCGGTGGCGACCGGAGAAGGCGTTTCGTCGTCAGGAGCTTCCGGCCGGGACATGGCCGGACGGGGCGAAGTGGGCACAGCGGCCGACACAGTCACCTCCGTATAGAGGGCGATCAGGGGACGCAGCCCTGAAGAACCCCGCACTGAAGCGGAATCTGGGGTTCTGGGCCGCAGGATGTACTGATTCTGCGCTGCTACGTCCACAGATGACAAGAGCTGCTCGAAAAAAGCTTTCTTAGAGCAGTTACGAGCACCCTCCGAACATCGAGCGACGCCGCTTCGCCGGGCGAACGCTCCCGAAGCCTCTTGGTGCCACCTGGCCGGAGAGTCCGCGCAGTCAGTGGAGGCATGAGTGAATGAATGACTGAGCGACGTTGTAGTGCTGCTGGAGGAAGCTCGCGTGACGGCGACGATGCCGGCCTCTGCTGTGCGTCGGCGTCTGCGTGAGGCGGCGATCCCCTCGCGCGCCCGGGTCGCGACAGCTGTCAGCGTCACTACGAGATCGCGACCCCGCCCGACAGGAAGGGCCGGGTCACCCATACCGTCGTGCTGCGGCTGTACGCGGAGGCGGCCGCCGAGGACCGCCGGCTGCAGCTGGCCGGATACGAGATCTACCACTTCGGCGGCTGGAGACTCACCGCGCCGGGGGGAAAAGCTCCTGGACGTCTTCTTCAAGGACCTCCTGGCGCGACGAAGAAGCCGACACTGTAGCCGGAGGTCCCGGGGCGCGAACCCCGGTGTGTCGGTCACCCGTTGCGCACCCCAGACCGCGAGTTCGACGACCTGCTCGACCGCGACAGCGAGCCCGTGCCGGACTTCGCTCAGGAGAATGGGGTTCTGGCACAGAACTTCGGGATCCGTCGCAGAGCGATACCTCGATGTTCGACTGCGAGGGGCTGATTCGTGTGAGACCGCGTACGCCTGGTCCTCCGTCAACCGAAGCGGCCCGCTGACAGATAGACGGACGGCGGTTCCTGCCCGGCGGACCCGAGCTCGGCGTACACCCTCGCGGCCTCGCCTCCACACCGGCCAGGCGCTTCTCGTGACAGTCAGCGAAACGCAAGCTGCTGCGCTGCCTCTTGCGGCTCTTCCTCCCCTGCCCCGCTCCTGCTCCTACTCGAAGACCTCCTGACCAGGAACGCAGCAGCCGGCCCCGAGGTGATGGGTACCGGCAGCACTCCGGGCCCGCCCCCTGGACTTGCCCTCGGCGCGGTCACCGGTCAGGCCGTCGGGCCTTCTCCCCTGCGGACCAGCCGCCAGGCTTCGGTGAACAGTTCGGGGAGCGTGCCCGGGAGTAGCCCGAAGTCCCTCACCTCGCTGCCGTCCTTGCTCAGCTGCGCGCTGATCAGGGGCGCTTTCCAGGACTCCATGGGCGGTAGCGGCCTCTTGGCGTGCGCCCACGGGCCGGGCAGGAAGAACGAGCGTCCCGCGCGGGCCCGGCGGCCCTCCACCACCAGGCCACGCGCCAACAGATCTGCGGCGGCTGCCTTGTGACGGATCGGTTTCCAGGCGTTCCAGCGCCGCACGTTGCGGTCCGAGGGCACGGGGAGCAGCAGGAGCTGGAGGTACAGGGCGGCGGCGTCCTCGGACAGGTCGAGGGCGTGGGCAACGTCGGCGAGCAGGTCGGGGACGCAGGCGCGCGGATCGGACTCGTAGCGGCCCGGAGGCAGGTCGCCGGAGGTGATGCGGGCTATGACGCGGTCGCAGGTGCCATCGTTCAGCCAGTCCCAGCGCTGACTCCCCCGGTTGCCACCGATCACACCGGCGTAGAGGACCCGGGCCGGTGAGTCGCCACCGGCCAGCACCTTGCGCAGGTGCCGGACGGCCTCCGGCGCACCGTTGCGTACGGGGTCTCCGGCCGGGAGATCCGCGTACGCCCACGGCAGGCCGGCGAAGAAGGCGTCCGCGACGGTCTCCGCGTCGTAGCGGCCCATGACGTCCCAGGCGGTGCGCAGATGGCGGTGCTCAGGCGGGCAGGGCCAGATCCGCAGGTAGAAGCCCGGCGGCAGGGTGGCGTTCGCCGGGTCCAGAAGCAGATGGCACAGGTGGGCCGCAGGCATCTCGGTGTCCAGGGTGACCGCGGCCTGCCAGGTGCTCCAAGGCGTGTGCGCCCGGGCGCCGTGCTGCTCCACCCAGACCGCGGCGATGCGCTCCGCGACGCGGGCGAGACCGCCGGGCTCCCAGAGGTCCACGGGGTCGGAGGGGAGCACGTCGGCGAGCAGGGCGAGCCGCTCGTCGTCGTGCAGCATCGACAGCTCGTCGCGCGCCGATTCGAGTTCGCCCGCCTTGAAGCCGTATACGGCGCGCTCGTGCTCGTCCAGGAAGGGCGTGTAGTAACCGCCGGCACCGGGGTTGCCAGCCAGGACGAGGGCCGCGGCGGGACGACTCAGGCCGGTCGCCTCGCTCAGGGCCAGGGCCGCGTCCGCGTCCCAGGCGAGCGGGCCGCGCTCCCGGACGAGCTCGACCAGCCGCAGCAGCTGGTCGGGGGTACCCCAACCTCGGTGGCAGTCCACGACGTGGAGCGGCTCCTCGGGGCGCGGGGCCGCCTCGCCGCCGGGGAACACGGCCTCGAAGTAGAGGGTCCGGCGCGCGGCCGGCAGATGCAGGCCGAAGGACGCACCCTCATCGTCGCGGACGGTGAACGAGGTCTCTCCGGCGAGCCGCCCGAGGCGGAACCGATAGGCCGGGTCGGCGAACGGGGTGTCCGCCCACATGTCCAGGAAGTCCAGCAGCACCTCACGGCGTTCCTGCCTGGTCGCGGGGGCGGCCGCGCGCAGGGCAAGTGCGCCCGGCCGGCCTATGAGTTCCGTCCAGCTGCCCGCTGCGGGCAGACGGACCTCCCATCCGACCGGATCCGGCGGCCAACTGCCCGCGATGTAACGGCCGGTGGTCCTGATACCGGCGAAGGAGTCTGTGTCCCAGCAGCCCGAGGCCCCGACGAGCCCCTGCATGGCGGCGGATGCGGCGAACCCGTTCCACGCGCGAGAAGCTCGGGGCGCTGCTGTAATGGTCTCGTTCATGCGTCCGATCATGGCGTAGGACACCGACAATCAGGCGCGCCAAGCTTGAGGGCTCAGTCGGGTGGCGGTAGGAAGCCACCGGAGATGAACCTGTCCCGGTCCTTGCGGCCGACGGCCGGGCGGCGGACCCGGATCTCGGTGCCGTCGATGATGCCGGTCTTCCCGGCCCGTCCCAGATGGTCAACGACCTCGGCCAGCGTTCACAGCCGCACGTCGGGGCTGACCATGCATCCCCGCTCCGCGAGCAGGGGCCGCACCTCTCCGATCGCCCGTGTGACGGTCGAGCGGGTCCACGCCGAACCAGCAGGCCAGCAGATCACGAGCACCCCCGTGGCGAAGGGGCACCAGCGTGGCCGGAAGCCGGTCGACGGAGACCATGCGGTGCTTCGCACCAGCGCCCACCGCACGCTTCCGCGACCGGGACGCAAGCCTGGCCTGATGCCGCTCATGCCACAACGGCCTCACCTCAGCCACGAGTTCAGCGATCACAACGGCCGAAAAGCCCGTGATCCTCCGTTCGCTGATGATCGCTGTGGGCGTCACGTTCCCCACCACGCAGCCATGATCGCCGATCCGAGATCGACGTCCCACCGCCAACCGTGCACGAGCTCGTTGGTCCCGGAGGATTCGCTGGTTCCGGGTAGGCCAACTCTCCAGGGTCACTACGTGCAGGATCTGGCCACGGACCCCATTCTGAGCGGACGCACAACGACCAGTCAGTCGTCCTGCTGTCGTGGGGGTGGAAACCGAGGTCGGCGAGCACTGCTCGGTGGGGTGCAGCATGCGTGAGGTCGTGGACGGCAGCCCCATCAGGTCGATGGCAGGCCTGGCCGCCACTCCCGGGACAGCGGTCGAGCTGATGTGCTCGATCTTCAGGAACACCCACATCATCTCAGCCGTGGTCCTGGCGGCCCTGCACGGTCCAGACCTGAAGTCCGGCTGCGTGCCTGCATCAGCCACCCGCAGCAGGCGGGAGCAGCTGAGCATCGAGCAGCGCCAGCAGTTCGCCGCGCTCGGGGTGGAGTGGGCGACGGCGACCTGACCCGGCGCGCCCGCCTTCGCGCACCCGCAGCCCAGCCGGCCGGAAGGCCGGGCCGCAGGCAGCGGATCAGGAGGTTCGACAGACCGTGCCGTTGAGGGTGAACGTCGTCGGGGTGGGGTTGGCGTCGTCGTTGGCTCCGACGAATCCGAAGGTGGCGGTCGAGCCGCCGTGCGGGGCCAGCTCGGCGTTGGCGCCGTTGTCGGTCACGTGTACGCGCGTTCCCGAACTGGTGACGTTCGCGTTCCAGGAGCTCTGCACGGTCTGGCCGGTGGACGGCCAGGTGAAGTCCAGGGTCCAGCCGTTGATCGGGGTGTCACCTACGTTGGAGACCGTGACGGTGGCGACGAATCCGTTGCCCCATCCGCTGTCCACCCGGTAGTTGACCAGGCAGCCGCTGTCGCGCGGAGCCGTGGTGGCGAAGGTCAGCGGCTCGGAGGGGCGCGAGAGGCGGCCGTCGGCGTCCCGGGCGAGGACGTTGACCGCGTGCTCGGAGCCCGGCGGCAGGTTGTGCAGCGTCGCCGAGGTGGAGGTCGATGTGGCGATCAACTGGGCGTTGGCGCCCAGGCGTTCGTACACCTCGTAGCGCACCGCCTTACCGTTCGCGGGGACTGCCCAGCTCAACGTGGCGGTCGAGCTGCCCACGGCGGTGGCCTTCGGTGCGCCGGGCGCGCCGACCGAGGCCGCGGCGGCGTGCGGGGCGACGGTGATCGTGGTGATCGAGTACGGCGGCAGCACCTGGTCGCCCCCTGTGGTGGCGGCCACCCGGGTGACGTCGCTGTCGCCGCGGCCGTAGCGGTGAACGACCGGCGCCTGGCCAGTGGGCGTGTACCCGGCATAGCTGATGTCCGCGGTGCGGGAGTTCAGCGGGTCCTTGTTGATCAGCATCACGCTCAACGTGCCGTCGGCCCGGTGCACGGCGTGCGCGGAGACCTGGTCGCTGTCGGTGGAGGAGGCGACCATCGTGTCACCGGGACGGCCCAGCTTGGTCAGCGACTTGATGCCGAAGTACGGGTGGAACGGCGTGTTCACGGCCGGCTGGCAGACGTCGCCGACGCAGCCGCCGCTGGAGAGCAGGCCGAAGTCGTTGAAGTCGGTGTCGCCGTCCACCGTCTCCACCTTGGTGGGCCCGTTGTGGACGTTCCACCAGTCGACGTTGAAGACGCCGTTCTCCAGCGCCGTCATGTAGGTGTCCGCGGCGAACAGGCCGTTGGGCCGACTGTTCATCTGGACGTTGGAGTTGACCTCGGTGAGCGCGATACCGATCTTCGACGAGCGTTCCCCGGCGTGCCGGTCGATCTGCCGGCGGACTTCCCGGAGCTGTCCGGGCAGCCGGGCGGTCCGGTCCAGTGCCTCGTCGGCGGTGGCGCCGCCCGGGTAGGAGTGCACGATGGCGAAGTCGATCGTCCCGGCGACCGCGGACAGCACTGTGTGGTTCCAGTCGGCCGAGTCCCCCGCGCCGACGATGCCGTCCGGCCAGTCGCCCGGCGTGGTCAGTACCGCGCCGATCTTGATCGTCGGATCGACCGCCTTCATCGCCTCCGCGTAGGAGAGGACGTTGCGGGCGTACTCATGCGGGCTCTTGTCCGGGTGGTCGTCGGCCTCCCAGCCGCTGCCGTAGTGGCCGTTGCCGTAGATCTCGTTGCCGATCTCCCAGTACTTCGTCCCGTAGCCGCGGGTGACGTTGGCGTACCGGACCCAGTCGGCGGCCTCCTGAGGTGTGCCGGTGCCGTAGTTGGCGATGATCATCGGCTGGGAGCCGGAGGCGCGGACGCTGCCCATGAACTCGTCGAAAGTGGTGTGGGGCGCCACGTAACCGCCGGGCGCGGTGTGGTCCTTCCAGTGGTAGATGTCGCCGTAGGAGCCGCCTGGGTAGCGCATCACGCCGACGCCCGCCTCGCCCAGCAGGCCGGTCACCTCGGGGTCGTTCATGTGCGAGTCCCAGAGCGCGTGGTTGACGCCGAACGCCGCCTTGTCGATGGTGCCGAGCCCCACCCCCGCGTTGACGGAAACCTCGACGGCAGCCGCCTCCTCGACGGACGTCGCCGCGGCGGTCCGGCCGGTCGCGGCGGGCGCCGGGGGAGCGGCCGCGAGGGCGGCGACCGTGGCCAGGGCACAGACGAGCGCGGCTGCGGGGCGTCTGCCCGCTGTTCTTCCGGCTCTGCGGGGCGGCCGGCCTAACCGGCTGGTGCGAGGGAGGTGTGCGAGCGGCATGACGTGTCCTCCTCGGGCGAACGCCGCGTCGGCCGGCAGGACGCCCGGTATGTGGTCGGTGGGGTGCCTTCGGTACGACGCTCGTGGGAGCGCTCCCAAGATGATGTGGGGGAGGCGTGACTGCGTCAATGGGCCGGACCAGGGCGATCTGCTCTCCCGCCAGCCGTAACGCCGCGCGGCGAGCCGTTCGGCCTCTGCACGCCACCAGGCGGGCAGAGACGGGCCGGTGACGCGGGCGGCCGGCTGGTCCGGGTGCAAGCAGGGCTGCTGCAACGATAAGTGGCACCTGACCTGGCTTGCTTCAGCGGAGCGGACAGGCGGCCGTCAGCTTCGCGGAGGACCACTTCGGCGAGGGCGACCCGGCCGTGGTTCTTAGGGAAAGCTGCGGCATGGCCGGACGTCGGAGGCCACCGCGCGGGCGTGCCGGGTCAGCTGGAGAAGGATCTGCTCGTAGTAGCGGGGTTCGAGATCCGGGCCCTTCCACGCGAGCACGGCGGTGACGAGTGCCGCAGGTCTCACCGCGCAACTTCAGAATCACCGATACGGCGCTGGTGGCGTCCTCGGCATCCAGGCCGCGGTACAACTGCTCGATCTCGACCGATCCGTGCTGTTCGGTGGTGCGGTTCATCGGCTGCCTCCGGGGGCTGGGGTGAGCCCGTGATCCGTGCGGACCTCAGTCGTACAGGCGTCCCAGCAGGGCGCCCTGGCCGGACTGCAGCGCGTGGGCGGCCTCGAGCGGGATCCAGAAGCACTCGAAGTGAGTCGGCTCCTGCTCGCCGTCGTGGTCCTTCTGGCTGGCCCACCTTCCGGCGTGGGCTCGGTCAGCTCCAGGTGGCAGACGTGCCGGCGCTGGAGCTCGAACCGGTACGGGCTCATGTCGTACTCGGCGACGCCGAGCTTCCGGACGATCTTGAAATCGCTGAGACCGGTCTCCTCCCCCGCCTCCCGCAGCGCCGCCACCTCCGGCGTCCCACCTAGGGTCATTCGTTTGGATCAGGCCGGGTCAGGGAGCGGGGTCTGGTGCTGCGCCTCGCACGGCGGAGGAGGGAGGGGACGTGGAGCGTCGGCGACTGACGACAACGCCGCGAGGTGCGGCACCAGGGCAGGCGAGCCCGGCATGATCCCAACGAAATGGCCCAGCCGGAGCGGGCCCGCGATCCCGGGCTGCGGGGTCGAGTGCCTGCGGCCGGCCCGTGGTCCGCGCCGGCCGCGGGCCTTCAGCGCAACGTCAGCAAGCCGTTCTGTTCGACCACGTCAAGGGAGAGCGTGCGGTAGCCGGCCGTCTCGAACAGCACGGTCAGCCGACGGCCGTCCTGGCTCATCACAGAGCCGTCCCCCCACTGACCGTGCCGGACCCGGGCGCCGAGCCGGAAGGGGTGCGGGGCGTCGTCGGCGCGGCTCACCTCCTGCGGGGCCACCGGTCCGCCGGTGCCGGCCAGCACCCCTGCGGCCGCCTTCGGGCCGTCCGGGGAGAGTGCGGCGGCCTCGCAGCGGTCGCAGGAGCCGCAGGACCCCCGGGCTTCCGGTTCCTGCCCGAAGTAGCCGAGCAGGAACCGCCGCAGGCAGCCCGTGTTCTCCGCGTAGCCCCGCATCATGTCGACCCGCGATCGCTCCAGCTGCTGGTGTGCGTCTCCGAGTTCGACGGCCTTGCGGGTGGCCTCCGCCGGATCGGCGGCGCCGGTTGTCTCCAGGTCTCCCGATTCGGTGGTGCGTACCGCTTCGACCTGTTCCAGTAGATTGACGACGGCCGTCAGCCGACTGGCCGTCAGGCCCGTCTCGCTGCGCAGGTCGCTCGGCCGGACCGGGCCGGCGTGTTCCTCCAGTGTGCCGGCTACCTGGGAGACGGTGTCCGGGTCGGGGCGTCCGGCGGCGAAGAACCGCTGCATGCCGAGGTCCTGCGACCGGTAGGCGAGGATCGCCCGGGCCGGCTTCCCGTCCCGTCCGGCGCGGCCTATCTCCTGGTAGTAGGCGTCCAGGGAGCCGGGCACCGAGGCGTGCAGCACGAACCGGACGTCCGGCTTGTCGATGCCCATCCCGAAGGCGGAGGTGGCCACCACCACGTCCAGCTCCCCCGCGAGAAAACGGTCGTGCACCGCGCCGCGTTCCTTGGCGGGCAGGCCGGCGTGGTACGCCGCCACGCCCAGCCCCAGGTCGCCCAGCTCGCGGGCGTACTCCTCGGACTCCTTGCGGGTCGCCGCGTAGACCAGCCCGGGCTTGGGTTCGGCGGCGGCGCGTTCGACCACCGCCCGGCGCTTGTCGGCGGCGCTCCGGAAGGGGATGACCTCCAGGTGGATGTTGGGCCGGTCGAAGCCGGTGACCACCTCCCGCACGTCGCGCATGCCGAGCCGCTGGACGATGTCCGCCCGCACCGGGGCGGCGGCGCTCGCCGTGAGGGCGAGCACCGGCGGGCGGCCGATCCGGTCGATCACCTGGCCCAGCCGCAGGTATTCGGGCCGGAAGTCGTGCCCCCAGGTCGACACGCACTGTGCCTCGTCCACGACGAACAGCGCGGGCCGTGCCGCCGCGAGCTGCTCGACCACCTCTTCCTTGGCCAGCTGCTCCGGGGCGAGGAAGACGAAGTCGACGTCTCCTTCGCTGATCCGGTCCCACACCGCGTCGTTCTCGCCGCGGCTCTGGGTGGAGTTCACGGCTGCGGCGTCCGCACCGGCCCGTCTCAACAGACCGCTCACCTGGTCCCGTTGCAGGGCGATCAGAGGGGAGACGACGACGGTGGGGCCGGACAGAAGTACCCCGGGCACCTGGTAGACGGCGGACTTCCCCGCGCCGGTCGGCATCACCACGAGAGTGTCGCGCTGTTCCATGACCGACTTCATCGCCCGCAACTGCTCCGGGCGCAGCCGCTCCCATCCGAACACCTTGCGCGCACTGCGCTGCAGTCGCCGGGACAACGCGCTGAAGGTGAACATGGTGCTCCTCGGGGCTGTGGGATCGGGCCGCGCGGCAAAAGCGCCGTCCGGGTGACCTCCGACTACCCCGCGTCCGCCACCTCACTGCACCGACTGCGGCCGATCCCGTCGGCCGCCGGCGCAACAGCTCGCCCGCCCCGGACTGTGCGCGCGAGCCGCACGCCGCACCGGCGGGGTGCGCACGTCGCTCAGCGCATGTCGCAGCGCCGTCGCGGACCCGGATCGCGGCACCCTCACCTCCCGCACCTTGCAACTAGTTTCGTATCGTTTCAGGTTTTGTAGAACTGATTTCGTTGGGGGCTGGCACCCAGCTACCGATATCGATAGCTTGAGGCCGCATCGACCTCGGTGGAGCGCGCGCCTGTGCCGGGCCGCGACAGCCGTCCGGTTCGTCATGAAGTCCAGCAACGGACAGCGCCCTCGTGAAAGAGCTGACGTGAACCACAGCCAACTGCCCGCCACGCTGCCGGAAACAGACCGCACCCGTCACCGCCGGCTACGGGAACAGGGCAGCCTGGACCGCGGCGAACTCGAAGCGATCCTGGACGCAGGCTTCCTGTGCCACTTCGGTGTGGTCATCGAAGGGGACCCCATGGTCGTCCCCACCGTCTACGGAAGCGACGGGGAGAACCTCTACTTCCACGGCTCCGTGGCCAGCCGGAGCCTGACCGCCTCGCCGGGGGCGACGGTATGCGTCACCGTGACGCACGTGGACGGCCTCGTCCTTGCGCGGTCGGTGTTCGAGCACGGTGTCAACTACCGCAGCGCGATGATCTACGGCGTCCCGCGCCTGCTCACCGATGCGCAGGAGAAGCTGGAGGGGCTGCGCTGCCTGACCGAGCAGGCCGCACCGGGACAGTGGGACCACGCACGGCGGCCGAACCTCAGGGAGCTGGCGGCGACCTCCCTGCTAGCCATTTCGCTTCGAGAGGCGTCGGTCAAGATACGCACGGGCGCCCCCGAGGACGGCGACGGACCCGACGCCGCCCTCGGGATCTGGGCGGGCGTCCTGCCCCTGGTCTCCACCTGGGGCGCCCCGGAAGCCGACCCCTTGCTCCCTGACGGCATCGAGCCGCCCCGGCACATCGCCGCCCGCAGCGGAACCCGGGCGGGTTGAACCGCCGCCCGGACGCGGACGCAGCCGTTCCCGCCCCGGGACACGGGCCCGGCATGATCCAGACGAGAGGCCCCAGGCACTGTTTCTCGGATCATGTGCGGAGCCAGATGACGAGGGCTGCGAGCGTCACGGTGCCCAGGTAGATGTAGGCGCGTTTCTCATAGCGGGTGGCGACGGCCCGGAGGACCTTGAGCGGTTGATGGTGCGTTCGACGGTGTTGCGTTTCTTGTAGCGCTCGATGTCGAAGCCGGTGGGTCGACCGCCCCGGGAGCCTCGGATGTTGCGGTGTCATTGCTGGTCGAGGCGTTCGGGGATCGTGCGCGGGATGCCGCGTCGTCGCAGGTAGCGGTGATTTCTGCGGGGTGAGTAGGCCTTGTCCGCCAGGACGTGGTCGGGTGCGGGGCCGGCCGACTCCGGTGCGGGGCACCGATACCTGCTCCAGGACCTGCTCGAGCTGGGGTCCGTCGCCGTAGTGTCCGGGTGTCAGGACGAAACCGAGGGGTCGGCATCGTCCGCCGGCGACGAGGTGGATCTTGGTGGTGAATCCGCCGCGGGAACGTCCCAGGCATTCGCCGATCTGACCACCTCCTCCAGGCGGGCGGCCAGTTTCCGGAAGTACCGGATCGACCTGGTTCGTCCCCTGCCCGGCCCCCTTTTGAGCAACGGCGGCCGGGGACACCTTCCTCGCGCCGGCGGCGTGCTGGTGGGCTCGTACTGCTGTCGAGTCCCCCGACACGTCCCTGTCGCTCCTGCCCGCCGCATCCTCAGCTGCCTGAATGCGAGACAGTGGCATCTGCCAGGTCACACCCGCTGACCAGCGACGATGTCGTTTGTGGACCGTCTCCCACGGCCCGAACCGCTCCGGCAGATCCCGCCACTGCACACCGGTCCGCACCCGATAGAGGACCCCGTTGATCACCCGACGGTGGTCGGTCCACCGGCCACCACGCGCACCACCAGGAGGCAAGAACGACTCCAGCCGATCCCACTCCGCATTCGTCAGATCCCCACGACCTATGAAGCCAGCCTGGCCCCAACGCCCGACCCACGTCAGGAGATGCGAGAAACAGTGCCCAAGGCGACCACCTGGTGATCAGCCGCTCCCCTACCCGCCTGGACCGCGGTCCCTTACGGACCGGCATGGCCGCTCCGGCCCTCCAGCAGGTGCACGACGACTTCACCCTCGACGGCACCAAAGCCACCCGCGCCGCCTACTCCACTCCCCCGGCCCCGGCCACCCACGCGGTGTGGGACCGCTCGACCCCGCCGAGCGCGACGGGATTGCCTCGATCCTGCGCACCATCCTCTCCGCGCCGGATCTTGCTGCGGAGTTCCTGGCTCTTGCGGACGGAAGCCGATGACCTACCGCGAGTACACCAGCAAGGACGGCTGGAGCGACTGGGAGCTCGCCCGCCTGGCCGTCGATATCCGCAGCGGGGCGCGCTACGGCGGCATCCTGAAAGCGGAGGTGGAACCGCGGATGCGGGAGGAGTTCACCGCCTTCGAGGTGCGCCGGATCGAGGCAAGCCGGCCGTAAGCCTCCCGGACACCGACCGTCTCGCCGCGATCAAGAACTGCGCCGCGGACGACGAGACCAGGTGTGGCTGACCGAGCATCTCACGATGGCCTGGCCCGGCTGGAGACGCTGAGGGACCAGATCGACGACGGCGGCAGCCCGATGAGCAACAGCCGCGTCGCCGGCGCTATCGGCTACGTCCGCCGGACCCGGGAGGCCACCGGTGCCTGCCCCCGCGCCGTGCCTCAGAAGCCGTAATCGCGGGCAGCCCCAGCCGGACCGGCTGGGGCTGCCCGCTCCGGACGAAAGGACGACCCGATGTACTTCCCGCACCTTCCCGGCCAGCGCCTCGTGCGTCCTGGTCGGGCCGCCTGTCTGCGGCAAGTCCACTCTCGCCGCACGCTGGCCGGACAGCTGGCGCATGTGTCCGGACCGATGTCATGAGCTCGCCACGGACGACTTTCTCTGTCAAGTTCAGGGTGTTGAACTGAGATGATCAGCAAGGTCCGCGGCCTCATCGAGAAAGCGGCCGACGACGAGAACAGCTGACCGCTTCCCAGCGGTCAGGTCGTTCTGGTTGCTACTCGGCCTGCAGGGCGAAGAACAGGAAGCACAGGAAGCGCGGCTCGGCCGCGATCGCCTCGGGGAACATCTCGCGGGCAGCGGGATCAGGATCCGGCTCGCTGATGACCGTTATGCGGAAACCGGCCCCGCTGAAAGCCTCGATCATCGCGTGCAGCGGCCTGTTCCATCTGCTCACCAGAGCGGTCTGGCCGCCCACGGTCCACTCTACGGTCCATTTGGTGGTGTCGAAGTAGTTGTACTCAGCCTCGCGACCGGCCTCGCGGTGTATGAGGTTGACGGCAAAAGGATGGTCGACAGACGCGATCAGCCGACCGCCGGGCTTGAGTATGCGTCGCAGCTCGGCCAGCGCCGGCCCCCAGTCCTCCAGGTAGTGCAGCACCAGGGACGCCATTACATCGTCGAACGTGTCATCAGCGTAAGGAAGCGGGCTGCCCAGGTCCGCCACCCGCAGGTCCGCACCGTCGCCGAGCCGCTGCCGGGCCAGCTCCAGCATCCCAGCACTCGTGTCGAAGCCACTCACCATGGCGCCACGGTCGCGCAGCGCGGCAAACAGGGCCCCCGAGCCGCAGCCGGCGTCGAGGATCCGCCGGCCGCCCACGTCTCCAGCGAGGGCCAGCATCGCGGGCCGCTCGTAGTAGGCATTGACCAGGTTGGTTTCGTTTGCGGCCGTGTACGCCTCGGCGAAGCTGTTGTAGTCGCTGGTCTTCGGCGGATCCACACTCACTGCGGACGGCGAGACCAGCTTGGTGGAAATCGCGTGCTCTTGGCGCTCGCTTGAGATCATGGTGCGGGAGACGTGCGCTGCAGCAGTTCAGTTCCTGGCTGCGGCCGACTGCTGCGCTGCGTCGTCGCACGGGTCGATCTCGTCTACTTCAAGCTCGTGGAATCGCATGCCTGCCCCGATGTTCACCTGCGCCGCCCCCGCCGGCTCCCCGTGCCGCAGGGGCCACCGATCCTCACGTACGGCCAAGTCCTCCCAACTGGCCAGAACATCCGCCCGGTCCCCCACCACACGGCGGTCCCGCGGCACCCAGACCGTACGCCAACCCGGCGCGCCTTCACCCCTGCTCGATCCGCTTCAACACGTGGATCCAACGGGGAAGACGACGAGATGGACCAATCCGCCACACCGGTCGCCGTCGAGATCCAGAACCTGCTTCTGGAGGCGCGACTCTCCCGAGCCCGGACCACGATCGTGGGCGCCACTTCCCTGATGATTGGGCGTGTTCAAGCGTCAGGGGAGGCGTCAGTTGTCTCGGACAACATCATCCCGATTCCGGAATCCATAACCTGACAGGGCTGAAGCCGCAGGGTCGCTCCGCCTCACCAGCAGGCCCCGGGCCATCCGCCCGATCGGTGTAGTGGTTCAGGCTGGGACCCGAGGATCACTGGGGGGGTGAAGAGGGCGTGACACGCCTTCAGCACACCGAGTAGCGGACTTCTCAGCCTCGATCAGGATGGCCCCGCCTCGAGGACGACCGCCGCGCCCAGCCCGAGTTCACCCTGTTCACCGGCGACGCGGATGACCCGGCGGATGTACTCACCGTCCGCGACGTCCTCCCGTACCTCATCAGCCAGAAGAAGGCGGCTGCCCGAGCCCGGGCAGCCCTGGCCAGGGAGGCGCCCGGGGAGGCGAGTGCACTGCCCGTGTCGATGCCCTCCGAGGCCACCGCCAACGGGCCGGCGTTCTGATCCCTCACCCGGCCTGACGGCCCTGTGCCGTCCCCGGCCCGAGCAGACGAGGGCCAGGGGCGGTGCGCAAGACCGGAAAGCCCGGCACCCCGACGGACAAGGGCGCTGGACGACCTGGACACCGCCCCGGGCTCCCCCGCCACCTGCGACCACCGGCTGCTCATCCAATGTGCCAGCCACGCCGACCAGGACCACGACAGCTTCGAAACACCCCTCCAGGACGGCCGGCACCACCTCGCCGACATCCCTTGGCCGCGACCGCCCCTCGCGGCCGAGCAGACCGACCCGACGCCGGCAAGGAGCACCGCATGACCTACGAGACCGATCTTTCCGAGGCCAAGCGCACCGGCCGCGCCTGGGGATGTACCTGCGGCACCGACAACCCGCCCACCTACGACTGCTGCCACGCCTGCCAGCGTCCCTCGTGGACCTGCGCCGCCTGCCGCACCGTCACCACCGTCGGTCGCAGCGAGTGCGACGAATGCGGCGGCACGACGCCCGCGGAGCTCCTCGGAGACGGAGAGGAAGGCTTCGAGATGACCTGGGCGGAATGGATCAACACCCCGATCGGTCCCCGCATCGTCGGCGGCCACTACGACTACGGTGACGACGCCACTGCCTACGAGGTCCTCGACGTCGACCCCGGTCCCCGCCCGTCCTGGCCGATCTGGCAGATCTGGCAGATCTGGCAGATCACCGTGCGCCGCGCCAACGGCCAGGTCCACACGCATTGCTCCCGCTTGGACGCCCGACGCGACCGCGCCCACGGCACCGAACCGGAGGGTGGGCCGGCAGCTCCCGCTTCGGCACCTACGCTCCGCTGTCCTCAGGACGGCGGCCGCACCGAGGAGTACCAGGTTCGCAACCCCGAAACCGGCGATGTCTTCGATCGCGCTCGATGTACCCACTGCAGCCACTCGTGGGACCTCGATCCGGGCGCCGACGCCTTGTGCCGCGCCTGCGGAGGGTCAGGATCCAGGGGCTCGGCACCGGACCGCGCTCCTTGCACCGCGTTGCGGGTGTGTCGGCACCGCCAGGTCCTGAGCGTCCTCAACCGAATCCCTGGCAGTAGTGCCCCCGGGACAGCCGCCTTGCTTGCCGGCCGACGGCCGTCCTGGGCTACCCATCCCGTACGAGACGAGACAGAGGTTCCAGGATGGACGCCGCCACGCCCTTAGACTGGCTGGGCAGCCTGTTCACTCGCTGGAGTGAGCCACACCCGGGACAGGTTCTCCATGGACAGTGTCCTGACGGCGCGGCCTTTCTCCCACTGGCCCGTGCTGGGGGTACGCACGAACCTTTCCGCCGTCACGATCCGTGTTCGTCGTCGAGATGATGCAGCTGTTGAGGGCCTGGGGTGGTCGGCTGCTTCGCTTGACCTGTTGCGCTCAGCCGCTCCGTGGCGGACGCCCCGCTGGGTGCCAGCCGCTGTGTGATCCGGTCGAACAAGTCCGTCAGCGGCCCACCGACGTCCTGGCCGAACTCAGTCAGCCCGTAGGTGACTTGGGGTGGCGTCGTCGGCTCGACCTTCCGCCAGACCAGGTCGTCCTGGACCAGTGCGCGCAGTGTCTGAGCGAGCATCTTCTCGCTGATGCCCTGGATGCTGTCGCGCAGCTCGTAAAACCGAAGGTCGGTGCTCCGCAAGGAGATCAGCACCCAGATTCCCCACCTGCTGGTCACGTGGTCGACCACGTCGCGCGCAGGGCAGTCGGTGTGAAACACCTCATACCGATGGCCCGCCTCGGCCTGCGTCAGCTGCGCACCTTCCCCCATATCTGGAGCTTACCTCTGGGTATGTTCTTACGAAAAGTAAGCCTGCCTCCTAGCGTCAATTGCCGCAGCGCACAACGGACTAGGAGCTGAACATGATCGTGGTGACCGGGGCTACCGGGAATGTGGGCCAGCCTTTGACGCAGGCCCTGGCCAAGGCGGGCGAGCGGGTGACGGCGGTGTCACGGCATGCGGCGGCAATGCCGGACGGCGTCCGGCACGTGCCGGCTGACTTGGCCGAGCCGCAGGGCCTCACCCCCGCTCTGGACGGGGCGAAGGCGCTGTTCCTCCTGCTGTCCGGCGACCTGCACGCCCCCGAAGCCAGGCCGACCGGCATTATCGATCTTGCTGCTGCCAGCGGGGTCCGCCGAGTCGTCCTGCTGTCTTCGCAGGGCGTGGCGACCAGGCCGCTCGGCCCGTCGCGGATCGCGATGCGCGCGGTGGAGGACGCGTTGAGAGAGTCAGGCCTGGACTGGGCGGTCCTACGACCGGGCGGCTTCGCCTCCAACGCCTTGGCGTGGGCGGAGTCCGTCCGCACGCAAGGGACGATCGCCGCACCCTTCGGCGATGTCGGGGTTCCGATCGTCGACCCGGCGGACATCGCCGAGGTCGCGGCGGCCTGCCTGCTGGACGACCGGCACACCGGCAGAATCTTCGAGCTGACCGGGCCCGAGGTGATCACGCCCCGTCAGCAGTCGGAGGCCATCGCCGCCGCGCTCGGCTCGCCGGTGCGATTCCACGAACTCAGCCGCGAGGAGGCCAAAGCCGCGATGACCCAGTTCGTGCCGCCGGAGCTCGCCGACGACACCCTGGACATCATCTCCGCCCCGAACCCCGCCGAACTGCGGATCAGCTCGGACGTGGAACGAGTCCTGGGTCGCGCTCCGCGCCCCTTCAGCAACTGGGTCGCCCGTAGCATCGCCGCTTTTCGCTGAGGCACACCTCAGCTGAACCGCCCGGGCAGCCTCGTGCGACTACGGCCGCACGGGGCGGCCCCGTAGCGTTACCGCCCACCAGCATCCAAACTACTGCGGCAACGTGGTGCACATCCGGCGAGCCCGGCGGGCGAAGACCACTGCGCGGCTCGCCCGGGAGCTGCCCGACTGAACGACGAGGAGCGCCGTCGCGTCATCGAGGAGCGGCTGCGCGATCAGGCTGCCCGCGCCGCGGAGACTCCGCGGCGCGCCAGGAGGAGGCCCACGTGCAGCAGTCCCGGCGCGATGAGGCCCGTGCGGCCGACCAGAAGCGGGCGGAGCGCGAGCGCGCGGCCGCAACTGCCGCTGACGAGGTCCGTCAGGCGCAGGCGTGCGAGGACTGCGGACAGCAGCAGGCGGCCGGGCTGTGCGAGGCGTGCGGCTACCGGCGCCGAACCGAGGCCCTGATCGCAGAGGCCGGAATGGTCGCGGCCACCTGGTCGGCCGACCTGACCGACCAAGACGCCATCGCCACCGTCACCACGGACGTGCGCGCGGCGCTGGAACACGAGGTCGCCGCCGGTCACGCCCGCTACCTGAACGCCATGGACCAGGACGCTCAGAACGAGAACCCCACCGGTTTTGCTGCGGCCCTCGCCTACGGTGCGCTCCAGACGGTCGAGGAAGCACTGCCAGAGTTCCGCCACAGCGCCCCCACCGGCTGGGCCGGACCGAGGAAGCTGACGCGAAAGCTCGGCGGGCATACAGAACTGAGCACAACCGCCGCTGGTTCCAGCACAACCCGAACGGGGCGGATGCCGTCGCCGCGGCGACGAAGGCAGCCGACTCCGCCCGGGCGCGCGCTGCGGAGTACCCGCTCGCGACGCGGCTGGAGCAGCTGCGTGAGCAGGCTGCCGCCCGGGCCGAGCAGCCCGCGGCCGCATCATGGTTGGACCGGCTTCCCGAGCTTGCTGCCCGGCAGCTGGAGGGCGACGCCGGCGGTGATCGTATGACCACCGAGTCGGAGCTGAGCAGGGGTCGACCTCGCGCGAAACCGAGAGATCGCACCCGGAAGCCGGTGACGGTCTGAGGGAGCTCTGTCACGGGTGGACGGTGGGCGGGCGGAACGCTACTGGCGTTCCGCCCGCCCACCGTCCACACGGATGATCCGAGTCAGACACGGCGGTGGCGACCGTAGTACTCGCCAGTCGTGCGGTGGAAGTCCGCATCGCCGATGTGCTTGTCCTTGTCGAACTCGGGTGATTCCTTGATCTGCCCCATGGTGAGGTCTAGCAGACCTTCTTTTCGGCGCTGTCGACCCGGTTCACTGTGCCGCGGTAACGCATGTCCGCGAAATCGATTGCCATTCGAATCGATAAGCGGTAATCAGGCGCCCAGGGTGGTGTCTATCACCGGGCTTTCCTATGTGGCCGTTTACCCCGACTTTAGAAGAAGTGCTTACGCCCACCGACCGCGCGACCGGTCGCACCCAGGATCCACAGAATGGCGCCCACCAAGATGAGAATGCCGCCGATCGTCGTCAACAGACCCATACCGACCAGCAGGCCGATGATCAGCAAAATCAGACCAAGAATGATCATTTCAAGACCCTATCGTCAATCCGACTTAGACGTTGGCGCGTACAGCCTCACAACGGCCTAAGTTCCATTTGGTTGGTAGACCCCAACCAGCTCCGAGTGCCAAGACCTCAGTGCAATAGCCTTGTGCCCGGCGACACGGTGTTCACACACCCCATCAAGAATTCGTTCAAGAGGCGGCTGCTGAACCGAGCCCGAGGACAACCGAATCCGCGACTGGGAGGCCGCCGTAGGCTCATCGAGCTGATCCGGCCCAAGGCTCCCCGCGTGACCGCCCGGCTCTTCGACGAGGCCCTCCACGCATCGGACGAACAGCCCACCTCCCCCGGGCTTCGGACCCTCGACATCACGATCTCCGGGCTGTAGAGGACGTGGGGTCGCTCCCAGGTCCAGGCGGCGCGTCGTTCGGGGTCGGGGGAGATGTGTGGCGGGCAGGGTGCGTAGTCCTGCCCGCCTTCGGTGACCCTGATCCAGATGCAGGCACTGACGGCCGGGCGCTGCGAGCACGACGGTGTCAGCTGAGCTGGAATGAGCTTGCTCGGTCGTACCAATTGGTGGAGGGGCAGTTGCCGGTTCCTGATCCGCCCAGATGGGTACAGCTGTCGATCCACGGCGAGGAGGAGCTGCTGTTGTTCGTGCCGTCGAACAACTTGATGTCGCAGGACTGTGCGGTGTAGGTGCTGACCGAGCTATAGGTGTCGTTCTCGCTGATCCCGCTGGGATTGTTGTAGTCGTACGCCTCTCCGACGAGGGTGGGCAGCGTGTAATCGACGTCCGTGGTGGTGGCCGTACATGAGCGATCGCCGTACCAGATGCTGTAGCCGCCGGATCGGTTGTAGTCAATCCAGTTGTAGACCGCGACGAGCGGGAGTGACGCCAGGGTGGAGCTGTAGTCGGTCAGGGCCTGCTCGGAGGTGAAGCAGGACTTTTTCTGCGCGGTGAGGTCGATCGCGCAGTACTGTCCGGTGGCATCCGCCACGGGATTCTGCGTCGCCGAGGCGGAACTGGCGACGGGGACAGTGAGGGTGAAGGCCGCAGAGGCCGCGAAGAAAATCCTTACCATTGAGACTTTTCCAGGAACTCGCACAGGTTCCTCCTGAGAAGATATCCGGTCGGTGTCGTCAGGATGCCCGGCGACCGACCTGGTCGACAGGGCACTTCCCGGCCACAAGATCGGCCCGGTTCGACTCGGCTCAGCGCGTTCTCGCGCCGGCCTGCAACGATGCGTGTGAGAGTGTCGTCAGGGCCTTGTGGGGCCGATGACGCGGATTACTAGCGGCCCGCAGACGGCTGGTTTGCTCGGCGCCTGACGCTCGGCGAGGGCCTCTTGGTGTGCGGGGTCGGTCGACACCCTGCCCGAGCACGTCGAAGACACCGTGTGGGACGTCCTGGGCGCCGCCGCCGACCCGTGGGGTTTCCGGCAGTGGAACGCGGAGGACCTCGAGGGCGAGGAAGTGCGCTACGCGTCCGTCGGCCAGCTCTCCGCGCTGTCGCGCACGAGGCCCAGCGGTTGGCGGGTTGGCGGGTTGGCGGGTTGGCGGGTTGGCGGGTTGGCGGGTTGGCCCGACCGTGACCCATGGCTGAGGTCAGTCGTTACAGGGGCACAGGTTCTTTGACTGCCCCCGTGGTTGGCGGAACCTCTCCCGAATGCCCGCACCGATCAGGTTCGGCATTCGACGCTTCCTGCGATCGACGTGATCGCTCCCCTTACAAGAGTCGAGGTAGAACCCGGTGTGGGGCCCGGTCGGGGGCTCGGGCCTGGGGTGCCGTCAGCCGGCCTGTGCGACGGGGCGGCGCAGGAACGCGACGGCAATGGCTGCTCCGGCGAGGCAGATGATGCCTGCGGTGAGGACGGCCGCATGGAGGCCGCCGAGGGTGGCGAGGGTGGGACTGGTCGTGGCCGAGAGAGTCTCGGTGCGGACGGTCACGATGGCTGCGAGACCGGCTGTGCCGATGGCACCGACGAACTGGGGGAGCTGGGACAGCCCGCCCGCGACTCCCTGCTCCTCATTGCTGACACCGGAGGTCATGGTGGTGATGAAGGAGACGACGGTCAAGACGTGACCGAAGCCCATGACGCCGGAAGTGATGAGGAGAAGGGCGAGGCCGCCCTCGGCAGGCAGGAAGAACATCGCGGCGGTCCCCAGGCCCTGGATGGTCAGCCCGGTCGCCATGCCGCCCACTTTGCCCCAGGCGGTGATCAGGCGGGCGGCGAGTATGCCGCCCACGAGGGCGGTGATGCCTTCAGCCAGGAAGCCTGCTCCGGTGGCGAGGGCGGAGAATCCGAGCACGTCCTGCATGTAGAGGCTGAGCAGAACCGTGGTCCCGCCGCACATGCCGAGGGTGATGAGCCCGATGAGACCGCTCCACTTCACGGTGGGGCGATTCAGCAGTCCCAGCGGAACGAGAGGGGCTGCGTGCCGCTTCTCCGCCAGCAGGAATGAACCGAGCGAGACAACTGCCAGGACGAGGGAGGCAAGGGTGGTCCAGCCGGCATCGGCCCCGGTCGAGATCCCGTAGACCAGGGCGAACAGGCCCACGCTGGCCAGTACAGCACCTGGGATGTCCAAGGTGGCTGGGACGCGGGTGTCGTTCTTCGGCAGCACGGACAGGGCGCCGATGAGCACGACAGCTCCGATGAGCACGAGAATGAGCATGGTCCAGCGCCAGTTGAGGCCACTGGTGATCACCCCTCCGCCGAGGGTACCCAGGACGAAGCCGAGCGACAGCACGGCTCCGTTGACGCCGAGCGCACGGGTGCGCTTCGAACCGTCCGGGAATGTTGTCGTCATCAGTGCGATCGCCGTCGGCGCGATCATCGCGGCCGCGACCCCCTGACCGGCGCGTGCAGCGATCAACAGACCTGGGGAGCCGGCGAGACCGGCGCCGAGTGAGAAGAGGCTGAAGAGGGTGACGCCGATGAGGAACAACCGGCGACGTCCGACCAGGTCGGACACGCGTCCGAACAGCGGCAGCAGGCCTGCTGTGGGCAGCAGACAGGCCGTGGCCACCCACTGCAGGGAGCCGGTACTGGCGAAGCCGAGGTCGCGCCCGATCTCCGGCAGGGCCACCGTCACGACCGAGAAGTCGACACCGGTCATGAAAGTGGCACCGCACAGGGTGAACAGGATGAGCCAACCCTTGGCGCCGAGCCTGTCCGTGACCTCCTCGCCAGGGACCGCTTCCCGGTTCTCGGTTACTGCCATGGAATGCCTCTCACGGGGTGAGTTGGATGCGGGACGCGCAGGTGCGCCAGCCTGAGCCACTGCTGCGGAGCGAACGCGAAACCCTTGGTTCGGACAACATCGCGGCGGAGCACGGCGCTCACTTCTACGAGTCGTCCAAGTGGCCGCCTCGCCTTGCGGTCAGTCGGCTTGCGGCCAGCCTGTGACATGCGGGTGCCCGCACCCAGCCCTCTGTCCGGAGTACCCCTGCCGTGCCTACCCCTGCCAGGTGCAGGACCAGCTGTCCGGTGCACGGGCCAGGAGCTCACTCCGTCAACCGGCCAAGAAATACCCCCTCTTGGGACTGCAGCAGCTCCTCGAGAAGTGGACCGACCGACTGGTCGAGGCTGTCGGCTGACCCTGCATCTGACAGGGGCAGGCACGCGACGACCACGAGGGGCATGCTGGTAACCATGGAGCGGAAATCCGAACTGGGAGAATTCCTGCGGACCAGGCGGGCACGCCTTCGGCCGGAGGCAGTGGGGCTGCCCGACTACGGGGGCCGCCGCCGGGTCCCTGGCCTGCGCCGCGAGGAGCTGGCCCAGCTCGCCGGCGTCAGCGCCGGCTATTACACGCGGCTGGAGCAGGGCCAGAGCCCCAACGCCTCGGACGCCGTACTGGACGCTGTGTCCCGTGTTCTCCAGCTTGACGAAGCCGAACGTGCACACCTGCGCAGTCTCGCCCGCCCCCAGCCCAAGGCGCGCAGAAGCCGGCGCCCCGAACACCTGGACCGCAGCGCGCAGATGCTGATCGACTCCTTCCGTGACACGCCGGCGCTGGTCATCGGCCGCTCCAGCGACATCCTGACCTGGAACCGGCCGGCGCACGCCTTGATCGCCGGACAGCTACCGTTCGATGCTCCTACGCGATCCGGGCAGCGGCCCAACGTCGCCAGGCTGGTGTTCCTCGATGAGCACACGCGTGAGCTGTACGCGGACTGGCGCGGCAAGGCCAAAGACACAGTGGCCGACCTGCGACTGACTGCAGGGCGGTCCCCCGATGACCCTGAACTCACCGCACTGATCAGGGAGCTGACCCTGAAAAGCGCGGAATTCGCTTCATTGTGGGCGGCACACCCAGTACACCCGTGCGTCCCCCACCGCACCCGCGAATTCCGCCACCCCCTCATCGGCACCATCACTCTCCACAACGAGCTCCTGGAGTTGCCGCATACCGAAGGCCAGCGGGTCGCTGTCTTCATGGCGGAACAAGGGTCGGCCTCCGCAGCCGCGCTGCAGCTGCTCACCGATCTGTGTGCCGGAGATGTTCCGACGCCAAGCGATGACATGCTTGCCCCGCGAGGGGGCAACCGCACCCACTGACGTCCGTGCCTCTGCACGGCCCCCGGCCCGGCAGCGCCTCCCCCGACGGTGCCTGGCCGCATTCACTGCATCACCGGGTTCCGACCGACAGCGGTGAGACGTACGCCTGGCCGGCCGCGGCTGCGGCACCCGCTCCGCAGCAGGCAGCCGCACCGGCGGCCGGTACAGACCGGGTCACCCGGCTCGCCGAGTTCACTGCGCAAGAGGTGTTCAGCGAGGAGGAGTTCGCCGCCGAGAAGGCTCGCATCCTGAACTCCTGACATCGGGCCCCGGCGTCCGGCGCCCCCTGTCCCGCCGCCCCGGACCCCGCTCGAACCACGCCCGCCGAGCTCCGGCCAAGAGCGCCCCGCCCCCGCAATTCCACTCTCTTGCTACGCGCCCCGTTGACAGGGCGGGCCCGTGCTGGCTTCATGAGCACGTCCGTGGAAGCGCTCCCACGCCCGTCGCGCCGGACGTCACTCCGGGCTGCCGACGCTTCCGCGTGGGCCGGTGTCACCCCGCACCGGCTCCGTCGCACGAGCCGCGCATCTGCACCGTTCAGCACCCGCACGCCGCACTTCCGCACGAGCCGCACCACCGCCCCGTCGGCCCGGTCCGGCATGTCATCCGCCGGTCCGGTACGACCACGGGCACCACACGCCGCCCGCCGCACCGAAGGACGATCCGTTGCGACTGCCCTCCCTTCCCCGCGCGTTCCACAGATCGATATCCCGCCACTCTCCGCCGAGCACCACCGGCCGCTCCCGCCTGGGGGTCACCCTCGCCGGCGTGGCCGCGCTGCTCGCCGGCGGACTCATGCCCCTGGCCGCCACCCCGGCCCAGGCAGCCCCGGCGTTCGCCTACGGCGAGGCCCTGCAGAAGTCGCTCTTCTTCTACGAGGCCCAGCGCTCGGGCAAACTCCCCGAGGACAACCGTGTCTCCTGGCGTGGCGACTCCGGCATGGACGACGGCAAGGACGTCGGGCTCGATCTGACCGGCGGCTGGTACGACGCCGGCGACCACGTGAAGTTCGGCCTCCCGATGGCCTACAGCGCCACGGTGCTGGCCTGGGGCGGTATCGAGCAGAGGGACGCCTACGCCGCGTCCGGGCAGCTGGCTCGCCTGAAGGACAACCTGCGCTTCGTCAACGACTACTTCGTCAAGGCCCACCCCTCCGCCAACGTGCTCTACGGACAGGTCGGCAACGGCGGCGACGACCACAAGTGGTGGGGCCCCGCCGAAGTGATGTCCATGCCCCGGCCCGCGTACAAGATCGACGCGTCCTGCCCCGGCACCGACCTCGCCGGGCAGACGGCCGCCGCGATGGCGTCCTCCTCGATGCTCTTCGCCGACGACGACCCGGCGTACGCGGCGAAGCTCCTCACCCACGCGAAACAGCTCTACTCGTTCGCCGACACCTACCGCGGCAAGTACAGCGACTGCATCACAGACGCTAAGTCGTACTACAACTCCTGGAGCGGCTACCAGGACGAGCTGGTGTGGGGCGCGATCTGGCTCCACAAGGCCACCGGTGATGCCACCTACCTGGCCAAGGCCGAGACCTACTACGACGGCCTGTCGACAGAACAGCAGACCTCCACCCGCTCATACCGGTGGACGCTCTCCTGGGACGACACCTCGTACGGCTCGTACGTGATGCTCGCCAAGCTCACCGGGAAGCAGAGGTACATCGACGACTCCAACCGCTGGCTCGACTGGTGGACGACCGGGGTGAACGGCGCCAAGGTGGCGTACTCCCCCGGCGGCCAGGCCGTGCTGGACTCCTGGGGATCGCTGCGCTACGCGGCGAACACGGCCTTCGCCGCGCTCTCCTACAGCGACTGGCTCACCGGTGACGCGACCCGCAAGGCCCGCTACCACGACTTCGCGGTACGCCAGATCAACTACGCCCTCGGGGACAACCCGCGCAAGGCCAGCTATGTCGTCGGCTTCGGCGCCACCCCGCCCACCAAGCCGCACCACCGGACCGCGCACGGGTCGTGGACCGACCAGATGACCAACCCCGTCGAGACTCGCCACGTCCTGTACGGCGCACTCGTCGGCGGGCCGGGCGCGGCGGACGACTCCTACACCGACGACCGGCAGAACTACGTCAACAACGAGGTCGCCACCGACTACAACGCCGCCTTCACCGGTGCCCTCGCCCGGCTGTACGCCGAGTACGGCGGTCCCCCGCTCGCCTCGTTCCCCCGGGCCGAGACACCGGACGGGCCCGAGGTGCTGGCCCAGGCATCGGTGAACGCGTCCGGGGCGAACTTCACCGAGATCAAGGCGTACCTGGTCAACAAGTCGGCCTGGCCGGCCAGGCCGCTGGCCAAGGCCTCGCTGCGCTACTACTTCACCTTGGAGCCTGGGGTCTCGCCGGCGGACATCACGGTGACCACCAACTACAACCAGTGCGGCGCGGCCTCCGGCGCCAAGCAGTACGAGGGGGACGTCCACTACATCAGTGTGGACTGCTCGAACACCGTGATCGCCCCGGCAGGGCAGTCGGCCTACCGCAAGGAGGTGCAGTTCCGGGTCGCCTCCTCGGGCGCCTGGGACCCGTCGAACGACTGGTCGTACGCGGGCCTGCCGACGACACCGGGCTCCACCCCGGTGGACGCGCCGAGGCTGGTGCTGCTGGACGGAACGTCACAGCAGTGGGGTGAGCTGCCTGACGGCGATCCCGGTGAGTCCCCCTCCCCGACTCCCACGCCCACTCCCACGCCGACCGCACCCCCCACCCCGACGCCTACGCCGACTTCGACTCCGTCCGCCGGTGCCGGCTGCTCGGTGACCTACAAGGTCGGCTCGTCGTGGGGCAGCGGGTTCACCGCCGACGTGACCGTCAAGAACACCGGCAGCACAGCTGTGGACGGCTGGCGCCTCAACTGGACCTTCAGCGGTTCCGAGAAGGTGACCGGCGCCTGGAATGCCACCGTCACCCAGTCCGGAGCTGTCGTGACCGTCACCGACGCCGGTCACAACGGGGAGGTTCCGCCGGGCGGTTCGGCCTCGTTCGGCTTCCAGGGATCGGGGGCACCCGGTTCCGCGCCCACCGGGTTCACCCTGAACGGCGTCAGCTGCTCCTGACGACCTGAACCGTGCGGGGCCAAGGCCGTTCCGTCGGCCTCCGCCCCGCACGATCACGGTCTCAGGGCATACGGTGCACCGAGCCCGCGTAGTCCCGCCCGTGAACGGGCTCCGCTCCCAGGTCGCATAGCGTGCCTCCGGGAGGAGTCCGGCCGCGTCGCCCGCGCGGCGAGTCTCAGCGAGGCTGCTCCCACTCGGCCCGGGTGAGTTCGTACTCGCCTTCACCGTGCTCGGAGCGCTCGATCGGACTGGGTGTTCTGGTTGTTCGACATGCTGGAACGTCCACACGGTTCGGTCCAGGTCGGCACGTGGGAAGCGACGAGCCGCCGCACCCGGGGAGGTGGCCCGTACGAGCCGAGCAGGAGCGACCGCACTGGGACTGGACACCGCTGGAGAGCGTCGCAGGATCGCGGCTCTGTGCTCGTCCGCATCCTCATGTCGATCTGCTTCTCTTCGTCGAGGCATCGATCTCCGGACCCGCAGTGGGTGCCGGGCAGCAACTGTTCATCCATCGACTGCCTCCAAGGTGGGGTGGGTCCGCGACCGGAACACCTGCTCAAGCTGGATCGGTCCGTGCGGTTCCGTGGTGCGGACAGAACTCGGCGTCCCAGCGGGGCGCCCTGCCTGGACTGCACCATGTGGGCAGCCGCGCGCAGGATCCACGAAGCACTCGAACCGCCAGCGTTCAGGTCCGCGCCGCGCACAGACGGGCGCTTCGTCTTCGTCTGTACATCTCTTCAGCAAACCGCTGAGCAATCGATTCCGCGGGCATAGGCAGGACGAGGCAGGGCACGAGGCTGTCAGCGATTACCGAGGAAAGGATTGCCCGGGCGGGGAACAGAGCGGAAGGCTCTAGCGCTCCTTGGGGTCACCTCAAATAAGTCCTGTCTTTCCATACGAACAAGGGAGCTTTCATGAGTGACAACCTGTGGGGTTACCAGCCGAGCGTCGGCCACACCGTCGGAACCGACCTGATCGGATACAAGGTCGAGGCGACGGACGGCAGCATCGGCAAGGTCGACAAGCACTCCGACGACGTCACCTCCTCGTATCTGGTGGTCGACACCGGCGTATGGATCTTCGGAAAGCACGTTCTGCTTCCCGCGGGCACGGTGAGCCGGATCGACAGTGACGACAAGAAGGTCCGTCTCGACCTCACGAAGGACCAGATAAAGAACTCTCCCGAGTTTGACAAAGACAAGCATATTGGCGATTCGGACTTCCACCGCACGACTGGCGAGTACTACGGCCGCCACCGGCGTGTCTGATTCGACACCGTGTGGTTAGCGGGTCGGCGGGAACGCTTCTTGCCTTCCCGCCGGCCCGCTAACCGCACGTGCCGGAGTTCTCTCCGAGTGCGCAGACACTGAGGTATTTCCAATCTCAGATTGAGGCACGTTGAAGGACGGGAAAGCCTTCGCTATCTCGGTAACGTGGTGGGCCCCAGGCGTCGGCAATATAAAAGGGAGACTCTCGTGGGCATCATCGCCTGGATCCTCATCGGCCTGTTCGCAGGGCTCCTCGCCAAGGCGCCGACCCCGGCAAGGGCCCCGGGGGCTGCCTCGTCACGATGGCCATCAGCATCGTGGGCGGGCTGCTCGGCGGCTGGCTCGGCAAGGCCACCTTCGGCGTCGACTCCATCGACGGATTCTTCAGCCTGTCGACGCGGATCGCCGCCGTCGTCGGTTCGGTCCTCGTCCTGCCGGTCTACCGGCTGGTCGCGGTACAGCGCTCACGCCGACCCGGCCCACGCCCTCGGGCGGTCCGCGCCATCAACTTCTCGGCGAGTCGATTCGACCGTTTTTGCCTACATTGGTATAGGTCCAGTAGGGCAGCCGTAGCAGGAGGCATCGCCGACGCGTCTGCAGAAAACAAACAAGAGGAAACGACGACATGACCGACACCTCGCGCAAACCGACCACCTCCGACTCCGGCGCCCCGGCAGAGAGCGACGAGCATTCCCTCACCGTCGGCCCGGGTGGACCGATCCTGCTCCAGGACTCCTACCTGATCGAGCAGATGGCCCAGTTCAACCGCGAACGCATCCCCGAACGCCAGCCGCATGCCAAGGGCAGCGGCGCCTTCGGGACGTTCGAGGTGACTGCGGACGTGTCCGCGTACACGAAGGCCGCGCTCTTCCAGCCCGGCACCACGACCGACCTGGTCATCAGGTTCTCGACCGTCGCCGGGGAGCGGGGCAGCCCGGACACCTGGCGGGACCCGCGCGGTTTCGCGGTGAAGTTCTACACCAGCGAAGGCAACTACGACATGGTGGGCAACAACACCCCCGTGTTCTTCGTGAAGGACCCGATGAAGTTTCAGCACTTCATCCGGTCCCAGAAACGCCGGGCGGACAACAACCTGCGCGACCACGACATGCAGTGGGACTTCTGGACCCTCTCGCCCGAGTCGGCACACCAGGTCACCTGGCTGATGGGCGACCGTGGCATCCCGCGCACCTGGCGCCACATGAACGGCTACACCTCACACACGTACATGTGGATCAACGCGCAGGGCCAGCGGTTCTGGGTGAAGTACCACTTCAAGACCAACCAGGGCATCGAGACGTTCACCCAGCACGAGGCCGACCAGATGGCCTCCGCCGACACGGACTACCACACGCGTGATCTCTTCGAGCACATCCGCGACGGCGAGTACCCGAGCTGGACCCTGAAGGTTCAGGTCATGCCGTATGAGGACGCGAAGGACTACCGGTTCAACCCCTTCGACCTGACGAAGGTGTGGCCGCACGGCGACTACCCGCTGATCGAGGTCGGCCGGATGACGCTGGACCGCAACCCCACGGACAACCACGCCGAAATCGAACAGGCGGCCTTCCAGCCGAACAACTTCGTGCCGGGCATCGGCCCGAGCCCGGACCGGATGCTCCTGGCACGGCTGTTCTCCTACGCCGACGCGCACCGCTACCGCATCGGCGCCAACTACCAGCAGCTCCCCGTCAACGCCCCCGTCGTCCCGGTGTACACGTACTCCAAGGACGGGGCGATGGCATACCGGAAGACCTCCGACCCGGTATACGCCCCGAACTCCAAGGGGGGCCCGGAGGCGGACACGGAGCGCTACGGCTCCCCCCCGAGCTGGTACGCGGACGGCGACATCACCCGGGCGGCGTACGTCGACCACGCCCAGGACGACGACTGGGGCCAGGCGGGCACGATGGTCCGCGAGGTCTTGGACGACGCGGCGCGGGACCGGCTGGTGGACAACATCGTCGGCCACCTCCTCAACGGCGTCAGCGAACCGGTCCTCCAGCGGGCGTTCCAGTACTGGTCGAACGTCGACAGCACGCTCGGCAAGCGCGTCGAGCAGGGCGTCCGCGCGAAGGCCGGTGAGAAGGACCCGAAGGCGGGCGAGCAGGGCAACCCGGCCCGCTCGTCAATGCAGCACAAGGCCTGATGCCTGGCCGCCGGCCGCCCGGAAGGGGGTCGGCGGCCCCTCCCTTCCGAGCTGAACCAGACCACCGGCCGGGGCGGAATCCACCTGACCGGAGGCGAGCAGGGACCGCGCCAGGTCGAGCCCAGCAAGGCCCGACGCAGGCGGGCGGCCTCGGGCAGCGGGGCCACACGACTCAGCGTCCACCTTTCGGCTCGGGCGGAGCGCGCCGGCCGTGCACGTAACGTGCAGAGCGAGGAGACCCGTGGAGCGCTGTGCGTGACGGTACGCGATCAGGCTGCTCGTATCGTGCACCGTCGGTAGATCGTGCGGGATGCCGCTATGAGATACGGACGCAGAAGCGGCCGTTAATGACGTATGACCGCGGGAGAGCGGTTGCGCCCCGGAAAGAGACTTCGAGTGGTTGTTCTTCCCCTGCGGGCACGGAATTCAGCGCGACCTGGGGTCGATGCTGAATCCCGTGCCCACTCCAGCCATTGAGGTGGCGGAGAGGCTGAATGGACCGTCGCAGAAGAAGCCGCGGAAGTTAGTAACGTCCCGGGGGCCCATTCCGCAGCCTCTGCGACTGTTGCCCACCAGCGAGCGTCCGCCCACGAGGATGCATTTACCTATGCAAGTGTTCAGGAATCACCTCACTCTTGCATACGGTGGATGCATAGAAGATCGACAGGAATGCACGGAGCCGCGTTGCTTCGACTCTACTGAGGAGACTGCTGGTACACGTTCGCGCATGTGCTCTCACAGTCGCCGACTGCACTGGGCTCCACCATGCGGCGCGACACGGGTATAAGCCGCTTCGACTTCGTGGTTTGTCGACGCTGTCGATGGCCGCAGAGCGCACGCTGCGGATGAGCGAAGTCGCTCACCATGCAGGCGTTACGCTCTCACGGCTGCCGAATGTCGTCAGCCGTCTCTGGAAGCACGTGGCTGGGTACGTCGACGCCCCGACCCCGCCGACGGCCGATACACCCTGGCCACACTCACCGATGAGGGTCGGAACAAGGTCAGGGCCGCCGCTCCCACTCATATCGACAAGGTGCGGCGTCTGGTTTTCGACCCGCTGACCAAAGCGCAACAGAGCCATCTCGGCGCTGCCTCCCAGCGCATCCTCGACGCCCTGCAGGCCCCGCACTGAACTGCGAACGTGGCCCTCCCCGGTGAATGCCAGGGAGGGCAGGCTGTCTGGAGCACGGGACTCCACCGTCCCGCCGAGCCGCTCGTGCAGAGCGGGTTACCCGCCGATCTGCCGAGACCGGATCAGCGCGCACCCCGGACACCCTGCCGACCAGGATCGTCCAGCACAAGACCTACAGCTCCACTCATTCTGAAACGATCAGTGAGTCTGCACGTTCAAGGGCCCGTCGGACGGCGGCACGATCACCGTCCACGCCCTTCAGACACCGGGCGCCGACGGTCTGCAGTCCCCTGCAGAGGGTCAGGAGGCGAACCTGAACGCCCCGCTGTTCCAGGCAAACGTGATGCAGGACATCCACCCACCGGCCGACGGCCTGGCGGCTGCTGCCGGGACAGGACGAGGAGTCCCAGGGCGGGGTCAGGTATCCGGGTGTGCGTCCGTTTCAGGGCCCAGGCGCTGCCCGGGCAGCCCGCGGGGACCGGTGGGAAGCGGTGGCCCTTCACATCGGTGCTCCAGTGGTGGGCCGCTTCGCAGTCAGACTCATAGATCCCGCTCCTGGGGACGGTCTCGCCCGGGTGCCACATCGTCTGTTCCTCGCTCATACCTCCTGGTGTTCGTCTCCGCGTGACCGGCCGCGACTCAGAACGTCGTACTCGGGTCTGCCCAGCTGCATCTCAACGCCACACAGCCCGACCTCCCTCGCCCAGCCCACGTCCTGCGCACCTTGCCTCAGGCCTGCGCGAGCGATTCGCGGGCACAAGTTCGTTCATCCTCCCGAGGTGGTGGGGGCTTTCAGGAGAGGGGCGCATTACCGATGACCATCGTGATCTTGTGTCTGTTTGTGGTGATGGGGCTGGTGCAGGTCATCAGGCCGCAGCTCCTCTGGAAGATGAACCGCCCCTTGCAGGCGCCATTCGTCAAAAACTATGACGCCACGGAGCCCAGCTCGGCCGGCTACGCGATGACCCGGGCCGTGGGCGCAGTCTTCCTGGTCGTAGCGGTGGTCATGCTGGTGAACGCCCTCTGACGACCTCGCGTACGACAGGAGCCGTCGGTGCATCCTTGCAGGTCAACGGCTCGTGGGCTGAAAAGAAGTAAGCTACTGACCTGAAGCGATGCCTATCGTGCACGAGGTCGTCAGGGCGCAGTTTCGTACGTGACGGTGGTGCTGGAGCAGTTCTCGGCCGCGCCGAGCGGGGCCTGGCGCTCGGCGTCGTCCACGGCGAGATCCCAGCGGAGTTTCGTTGCGCCCCAGGTCGCGGTGTAGGTGCAGTGGTAGGCGGCGTCCGTGGGCATCCACTGCGCGGGGCCGGCCGCGCTCCGCGTCCGTAGCCCCGCCTGACGCAGGAACGCCGCGACGCCCTGGTCCTGGGCGATCCCGGCGAGTCGCTTGGGGCGAGGTCTCCGTACGCAGCGGGGCGAGCGGGGCGCCATACGTAGGTGGCGGCGTAGAGCGTGGCGGGGTGAGTGCGGCGCGGGTTCTGCCGGTTCAGCCTTGCAGTCCGGTCTGCGGTCGGCAGACCTCGCACGACTCGACGTCCGGCTGTGCCAGGGCAACCATCGCGTTCTCGCGGGAGATCAGCCCGCCCTGGTCCGGATAGGTGGCGCACCCTCCCCGGTGCAGCAGGGCCGTCGACGAGGAGCGCTGCGGCTGGATCTTCCACGACATCTCCGCCCGCGCCCGCTCCTGGCACTCCCGCTCCTGGGCTTCCCTGCTCGCCGAACAGCGGAACATCAGCTTCGGCAGCGTCCAGTCGGAGCCGTTCGTACCGCAGCGGGTGGCGCCACACGCCGTGGTCCTGTGACACGTCGGCGCTGATCTCCGCGACGAGGACCGGAGCGACGAGGACCGGCTCAGGGGGCGGTTGTTCCAGGACGTGGTGAAGCGGACGCCGGTCCATGGGTGACCGGGGCCGGCCGCGGTGAGGCGGTCGGCGAGCTCGCGGGCGGGATTTTGGCGGGGTGGTCCTACCCACCAGGCGAAAGCGGCCGGTGGGGTCGTAGCGGCCCAGGAGCAGGACCTGGGGGTAGGGCAGGAAGCTGGTGATACCGCCGATGAGGGCTTCGGTGGTGTTCCTGCGAGACCTTGGTCCAGCCTCGCAAGCCCGGCCGGTAGCGGCCCGTCAGGCTCTTGACCACCACGACTTCGACATCGGGCACGTCGGTCCACTCGCGCAGCCACTCCCCGCGACCGCGGGGTCCGTGGTCGCGGGCACAGCGTCCACGGCGGGCCGAGCTGGTGGTCGGCGAACACGGCATCCAGGACCTCGCGGCGACGCGCGAACGGGGCGTCCAGCGGCCCCTGGCCATTGCGTTGCAGGACGTCGAACACAACGAAGCGGGCGGGCATCTCGGCCGCCTGAGCTGCTGGGGGTCGAGGACGGCGAACTCGCCGTCCAGGACAAGACCGTCGGGCACGGGCTCAATCGGCAGGCAGCGCCTCCCGCATAGCCTCTGCGGTGGCAGTCGGGTCGTAGTCCTCGGGGACGCTTTCGACCAGGATGATGTCGCCCTCGATGTGCCGTGAGCGCAGCGGTGCGATCTCCTGGTAGGCGGGCGAGTCCCACCAAGCCCGCGCGTCGGCGATCCCGGGGAAGCCGATCAGCACGACGTGCCCGGGCCAGACGCCCTCCTTCACCTCGTGCGGCGTGGCGTGCACGAGGAAGCGGCCGCCGTACGGCTCGAAGGTGGCGGGTATGCGCTCGATGTACTCGACGATCTCCGGGTGTGGTGCGGCCTCTTGCAGGTGAGCTATGGCGTAGGCGGGCACGGGGGTCCTTCCGGTCGGTCGGGCTTCGTACGCGGATGATCGTGGCATTGAGAGGCGCGCGGGGTCCATGACCTGACAGGTCATCGACCGCGGCCGAGGCGCGATTCTGTTGCCCCCGGGCCGACTGTGGCAGAGAGTCTTCAATGGCTGGGCAAGTGAGTTCTTCGTCCGATTGGCCGCGCGCGGGAAACGCGGTGTCGCGGATGGCCGTCGCCGGAGTGCTTCCGGTGTGCGCGGACGCGTCCGTCCACCGTGCCGATCGACCCGGCCGACTAACAGGGGTCTCCATGCTTACCGCACAGCTGTCTCTGCAGAACGTCACCCGCCGCTACGACGACCACGGCGTGCCGGACGACGCGTCCTTCAGTACCAAGCCGGGCGAAAGGGCTGGCATCATCGGCGACGACGGAGCCGGAAAACCCACCCTGTCGAGCGAACGCAACACCCAGCGGCGGCATGACGGCCCGGGGCCGGCCAAGCCCAGCCGGTGCTGGCACCGTGCGGGCCATCATCGCCGGAGCGAACTCCGCGACGGACAGGGCCGGCCCACCCGTGACCGCCCCCCGCAGCTGATCGTTGCCCACGCGTACCGGCGGCCGGAGCCGCGGAGGCCAACGAACGTGGACAGGACGGCGAAGCTGATGAGTATGGACAGGACAGCCTGCCCCGGGCAACCGCCCGTGCCGCCCGGCGCGGGAGCACTCGCCCACTCCCGCGCCCTTCGGTTCTGGCTGGACCCGGCCAACCTCGCGGCCCTCCTCGACGAGGCGGGCCCGGTCGTCCGGACCAGAACCGGCCCGGCGACGGCCTTCCAGGTCAACGACCCGGCACTGCTGCGCAAGGTAGGCAGTGATGAGGAAACCTTCCGGTTCTGGGGCCCGGACCCGAGCCTGCGCGACTTCGCCGAGAACGGGGTGGTAGGCCTCGAGGGAGCCGCCCACCGGAAGCGGCGCGCCGTGATGAGGCCCGCGTTCACCGCGTCCCGGCTCACCGCTCTCGGGCCCAGCGTCCAGGCCCGTACCCGGCGGCTTCTCGCTGACCTGCCCTCGGACCGACCGCTCGACATGCAAGTGGAGATGAGCCGGCTCGCCTGTGGCCTCCTCGTCAGCTGTGTCCTCAACAGCGAGCTCGCT
The DNA here is from genome assembly GCF_036227405.1 of Streptomyces sp. NBC_01460. Classification (NCBI taxonomy): domain Bacteria; kingdom Bacillati; phylum Actinomycetota; class Actinomycetes; order Kitasatosporales; family Streptomycetaceae; genus Streptomyces; species Streptomyces sp. NBC_01460. Next base: position 195,642 of record NZ_CP109473.1, read on the forward strand.
CCCGACACCCTGTCCAAGATCGCGGCCGCCCGCTCCACACTGTCCAGCGGTATCTTCTGGCGCTACGCCCTCGCACCCTGGCCCTGGGTTCCCGTGCCCCGGCGCCGCGCCTGCCGCCGCGCGCTCGCCGAACTGGACGAGGCCGTCTACCAGATGCAAGCCCACCACCGGCCCGACCCGGACGGGAAGGACCTGATCTCCTTGCTCGAAGCTGCCGCTCCCGGGAACCCTCACGTGGTGCAGCGCGACGTTCGCGCTCTGCTGATCGCCGGCTTGGAGACCAGCGCCTCCACCCTCGCCTGGACCTGCTACGAACTAGGCCGCCACCCGCACTACCAGCAAGCGCTCCAGGACGAAGCCGACGCCGCGCCCGATACGAGCCGCCTCCAAGCACACCAGCTCCCGCTCGCGACCGCCTTCATCCAAGAAGTCACCCGCCTCCACGGCATCCCGTTCCTGGTCCGCCGCACCCGCCACCAGACCCGCCAGGGGGGTGTACGGATCCCAGCCGGAGCCGTGGTCACCCTGCCCCTGGGGGCCCTGCGCCGCGACAGGAACCGCTACCCCGACCCGGACGTGTTCGACCCGCAGCGCTGGCTCCCCCACGCCGAGCCGCCACCGGCCCCCGCCGCGCTGCTCGCCTACGGCCTGGGTCCTCGATACTGTCCCGGCGCAGCCGCGGCCGATGTCATGCTGCCCGTCGCCCTGGCGACCCTGGCCAGCTCGCGCACGCTGCGCCCGGCGCGGCCGGGCCGCAAGATCCGCGTGAGCCTGGAGCTCACGCCGACGCCCAAGGGCCTGACCATGTACGCCACACCATGCGAGCCTCGGCTCGCCGACACCAGGCCGGCGCCCGACACGAACATCGTTTCCCGTTCCGGGGTAGCTTCCACCGAGAGTGGAATCGCGTGACCCAAGCCCTCCTGCGCCCCGCCGCTTGTGTCTGTGTCAGTGGGGCTGCCGAGGACAGCCGATGGGCTTCAGCGGCGCGGGTGCTTGGTGCCTGGCGGCAGGTCGTGCTGCCGGGACAGTTGGCTGTCACGTGGTGACCAAGTGACTGCTGCCGTCCCATCGACATGAGGTTGACCGGCTGCCACAGAGGCGGCTGCTCATACTTGCTGACGGGACTCGCGGAACATCCGAGCTGCTTCCGCGGTACGCAGGTGCCTCCCAAACCGCTTCAAACCGCTGCTCTATCTCAGGTCCTGGCTCAACTCCTTTGATCAGCATGCAAGGTCGCACACATGGGTGACGCGTGCCGCCTCGGTGCAGGCGACTGCAGCGTTGAGGGCTCCGAGGGCATAGGGTCCTTTAACTGACCGGCCCTGTATGCAGTCGGCGAGACTGGAGTGCTCTGCGGTGCCGGTGCCCGTCCTCTGTGTCGAGACCGCTTGTGAGGGACGCTATGTCTGGTGCGCCGTCCGGTAGGCCCGCTCCCCCGTATGTGGATGCGACGAAGCCAAGTATCGCCAGGGTGTACGACGGCTTCCTCAACGGTTCCGACAACTATGAGGTGGATCGCGAGGTTGTCCGCAGTGTGCTGAAGACGGCTCCCGAGGCTGCGGATCTGGCAGTAGAAAACCGTCGCTTTCTGATCCGCGCCTGCACGTACTTGGCCGAGCAAGCAGGGATCACACAATTCCTGGACTGCGGATCCGGCCTTCCGACAGCGGAGAACACCCATACCGTGGTGCAGAGGATCGCTCCGGACTCACGGGTCGTCTACGTGGACAATGACCCGCTGGTGCTCGCCCACAGCCGAGCTTTGCTTGAGCAGGTCAAAGGTGCCGCGATCGTCTCTGAAGACATCTTCGATCCCGAGGCGTTGCTGCAGAACGACACTGTGCGGTCTCAGCTGGACTGGGACGCGCCCATCGCCTTGCTGCACATGGGCACCCTGCACCACTACAACGGCGAACACGCGCGGACTCGCCAGGACATCATGCGCTCCTACATCGACGCTCTACCCCTTGGCTCCTACGTGGCGATCAGCCATTTCCTGGACCCGGAAGACGAGTACAGCGCGACTGCCCGAAGGATGGAGGAGGTATTCCTGCACAGCATGATGGGCAGCGGCACCTTCTCCACCACGGCTGAACTCGAAAGGCTGTTCAACGGCTTGAAGCTGATCGCACCAGGCCTGGTGCGATGCGTCGACTGGCGTCCCGAGGGCCCGCACATCAAGTCGCTCAACGTAGCGCAGCGGTGCATCGCTGGTGGCGTTGCCCTCAAGCAATAGGCTATAGCCGGGTCGCTGCACCATCGCCTTCGCTTCGTACGATCGCTGGCTGGACCCTCCGCCTTCCCGAGGCTCCTACCGAGGCGGAACAGCTCCGCCTTCAAGGTCGGCTTGGTCCCAGCAGAGCAGGGCCGGATCTGCTCTGCGGCCGGGGCGGATAGGCGAACCGAGTACAGCTGCTGTCCGGTCACCGGCGGCGCCGTCACCTTTCCCGGAGCTCGGGCACGTCGATGAACTCGCTGTCGTCGTAGCCGGAAGCGACGTACGCGTCGACCGCAGGGACGGAGGCGAGGCGGCGCATCCAGTCCTGGATGGGCCGCGTACAGCCCGGCCAGGGAGAACGTCCGCCGCGATTCCTCGAGGGCTGCAGCCCATTTCCGCTCAAATGCTGGCACCCACTGCGTGGAGCGGCGGTCGGCGCGCAGCTGGGCGAGCAGTTCGGCCTGAGCTCCTGGGGTGGCGGCGTAGGGCGTCACGGGGGTGTGGTCAGGCTGCGCGCTCATCGGCTTGTCCCAACCGGGAGGTTGATGCCTCTACGGTACGTGCGCCGGGAGTCCGTGGATGGGGGCATGGAACATTGCGGCCGCTGTTGAGACGGCGCCGGGCAGGTGACGCTCCGGGAGCGGGCCAGCTCTCCCCCGGATGCCGGGCACAAGCTTCCACCCCTTCATTGAACGTGTTCAGTAAGGGGCCTACGATGGCGGTCGAGGGCCCGCATGCCTCGTAGTGCGGCTTACGCGGGCCGATCAGGGGGCGAGACGGTGCAACTGTTAGGCAGACGCGTGGCCGAGCGGGTGGGGGCGGCACCTTGGTCGGTCTCGATCGCCGTGCTGTGCGTGGTCACTACCGCAATGACAGTGGCGGCGGCCGAATGGCTTGTCAGCGCCTCCGACGGCGTGCTCCCGTTCCTCCTCTTCATACTGGTGATCGGGCCGCCCGTGCTGGTGGCTGCGAGCGCGCTGCTGACCACCGTGTACGTCCTGCCGGCTGTGGTTCTGGGGCATTGGTTCGGGCGGCGCGCAGGGCACGGGAGAAGGTGGTGGTGGGTGGCGGTCAGCACAGCGCTGGGGCTTCTGCCCGCGGTCGGCCTGCTCACCGTGGTCCGGTTGCTGCAGGGCGGGGTCCATGAGTGGCGGCAGCTCGCCATGGATGGGTTGCTGTTCGCGGGTGTGCTTTGGACCATTTCGGCGCCGGCTTCCCTTGCCGTCCACATGACCGTGCTGCGTGAAGACGCAGGACGGCCGGTCCGACCAGTTGTGGACATTCTTCTGTGGGGGACCCTCTTGTTGGCCATCGAAGTCACCGTGTTGTTGGCATTGTCTACGCCTTGACCTCAGCGGGTCTCCGAGATCTGCACCCAGCCGCGATCCGCGGATGGCTCTGTGCGGGATAGAGCGCACGGCTCAGAGACCTGTGGTGGCGAGGGTTGGTAAGTACGCGCTCGTCGACAGCCCTACCCGAGCGCTTCTTACAGCCCGCGGGCACCGACCGGTCGAAGAACGGCTTCGCGAAGGGCTCTTCGCGGCTCGTCCGAGGTCTCCCTCTTCGATCCCGCCGAGTACGACGCCGCCGTCGTCGAAGTCCCGGACAACCTGGTCGACATCCCCGCCGGCGGCGAAGCCCACCAGGCGTGGGCCGACCGGTGGGCCCTGTTCGTGGCTGGGGAGATCGAGCGCCGGACTGTGCGCGCATGAGACCTCTTGCCGATGGAGCGTTCCACCCTTGCGAAGATTCGACTGCGTGCTCATCAGCGTGAGGCCGTGGATGCGGTCCTGCGCGCCCTGGAGCTGCCGCCCGGTGCGAGGATCCCTGCCCGCGGCTTGCGTACCCAGGTCATCACTGCGACCGGGTCGGGCAAGGCCTATGTCGCCGCCCGGTGTGCGGATGAGCTCGAGGCCGACCGCCTGCTCATCCTCGTCCCGTCCCTGGATCTGCTCACCCAGACCGAGCAGGCCTGGCGGGACAGCGGCCGCACCGGCCCCGTCATCGGGTCTCCTCCCTGCGCGGTGAGGAGGCGTCCTTCCCGAACACCACGGACTCCGGCGAGCTCGTGGAGTGGGCCCGCAATCGCGACCAGGTGACGGTCTTCGGCGACCTACGCCTCCCTCGGCCTCGGCACCCTGCGCGCCGCCCAGGCGGGCTTGGCCCGCACGATCGGCGCACCGCTGACGAGGAGTGCACAGACCAGCGCCACAAGCACGATCACAGTTCGCGACCCCATCTTCACCTCGCAGGAGCGAAACGAGTTCGACTGTTGCTTACCGAACGGTGATTGTTGGGCAGTCAGGTAACCATCCAGGCGCGGCATGCTCGTGCTGTCGCCGTGAACCGGTGGCGAACAGTCGAGTGCCGGGAATCCGGAGGGGGACGCTCATGCAGGAGGGTTCGAGGGACGAGCGGGTCGGCGACGGGACCGGTCGGCTTCGTGAAGCCGCCGAGGCAGGGGACGCCGAGGCGATGTTCCGGTACGGCCTCTACGTCGGTACGCACGACGACCAGGCGGGCGGTGAACGATGGCTGCGTCTGGCGGCCGAGATGAGGCACCCCGATGCGACCGCAACGCTCGGGGTGCTGCTGCATAAGTGGGGGCGGCACGTCGAGGCCGAGGGTCTGCTGCGTGAGGCCGCCGGTGGCGGGCACGTGCGCGCGATGGAGATGGTCGGGTATCTCCTGAGGCTGCGTGGCGAGCACACCGAGTCCGTTCGCTGGTACCGGCGTTCGGCAGAGGGAGGAAACCCTCACGCGATGGCCGTCCTCGGCGAACTGAGTCAGAAGCAGGGCGCCGAGCCCGAGGCCGAGAACTGGTTCCGCCGGGCCGCCGAGGCGGGTCTCGCCGACGCGGCTTACGCCCTTGGGGAGTTGCTGTACCGCCGGGGTGACGTCGACGAGTCTGCACGGTGGGCCCGGCGGGCGGCGGACGGGGGTTCCACCGCCGCGATGAACGCCCTGGGCGCTCTGTCGCTGGAACAGGGCGACCGGGAGGCGGCGAAGTCCTGGTATCGCAAGTCGGCCAGGGCCGGCGACGACGAGGGCGCCCGTCGGCTCGCGGAATTGCTCAGCCGCGCTGAGCTGGCCGCCGAACTCGACGCATGGATGACCGAGCGCGCCCTGAAGGGGGACGTCAACGCGATGCTCGCGCTGGGGCGTTCCAGAGAGCGGGAGGGTGATCTGCAAGCGGCGCAGGGGTGGTATGAGAAGGCCGCCGGGACCGGGCACCTCGGTGCGATGGCCCGGCTGGCGAATCTCTTGGAGCGGCAGGGGCACTCCCGTCAGGCGCAGGCGTGGTCCCGAAGGGCCGCGGAGGCGGCGCCGCAGCCGCCGGACGAGGGCCACGGTCGGTAGACGTTCGTGGACTGATCTCCCGGGCCGCGGCCTGTGCACCGCCGCGCGGGCGGACGAGATGGACGCCGACACCGTCATCCGTGAACCGTCCATCGCCCGCGAGGGTCGGCTGGTGGCAGCGCCAGGGCTGGATCGAAGACGATCCCACGATCGGCATCGAGCGGCGGCCGGCACCGCCCGACCGCACCAGGGCTCTCGCGGAGAACCAGATCGCCGCCCTGTGGCCGCTCGACGTCGCCCTGTGCGGCGTCAGCCGGACCCGCATGGGCCGGCGGCGGGCGGCCAGGTTGATCGGCGCCTCTTGACCGGCTGCTCAGCGGGCCGGGAGGTTCTGGGCCGAGGTGACGATCAGGTCGGTGTGCGTGCGGTCGAGGAGGTGGCAGAGCGTCGCCAGCACCGGCAGGGACAGCCGTTCAGGAGTGCCGGAGACCAGGCGGTGGACCTGGGAGGAGGACAGTGTGATGCCGCATTCGGTCAGGTACGGCATGAACTCGGCGACGGAGAACATGCCGCAGGCGGCCATCAGGTCGCGCAGGCGCCATCCGGTAGCTGATCTGGCGTGGCATCAGGAGTGCCTTCCTGGCCGCAGAGAGGCCTCGACGGTCGCGTCCAGGACAAGTCGCAGGGAGCGGGCTCGGAAGTCGGAGGAGAGGCAGGTGTGGATCGCGGTGGTGGGGGCGTGATGCGCTGACCGTTTCAGCTCGCCGCTCCTACCGACGGGCGAGCTCACCGGGACGCGCTCAACCTGGGGCGATGCGTCGCAGTCGTGTCAGGGATGGCCCGCTACCTTCTCGGATGTCAGGCCGCAGGCAGGCACCCTGAGCCTCGCGGCCGCCCGGCGTCAGGGCATGCCCTCACCGTGACGCCCCCGGCTGCACACTGCGGACGCCTACGTCATCAACTCGATGTGCGGATGCTCGGGCTCCGCCGGGCAGACGAACAGGTGCTGCCGGTAGCCGCTGCCTATCTGGACACCGGTCGCGTTGTAGCCGCGGTGGCCGGGGTACGGTCCAGCACCTGGGTGGGGGTGCGGAGACCAACTGTTCCCGGCGTCGTCCCCTTCCTCGAACGTGGCGACGGTCATCAGGACCTCCATGCCGGTGCCGCACGCGGAGCAGGGCCGCGGGCTGGGGTCGGTGGAGTTCCAAGCGGGCCAGCCGCCGACCTTCCAGCCGGGTGCGTTGGACAGCGCACAGTCGTAGTACGTGTCCGGGTCCATGTCTTCCTCTGCTGCCTGCGGCACAGTCCACTGCTTGAGCTGCTCCCGCAGTTCTTCGCTCAGGTCCAGATGGTCGGGGTACTCGGTGATCTGCTCCGGTTCGAGCACGCACGGTTCCGGTAGATAACCGTCGAACTCCACTGCAGGCGGCTCAGGGGGCGTGTCAAGAATGTCTGTGACGGAGGCTGCCGAACGCCAGAAGAGCAGGGTCCTGGGCATGATCGGATGATCGAAGGGGCACCACAGAACCTGCAGCAGGTCCTTGCCCTCCGGCGGACTCAGATCGGGCACATCCCGCACGTACAGCTGCGCGACAGGCAGCATCGCCATGGGGCCGTCGTACGCCTGGACCGTCAGCCTCACCGGATACGTCCGAGGGGGTCGGATCCGCTCAAGAGTCTCCCGTTCCTCCGGAGTCAGGTCCCGGCCGTGCGAGGCGGCGAAGATCCGTCGTTCCAGCCGCAGATCCGCCGGGGACCGGGCTGGGCTGCTGCCATGCACCACATGCGGGTCCTCGCAGTGCGGCCACGGCTCCTCAGCGGGCCACAGCAGCGGCCCGCCGATCGAGCTGTCGTGCCACGTCGGCGCCCCAGGCCGGGGATGGAGGCGGGTCGCCGTGCGGGCCAGCGGCACCAGTTGGGGAAAGACCGCGGCAACGTCGATCGGCCGTGGCGGAGTGACAGGAGTGACGTTCATGGCCGCAATCTTGCCAATCGCTTCTGACAACGGCCCTTGACCACGTGCCCGCGGCCTTCGCGCCAGGCGGTGCACTTTCGGGCGTGCAGCCGCTTCACCATCACCGCGTACACCGGTGAGTCGGCGAACGGCTGCTGTTCGCCCGCCTTCTCGTAGCCCCACGTCTCGTAGAGTGCATGGACCTTCGGGTGAGTCACGTCGACCAGGAGCACCGCGAGGTCCTCGCCCCGCTCCGTCAGCAGGGCCTCGTGCAGACGGTCCGAGACGCCCTGCTTCCGCCACTGCGGGCGCACCATGACCTCGGAGACCGCGTACGTCGCGGTGCCTTCGCCATTCGGCTAGAACGCATCCCCGACGCGATCCCCGATTCGGCCATAGCGTCGGCTGTCTCACCGCAGTCGACACCATTCCAGGGACCATGACACCGGAACCACTCGCAGAATCCGTCTTCGACACCCACGTCCTTCTGCGCGAGGGCGACAACCTGATTGTGCCGAGGCCGGTCGCTGGTCCTCCCCAGTCGCCCTGTGCTGGGCCAACGAAGCTCGACCGACGGAGTGGTGGGCGTCGGGATGGACAGTGGGGCAGCTTGCGGGGGCCCCGAAATATTCGCTGCGGCACCGGCCCGCCGGCTTCTACGCTCATCAGATGACAACCCCTCTCTACCCTGCCAAGCCCCGCCCCGGAGACCGGGTCGCGGTGTTGTCACCCTCATCCGGTCTGCCCGCCCTCTTACCTCTGCCCTACGAATGGGGGCTGCGCAGACTCCAGGACGACTTCGGACTGAAGCCAGTCGAGTACCCGACGACCCGGAAGATGGGTGCGACGCCCGAGGAACGGGCCGCGGACATCCACGCGGCCTTCTCGGATCCCGACATCAAGGCAGTGATCGCCAGCATCGGCGGCGACGACCAGATCACCATCCTCCCCCACCTCGACCCCGGCATCCTCCGCGCCAACCCGAAGCCGTTCTTCGGCTACAGCGACAACACCAACCTGCTGCTGCACCTGCGGAAGCTGGGCATCGTCGGTTATCACGGCGGCTCGGTCATGGTCGAGCTCGGACGGCCCGGCGCGATGAATCCGCTGACCGCGGACTCCCTCCGGGCAGCGCTGTTCACCTCGGGCGAGTACGAGATCACACCACCAAGCACCTACGGAGACATCGACCGCCCCTGGCAGGACCCGCACACCTTCGAGTCCGAACCGGAGATGGAACCCGCCGACGGCTGGAGCTGGCACAACGGCGACCGGGTAGTGGAAGGAATAAGCTGGGGCGGCAACCTGGAGATCATCTCCTGGCTGTTGATGGCCGACCGCGCAGTGCAACCGGTCGACGACTACGCCGGGAACGTGCTCTTCCTGGAGACCTCGGAGGACATGCCGAGCGCCCAGGACGTCTACTGGATCCTTCGGAGCATGGGCGAACGCGGACTGCTGCAACAGTTCCCCGCCCTGCTGATGGCCAGAGCGAAGAGCTGGTCGTTCGAAAAGCAGCTCAGCACCCAGGACAGGGCACACTTCCGCCGGCAACAGCGAGACGCCGTCCTACGGGCTCTCCACCAGTACGCGCCCGACACCATGGCCGTGTTCGACGTCGACATCGGCCACACCGACCCGCAGCTCGTGATTCCCGTCGGAGGACAAATACGGGTGGACGGCCCGGCACGCCGGATCGTCGTCACCTACTGAACCCACGCCTGAGCAACCGCTGCCCAGAGACCCTGGCGCCACGCCATCCCCCACCCAGCCCCCCTTCTCCATATCGCTCAACTTCGACGGCACAGGAGGAGACACACACTGCGCTGCTTCGATAGACGGGACGTATGCGCATGAGGGCACGCCGCCCACAGCCCCGTGGCTCTGCCGGTTCTCAGGGGAGCAGTTCTTTTCGTCGGCGCGCCGTCGACCGCGGCAGCGTCGAGGGAGGTGGCGATGGCAGCGTGAGCTTCAGCGTCTCCTCGGATTGCTCCAGCTCCTCCGCTCACGTGCCCGCGCCGTCGGCGAGCGGCTCCGCCCACGCTGCGGCGAAGTCCCGGACGAAGGCCCAGGCCCGCGCCCTGTCGGGTATCCCACCGCGCAGAGCTCGAGCCACATCGAACGCGTCAACCATGCAGTGGACAGGCAGGGGGCCGGCTTCTCCGAGTGTCCCGTCGAATCGCATCTGTCCGTTGGCGAGCCGTCGACCTGCTGGGATGCCAGGCACATGGAGAGGACGGGGCTCGGGATTCTCAACCGCCCTGGCTATCCTGGAGGGTGGTTCGTAGAACTGTCCAAGGCCACAGCAGGTGAGACAGGTATGAAGGAACCTCCGGCACGCCGGTGCAACCGGTTGTCAGTCCTGTTCGGCAGGCTGTGCATGTGACGAACCGACACGAGGACCACAGCGCCTCCAACTGGTCCGGGCTGCCTCCGATGGCCAGAGAGCTGCTCGTGGCAACCGAATGGGACGCCCTGCAGCATGCATACGGAAGCGCTGAGGACACCCCGACGTACCTGTGCCAGCTCCTGAACGAGGATCCCGAGGTACAGGCCGAGGCGCTGGGGATGCTCGATATGTCCGTGCTTCACCAGGGGTCCGTGTACAGCTCCACCCCGCCGGCCGCATTGTTCGTCGCAGCGGTCCTGACCCACCCCCGCACTCTGGCCGAGCATGAGAGCCACTTCCTCTGGGACGAACGGACCCGGCCCCTGCGGGCCGCACTGCTCGACTGGCTCGGTCGGATTGCCGACTCGGCCTCCTACGGCGAGGCCCCCGGCAGCGAGGGAGAGTACGACGGCGAGGACGAAGACGAGCTCGAAGCGATCCGCGCATGCCGGAGTCTCCGACCCGAGCTCTACGACGCGGTCGAACCGTTCCTCGACGATCCGCATCCGGACACCCGAGAGGCAGCCCTCGGAACGGTCACCCTCCTTTTGAAGGCACCCGACCTTGCCGAGTTCGTCCCCCGCGCCGCTCACCGCCTGCGCCGCGTTCTCGCAGCAGACGGCAGCCGCCGAGAACGCTCCTCCGCCGCTCTGGCCATGGGCGCCTGGGGCCAGGACACCACTGGCCTTCTCAATGATCCTGACCCAGCCGTGCGTGCCTGCGCTGCTCTGGCCACTGGATGCGCGCGCGTGCCCCGCGCCACCGCCATCCTTCTCGAAGCCCTGCAGAATCCGGCCGAGGCCGATCGCTGGTTCCCCGACCCCCTCCCTCAGATCGACGGCTGGCTCCGCTTCACCCTCCTGGAGGCTGTCCTTGACCGCGTCCACGCCTTCGAGGACCTGGCCCCGGCGGCCATGGCCCTGATACCGCTCGCCAGCGACTACTCCGTCGACCGAGACTGGGGTCCGCTGCTCGTCAAAGCCTTTCCTGTCGGCTACAGCCCTGGCCTGCAGCTGTCAGCCGCGCAACGAGAGCTTCTGCAGGCCGTCGCCGCCAATGACGATTGCTGGGGAAATGTTGGCAATAAAGTCCGCTGGCTCAGGGAAGCCGGCCTGCCGGAGCAGCGCGACGCCATCCGCGCCCTGCTCTGATCACACAGCCCTCGGCTGATCTGCTCCAAGAACAAAGCCTGTTCGCCGTCCTCGTGTGCTGCCGGCCCAGTCGCGATCCGGAGAGAAGCAAAGTCTTCTGGGGAGGGTCCTGGGTTCCAAGAGGGGTGTAGTTTCGCGAGAATCGTCGGCTCAGCTCGGCGGTCGTTGCCAGGTAGAGCGTCCTGGGGCCGGGGCGGATGGGGGCAGGCCCAGGATCAGGTGACAGCGGCTCAGTATGCGACGCAATGAGAATCCGACACCGCGAACGAGAAGCGGTGAGAATCCGACGGCTTCAATGCGGCAGGACACCGGGACTCCGCCAGGTCACCTCCCGGAACCACCAGGACTGGCCACATCTACCGGGAACGTACGGGTGATCAGCGCACGCGAGGGGCGGCGCAGCGCAGCGAGGATGAAGTTCACCGGCGGGCCGCGGTGACGGCGGCCTGGGCGCAATGGGTCACTGTCGGTGGGACTGTCGTGGCTGTCGTGGCTGTCGAAGGCGACTGACCCGCGGGAGTGGACGAGCCGCGTGGCCGGTAGTGACGGCGAGTTGGCTGATGGGGCCGGGGCAGCGTGCAGGCCGGCGGGTCGATGTGCCGGGCGGACACAGGGCTGGCTCACTCATGGTGCGTGGTGGCGAGGGCCGCGGTGAGGCTGTCGGTGAGGGCGGTGCCGTCGTGCTCTGCGCTTGTCCAGGCGATATGGCCGTCGGGGCGGATGAGGACGGCGCGGACGTCGGTGAACTCGGCTGGTGGCTGGTAGGGCGTGGCGGTATGGACGTGCAGTCTTCGGTGCGCGTACCGGGTGAGGCGGCCGCTGCCGGTGAGGTCCAGCAGGAGGTGGCGGTCGACGCGCAGCAGCGCGAACAGGCCGGTGTCGCCGAGGTTGAGGTCGGGGGCGCGGGTGCCGGTCAGCGGGTGGCCTCCGGGGGTGGTGGGCGGGTAGGTGACTGCGAGGGAGCTGACTTGGGTGGCCAGGTGGTCGTTGAGGTCGGGCAGGGCGGTGATCAGCCGGGCGAGCAGGCCGCGCAGGTCGAGTCCTTCGGGGGTGAAGGCGGTCATCAGGGCGACCTGGGCGCGGCTGGTGGCGGTGAGGTCGGCGCCGACGGGGTGGCGTTCGGCGTGGTAGGTGTCCAACAGGCCTGCGGGCGCCCAGCGGTTGAGGGTGGCGGCGATCTTCCAGGCGAGGTTGGCGGCGTCCTGGATGCCGACGTTCATGCCGACGCCGCCGGCGGGGAAGTGCTGGTGGGCGGCGTCTCCGGCGAGGAAGACGCGGCCCTTACGGTACTGGTCGGCGAGGCGGGTGGCGTTGCCGTAGCGGGAGAGCCAGGCCGGGTCGCGTAGGCCGAAGTCGGTGCCGGCCATGGTGAGGACGTTTTCGCGCAGTTCGTCCAGGGTGAGGTCGCCGGGCCAGGTGGTGGTGAGGTCGCGGGGGGTGATGCCGACCAGGCGGTGGATGCCGCCGGGCATGGGGACGGCCATGAGGGCGCCCGCAGGGCCGAAGTAGCTGTAGCCGGGGGCGGGCGGGTTGCCCAGGACCACGTCGCCGAGCCAGCCGAGCACGGTGGAGGGGGTGCCGGGGTAGTCGATGCCGGCCGCGGTGCGCACGATGCTGCGGGCGCCGTCGCAGCCGACCAGGTAGGCCGCCTGGAGAGTGGAGGGCCCGTGCGGTCCGGCGGTGTGCACGGCGATGTGCTCGGGGTGTTCGGTGAAGCCGGTGACCTCGTGTCCGCGCAGGATGTGCGCGCCCAAGTCGAGGGCCTGGCCCTCCAGCAGTGCCTCGGTGCGCTCCTGGGGCAGGGCGAGGGTGTGGGGGAAGGCGCTGGGCAGGCGGTGGAAGTCGAGGCGGGAGGCGAGGGCGCCGAAGTGGCCGCCGGGCAGCGGTATGCCCTCGCTCAGGAAGGGCTGGTGCGCGCCGCGGGAGGCAAAGGTCTCGATGGTGCGGGGATGCACGGTCAGGGCGCGGGAGCGGGGGTCGCGTTCGGAGCGGGGTTCGATCACGGCGACGGTGATGCCCGCGCGGCGCAGTTCGCCGGCGAGCCAAAGGCCCACGGGTCCGGCACCTGCGACGACGACCTGATAGTTCATGATCTTTCTCTTTCTCGACACAGACTCTTGGTCGGTGACCAATGACCGGCATGAACTAAACTAGGTCAGTGACCAAGAAGCAAGCCGGAGAACCCACCGCGAGCCAGCTCACCCGCGCCGCCGTCATCGATGCCGCCCTGCAGGTGCTCGACGAGCGCGGCCTGGACGGGCTCTCCACCCGGGCGGTCGCAGACCGCCTCGGGGTGCGGATGAACACCGTGCTGTGGCACGTGAAGACCAAGGCGCGAATGCTGGAGCTGATGGCCGACGCCGTCCTCGCCGGCATCCGCTACGACGACCTGCCCGACGCCCCTCCGGCACGCGCCCGCGAACTCGTCGGCCGATACCGGCACGCGCTGCTCGCCCGTCGCGACGGCGCCGCCCTGGTCACCGGCACCTATCCGGCCGAACCGAACACGCTGCGCTTCGCCGACCGCCTCATCGACGCGTTCCTGGAAGCCGGCGCCGATGAGCGGCAGGCGGCATGGACCGCTTGGACGGTCAGCTACTTCACCCTCGGCCTGACCCAGGAGGAGCAGGCCGAGGCCGAGGAGGACGACGCGAGCCTTACCCAGGCCGTCGAGCGCGGCGCACACCCGGCGCTGCAGCGCGTCCTGCCCCATCTCCGTCAGAACTTCGACGAACGCTTCACCTTCGGCCTGGAGGCGGCCCTGTCCCGCATTCCCGACTGACAGCGCGCCCTGCCGGGGACATCCGGACGCCGCACCGGCAACGGGCCATCCACCCTGCGCCCGCCACACCCGGCCCCGCCCAACTCGTCCGCGGAGCACACCTCTCCTGGCCAAGGAATAACCGGCGCCCCGCCCGACAACCTTGCATCAGAGCTCCGAGCCGGGTTCACACACCACCGACGACAGGCACCCGGACCAGCTTCGGCCGACGAGCCGACGTGGCGCTGGAGCCCGGGGCCGGGAGGGGCGGTCAGCAATCGCACCTCGCGACACTCAGGGCGGCAACGGCGGCTTCAGCGTGTGTCCGGCCGCGGGTCGGGGCCGTGTCACCAGCACAACCGCAGGTCCTGTACGTGCTTTGGTGAGTGTCGGCCTCCCCCTGCCCAGGCCGGTGCGGACCAGGAAGCCGGGGTCCGCGTCCCACGGCGAGGCAGCAGTGTGCACTCGCTGGGTGCCAGGGATGCCCACCTCGACGAAGGCCCCGCCGCGGAACAGCCACAGCCGGAAGGGTCGTCGTCCTCGTCGTGCAGCATGACCTGCACGCAGGCGGGCTCACCGCACGACAGTGACTCAAGGCCCTCGAGCACACCGCGGCGCCCCTCCACCGCTCGAACTCGATGTACCAGCGTCTCCGGCTTCCCCGCGAGGATCCCGCTGTTCGACCCGAAGCTGGGCGCCCTCCACGTCGTGATCGCCGGCACCACCGCTCAGGCAGGGGAGGCACGGGCCAGATGATCAGCCTGGCCTACCACGCCAGCAAGATGGCCCAGATCTATGGCAACCCGAAGGGCGCCAGCAAGCCCGCGATTCCGGAGATGGCCGCCTGAAGCGGCCTCACGCGGCATGGCGCCCCGGGCGCCACACTGCTGTCCTGGTGGGTCCCCCATCACCGGATCGAAGAGCCGCGGATTCGACGGTGGCGGGGGCGACGGGGGCTGGGTGTCGACCTCGTCGTCGATGAGGCCGAGGACGAACGGGGCGGGGCGGGGCCGGGGAGGTTGGTCGAGGTGGGCTGGTGAACGGCACCTCGGCGATCCCCCCTCACTGCCCCGGAGCTCTTCAGGACGACCTGGAGCAGGCAGCTGGCCCCCGCCGCCCTCGATCTCGCGCACCCGTAATCGTTCACCCACCCGCCCAGCCGGGCCGCCCCGTGCCGCCCGGACCAGCACCGAACAGCGCGTCACATCGGCACAGGAAGATGCTGCCCTGATGCAGCATCAGAAAGTGATGACAGTCGCCTGTTCGAGGGTGAAACGCAGGAACTCGTCCCGGGCGACCCGGAGGTTGAGCCCGCACCTGATCAGCTCACCTTCGGTTCCATCGGCACGGGCAGCATTGACGCAGGCCCCCACAACGACACCGCCTGCGATCAGCTCGTCGACCTGCCGGTTGAAGGTTGCGACGGGCTCCCCGCCACCCTCACCGCTGAGACGCCGCTGAGCCGGCTCGAAGCAGAAGACCTCGACGCCACTCCCATGGTCGGGGCGATCTCCTGGATGCGCTGCGCCACCCGCGTCCCGGTGACAAGCGCGTCATCGTCGTCACGGAACACATGAATGACCGTCTTGGGCATGACACATCTTCCGTTCGTTCGCCGTCTACAGACGATCTGAAGCCTAGTCGCGTCTCGCATAACAAGACTCCACGTCTCACTATTCAGAATGCCGGAATTGCTCAGGCGCGGCACTTGCGGGAGCTGGAGGACCGTAAGAGTGGCCGGAGTCATGAGGCAGCTGCTCGTCCAGAGGCCCGACACGGCCCCCCAAAGGCGTCTGAACGCGCGTCCGGGCTCGGGGTGCCCTCACCCAAGCCGCCGTGCCCGCGAGTACCGATCGAGCGGAACGGCTGTCACTGACACGGCACGGCGATGCCGGCTGCGCGTAGCTTCGCCTCGAGCAGGGCGTTCTACCGGGCGACGGACGATGCCCGGTCTTCCCAGTGGCGGACCACTCCGTAAGCGGCGACTGTGTCGGACTGGTTCGCGAACCCGGTCGGCATGGTCAGCAGCGTACGGTCGGCCAGTCGGCGTCCCACTCGACGCGCGCATGCCGTAGGTCGGTTGCGGCGAGAGGAGAACCGATGAGGCCCCCGAGCCACGCGATCGCGGCAGAGACCACGGGCGCCCGCCCTCCGCCGGGTCCGCTTCCTCCTCGCTCCCGCACTCCCCTCGCCAACTTCGAACCGGCCCATGCGCAAGCCTGGAACCTCTAGCGACCCATCTTCTGAACCGGCGGCTGCGGGGCGGGACGGGCCCGGGACAGTTTCGCGGCCGTGCCGCGAGCCGTTTCGAAGGCCACGACCGGGTCCCCGTCCTTGCGCCAGGGTTGGGCACCGCACCACGGCCCGATCAGGCGGAACTGCTCCAGGGCGGGCCCGTACATCATCGACCGGACCATGTAGTTGGCCAGCAGGTGACGCAGATCCGGAAGGCGCTCGTCATCAGGCGCGACGTGGTCGAAGGATGCCGCGATCCGCTTCAGCGTGCTTCTCGTCATCGGCGTGACGGCAGCCGCGCCGACGCCGGGCCGCTCGCTCAGCGCGTGGAGATAGATCCCGCCCAGCGGACTGCCGGGCGGGGCCTTGCGGACCGCCTGGCGGGCGAACCGAATCATCCGACGGTCGCTGCCGAACCACTTCGCGCACCAGTACTGGAGAGCCTGCCAGTGCCCCTCGTAGTGGTGGGGAGCGCGGGCCACGAGCCCTTCCCACAGCGGCTTGAACTGTGCGGGGCGGTACTTCGCTCCCCGCGCCGCCGTGACCATCACCACCCAGGGGCCAGGGTTCGCGGGGTCGAGCAGCGCGGCCTGCCGTGCCTCCTCGATGGCCGCCAGGAGCATGGCGACGAAGCGGTTCATGTCCGAGGTCATGACCTCGTGTGCATACCCACTGCCCCGGATCTCCCAGGCGCGGTGGACCATGATGCTCGCGTGAAGGGTTGCCGCGTCGCAGTTCCGGGGCTCCGAGGTGCGCCAGGCATCGAGCCAGGCGTCATCCTCCCGTGCGACCTGCTGCAGGAGCTCCAGCCGGTTCCAGCGCTCGTCCCAGTCGTCGCCCGCCGCCCGGACGTACCGCTCAGCGGACTGCCAGTCTCCTCCCCAGGCCGCTTCGGCGACGGCCTGCCGCTCCTCCGTACGGTGGGCCGGCGGGGGTGGGCCGGGGCGACGCGAGTCGAGCAGCTCACGGGGAGGAAGGCCGTATTCGGACGCCACGAAGTGCTCTGCGCCGCGGCGGGGAACGATGAGGAGCCGGTGGAGCACGACGAGGAACACGCCGAGTACGACGGCGAGAAGGATGGTCACACCGGTGGATCATTCCCCAACCCCTCACCCTCCGCAACAGCTAAGGCCAACGATAGGGCGAGGTCAGAGGGGACATGGTCCGGTCCGCGCCGACACTAAACGAATGTGCGAATGTCAGTGGCGCGTGATACTCACTACTTCCACCAGGGGGTGATCACGTGCCTCCCTGTGAGAGAGACCAAGGGGTGGGGACCATGGCATTGCTCCGTGATCGGGGGCTCACGCTGGGCCGATGGACCGGCAGACCGGGGGCACGGCTGGAGAAGGACTCCGGCGATCCGGACGTGGCACGGGTGCGTGAGGCGGCCGTCGCGGCGGACTGGGCCTGCGTGCGGGACCTGTTGGAGGCGCGACCGGAGAGCCGGGACCGTACAGGGCTCCTGTGGGCCATCGGCGACACGGCTGGCGTCGAGCGGTGGATCGGCGACGTGCTGAGGAGGGAGCCCGCATCGGCGCTGGCGCTGACCGTGGCGGGAATCCGCTATGTCAGCTGGGGCTGGGAGGCCCGGACCTCGGCGCGCGCGAAGGATGTCTCGCGCGAGCAGTTCGAGGTCTTCCACTCCCGGCTGCGCCAGGCCGAGGAGTGGCTGTACGAGGCCGCGGAGCTCGAGCCGGGCTGGACCTCGCCCTGGTACGTCCTCCAGGTCACCGGCCGTGGTCTGCAGGTCGGGCAGGTCATGGCGCGCCGCCGGTTCGAGGCGACCGTGCGCAGGGATCCGTACCACCTGGGGGCGCACACGCAGCTGTTGCAGCAGATCTGCAAGAAGTGGGGCGGGTCGCACGAGGAGATGCACGCGTTCGCCCGTGACTCCGTCCTCAAGGCTCCCGGCGGAACGCCGCTGGGCCGGCTGGTGCCGGACGCTCACATCGAGGAGTGGCTGTCGCTCGACTCGGGCCCTGACGCCGCGTACATGCGTAGGCCCGAGGTGGCGGAGTCGCTGAGGCAGGCAGCGGACCACTCGTTCCGGCATCCGGACTTCGTGCCGGAGGGTTCCTGGCTGGGACTGCTGAACAGCTTCGCGATGGCGTTCTCGCTGGCCGGGGACCGGACCTCGGCGCGGGAGTGCTTCCAGGCCACGCAGGGGCGGGTCACGGAGTCCCCGTGGGACTACCTGAACGGCTCCGACCCCGTCGCGGCCTACCGCAAGCACCGCTCGGCCGCCGGGCGCTGACCCGCAGGGCGCGCACTCCGACACGAGCACCACCGCCCTCCCCCGCCCCCTCTTCGCCCGTCTTCCCGTCCGTGCCGTACACCGGCGCGGGCGCGCCAGTGAAGGATTTCGTCCGGTGTCCCCTTCCGAGACCGCCCACACCTTCCAGGTCGATCTGCGCGGCCTGGTCGACCTGCTCTCCCACCACCTCTACTCAAGTCCCCGCGTCTATCTGCGCGAGCTGCTGCAGAACGCCGTGGACGCCATCACCGCCCGTCAGGCCGTCGCCCCGGACTCACCCGGCACGATCACCGTGCGCACCGGTGACACCCTCACCGTCACGGACACCGGCATCGGACTGACCGAGGCCGACGTCCACCGCTTCCTCGCCACCATCGGACGCAGTTCCAAGCGGACCGCCGAAGGCGCCGTGGACGGCGCCGGACTCGAGTCCGCCCGCGGCGATTTCATCGGCCAGTTCGGCATCGGTCTGCTGGCGTGCTTCGTCGTCGCCGACGAGATCACGGTGCTCAGCCGGTCCGCGGCCGACCCCGCGGCGCCCGCGGTCGAGTGGCGCGGACACTCCGACGGCCGGTACACGATCCGTACGCTGCCGTCCTCGGCTGTCCCGGAGCCGGGCACCACGGTGCGGCTCGTCCCCCGGGCCGACAAAGCCGAGTGGACGAGCCCGCAGCGGGTCGTCGACCTGGCCCGGCACTACGGCAGCCTGCTGCGGCACGAGGTCGTCGTCGTGGACCCGCACGGCGAGAGGGAGCGGATCAACGACACGCCGCCTTGGGAGCAGTCCCACCGCTCCCCCCTCGCCCACCACGAGGCGCTGACCGCGTACTGCCGCGACCGGTTCGACTTCACGCCGCTCGACAGCATCGAACTGGACCTTCCGGCGGCCGGGCTGCGCGGTGTCGCGTACGTCCTGCCGACGGCCATGAGTCCGGCGCAGCGCGCCGGTCACCGGGTGCACCTGAAGGGCATGCTGCTCACCGATCAGGCGCCCGAACTGCTCCCGGACTGGGCGTTCTTCGTGCGCTGCGTGGTCGACACCACGAGCCTGCGACCGACGGCCTCGCGGGAGTCGCTGTACGAGGACGGCACACTGTCCGCCGTACGGGACGCCCTGGGCGACCGGATCCGGGACTGGCTCACCGGTCTCGCGGCCAGCGACCCGGCACTGCTGCACCGGTTCATCGACACCCACCACCTCGCGGTGAAGGCGCTGGCACGCTACGACGACGAGCTGCTGCGGGTGGTGCTGCCGTGGCTGCCGTTCGAGACCACCGACGGCAACGTCACGCTGGAGGAGTTCGCACGTACGCACCCGACGCTGCTGGTCACCCGCAGTGTGGAGGAGTTCCGGCAGGTCGCCCCGATCGCCGCGGCGGCCGGGCTGGGCGTGGTCAACGGTGGCTACACCTACGACCGCGATCTCGTGCAGCGGCTGCCCGAGATCCGTCCCGGCACCTCCGTCAGCGACCTCGACCCGGCCACGGTTACCGCCCACCTGGACGCGGTCGACCCCACGGCCGAACTGCGAGCGGCCGCGTTCCTGCTCGTCGCCCGGGAGACGATCGGCGTGCACGACTGCGACGTCGTGCTGCGCGACTTCCAGCCGGTGAGCGCCCCGGCACTGCTGCTCGACAACCGGGAGGCGCGCCACGAGCGGACCCGGTCGGGCCTCGCCGCCGAGAGCGACGGTCTGTGGGCCGACATCCTGGGCTCCCTGCGGCACGAGACGCCGCGCGCCCAACTGGTCCTGAACCACCTCAACCCGCTGGTGCGCCAGGCGATCACGATCTCCGAGCGTGGTCTGGCCGTCACCACGGCCGAGGCGCTGTACGGGCAGGCCCTGCTGCTCAGCCGCCGACCACTGAAGGCGAGCGAGAGCGCCCTGCTGAACCGGGCCTTCATCGGCCTGCTCACCCACGCCATGCACAACGCCGGCACGGACGCGGACGGCTCCGGGCCCCGGAAGGACATCTGATGCTGGACACCCCCGAGGCCGTGGTCGAGGCACTGCGTGAGAACCACGGCCGCCCGCACGGACCGCAACACACCGTCACCGCCGAAGAACTCGTCGAAGCAGCCGCTCAGTTCGAGAAGCCGGACGTCCTGGTCACCGCTCTCCTGGAGCTCATGTCGGCATACGAGTTCACAGGCGAGTGCCGCAAGTCGCCGGTCGTCTTCGGCCGACTGCTGAAACTGTGGGACGAGTCTCCCGAGGAGTTCAGCGAGTGGGAGGCCCACCAGATCTACTGGCGGTTCAAGTGGGTGGCGAC
Organism: Streptomyces sp. NBC_01460; assembly: GCF_036227405.1. Lineage (NCBI taxonomy): Bacteria > Bacillati > Actinomycetota > Actinomycetes > Kitasatosporales > Streptomycetaceae > Streptomyces > Streptomyces sp. NBC_01460. Next base: position 216,183 of record NZ_CP109473.1, read on the forward strand.
CTCGCTCATCGAGGTGCCCGAGGTGTCGCCTGACTCGATCCGCGGCTGGATCGACGAGACACGGCGCCGGTACGAGAAGGCCGGGCACGGCATGCAGCCCGTGGCGGCTCTGAGCTACCACCTCGCGGCCCATACGGGCGCGGGGGTCGCCGACGCGTACGACCTGTGGGCCACCCGACCGCGCACCGAGCTGAGCGACTGCGAGGCCTGCGAGACCCGGCACCTCGCCGCGCACCTGATGTACGGGGGCGACGACCCGGGGGCGCTCGACACGCTGCGGCCGGTCCTCGACGAGGCGGTCGGCTGCAACGAGGAGCCGCAGATGAGCCAGGCGCTGGCGCTCGGGGCCCTCCTGCGTTGCGGCAGGCTCGACGAGGCCCGATCGCACCACCTGACCGGCTACCGTCGGGTCCGCGGCAACACCGGCATGCAGGCCTGGGTCGGCCGGCACCTGGAGTTCTGCGTGCTGTCCCGCAACGAGGGCCGCGGCCTGGAGATCCTCGCCGAGAACCGGCCGCTGTTCGAAGCGACCGGCGCCCCGCTGGCCCATCTGGACTTCCTGACCGGCGTCGAGCTGCTGCTCGCCCGGATCGTGGAGGAGGGGCACGCGGGCACGGCCGTCGCGGGCCCGCCGGGGCGGAGCTGGACCGCGGACGAACTGCTCGTGCACGTCCGCGCCCAGGCGGACCAGCTGACGGCCGCGTTCGACGCCCGCAACGGGACGACGGCGGTCGGGGGCCGCCGCCGGGAGCGTCTGTCGCAGCGTCCGCTGCTCGACGCCCCGCTGCCACTGGGCCTGAGGACCTCCGTCGCCCGGCCGGCGATGTCTGCGGCTGCGCCGGTGACGGCTCCTGCCACCGTCGCGGTCCCCGAGGACTTCGTGACCCTGGTGCGTGAGGCACGACGGATGGCGGGCGCGGGCCACCCCGGGGACGCCCGGCTGTGGACCCGGATCGCCGAGCGTCTGGCCGACGGCAGCGCGGTGCACGACGAGGTGCTCGGCCCCCAGGAGCTGCTGCGGGCGGAACTCGCCGAGCAGCGGGCGGGTGAGCTGGCGACGGCGGACCACGACGACGAGGCCATGGTGGAGGTCCGTCGGGCCGGGGAGCTGTACGAGCGGCTCGGCATGCCGTGGCAGGCGTTGTCCACGCGGGCCCGCGCCCTTGCCTGGACGAAACCGTCGGTCGACGGGGACGCCGACCCCGCCCGGAGAGCCGAGAGACCGGACTCCGACAGCCTCCGGAACGCCCTCGACGAGCTCTTGCACGAGGCCGAACGACTGCGCACCGAGGCCCCGTTCACAGGTGAGGCCGTCGGAGCGGCGGAGGCGGCGGCCTGCGACGACCTGGAGCGGGAGCGCAAGCTGGCGTACCTCATGGTGCACTACGCGCGCACGTACGCGGCCTACCGCGAGCTGAGCCGCGGCGGCCCGGAGGCTTCCCCGGGTGCCGTGGAACGCTTCGAGGCGTGCGTCCAGGCCCTGCACACCGAGGCGGAGCGGCTGGCCGTCCTTCACCAGGTCGCCAACGCCCGGCAATTCGCCGCGGACGTGGCCGGCCGCCACGGCGACCTGGAACGCGCCGAGGAGGGCCTGCGCACCGCGCTGAAGGAGCTGGAGGCCTCGGACCAGCCCTGGCGCGGTGTACGCCCGCGTGCCCTGCTCGCCCAGATCCTGATGGCTCAGGAGCGGCCTCAGGAGGCGGTGGAGCTGCTGCACCGGACGATCGCGGACGCGGTGCTGTATGACGACGCGGACTTCCCGATGGCTCCGACGTACGCGATGCTCGGCCACGCGGTCTCGCACACGGGCGACCACGCGAGCGCGGTGCGCCACCTGTCGGAGGCGGCCGCGCGGTTCGATCAGTCCGGAGCGTCCCAGGAAGCGGCGGACGTGCGGCTGCAGCTGGTCGACGTCCTGACGCGGACAGGCCGGCAGGCCGACGCGGTCGCGGTTCTGGAGTCGCTGGTCGCCGAGGAGGCGGCGGCGGCGCTCGACGAGCGTACGGTCGCCCAGGCCAGGCTGATTCTGGCGCGCGGGTTGCGGGAACTGGAGGAGTTCCTGCCGTCGGCCGAGGAGTTCCTGCGGCTGGCGGACGCCGTCTCCGGCTGGGAGGACGACGACGCCCCCATCCGGACGATGGTGACTGCTGACACGGCCATCGCGCTGGCGCTGGCAGACCGCTGGGACGCGGCAGGCACGGCGTACGAGCGGGCCCTGGCGGCGCACGCGCAGGCGCCGAACCCGTCCCTGCTCATGCACATGATGCGCGAGTTCTCGCGTCTGGTCATGAACACGCGCGGCTTGGAGGGTCTGGAAACGGCGCTGAAGCATCTCGCCGAGGCGGACACGCTGGCGGCATCCGTACCGGAGGGTACGGAGGGCTTCGTGCCCTGGTTCGAACGGGGCGCGGTGCACTATCGCCGGGGCCGCGTCCTGGCGGAGGCGGAGCGGTTCGAGGATGCGCTGGCCGAGACGGAGGCCGCCGTCGCCGCCCACGAACAGGGCGGCGAGGAGGGGGAATCGGCGCGCGCCGAGGCGGTCCGGATCGCCGCTCTGATCGAGGGCAACGCGCTGCGCCGGTTCCAGGAGGCCATCACCCGGCTGACGGCCGCGGCAGAACGCTGTCGGCGGGTCGGCCTCCCGGAGGCGGCACAGATCCTCGACGCGCTGCGGCAGGACTACATGTCGCGGGTGCCGGACAGCCGTTGAGCCGACGTCGCGGGTCGCCGGGTGCCGGGAGTCGGTAGGTCTACGACTCGCCGGCCCCGCCGGGCCAGGCCGAGTGCCGCGGGGCCGGTGCGCCCGTCCCCCGCACCGGCCCCGGCCTCCCCCCCACATGGGCGGACTGGGTGCTGGTACCGGTGCTCTTCTCCGTCGTCGATCTGGTCGTGATCATGCTGAAGCAGCAGAGCGGATCGGGCTCGCGGAGGCGGTCCTGCCGGGGGGCGACGCCTTAGGATCGACGATGTTCGTCTGTCGGGGCTCGTCGCAGGGATCAGGGAACCGCGTCGGTCGCGGTGACGGCCCGTCCCTCGGGCCCCGACTCTGATCGGCCCTGGTGCCAGGCGCAGTCGGCCGGCTCCAGGGTCGATCAGCTCCACCGCCGAAACCGCGGTGATCCTGCGCCCAGGGGCGTGCCCGCAGGTATCGGCGAAACAGAGGTTCCGGTTGGTGGGGTTCTGCGCAAGGGCTCCGTCAGGAGGGCGCTGTCCCGTGCCTGTGCCCTCCCCTGCGAACGCGAGGTCTTCTCCCCCACCCGGCGCGGGTCGATCGTCCGCGGGTCGGCCGCCTCGTCAGGGCAGGCCAGGGCTCCGACGGGCTGCTTCAGAACGTTGGTACCCTCCGCATCTACGGCGACGCGGGGGAGATGATCGTGGGAGCAGAGCCATCGAGTCCTCCGGGCCGCCCGCTGAGAGGAACTGGCCTTGGGTTCGTCTTCGGTGGGCTGACCGCGGTGGTGACCACTGCTGCCATTGGGAGGGCCTGGGCTGCTTGCGACATCGGTAACGGCGCAGCAGCCAACAGCACGACTTTGCTGCTTCTTGCGCCTCTCATATGGATCGCCACTGCAGTTCCGTGGGTGATCCTGCACGGCACCCTCGGGAAGCGTCATCGCAGGACAGCCCTGGCTGCAGGGCTCGTCTTCACCGTGTGGTTCGCCTGGTTCCTCGTCACATGGCTCGGCCTGCCGGACTCCTACCCCGCCCCGCTGTGCCCGGCCGACGTCCCACCCTGGTGGCCGAGCTTCATCCCTGCATGACTCCGGCGAAGTGTTTGAGGGCCTTGACACAAGAAGCAGCGGCCTACTTAGCTGCCCGGGCCAGGCCGTGCACACCAGCACGGTCGTGTGACGAGTTCCAGGGGCGTGTGTCAAGTGCTCTGGATTGGCTGATGTGAGTACGCGGGGGCGGAGTTACCGATACGTCGGACCGGTCGAGCTGAAAGCTGCGGTCCGGCCTGGCAGTGGCGGGTGCCGGATCAGCTCGGCATCTGAGTTCGGTGAGTGGATCGCGGGGCGAGCGGCGGCGGAGCTGGCCGAGCCCTTCACCTTCGTGGTCGGCGTGGACGGTGCACTTCGGCTGGCCCCACGACGGAGCGAGCACGTGGCCTGTGCCGGCGGAGCCGTGGTGCTGAGTGCCGGCGAGATCGGTTTCATGCGCGAGGCGGACCGGTGGGCCGTGAGCGAGATCAGCAATCAGTCCACCGGGTACTGCCCCGACATCGGCTCCTGGTCGGAGGTCGCTCGCGCTCTGGACGACGTAGGGCTCACGCGGCCCTCCGGCTTCACCCACGAGGTGGTGTTCCGTCGGTGTCTCGGCTGCCAGGAGCACAACATCGTGCGCGAAGACGACTTCGTCTGTGTCTTCTGCGGCAGCGATCTGCCGGAGACGTGGAACGTGGATCCCACCGCGTGAGGGCGAGGGTCACGGCCACTCGTTCATGGCCGCGACGAGGACGGTCGCCTCGCTGCTGACCGCGAGCCGGTCGTATCGCGTGGCGACAGCGCGGTTCCTTCTTGAGGCGGTTTCTCCCGCACTCCACCGCATGAGGCTCGCGACGGTCGACCGGGTCGAAGCGCGGTGGCCGGCCGCCGCGAGATCCGAGCTTTCTCCGGATGTGCGCCCGGTCAGACTTGTCCGGGATGGTGCAGCGGATTCCGCAGCAGCGCAGACAGGCGCACGAGCCTTGCGGGAGGCGTACGCCTTGTCCGCGCGGACTCGGTCGGGGTGGACGCGTGGCCGGCCCGGCCCCCGATGCGAGGCACGCGAGCCTTCTCCAGCAGGGGCTCGAACTGCTGCGAGTCGTCGCGCTGCCCGGGCCGTGACCGCGAGCGCCATGGGCTTCTGCCCTTGGTGCAGCTGGTCGTGAACCCGTCGCGCGAGCGTCCCGGTCCGTGATCTCGGGGCTCATTAGATACACCACCCCGGTGGTTCCTTCCTCAAGTCACCCTGCTTGCGTGCCCCGGCCGCACGCTGATGGGCGCGGCAGACCGTGGAGTCGACGCTCAAGTCCCATGTGATCGCGCCTTGCGCTTCGGGTAGGGACGTGGAGCCGGGTGAGGACGCGGCGCCGGATACCACCGGCGGAACAGGTCATGAACCCGGCCCTACGACCCGTACGCGACGGACACGTCCCGCCACGGGATACCGGTCCGGACCCGGACGGAGCCGTGCCGTGAACTGGGAATCGGCCACGGCCCGTATCTCGTGCTCTTCTGGATCCTCCTCCCGGAGAGAGCGAGCGAGGGAACCACGTCAGGGCGTACGGCCGGTGCTCCACAACCGCCGGTGGAACAGCGGCTCTTCCGGAACCATTCCGGGGCTCTTGCGAGGTGCCTGTCGATGTTCTGGCCGACCTGGACCGCCGCCGGCCACCTACCGCTGGGGGGTCAGACTCGGTCGAGGCGGGGTGCTCCGTCGAGGACGGCCAGTTCGCTGTCGGTGGCCTGGCGTTTCCATTCGGGCGCGACGGTTGCGTAGGTGGTGACGTCGTGCCAGCTGCCCTGGGTGTGGAAGAGCTGGTGGAGGGTGGCTTCGGGGCGCAGGCCCGCGGCGTGCATGACTTTCGGCATGTGGTGGTGGTCGCTGCGGTGCCCGGCCCAGATGCGGTGCAGGCCCAGGTGTCCGAATGCGTAGGCCATCAACAGGCGGCCGGCCTCGTGGCCGTGGCCGCGGACGGAGGCGCCGGGCAGCAGGGCGAGGCTGGTGAGCATGGCATTGCTGCCGTAGTCCTCCACAAGGAGTCCCATGGTGCCGACGAGGGTGTCATCGTGGGGAGCGCAGACGGCGAGGGTGTACTTGCGGCGCGGGTGGGTGTGGGGCTGGGCGAGGCTCTGGGCGAAGGCGGCGTGTGCCTGGACGGGGTCCATGCGGTCAATTCCCAGGTAGCGGGTGAGGACACGGTGGGTGAGGATCCGCGCGAACGCGTCATGGTCGCCTGCGTGCAGCTCCCGCAGTCTCAGGTGTTCGCCGTGCAGTTCGGGGACTCGGTTCACAGGCCGGCTCCAGGCGTGGCCGGTGCGGGGACGAGCGCTTCGAGGTCGATGGAGTAGCGGCCGGAAAGCAGTGGTTCGCCGAGCAGGATGCGGCGGGCGGTGTCGGTTACGAGTGCTGCGCCGAGCATGACGCCACTGGCGAGCTGCGGCCAGCTGGAGAGCGTATGGCCGACGCGGGTCAGAGCATCGGCCATGGCCGGGCTCAGCCGCTGCTCGTCAACGACGTCGAGGAGGAGGCGGAGAGCTGCTTGTTGGTCGAGGTCGCGTACGTCGGCGGCGGTCGTGTCGCCGGTGCGGCCGTGGAAGAGCGGACGGTCGGGTTCGATGTCGAAGCGCTCGATGTCCAGCACGCCGCGGTCGTTGGTGTCCATGAGGACGGGGATCCGCCTCTTGCGCGCGTGCTCACGGGCGGCGACCTTCACCCAGGAGGTGTCGCACTCCTCGATGAGCAACTCCAGGCCCCTTCCGTCCTCACCGGCTGAGAAGAAGTCCTCGATGTTGTCCTCGGTGATGCCGCCGCGGTGGATCTCGATGTCGAGATAGGGGTCGAGCTCGTACATGCGGCGCGCGCACAGCACGCTCTTCTCCAGGCCGAGTTCGTGGACGCCACTGCGGAGCCGGTTGAGGTTCGACAGGCCGAGCCGGTCGAAGTCCGCCAGCCTGAAGGCCCCGCCGATGCCCTCCATGGCGCAGGTCAGTGCGGCGCTGCTGCCGACCGACAGGCCGATGATGCCGATCTGCCGGTCCAGAAGACCCCGCTGCTGCTCGCGAGTGATCTTGTCCCGGTTGCGGTCGGTGCGGACCCTGCGGAACTCGGACTGGGGCAGCACGTGGACCAGGCGCCCGGACCACGGGTACCAGACCCACCTGCCGTAGTTCTCAGGGCGCGAGCCCAGCGTGTCGGCGATGGCGCGGGAACGGGGTTGGCCGCCGAAGGGATCCTGCGGTGTACGGCAGCGCAGGAGTTCTTCGACCTGGTCCTCGATCCGGTCGTGGACCTCGCGCAGGCGGTCCGAGGCCCGCAGTTCGACCAGGGCCGCTGCGTCGGCCGACTGCGAAAGATCCAACAGCACCGGGCGAAACGATTCGCCCGCGTGGCGGGGCGAGGGCACAGCGAGGCGGTCCGGCTCCGGGCCGGAAGGCATGGGATGCGTCACGGCAAGGACGCTAACAACCCCAAGATCATGGATGAGAGCCCGTCACCCGTGGGGGCGCAATCGAATAGATCTTCTATCCGAATGCGCCCCCACGTGCCGCACGCGCCCCTACCGGGCCCCTCACCCACCCTGCCCCCGCCGGACGATCCCAGTGGCCTGCTCGTGAGCGGGCACATCGCCGGCGCACTCCAGGACCACGTGCGTGCCGTACCCACCGGCCAGATCCTGCACCCGCGCAATGCCTTCGTGCACGTGCGGAGACGACATCGGTGACACCGAACTCGCGGCCGAGGTCGGTGCGCGCCTGATGGCGGCCGCCTACGCCGCCCTCGTCCCGGCAACCCGGAGCTCAGGCTCCTCGATCCGCGGCGAACAGCCTTCCCCGAGAGGGACGAGCAACTCGAACGGACCTTCTTCCTCTCGGGTTTCGCGGCGCTCGGTGACCCAGCGTCCCGTGCCCACCACGACACGAAAACCGCCCATGGCCAACACCACACACAGGCCCTGCTCTGCCTCGCCGGACGCCGCGCTGACGTCCTCTTCGCCATGCTCCGCGACGGAACCTTCTACGCATCCCGGCCCGCCACAGTGGCTTGGGATCCGCTAGAGGGGCGAATCGCAGTCGAACTCGAACGTCTCCTTGGCGGCGTCAGCAGGGAACCCTGGGTGGTCGCGCCAGATCTCAGCGAAGGCGACCAGAAGGTTCCACGCGGCGGCTGCCAAATCGGTCGTCCCCCCGCTTACAGGCGGAGCGGTCCGCTGGAAGCGCACCGCCGCGATCTGCTTGTCTGCGGCCAGACGCAGGGCTGCAGCCGTACGGCGGGCTTCGCCTTGAAGGGAAGCCGTTTCGGGGATGCGTGCCGACACGAAACCGACCAGCCGCGCAACCTGGTCTTCAGTGATCCGTTCCACTCGTGCCCCTACGGTTAGCAAGCCTGTTCATCTGGTGCAGCGCCAACTTTCGCAGCTCAGAACACTCATCACCATGTCCTGGCGGCTCGGCCGACTGGACCTGTGAATACACCGGTCCGACAAGGCCGCGGGCAACGGACGCTCCTCACGGAGACCCGTGCGGGTGCCCAGGCGGCTTGACGATAGACATGGAGGCCACACACACGTCTCCACCCGCGCGCGCTCACGGCGCGAAAGGCGATGTTCTGCTCGGGCCGGTGCCGGTCGTGGCATCTCGGGTGTACAGCGGAGCCGTGTCGCAGGGGCCGGGTTTCGGGCGAGGACGTCGGCAGTGTGCTCGGCCTCGTCGGTCCGGGTCACCTTCGTGGTCAGCTCTCGACGGGTACGGGCTCCGCGTGGACCGAGACGGCCTTGAGGTAGAGACCGTCACCGCTGAGCCGGAGCGTCGGGTGCAGGCTGTCACTGAGGACATCCGAAACCTCGGCGGTCGGGTAGCCGAAGAGATCGACGCCGCCAAGGACGACGGGGCAGGCGGACGGCCCAGTGAGCGTGAAGGGGTCGCGGGTGAGGGCGATGCCGGCCAGGCCAGGGGTGTCCTGGTGCCGGCCGCGGCGATCCGTGGTGTCGCCGTATGCGTCGAGCGTCAGGCCCCGGTACTGCGCGCTGAAGGACCAGCGGGCACCACAGACCCAACCACCGCGAACGTCCGCGATCGTGGCGACAGCCCACTGGGCGGTGCGCTCGTCGATGCCGAAGCGCAGGGTGCCGGCACGGCCGGGGAGTCGAAGACCGACTTCGGGGAGCAACTCGAACATGCGGAGATGGTCCCAACGAAACGCACCGCGCCACAAGCGGGAAACGAGGACCACCTCGGCGCGTGGACGTCGCGACAGCCGCCACCGCTACCTCATTGCGGGCGCCCCCACAGCCGATCACCGCAAGGACCTCATCCAAGTACTGACTGCTCACCACCGACTGCCTATCGACAGCACGTTCGCGTTCGACGGCTTCTCTGTGCGGCGGAATAACAGGAAGACAGCGGTTGCGCGTCCACAGATGCCCGCCCGTCGGGGAGCCGGACCTTCGGACGAGCCTTTCGAGATCCGCTCGTCACCTGCCGCGGGTCGAACGCTGCAGGCAAGGCCGGCATGAGCCCAAGCGGCGCCTCAAGCTGCCACCACTGCCCGCCCGCGCCGTCGTGACGGTGGACGGGCCGACCGACGGAAGGCCGCTTTGCGCGAGTCGAAAGGGAGATACACATCGAAGCCAGTGAAAATGGTGCACTGATCGGCCCCTGCCTGCGCCTCCCTCGGCACCGGAGGGGCCCTGGAAGGTGAGGTCGCCTCGATGGTGGAGTCATCCGATGCCCACGATGATGCGGGCTCCGTCGAGGCTGGAGGTTACCGGCAGGAACTGAAGCGGACCCTTGGCTCCTTCCAGGTGTTCGCGATCTCGTTCGCGTTCATCTCGGTGGCCGTCGGCATCTTTGCGACCTTCGATGAAGTCCTGCAGACTGCCGGGCCGGTCGGGATCTGGCTGTGGATCGTGGCGGCGGTAGGACAGACCCTGGTGGCACTGGTGGTCGCGCAGTTCGCGGCCCGTATCCCGCTCAGCGGCTCCTCCTACCAGTGGGCCTCGCGGCTGGCCACCCCGAAGATCGGTTGGTGGTTCGGGTGGTTGACCTTCTGTTACCTGGCCATCGGCGTGGTGGCGGTCGACAACGCGCTCGCGAGCCAGGCGTTCATGCCACTCGCAGGTCTCCAGCCGAACGAGAACACCGCACGTCTGATCACACTCGTGGTACTCCTCGTCCAGACCGTGCTGGCCGTGGCCTCCACGCGCCTCGTCAGTCTGATCAACACGATCGCGGTAGGGCTCGAACTGGCGCTCGTCGTGATCGTGGCCCTCGCGCTCGTCATCGCCGTGGCCGTCACGGGTGACGGCACGGTCGGCAACCTCACCTCGCGCGGTGTCGTCGAACACACCCCCGGCTACTTCGCGGTAGGCGGCGGTCTGATGCTCGCGATGATCATGGGGCTCGCGACCCTCGTCGGCTTCGACTCGGCCGCGAACCTGGCCGAGGAGGCCAAGGACCCGTTCCGCGCCGTCCCGCGCGCGATCGTGGGATCGGTCGTGGCAGCCGGTGTCCTGGGCCTGCTGTTCTCACGCTCACCGTCGCGATCGACGACATCCCCCGCATCAGCGCGAACGGCTCCCCTGTCGCGGCCATCATGCGCGACCAGCTCGGTCCGGTGATGGAGAGGACGCTGCTGGTCGCGATCACCATCGCGTTCTTCGGTGCCGGGATCGTCGTGATGGTCGCGTGCTCGCGTCTCGTCTTCGCGATGTCGCGCGACGGACGCTTCCCCGCCCACCAGGTGATGCGACGGGTGAACCCCCGCACCATGACACCGATTCCCGCGACCGTGCTGGTCTTCGCCCTCGGTATCGTGCTGATGGTCGCACTGCCAGGCGCCGCGCTGCTGGAGCTGGTCACGGCCTCGACGATCCTCCCCGCAGTCACCTACGGCTCGACCATCGTGCTCTACCTGACGGTGCGCAAGCGCCTGAGCCGCAGAAAGGGCGCCTTCGACCTCGGACGCTTCGAGCTGCCGGTCGCCATCTTCGCTCTGTTGTGGACACTCATCGCATTGTTCGTTCTGGTGACCCCGAAAGAGGCCTTCGTCTCGGTCGTGATCGTGGTGGGTCTTCTCCTCCTGGGCGGCCTGTTCTTCCTCGCCATGCTGCGGTTCGATCGCCGAGCCATGGAGACCGAGCCGGGCGAGACCGACTCCTTCTCCGGCTGACGACGAAGTTGCCCTTCGACACCGAAGAAAGCCCCCTGCCGAGACGGCGAAGGTGCGGTCAACAGGTCAGCGCACGCACGGTCCGGACAGGGATGGGAGCCCGGGCAGCGACCAAGAGAGGACGCCCTCGCCGTACCCACCGGATCGCACCGGGTCCGCGGAGGTACTCGCCCGCACGGCTTGGACCGCCGGCGGAGCCGGACCACCCGCCGGGCCGCCGCCCGCCCCCGGACCGCCGCCACCGCCCGAGCCGGCCGACGCCGCGGAGAATCTCCTGCAGGCCGAGCGCACACAACGGTCGCTGCTGGATCAGCCCTCGCCCGGCCGGCCTCCCCCGCTGACGAACTGGGGAATGTGAGCAACACCCGCAGTCACCGCCGGGCTTCCGTGGCCCGCAGCAGTCGCCGCCGGCTCACCTGTACGTACCAGCAGCGCGAGGGGGGATTGCGGACGCCGCGCGATGAGGACTTCTCGCCCCCTCAAACGCCTCGGCCCTCATGCGGATCAGCAGCTTGCCGGGCCGCGGAACAACCCGGCACTCCTGGCCGAGGAGCGGGCGACGCACGAGTACCGCACTCACCCAGCGCAAAGGATGCAGGTAGCGACAACGCGTCCGTCAAGCAGTACTTCGGGCCGGAGAGGCGCTGGAGCAGGCGCAGCGTGCTATTGGTGCCCCGAAGGACGCCGGGTTCATCACGATCGCCGATCGGGTCGGGCAGGTGCGAGTGCGGGTGCTGCTTCCACGGTGCGGGGTGATCAGGTGGGCCCCGAAGCGCTTCGGCTCGATATGATCACTGCCGGTGCTGTGTTCCAGCTTCCCGATGCTCAGCCGGCACTGGAGCGCCGAGAGGTAGGTCGCGTTCACATCGAGCGCGGTCACCCGGACATCGCCCGGGGCGCGCAAAGAGTAGCCCGGGTGGTGGAACTCGGGACGCGCCTCCCAGATCTGGTCGGGGTCCATCTTGGACGGCTTCTTCAGGATGTCGGGCAGCCCCGGGTAGGCGGTGCAGTCGTAGCGCACCGTAGCCCGGGTCTCATCGAACAAGTGCATCACATCGCCTCTTCCTGGACGGCGCGGGCGATGAGGAGGGTGGTGCCGGCCTGAGCACGGGCGGCGCTGCGGGCGCGGCGCTCCGGCCGGCTGGGAACTGGCACCGGGATCAGTGAGACGTGCGCAGGTGTCGCCGCGGTGACGGCCGGTGTGCTGGGCATGGCCTGGCCGCAAGCGGCCACCGACCTCACGCACCGACTCAACCACGACGGCCGCGGCACCCGCGTCGAGCACAGGCAGCAACGCCACGTAGCCAGCCGCAACATGCACGTCCAAGGCGTATGGAGCCCCGGCTGCGACGCCTGGCTCGCCAACGTCCAGGAACTGGATGCGGGCTCGCCGGTACCAGGGGCGCAGTGCGTACGACGCACGTACGATCTTCGGCGGAACGAGCACAGACATCAGTCGGCGGCTGGGCCTGTTATGCCGCCGAATGTCAGCCCACGCGTCCCGGAGAACCGATGAAGCTACCCATCACCATCCACCAAGCACAGCTGGGATCAACGAAGTTCAAAGTCATCCGACCAGCCCGGCCCCTGGTCCACGCAGTGCTCAACGACCACGATCGGCACCTGGACGCCTACCTCGATCAGGACGCCGCCCAGCAAATCGGCGGGCTGTGGAAGCTCGCCGCCTCTTCACCACGCTCGCTGGTCCATCTGCCGATGCGAGGGAACCGTAGCCCCTTCCACGAGCCGCCGGAAGACAGCACACGGCAGCTTGATCTCGTACTGCTCCACCATTCGCTTCAGTTCGCACCCTCTCGATGGAAGGAGATACGAAGACGGCTCGGCCCAGGGCGTCAGCAGACCGTGACACTGCCTGGCCCAGAACACACCGGCGAAGTCGTGATTGATCACGAGTCACGGCACTACCAGGAGAACCGGGATCTGTTCCACCAGCATCTCCACGCCGAGACCCTGTTCATGACCGGCAGCGCGAAGGTGTTCAGGGAGACCGCCCGGCACTTCTTCGACGTCGCCCTAAACGGCCCCGGATACGTCCCCGTCCATCCCAGCTATCCGCACTTCTGCACCGAGTTCCATTCCAACGACGGCGTTCTCGGCGACGCGCGCGAGATCCACATCGAGTACCGCGACCAGTGGGAGTCATGACCCTGACCGCCAGAACCCTGCCGCCCATGACGTTCAACGATCACCTTCGCCGTCTCACCGAGAGGGAAGGACTCACTGAGCCCGCCGGAGCGCCAGCCGGTGGGACGGGTCTGCGCGGCGCCCGTGACCTCTCGACGAAGGGGCATCGGATCCTGCGTGCGGCGATGTCCCCGCCGGGCCGGTCGGGCCCCGCAGCGTACCGCTGAGCTGATCGGTCGAGCTGTTCCGTCGGGCTGAGCGGTGCGGCGAGCGGGCGACGGCCGGTGGCGTCCCCGGCCCGGGGTTGCGGACCGGGGAAGCGTGTACGGGTGGGTCAGTTCCAGCGGTCCTGGTTGATGAATCGGCTGAAGCCACGCCAGGAGTTGGGGCCCATCACGCCGTCGATCGCGCCGGTGTAGCCATGGGCGGCGGCCAGTCGCTGGACCGCGGCCCAGGTCTGGGTACCCGGTACCCCGTCGACGGGACCGGTATATCCCCAGTTCCGCATGTTCCGCTGGAGCGCTGCATACGTGTTCGGGCCCGGCACCCCGTCGATCGGACCGGTGTACCCCGACTCGATCCGCAGCCAGTTCTGCGTCCGCTGCCACATCACCGGACCCGGCACACCGTCCTGCTCGGTCGACGTCTTCGGCAACCCCCCACCGCCTCCGCCTCCCAGGTAGTTCAGCGGGTTGACCCGGGTGCCGCCTGGGGTGATCAGGTGCCAGTGCACGTGCGGTCCGGTGGAACTGCCGGACCCGGGTGCACCGACGGCACCCCCGGAGTACCCGACGATGCCACCCTTGCCGACCGAGGTGCCGTTGGCCAGCAGGAAGCGCGACAGGTGCATGTACTGCGTCCGGTAACCATCGCTGTGGGTGATGGTCACCGTGTGTCCGCCGGTCCCGTTGTCGGGAATGTTGGTGACGACACCGGCGCCTGCGGCGGGGAGCGCGGTGCCGACCCCCATCCCGTAGTCGAGGCCGCCCAGCGAACCGTCGTTCAGGTGATCCTGCCAGGTGCCGGTCATCCGGTAGCCGCTGAACGGGTTGTAGAGGTCCAGCGCCTGGGCGGGGCTCCCCGAGAAGAGCACACCACCGGCGGCCATGCCCAGCGTGGTGACGGAGCCGCGCAGCAGCGTACGCCGGCTCAGTCCCCTCCGAGGCTGTTCATCCCGGGCATCTTCGGACACATGGTTCTCGCACACGTCAACTCCCTTGCTATTGCTATGACTTGATCTGGCACCGGAGGCTCAGGGTCACGGTAGCCTACGCGCATAGACTTGATAAGAACATGACATGTCCACCCGGGAGTCCCCCACCACCACCGGAGGAAACATGCGCAGGAGAACTCTGATACGCGGCGCCGTGGCGACCGCCTTGGCGCCGGCGGCCATCGTCACCGCCGCCGGACCCGCAGTCGCCGGAGGCCCGGCTCCCGCGCGGGCCGCGACGGACCTGGAGGGCATCGACGTCTCGAACTACCAGGCCGGCATCGACTACGCCGGCGCCGCCGCGGAAGGCCGGAGCTTCGTCATCGCCAAGGCCGGGGGGTGCCAGCTCGCCGAGGGGCCGTACGTCTCGTCCTCCTACTCCGGCCATGTCGACGGTGCCCGCGCCGCCGGTCTGCGCGTAGGCCACTACTGGCTGACGGGGGACTTCCTCACGCCTACGGCCGCCGCCGACTTCTTCGTGGACCACCTGCACAACTACCGGGCGGGCGACGTGCTCGCTCTGGATGTCGAGGTGCTCGACGACTCGACCCGGCTCTGGAACGACGCGGATGTGTCCACCTGGTTCAACCGGGTGCGTGAACGGGTCGGTGCGTACGTCCCGTGGTTCTACATCAGTACGGGAGCGCTGCGCTCGGGCTCCTGGGACCGCACCATCGCCGCCGGAGCCCATTTGTGGGCGGCCTCCTGGGGCTCCAACGACGGCACCTGGCCCGGTGCGCCCGACCTCGGAGGCCGCTACCCCGACTGGGCGGTCCACCAGTACGCCTCCGTCGGATCCGTCGCCGGCACCTCGCCCGTCGACCTCGACCGGGCCCGCTCCTGGGCGTTCGACTTCACCGAGCCGACCGATCCGCCGCCCGGCGGTGGGGGGTTGCCGAAGACGTCGACCGAGCAGGACGGTGTGCCGGGTCCGGTGATGTGGCAGCGGACGCAGAACTGGCTGCGGATCGAGTCGGGGTACACCGGTCCGATCGACGGGGTGCCGGGCCCGAACACGTATGCAGCGCTCCAGCGGAACATGCGGAACTGGGGATATACCGGTCCCGTCGACGGGGTACCGGGTACCCAGACCTGGGCCGCGGTCCAGCGACTGGCCGCCGCCCATGGCTACACCGGCGCGATCGACGGCGTGATGGGCCCCAACTCCTGGCGTGGCTTCAGCCGATTCATCAACCAGGACCGCTGGAACTGACCCACCCCGGGCCTGAGGCCGCGAGGGCATGGATACGGGCGGGGGTGGTCGCGGGCGTGTGGGCCCGTCACCCCGGCCCGACGCTCTAGGCTGCCACCCGGCACCGGCCTCGATCCAGGAGCACGCATCATGTTCGACCCCGCCGAAGATCTCCCGTACCCCGACTCCCTCCGACCGGACACTCCCCCGGCGCCCCACGCTCTGCTCGCGCCGCTGGCCGGCCTGCTCGGCATCTGGGCGGGCCGGGGGCGCGGCGGGTACCCGACGCTCGACGAGGAGTTCTCCTACGCGCAGGAGATCGCCTTCAGCCATGACGGGCGGCCCTTCCTCCACTACGAGGCGCGCGCCTGGCTGGTCGACGCGGAGGGTGCCCCGCTGCGCCCTTCGGCCCGGGAGAGCGGCTGGTGGCGCGTGCAGCCGGACGGTCGTGTGGAGGCACTGATCACCCAGCCCACCGGTGTCGCGGAGATCCTCGTCGGCCGTGCGGGTGGCGGCGCGGCCGATCTCGCCAGTCATCAGGTGGCCGTCACTCCCACCGCGAAGGAGGTCGAGGCCACCCGTCGCCGGTACACGTGGACGGACGACGGCACACTCGAATTCGTCCATGATCTCGCTGCGGTCGGCCGGCCCCTGCAGCATCACCTCTCGGCGCGGCTCCGACGCCGGTGAGGCCCTGGTGCCTGGCGGGATGCGCGAACTGACCCCGATGGCCGTCGATCCGGACCGCCCGACGGCCTGTCCACCGGCTGGGCGCCCGACGACTGCACTGGGCCGGACGGCGGCAGGGCTGGGGTGCCGGCCTGGCAGCGGTGTCAACAGCACTGTTCCTCTGGCTGGGCTCAGTCCTCGCCCTCTGCCCCGGACAGCGCTTCAGCGACGAGGCGGGTGGCGAAGTCGGGATCATCGGTGATGCGATTGATGTGCTCTGCGAGGAGGAAAGCGGTGGCTTCCAAGGGGTTCATTTCCTCCGCAGTCCAGTCTCCGTACTGTTTGCGCCACAAGGTAGGGCTCAGGTCGGTTCCCGCGGCGACGACCAGTCCTGCCATGGTGGGGATGGCCTCGGGCCGCACGCTCTTGGGCATCCTGCGCATCGTGGCCACAAGACTGGGCACCACGTACTCGATGACGTCCTTGCCCTGTGATTCATGGGCCTTCCGCAGCCACGTCATGAACACAAAAATTAGCGTGCATACGCCGTCCAGAACGTCGTCAGCGCCCTGAGGGCCGAGCGACGCGGTGTACTGGTCGGCCAGTCGCTGCTGCTCGGGATCAAGCGCAGCCCTGCCGTCGGCAATTTCCTTGAGCCGGGAGTCGATCATGAAGAGCGCTGCGCTCACATCGCCGACAGGAGCGTGCTGGGGATCGCAAGGTGATGACACGGAATTCCTCCTCGTGGGGGTGCCACGCGCCGCCGGGCACATGCGGGCCACGTCGTCAGTTCGGGCGTCAGAACGGCGGCGAAGCCTTCAACGGTGGAAGCATGTGGCCACGGGTCCACCAACTTCGGCCAGGACACAACCGGGCCTCGTGGCCTGCTCCTGCAGGGCTGAGCCATGCTGTGATCATGCCGCACTGCCGGAGCGTACGTCCCGGAATCCACCGATTGAGCAGACGGACCTACGGGGTCAGGCCGGGGCGGGAGCGATCAGGTTGCGCCACTCACCGGCTCTTCAAGAGCGCTTCGAACGGCCTCGAGACGGCGGTCGATGATTTCCGGCTCCAGGCTGATCCCGGCTTCGGCGCAGACCCGGAAGACGGTGCGTGGGGACCCCGCCGTTCCCGCCCGGACTATATGTCAGCGTCCGGGTTGGGCCCCTGCGCCATCCACGACGCCGTCTTCGGACCCGGCCTCCGGCTGAGCCGGTGAACCTGGCCGGCCGACGGAACCGGCCAGGCGCTCGTCGCCCCTCCCTCACACCGCAACAGCACCGTGAACCGACCTGGTAGGAGATCGGTCCACGGTGTGCGCACAGGTGTGGTGCGAGGCATCGTGCGGCGTACCGGATGCGGGGGGAGTGCCGGGCGTCACTGTCCCGGCGGCCTGACTCCCGTTCGGCACATGAACCACGTGACGGAACTCAGACGCAGGTACTCGTCTCCGGGGTGCAGAAATGGACCTGCGGGTAGCGCGTGGACGGCTTGGCCAGGAGGGGCTGCGGCCGGTGGCGCAGGTGCAGGTCGAGGAAGGCGCGGGTGTATCCGCGGACGATCTCTGCGACCCGGGCAGCCGGCAGGTCGGCGCCGATGTCGATCCCCAGCTGCTCGGCCAGTAGTCCGACGTCGGTGAAGGAGGCGTGTTCGGCTCCTTCCACCACAAGCCACCGCTTCCATCCGGTCAGTCGTTGCCAGTCGCGTTCCCAGGTGGTGACGGCGCCGTCACCGGTGCCCGGGGTGTACTGGTTCTGCCTGCCGAGGAACAGGAACGGCCGGGACAGGCCGCTGACGGGAAGAGGGATCTGGGTCGTGCCGTCGATGTCGACTCCCGCGCGCACCCGAGGGTCGGCCGGCATGGAGGTGACGGCACTCGCACCGCCGACGGAGTGGCCTGCCATCGCGATTCGTGACGGGTCGATGAGACGGGCGCCTTCCCATGGCGCGTGCGCCCTGGTGAGTTCGTCCAGTACGAAGGAGACGTCGGCGGCCCTGCCGGCGACCAGCCGGTTCCAGAACGCTTCGTCGTGCGGGACCTCGCAGGCGGTGCAGGTGGCGACCCGGCCGTCCGGAAAGGTGGTGGCAACACTTTCGTAGGTGTGGTCGACCGCGGCCACGACGTAGCCGTGGCTCGCGAGCTCCTCGGCGAGGGTGGTCAGCGTGGTGCGCGGCTTGGTGAAGCCCGGTGAGAGCACGACCATTGGCAGACCTCGCACACGCCCTGCCGGCCGGGCCTCGGTGAAGGCATGGGTTCGCACCGTGCTCAGCACGTCCGACGGCACCCCGGTGATGCCCCCTTCTTCGAGGAGCAGTTCAGACTCCGTCGGCGTCATGTACTGCGCGCGTCGCCCGTTCGGCGAATCCGTCGGGTACCACAGGGAGACCATGAGTTCGCGCGCGTCGGCCCCTGCGGCCCATGGGTCGGGGCGTGAGTCGTCCGTGAGGTGCAACGACGTGGTGCCGACCGCACGGGGCCCGGTCGGTCGGGGCAGATACGCGGCGCTGTCCGGGCCGTCGGCCGCCGCGGCGGGAGGTCCGCCCAGACCGACGGCGAGCGTGAACAGTGCTGTAGCGGCGGTGAGGCCACGACGGAACAGTGCAGGGTTCACGAGTTCGTCCCTTCTCCACCACTCGGGGCGTGCGGGCCGTCGTAGCGGCGGCTCACCTCACGCAGTTCGGTCACCGTCATGATCATGAAAGGGCTCCCCCGGTAGGACAGTTGGCTTCGTTCACGTTAGGAGCGGGACCGGTGGTCACACGTCACCCGCTCGGGCCCCTCGCGGTACCACGCTGGGATGAGTCCCGGAAATGTCATCCCTGCGATGTAGGCGGATGAGGTATCCGGTGCGACGGAGACAACCGCCGAGGCGGACCCCGTCGGTCCGCGTGGCAGCAACAATGAACCCGTGATGAACGTACGTACGGGGCTGGAGCGGCTTCAGGAAGCCGCGCGGCAGACGGTCCGCGGCCTCTGGCTCTCCAGTGGTCCACCTCTGCGGCCCACCGGGCGCGCCTGGCAGTTCGATGTGCTGGTGGCTCTGACGATCGGTATCGCCACCGTCTACTACGGCATCGACAACGCCGACAACGTCGTGGTGCGGGAGATCGCGCCGGGCGTGGAGCGCGTCGTTCCGCGCCCGAACGGCCCCGTCGGCATGGCCTTCATGGTGACCCTCGCCTTCATCGCCTCGGGCGCCCTGGTACTGCGGCGCCGCTCTCCGCTGGCGGTGCTGTGCGTCGTGACGGCCGCGACACTGGCGACGCCGCAGAGCGTCCTGCGGCTGACCTTCTACGCCTTCGTCATCGCCGTCTACAGCGCAGCCGTGTACAGCCCCTACCGGTCGGCGACCCTGGCGGCGCTGCCGGTGTCGGTCGTCCTGGTCAGCGCCTCGGGGAACTCGGTCACCCCGATCGTCCCCAATGAATACGTCGCCCTGCTGATCCTGGTCCCGATGGCCGTGGCCGCGGTCGGCCTGCGCACCTGGAAACTCCGCACCGACGAGGGGCGCGCCCGGCTCTCCGCCCTGGAACGCGAACAAGTCGAGGCGCTGCACCGGGCCGTCGCGCACGAACGGGCCAGGATCGCCCGTGAGCTGCACGACGTCGTCACGCACAACGTCAGCGTGATGATCATCCAGGCCGGCGCCGCCCGAAAGATCATGAAGGCCTCCCCCGAGCAGGCAGGCGAGGCACTCCTCGCCGTAGAGGCGGGCGGACGAGCGGCCATGACCGAACTGCGCCACGTCATGGGATTGCTCACCATGGCCGACGAGAGCGCGCTGACGGGCCTGGAGGGTCCGGGGGCGGTCCCGGCCCCGCAACCCGGCCTGGACCAGCTGGAATCGCTGGTCGGGCGGGTACGGGACACCGGGCTTCCGGTCGAACTGACCGTGACCGGCCAGCCCCGCCCCCTCCCGCCCGGTGTCGAACTCGCCGCGTACCGCGTGGTGCAGGAAGCCCTGACCAACACCGTGAAGCATGCCGCCGGTGCGACCGCTGCTGTGATCGTCGACCACGGTCCGGATCAGCTTCGGGTGGAGGTCACCGATACCGGAGGAGACGCGGGTGCGGGCGCGGCCGCCGGAAACGGCCGCGGGCTGATCGGACTGCGTGAGCGGCTCGCTGTCTACGGTGGCACCCTGGACACCGGCCGGCGTCCGAGCGGCGGCTACCGTGTGGAGGCCCTGATCCCCCTGGAGGCCCCGTGACCGAGCAGCCGTTGCGTGTCCTCCTCGCCGACGACCAGACCCTCGTCCGCACCGGATTCCGGATGATCCTGGGCGCCGACGACATCGAAGTCGTCGCCGAGGCGGCCAACGGAGCCGAGGCGGTCGAGGCGGCCCGCCGCACCCGGCCCGACGTGGTCCTGATGGACGTCCGCATGCCCGAGATGGACGGCCTGGAAGCCACCCGCCGTATTCTCACCGCTCCCCAGGCCCGTGAACCCCGTGTCATCATCCTGACCACCTTCGACCTGGACCGGTACGTCTACGCGGCGCTCTCCGCCGGGGCCAGCGGCTTCCTCCTCAAGGACGTCACACCCGAGTACCTGGTCGCGGCCGTCCGCACCGTCCGCACCGGCGACGCCCTCCTGGCACCGGCCATCACCCGCCGCCTCGTGCAGCGGTTCGCCCGGCGCGGCAGCGACAGCGCCTCGCTCCACCGCGACCTTGCCTCGCTCACCCCGCGCGAACTGGAGGTCCTCGGCCTGCTGGCCCGCGGGCTGAGCAACGCCGAACTCGCCACCCGTCTCCACCTGGCCGAGACGACCGTCAAGACGCACATCGCCCGCATCCTCGCCAAGCTCGGACTCCGCGACCGGGTCCAGGCCGTCATCGTCGCGTACGAGACGGGGCTGGTCAGCGTCGGAGCGCGCGAGGCCTCCGAAGAGACGTGGACCAGGGCCAGGGGCCCAGCCGAACCCACGCCTCTGCCTGTAGTTGAGCATGACTGTTCACCTGCCGACTGCTGCGCGCGCCCGGTCCGGCCCTGAGCCATCGCCCGGGCAGGCACACGGCCCTCCTGGGGTCAGGAGGGAGCGGGGCCGACCGGTCCTTCCAGGGCCGGCCGAGTCGTCCACGTGCGCTCCGACGCTCCGGCCCCCGGTCTCACAGGCACCCACCGGGACTCATTCGGCCTGCTGGGCGATCTGTGGCTGGGTGAAGAACCGCCGGATTCCGGTGATGTCGAGGAGGCGCCGGAGGAACGGGGGCTGGTTGTCCAGGTGCAGGCGTACGGAGTGCGCGGTGGTCTTGCGGTGGATCATCAGGAGGGAGGAGATACCGACGGAGTCGCAGAAGGTGAGGTCAGCACAGTCGAGGCGCAGATCGCACAGGCCGGGGTGCTCGGTGAGGCACCGCTCTGCCTGCTCGACCACGGTGTCGCCCGTGTTGTGGTCCAGGTCGCCGGCGAGATGGAGGCATGCGCTGCCCCGACGGGTCTCGACGGTCAGGGTGAAGGAGGAGGGCAGCGAAGTCATGCGGGCGCTCCGTGGTGCGGTCCGGTGGTGGCACGGTCCAGCGCGAAACGCGCCTGGTCGAGCAGTCGTGTGGTGCGGGGGAAGTCCTTGAGTTCGGTGGCCAGGATGTCCAGGGCGGGGTGCAGGGACCGGGCGGGGACGTGGCGTGCGGTGAGGATGTCCGCGGTCCAGGTGATGAACGTGGTGAACAGGTCGCCGTCGTCGGTGTAGAGGCTGACGGTGAGGAATTCGACGATGTGGGCGATGTCTTCGGCGGTGCGCTCACGCTGGTGGGCGGTGTAGGCCGCCATCGCGGGGAAGCGGTCTTCGAGCTGGGTGAGAACCGTCTTGATGAGCTGGTGCTGGGTGCGGGCGACGAGCGTGTACTCCTGGTCGGCCAGGTGGGGCAGGTCGTCGATCTGCTGGTGCCCGCTGGCGAGGTCGGGGGCGGGGATACCGTCGGCGAGCCGACGTGCCGCGGCGCGAGCGTCGGGGGCCCAGGCGTTGGCGCCGAGGAGGCGGGCGTATCGGCCGTCGTGCCCGAAGGCGGCGCCGCCGGCGAGGACGGGGACGCCGATGGCCTGGCAGGCGGTGATCGCCGCGTGGGCGGTGGGCAGCCGGGTGGGGAGGGAGGAGGAAAGGGCCACCGTGTCCGCGCCGCTGTTGTGCAGGTGGGCGATGAGGTGCTGGGTGGGGACCTGGGCGCCGAGGAAGTCGACCCGCCAGCCGCGCAGGGTGAGCACTTCGGCCAGGAGGCGCGCCGGCAAGGAGTGCCATTCCTGGTCCACGCAGGCCACGGTGATGTGACCGAGGCTGGGTGGGGTCCGGTGGGCGGGATGGTGGGCGAGGGCAGCGATGACCCGCTCGGTGATGGCGCTGGCCGCGTGCTCCTGCGCGACACTGAGCCGGTTGGCGGCCCATTCGGTGCCCACCTTCGCCTGGACCGGGGCGATGAGGTCCAGCAGAGCCGTCTCCGTGTCCATGCCGTTGTCGAGGGCCGTGAAGACGATGCCG
Organism: Streptomyces sp. NBC_01460; assembly: GCF_036227405.1. Taxonomy (NCBI): domain Bacteria; kingdom Bacillati; phylum Actinomycetota; class Actinomycetes; order Kitasatosporales; family Streptomycetaceae; genus Streptomyces; species Streptomyces sp. NBC_01460. Next base: position 238,749 of record NZ_CP109473.1, read on the forward strand.
GCAGCGCGGTACTCGTCGCGGGACGTCACGGCTTCCCACAGCTGGTCCCGCATACTCCGGGCTGCGGCGGTCCGGGCGTTCACGCGGTGTACCTGCCCCGGGTGTGGCCGTTCACGGCGCTGAGGTGGTGGGTGCGGGGTGCTCTGATGGCGATGAGGGCCATGTCGTCGTGGGGGCCGTTGCGCACCCACTGGGAGGCGAGCATCTGGATCCGGTCGACGACGGCTTCGGCCGGCATGTCGGCGCACTCGGACAGGGCCCTTCGCAGGCGTTCGTCCCCGAACAGTTCGTCGCCCATGGGGCCGCCGCGGGCTTCGGTGAATCCGTCGGTGTAGAGCAGACAGGTGTCACCCGGCCGCAGAACGGTCTTCACCGTGCGGGCCTCGATCGCGGGAAGGACGCCGACAAGGGAGCCCCAGGTAGGGACCTCTTCGACGGTTCCGTCGGCGCGGACCACGAGCGGGCAGGGGTGGCCGGCCGAGGTGAGGCTCAGCCGCACCTCGTTCTGTGCACGTTGCGCCGAGGCCAGTACGAGCGTGGCGAAGCGGGTGTGGTGGGAGTTCAGCAGTGCGCCGTTGAGGAGGCGCAGCATCCGTTCGTGGTCGTCGGCCATCGGCAGCAGCGCCTGCAGGGTGTTGCGGATCTTGCCGGTGAGGACTGCGGCTTCGAGTCCCTTGCCGCACACATCTCCGAGGATCACCAGCGACGCGTCCGCCGCGGTGCTGCCGGGGTGTATGTCGTAGAAGTCGCCCCCGACCTGTTCGGCGGCGCCGGCGGGCCGGTAGCCGCCGGCGATCTCCACCCCGTCCAGGCGTTGCAGGGTCGGCGGCAGCAGGTCGCGCATCAGAGTCTGGGTTATGGCGCTCTGTTCGCTGTAGAGGCGGGCGGCGGACAGCGCCGCGCCGGCGCGGGCGGCGAACAGGCGGGCGAAGACCTCTTCGTTCTCACTGAACTGTGCGCGACCGCTGCGGCGGAGCAGGATCAGGGCTCCCGCCGGCACCCCGTGGCCGGGCAGGGGGGTGACCACGACCGACTCGACCGACTCCGTGAAGTCCTCCGGGAGGGTCCATGCGGGCAGTGCGGCGGGGTCGATCCAGCGGGACGGCACGGGTGGGAACCCCTGCAGTGCTTCCGCCAGCCCCGGTAGCTCGGTCGGGTCGGCGACGAGCAGGGACCGGTCGGCTTCCTGCCCGGCGAGGGCTCGGGCGACCGGCAGTCTGCCGCCCTTGGCGGGGGCGACGACGATGGCGACGTCCGCGAGGTACTCGGCGGCGAGCTGAGCAATCGCGGCCATGCACCTGTCGGTGTTCAACGAGGACAGCAGAACATTGGACGCCTCCGAAAGGAACCTGGTGCGTTCGCGCTCCGTGTCGAGCGCCTCTTCCGCGAGCCGCCGGTCGGTGTCGTCGACCAGCCACCACACCACACTCCTCTCCGGCGTGGGCGTGGCGTGTGCCTCGAAGCTCTGGGCTCCGATCCGCCCCGACACCGAAGCCGGAGCGGCGGACTCCTCGTCGGCCCGTTCGGCGGACCCGCTGTGTGCCGCCGCCACGCGCTGGTGGGCGTCGGCCAGCCAGCCGGGAGCCACATCCCGCATGCTCGCCCCGGGCGCCGCACCGCCCAGGAGGTGGCAGGCGGCGCCGTTCAGCTCGAGGACGGTCCCGGTTGTGCCCGCCACGATGACGGGGTACGGCGCCAGGCCCCACAGACTGGTCTGGGTAGCGGTCATTTCCCTGGTTGAGGCCATAGAGAGGGCCCGCCTGGGCGAACCGCACCAACTTCCCCTGCTCGACGAAAAATTATTTGCCGCGCGGCAAATATCCTCCAGGGGTGCCCTCGATGGCAACCCGCCCCCGCGTACCGCGTGCCCGGCAGGGTGTGCTGCACGCGAGACACACGTCGCGGGGCCGAAACCTTCACACGTCGGTCACAGGGTGCTCGGAGGCTGGTTCTCCCGTTCGACGTCGGGGCGTCCGTGCCAGTCCAGACACATCACCAGGGAGTCGTCGACGGCCGGGCCCGAGCCGCGGTGTCCGAGGAGTTCCTGCAGCATCGCCCGGGGCACCTGAGAGGCCGGGAGCAGCCGTGTGCTGGTGATCGACTTGGCCAGGGCGCGCAGGCTGTACTTCTCCCCACCGGGTGACAGGGTGTCGTAGACGCCGTCGCTGATGAAGAACAGACGGTCGCCGGGTTCGACGGCGAAGTGCTGGGGGACGTAGGCCGTGTCATCGAACATCCCCAGGGGATTCTGGGCCTCCAGCTCGATGGTCTCGACCGTGCCCGCGCGCAGCCTCCACACCCGCGGAGAGCCGGCGTCGATGATCTCCACCTCTCCGGTGGGGAGGTGGAACCGGAGCAGCAGGGTCGCAAGGTACTTGGCGCCCCCGTACTGCCCGTGGACGGCCTGGTCGGCGAGGTAGGCCTGGTCGCTCAGGCTCAGCCCGGCGCGGCGGGCGTTGCGCAGGGCGTTGACGGCGAGGTTGGTCAGCAGCGCGGCGTCGATCCCCTCACCCATGCCGTTGCTCACGGTCAGGTACAGGTCGTCGGCCGAGGCGGACCAGTCGAAGCTGTCGCCGAAGATGGCGTACGCGGGCTCCAGCTGGGCTCCGAGGCTGTACTCGGGGCGGGCGCACGAGCGTCCGGGCAGCAGCTGCCACTGCATCTCGGCGGCCAGGGTCAGGCGCTCGGCCCGGCGGGCCTGGAGGAAGACGTCGGTGTCCCGTTCCGCCACGACCACTTCGTGCGCCAGCGCGTCCGCGCACAACCGGAGTTCCGCGACCACGTCCGCCTCCACCTTGTCCCCGGTGGCCTGCACGGTGACGCTCAGCACACCGAGGCGGTCCCCCCGGACGCTGACCGGCAGGTGCACCGTTACGGTGGATGCCGGGGCGTCGTACACGCAGTGCGGCTCCTGGGCGCCGAACGCGCGGCCGGCGGCGCTCTCGTGGACCGGCAACGGCCGCAGGGTGTGCGGCAGCACACCGACCGGTTGCAGCCTGGTCATGGCGTAGTCGGCCATGACCAGTTCCACCGCGAGGGCATGGAAACGGTCCTCGATCAGGGAACGGAGCACGTCGAAGATCTCGTGGGGCGCGGCCTCGCGCAGGGCACGTTCAACCGCACTGGGTCTGTCCACCGGTACCGGTCTCTCTTTCCTTCACATATCTTCATCTATGCGACTGCTCATATCGACCAGCCGGAACAGGCACAAACGGCCCACTCGGGAGTGTCACATGCGCGAGGCCCACGCCTCTCACGACCAGCACGCTTCCCGAGCCGCGCCCGAGGTCGGCGAGGTGCTGGAGCGCCTCGAAATGGCCTGGGAACACCACCGCGGCACGCTCAGCACCGCACCGCTCTCCTCCGTCCAGACCCGTGTGATGTACATCATCGAACGCGAACCCGGCATCAATCTGAGCGCGCTCGGCCGTCATCTCTCCGCGGCCGCACCGTCCGTCACTCGCCTGTGCGACCGCCTCCAGGCCGCCGGTTTCCTCCGCCGCATCCCCCACACCGAGGACCGGCGCGCCACGCAGCTGGAACTCACCGAGGCCGGCAGGACCCACCTCCGCGGCATCCGGGCCCGCCGGGAACAGGTCCTGCGGCAGGCGATGGACCGCATGAGTCCCGACGCCCAGCACGCCCTCGCCACCGGCCTCAGCGCCCTGTGCGAGGCCGTCGGCGAACCCACCCAGCAACCCGGACACCGCGAAACGGCCTGAGTCGCCGCCTCGGCCGTGTCTTCCCGGTGCGCCTGACGTCGGCGGGGTGACGCGCCACCGGTCCGGATCCCGCGTCGGGCCGGTGCGGTCGGCGGACCCGGTTCCCGGCCCCGCACCGGGGCCGCGTCAGCTTCCCTCGACGAGACGAGGGTCCTGGCCTGTTCCGTGCTGCCCGGAACGCCTGCGTTCCGGGCAGGACCAGCCACCCGTAGCCGTCAGGTCGGCCGGTCAGGCCGTTGATGATGTTCGGCGTTGATGCGCCGGGCCTCTTCGAGCTGGTCCTCGAGGATGACGATGCGGCAGGCGGCCTCGACGGGGGTGCCGTGATCGACGAGTTCCCGGGCCCGGGCCGCGATGCGCAGCTGATAGCGGGAGTAGCGGCGGTGGCCGCCCTCGGAACGCAGGGGGGTGATGAGGCGGGCCTCGCCGATCGCGCGGAGAAAGCCCAGGGTCGTGCCGAGCATCTCGGTCGCCCGACCCATGGTGTAAGCGGGGTAGTCGTCGTCATCGAGACGGCCGAACGAATCGTTTGCTGTCACTGCACCTCTCTGTGGAACACGCTGGAGGGGCCCTGGTGCCATATGGCACCAGGGCCCCGAAGGAACTGCTACACCATCAGCCGGCCTTGATCGGCTGCGCCGGCTCTCTGTTTCCGCATACCCACCGGGATGAGGCCCGGAAGTTGCGGGGATCGCGGTTGCTTGACCGGAGACCACCTCACTATCGATGTCCTGCGGTACCCGGGCCAGTACGTCCGCCCGGGCGATCCTGATGGCGCCCAACCCCTCCGTTCTTCCCTCTTGATCAACTGCTGTGCGTACTGCTGGTGACCTGAGCAAGCGTCACTCTTCGGCAGCCAGCCCCGTCGCCCGTCCTGCGTCTGCTCCGGCTCAGAACCCCACTGCCGAACCTCCCGGCACGCGCGCCCGCAGCCGACGCCTTCACCGGGGAACTACTGACAACCGCACTGCTGGTCCTGCGAACCGCTCACGCGGGTACAGCCGACGGGTTTCGCCGCGGCCCCGCTCACGGCGGCCCCTGAATCCGCGGGCCACCCGGTCCGGTCGTCAGTCCCGTCGCCGTCCTGCAACTGCCCTGGCTCCGGAACTCCACCACCGCACCGCCCTACACACTTCAACCACGTGTACCGCTGCCCGCCAGTTCGTCTCTGCCGGGCTCTGTCGATCTCGGCTACGAGAGAAACCATAATCACGCCCCAGCCGAATGTCTACTCCCACGAGCACAGATTTCTGGTGGCTAGGTAAAGAGATAATCGGGCTCTGTCGATTAAGAAGGGTGCGACGGGGCACAGGGGACAACCTAGGCAGGACCGGACAGTGACGAGCAGAGGAGACCAGGGTGAGCCCGACGCACACGATGCGCGACGACGCCTCCGCCATCCGCCCCACGACCACCGTCGCCGATGCGCGCGAGCGGGCCCGGAGCTTCCTCGAAGCCCTCCGGGAGCCGGCCGTCGCCCCGAAGGTGACCGACAAGGTGATCCTGGTCGTCTCCGAACTCGTCACCAACGCCCTGCGGCACGGCGGCGGCACCTACACCCTCCGCCTGAGCACTCATCCCGATCTCATCGCGGTGGCCGTCGACGACCCCAGCCCGCAGGCACCGCGCATGCGCACCCCCGACCTGACCGGCGCCACCGGCGGCTTCGGCTGGCGCATGGTCACCCGCCTCGCCCGTACCACCGCGATCATCCACCGGCCGTCCGGCGGCAAGACCGTCAGCGCCTTCCTCACCCGATAGAGACGAGGTGGAAGACCAGGCCGGAGTCGGAAAGGCGGCGGCGGCGGAAGTCTCCGCGGCTTGAACGGACCGGGAAGCGATCCCCCTATGGAGCCGCCTCCGAGCCCCACCCGCCCTCGACGGCGAGGCGCCAGCCAGCTGCTCTGCATAGGTGGCGAACGCTCCCGAACGGGGTGCCCAGTCATATCAGCTGCCAGTGGGTGGCGAAGGCGCCCTCGCCGAACGTCGACCCTGCGCTTGGAGTCGGTCGGGGGCACAGTTCCCAGGCGCGACTCCGCCTCCGCCCGGCGCGCATCCGGCCGCTGGGCGAGCTGCGCCCAGCCTGCGATCCGTATCAGCATCAGCCGCTCGCTCCGGTCGACGTCCTCATCCCCGTCCGGAGCGACCGACCGTCGGTGACGGCCGTGGGCACCCGGCGGAGCGAGGGAGCGACGATGCGGGCGGGCGGCCGGCTATCGCCCCGGGGGCAGTGGAACAGGCTGCCTTGCATGGTCGTGCACGGCGATGACGAGCGCGGCCTGAGCAGAGGCGGAGCGGACGTGGTCGCCCTCGTCCAGGGCGGCCAGGGCGTCGGCTGCGGCTTCACGTATCCGGTGCGGCACCTCTTCCTCGGCAGCGATCCTGTAGGCCTCGGTCCGGCGAGCGGCGCGTTCCTCGGGTGTGACGCCGCGAGGGCCGGTCCGCGGGAAGACGGCGGCTTCGTAGGTGGAGACGAGCAGCAGGACGTACTGGGCAATGCCCTCGGCGTACCCGTGCGCCATCACCGCTGCCCTGGCACGCGCGTGGGCGGCCATGGCGCGCCGCCGCACGAGGAAGGTTCCGACGGTACTTCCGGCCCCCACGCCGATCCCCAGGACCAGGCCGGCGAGCGGCCCTTCGATGATGAGGCCCACCAGCGCGCTCGCCGCGGTGGCCAGGCAGGCTATGCCGCTGGTGACCAACAGGAGGGCGCGGGCCGGCGTCATGGAGCTCATGCCATGCAGTCTGCCAGGGCCCGCCCGCCGGCCGACGGCCCCTCCCACTGCCGGCACTCGCGAGCGGTACTGCCGTGAGCCGGCCGGCCGGGCGGGCTGAGGCAGGGACGGCGTGCCGGGGCCGGTACACGGTCATCTCAGGGCCGTGAACGCTTCCTCCACGGCCCGGCAGGTGGCGGACAGGTCGTCCTCGGAGACCACGGCGGGAACGAACCAGCAGGCCATGGCGTACGCGTTGGAGTGCACGCCGCGCTTGAGCAGTTCGTGGCGGAAGGCGTCGTAGCGGCTCCCGTCGGCGCTGAGCAGGTCGCGGTAGCGCCGGGTGGGCGCGCCGTCCGCGGAGAAGACCACCTGGAACATCGCGCCGACGCCTTGGACCGCGCAGGGCACCCGGTTGTCGTGTGCCGCCCGGCGGACGGACTCCATCAGGCGCCGGCCCGTCTCGTCGATGCGTTTGGTGACGGCGGGGTCGTTCAGTGCTCGGAGGGTGACGAGTGCGGCTGTCGCGCACAGCGGGGAGGCGTTGTAGGTGCCTCCGTGCTTGACCTCGCCGCGGGCCAGCGGTTCCATCACGGCCCGGCGCCCCGCGAACGCGGCGATCGGCAGCCCGCCACCGAGCGCCTTGGAGAACACCGCGATGTCCGGCAGGACGCCGAACAGCGTCTGTGCCCCGCCGGGGCCCGTACGGAACCCGGTGCACACCTCGTCGAAGATCAGCACCACGCCGCGTGCTGTGCACTCCTCGCGGAGCAGATCCAGATAGCCCGGGTCGGGCATGGTGCAGGCGTTGTTGGCGACGATCGGCTCGCAGATCACGGCCGCCAGGTCTGCGTGGGCGTCCAGGACGTCCCGCAGCGCGGCGGGGTCGTTCCACGGACAGACCACCACGTCGTCGACGACGCCGGCCGGAATGCCGGGTGAGTGAGGGACGGGGCGCGGTGTCGCGTAGGGCCCGGCCTCGGCGGCGGACGGCCGGTTGGAGATGGCCAGGGTGTCGCTCCAGCCGTGGTAGTGCCCTTCGAACTTGAGAATCGTGGACCGTCCTGTGTACCCGCGGGCTGCGCGTACGGCTCCCTGGACTGCTTCGCTGCCCGAGTTGGCGTACCGCACGAGATCGGCGCACGGGACCATCCGGCAGATGAGCTCCGCCAGTTCCACCTCGGGAACGTTGCACGTCCCGAACATCGTCCCCGAGTGCAGGACCTGGGTGAGCGCGTCGGTGAGCAGCGGCGAAGCGTGGCCGAGTACGGCACTGCCGTACGAGATGAGGTAGTCGATGTACTCGTTGCCGTCGACGTCCGTGATCCGGGCCCCCGAGCCGCTCACCATGTACAACGGGTACGGGTGCGGTCCGGTGGAGGTGAGCCGGGAGGAGGAGCTGATCCCGCCGGCCAGCGAGCCCTGCGCCCGCTCGAACCAGGACCGGCTGCCCTCGGTACCGCCCAGTGCCGGGATGTAGCCATTCATTGCTGCTCCTGTTTGGTCGGGGAGACGGGAGGACACGCTCGGAGAGCCATGTGCCGAGGTGTCGGCCCTCTTGGAGAGGAAGTACGCACTATGGGGAGAAAGACGGCTGTGGTCACCGGGGCGGGCAGCGGAGTGGGGAGGGCCTGCGCACTGGGACTGCTCGCCGACGGCTGGACGGTCGTGCTGACCGGTCGGCGTCCGACGGTGCTGGAGGAAACGGCCGGGCTCGCACCCGCCGACGACCGCGAGCGTGCCGTGGCGATACGGGCGGACATCACCGAGCCTGCCGAGGTCGACGCGTTGTTCGCCGAGGTGGCCGACCGGTTCGGCCGGCTGGACCTGCTGTTCAACAACGCCGCCGACACCATGCCGTACACGCCCACCGAGGAGGTGAGCGCCGCTGACTGGCACCGAGTCATGGACTCCATCGCCACCGGCACCTTCCTCTGCTCGCAGGCCGCTTTCCGCATGATGAGGCTCCAGACACCGCGGGGCGGCCGGATCATCAACAACGGAGCGCCGTCGGCCCAGGCCCCACGCCCGGACTCGATCGCCTTCACCGCGGCCAAGCACGCCGTGGCGGGACTGACCCGCTCGCTCTCGCTGGACGGGCGCCGCTACGACATCTCCTGCGGCCAGATCGACATCGGCAACGTCACCCCGCAGGACCGGCCGCAGCCCGAGGTGCGCCAGGCGGACGGCTCCTTCCGCGTCGAGCCGACGATGGACATGCGCCACGTCGTCGAGACCGTCCGCGCCATGGCCGCGCTACCGGCCGGGGTCAACATGCAGTCCGTCCTCCTCATGCCGAGTTCCATGCCCCTCGTCGGCCGCGGCTAGCGCCGCGCCGGTCAGGCCCGCGACGTACGCCTCCACCCAGCGGCCCGGGGCCAGCAGGCCGCTGCGGTGCCAGGCCAGCATCCGGTGCAGGCCGTCGAGATGGACCAGGCCCTCACGGACGGTCAGCGCCGCGTAGTCCCGTGTCGGCATCGCCCTGGTACTCAGGTACAGCGGCCGGGCGGGGGCCCGCGTCTGGCGCGTCAGCTTGAACGCGCAGAGCGGATTGCTGTGTGTGTACGTGGCGTCGAGCGCTGCGAGCCGGGCCGCCGCGGCGGCCACGGTGAGGCCGGTCGGCGGAATCAGCTCGACGTCGCCGTCCTCGCCCAGGTGCCACGGCAGGACGACATCGAGCACCTCTGGTCCCTCCAGCAGGACCCGGTGCCATCGTCCACCGAGGGCGCGTTGCGCGTCGTACAGGTGCCCGGCGGCCTCGTCGTTCGAGTTGGCTTCGTCGGAAGGGTCGTAGGGGTGCTCCTGGGCGAAGCGATGCATGAGCGCGTCGTAGCTGACGGCCTCCAGGATCTTCATGACGACGGCCTGCGGGAGCGGGGGGCGTACGGGCTGAAGTGCCTGTCGGAGAAGAGTTCGGGCCACCGCTCCCGCGTTGGTTCCAGCCCGCGTCCCACGGCCAGGACGGCGCGCCAGTAGGGCTTGACGGGCGGCCACGGCGCGCCGGTGCGGCAGTACGAGGCGTCGACCATGTACCGGGGTTCTCCGCCGGCGGGGCCGGCGGCCGCACGGCGGGTGTGGAAGAGCGCCGAGTGCAGGAGCACGGTCGAGCCACGGGGCAGTTCGTCGATCGTCTCCTCCCCGGGCTGCCGTGCAGTCCCCAGGGCGCTCATCTCGTCCTTCTCCGCGACCCGGTGGTGGGATCCCGGCAGCACGGCCAATGAGCCCATGCCGGGCCGGAGTCCGCCGAGGTAGTGCAGCACGTGGACCATCGGCAGGGCGCGGTCCCGCTGCGGGTGCTGTTCGTAGTCGTGGTGCCAGCTCTTGCCGGCCCCGCCGGGCGGTCGGCGGTCGCTGTGCAGATGGTGGAAGACGAAGGAGGGCCCCAGCAGGTCCTCGTCCTGCAGAAGTTCGAGGAGCGGGGCGTACACGGTGAGTTCCGCGTGCGCCGCCATCTCCAGTTCGACTCTCGGCGGAGTAGCGCCCTCCCGTAAGGAACAGGCGTCGATGGATAACTGTCTCAGGCCGGTGTCGACCCATCGGTCCACTTCGGGCAGGAGGCGATCGACCAGAGTGGCAGGGAGGAATCCAGGCAGTACGAGGAATCCGAGCTCGGGGAAGCTCTTCACCTGCATGTCGAGGCCCATGCAACCGATCATTCGAGAAACTCCTGTCCATCCACAGAGAAGTCGTCAGAAATCCACTCTTCATAGGCAGGACGTTTCTATCCCGCTCACCTACGCCGCACGCCTTGATGCCCGACATTGGCCAAAGGTCGGTGAGTTGGCCGGAACACAGGTGAGCGTTGAAGGCGCTCGCTCCGTGACAGCACCCGACCTTCACGTCCGTCGCTCCGTCACGGCAGACACCCGTCTCCGGCCTCCAGGACACAGCGCTTCGGAGTCGCTCACGCCGCACCCACCTCACGTTGTTCCTCCCTGAGAGTTCACATCGCTTCAGCTCCACCCGTGCCGCTGGAGTACGGCTGACCGGGGGGATCAGAACGAATGCCCCCGGATCCGGCAGGAAAGACGCGCTCTTCGTCGGCCGGTCGGGCATCGCCGGAGAGTTCCGACGCCGCGCCTGAGGCGCTCGGGCCGGTCTCTGCGTGATGATTGACGGGAGAGTCATCGCCGCAGCAGCCATGCGACGGTGCCGCAGAGTCGGCTCGAAAGGGGAGGCGGCCATGCCTACCTCCGGAACGAAGCGATCGACCGCCGCCGCGCTGGCCGGGCTCACGCTCGTCGTCACCGCGGCCTGCGGCAGCCCGGGCGGAGAGAGGGCACCATCCGCAACACGCGCCGACGTTCTCGCCGTGAAGATCGACAACGTAGCCGCGGCCCGGCCCCCGACCGGACTCGAGAAGGCCGACATCGTCTACGTGGAGCAGGTGGAGGCAGGTCTCAGCCGGATACTCGCCGCCTACTCCTCCGACCTGCCACCCGTCGTCGGCCCCGTACGCAGCGCTCGCGAAACCGATCTGGAGCTGCTCCGGCAGTTCGACGAGCCGACGCTCGCGTACTCGGGCGCCCAGTCCGCCCTCCAGCCGTCGATCGAAGCCGCCCCCCTCGACGCGCTGCCGCCGTCGAAGGCACCGGACGCCTATTTCCGCAGCGGGGATCGCGCCGCACCGCACAATCTGTATGTGCGCCCCGGAAGGATCCCGCACGCCTCCACCGGGGTGAACGCCGCCGAGGACATCGGCCTCCGCTTCGCCGCGCCGCCCCCGGGCGGTACCCCCGTCAACGAGCGCACCGTGTCCTACCCGTCGGCACGATTCACCTTCACCTGGGCCGCGGACCGGGACCAGTGGCTGGTGAGCATGGACAGAACCCCGGCCCGTACGGCCTCCGGTGGCCGGCTCGGAGCCGCCACAGTGGTCCTGCAGGACGTGGACGTGCAGCCTTCACGCTTCCGGGACCGCGGCGGAAACACCTCACCCTTCAGCGCGACCGTGGGGTCCGGCTCGGCGGTGGTCCTGCGCGACGGCAAGTCGTACGACGTGGCATGGGAACGGAAGACCGCCGAGTCGGCGACCGGCTTCACCACCAAGGACGGCGAGCCGATGACGTTCGCGACCGGCCAGCTCTGGATCGTGCTCGTACCCGATGACGCGGAGCCGGCCGGAGATCATTGAGCACAGCGGGGGCCAGGGCAGTGATGAATCCGCGCTCAGGTCGCGCCCGGAAGGGCTGAGGCGAGTATGTCCGTCAGCCGGTCCTCGTAGGTGCCGGCGTTCCAGCCGCGGCCGGCGGTGAGATGGATGAAACGGGTGGGGCCAGGTCAAGGCCCCCCACCAGGAGTCCGCCAGGCGGGCCGTGTCGGCGCCAGCCGGCAGGACGCCGTGTGGGCGAGGTGGACGACGAAGGCGGTCACGCCGGTCATCCGCTCCTCTTCGCTGAGCTACTCCCCCGCGCCCCGTACGGACTTCTCGAACAGTGTGAACGCCTTCTGCGCACCGCCGGGGTGGGGTTTGCCTTCCTTGCGGCCGGCAACCTGATCTTGTCCGCCCGGCGCTCCGGCCCGATCGGCGAGCACCGTGCGAAGCGGCGGGCACGCGAGGGCCCGGCCGCCCCCGGATGAGCGGGGCGGCCGGGCTTCGGCGGATCCGGTGGTCGGGTCAGGGCAGACGGTGGTCTTCGTTCAGCACGGTGCCACGTTCGGGGCGGTACAGGTCGAAGCCCCTCGTGTCGCACTGGAGACCACCGACGATGCAGTGGTCGACCAGGGCCTTGAGGGTGCGCTCCTCCCACGCGTTGAAGAAGTCGTAGTGGAAGGAGTAGCCGCGGCCGCTGGCCAGGCGGACCTGGGACATGTCGCCGTTGACCGGCCACGCCATCTTGAACTCGATCATCGGCAGTGCGACCGGGTGGGAGGTCGGGCACATGTTGTCGTTGGTGCCGGGCTTGACCACCGGGTAGGACATGTGGCTCTGGTGGTTGGGGGTGTCGAGGTACTTGCCGTCCCAGCAGCTGGGCGCCTGCATACGCAGGTTGAGCTGCACGTCGGGCCGGCTCGGACAGCTCGCCGGGATGTCGGTGTTGAAGAAGCTGTCACCGCATTCCCAGCCCTCGACGAAGCCCTTGTGGCTGCGGAACTCCTGGGCGCTCTGCATCGGGTTGCCGACGACGTACCGCAGCCCCTTGGGGAAGGGACGGACACTGCGGTAGTCGGTGACACCGGACTTGTAGTAGATGACCTGCGGACCGACGGGCAGGATCTTCTGGTCGCCCTTGTACAGCGAGGGCATCCAGTACGCCGAGGCGTCCGCGGGCGCCTTGCAGGTGGTGTTGCCTCCGTAGAGCGAGCCGGTGGTGCTGGCGGCGTTGGTGGAGGTGTTGCCCATGAACGTGTGGTCATGGGACTTGCCGAACTGACCCGGGTAGACGATCGGGTCGTCCGTCGCGGTGTGGGTGACGGCGCAGCCGGCCTGGAACTCGTGGTGGTAGGCCGGGGGCGGGGTGGCTGTGGACGGTGTCACTCCGGTGACCTGGGGGACGGCCGGGATGTAGCCGTCTCCGTCGGCGTCGTCGCCCGAGGCCTGGGTGGACGCGGCCATGACGTGTCCGCTGTGAGCGTTGGCCGCGACGACGGCGGACGAGGTTCCCTGGTCCGTGCCCGCGGCGGAGGCGATGGTGCCGATGCCGAGGGCGCTGGCGACGAGGGCCGTGCCGAGGAGGAGTGCGGGGAGCCGTTTCGGACTCGATCTCAAGGGGATCTCCTGCCCATGGGGGTGGTTTCGCGTGAACGCGAACACGCCACGCGACTGGTGCCGTGCGGTGGTGCCGGGGTGGCGGGGCCGAGCGGCAGGCCCCGCCACCCGTCATGGGGTCCGGCTCGTCAGCTGTGGACGCCGAAGTCGTGGAGCGAGTAGCCCCGGCCGGTGCCGCCCGCGGTGAACTGGAGCTTCACGTACCGGGCGGTGGCGGCTGACGCCGGGTGCGTGGGCCGGACCGTCGGGCCGGCACGTGCGCTGCGCTTCGCGTGGAGTGGAGAGGACGCACGGTGTCGGCGTGCGAGCCCTTCCGGGCCGGGCCGCGGGGACATGATCACCCGGCCCGGAAGGGAATCGAGGCCCTCGCCGCCATGACGGCGGTGAGGCAGACGTCTCAGGGGAAGGAGACGACGGTCGACGGCACGGTCGAGGTCCCGGCCGGGATGGTGGACGCCCCGGTGTTGTTGATGACGTGGTTGTAGTGGCCCATTCCACCGAGGGACACCACCAGGAGGCTGTGGAACTTCACCCCAGGCTTGACGGGCGCCTTGAAGCCGTGGTCCTGCACGATGGTCGGGTCCACGTTGTAGTTGCAGTAGCTGCCGAGGCCCCACGCCTCGTGGGTGTTCACCGAGTCGTCGACGCGGTAGGCGGCGTACCCCTTGGTGGCGCCGTTCTGGATGGCGGCCTGGTTGGGGGCGTCGTACGCCTTCTCGTTCTGGTAGAAGATCGTCTTGCCCCGCTCGCCGTACCACTCGACGTCGTACTTGTTGAAGTGCTCGACGAACAGGCCGGTGGCCAGCACGTCGTCACCGTTGACCCGGACGCCGTAGTCGGCACGGTTGGTCTCCCAGCCCCAGCCCTCGCCGTGGTCGGCACGCCAGACCCAGGTGTGGTCGATGATCGCGTCGTCACTGTTCACGACCATGCTGGTGGTGGCCTTGCCCGCGCCGGCGCCGCCGATGCGGATGTACACGTCCTGCACGGTGGTGGGGTTGGCGGTGTGGTCCGCACCGGCGCCCTGCGGCCCGATCTCCAGCAGGGTCGGGGAGTTGACAGGTCCGGCGTCGATCAGGAAGCCGGCGAGCTTGACGCCGTCGACGTCGGCCACCTTCATCGCCGTGACCCCGTTGTCCGGGATGATCGTGGCGAGGCCGAGGCCGAGCACGACGGTGTTCGCGCGGTTCACGTTGATGGTCCGGTCGACGTGGTAGACGCCCGGGGTGAACAGGAGGTTCAGGCCCTGGGCCAGCGCCTGGTTGATCGTGGCGGCGGTGGCACCCGGCTTCACCACGTAGAACTGGCTGAGCGGAATGGAGTCACCCTGCGGGGTTCCGCCGGCCCAGCTGGTGCCACGCGCGTTGGTGCGCTTGGCGGGGGTGAACACCTTGTACTCGTTGCCGTCCAGGTAGAGGTACGGCTTCTCGCGGGAGACCGGGGTGGTGTCGAGCGTGGTGTAGCGGGGCTCGGGGAACGAGGTGGCCGGAGCGCCTTCGACGCCGGAGAAGGTCTGGTTCCAGACGCTGTTGGACCAGCTGCCGATGGAGCTGTCCCGGGTGTACCACTGCTGCTGTGAGTAGTTGCCGATCTGGCCGTCGATCTTCGAGTCGGCGATGTACCCGCCGCTGGCCCAGCCGTAGCCGTTCGGCGCCAGGTTGAGGCCGCCCTTGACGTGCATGCGGCGGAAGGAGGACGCCTGCGAGACGGCCCACCGGTTGGTGCCGTTGGCCGGGTTGAGGGTCAGCCCCTCCGCACCGCGCCAGAAGTTCTGGGTGGCGTTGCCGTTGAACCAGCCGGCGTCGACGGTCACGTCACCGTTGATGGTGGTGTCACCCGGCCGCAGCCCGAGGCCGGCGATCTGGGTGTAGAAGCCGATCTGCGCGTTGAGGTTGTTGTACGTGCCGGGCTTGAAGAGGAAGGCGTGCCGGCCGGAACCGAACTGGGCCGACTCCTGCTCCTGGAACACCTGGTCCAGCTTGCCCTGGATGTTCGGGGTCGAAGGATCGATGACGTGCACGTTGGGGCCGAGATCACCGCCGCCGGGCAGCGCCGGACCGCCGTCGCCCCCACCGCCGTACACCTGGAACTCCCAGAGCGAGTAGCCGTATCCGGTCGCTCGCGTCACACCCTGCATACGCACGTACCTGGCCGTGCCGGATATCGCGAGGGTCTCGGTGCCGCCCGCGCCCGTCGTGGTCGAGTAGGCCGTCGACCAGTTGGTGCCGTCCGTCGACAGTTCGATGCGGTAAGCCTTGGCGTACGCCCCCTCCCAGCGCAGTACCACCTGGCTGAGCGAGGTGGAGCTGCCCAGGTCCACCTGCAGCCACTGCCCGTCGGACGCGGCGCTCGACCAGCGGGTTCCGAGATTCCCGTCGACCGCGTCGGCCGCCGGGGTCCCGTAGTGCTCCTGGCTCGAAGCCGTGACGGGCTTGCCCTGCGACAGCAGCGCAGGAGCTGCCTGCGCCGTGGTCGTCGGAACCACCGCCAGGAGCGTGGCGGCCAACGCGGTGACGACGGCACTCGCGAGACCGCGCCGCACGCGGCCGCGGGGTGGCGGCGAGGCCGCAAGAGACATGCCGAACAGAGACATAAAGGGGATCTCCTCAAGGCGAGAGAGCGCATGGGAGAGCGCTCTCCGGAACCATGCCCGCGTTCTCGGGCACGGTCAATATCCCTGACACGACTTTTCTTTCAGCTTGAGTTAAGTGGGAGAGGCATCCCGCCCACCCGGCAGGAGACCAAAGGGCCGCCGAAGCGCTCGGCGACCCGGGTCTCCATGATCGCCAGACCATGCGCAGGGCACGTCAGAGCCCCGATCGCCTGCTCCAGGAACAGGAGCGGAGATCCTCGAGTCGGTCGCATGCCACTCCGGCCGGCCGGCCCTCTCCACGCTTCCACGTCGCGCGCCGGTGGTCGGAGCCTTCGGCGGAGAGGGCGGTCACGGCCTCGAGCCGCTCGCGCCGTAACTGCCCATCGGAGGGGGCCGCCGAGTGCGGCAGGCGTTCTTCTCCGAGAAGACTCCGGCGACGAGTGCACCGAGCGGGGAACCGGATCCATCGATGTCGACAGGCGTGGCATCCCGGGGAGGTACAGCGCCGGGCCCCGCTTCGTGGCGGACTTGCCGGTGATTCCCACGGCGGCGCAGGGCTGGGTGCGGGCGCGGCCACGGCTTCTGCCGTGCGGGCCCGCCTCTCCCCCAGGGTCTGGACGAGAGGTTCGAGTTCGTGCAGCGCCCGGAGCAAGGCCGGCGGCGGTTCCGGAGTATGGGGACAGGCGTCCCAACAGGGGTCATCCGGTGAGTCCTTCGCAGGAGACGCTGATTCCCTCCGTCAGCGCGGTGATCACATCCACCACCTGGTGCTGAAGTTCCCGCACCCCTCCTGGACACGTGTCCGGGCACCTGGGAAGATCCACAACTGGACCTGCAACTCGCTTGTGATCAAGGAGAGTTCAGCATGCGCTCGTTAGCTCTGCGACACCGCGTCACTGTCGTCGCCGTCACCGCGCTCCTGGCCGGGGCGGGCACCCTGGCCGCCGCTCCCCCGGCCCTGGCCGGGGATGACTCGACGATCTTCGGCAAGGACAACACCGTTGCCGTGGGCGAGGTTACGTACGCCCCGGCGACGGCGCAGGACGAGGACGGCATCACGGTCGACGTGACGTACTCCTGCGACCCGACCCCGACGCTCTCCTTGGGCATCGCCTGGCGGCTGGCCGACGAGCGGGACTCGCAGATCGACAGCCCCCGCGGTGTCGCGACCCTGCAGCCCTCCCAGCTGACCTGTGATGGGAAGAAGCGCACTGTGGCGATCACCGCCCGCACGTGGGGGGACACCCTTCCGTTCGGGGAAGGCGATCCGGTGCAGGTCACGGCGGTCGTGGACAACTTCGAGGGCGCGCCGTACGCCCGGCGCGTGGTGGTCACGACGATCTGAGGCCGCGGGCGGCGTTCGGACGCCGGGCCGCGTGGGCCCGCCGGTATCCGGCGGGCCCAGAGGCGCAGGGGACGCGGTCACGTCAGGAGACTTGCGGGAGGCACCGCAGACGGCTCAGCAGTGGCCTACGCCCTGTCGACGAGAGCACCTGTCCGCCACGAAGGGTGCTGGCACGGGACATCGTCCGCCGCTGCGTCACCGAGGCCTGCCGGGCGCCTGGGCACCTCGGACGAGACAAGGCGGTGCCCATGGGCCCGGCGTTGGCGCGCGGCTGCTCGGCGACAGTGCCCGGGTCGGTGTCGGAGACGGTCAGGACGGGGCGGCCGGCGTCGAGGATGCGCCGGTAGGTCCCGCGGTACTCGCCGTTGCCGTCCGCGATCAGCGCGGCCGCGGCCGGGGGGCTTGACCGCGGCGGTGGCGCACTCCTCGGCCCTGTTCTCATACAGCTACCGACGGACCCGTATCGCAGCGTGACAGGGCGCGGAAAGAACCGCGTCACCAGCCGCAACCGGCGTCGATCAGTCCTTGCATTGTCATCTTCCTGGGCTGGGCGGCTCGTACACTGACGAAAATGGAGGACCACACGGCCACCGGGATCGGTGCACGTCCGACGCCCCTCTTGCGGCAGTACGTCAACGAGTATGTCGGCTTCGACCTCCGCGGGCTCCCGACGGGGGTGCACTGCGGCCCGCCGAGCCGCGCGCTCACTGCGGTGATCAGCCTGTCAGATCCTTTGGAGGTGGCGGCGGGCGTTGGCGACGGGTCACCGGTCACCCGATTCGACAGCGTGGCCGGCGGTCTGATGTGCCGGTCCGTCGCGATTCACCACGACGGACGCCAGCAAGGTGTTCAGCTATCGCTGACACCGCTCGGGGCCCGGGCCGTCTACGGCATGCCCGCCGCCGAGCTCGCGCACCGACTGGTCCCACTCGACGAGCTTCTCGGAGCGCTTGCCGTCGAGCTGGTCGACCGGCTCCGATCGGCGACGATCTGGGCGGCGCGGTTCGCCGTGCTGGACGAATTGCTCCTCCGAGCTGTCGGCCGTGGCGCCTGCGGCGACCACGTGCGCCCGGTGCGGTCCGAGGTAGCCGAAGCGTGGCGCCGCCTCGTCGCCGCGCGGGGTTGCGCCCAGGTCGGTGCGGTCGCTGTGGGCCTGTCGCCGAAGACCTTCGCCCGAGTCCTGCGCTTCGAGCACGCGCACGAGCTGGCGGCGGCGCGGCACCCGCTCCCGTGGGGCGATGTGGCAGCCGTCTCCGGCTACGCCGACCAGGCCCATCTCGTCCGGGACTGGCGCGAGTTCACGGGCCGGTCGCCGACGGCCTGGCGTCGCAGCGAAGTCCTCCTCGGAGCCGGGTAGCCGCCAACCCTCCGCCCGTCGTGTCGTCTTCTCTTCCCTTTTCTTCAAGACTGCCCGATCGCTGTCGTGGACGATCGTCGGCATGAGACTCGTCAACCACGAACACCATGCCATGGACCTGCGGACCACCCCCGTGCACCTCGGGCTGGGATCGAGAGCGAAACCCGTCGAGGGCTTCGCCTGGGACCCGGAGGTGCTCCAGGCCTACAGCGCCGCTGTCGCCGCAGACGGCGCGGAGGGCCGCATGGTAGCGATGTTCGACGGCGACGGACTCGGCGACCATGAGGAGTGCCACCCCGCAGGCGACGAACTGGTCGTCTGCCTCAGCGGGTCCGTGACGGTCACCCGCGACGTGGACGGGCTGCCCGACCGCGTCCCTCTCGGACCGGGCGAGGCCACCATCAATCCGGCCGGGGTATGGCACGTGGTCGACATGGAGGGGCCGACGTCCATCCTGGCCATCACTGCGACCCTCGGCACCGACCACCGTCCTCGGACCGACACCCGCCCGACCGATCGCGTCGGCACGCCCAGCCCGGAGGAAGCGCTGTGACGACACGCATCGCGTGCCTTGGCGACAGCCTCACCCGCGCGCAGTTCAGCGTCGACTACCTGGAGCCTCTCGGACGACGCCACCCGCCCGGCGACGTGCAGCTTGCCCGTTTCGGTGTCAACGGCGACTTCGCCCACAACCTCTTGCAGCGCCTCGATGCTGTCGTCACGAACCCACCCGATGTGATCACCGTGTTGATCGGGACCAACGACGCCCGCGCCAGTCTTGCCGGCTACCCCGTCGACCAGGCCATGAAGCGCAAACGGCTCCCCGAACGTCCGTCGGCCGGCTGGTTCCAACAGTGCCTGGGAGCCGTCGTCGCACGGCTGCGAGCGGAGACCGACGCGACGATCGGCCTGCTGTCGCTACCGGTACTCGGCCAACAACTCGACGGAGCGGCGGCACAGGCATCGCAGGCGTACAGCCGGATGATCGCCGAGGTCGCCGCCACCGACGAGGTGGCCTACCTTCCGCTCCACGAACGCCAGATCGAGGAACTGCGCCAAGCAGACCCGCCGCCGATCTCGTACCGGGAGGTGACGCCCGCAGCGGCCGTCGGCGTCCTCGTCCAGCACGCAGTGCTGCGCCGCAGCCTCGACTCGATCTCGCGGCGGCGAGGTCTCGTGCTCACGACCGACCACATCCACCAGAACAGCCGCGGCGCCACCCTCATCTCTGAGGTCATCGACGCCGGTCTGCTGACCCGGAGCGCGTAACCGGTTCCGGCGTCCGGCCAGTCGGATGCCGTCTGCCGCGCGGAGGTGGCATACCGATCCAGGCGGTCAACGCCTACGTCATCCGGCTCGTCCGGCTGCGTGACCACCGTGAGGGCACCTGGGGCACAGGGCAGGCTCGGCCGATGCTGCGACCTCGGGAGCGCCCCGGTCCAGCGCGTACGGATCCGATTAGGCACATGCCCGGTGAGGTCGACCTTGATCTGCCGGACGCCACCTGATCGTGGGCCTCCCCCGGTCTTCGTACTGCACCTGTGCGGACGGATCTCGCGCGGCGAGCAACGCCACCCTGGCCCGGACCGCCCGGCCCTGCCGCGGCAGGGGGCGCAGCCCACCCGGCAGCCGGCCGGTCCGCGCGAGGTCCGGCCCCGCAGGCCCGGGACCAGGTCCGGGACCTCCGGGGCACGGATGGAGTGCCGTCAGCGCGGACGCGATCCGCTGTGGATCTCCAGGTAGGACACGTACAGGATCAGCGCCTGGAGGGTGGAGAAGGTGCGGCCGCCTACGACGAGGGGCGGCTGGGCGGGGTTGTTGAGAACCCTGTAGACCCAGCTGGAGATGGAGCCCCAGTTCTGTTCCAGGTTCACGGCATCAGCGGTGAGCTGATTCGAGGTCCGGTTGAGGATGTTGTTGCGGACCGTGTTGAAGATACGACCGAACCGCGCGGCCTCGGAGGTCGCCTGGATGATCATGACCAGGGCATTGCCGAGCCGCTGGGTACCCGCCGCGGTGTTCAGGTGGGTGCTGGCGGTACGCAGTTGCTGAAGGGCGTCGTCGAGGCTCGGCCCGTTGATGACATCGTCCGAGCGATTGCTGCCGCCGGGCAGGGTGGCGTAGTTGCCGTTCCAGGGAAGTCGGCGGGCGTTGACCCCGAGGACGGCGTCGAAGCTGTCGGGCCAGGTGTCGTTGAAGGCGAAGTGGCCCTCCCCCGGCTGGTAGAAGCCCGCCAGGTAGAGGTTGTTGGCCCAGAAATACAGGGCGGCCTGCTGCTGTCCGTAGCGCCATACGTTGATCTGGATCAGACGCGAGGTCTGCGAGGTGGTCTCGTCGACCGACGTCTGGTAGAAGTCATGCCCGCTGACCGAGTGGATGTTGGCGATCATGCCCCAGTAGCCGTTGTGCGGGTCGGTGCCGCCGTTTCCCAGGCCGTCGGTGACCCAGTCGTACACCGTGAGCGGCTGGTTGGGGTCCGCCTGCGCCGCGGGTGCGGTCAGCCCGGCCAGCCCGACGGCCAGGGCGAAGGCCAGGAGCAGGGCTCCTGCCCGGCGCCGTATCCGCCGCAGCGGACTCTCTCGTGCCTCCCGTAACTTTCGCGGAAGCACCGGCCGGACGTCGTGGATCATGAGGTGCTGCACAGATGGGTCCCTTCTGGCCGTCGCGACTGCGCCGGCCGGTGGAGGGGAGCGGCCCACAGAGCCGCACCCCGGGCGCCGGAGTCCGGCCGGACGTCGTGATCGTCCGGCCCGGTTCCGGCGCACAGCTACGCCAGGACCGACCATAGGAAGCGACGAGGCACGCGTATGGCCCCTGTGTGCCAAGGCATGTGCTCACAGCGACCGAAGTCGTCCGGCAGGGAGGAGAGGACCGGGGTGACCAGGCCGAGGCGGCCGATCAGCGTCGCACGAGCAGGTCGATCACGCCCGTCAGATCCGCCTCGCCGCCGCCTTCGGCCAGGCGGCGCGGCGGTGCATCAGCTCGAACCAGCGGCACAGCACTTCCGTGCTGCCCTGTGCCGCTTGTGATCGTGGACGTCGCCCAGCTGGGGGGGTGAATGACCGTTGCGCTCATCAGCGATTACTCCGATGGTGCAGTCCGGTGACGCGTCCGGCGATACTTGTCCTGTGGACTGGTCGGAGCGAGCTCGGGAGGCTGAACAGCTTCAGGACTGGGACGTGGCGATCGCGCTGGTAAGCACCCACGCCGCGTGCTTCTCCGACGATCCGGACATGCACGACAACCACCTCTGGCACATGGACCTACTGGCCCGAGCGGAACGTATTCCGGAACTTACGGAACGCGCCCTTACGGATAGCCACGCACGTCGAAGACTCAACAGATCGCTTCGAGAGCGGGGTATGGAGACGGCGCTGCGTGCGCGCCGAAGGCGGTGACCGTGACGCCCTGTACGTCCTGGTTCGACTGATGTGCGAGATGGGTCGGGTGCAAGAAGCCCAGAAGGCAGTCCAAGAAATCGGCCCGGAGGACCAGTACGCTCACCAGATTGTGGCCGGAGCCTGCTGACCACAGGTGTCCGGCTACGGCTTCCTCGTGACGATGCCGGTGTCGATCTCGGTGAGAATGTCAAGCTTGACCAGGCGCTTCGGCTTGGCCCGAGCGCCTTCGACGTTCTTAGGCATCAGTTCGTGACCCATGGCTCGGCAGATGTCGCCGGCGCGAAGTGGTCCGGTCGCATGGTTGAAGGCGTCGAGGATGCGGGGGTAGTCAAGACCGGCGCCTGGTGGTACACCCGTCGATGATCACGGCTGTCTCGCCGTCGCGGGTCTCAGCGGCGAACAGACCCGGCACCGTGCTGGAGGCCGGAGGCGTACGGCCGGCAAGGACAGCTGCGCTTCGGACGGTGCAGGGCTTTCCGAATGTGCTTCCTCGCCCGCCGGGCAGAACTACCGGGAATGGATCGGCCCCTGCCTGTCGGACGGCAGCTTGCGGCCGTAGCAATCCCTCCGGGGGATCAAGCCGGCAGCCGCTGGGCCGCGATGTGGTCGTGTGTCGGGATGATCGCGACTCGGTCCTTGACGGCGTGCAGGCGGTGCAGCGTACGGAAGGCCTCGTGCCGGTCCTCGTCGGCGAGCGCGCCGGGGTAGCCGGCTTTTTGCCGGATGAGGTCGACCTGGTCGGTGTGCCAGGCGGCGTCGCCCGCGAGCAGCACCCAGCCCGTTGCCGTGTGCGCGAGAACGCCGATGCTGCCAGGGGTGTGTCCTGCGAGGTCGACGAGCACGACGGAACCGTCACCGAAGAGGTCGTGGCTGGTGGTGAACGTGAGGACCGGCGGGCCGTCCAGTTCGTACGGGACGATGCCCCGACCGCGCAGGGCCTCGCGGACGCCACCCACGGGTGCGACCGAGCCTTGCATGACCCAGTCGTGTTCGCGGCGGTGCAGATGTACCGGCAGTTCGGGAAGATCGAGGAGTCCGCAGACGTGGTCCCAATGCGTGTGCGTCGGCAGCGCGAAATCTACGCCGGAACCTGACCGCTCACGCAGCGCGGTGATGGTGGCGACGGTGTCGGCCGGGGGACGCACCGCGACCCGCAGGACCGCCGGCAATTCGGCAACGGCTCGGCTGTCGACATCGAGGCAGACACTCGGATCCA
This sequence comes from Streptomyces sp. NBC_01460, assembly GCF_036227405.1. Classification (NCBI taxonomy): domain Bacteria; kingdom Bacillati; phylum Actinomycetota; class Actinomycetes; order Kitasatosporales; family Streptomycetaceae; genus Streptomyces; species Streptomyces sp. NBC_01460. The sequence goes on from NZ_CP109473.1 coordinate 261,806, forward strand.
CGATGAACGTCGCTTCCGGGTGGGTGATCACGAACGACAGCAGCGAATTCGCGATGCGCCGCGGCTGCCGCAGGCCCTCCACGATCAGGGCGGTGGGGACGGACCGCGGCACCTGTCGCAGTGCGGACACGGTGACCGACACCGCCGCGTCCGGTATCCCCGCGTCGGTCAAGCCGCGCAGAAAGCGCTGGTCGGGACGTCGGGGACGGACAAGACCCGTTGCCAGGCCCACGACCGCGCCACAGCATGCTGCCAACTTGGGTGATCTCACAGCGTCAGACACAGGAACGTCGTCCCTTTCACGATCGGGTGGTGCGTGCGATGGCGGGACGGTATAACTTCAGGCCGACCTGAAGTAAAGGAATGTGATGCCCGCAGTGGAGTTGAAGATCGGCGAGGCGGCTGCCCGGCTCGGGGTGGCACCCCATGTCCTCCGACACTGGGAAGACATCAAGTTGCTCATCCCGCGCCGACTGCCCTCCGGGCATCGCGTCTACGACGACCAGACCATCGGCCAGGCCCGCTTCATCCAGATCTGTCAGCGAGCTGGGCTGTCACTCACCGAGATCGGTGAACTTGCCGCGGGGAAACGGATCGACCGCATCGGCCTGGTCAACGCGAAGCGCACCCGGATCGCCGAACACGTCGCGAACCTCGAACTGGCTGACCGGTTCCTGGCCCACCTGGTGCGCTGCGTACACCCGGTCATCTCCGACTGTCCGGAGTGTTCGGCCCTGGTGGAGCGGGGCGCTCGGTCACCAACTCTGCAGGAGTATGACTCCACGGGTTCCATCAAAGCGGTGAGGAGCATCCGTGGCGGCTCGTCCTGACGCGGCGTCGCTCCCACCTCGATCGTCGAACCGGACGTAGACCGGCACGTCCAGGGCCCCGGCCACGGCCCGGCACGGTTGTGGCTGGAACCGTGCCGCCGCCGCCGACCGGCTGGTCTACTGCGCACATGGCAGATCAGAAACAGTGCACAGTAGTACGAAACGGTACGTATGAAGGCCTCCAGGGCGGTAGATTCGGAGCAGGGATCAGCGCCCAGTCCGCCGGAGCCGAGCGGCTCTGTCTGCACCAGTTGGTGATGCCGGCAGGCACCCGAGGCCGCCCTCACCTTCACGAGGGGCACGAGTCGGCCATTTTCATCCAGTCCGGACAGGTAGAGGTATGGCATGGCCAGGACCTCGCCGAGCACGTCGTTCTGCACGCCGGCGACTACATTCACATCCCCGCGGGCATGCCCCACATGCCCGCCAACACAGGAGCCGATGACCTGGTGTGCGTCGTCGCGCGCACCGATCCTGACGAACAGGAAGGTGTTCGCCTGCTCGAACTCCCCGACTGGCTGGCGTCCCGGATCGGCCCGCTGCCTGTCGGCGCCGGCTGAACCGGATCCGCTCCCGGCCTGCGGCAGCACATGCCGCGTACGGTCGCCACCGGTCAGGGGTGCGCCTCGGACTGCCAGGCGCCAGGACCGGTCACCACGGGGGCGACAGCCGGCCGCCCCCGGCCGGCTGCCTGGCGCGGGTGCCAGATGGACCCTATGGTCAGCTGCGTGAAACTCCTGGACGCGCAGCATGTCGATGCCTACGTCGACTACTACGGCCTCTGTTTGCAGGATGCCGACGACAGTTGGTTGCCGGCGATGTTTCCCGATGGGTTCGCTCCGGGCCCCTTCCTCTCGGAACAACGAGGGCGCATCGACTTGACGAGTGCCGGCCACACTCAGACCGTGTCCTTCGATGTAGAGGTATGGGATGGTGCGGCCCCGGCACCGGAAGGGGAATGGGACGAGTCCGCGACCGCCCGCATCGATTGTCGCTCCGGGGAGTTGCGCCTGTGGGGTGTCGCAGGCGGGCCCGCTCCGCGCGGCATCGTCCTGTCGAGCGCACCTCGGACATGGAACGTGCGCGTCCGGTGCCGGGGCCGGGAGGCTGCGCGCCGGGAGTGCCTTCTGGGTGTTCCTCATGGGCTGGAGCGGTATCTGGCTCAGTTCTGGCCACTCTGATGCCCGGGACGAGTGGCCGGGGCGGAGTCGAATACCTCCGGAGCCCGCTGTCGGCCGAACGCCCGAGGATGGTCAGACCGGCAGGGCGGGACGCAGCCGGCGCGCAACCACTGCCGGAGAGGCACCGGTCGTGAGCACAGCAGTACCCATCAGCAGGAAGTAGGCGGACAGCGGCAGCACCGCGGTCAGCCGGGCCCAGCCCCGCCAGCACCACGGTGAGCGGCAGCGCGCCGAGCGAGACCACGGTGACGGCGGCTGCGGCGACCGTAGGGATGACGCCGCCCGCCGGGCCGCTGTACGGGCCTCCTCACGCGCTTTGGGGCGCGTCGGGCCTCGGCCGATGCCTTCGGCGGCGCGCACGCCGATGCCGAACTGAGCCAGGCCCGCTGCGCTGCATAGCGAAAGCGGCGAAGCCAAGGTGCCAGGCGACCGCGACCCGCGGCCGCACTTCGGCGTTGGGGCGGCACTTCAACCATGTGTCACATACGGGGGATGATGTGATCAGGTCGTCTCGGGGGTGCTGTCGGCCGAGGCCGGTGCCGGGCCCTCGGTTTGCTGGTTCCCTCCGTGGTGGCGGGAGCGGAGCTTGAGGTTCTTCATGAGCAGGGTGAGGACGAGACCCAGCGCGAGGATCGGCACCGCGGCGGTGAACACCGGGGTGAGCGAGGCGGCGTACGACTCCTCGATGGCGCTGCGTACCGGGCAGGCGAGGGTGTCCAGGACCTCGTTCGAGGAGAGCGTGTTGTGGTCGATGCCGTCGAGGGCTCCGGCGGGCACGCGGGTGGCGAGCTCGTCGGTGAGTCGGCCGTGGAAGATGGCGGCGAAGAGCGAGATTCCTATCGACGTTCCGAAGGAGCGGCCGAAGGTCACGGTGCCGGAGACGGCTCCCATGTCCTTTGGGGGCGCGGTGTTCTGGGCTGCCTGCGTGAAGACCTGGGCGGAGAGGCCTGAGGCGAAGCCGAAGGCGGCCATGTAGAGGATGGCGAGGGCGCGCGGTGTCTCGGTGCCCATGGTGGACAGCAGGAGGGCGCCGACGATGCCGAGGGCCATGCTCAGGATGGGGAAGACCTTGTAGGTGCCGGTCTTGCCGACGATCTTGCTCGAGCCGACGGAGGAGAGCACGAGGCCCGTCATCATCGGCAGCAGGATGAAGCCTGAGGTGGTGGGGTCGGCACCGGTGGCGACCTGGACGTACAGGGCGAGGAACTGGACGGCACCGGCGAAGACGATGCCGCAGATGATGGTGCCGAGCAGCGAGAGGGTGAAGGTGGAGTCCCTGAAGAGGCGCAGCGGGACGATCGGCTCCCCGGCAGTGGACTCGGCCCTGATGAACAGGCCGAGGAACTCCGGCACCAGGACCACCCCGGTCATGGTCGCCTGCAAGGTCGTGGTCTTCGCTGCGGGGCTGAGGGGGCGGCCGACCGGTCCTGGGCGGCCGGTCGGCCGCCCCCTCAGCGGCGTCTCATGAAGCATGCCGCCGACGACCGGGCCGGCGAGGGAGGCCCTGCAGATGACGGACGAGGGAGTGGCCATGCTGGCGGCCTTCCGTCGGCATCAGCGGGCGGCCTTCGAGTTCATCACCCGGGACTGGCCCGTTGACGAACGTCTGCAGCTCGCCCGTCTGTTGATCAAGTACGTCGACTCGGTCGCGCAGGCACAGGGCGCCTCTGCCGACCGCTGACCGCCGCCCCCCTTCCGCTCATCGCGCCAGAACGGTGCGCGACACCGCTTCGAGCGTCCAGCCCTGCTCACCGAGGGTGACGCCCTCACGTGTGTGCCAGGCGACGACTCCATCGGGGCGGGCCAATACGACGCCCACCGCGCCCACTCCGTACGCTTCGGCGCGGCGTCCCCGCACGTCGGTCAGCGCACCGTCCCCGGGGGCGATGCGGTGACAGGTGAGGCCCACACCGAGCGCCGACGCCGCCGTTCCTGCCGCCTGCCCCCTCGGTGGGCGGGATCTGGTGGCCTCGACTGCGAAGCCGAACCGGTCCCCCGCTGCCCAGCCTCGCTGCTGAGCCTGCACTCACCGTGCCCCGTCAGCATCGTTGTCCATGACGGAGCCCGCCCACCGGCGAGTACGACGGGGCATTCATCATTCCGATCATCCATGCCGCCGTGCGTCCGCCCCGTCATTGCTGTGTCCGGACGCGCAGAGCCCGGACGGACCAGTCGAACACCGGAGCCAGACTCTCCGGGGCCGGCCAGCCGTTGACCACTGCGAGCAGCTGGAGGTACCGCTCCCTACGGGGGTCGTTGACCCTCTCCAGCCGAGTCGCCAGCCGGCGGCGGAGCTCGACGTCGTCGGGGCGGCCGAGGAGGTGCGCGTAGTGCGCCGTGAACACCGCGACGAGCGGATCGGCCTGGGGTAAGGCTGGGTCGATGCCGGCGGTCAGGGCCGGGCCGGCCTGGTCACGGACGGCCGCGGCGATGTCGCGCCGCGGGACCGTCGTGTCGCTTCGGGCCTGCTCGGCTGCCTGGTCCTCGACCATCCGCCGCACGACGGCGCGGAAATCCGGGTCCAGGGACATTTCGGCCAGCTCGACCCATGCCTGGACCTGCTCGGCCTCCGGGTCGTCGGGGAGCTCGGGGGTCAACGAGCGCATGACCCCCGCGAAGGCGGGTGCGGCGTCAAGACCTCCGAAGACGGCGTCGAGGAAATCGCCGATCAGGCGTCGGCGTTCGTCCTCGGACAGCTGGGCCAACCGGTGCATGAGTTCTGTCTCCTCAGGTGTGGACCCGCGCTCGGCCACCGCCGTCAGCATCGCGCGCCGCAGGCGCAGGACGTGGATCTGCACTGCCAGTGCTTCGGCGTGCGCCGCGGCGACCTCGGGAAGCGAGAGCTCGCGGTCCACGACCTTGCGGATCGTGGGAAGGTCCAGTCCCAGCTCGCGCAGGGTCCGCACGAGGTCCAGGCGTGCGACGACGTCGATGCTGTAGAGGCGGTAGCCGGCCGGGCTGCGGTCCGTCGGCGCCACGATTCCGCGGTCGGAGTAGAACCGAATGGTCTTGACCGTGAGACCGGTCCGCCGAGCCAGTTCGCCGATCGAGTAGAGCGTGTCGCCGTCCATGCCCCCACCTTCGTGTCTCCCCTTACTGGAGACTCAAGTCCCTTCGCCTGCCGGCGGGCAACCACTCTCATCCACACGTCTGGACGCTTCCTCGGCCGGAGCGGTCACCGGGGCCAAGGCCGGTGCCGAATCGTCTTGTCTCCAGGGCATCCTGCCTCTGGACCGGTCACGGGCGTACGTGGACCCGTAATCCGTTCCGCCACATCTCAGTCGAGCTGCCGTACAGGCTCGACGAGCGCGCCCAGGTAGTCGCCGTACCCGCCCCGGGCCCGCGCGGTCAGGCGGGCGGAGGTGAGGACCGGGAAGCGTCTGGTCCGCAGGACAGGGTGACCGCTCGCCTTCAGGGCGGCGACCAGCGCACGGTCCTCACCGGTGGCAAGCGCGGGGAACCCTCCGCAGCGCAGGTAGGCGCTGGCCCTCACACCCAGGTTGGCCCCGTGGACATGCGGGTGGTGATCCGGCCTGCCTGGGTGGCGGCCGGCCTCCTCGTACTCCCGGACGTGACGGCGGATCACGCCGGTGAGCGCGGGAGGCCATCCTTGGGGCAGGACGGTGCCCACCACCGCGTCCCAGCCCTGTTCCGCGCAGGCCTGCTGATGGGCGAGCCAGCCGTGCGGGACCTCGCTGTCGGCGTCGGTCGAAGCGATCCACACGCCCCGCGGGTCCAGGCCCAGGGCGCGCATGGCCAGCGCCGCACCGGCAGCCCTGGCCCGTCCCGGACTGCGGGAGCCGAGCGGAGCGATCAGAGCACCGGCCCCGCGCGCGACCGACTCCGTCGCGTCGGTGCAGTCGTCCGCGGCAACCACCACGAGCAGCCGGGTGGAGACGAGGGCGGGGTGCCGGCCTGCCCGGTACACGGCGGCGAGGGCGGCGCCCAGCAGTGCCTGCTCGTTGTGCGCGGGTATCACCACGGCCATGGCCTCGGCCCTCGTCACACGAGCCCCTCGAAGGCGGCGGGCGAGGCGGGCGCGGTCCCACCGGGCGGGACCCGGCTGAAGGTCTGCAGGACGAAGTCCTCCTCGCGGTGGTCGGTCCGCAGCAGCAGCCCGGGTTCACGGGCGAGCCGGTCGGCCAACTGTGCGCCGGTGTACAGGTGCTCACGCACCGGGTGGTTCCAGTGCACGGTGACCAGGGTCCCGCCCGGTTCGAGTGATCCGGTGGCCCGTGACAGCAGTTCGTTCAGCCGCGCCTCGTCGAAGTAGTAGAGCAGTTCGGACAGCACGATGAGGTCGAAGCGTCCCTCGGGCCACTCGTCGGGCACGGTGAGCCGGGCCACCTCCACCTGGCCGAGGTCCGCGCTGCGTCGCCGGGTGGTGTCCACGGCGGAGGCGACGCGGTCGGCGGCGAGCAGCCGCTCGCACCGTGGAGCCAGGAGCCGCGTCAACTGGCCCACGGAGCAGGCGGGCTCGAAGGCGTTGCGGAAGCGTGCCCTGGGCAGCGAGTCGATGGTCAGCGCGTACTTCCGCTGCTCGTACCAGCGCTCTTGGAGGTGCCAAGGGTCCTCCTCGCCCCGGTACATGTCCTCGAAGTATCCGGCCGGGGTGCTCACAGGAAGACCACCTCATGAGGACGCAGATGGTGGGCGAGCTCCTCCGGCGGCAGGACCGGCGCGTCCGCCGCTCCCGGCCCGAGGGGCCGGATCTGCGAGGCGAAGGCATCGACGGCGTGCCGCTTCCGGGCCACCGTCCCCGCCGGCAGGGTGAGTCGTGCCGCCCGGTCCCAGGGAACGCGGGGGTCGTCGGGGTGCGACCAGTGCCACAGCCAGACGGGGTATTCGACGAAGGGCGCGTCGCACTCGCGGGCCGCGCCCCGGGCGGCCCGGCCGGCCGCCTCGTGGTCGCTGTGCACGTCGCCGGTCCAGGGGGCCGCGACCAGAACCGCTCCCGAGCACAGCGGTACGAGGGCCCGCCGCACCTCCTCCTCGTGGTGGTCCACGCCGGAGTCGGGGACGTGCAGCCGTACGATCTCGGCGTCCCCCGCTCCGAGCCGTTCCAGCGCGAGACGGGTCTCCTCGGCGCGGACACGGACGAGTTCGCGGGGGCGCAGCACCTCGCTGTCCGGGTGCGATCCCTCTCCGTCGGTCACGGACACCACGGTGAGTCGGTGCCCGGTTGCGGCGAGCCGGGCCAGCGTGCCACCGAGGCCCAGCACCTCGTCGTCGGGGTGGGCGGCGACCACGACGACCCGGCCCGGGGGCGGCAGCGGGAACTCGCGCAGGCTCTCCCAGCCGGGCCACGTCTCCCACACGCTCTCGTCGGTGCCCGGGGCCTGAATGGCATCGGCGTACGGGGACGTCCCGTCGGGGCGTGCGGTGTCGAAGGGGTGTGCGGTCATTCTTCCTCCCGGCCGCTGACCAGCGCACCGAGTTCCGCGAGGTTGCGCTCGGCGTGGTGCTGACGGATGTACACGGTCAGGTCGGCCACGTTGCGCGCGTGGCGCAGGTCGTGGCACAGCGGTCCCGCTCCGGTGGCCCGGCCCACATGCCCCAGCGTGCGGTCGCAGACGGCCTCCACGAAGCCCCGTACACGCAGACTGCGCAGCCTCGCCTCGCCCTTGGTGTCCGAGGGGTCGGCGTCGATCTCGGCTGCGGCAGCGTCCAGGAGCAGACCGGCCGCGCGCAGGTCGATGTCCACGGCACCGAGGTGGGCGTCGGTGTGGGGGCTGCCCCCGCGGTGGGCTGCCGCGCGCAGGGCGCGGGCCACCGCGCGTGCCCCGCCGAGCCAGCAGGCCGCCACCCCGATCCCGCCGTGCTGGAAACCGGGCCGGTCCACATACCCCTCGACATCCCCGACCGCTTCAGCGGCAGCGGAGTGGAAACGGACGTCCGGGGTGTCGGAACCGGCCATGCCGAGCGCCTGCCAGCTGCCCTCCACCGGCTCGTACGTCCCCTCCGTCAGCGGTACGGCGAAGAGCCGCCGCCCGTCCTCGGCACGGGCGGTGACCAGTGCGTGCGTGCAGCTGTGCGCTCCGGAGCAGTACTGCTTGAGTCCGGTCACGCTCCACCGCCCGTCGGTGCCCCGGACGGCGGACAGCCCCTCGCCGGGCGGCTCGGCCGCCCACACCCCCCAGCGCCTGCCGGGCTCGAGGGCGGGGCCGCCCAGTTCGGCGAGGACGGCCGTCGCATCGACATGGCCCTCCACCAGCCGGGCCAGACACAGATCGTCCTCAGCCACAGCCCGCAGTGCCGCGAAGCGCTCGGCCGTCCCGCCGCTGCCCGGCAACGGGAAGTCCAGCTCGCCGGCGTCGATCGCGGCGACCGCCGCGGTGAAGCGCGTGGCGGTCTCCGCGCGCAGGGCATGGGCGTCCAGCCCGCCCTCTGCACCGGGCCCGGGCGTGGCCTCCGGCACGACGGGGCGTCGTACGGCGTCCTCTGTCATTCTCGTGTCCTCCGTACGTCCGGCGGGCTGCATCATCCGTCCGGTCACGTGCGCTCTCCCCGGTGGCCGGTGACGCGTGATCGGAGCCGGACACATGGGCACGCCGCCTCTGCGGGCTGCTGTCACGTCGATGAGCCGGGTCCTGGGACGGCCATGGATCCACGATCGCCCCTCCCCGACCCGGCGGCATGCCGAGGCGTCCAGAAGAAGGCTCAGCTGCAGGCTGCGGGGCCGAACGGCAACCGGTGCCCGATGGGACGTGGGGAAGACTGCGTCCATGACAGACATCGTTTTCACGCGCAGAAGTGGCTGGATACCGAACGTGATCCGCGAGGGCGGTGAGCTGAAGCTGATGCTCGGTGCCGGGGCCGACGCCAACCACGAGCCTCGCACGTTCACGTTCTCGATCGCAGAAGCCCATCTCGCGGTGATCCGGGAGGACCTGGCCAGACACCTGCTGCTGTGGAGTGCGGTCCTTCCCCTGTGCGACGCCGCCGGAACCGAGGGCAGGCTCGACGAGGAGGCTGCGGTCGCGCTCCTGGACCCGATCCTGCTCTCAGCGCCCGCGGACGTCGACGCGCTCTTCCAGCGCGTCCGCTGGGACAAGGGTCGGCTCATCGCCCATGGAGCTGACATCGGTCTGCTCGAGAGCGGTCAGGTCTGCGCGGCGATGCGCGCGGCCACAGAGACGTCCGACGGGAAACGAGCTCAGGAGTACCACGCGTACCGCCGTCGCGCCGAGCGCGGAGTGGTGCTCGGTCCACTCGATGCGGCGATTTTGAAGTACACGGGCCAGTACCTGCACGGCGCGACGGTTCCGAAGCGCATACCCGATGCCGTCGACACCACGCTGCTGCCCCAGGTCATGCGTGTGATCGCCACCGCGGAGCAGGCGTGCGCCGGGATGCGGATCGGCCGCGATCCGCGACGGGGAAAGCGCGCCACGGACAAGCGCGCCTGGGACCGGATGGCCACGACGGTCGACGCGGCCGTGCGCCGTGTACACCCTGAGCTGGCCGACGACGCGGTGCGCACCGTGAGCTTCCTGATGTGCTCGGAGGCCGTGGACCGCTCCAGGAGCATGCCCTTGGAGGATGACGAGGAGACTGCCGGCGACCGCGCTGAGTTCGGCGGGAGTACGAGGAAGAGGATCCTGACGTTCACCGACGACAAGGGCGTCGAGAAGAAGTGGCTCCCTGACAGTCCCCGCACTGCCACCGGGGAGTTCTGGGAGTTCGTCGGCGATCGCTCTGCCGCGGACAACGAAGTGTTCACCATCGAGGACGAGGAGAGAGGCGAAGGGATCCAGCTCCACTTCTACGCGGACTCCATCGCCCGGGTCACGACGGTGCACGAGGGCGGGGGCGGCGGGTCGGAGCCGGAGTACCAGGTCGAGTACAGCCTGGTCGACGGGATCGACGGGTACCGGACCCTGGTGAGCACCTTCGTCCGCGGCGGCTGCGCCGCACTGGGACCGCACGGCTCCTGGATGGCGGATGCTGCCGACCTCGAGCGCGCGCGCCGACGGCGCGACGCCGAATAGTCCCGGCGGGGAACCCGCGCATGCCGCACCGTCGGAAGGGCCTGCGAAAGAGCGGGTACAGAGGTCCGCGTGATGGCCGGCGCAGTCAGTTCACATCGGCCGCGGCGTCAGAGGACGGAGCCGCCCTTCTCCTGCGGTACACCACCACCGCGGACCCCGCGAGGAGGAGGACGGCCACGGCGGAGAGCCCGAGGGCCGTCCGCTCGGCGAAGAGCCGACCCAGCACTTCGAGCACGCCGAGCCCCGCTGTCGCGTAGATGAGGGCCCAGGCGGCACCACCCAGGAGCAGGGCAGGGAGGTAGCGCGGCAGGGGCATGCGTGTGCTGCCCGCGAGGAAATTGGCGGCGGTCTGGAAGCCGACAGTCAGGAAGGAGGCCGCCACCACCGGTGCGCCCCAACGCTGGATCGCCCGCTCGGCGCGACGGAACTTCGCCGAGGAGATCTTCCCGGCGAACCGGCTGCGCCTGGCACCGGCGCCGGCGAGCCAACCGACGGCGAAGGTCCCTCCGGCGCGAAGCAGGACGATCACGTACAGGGTTCCAGCTGTGAGCGCGATCTTATCCACACTGCCTCGTCTCGGGCGCCCGACTGGGACCCGCGTCCCTCGTCATCCATCGAAGTGGTCTCGCGCCGCCGGGTGCGCGGCGCTCAACGTGCCCGGTCATCGTCTCTCACCTGTGCACCCTGCCTCTGCTGTTCCGACCACAGGTTCCCACCTACGGCACCGGAATCCGAACCCGTACGCCCAGGACCCCCGTGCCAGGCAAGGTCAGCCTAACCGAACATGCATCCGGTGAATGGGGGCGCCTGGCCCTCCCTGCCACGGGACCGCCAGGCGGTGTCCGACCCCGCGCAGGCGTCGGACGATCGAGCATCGCCGGAAGGACCTGAGGATGGTCTATACCAACCGCGCTTGTCCCGGTACCCTCATCCGTGGCCAGTAGCACCATCCCCCACTCAGGTTGCGCGCTGGCGCGGGCGACACCCACCTGACCCTGCCCCGAACGGCTGGGTGACGTCCCCCTTCGCCGCCTCCAGGAGGTCACGGTGAAAGTTCGCACCAGAAGCTCGGCGATCATCGGCGCCATCTGCCTCGCCGCTTCCCTCACATTGACCGCGGCGTCCGCCGACGAGCCCGCCGCCGCACGTCAGACAGCGAAGGTCGTACTCAAGAAGGTGGCCACGGCGCAGAACCCGTCCGCCGGCACGGCCGGTCCCGGTGGCACGGTCTGGATAGCCGAACGCGCGGGAAAGGTAAGGGTTCTGAAGGGCGGCAGACTCGGAAAACCCATCCTCGACATATCCGGCGAGACCACCACCGACGGCGAACGCGGGCTGCTGGGTGTGGCGTTCGACAAGAAGTTCGCGCACTTCTACATCTCGTTCACGGACCTCGAAGGCACCAGCACCGTGGACGAGTTCGCCGTGCGGGGCGGCACGATCCAGCCGGATTCCCGCCGCACCGTCCTCACCCAGGCGCAGCCCTACTCGAACCACAACGGCGGCGACATCACGTTCGGCCCGGACGGCTACCTCTACATCGCGCTCGGCGACGGCGGCGCGGGTGGCGATCCGCACGGCAACGGCCAGAATCTCGACACGCTGCTCGGCAAGTTGCTGCGGATCGACCCGAGCGGCGCCGAACCGTACGCGATCCCGTCGGACAACCCGTTCGTCGGCGACCCGAGCGCGAGGGGCGAGATCTGGGCGTACGGGCTGCGCAACCCGTGGCGGTTCTCCTTCGACTCCGGCACGGGTGATCTGCTGATCGGTGACGTCGGCCAGAGCGACTGGGAGGAGATCGACCGGGCGCCTGCCGGCAGTGAGGGCGGTGAGAACTACGGCTGGTCCCAGATGGAAGGCACCCATCCGTTCCGGGGTGGCACGGAGCCCGCGAACCACGTGCCGCCGATCCACGAATACGACCGCACCGGGCTGGGCTGCTCGGTCATCGGCGGATTCGTCTACCGAGGGAAGGCGATCCCGGAGCTCCAGGGTCAGTACGTGTTCAGTGACTACTGCGACGGCACCGTCCGCGCCCTGCAGATGGAGAACGGCAAGGTGACCGGCGTGAGCGACCTCGGGGTCAACGGCGGCGAGACGGTCTCGTTCGTGCAGGGCTGCAAGGGCGAGCTGTACGTCCTCGGCATAGCCGGCGGCATCTCCCGAATCGACCCGGCGTAACGACGGGTGTACGGCAGACCCGCTCTCTGACGAAAGTCATGTCGACCGGGTACGCCTCGAGCGCCCCGGATCTCCGGCCCGCTCGACGCGTGCCCGGGCAGTTGCGTCAGGGGGCTTCTCCGGCTGAGCGTCATGCGTCCACCGACGAACACGGAGTCCCGCTCAGACGTCAGTCCCATGCGTTGAAGAGCACTCCGCCCACCGTGGTGATGCCGTAGAGGCGCACGTGCCGCCACTCTCCCTGGGTCAGGGCCGAGGTGTCGACGTCCGAGAGCGGCCGAGTGAGCTGCGCGCGATCAAGCACGGCGAACCCCAGGTCGGCAAAAGTACGGGCCCACGGTGGCGGTGCGCGGAACTCCTCGGTGTACCAGTCCCGGCGTTCCCGCGCGAAGGCGATCCAGGGGTGGTGGGCGTGACACAGAATGGCGTACTCGCCCGTGCTTTCGATGACCGTCGCGGTGTGGAACGTACGAGGGTACGTCTGTTCCTCCACCTCGCCCACACAGCCTTTAGCCGCCCGAGCGGCTGCGTACAGCGCTGCCCGGAACGTCCGCTGGTCGGTTTCCGGCGGCGGCCCGTCCTTCGACCGGAAGAAGCCCGTGGCGCCTAGCGGCAGCGCGAACGCTGCGTCCCCGTCTACGGCCATGTGGTCATTCTGCCAAAGGCCGACCCCCGAGTCGGCGAACTCCCCATCCGGCGTGACGAAGGAGACCGCCCCGGCTTCCGGCCCGACGCCGAGGCGATGACCGCATGCTGGTCCAAGGGTGATAGGCGCCCGCTCGGCGCACTGCGGGCGGCGGCAGCGCCGATGCCGAACGTGCTTCATGGGCTGCTGTTTCACACACATTCAACACGTCGATCATGGAACGGAATCGCTGAAACAGAACCTGGACAAACGCGCGATCATTTCAGGATCGACTCGGCCCTAACGTCGTCGTCGTCAGCAGGAAGCACCGCAAGAACACCGTTGGAGATCATGATGCGCTCGCGTCTCGCCGCCCGTTCGACCCGTCTCGTCCTGGCGGCCGCCACCCTGACAGCCCTCGCCGCCAGCACCGCCTGCAGCGCCGAAGACGCCACGGGAACCGACGCCTCCGCAGCCCCGTCCTCCACTTCCTCCGCTTCCTCCGCTTCAGCGGGCGGCAAGAGCGAGACCCCTGCCGACGGCAGCACCACTCACGGCAACAGCCTGTCCGCCAACGGCTCCACCGGCGACGAGGGCAAGTCCGGAGACGACGACAAGAGCGGCTACGGGCAGTCCTGCGGCACCAATGACCTGGACTTCACGATCACCTGGGAGGCGCAGCCGATCAGCTACTACCTCGTCACGGCCAAGGCCAAGTCCGGCATCACCTGCTATCTGGACGTCAACACCCCGAGCGTCTCCTTCGGCTCCCGTGCCGACGGTGTCGCCTCGCCTGTCGGCCAGGGCGGTGAAGATCCGGTCAAGCTCTCCGGCTCCTCCGTCGCGTACACCGGCATCAACGTCAAGACCACTGAGGGGGAAGGCGGCACGCAGTTCGAGTTCGTCACCATCGCCACCAGCGAGGACGACCCCAACCCCGCCGAGGTCGAGCTCCCCGACGCGCCGACCGTGAACAAGCCGATCGTCACCAACTGGTCCACCAAGCGCAACGAGGTCGTCCCGCACCTCGTCTGACGGTCCTGTCGTCGTCGAGCGTGACAGCGTTCGGACAGCGAGGAGAACGATGGGGAGGGCCGGCCGCAGGCAGGGGCCGACCGGGACCGCAGCGCAGAGGACGGGGCCGAGAACGGCCCCCCGGTGAATCCCGGAGGGCGGCGAAGCGATCGCTGCCGCGCGGTCTTTTCAGCAGAACCAGCCGTTCTGCACCCACCCTCTGCGGTTGATGTCTCCGTAGGCGAAGCCGTAGACCCAGTCCCCGCCACCCTCTTCCACGAGGAAGGTCTGGCCGCGGTACAGAGTGCCCATCCATGCTCCGTGCGGAGCGGTGACCCGTACGAACAGGTCCTGGGCGCAGACCGTCTCGCGCTTTCCCACCGTGCCGTCGGCCGCGCCCGCAGGGCTTGCCGTCATCAGAACCGCGGCGGTGGCCAGAGTCAGGGCTGCGAGCTTGCTCGTCCGGGTCATGGCTCGTCCGTTCCGTCGTAGCTGCAAAGGGCTCACCAGGTTCCGTAGCCGCCGAGGCATTCCTGCCTCACGAAGCCCCAGTCGTTCGGACCGAAGTCGAACGTGGCGGCCCAGCCGTTGTAGACGGGGTGAGCTCCCCTGGTGTGCCCGACCTTGTCACCGCGCGACAGGGTTCGCTTGAGTCCGGCCGGGCCCGATGAGCTGTCATAGTTCGCGTAGAAGCTCGCACTGTCGCAGACGATGACCGCATGCTCGGGAACGGTGGGATCTGCCTGCGCGGCCCCCACAGGGATGAGAGCAAAGGCAGCGGTCATGGTCAGGGCGACAACCGCGCGCCATGTAGTGAACATGACAGCAATGATGAGGGAGCCGCCGCTCTACGTCGAGAGGGCCGAGGTCGAACGGCCCCCGGGTCTCGATGACGTGGGCGAGCGCCGGACTCTTGCCATCGGAGCCCTACGGCGGGCGCCCTTCGCCTGGCCCTGTCGGCCCATCCACCCGCGCGCGGCACTCAGGGCCGCGTCGTCCCGCCCTCGGGCCCGCGCATCGCCCATCTGATCAGACCCGTCGCACCTCGACCGGCAGGCGTCAGCACCCATCGCTCCCCCGGCCCCCAACGCGGAAGCCCCAGTTCACTGGTCGCCCAGCGAGGCAGGAGGGCGACAGCGTTGCTCGCCAGGGCCCCGTAGAACGGCAGCGCGAGAACAGGAATCGGTGGCCGCAGAAGCAAATAGCGAGTGGTCTGCCGCGCTTGCGGCGTACCTCGCAGCTCTGCTCGATACTCCTCCAGGCGTGCGGCCAGCGCCTGGGTGGACCGGGGAGGAGAGACGACCCCCAGCGCCTCGGCGATGCGAGCCATGTCCGCGACGTACCGGGAACACTCGTCGCCCGTGAGTGGCCGCGCCCCGAACCTCTGGTGCGCCCTGAGGAAGCTCTCGGTCTCGGCCACGTGCACCCACTCCAGCAGATGGGGATCGGACGCACGGTACGGCACACCCTCGTCGGTCACGCCCTGGATGCGCGCATGCACGCCCTTGACACGCGCGCAGGCGGACCGTGCGCTGTCGGCCGTGCCGTACGTCGTGGTGGCGAGGAAGGTGCTCGTGCGCTGCAGCCGCCCCCAGGGGTCGCCCCGGAACCCGGAGTGGGCGGACACCGCGGCCATCGCTACGGGATGGAGGGACTGCAGGAGCAGCGCCGACAGTCCGCCGACGAACATCGCACTGTCCCCGTGAACGCGGCGCACCGGGCTGTCCTGCGGGAACCAGCGAGGGCCGGGCGTGTGGTGTATCGCGTCCCTGTTCCGGGGACCGTCCGGACCGGCGACACGCTCGAACAAGAGTTCGCCAGCGCGCTCACGCAAGGCATCGAGTGCACTCGGGAGAACGGCCATAAGCGCTCCTCGCGGCTCTGCCGGCCTGATCTCGCAGTGAGCCGGCCCGGACGGATGCAGCCGAGACGGAACCGGAGGCCTTCACCTCATGATCCGTACGAGGCGAGGCGCCCGCCACTCGTCGGCCGAGAGGATCTGCGGGATCTGCGGGATCTGCGGGATCTGCGTCCGATGATCGCGTACAGGGAAGGAGACAGCCGTGCCCGGCCCGGGCACGGAACACCACGTGGTCCCCAGGAGTCGTAGTGATCAAGGTTGAACGCATCATGCAATCGGACCGTCCGCGCGACGAGATCGTCGCTTACATGGCCGACTTCTCCCACGCCGAACAGTGGGACCCAGGCACCATCACCTGCCGGCCGGTCAGCGCCACCGCCCTGGTGGAGGTGGGCGCGGAGTGGCTGAACGTCTCCTCGTTCCGCGGACGGCGCACCGAGCTTCGCTACGAACTGACGCGGATGAGCGACGAGCGGCTCACCTTCGTCGGGCGCAACAAGACGGCTACGTCGACGGACGACCTGCACTTCGAGGCGCATTCAGGTGGCACCCGGATCACCTACCGCGCGCACGTCGAGTTCCACGGATTCGCGCGTCTGGCCACGCCCGTGCTGAAGAGGGAGTTCGAGCGTCTGGGAGATGAGGTCTCCGAACAGCTTCCGGCCGCACTCCGGCAGGCCCTGGGGCCTTCCACGCCCGGACCGCAACAGCTCTGACCTGGCAACCGGTGCGGGGCCTGCACCGGCCCAGCCCAGCCGGATCGCGGCAACCCGGGCGAGCCCGTCCCGCCGGTCCGGCCTGCGGCCGCGGTGTCGAGGTGACCGGGCCGGGCGGCGTGGGAGCGCGCAGTGTGAGCTCGGCGGCAAGGCGGCGGTGATCTGTACGGTGGTCGGGCTATTCAGGGAAGGGGCCGCGGACCGAGACTCCGCCGTCCAGCACGATCTGCTGACCGGTGATGTAGCGCGCCTCGTCCGAGGACAGGTAGACGGCAGCAGCAGCCATCTCCTCCGACGTACCGTAGCGGCCTGCCGGGATCTCGGGGACCCATGTGTCGGAGGGGCCGGCGTTGACGGCAGTACTGATCGCCCCGCCTGCGACGACGTTCATCCGTATGCCGTCGGCCGCGTACTCGGCGGCGACGGTCCTCGCCAGGCTGTACAGGCCGGCCTTGGCAGCGCCGTAACCGGCCTGCTTCGGAGCGGCCATGAATCCGGTGACCGAGCCGATGCTGACGATGTTCCCGCCGGTGCCCTGCTCCAGGAACAGCCGCAGCACGCGCCGCACCGCGCGCGCCACGTAGCGCAGATTTACGTCGTAGACGGTGTCCCAGTCCTCGTCGGTCATCTCATGCAGTCTGACCGCGGGTACGAACGCGACCTGCCCGCCGACCACCGTGATCAGGGTGTCCAGTCCCCCGAGCCGTTCGGCCGCGCCGACGATGACGTCATCGAGCTGCTCACCGGAGCGGACATCGCCGCTCAGCGCATGGGCGACGTGCCCGGCCGCACGCAACTCGTCCGCCGCGTCGGTTGCCCTCGCAGCGTCCACGTCGGCCACGGCGACTGACGCCCCGGCGACTGCACAGGAACGGACGATGGCTCGGCCGATCCCGGCTCCACCACCACCGATCACCAAGGTCCGCTTGCCATCGAGTCTGCTCAAGCCGTCCATGTACCCTCCACCTTCGTCAAGTTGCTCAAAGCTAGTCGTGACGAGTCCGATGAGGAAACACGAAAGAGCCGAAGCAGTCGGGCAAGTGACGCCGTAGGCGCGTGCGATGAGCACGTTGCGGCTGGTGTGCTCACGGCGTCGCAGCCGTTCTGGTACCCCCTGCCTGTTCCGGGAAATTCGGCTGCGGCCCCGGGCAATGATCGGGGCCGCTACGAACAGCAGTCGGTCACCGCCACACCCGTCACGGACGAGCACAGCCAGGGATCGTCCGGCAGGGACAGGGCCTGATCTCCCGACGAGTGCGATCACCGATGAAGTGGCCGTGGGTACGGATGGGTTCAGCCCCAGGTCTGGCCGGCCGGTTCCTTGACGGTGCGGTTCAGCCGGTTGAAGAAGTTGGTCAGGGCTATCTCCAGGTTGATCGCACCGATCTGCTCCTCGGTGAAATAGGCAGTGGCCTCTTCCCAGATCTCGTCGGTGACGCCCTCCGCACCGTCCTGCAAGCGGGTGGCTGCCTCGGCCAGCGCCAGTGCCGCGCGCTCCGCGCCGGTGTAGAACGGCGCCTCGCGCCACGCCGCCACGGTGTGCAGCCGCTCGTCGGTCTCGCCGGCCTTCTTCCCGCCGACGACGGCCGCGTGGACACACGCCGAGCAGCTGTTGATCTGACTGACGCGCAGGTGTACCAGCGCGAGCAGCTTCGGGGCGACGCCGCCCGCGGCGATCGCCTTGTGGAGGTGCTGGATCGCTGTCCACACATCGGCGTTGTGAGCGTTCTTGTTCTTGAGTCGGTTCTCCATGAGGGAAGTGCTCTCCTTGATCGGGGTTACGTTCCGGGGCCGGCGCCCGTCACCCGTATGACGGAGCAGTTTCGAGGAAGGTGACAACATGCCCGAGGCACATCCCACGGATCCGATCGTCGCTGCCTTCGAGTCCCACCGTGGTCGGCTCCGAGGCGTTGCCTACCGAGTGCTCGGTTCGCACGCCGACGCGGAGGACGTGGTCCAGGAGGCATGGCTGCGTCTCTCCCGTCAGGACACCGGGGCCATTGAGAACCTAGGCGGCTGGCTGACGACCGTGGTCGGCCGCATCAGCCTCGACGTCCTGCGGTCGGGCCGGACCCGCCCGGAAGTCGCCCTCGACGACCAGCTGCCCGAGTTCACCGCGACGCCGGATGACGCACCGGCTCAAAAGGACCGCGTGGCGCTCGGGGACTCCGTGGGCCTCGCGCTCCTCACGGTCCTCGACTCGCTGCGCCCGGACGAACGACTGGCGTTCGTGCTGCACGACGTGTTCGCCGTGTCACACAGGGAGACAGGCGCGATCATCGGCAAGTCCGCCGACGCGACGAAGATGCTCACCAGCCGTGCCCGCAGAAAAGTGCAGGCCGCTCACCGGCCGGCGAGCGCGGGGCCGCAGCAACGCGAGGTGGTCCAAGCCTTCCTTGCCGCCGCAGGGGAGGGTCGGTTCGAGCGGCTGCTGCAGGTTCTCCACCCCGAAGTGAAGTTCACCGTCCGTACCCCGGAAGGTCAGTTCGTCACGCTCGGAGCCACCGAGGTCGCCACTCGCGCGCGGGTGGCCGGAAGGGCGGCACGCGGACATGCGACGACCGTCAACGGTCGCCCTGGCGTCATCTCCTGGAGCAACGAGGGCACCCCCCTCTCACTCCTCACCTTCGCCGTCGCCGACGGCCGCATCACCGAGATCACCGCTGTGGTCGATCCGGCCGAACTCGCGCTCATGAACCTGCCGGTCCCCGTGTGATCGCCTGCCGGCGGAAGCCGGTCTTCCTCGTTCGAGCCACGAGACCGCTGCACCGCGGCCCATGCTGTTCTCGACGTCATGATGCGCCCGTAGTGGCGGGAGCGGAGGATCTCGGATCGCCTGCAGGCGCGTGCCGGGAACAGGCGGTCCGGCCTGCACTGTTACAGCGGACGGGATACCGGCACCGCAGATCCGGGACCCGAGGTCGCGGAACACTCGCCCGCGCACGCCGACCAAGACACATATATGCAGGAGGACCTATCCATGACCGACCGGCCCTTGACTCTCATGGCAGTGCACGCCCACCCCGACGACGAGGCCACCGGAACCGGAGGAGTCCTCGCGCGATACGCGGCGGAGGGCATCCGCACGGTTCTCGTGACGTGTACCGACGGCGGATGTGGCGACGGGCCGGGAGGTGCGAAGCCGGGAGATCCCGGGCACGATCCGGCAGCCGTCGCCGTCATGCGCCGTCGAGAACTCGAGGCGAGTTGTGAGGCCCTGAAGATCAGCGACCTGGAGATGCTGGACTACGCCGACTCCGGGATGATCGGCTGGCCGAGCAACGACGCCCCTGGATCGTTCTGGCAGACCCCCGTGGAGGAAGGTGCCACCCGGCTGGCGGAACTCATGCGGCACTATCGGCCCGACGTGGTCGTCACCTACGACGAGAACGGTTTCTACGGCCACCCCGACCACATCCAGGCCCACCGCATCACGATGGCGGCAGTGGAGATGTCCGCGCTGACACCGAAGGTGTACTGGACGACCATGCCCCGCTCGATGATGGACCGATTCGGCGAGATCATGCGCGAGTTCCACGAGGACATGCCCGAGCCGGACCCCGCCGAGGCTGCCGCGATGGCCGAGATCGGCCTCCCCGACGACGAGATCACCACGTGGGTGGACACCACCGCGTTCAGCGGGCAGAAGTTCGACGCACTGGCCGCGCACGCCAGTCAGGGCGAGAACATCTTCTTCCTCAAGATGGGCAAGGAACGGTTCGGCGAGTTGATGGGCATGGAGACCTTCGTAAGGGTCCAGGACACCACCGGCGCGTCCCTGCCCGAGAACGATCTCTTCAGCGGCCTGCGCTGATCCGGCCATCCGGGGCTGGGGCCCTGGGAGGGCTCAACCGCCGCGCAGCACGATCGAATGCATCGCCCAGACCTGGTGGTCCACACAGATTCAGGACGGACCACCGAAGTCCCCCGTCAACGGAGGCTCTCGCCACCAGATCATGACCACGAGCCGGCTCCCGTCCCGACCAGCGGAACACGGGGCCGGTGCCTGTTCACCGGGCGTCGCGCCTGTGCGAGGTCGCGCGACGCCCGGCGATCAGCACTTGATCACCTGCTCGGTCACCGTCCCCGACAGGGGCCCTCCCCCTGGCCTGCACGGGGGCGAGCCGATCGCACCGAGGTATCAGCTCGGACGTTCCGCTGGACGCACCGGTCGGGGATTGCCTCCTTCGAGCGGGGACGGTGCCCAACTACAGCCCGGTCGACAGCCAGATGCTGACGGCCGCGATGACGAGGAGTCCGGCGTTGAGTGCGATCCGGCGGTCTCCGCCGGTCAGGTGCATGGGGATCGCAGCTGTCTGCAGGAGGACGAAGCCGATGGCCGCGGCCGGTGCCAGGGAGGGTACGACACCGGTCAGCGGTGGCAGGACCAGGCCGATCGCGCCGAGAATCTCGACCGTCCCCAGCGCTCTGAGGGCGGGCAACGGTATGCGGTCGACCCAGGCCATCATCGGGCGGAGCTCGTCGCGGCTCCGGATCACCTTCAAGGTTCCTGCGTAGCAGTAGAAGAGGGCGAGCAGTCCGGCGACGATCCAGTAGGCGATGGTCATGGTTTCCGTTCGTGGCCACCGTGTCGTGTGGCCGGTCGCTTGTGTGAGGCGGCAGTGCGACGGGTCTCGTCGGGTGGCAGAAGGGTGGCCGGTGGCACGTACAGGTCGGGGGTGAATGTGCTGAGCATGACCGCGGGCTGATCGGTCAGGTCGGCGAAGGCGTGCGGGGTGCCTGGGTGTGCGGGGCGAGAACGGACTCGGTGATCGCCAGGCGGTGGCCGGTGTGGCTCCCGTCCTCAAGGACCCGCATGCGCGTGGCGCCCGGAACGATCGTCTCGCCGACACCGGGCCCCCTCACCGGGAGGGAGTGGTCGGCCTGTGGCTCGCTGGTCCTCGCTTCGTCGGTCATGCCCACCAGTGCACCGCCGGCACCCTGCCGGTGTCCAAGACCCATCCCGCGACTCCGATACCTCGTGGGTATCGTTGCAGCATGGAGCCACGGAGCATGGAGCTACGGACCTTGCGCTACTTCGTGGCGGTCGCCGAGGAACTCCACTTCGGCCGGGCCGCCACCCGACTGCACATGAGTCAGCCGCCGCTGAGCCGCGCGATCAAGCAGTTGGAGGCAGACGTCGGCGCCCTGCTCCTCACCCGCTCGCCCATGGGCGTCACGCTCACGCCGGTGGGCACGGTCCTGCTCGACGAGGCGCGCGCCCTGCTCGACCATGCCGACCGCGTCCGCGCGCGTGTCGGTGCGGCGGCCGGCGCCGCGACCCTCACCGTGGGCATCCTGGGCGACGGCACCGACCCGGGCGTGTCCAGGCTCGCCGCCGCCTACCGCCGGAACCACCCCGGCATCGACATCCGCGTCCGCGACACCGACCTGACCGACCCGACGTGCGGGCTGCGCGCCGGGCTGGTGGACGTCGCCCTCACCCGGGCGCCTTTCGACGAGACGGCTCTGACGGTGCGGGTGCTGCGATCCGATCCGGTCGGTGTGGTCCTGCGCGCAGACGATCCGCTGGCCCACCGGGACACACTGCGGCTGGCCGAGCTGAGCGATCGCCGCTGGTTCCAGTTCCCGCAGGGCACCGATCCACTCTGGCAGTCGTACTGGAACGGCGGCAGGCTGCGCGAGGGGCCCGTGGTCCGCGCCGTTCAGGAATGCCTGCAGGCCGTGTTGTGGAACGGCACGATCGGCCTGGCGCCGTTCGGACACGACCTGCCCGAGGAGTTCGTCGTGGTACGGCTGACCGACATGGAGCCGAGCCGCGTGGTGGCGGTGTGGAACGAAGGTGACAGCAACGCGTTGGTCCGGTCCTTCGTCGAGACCGCGACAGCCGCGTACCGCCAGTGAGTGAGGTGACCCGTCCGGTTCAGCCCTGGAGTGTGGCGAGCCAGTCGGTCAGCAGGCGGTTGACCTCGTCGGGGCGTTCCTGCTGGATCCAGTGGCCGCAATCGTCGAGGAGGTGGGAGGAGGACAGGGAGGGAAGGGTGGTGGGGTAGGCGTCGATGGCGTCGGCCATCCAGGTGGTGGAGGCGTCCAGGGCGCCGCCGATGAAGAGGGACGGCTGCTTGATCGGTGCGCCGCGGTGCGGGGCGAGGTCCTCCCAGTCCTGGTCGATGGCGCGGTAGCGGTTGAGTGCGCCGGTGACCCCGGTGCGCTCGAACTCACCGGCGTAGACGTCGAGGTCGTCCTCGCTCAGCCAGGCCGGGAGGATGGTCGTCGGGAAGCGGTCGCACAGCCGGCCGCCATGGGCGACGAAGTGCGGGTCGGGCGCGTCCTGGGCGGGCATGGTGTCGGCGGACAGGGCCGCGTAGAAGCCGGCGAGCCAGCCCCGGACGTCGGGCTCGATCTCCGCTTCCGCGCGGCCGGGTTCCTGGAAGTAGGAGACGTAGAACTCCTGCTCGGGGCCACCGATCCGACTGAAGACGTCGGTCGGGCGGGGACCGCCGGGCGGCGCGTACGGCACGCTCAGCAAGCCGACCGCGCGGAAGACTTCGGGGTGGAGCAGGGCGGAGGCGGCCGCGATGTTGGAGCCCCAGTCGTGGCCGATGATCACTGCCCTCTCCTCGCCCAGTGCGCGCACGACCGCGACGTTGTCCTCCACCAGGTCGAGCATCCGGTAGGCATCGGGCGCGGTGGGCCTGGAGGAGCGGCCGTAGCCGCGCACGTCGATCGCCACCGCCCGGTAGCCGGCCGCTGCGAGTGCCGGGAGCTGGTGGCGCCAGGAGTACCAGGACTCGGGAAAGCCGTGCAGGAGCAGGACCAGCGGGCCGGTTCCGTGCTCGACCAGGTGCAGGCGCCCGGCCGGGGCCTCGACGGTGCGGTGGCGGAGGGCGGCTGACGGTGCGGACTGCATGGGGACTTCTCCTCGGTTCGCCGGTGGACGCGGGTACCCCTCGATCATGCGGCGCGTCGGCCACCGGGCGCGATCAGCATTGCCATTCTGGCAAACTTGCAGCACAGGACGGTGGGACTCCAGGCACGGGAGGTGCGGGGACGGTGGCAGGCGACGACATGGCCGAGACACTGGCGGCGATGGGCACCCGGCTGCGGGCCACGCGTGAGCACCGTGGCGCCACGCTCACCGGCGTCAGCTGTGCGACCGGCATCTCACCGAGCACGCTGTCGCGGATCGAGACGGGCCGGCGCAAGCCCACCCTGGAGGTGGTGCTGCAGTTGGCGAAGGAGTACGGCGTCTCGCTGGACGAGCTGGCCGGGACCGCCCCCGTCCCGGCGTCCGGCCCCCGCTCGTCGGTGCTGAGCTTCGGGGACGACAAGGCCGTGCTACCGCTGACCCGCTATGTCGGCGGCCTGCACGCGCACAAGCACGTCCTGCCCTCGGTCCAGGAGCCGCACGGACGGCCCCGGCAGGTCTCCCACGACGGCTATGAATGGATGTGCGTCCTGTACGGGCGGCTGTGGCTCGCACTCGGTGACAAGGACCTCGTCCTGACCTCCGGGGACGTGGCCGAGTTCGACACCCGTACCGCCCACGGGGTCGCGAACGCCGGATCGGACGGGCCGGTCGAGTACCTGATCATGTTCGGACCGCAGGGCGAGCGCCTACGGCCGCGCACTCCTCCGGCCGCCGGTCGTGGGAGCCGATAGCCGAATCACGCCCGCCCGAGAGGGCCCGGACGCACAGCCATGGGGTCCGGAACTCGCCCCGACACCCGTGCCGGTGTGGAGCAGACAGGAGAGGTGGCCGTCCGCCCCTGTGCTCGGCCACCTCGCCCCTGTTCCTCCGCCGTCGTCCAGGGAGCTCAGGCGGACGGCCCGGAGGTGTCGATCACGGTCGGTACGCCTCGCTCCGCCCACTGCAGGCGGTCGTCCAGCCGGGCGTGGGTGAAGGCTTCGGTGATGCCTTCGCGGCCCTGGGTGAAGTGGTCCCAGGCGTCGTAGTGGACGGGGACGACCGTCCTGGCGCCCAGGGCCTGCGTCAGGAGGGCTCCCTGCGCGCCGTCCATCGTGATGTATTCCTCGCCGAAGTACGGCACGACCGCGGCGCCGAAGTGGAGCACGGCCGCGCCGACGGAGTGGCGCCGGCCGATGTCGTCGAGCTCGTCGTAGTAGACGGTGTCGCCGGAGATGTAGAGGGCGTCGTCGTCGCCGGGGGCGCGCAGCAGGAAACCTATGACGTCGCCGGCGTGTCGGCCCGGGGTGGCTGTGACGAGCAAGGTGCCCCGGTCGCCGGTGAGTTCGTGGGTCTCCCAGGGGGCGAGTCCGATCGCTCCGTCGCCGAGTCGCCGGGCGCCGCTGACCGTGGTCAGGACGGTCCGGCCCGCCAGCAGTGCGCGGCCCGCCGCGTCGAGGTTGTCGGGGTGCTCGTCGTGGCTGAGGAGAATCGCGTCGAGGGCCGGCAGGTCCTGGGGCGCGAGGGCGGGCCCGACGAGGCTGCGCAGGGTGACAGGACCCGTGGGGTACTCCGTCGGCGCGTGGTCGAAGGCGGGGTCCGTCAGGAGGTTCAGGCCACCCGCCTCGATGAGGACGGTCGCGGTTCCGATGTAGGTGAGCGTGGTCTTCACGGGGCTCTCCCTGGAGTGGGGCCGGTTCGGTGGATCCGGCCGGGCGTGGGGGTCGCGATCCCGGCCGCGCACCGGTGGGGATCCGCTCGGTGGCGACGAGCACGGGTCGCTCGTCCATGGCCTCAGCGTGCGCCGTACGCCGGTGCGCGGTCATCAGTCAGATGACTGCTCCTGCCCCTCGGACGTCGCCGCGCCCTTCCTCGTGCGCCCTTCGTCGCCAGTCGCGGGGAGACACACCGTAGGCGTCCTTGAAGCGGTGGCTGAAGTGGGTCGGATCGGTGAACCCCCAGCGCCGGGCGACGACGGCGATGCCGAGGCCGGTGCCCGAGGGGTGGCCCAGCTCCTCGCGCGCTCCTTCGAGCCGTTGCTCGATGATCCACTGGCTGAGGCTGAAGCCCGCCTCCGCGCAGAGTGCGTACAGGTGCCGCTCGGAGATGTGGTGGGCCGCAGCGATGCGGGCGGGCTTCAGGTCCGGGTCGGTCAGATGCCGCCGTACGTAGGCGCGGATCTGCGTCAGCCGCGTCTCGGCGACGGCGGCCCGGGCGTGGTGGTCCTCCCGGGCGGCGGAGGCGATGAGGGCACGCACCAGACCGAGGGTGATCTCCTCCAGGCCGGTGCTCGCCGGGTCGCCGAGCAGAGCCTCGATACTGCCGGTGAGATGTGCGAGGTGATCGGTCACGAGCGGGTACAGCGGACTGGACGGAAGGTGGGGCAGCGCGCCGCGCACGACGTCGACGGGGAGGGTCAGCTGATCGAGAGGGACCTGGATGCAACGCGAGGCGCCGTGTCCCGACCACGCGTAGTCGTAGGGGACCGAGTGGTCCATCATCAGCAAGTGCCCTTGCGGTACCAGTCGTTCGAGGCCCAGGTGGAGCTGTCGTCCTTGGGAGCCCGTCTGCACCGCGAGCGCGATGAGGGGCTCCGCGTCACCGAGTCTGGCCTGCTTGGCTGTGCGTACCAGCCGGATTCCCGTGGACTCCGCGCTGAAGACCTGCATCGTTCTCAACGGCCAGACGTCCAGCCGGGCACGGATGTCGGCGCCGGTCTCCTCCTGCACCACATAGCAGGGAACGGTGGCGCTCACCATGGCCGAGTACATCGCCTCCGCACGGTCGGCCGGCGCTATGTCAGCCGTGTCGAGCACCTTCACCATACGAGCCCCCACCCGGAACAGGCGGTCGGCATCCGCCCTGACCAGCTTAACGAAAGATCAGCAGGGTGCGTGATGATCCGGCCACCGCGCACCGCGGCGACCACGGGGGCCGGGCTGCCGTGTGCCGGGCCATGGCGAAGAACATGCGGTGGCAGCCAGTTGAGGTGCGGTGACAGCCAGAAAGGCGCCGGATCCGGTGCCTAGAGTCGGCGCAGGCCGCCCTCCGGACGGTCGTGCTCCACGCGGTCCGGACGCGGCCCCTGTGAAGAAGAAGGCCCGGTGGCGCGACCGCGGGCATCGTGATGCCTGGGGGCGATGTGCTGGTTCTCGACACGGCTGATCTCCCGGTTCCGGACCGGGCCGAAGCCTTCCACGCGGCGGCTGCGGGAGAGACCGGCAGTTGCTCGATCGAACAGGAGGAGGCCGCGTCCGGGGCCTGGAAGAAGCTGGAGACCTGGAGCTTCGGGCCGATGACTCTCTTCGCCACCCAGGGCTCGGGGATGCGCATCAGGCGCACACCGCGGCACGCCCGGTTCGATTCGATGAACACCGTCTCCGTCATCACCCAGCCTCAGGGGCGGGCGGCCTTCGGCTGGAGCGGCCATCAGCAGTTCGTGGGACCCGAGGGCCTGGCTCTGGCGCACAAGACCGCCGGCTACGAGTACGGCTGGTCCGGGACCGGTCTCTCCGTGGCGTTCATGGTCGACACCGACAGGTTCGGCATGCCGGAAGACATGGTGAGGGCCGCGATCCCGGTCCTGCACCACAGCAGGATCACACCGCTGTTGCTGCACCACGTGCGGGCCCTGCACGGCGACGCCGATCGCCTCAGCACCGATCCGAGCGCCGCACACCTCGCAGCCGCCACCCTCGAACTCACCCGCGCCCTCGTCGCGTCGGTCGCCCCTGACGGGCCGGTGCGCCGGACGGTCGCACAGGACACCCTCCTCACCCGGGTCCTGGCCTTCGTCCGTGCCCATCTCGCCGAGCCGGAGCTCACCCCGCAACGCATCGCCCAGGCCCACAACATCTCTCTGCGCTCCCTCTACCGGCTGTGCGAGGACGGTGGCCTGAGCCTGGAGAGGTGGATCATCCGGCGGCGTCTGGAAGGCGCACGCCAGGATCTCGTCTCGCCGGAACACTCCCACCGGACCATCGAGTCCGTCGCGCGGTCCTGGGGTTTCACCAACCCGGCCTTCTTCTCCCGGCGCTTCAGGGAGACCTACGGGATCTCCCCGCGCGAGTGGCGCCGGCTCGCGGGCTGACCCCTTGTGGACCCTCGGCACGTGCGGCAAACCGTCGCACGGCTCTGACCTGCTCGGCGCACGGGCACGGCAGATGGCGGCGCGGTGTGGCACGCAGAGGAAAGGAACCGGCGTGCAGGGAGAAGAGTCGTGCGGGGTGGTCTGTCAGAGTCCTGTCCGTCCGCTGCGTCGGAAGGGAGGGCTGAGGAGGATGCACAGGACAGCTCGTCAGAGGTCGAGAAAGCTCAGGACTGCCGAGTTCCACTGATGCGGGTGGGTGAGGGGGGGCACCATGGGGAGCGGTGGGCACCAGGACCGTGCGGCGACTCGGCACCGTGCGGCCCAGGACCGCGGCGCTCGTTCCGTACGGCATGAACGCGTCCCGGTCCTGAACGCCCTGACGGCCCAGCAGCTGGAGGTCGCCCAGCTCGCGGCGTCGGGCTGAGCAACAAGGAGATCGGCGAGCGGCTGTACCTGTCGCCCCGTACCGTCAGCGCGCATCTCTACCGCGTCTTCCCCAAGCTCGGCATCACGTCGCGCTCGGCGCTGCGCGACGCGCTGGGGGGTGCGGGGGCTGGCCCGCTCGTTGCCTGAGGTGTCGGGCGGGGCGCGGACCCGCCGCCCCCGACAGGTGCCGATACGGGGTGCGCGCAGGTGGCCACGCTCCACCGGCCGCGTGCAGTCAAGTGACCGATTGCTCCGGGCCATGGGGCTTCTAGCGTGAGAGAGGCAGAGCGACCCGACCTGACCGACGACGCCGGGAACGGCGAGTTCGACCGGACCTCGAGCCGGCGCACCGCTCGCACCACCCGCACTCCGCGCTCCACACCGCCGAACGAAGGGGACCACGCCATGAGCACCTTCACCACCACTGACGGAACGGACATCTTCTACAAGGACTGGGGTACCGGCCGGCCGGTCGTCTTCAGCCACGGGTGGCCGCTGAACGCCGACGCCTGGGACGACCAGATGCACCTGGTCGCCTCGCACGGTTACCGGGCCGTGGCCCATGACCGCCGCGGCCACGGCCGGTCCGGCCAGCCGTGGCACGGCAACGACATGGACACCTACGCCGACGACCTCGCCCAGCTGATCGAGCACCTCGACCTGCGCGACGCCGTACTCGTGGGTCACTCGACGGGCGGCGGCGAGGTGACCCGGTACATCGGCCGGCACGGTACGGCCCGGGTCGGCAAGGCAGTGCTGCTGGGGGCGGTGCCCCCGCTCATGCTCCGGACCGACGCCAACCCGGAAGGCCTCCCGATCGAGGCCTTCGACACCATACGGGCGGGGGTGAGCACGGACCGGTCGCAGTTCTACGCCGACCTCAGCCTGCCGTTCTACGGCTTCAACCGTCCCGGCGCGACCGTCTCGCAGGGAGTCTCGGACGCGTTCTGGCTGCAGAGCATGCAGGTGGGTCTCAAGGGCGCGCTGGACTGCATCCGGGCCTTCTCCGAGACCGACTTCACCGACGACCTGGCCCGCTTCGACGTACCCACACTGATCGCCCACGGCGACGACGACCAGATCGTCCCCGTCGTCGCCGCGGGCCTGAAGTCCGCCGACCTCGTCAAGGACGCCACGCTCAAGGTGTACGAAGGCGCACCTCACGGCCTGGTGGGGTCGTTCCGGGAGCAGTTCGAGGCCGACCTTCTCGCGTTCCTGGCCGACTGAGCACCCCCTCACCGCCCGGTCGTCGTGCCTCAAGGGCTGTCCCGGACCGGGCGTACGGCCTCACATCGCCCCGGCCTTCCCTCCTCGCCGACCGCTGTCCACTGCTCCGCATCCGCCCGCGTACACCACGCGGCACCCCACCCGACTCGCTCAGGGAGACCCATGAAACCCGACACCATCCTCCTGATCCACGGCTTCTGGGTCACACCCCGCAGCTGGGAACAGTGGATCCCCTACTACCAGGCCAAGGGCTTCCGCGTGGTGGCCCCCGCCTACCCCGGCTTCGAGGTGGAGGTCGAGGCGCTCAACGCCGATCCGTCCCCCGTCGAGGCGCTCTCCGTCCCCTCGATCATCCAGGCGCTGGAGAAGCTGATCGACGAGCTCGGCACACAGCCGATCATCATGGGCCACTCCGCCGGCGGTGTCTTCACCCAGATCCTCCTCGACCACGGCTACGGGGCTGCGGGTGTCGCCATGAACTCCGCGCCCACCGAGGGCGTCGCGACAATCCCGCTCTCGCAGCTCAAGGCGACCTTCCCGGTGTTGAAGAACCCTGCCAACCGCCACCGGGCGGTCGGGTTCACCTACGACCAGTGGCGTTACGCGTTCACGAACACCTTCCCCGAGGACCAGGCCCGCACCCTCTACGAGCGGTACCACATCCCTGCCTCCGGGCATGTGTTCTGGGGCAGCGCCCTGGCCAACATCCACCCCGGCCACGCCGACACGTACGTCGACTACCACAACGGGAGCCGGGCGCCCCTGCTGTTCGTCGCGGGCGAGAACGACCACCTCATGCCGCCGAGGATCCAGCGTTCCAACGCCAAGCACTACAAGGCGGACACGGTCACCGAGTTCGTCGAGTTCCCCGGCCGGTCCCACCTGATGCCCGCCCAGCAGGGCTGGGAGGAGGTCGCGGACCACGCCCTGAACTGGGCACTGGACCACTCCTGACCGACGCGCCGGGTTCGGTCGGGCCCGCACCTCCCGTGGGCGCGGGTCCGACCGGTCTCGGCCCGCACCCGTCGATCGAGGGTCCCCGGACACCTCGACCGGATGTGCTCCGGCTGGGGCAGAAGACATGGGTGCCATGCCTCTTGCCGGGAGGCGGTGTGAGCTGTTCTTGTGTACCCGCAGGTGACAGACGTGGGACAGGCCGGGGAATCCACCTCGGCCGACAGCCCCGCCTCGCCTCGCAGAGGAGTGGAGCCGGTGGCAGGGCAGGACGTACGGGGCGCACTGCCCGAGGGGCTGGCCGATGCGATACGCACGACGGCCGAGGACATAGCGGAGCTGCTGCGCGGTGCCCCGGGCACCGGAGGTCCCGTGCCGGGGTCGGAGTGGACCGTGGGGGAAGCGGCGGCGCACCTCGCGCAGGCCAACGCGTTGATGGCCGACATCGCGGCCGGACGTCCGCGCAGCCACGGTGACGGCACCCCGCAGAGCCTGGCCGAGGCCAACACGCGGGCCCTGGCCGCATTCGGGGAGCGCGATGCGAAGCCCTTGGCAGCGATGATCGAGGAGCAGGCAGGTGCCTACCTCGAGGCGGCGGCGGAGCATCCCTCCCAGGAGATGCTGATGACGCCGCTGGGCCCGCTGACCCGCGAGGTACTCGGCTCGTACCTCCTGACGCACATGCTCGGCCACGGCCACGACCTGGCCCGCGCCCTGGGACGCCCGCACATGGTCGCCCCGTCCAGGGCAGGGCTGGCCCTGCCCTTCATGATCGAGGTCATGCCCCGGGTGACCGACGCGAAGGCCACGGCAGGCCTGACCGCCTGCTACGCCGTCCGGCTGTGGGGCGGCAACCGGTTCGGGGTGACGTTCACCGACGGCACGGTGTCCGTGGACCGCCGGCCACCGGAGCGGCCGGACTGCACCCTCTCCATCGAGCCGGCGACGTTCCTTCTGATGGCGCTCGGCCGCTGTGCGCCGACGAGGGCGATGGCCAGGGGCCGGGTCTTTGCCTGGGGCCGCAAGCCGTGGATCGGGCCCCGCTTTCCCAGGTACTTCAAGGCTCCGTGAGGGGGCAGGCCCCCGGAGCCCGCATCGCCTCGCACGTGCGGTCCGGCCGCGGCAGTGTGGGTCAGTGCCGGTTGAGGAAGTGGAGTCGTTGCTGCGCCATCATCAGGTGCCGGCGGTCGAGAGCGGGCAGCGAGCTCAACAGCAGGATCAGTTCGGGGCCGCACTCCTGCGCCTTCGCGGAGTCCGTGATCTGCGTCCAGCAGTAGTGGGCGCTCCGGGCGGCGGCCAGGAGTTCGGGGGCATCCGACGCCTGCTGAGCGAGCCGGGTCCTTCCGGCTCCGGCCCACAGCTGCGTCGCGAGCAGCCAGTTGCCCGCCATCTTGGCGAGGTCGGCCCGGATCTCCGCCCACTGGGTGGCCTGCAGGGAGTTGTACCCGTTGGTCTGCAGGATGTGGTGCTCCCAGACCTGGGCCAGCTGAGCCGCCTCGTGGTGTCGTCCGGCCTGCGCGAGAGCGTGGATGTACGGGCGAGGATCCTGTTCCGGTTCCTGGACGAGCGCCGGGTCGGCCGGCAGCGGGGGCTGCGTCGGCAGGTGCCGCACCACGGATCGCGGAGCGGGGGCGACCTCGCGTCCCTGCTGAGGAACGGGAGGGACCGGGGCGTCTCCGGAAGCGTGGACCGCTGTCGGCGAGGATGAGGCGGGCTGGGCAGCCGGCTGGGTGGGGCGCGGCTCCTCCGGCTGCCCGGGCGCCGGCGTGCCGGTCTCCTCGTCGGCCGGACGCGGGCGAGGCATCCGTGCGGCGTTCTCCGCAAGCAGTCTCCGGAGCTCGGTCATGGATGGCTGGTCCGCCGAGGCCGTGAGACCGGGAGCCGAGGGGATGACCAGAGCGCCGGGCGGCAGTGCGGCGGCGGCCACGGTGAAAGCGTGCACCTGGGAGTTGGTCGGACGCCCGGGGCTGTGGCGCAGTTGCTGGATCCACTGCCGGGTGTACTCGCTGACGCCGGCGGTCCCGGAGAATCCGGGCGGGGCCACCACACCGAAGACCTCTGCCGCCGTCGCGGCCGGCATCAGCGCGTACTCCTGGAGCAGGGGCCACGCTCCCTTGTCCGCCGCGAGGTCGAAGAGCACGGTGGTGAGCCCTCGGGGCCGATCGCGCAGCTCGGTGCCGAGCCACTCCCACGGCAGCGCCGTGTAGCGGGTGGTGGAGGCCGTGGTCTGGGAGAGCGCGAGGTAGAGCTGTCTGCCGCGGCGGTCGGTGGTGAGACGCCCCGAGAGGTAGACCAGCAGGGGTCCAGGGGTCGCTGCCGCTGCGCGGAGCCGGACCTGCAGGGCGTTCTGGTCGTGGATGCCGTCGAGATACGTCGTGTCGCTGGGCGCGCTGTTGCCCAGCAGGACAGAGGTGGGGAGGAGTGACAGCGCCGCGAGATTCGCGGACGGCAGGACCTGCACGGCCCGACGCCGGGTGGCGGCGTCGCCCGCGATCAGGAGTACATGCCCTCGTTGCTGCTGGTCCGCCCCGTTGATCTTCATACAGGCACCGTACTCACACGAGGGAAGCCCCGGCAGGCAGGGCCGCCGAAGCGTACACCGCAGCGCGCTGTCATCGGACCCCTGCGTGGACATCGTGCCCGCTCCCCCACGGCCGGCATCGGCGGTTCCGCTCCTCCGCCCGGCAGCGGTCGGCTCGCGCCGCCCATCGTGGCCAGCGGCTCTGGGCAGCGCAAGGCCTGAGTCGGGTCTGGTCCGTGGCCCGGTGACGCAGCGAGGAACTCCTCCCGCTCGGCCGGGAGACGGTAGCCGGGCTTGCGGATCAGCCATGGGGTTTGCAGGCTTCGCCACATATCAGCAGTCAGCAATCAGCAGGAAGGAAACGCCGGCCATGATCCTCCCGAAGGTCAGGGATCCTCGTTTCGTGACGATTCGCCGCGGTGGGACCCTCACCGACCCGGATCACCACCTCCTCGCCCTCTGGGCCGCAGCCTGCGCGGAGCACGTCCTTGATCTCTTCGAGTCGGCTCGGCCTGAGGACCCGAGGCCGCGCCGGGCGATCGGGCTTGCCCGCGCGTGGGTGCGTGGAGAGGTCGCGATGATGGAGGCACGGGCGGCGGGCGGCCATGCGATGGGCGCGGCTCGAGACCTGCGTGGCGCCGCACGGCATGCCGCGTACGCCGCAGGCCAGGCCGGAGTCGTCGCCCACGTCGCCGCGCACGAACTCGGGGCTGCTGCCTACGCGATCAAGGCCGCACGCGCTGCCGCGCCACCGGGCGGCAGCCAGGCCTCAGGGCGACTCGAGTGCCAGTGGCAGCGCGACCAGCTCCCGGAGGCGATTCGCGAGGTCGTTCTTGATGATCAACGGTTGCGGAACGACATCTGCTGGTCGGTGTTCGACTGCTGACAGCGCGTCGGTGTCCGCACCGTCCTCACGGAGCTGACAGGTGCCGGGTGTCTCGCGGTCTCCGTGCCCTCCCAGGCGTCCCACCGGCGTCTCGTCGCAGGGGTGCGGCCCCCTCGGTACATCCCGCTTCGATCACCACCCGCTGCTCGTCCTCACCGGCGCCCAGGAGAAGCTTGACCTGCGCTGGACAGCATCGCCCTCTACCGTCATCGGAAGGCCTCCCCGTGCCCCGCACCACCCCGCCGCGTCCACTCGACGTGGAAGCGGCTTTCCCTGCCCTGGCAGCCCACCGGCGCACAACCACACGGCTGCACCCCCGTCACGGCTCTCCCGGAGTGCGGGAGAGCTCGGTGGCGGGGCCTCTGTTGTGGCCTGCCGAGGAACCGTGGCCGGTGTGCACGGCTGTACACCCGAAGGACACGGGCCACCTCCTCGCCGATGTGAGGCTGAGTCGTCGGATCCTGGAGGACTCCCAGGGGCGGGAGCGCACAGAGGACGAACAGCGTCTGCTCGACGGCATGAGCGAGGGCAGCCACGTCCCAGGGCTTCTTGACGACGATCCGTCGCCGCTGCTGGCCGTTGCCCAGTTGTACGCACGGGAGATCCCGGATCTCGTGGGACCCGAGGGCCAGGACCTCCTGCAGGTCCTCTGGTGCCCCTTCGAGGCGCACGGCGCCGACCGCACCATCGACGTCGTACTGAAGTGGCGGCGTTCCGCCGATGTCGGCGCCGTACTCACGCCGCAGCCCGAACCGCCGGTGGCAGGCCGGGCGGAGTGCGTGCCGACCATGTGCGTCATGCACCCGGAGCAAGTCGTGGAGCACGAGTACCTCGGGCTGCTGGACAAGGAGTTGCAGGAAGAGATCGACGAGTGGGAGGAGGGTCTCCTCGACGAGGAAGAAGAAGACGAGGTCGAACCGCTCTCGTCAGCGAGCCACGCGACGTATGAGGAGTACGCAGAGGCGATGGCCGTGGCCCAGGCTGCGGAGCCTGAGGAGATCGACTACATGAGCGATCTCTCGATCGCCCCTGGCTGGAAGGTCGGCGGCTTTGCTTCATGGCACCTGACCGACCCCGCTCCGGTCGACTGCGGGGTGTGCGGGGCCGCGATGCCGCCCCTGCTCACCGTGGACATGTGGGAATGTGACGGCGCCTCACGCAGCTGGCTGCCGATCGAGGACCGGGACTCCGGCCACGCCCCGCACGCGACCAACCCGACCGACGTCTACCTCGGCCGCGGCCTGATGCGCGTACACACCTGCCCGGCCGATCCGGTTCACCCGCACCGGCTCAGCTTCCAGTAGCCGCCCGGAATCCCCCTTTGAGGACACCGCCGGATCCGAGGTGTGGACCTCCTGGACGGAACGACCGGGACGATGTGCCGGGACCGATGAGTTTCCGGGGCGGGGCCG
The DNA here is from genome assembly GCF_036227405.1 of Streptomyces sp. NBC_01460. NCBI lineage: Bacteria > Bacillati > Actinomycetota > Actinomycetes > Kitasatosporales > Streptomycetaceae > Streptomyces > Streptomyces sp. NBC_01460. Next base: position 296,592 of record NZ_CP109473.1, read on the forward strand.
GTCTGTACGTGTATGGAAACCTACACACTGGAGACCGCCGGGGCGGACCTCGTCTACGACGTTCGCCGTCCGTCGACGGCTGCTCACGAGCGTCCGCCGCTGCTGATGATCGGGCAGCCCATGGACGCCACCGGATTCGCCGCGCTCGCGGCCCGCTTCCCCGAGCGGACGGTGGCCACCTACGACCCGCGAGGGCTCGGTCGCAGCATCCGTAAGGACGGGCGGGTCGACCACAGACCCGAGACCCAGGCCGAGGACGTGCATGCCGTCATCGAGGCGCTCGGGGCCGGTCCTGTCGAGATGTTCGCCAGCAGCGGCGGCGCGGTCACCGCGCTCGCGGTCCTGGCGGCGTACCCGGGTGACGTGACCACTCTGGTCGCGCACGAGCCACCGCTCATCACGCTCACACCGGACGGGCCGGCGGCCGTGCGGGCGCGGGCCCGCGTACGGGAAGCGTACGAGAAGCGGGGGTGGGAGGCGGGGATGGCGGCGTTCGTGACCATGACCTCGTGGGAGGGTGAGTTCACCGACGCGTACTTCGCTCAGCCGGATGCCGATCCCGCCGCGTTCGGGATGCCCACCGAGGACGACGGATCACGCGATGATCCGCTGCTGTCCGACCGGTCCTGGGCGATCAGCGACTACCGGCCGGACGTCGACGCGATCGCCACGGCTGCGACCCGCTTGGTGATCGCGGTGGGTGAGGAGTCCAAGGACGTGCAGACCGGGCGCACCTCCGTCGCGACCGCCGAGCTGCTCAGCCGGCGGGTGACCACCTTCCCGAGTCATCACGGCGGTTTCCTCGACGGGGAGTTCGGCTACCCGGGCAAGCCGGACGAGTTCGGGCATCGGCTGCGTGAGGTGCTCGACGGCGCCGGGTAGGACGGAACGCGCAGATACCGCCGGTAGGGCGGAACTGCGCGATCGGCGCCAGGTCGGTCTCGAGGGTACGGAACAGCGTGCCGTCGGTCCGGCCGCACGGCTTTCATGGCAGACGGAAGTCGCTGTGAGTCACAGGCATTCCTGAAGCCAGGGATCGAGCGCGTGCTTGCCGCATGTCTGGCCGGCTTCGAGTTGCTGCATCACTGACGCCCCCTCGGCCAGGGGGTGAACCTGAGGGGTGCCGGGCGGGTAGACGCCCTGAGCGATGAGTGACTCGATCTCGACGAGCAACGACCGGTAGAGGGACGGTGCCGCAACCGCCAGCGCACCGATGTGCAGGCCCTTGAGCTGGACCTGGTGAGTGAAGACCAGGTCGTGCGTGGTCACGGTGGCGTCGCCGGAAGCGGCACCGAACACGACGACACGTCCGGTGAAGGGTTTGGTGACCGACAGGCTGGCCTCGAAGGTCGCCCGTCCCACCGACTCCAGGACCAGGTCGACCCCGCCGGTGAGGCGAGTGATCTCCTCCGCCAGATCGGGGCGTGCGCGGTCCAGGACTTGGTCGGCACCGAGTGCTCTGACGGTGTCGTGCTTGGCCGGTGACGCCGTGGCGATCACGCGTGCGCCGTAGTGGTGGGCGAGGCGGACGGCGGCCTGCCCCACGCCTCCGGCCGCGGCATGGACGAGGACCACCTCACCCGCCCTGATCTCACCCAACGGCTTCAGTGCCGCCAAGGCGGTGGCCCAGTTCAGCACCAGGCCGAGGGCTTCGGCGTCGCTCCAGCCGGCAGGCACGGTGAGTGCATCAGCGGCCGGCATCGTCATGTACTGCGCGAAGGCGCCTGGTCCGGCTCCGACGACGTGGGTGCCGAGCGGAAGGGCGCTCTCGACGTCCGGGCCGACGCCCACGATCTCGCCCGCGGCTTCGAAGCCCGCCATGTACGGCGCCTGTGGACCTCCTTCGTACGTGCCATGGGTCTGCATGACGTCGGCGAAGTTGACCCCGGCGGCGCCCACGCGGATGAGGTACTCGCCGGGCCCCGGGGTGAGACGGAGCGGACCGGTCGTCAGGGTCAGGTCTTTCGGCCCTCGGTGCGACCGCTGGACCAGTGCCCGTGTCGTCCGACCGTCGTTGCTCTTCTGCTCGTTGATCTCCATGAGCGAAAGGTAGGAGTTTCACACTTACGTCAAGGTCAAGTGGCGGTCATGGGGCGGCGTGACCGAGCCTCCCGTAGGTAGGTGTCGAGTGCCGCTTGCTGATCGCTGAGAATGGCGATACGCGCGGCGAGGCGATCGCGGTGGCGCTGCACCTCGTGCAGGAACTCCGCGTGGTCCGCGTCCGTGCCGCCATCGGACCCGTCGGTGAGGCTCGGCAGGGCTTCCCTGATCAGTCGCACGGGCAGCCCGGACTCGAGCAGCGAGCGAATGACGAGCACACGGTCGATGGTGGACCGGCAGTAGTCGCGGAACCCGTTGCTGAAACGACCGGGAACGATCAGGCCTTCATCTTCGTAGTGCCGCAACGACCGCGCGCTCACGCCGCTGACCCTGGAAGCATCGCTGATCTTCATACCTGGTGACAACGCCCAGGCGCACCGCGATCTTCCCGCACTCATCGCAACGCAGGAACGACGTGATCAGGCGTCAACAGCCGTACCCCTCGCACCATTCAGGACAGTATCCATCGGGGCGTGTGCCCTTGGTCGGCCGGGCAGACGAAGACGTGCAGGTCCCGGTCCCGTCCGAATCGGAGCCGAGTGGGCTGGGCAAGGAATGGACCGCCCTGAACCGCGGCATTCCCCCGCCAGGACGGATCCCGGTCCTCCAGGGGCACCCAGCTGTGCGAATCCACGTCCGTCTCCTCTCCCCCCGCGGTCAGCAGCAGCCGCATCGGAGTGGCGCAGGAGGCACAGTCGATGGCCATCGGCCCGGTCGAGGCCCAGCTGGGCAACCCGCCGACCCGCCATCCGGGCGGGATCGACAGGGCGCCCTGGTAGTTGAGCGCGTGAGGACCGTGCTCCGAGATCTGGGCGTCGTCCCAAGCGTCGATGCGTGCGATCAGTGGGCCGGGCAGTACGCCGTCCTCCGCCCACGGATAGGTGTCTACTTCCTCCGGGTGCAGGACACACGGCTCAGGCAGCTCGTGCTCGCTTCGTAGCAGGGGCACTCGGGGTGGTGGATCGAGGAAGCGTCCAGCGCGCTCGGCCACTTCGGCCTTCCGCCACCGCAGGTGGTAGCGGCGCTCATGATGGAGGCCGTGGACGAACGGACAACGGAAGATCTGCGCCAGGTCCGCCCCGTCGGGCCCGGGCGGCAGGCCCGGAACATCCCGGCAGAAGAGCTGCGCGAGCCCTCCGAAGGGCACCGGTGCGTCGGTCCCGGGCGCCGCGTCGGCGGGCCATGGCCGGCTCGGCGGCCACCCGCCCGAAGCCCGGGCAGTGAGGATCTCGTCCGGCGCGTAGCCTTCCGTCTCCCTCTGGTGCTGCTCGTGGCAGACCGGCCACGGCTCGTCGTAGGGCCAGAGCATCGGGCCGCCGACATGGCTGTCCCGCGCGCCGGGCAGCCCCGGCCGGGGGTGCAGCCGCGTGACACGGCCCCGATAGGCGGTCAGTTCCGGGAAGACGGTCTCCACGGATATCGGCCTGGCCGGCGTGGTTCTGGTCATGCGCAGACCGTACGTGGCAGGGAGGACGTCACGCGAACAGATTGCCGCGACACCGCGACACGTTGTGCCGTGACGGGCGGCGCCGGTTGCTACCGAACGTCGATGCCTGGTTCTGCGCTGACTGCTCTTGTCTTGGAGGTCGTTCTTCGGCCGTGCTGGATCGGGTGGCAGGTCTCGTACCTGCCCCCCAGCGGTCAGTCGTGAGAGTGGCGTCCAGCGGCTGTTGGGCCGTGGCGCGGGCGATCTGGTCAGGCTCCGTGCCGCACGGGACCGATGAGTGTGCCGATGGCGACCTTCAGCCTGCCGTGCGCGAAGGAGGCGCCGGGGATCTGCCCGTCCGGGGTCTGGAGGGTGAAGGATGCCTCGTCAGCGGGAACCTGGCGGGCGCCGTTGGGGACCTGCACGTCGAAGTGCACGGGGCGGCCGGGGCCGAAGGTCACTGTGGTGCGCTGCTCGCCGTAGTGGCCGACGGTGATCCGGGTCCGCGTCCCGCGGTCGGAGAAGCGCACGTCGGTCGGCGAACCCTCCAGTTCGCAGGCGTCGTGACCGCGCGGCGCGGTCAGGGTCACGCGGTAGTGGTGATGCCCCGAACTGGCGGGTGCCTCGGTGATCTCCGCGATGTGGTTGGCCGGACGACATGCGGACGGAGCGGCGGCAGATGGTGTCGCCGGGGAGGCCTGCGCGACCGTGGGGGCCACGGAGGCCAGCATCACGGCGACGACGGTGGCAGCGGTCCTGCGGTCGGTACGCATGGGAGCTCCTTGCCTTGTACGCCGGCCCTCACGCGTTGTGCGCCGGGGCCACTGGTCGATGAGATCTGTGCCCCCGCGCGCCCTCGGAGACTGTCCCAGGATCGTCACGACCATCCGGGGAAAGGGGAAGGTTCACGCTGGGGGTTGTCCCCCGCTCCGACTTGAGGTCCGCCGGATCGCGCCCCAGCGGGAAACGGCACTAGCGTTCAGTCGCGGCCGCGACGTCCGGGACCGATCCTGGGCCACGCATGACGAAGGGGTACCTCATCGATGCGCATCCTTCTGATCGGGCCGCCCGGGGCCGGCAAGGGCACACAGGCAGTGCGCCTTGCCGCGCATCTGTCGATCCAGCACATCTCCACCGGTGACCTGTTTCGCGAGCACATCGGCCAGGGCACCGAGCTCGGACAGAACGCGCACACGCATATCCACGCCGGCCTTCTGGTATCGGACGAGGTCACGATCGGGATGATCAATGAGCGCCTCGCCCGCCCGGATACCGAGCGCGGCTTCCTGCTGGACGGCTTCCCCCGCAATCTTGTCCAGGCGCGGGCGCTGGACGGCATCCTGGCCGACTCGGATTCGAAGCTGGATGCCGTGCTCGACCTGGAGATTCCCGAGGACCAGGTGGTCGGACGGATCTCTGGGCGGCGGCTGTGCCGTCAGAACCACGACCACATCTTTCACGTGGACCACAGCCCGCCCGAAGTGGCAGGACTCTGCGACCTCTGCGGCGGCGGGCTGTACCAGCGCGAGGACGACCGCGAAGCAACCGTTCGTCAGCGCCTGGAGGTCTACCGTACAGAGACAGCACCGGTCGTCGGCCACTACCGGGCCCAGGGCCTTGCGACCACGATCCCGGCCCACGGCCAGGTCCAGGACGTCTTGAACCGCGCGCTGGACGCGATCGGCCGAGGCCCGGCCGATGCCGCCGGTACGTCGAGCTGACAAGCCTCCGTCGTGACCGTGCGGGGCTGCCGTCTCTGAAATCCGCCGCCGAGCACTGCGAGATCCGACCGCCTCGACCGCCGGCTGGGACAGGTGCATCGCCGGCATCCGGAACGTCTCGCCTCGTGCCGTGATGGTTTCGGTGTGGGGCGGGGGAACCTCTTCAGGCGCTCACGGTCGCTCGGCCCAGACGCACCAGGGAGACCAGCCCTCCGGGGCCGAACAGGAGCACCCAGAGCGCGGGCTGCCCGGGTGAGGACCGGTCCGCCGCGACGACGAGCACCACGGTGGCGGCCAGGTGGACGGAGGTGAACACGAGCCGGACGGTGCGGCGCCGCAGAGGGAGCAGGGCGAGCAGGAGCCAGAGAAGGCCGATGAGCAGCACGAGCAGGATGAGTCCCATGGGCCGGAGGGCCTCCAGACGGAACGGGACCGGCCGGCCGCGCGAGGGCGGCCGGCCGGTCGTGGGTCAGGGTCGGACGGGGGTGGTCAGTAGCTGCTGTACCCCGCGTCGAGCGGAATGCTCTTGTCGAGGCAGAAGTGTGCCGGAGAGGGGTCGGTTCCGGCGGACGCCGGTGCCGTGATGTCCCAGGGGTTGCCGCTCTGGTCGGTGGCGAAGTTGCACGGCCCGTACGGGTTGGGCCACAGCGGATAGTCCTGGTTCGGGTCCGGGATCTTGCTGAAGTCCTGGAAGTCTCCCTTGATCACGGGCGAGGCGCCACCGGCGGTGCCGTCCAGGTTCATGGCCTTGCCGTCCACGTAGAGGTACTGGTCGGGCATGTGGCTGGAGCGCAGGTAGGGGCGCCCGCTCACCTTGCGTACGGATCCGTCGGCGCAGACCTTCAGGCTCAGTTCCTGCCAGATGGGCGGCGCCTGGCCGAAGGCCGTGCCGACCAGGGGGGAGAGCAGCTCGGTCTGGAAGAAGTTGGACCAGATGCCGTGGGCCAGTTCGGCCACCGCGTCCGGCACCCGGCTGTCGCTGTCGGCCTTCTTCTGCCAGCTGTCGACGTTCTGCTTGGGTGCGTCGGCACCCAGCATGGGCCGGTAGCCGATGGACCCGCCGGAGGCGTACAGGGTGGCCACACAGGTGCCTCCGGTGTCGACCGGGGTGTCGTCGTCCTTCACCACGGTCGGCTTCTTTCCCGCGTAGGCGTAGGCGCGGCCCGGCAGGACGCCGGTCGCCAGCGGGTCGGCGGCGTGGTTCTTGTTGTCGTGCTGGTTGAGGTTCTTCACCGAGTAGCGCAGGTCCGGTCTGGCGATGCCGTAGTCCGTGGCGAGCGCGGAGAAGGTTTCCGTCATGAACTTCGGCAGGTGCGTGTTGCCCGTGCGGTTGCCGTAGTCCACGTACTCACTGCCCGGGATGACGGTGCCCGCGGAGTCCTTGACGAACGAGACGGTGGTCCGTGAGCGGATCTTGTAGGAGTTGTCGTCGCTGTCGAACCTGGTCGGCTTGGTGGAGCTGGTCGGCCGGTCGGTGTACGGGTTGGCGAAGCCCACCCAGGTTCCCTGGCTGGTGCCGTCGGGGTGGTTGACCGGGTCGGTTCCGGCGGACGTCACCTGCGAGCGCCAGGCCGTCATGGCGCTCTTCGTCGCCGGCATCACGCACCCGGTGGTGGGGCCCGCGGTGCACGAGGGCAGGGAGGTGATGCGGCCGGTGAGGTCCATCCCCCAGTCGTAGAGGTTCTGGCGGCTGGTGAGCGGTCCGCCGATCCAGGACGCGGGGGCGGAGGTGTCGAGGTTCTGGTCCTCGTCGAAGAGGGCCACGGCGTCGACGCTGCGCTCCACATAGGTGCCGGTGATGGGGACGAAGGCCACGGCGTCGAACGCGATGTCCTCGTCGCCGGAACCGTCGGACGTGACGGAGCTGAGCGTGACCTTGGGGACGTTGCCGAACATGAAGGCGCCGATGGAGACCCACCGGTTGCCGTTGCCCGGCTGGCGGACGACTCGGGAGCGTACGCCGTTCTTGGTGGTGACGTCGTACTGGGCGAGCTGGGTCTGCGCCCCGTGGTCGGGCAGGTGGACCAGGACGCGGGCCGGCTGGCTGAGCGTCTTGTTGAGGGTCCAGGTGCCGGTGACCTTCATCTTGCCGCCCTCGGCGCTCGCCTGGCGGGTGTGGGCGAAGGAGAAGTGGCCGCCGTAGCCCGCTCCCAGCTGATGGAAGTCGATCTTCGAGGGGTAGAGGCCCTTGGAGTCGGCGGCGAAGTTGAGGGCGAAGGAACCCTGGTTGCTGGTGGGTGTGGTGCAGCCGGGCCGGACCGATGGTGTGCCGTCCGGGAGGTCGTCGATGACGAGGGCGCCCGAGGGGAGACCCGAGGTGGAGCAGTTGGGCGGGTAGGGGGTGCCGTCGGGCTGTTCGGCGTAGGTGCTGTCGAAGCGGACGAGCTCGTTGCCGCAGGAGTAGGAGCAGTCACTCTTCCAGGTGCTGCTCTGGTGGTACCAGCACTTCAGGTCGTACTGGCCGGAGGCGTTCTTGTGGGCGCAGGGACCGGCCTTGGAGCCCGCCACCTCGGGGGCGTTGGGCGTGTAGGACTTGCCCGGCTCGCAGGTGTTGCTCGCGTCGCAGAACTGGTTCACGGGCGGCTTGGCGTTGGCCCGGTTGAGCGGAGCGGTGATGATGTCACCGTTCCACCAGGCCGGACGGTAGGCGGAGATGGGGGTGTTGGGGGCCTCCAGCAGCTCCGGCGGGTGGCCCGCGAAGCCGATCACCTTCTCCGGGTAGGGCCAGTCCTGCGGGTGGGCGGCGTCGGCGTAGGTGGTGTCCATGAAAGAGGCCCGGTTGGCGGGGTACTCGGGGTTGGCGGGGTTGTTGGCCCACCCCACGCCCCAGGCACCGCTGTTCTTGCCGCTGTCGGCCTGCGGGTAGAAGCCCGAGTTGTAGGCCCAGAGCGCGAAGAACCAGTTCTCGATCTTGACCGGATCGCCGTTGTTGATCTTCATGCCGGCGTTGCGGATCTGATTCCACTTGTCGGTGAGGATCTGCAGGCCGGCGGCGACGTTCACCGCGTAGTCCAGGGCGACGGCGCGCTGGGTCTGGTAGGCCCAGGCGGTGTCGGAGGGCCCCTTCTCCTTGCCGGCGAGACGCATGTGGTCGGTCACCTGTGTGATGCCGTAACCGCAGTCGGCCTCGGCCCAGTTGATGTCCCAGTCATCGGCACTGCTGCTGTTGTAGATCTCCAGCCCGTAGTAGTTGCCGATGAGCGGGTTGGCGGTGACGCCCGGGACGGCGAAGCGGGCCGCCTGCCACATGTTGGACTCCTGGGCGGTGATGCCGAGCATCACCTGCGCCGGGACGTGATCGCCGTCGACGAGCGCCTTCTTCGGGAAGAGCGTCTGCGGCGCGTACGCCGGCATGCCGAGGTTCTTCCAGTTGGCGGGCCGCGAGGCCTTGGCGTTCAGGGTGCCCATGATGGCCTGGTCGACGGCCCACTCCACCTGACGCGGCTTGGGCTGCATCGCCTGGTTGCGGGGGTCGTTGCGTGGGACGGAGCAGTACCGCTCGTCCTCGACAGGGTTGCTCGGCGAGGCGGCCGCGGCGAGGCCGCTCGCCGCCCGTGCCGCCTTCTTCCCCGTGCCCGTGCCCAGGCCGGGCGTGGGCGCCACGCCCTGTTCGGCGTCGGCGCCGACGACCGCGGCGGGGTCGACGACGAAGGTCATCGTGCGCTTACGGGCGGGGAGGCTGACGCCGAGGGTGACGGGGCGGGGCTCGGCCGCCCCCTCCGAGGTCACCCGGGAGTCCTTGCCGTCCGCCCAGGCGGTGCTGGTGATGACGGCTCGGCCCTTGGTGGAGACGCGGGCCCCTTGGGGGGCGTCGAGCAGCCGGACCGCCTTGGGCAGAGCACCGGCGGTGACACCGCGCTGGGCACCGGTGAGGTAGACCCGGCCGTCGGCGGAACGGGTCACGTCGACCGCGTCGAGTTTGCCGTGCCCCAACGCCGTGGCCTTGCGCCCGGCGTCGGGGGACTTCAGCTGCCCGGCAGTGAGGTGCCGGGCGGTCGCCCGGTCGCCGGAACGGTCCAGGAAGGTCAGTCCGCCGTCCTGGTCGGGGGTGAGCCGGAAGGGTACGGCGTCGGTCGCGGCCAGGGTCGAGCGCCGGCCGTCGGCGGACACGGAGACGATGCGGGAGGTGTCGGCCGCCACCATGCGCCCGCTGCCCGCGGGGACGGCGGAGGTGAGCTGTCCGGCGACCTTGACGGGGGCGGCGACCTTGCCGGTCGCGGCGTCCACACGCAACAGCCTGGTCGAGGTCTTGTCCTCGCCGCCGCTCTGCGTGAGCACGGCTTCCTCACCGGCGCCGCAGCCGGGGTTGTAGTAGGCCAGGCTGACCTGGCGCCGGAGCTTGGTGACCTCGCCCGTGGTGAGGTCGACCACGGCGGCGAAGGCACCGCGGGCGAAGAGTTCCGCCTTGTTGGTGAAGGTGCGGGGCGCGTAGACCACCACGGCCCGGTCGCCGGACTCGGTCACGCAGGCGTTGCCGATCCATGCGTCGGTGTCGAAGCCTGGCTCGGCAAGGGTGGCAGCCGTCTTCCAGGCGTACCCGGACCGTTCGTCGGCGACCAGCAGGTGCAGGCCTTGGGCGTCGCCCGTGGTGGTCCACAACCGGTCCCGCGAGGTGCGCCAGCCCGTGCCGAGTGCGGCGTCGCGCTTCTTCTCCGGTATCCCGGCTTCCGCGGCGTCGGGTCGGCGCTCGGGGGCGCCGGCGCCCTGTGAGCCGCTCCAGGGGGTGTCCGTCGCCGGAGCGCCGGACGCGGCCGGCTCAGGGGTGGGGGCGGCTGCAGCCTGCAGGGTGCCGGCCAACAGGCCGGCCAGCGCGACGGATACCGCCGCGGCGAGGCGGAGCCCGCCTCTGGGTCTTGGCATGGGTGTTCACTCTCTGTCTGCGCCCTTCGGCGCTCATCCGGCGCGAGCGGACACCCCGGGCGCGGGCGGCTCGCAGCCGACCATCCTGGAGCCCGCCCGTCTCGGTACGCTCTCCCCGCCGTCTCGCGGGCCGAGTTCAGGTGGACGCCCCGGCCCGCTCCCGCGCGCGACGGCGGGGACGCGTCCGGATGCTCGCCACCTCCGTTCCCGCTCCGGCGCCCCTCGACGGCGCAGGCCGAAGGTGCAGGCCGAAGGTGCAGGCCGAAGGTGCACCTCCGACCAGGAACGGTGCATCGGGCATCGAACGGCGGACCTCGTCTAGAGTCGTCGGCGTGCCCGATCTCTCCTACCTCGCCGCCGTCCAGGAGTCGTACGACACCGTCGCCTCCGCCTACTTCGAACAGGTCAAGCCCCCGGCAGACCTGGATCCGCTGTCACGCGGGATGCTGAACGTGTTCGCGGAAGTGGTACGCACGGCTGGGCTCGGGCCCGTCGCCGATCTCGGATGCGGGCCCGGCAAAGTGACGGCGTACCTGGCGGAGCAGCGGGTGCCCGCGTTCGGCATCGACCTGTCCCCCGCCATGGTCGAGGTGGCCCGCGGGGCTTACCCGCATCTGCGGTTCGACGTCGGCTCGATGACGTCGCTCCCGATACAGGACGACGAACTCGGTGGGGTCCTCGCGTACTACTCCACCCATCACACGCCACCGCCGTTGTTGCCGGTGCTGTTCGGCGAGTTCCACCGCGCTCTCGCTCCGGGCGGCTCCTTGATGCTGACGGGCCACGTGGGAGCGGACCAGCATCTACGTCCGACCCAGGCCTATGGCGGGAATCCGGTGTCCTACGAGTCCTACCTGTTGCCGCCCGACCGGATTGCCGAGCTCCTGGTGGGAGCCGGACTCGTCCTCACCGCGCGTCTGGTGGAGGAACCCGGCGAGGGGGCCACAAGGACGTACGCCACCTTCCTCGCCCACAAACCACCACGGCGGTGAGGTCGGGCTGTCGGAGGCGGCGCGGCGGAGCCGGTGCACAGCATGCCGAGTTCGAACCACGGGTCCACCATCTGCCTGCCATGGAAGCCCTGGCACGCATCCAGGCGAACCTGCGCGAGACCACGGACCGGGGAAACCGGGAGCGGACCGGGAGTGCGACGGGACGAAGCCTCAGGGCATCTCTCCGAGTGGGCGCATCGGAGAAGTTGAGCCGGAGCCGTTCGCTCGGACAGGACCACTGTGGACACGGAGTCCCTTGCGCCAGGTCACCGGCGCGCCACGTGGTAGCGGAGATACACGACGTGTGAGCTGAAGGTTCGGCTGTCCACGAGTTCGAGATCCACCCGGCGCTCGCCCCTCGGAAAGAACGGGATGCCGCCGCCGACCAGCACCGGATAGACCCTGACCCGGTACTCGTCGATCAGCCCCAGATCCGCGGCTTCGGAGGCGAGTGTCGCGCCGCCGATCGCGATGCCGCCCTCACCCGGCTCGGCCCGCAACCGCTCGAGTTCCTCCGCCGGACTGCCGGAGGCGAGGCGGGCATGCCCCTGCACCGCCGACAGCGTGGTGGAGAACACCACCTTGGGGAGCGGATTCCAGCGCGCGACCCATGCGAGCGACGCGTCGTCGAGCGACGGATCCTGGGCGGCGTTCTCCCAGTACAGCATCGTCTCGTACAGCCGTCGTCCCATCAGGTAGGCGTCGAGTTCTCCGATCTCGTCGGTCACGAAGCGGAAGAGCTCCTCGTCCGGCTCCGTCCAGTCGAAGCCGCCGTCCGGCCCGACGATGTAGCCGTCGAGTGAGACACCCATCGAACACATCACTCTGCGCATCGGAAGTCCTCCTCGGCAACGGGGTGGACAGTATGCCTGCCGGACTCCGTGGGGCTCATCACGGCTCGCGGGAGCCCCGGCCGGTTCACCACGGCGTCGGGACATGCCCCTCGTCGAGCTTGCGGGGCCAGGCCCAGGTCAGAAGGGGACGGTCTGGCACTCGCTGCACCGGGAATGGCCGGCAGCACCGTATTCACGGCCTTCACCAGGGCTGTTGAGGCGCGCGTCGCACAGTTCCAGCAGCTGGGGGAGGCCGAGCCCACGGCCCACGCGCCCCCAACAGCGCCCCGACGCGAGGCAGCGGCTTCCGAGGGGCGGCAGGCGGTACGAAGGGGCCGATACGGGTCTGGCCGACACCGCGACACGACGAAGCGTGGCGCCTGTGGTCAGCCCGCGCGCACGCCGTCGATGAAACGCCCCGCCAGATCGACGCGTTCGTCGAGCGTGGTGGGCGACTGCCCGAAGTCCATGAAGAGTTCGTGCACTCCCGCACCGGCCGCCTGTCGCGCGTAATCGATGTACTGGTCGAGCGTTCCGGAACCGGGAACCTGCTCGGGGTCGACCTTCACGTCGGTCAGTTCCGGATTCACCCGGAGGGCCATACGCAGTGCGGAAGGGTCCCGGCCCGCCGCCGTGGCCTCCTCGGCGATGGACGTCCACATGGCCGTGAGCCGCGGCAGCCGCATGGCTGTCGGCAGCCAGCCGTCGGCCCGCCGCGCGACACGCCTCATGCCCCGGGGGGTGAACGCGGCGAGCAGCACGGGTGGAGCCGGCCGCTGGTGAGGCCGGAGCCCCGTCACGGCCTCCGGCACGCTGAACAGCGGCCCCTCGTGTGCCAGGACCCCGCCCGCCCAGTACTTCTCCAGTACGTCGAGCGACTCCTCCAGACGTGCCCCCCTGCCGTCCCAGGGCACACCGACTGCGGCGTACTCCTCCGGCATCCAGCCCAGCCCGAGGCCGACGTCCAGCCGGCCCCGGCTGAGGACGTCGAGAGTCGTGAGCGTACGGGCCAGTACCAAGGGCGGCTGCCACAGGCCGTTCAGCGTGCTCGTCCCCAGGCGGACCCTGCCGGTGTGAGCGGCGGCGAACGAGAGTGCGGTGAGCGGGTCCATGTGGTTCTCGTACGACCGTGGCATCACACCACCGGCGCCCGGATAGCGGGCGCTCGGCACGGAAGGGGTGAGGATCCGGTCCCCCGTCCACAGGGAGTCGTATCCCAACAGCTCAGCCGTACGGCTGACGTGGGCGATGCCCTCCGCCGTCGCATGCGGGCCGAAGGTCGGAAGTGCCACACCGAGCCGCATCTGCGTCATCCTCCGTACTCCTGTCACCGGTGAGGGACGCACGGCAGTCCCGGCCTCCCCCTGCACCGCCGTTCCCTCGTCGCTCTTCACTCATCGTCACACATTCAGGTGGGACGGACCCGTACGGAGACCGGTCCCGGTCCGCCTCGGGTTCGCTCACCCGTCGTCGGCGACGCCGGAACCGGTCAGCCGGCCTTCAGCGGACCGCGGAAGGACGACCGCAGCAGAGCGGCCAGCACCTTCCTGCGGCCTGTGGACCTCACCCGGATGCTCGCGGACGACGCCGGCGAGATGCGGATGCAGGTGGGGACCGAGCGAACGGCACCGCGCGCCGCCTGCGGCTGCTTCAGGCTGTTCCGATGCCGCTCAGCAGCGCATCGACGACAACGCGGGCTGCCTGGCCGGCGGTCGTTGCGCAACGCGATGCCCCACCACACCCTTCGACGGCGGAACGCGGCCCGGCTCCCTACCGACCGCCCCCAACGGCCCAACTTGCCGTCACCTCATTGACCAGTGACGCATATCGATGCCAAGCTAGCGTCACCTGCTGAACAGGTGATGCAGTGGAAGCGGAGAAAGTGCCATGAATCCCACCGCACGGCATCACACACCGCTTGCCGTTGCTCATCCGATCTCCGAACGCACGCATCACCGCCACACCCACAACGGAGGCTTGACCATGCTCAACAGACGCACCTTCAGCAAGGCCATGGGGCTCGGCACAGGCACGGCAGCGGCGTCACTGGCCGGCATGCAGGGCGCGTCGGCCGTCTCCAGCACGGCACCCCGGGGGAAGGGCGCGACCCCGGCCACTCCCGAGGCCAACCGCGGTGCCCACACCTCCTTCAGCAACCTGAAGCAGGTACGAGCCGGTCTCCTCGACGTCGGCTATGCCGAGACCGGCCCGCAGCACGGCCCCGTGGTCATCTGCCTGCACGGATGGCCCTACGACATCCATAGCTACGTGGACGTCGCGCCCCTCCTCGCCGACCAGGGGCACCGCGTCATCGTCCCCTACCTCCGCGGCCACGGCACGACCCGCTTCCTCAGCGGCAGGACCTTCCGCAACGCCCAGCAGTCCGCGATCGCCCTCGACATCATCGCCCTCATGGACAGCCTCAAGATCGACAGAGCCGTCCTCGCCGGCTTCGACTGGGGCTCCCGTACGGCCGACATCATCGCCGCCCTGTGGCCCGGACGGGTGACGGCACTGGTCTCGGTCAGCGGATACCTCATCACCGACGTCGAGGCGCAGCAGAATCCTCTGCCGCCGGCCGCAGAACGCACCTGGTGGTACCAGTACTACTTCGCGACCGAACGCGGTCGCCGCGCCATGGAGAGCGCGTCCGGCCGGCACGACCTCTGTCGTCTGGTCTGGGACACGGTCTCCCCCACCTGGGACTTCGACGACGCCACCTTCGAACGCACCGCCGCCGCCTTCGAGAACCCCGACCATGCCGACATCGTCATCCACAACTACCGCTGGCGCCTCGGACTCGCCGACGGTGAAAGCCGGTACGACCAGTACGAGGAGAAGTTGCGGGCCCGGCCCACCATCCACACCCCCACCATCACCCTCGACGCCGAGCGCGACCCCTTCACCCCGCCCGGCAACGGCAGCTCCTACCGCGACCGGTTCACCGGGCCGTACGATCACCGGACGCTCGCCGGCATCGGCCACAACCTGCCCCAGGAAGCACCCGAGGCCTTCGCCCGAGCAGTCGTCGACGCCACACACCTCTGACACGGGAATCCCTGGCGGAGTCCTCATACGTTCGCCTTGTTCGATCCTTGCACCACCATGAGTCACCTGCCAGGATGGTGATGTGAATCTCGACCATGTCTTCGTATGCGGGAATCCAGCACTCGACTTCGCCGCGACCCTGCGTGCCCGGCACACCAGGCGATTCGACATGTTCGCGAACCCGGACCGGCTGGACGCCTGGTATCTGGAGTCCGGTGTCGTCGACGCGATCACGCCGGGCGAGGAGTCCGACGTGAAGCAGGCGACAGCCGTCCGCGAGGCCGTATATCAACTGGTCACCGCACGCAGGCTCGAGGAGGAGTTCGACGCTGCCGCCCTGCGTCTCGTGAACGACGCGGCGCGTGCGCCGGCCGCGGTGCCGCAGCTCACCTCCTCGGGGCGCTGGACCGACGCGACGCCGGGGGAGGCCCTGTCCACCGTCGCGCGACTGGCCGTCGAGCTGCTGAGCGGACCCGACGTGCCACTGCTAAAGGAGTGTGGCAACCCGGAGTGCACCCGTGTCTACATCGACCGCTCCAGGGGCATGCGCAGGCAGTGGTGCGGCATGGACTCGTGCGGCAACAAGATCAAGGCTGCGGCCTACCGCGCCCGCAAGAAGAGCACGGCTGCCGGTACGCCACTCTCCTGACCCCCGATGGCAGGTTCGGACACAACTGTCCGCGCGGGCAGGAAAGGTGTGGCACCCTCGGAACACCTTTCCACGGGTGTTCCGTCCGAACGGGCATCGCCCGGCTCTCCGGGCTTCCCGCCTGGGTAGCATGCGCAGCATCGTTCACGAAGAGGAGTGATGGGTTGTGACCAGCCGATCCGCCGCCACACTCCGATCGCGGTATGTCGCTCAAGCCGCGTCGGACCTGGAGGAGAACCACCGCCGGCAGCAGGAACTGGCCGCAGAGCTCACGCTCTTGAAACAGGAGGAAACCCTCCTCTCCGACATCCTGACTCTCGCGGAACGCCACGAGGCCCCGTCGGACCCGTCGCGCCTGCCCGGACAGACACAGCGCGAACCGGTCCCCACACCCGCGCAGCCCGTGGGCGCAGCCGAAGCGGCGCCCGCCTCGCCGGGCCCCGCGTCCACCGGGGCAACGGGGTCGGTCAAGAAGACCCGGGAGTCCATCGCGAAGGCGGCGTCCCCGCAACTGCTGCTCGGGGACCTCCTCCTGGAGCTGCTCAGCGCACACGAGGAGCCCCGCCTCGCGAGGGAGCTGCGCGACGAACTGCTGGAGAAGCATCGCGACCGGACACCGACACCGCAGGTCGTACGCAACACCCTGGAGTCGCTCGTGGCCAAGGGCCGTATCCGGCGCCACAAGCAGCAGCGTTCCGTCATGTACCGCCTGGTCGAGCCGTCCCCCGACGGCGCGGGAACCGCGTGAGCCCTCGCTCGTCCCTGCACGAGCCCGAGACCTCCGTCGGCGCCGATGATCCGCGACCGGCGGCAGAGGTCCGTGACCGGCGGCAGAAAACGGAAATGATGCCGAGCGAGATCCTGTGGCGGACACGCGACCGGAATCGCGGCCGGGTAAGTATGATCAAGCGATGTCTGACATGACGGAAACCACGCCCGGCTGGCTCACCACGGACGAACTGGACATGGCCAGGGCCCGGATGCCCGTCCTGTACGTCGAGGCCGTCCCCGTACGGGTGGACGAGAGCGGCGACGTCACCAGCATCGGGCTGCTCCTCCGGATCGGCTCCGGCGGAAACATCAGCCGTGCCCTCGTGTCCGGTCGCGTCCTGCACCACGAGCGAGTCCGTGACGCCCTGCTGCGCCATCTGGAGAAGGATCTCGGCCCGGTGGCACTGCCGCGCGTCCCGGCCTCTCTGCAGCCCTTCACCGTTGCCGAATACTTCCCCACCACGGGCGTCACCCCGTTCCACGATCCGCGCCAGCACGCGGTGTCCCTCGCCTACGTCGTGCCGGTGACCGGCGACTGCCGCCCGCGGCAGGATGCGCTGGACCTGGTCTGGTTCAGCCCGGAGGAGGCAGCCTCACACGCCGTGCAGGACGAGATGCCGGGCGGCCACGGAGTGCTCCTCAAGCAGGCCCTGGCCCATATGGGACACGCCTACTGAAGGCGCAGGCGGTCCCGGGGCGGACCCCGGGACCGCCTGCGCGGCAACTCACTGCGAAGCCCCCTCCAGCACGGCCCGGCCCAGCCCCGTCCGGTGGTGGAGCACCCGCACGCCCTGACGCTGCGAGAGCAGCAGTCCCGCCTCGCGGAGCACGGTGGCGTGCCGACTGGCCGTCGACGGCGCGAGGCGCAGCGCCGCGGCGATGTCCATCGTGGTCATCGGGCGGTCCAGCATCCGGAGCAGTTCGGCACGGGTGGCACCGATGAGCTGCGCCACCGGGGCGTGGCCTTTGGTGCGGTCGCGTTCGAGCCAGCCGGGCGCGGGCGAGAGGGGGTGGACGAGGACGGGTGGCAGTTCCTCGTCCACGAGGGCGAGAGGGGCGCGTACACAGAAGAATCCGGGGACGAGTGTCAGCGTCCTGCCCCGCAGGCTCAGTTCACGTTCGACGGGATACGGGGCGCGCAGCCTCCCCTCCCGGTACCGCCACCCCGGCAGTTGGTCGTACCCGGTGAGCAGGCCCTCCGCACCGTGGCTGAGGACGGCCTGGGCGCGTACGGTCCGGTCGGCTGCCGCCTGTGCGCGCATCGCGGTGAGGTAGGGCTCGACGGCGACCTGGTGGTAGGCGCGGAGGGCTGTGCCCAGGCGGTGCAGCGCTTCGGGGCGTCCGTCGGCGAGCGTGCGCAGCCCGGCCGGGACGGGGCCCGCCGTGTGGGCGTGGAGCCGGATGATCTCGGCGCGGAGGCGGCGCCTCGGTGTGGAGAGCAGCCGGTCGAGCCCGGTCTCCAGATCCGTGTCCCCGCGGCCGGGTGTCAGGAAGTCGGGGAAGTAGGAGCCGTCGGGGCAGAGTCGCGTCAGTGCGCGTGTCACGGGGACGAGGCCGGATCGCCGCAGGGCCGCGCCCACTTCCGCGCGCCACGCGCCGAAGGCGAGGGGCGCCTGGCGGTTCTGGAGGAGGTGCAGGCTCAGGGCGGTCTCCCAGAGCGGGTCCACGCCGGACGCGACGCGTAAGCGGGCCAGTTCCTGGCTCGTGAAGTCCACCCGTAGCACAGCGCACCCCCGGTGGTCACGGGCGCTTGGTGACGCCCGTCCAGCGGAACTCTACGCGCATCACAAGAATGACGCATGCATGTCATCAACACGGCCGGGCGGGTACCGTTCGGCCGGAATGCGCGGCGGTCCGGCAGGATGTGCCCCGGCCGGACCGCGCGCACCACCGTCGCGGATCAGCAGAGCGGTACGCCGGGCAACTGCGCGGCGGGGTGATCGATGTAGATGTTGCTGATGAAGCCGTTCTGGTCGCGCAGCTTGCTCCACCAGTTGTTGCTGTATCCCTCGGCGTTGACCGTGTCGCCCTGCTTCTGGCACAGCACCCGCACGGCCGTCGGACCGGCGAGGGTGGTGACGACGGGGGCGCTGACGCGGGCGTCGGCACGGACGTTCACCCCGCTGCCCCACGTGTTGAACGGGACGCCGCTGCCGCCGCAGCCGTTGTCACTGGTCAGGTACGCCTGGTTGTAGCTGCCGGGGTAGGACAGGCCGGCGCCGTTGATGACGATGTTCTGGCCCACCCCGTTGAGCAGTTGCTCGTAGTGGATGTGGGCTCCGGACGAGTTGCCGGTACTGCCGGTCACACCGATCTGCTGCCCCTGGGCCACGGACGCGCCGCTCGGCACGGAGTACGCGGAGAGGTGGAAGTAGTACGTCTTCCAGCCGCCGCCGTGGTCGATGGCTATGTAGTTGCCGGCCCCGCTCGGCTGCGAGTACCGGGTCGCCGTGCCGGCTGCCGAGGCGAGCACCGGAGTGCCCGCCGTCGTACCACCGTCGGCGCGTACGAAGTCGAGCGCGCGGCGCACCTCGGCAGAGTGGTGGCTGTACGTCCATCGCTGACCGCAGGGGTAGGGCGCCTTGAAGACCGGCGCCGCCGTCGCACCGGTCTCCCCGGCTTGCGCCGGGACGGCCGAGAGTCCGGTCAGGGCCATCAGGGCCACCACGAACAGGGCGGGAAGACGTCTGAGGAACCTCACGAATGCTCCTAGGTGGGGGAGGCGGCCCGGACACGGCCGGGCCGGGACGCGGTGAGACGTCGGGAACGTAGCGGGGGCCCGTATCGCTGACAAGCGCGCGTCGGTCTCCTTCGACCAGGAACGAATTCCTTGCGCCTTCCACCCGGCCGCTCCACCGTGGCGTCCACGTGCCACAGCGTCACCAGGCCGCCGGCCCGGTGCGCCCGTGCCCCGAAGGAGCCCCCACTCCCATGCCTTCGCTCCGTCCAGCCCGCCGGGCGTCGTTCCTCGGCGCCGCTCTCACGACCACGGCCGCTCTCCTGCTCGCGCCGGCCGGCCACGCGGCGGCCTCACCCACCGCGCCCCCTGCCGCCCTCTCCTCACCCGCCGGGGTCCGCGGCGGCCCTCCCGCCGCGTCCCCGCCCACCGGACCCGCGGTGGCGGAGTCCGAAGCCGGGCTGACGCCGACCGGAACGGAGCACCGCAGCGTCGTGGACATCCCCGCGAACGTCACAGCGGGCGTCGCGGTGTTCGACCGGCTCACCGGCCGCTTCACCGAGTCCCTCCAGGCGGACCGCGCCTTCCGTTCCGCGTCCGTGGTCAAGTTGCTGCTCGCACTGGACTTCCTGTGGAACCGGGGGCCCGGTTACGAGGTGCCGCAGGCGGACCGGGACCGGCTCGAGGCGATGCTGAGCAGGAGTGACGACGCCGCCGCCGGTCACTACTGGTCCGTGGGCGGCGGCAGCGCGGTCGTCTCCCGCATGGTGCCCCGTCTGGGGCTCACCGGTACGGCCCCGCCGCCGGCCGGTTACCCGGGTTACTGGGGATACACGGCGACCACCGCCGCCGACACCGTCCGCGTCTACCGCTACCTCCTCGACTCGGCCCCGGCACCGGTGCGCGACCTCGTCAT
Organism: Streptomyces sp. NBC_01460; assembly: GCF_036227405.1. Taxonomy (NCBI): domain Bacteria; kingdom Bacillati; phylum Actinomycetota; class Actinomycetes; order Kitasatosporales; family Streptomycetaceae; genus Streptomyces; species Streptomyces sp. NBC_01460. Next base: position 316,585 of record NZ_CP109473.1, read on the forward strand.
GGGGGCACTGCACCGGTCCGATCGGTGCGCCGCCGACGGCTTCGACCAGGGGTTCGGGCTGCCTTCCGCCTTCGACGGCCCCGGGGCCGTCAAGCAGGGATGGTCCGGCTTCAGCTCCGGCGGCTGCCTCTCCTCCGGGACACCGGCCGCCGCGCCCTCGAGCGCCGGTGGCGCGGGCCCTCGTACGTCCGTGCCGGCGGACGGCGCCGAAGGAGCCGTCACCGGAGGGAGCTCCCCCGGCGCCGCGCCTCCCTCCGGGGGTGCCTCCGCCGCCGCGGTGGACCTGACGTCCGACGCGCTGCACACCACCGGCACCGTGGGACCCGACGACCGGACAGTGGTCGCCGTGCTCACCCTCCACCCCGACGGCACCCCGTACGGAACCGCCTACAGCAAGGTCACCACCCTCACCGGTTCCCTCGACGTGCCCGGAGCCGTCCGTCCCTCCGGCACCCGGTTCACCACCTGGGGCAGTGGCGTCCGTGTCCGCACGGCTCCCACCACCTCCTCCACCGCCCTCACCACGCTGCCCGCCGGAGTGGACGTCCTCGTCGCCTGTCAGAAGCAGGGCGGCCAGGTGTCGGTACCGCCCTACGTCAACGACTGGTGGGCGTATCTGCCCCAGTACGGCGGCTGGATCACCAACATCTACGTCACCTCCCCGGACAACACGCTTCCGGGTGTACCCCGCTGCTCGTGAGACCTTCCCCGCCCCCACCGAGAAGGAGGCGCACCGTGCGCCGCAACCGGAGACCGAACGCCCATGTCCTCCCCGTACGCCGAGGAGCGGCCGTCATCGCGTCACTGTCGGCCGTCGTGGCTCTGACCCTCACGGCCGGACCGGCCGCCGCCCGCGACGGCGTGCCCGACGACGCCCCTCTCGGGGCCGTCAGCTGGCGGGCGGACCTGTCCGCGCCGGCAGCGGACGCGACGAATCTCAGCCGCGCCGACGGTGGACTACGCCTCCACGACACCCGCCGGAGGCCCGCTTCCTCCCGCTCCGCCCAAGGGCAGGGCACGGTCCTGCTCCCCGTACGCGTACTCGACCGCGCCATCGACCGGATCGCCTCCGACCTCGATGCCACCGTCCCCGGCGGAGCCCAGGTCGCCGTCGACGTGCGCGGGCGGGACGGGCTGGGCCGGTGGACCGAATGGCGCGAGGCTCGCGAGGGAGGCCCCGCCCGGCTGCCGCGGGCCGTCACGCGTGTGCAGACCCGGATCACCCTGATCGCCGCGCCGGACGGCACAGCGCCGACCGTCAGCGCCCTGCGCCTGACCGCCGAACTCGACGGCACGCCCCACGAGGCAGCGGCCGCGGAAGCCCTCACGGCCACTGTCTACGCGACCCGGGAGGGCCTGGTCGGCGGCACCACTGCGAACGGGCATGTGATCGTCCCGAACGACCACTTCGTGGCGCTGCCCTCCCGGCGCGGCCTCTCCCCGAAGGGCAGCGGGCAGTACTCGGTGCGCGTCTGCGGACCGGTGCGCTGCGAGACCGCCCCGGTGTGGGACGTCGGGCCGTGGAACACCCGTGACGACTACTGGAATCCGTCGTCCGTCCGCGAGTCCTTCAAGGACCTGCCGCAGGGCAGGCCCGAGGCACAGGCCGCCTACCAGAACGGCTACAACGGCGGGTTGGACGGGTCCGGCCGCCGGGTGCTCAACCCGGCAGGCATAGACCTGGCCGACGGAACCTTCTACAACGTCGGCCTGAACAACAACGGCTGGGTGACCGTCACCTACCTGTGGACAGGCACCGGCGCACCGACCACGTCGTTCCCGACCTGGGGCACCGCCGTCAACATCCGCCAGCAGCCCACCAGCGCCTCCACCCGCGTCGCACAGCTCCCCGGCCCCACCACGGTGCGCGTGCAGTGCCAGGTGCACGGCCAGCTCGTCGAGGCCGACGGCCACAGCAACGACGCGTGGTCCTACCTGCCCGACTACGGGGGGTACATCTCGAACATCTTCATCGACGTCGCGGACAGCTGGCTGCCCGGCGTACCGAACTGCTGATCCCCCTCCCGTCCTGATTCACGGACCCGCGCACCCGCGCGGGTCCGTCGGCGCGTGTGCGCGAGTGCCTCACCCACCGGAAAAGGGAGCGCGGAAGCGGGCGGACCACTGGCAGGATGGCCACGCCCACCGTCTCCGTGGAAGGACCCGACACACCGTGGCTCGTGCCGTCACCCTGATCCGTTCCGCCTCCCTGTCCGGGGTCGCCGAGTACGCCTACGCGGCGACGGCGCCCGCCGAGTCACGCCTCATCTTCCTCGCCGGGGCGTGCCCGCTGAACGAGGACGGCTCCACGGCGGCGGTCGGGGACTACGCCGGCCAGGCGGCGAAGGCGGTCGAGAACATGCGCATCGCTCTCGCCGACGCCGGCGCGACGCTCCAGGACGTCATCAGCACACGGGTTCTCGTCGCCTCGGCGCGCCAGGAGGACCTGGGGACGGCCTGGAAGGTGGTCCGGGACTCGTTCGCCGACCACGACGTGCCCAGCACCCTGATGGGCGTCACCGTGCTCGGCTACACGGACCAGCTCGTCGAGATCGAGGCTGTCGCCGCGGTGCTCGACTGAGTACCACGGCGACACGTTCGCCCGCGCCCCGGCGCGGCGGTGCCGGCACCGCCGCGCCGGTGGATCAGCCCGGCCGCAGGGCGGCCCAGTCGATCTCGGCGTATCCCTGACCCTTGGTCAGCCGGATCCGGTTCGTGCCCCCGCGCAGGGTGACGCGCGCCGTGGCGGTCTTCGCCACGGCGTCCTGCCGGGCCGTCCCGAGCCACTCCCCTGTGGAGGGGTAGCTGATCCGGCCCGCGTCCACGCCGCCCACGGTGACGGTGTGGTCGGCCACGCCCGCCAGGCCGTTGGCGTATCCGACGTCCAGCAGATAGCTGCCGTCGCGGGGCGCGTCGACCGTGAACTCCACCGCGCTCGTCGGACGGTCGATGCCTCCTACGAAGTCGGGGAACTCGTTCCACCGGTAGTGCCGGGTGGCCGCGTCCGTCACCGCGGCGTTCTCGGCCTCGTAGCGGTGGGTGTCCGGGCGGACGTCGATGTAGTCCAGCTCCGCGTGGCCGAGGCCTTTGGAGAGGGTGATCGTGTTGCTGCCCGCCGACAGTGCCACGCGTGCGGTCGACGTACGCATCGTGGTGTTCGCCCAGCCGCCGGTGGCCTCGTACTCCACCTCCCCCTGCCGCTCGCTCCCGACGGTGACGGTGTGACTCGCCGGTCCTGTGGTGCCGTTGGCGTAGCGCACGGTCATCGTGTGGATCCCCGCCTTCGCCGCCTCCACGGTGAAGGCGACGGAGCTGTCCGCGCGATCGATCCCGCCGACGTAGCCGCGCCCCGACGCCTGCGCCGTGTCGCTGCCCAGATGGGTCACGACGCCGGTGCCCCGCGCGTCCTCGGCCTCGTACTTGCCGGGGCGGGCGGTTGGCGAGGACGCGGGCCGCACCGTGATCCGGTACCCGTTGAGCCGTTCCATCCGGCGGATCGGGACGGTCAGGTGACCGCCGGCATCCAGGGTGAGCACCTTGTCGTACATGTTGTACGGGGCGCTCTGGGGGTCTCCGGCGCGGTCCGGCCTCTTGTCGGTGGCCAGCGGGTCGGTGGTCCACAGGGCGTAGTCCACGCTGACCCTGACCTGTGGCCCCAGGCCCCGGGCGGCCAGCCCGAGCAGCCTCACGTCGATGTCCCCGTCGTCGCCGCCCGCCAGGACTGTCACCGTCCGCGCGTCGGGGTCCCAGGAAGCGACACCGTCGGCCGCCTGGTAGTGGCGGGTGTCCCAGCGGCTGACGGCGATCTGGGTCCCGCGCATCTCACGGAACCAGTTCATGGCGTACCAGCCGCCGTTGGGCCGCAGGCCGTCCGCCGTGCGGCGCAGGGTGTTCCCGAGGAGACCGGGGTTGGTGTAGATGCCCATGGCCGCGGAGTCGACCCCGTAGCGCGCGAACTCCGCCCAGTGTTTGATCATCGTGCCGGGCACACCTTCGAACTCGCCGTTGCCCGGGCCGTACTCCTCGATCATCACAGGGCGGGGCGAGATGCCGAGCTCCCTCTCCAGGGGCCGGTAGTAGCGGGTCAGTGTCTCGGGTACATCTCCCGGGCTGGGCCCCAGGCTGTGCCAGCCGATGATGTCCGGGAGGGTCCCGGTGTTCTTCGCGTTGACGAGGAAGGCCCGCATCCGGGGCTGGCGGTCGGCGGACTCCCAGGGGTTGTAGTGCTCGTAGTTGGGGCCCATGACCTTCACCGTGGGGTCGGTGGCGCGGATGCGTCGCACGGTCTCGGTCCAGAGCCAGTTGACCTTGGCGTCGTACGTGGCACCCTGGACCCTCGGGTCCGTCATGAACGGGCTGTCCGCCCGCGGGCCCAGCTTGTTGTCCGGTTCGTTGAGCGGTGCGACGGAGTGGAGCACGTCCTTGTACTTCTGGATGGAGCGGGTCGCGCTGTCGACCTTGCCCATCCAGTCCTCGACGCCCTTCCAGACGTAGGGCCAGCCGCCCATGAGGTCGTTGTAACGGGCGACCATCTTCACCCCCGTGCCGCGCAGCCTGCCGGCCACGGCCTCGGTGGAGCTCGGATAGGAGGTGTCGCCGTCCAGGCTCTGGTGCTGGGAGAGCAGCACCTGCGACCCGTCGGCGAGCGTGGCGGGAGTGTCCGGGGTGGTCGTGACACCGAAGAGAGTGCCGAGCCCGGCCTTCTTCAGGGAGCCGGACTGCTGCCCGGTGTCCACGGTGATGACCTCCGGCTCCTCCGCAGCCGCCCGCGTGGGGCCGGGGCTCCTGCCGGCCGCCGGGCCGGAGAGGGACACCGCGAGCGCCGCCGAGGCGAGCAATGCGGTCAGCCGCAGTCCGCCGCGGGCGCTCACCTGACGTCCCACTTCATGTTCTCGCCGCCCCAGCAGTCCCAGATCTGGATCCGGGTGCCGTTGCCTGTCCCCTGGCCGGCTGCTTCGAGGCAGCGCCCGGAGTTGGGGTTGCGGAGCGTTCCGTCGCTGCCCCGGGTCCACTGCTGGTTGGCACCGCCCCAGCAGTCCCACAGTCCGACGCCGGAGCCGTTGGCGCGGGCGCCCGCTCCGCCCGCGACCTCCAGGCACTTGCCGAACGCCCGTATCGTCCCGTCGGATGCGAGGGTCCACTGCTGGGGTGCCCCACCCCAGCAGTCCCAGAGGATCACCGGAGTGCCGTTGGCGCTGCTGCCGTTCGTGACGTCGAGGCAGCGCTTGCTCTGCCGCCCGACGACGGCCTTCGCGCTGCCCGCCGCGCCGTTCGCGGTGAAGGAGAAGTCGTCGACGGCGAGCCCCGCCCCGCCGACCCAGGGCTCGAAGCCGGCCTGGACGCTGGTCAGGTACCAGGAGCTCTGGATCTGTCCCCGGGCCACGGCGTCGTCGGTGAACGACCGCACCGCGAAGTCCAGCGAGCCGGTTCCCGCGGTACGGACGTATGAGATGACGTTCCAGCCGATGTTGCCGACCCACACGTCCCAGTCGGCGCCTTCGAGCCGGGCGGTGGCGACCTTCGAGCCGATCGGCTGAGGACGGCCGCGGTGATCCAGCCAGATCATGAGTTCGGCGCCGGTGTTCTGGCCGTCCGTCCGGGGGGTCGGGTCGAACCACAGGTCGTAGGAGGCGTTCCACTCCCCCGAGGCGGGCCGTGTGATCGCCACCGAGCTGCGCGCCCCCGCGGCGTCGCTCACCCGGAGCGGAAGTCCGCTGCCGGTGGTGCAGTTGCCGTAGTGACAGCCCGCGTAGATCGACGGATACCCGGCGGGGACGTTGTTCGTGGGGTTGTTGTGATCGGCCGCGGTGACGGCGAACCCGCGGTCGCGGACCTCGACGCACTGGTGGGTCGACGCACCCCAGCGGTTGTTCTGAACGACGTAACGCCCCTGCTGGACGGCGGCGGAGGCGTACGGGTCGCACAGAGTCGTCGCCGCCGCCGCGGTGGGCGCCACAGCGAGGTACGCGCCGAACACGGCGGCCAGCAGGGACAGCAGGGCGGCCCAGGTACGGAGGGCGGTCGGAGCGCGGCTCGGGTTTCGCGGCTGCGTCGGCAATGCATTCGCCTTTCTGCGCTGTGCCTCGGGAACGAGGCGAGGGGGGAAGTGCCCACCCTGGAGGGAGCGCTCCCATGCGCCCTGAATTCTGCACACCGGCCACCGGCTCAGGAAGTCGCAGTCGGAATTCTTCGAATTCTCGACAGATCTACCGGTAGGAACGGCATCCGGTTTCGCGACCCGGTGGACGCTTTCGAGCCACCCTCGTGTAAGCGACGCCGGAGTTCGGCACAGCAACCCTTGGTGCTCTCTTCCGCCGAGCCGACTTCAAGTGGCCGGAATCCACCTTCCCCGTCTCGAAACCGAACGTCACGATTCCCGGCATTTCTTCCGGGAATGCGATGTGTGGCGCAAAGGACTTCCGTCCCGGGCGAGGAGCTGCGACGTTCACCCGATTGGGAGCGCTCCCAATCATTGCCGTTCTCCTGGACATCGGAAGGTGCCCGTGAATCTCCTCAGAAGACGTCCGCCGCTGGCGGTACTCACGGCCGTGGTGGCCTGCCTCCTGGCGGCCGCACCGGCCGTCGTCGCCCCTCCCGCCGCCGCCCGGGTCGCCCCGACAGCGGGGCAGGCTCCCGCAGCCGCCTCCCCCGCCGGCAGCGGGACGGCCGCGGCCGTCCCGGCCAAGGACTGGCTGCACACCCAGGGCAATCAGATCGTCGACGCGAACGGTGACAAGGTCTGGCTGACCGGCACCAACTGGTTCGGCTTCAACGCCACCGAACGCGTCTTCCACGGCCTGTGGTCGGGCAACATCACAGAGATCACGAGGTCGATGGCCGAGCGGGGCATCAACATCGTGCGGGTGCCCGTCTCCACCCAGTTGCTCCTTGAGTGGAGGAGCGGCCAGGCGACCGTCCCCAGCGCCGTCAACACCTACGCCAACCCGGAGCTGAAGGGCCTCACCAGCCTGGGCGTCTTCGACCACTGGCTCGACCTCTGCGAGCAGTACGGCATCAAGGTGATGCTCGACGTGCACAGCGCCGAGGCCGACAACTCGGGCCACATCCACCCGGTGTGGTGGAAGGGCGCCGTCACCACCGAGCAGTTCTACACGGCCTGGGAGTGGGTGACCGCCCGCTACAAGGACGACGACACGATCGTCGCGATGGACGTCAAGAACGAGCCCCACGGGAAGCAGACCGAGAGCCCGCGGGCCAAGTGGGACGGGTCCACCGACCAGGACAACTTCAAGTACGCCTGCCAGACGGCGGGCCGGCGCATCCTCGCGGTCAACCCGAACGTCCTGGTCCTGTGCGAGGGCATCGAGATCTACCCGAAGGCCGGCAGGTCCTGGTCCTCGCAGACCGAGGGCGACTACCACTTCAACTGGTGGGGAGGGAACCTGCGCGGGGCGAAGGACCACCCCGTCGACCTCGGCTCCCAGCAGGACCAGCTCGTCTACTCCCCGCACGACTACGGGCCCCTGGTCTTCCAGCAGCCCTGGTTCCAGGGCGAGTGGAACCGCACCACACTGGAGCGCGACGTCTGGGATCCCAACTGGCTCTACCTCCACAAGGAGAACATCTCGCCCCTGCTGATGGGCGAGTGGGGCGGCTTCCTCGACAACGGCCCCAACCAGAAGTGGATGACGGCGCTGCGCGACCTGATCGCCGAGCGGAGGATCCATCAGACCTTCTGGTGCCTGAACCCCAACTCCGGTGACACCGGCGGACTCCTCCTCAACGACTGGAAGACCTGGGACGAGGCGAAGTACGCGCTGCTGAAGCCCACGCTCTGGCAGAGCGGGGGCAAGTTCGTGAGCCTCGACCACCAGGTCCGGCTCGGCGGCTCCACGGCCACGACCGGCATCAGCCTCGGCGACCTCTACGGCGATCAGCCGCCCGCCGGTGACGAGCAGGCGCCGTCGGCCCCGGCCGGGCTCGTCGCGACGGCCAGGACGTCGACCTCCGTCACGCTCGGCTGGACGGCGTCCACCGACAACGTGGCCGTGACCGGCTACGACGTCTACCGCGGCACCACCAAGGTGGCCACCGTCACCACGCCCGGCCACACCGACACGGGGCTGACTCCCGCCACCGCGTACTCCTACACCGTCCGGGCCAGGGACGCGGCGGGCAACACCTCTTCGGCGTCGTCCGCGCTGAGTGTCACCACACAGACGGGTGGCACCACCGACACGACACCGCCCGGCGTCCCCTCCGGACTGGTCAGCACCGGCCGGACGGCCTCCAGCGTGGGGCTGCGGTGGAACGCGGCCGGCGACGAGCCGGGCGGCAGCGGCCTCGCGTCGTACAGCGTGCTGCGTGACGGGGTGGCCGTCGGAACCGCCACAGGCACGACGTACACGGACACGGGCCTTTCGGCATCCACGGCGTACAGCTACACCGTCAGGGCCCGGGACGTGGCCGGCAACACCTCTGCGGCCTCCGCTCCGCTCGTGGTCAGCACTTCGGCCGCAGGAGGCAACGGCACGCTGCTGTCCCAGGGGAAGAACGCCTGGGCCTCCTCCTCGGAGAGCGGCGCCACCTCGCCCGACAGGGCGGTGGACGGGGACGGTTCGACCCGCTGGAGCAGCACCTTCCAGGACAACCAGTGGATCAATGTGGACCTGGGGTCGCGGAGGACGGTGACCCGGGTCGTGCTCGACTGGGAGGCCGCTTACGCGAAGGGCTACCGGGTGCAGGTGACGGACGACCCCGCGTTCGCGACGTGGACGGACCTCCACTCGACGACGACCGGTGACGGCGGCACCGACACCCTCGACGTCTCCGGCACGGGCCGCTACGTCAGGGTGCTGGGCCAGACCAGGGCAACCCCCTACGGCGTCTCGCTGTACGAGTTCCAGGTCTACGGGCAGTGATCCCTCGCCGGTGAACCGTGGGGCCGGCGACGGCCGGCCCCACGGGCATGTTCATCCCGGGTTCAGAAGGTCCGGGGCGCTCCTCCGGGCGGGGGCGCCGTGCTTCCGCGTACCACCAGCTGGGTCGCGAGTTCCAGCCGGAACTGGTCCGCCGGCTCGCCGTCGATCACCCGGAGCAGCGCGTTCGCGGCCACCGAGGCCATGTCGAAGAGCGGCTGTCGGACGGTCGTGAGCGGGGGATGCGTCCAGCGGGCCACCGGCAGGTCGTCGAAGCCGACGATGCTGAGGTCGGAGGGGATGGCGTAGCCACGGTCGCGCAGCACCTCGAAGGCGCCGAGCGCCTGGAGGTCGCTGGCCGCGAAGACGGCGGTGGGCGGATCCTCCCCGGAGTGCTGGAGTCCGTCGAGGAGCCGGGCCATCTCGGTGCGGCCGGAGGCGTCGTTGAACTCCCCGTGCGCCACCCAGCCCGTCGGCATGGGCAGTCCGGCCTGCTCCATCGTCGCGCGGAAGCCGTCGGCGCGTGCCCGGCTGCACAGAACCTGGCGTGGGCCCGCCAGGTGGGCGATGCGGGTGTGCCCGAGCCCGATGAGGTGCTCGGTGGCGCTCACGGCACCGGCCCAGTTGGTCGCACCGACCGTGGGCACGAGGGCGTCGACGCTGCCGACGGGATCGAGGAGCACGAAGGGGACGTCGAGTGCGGTGAGCCGCTTCCGCTGTTGCTGCGTGAGGTCGGAGACGACCAGGATCGCCCCGTTGCTGCGGCGGGCCGCGAGCTGGTCGATCCACTCGCGGGTGTCGGAGCTGCGGCCGTGGACGGCCGAGAGCACCATGCTGGCCCCCGCCTCGTGGAGGACTTCGTCGACGCCTCGGATGATCTCAACCGACCAGAGGCTGTCGAGCTCGTTGAGGACGAGGTCGATGACGGCTCCGCGGCGGCGGGCCGGGCGCCGTTGGTAGCCCAGGTGGTCCATGACGGCCTCGACGCGTTCCTTCGTGTCCGCAGACACGTCGGAGCGCCCGTTGAGCACCTTGGAGACGGTGGAGACGGAGACACCGGCCTCGGAGGCGATCATGTTGAGAGTGACCCTGCCCGGGCTCTCACGCGTGTCCGAGGTCATCCGAGGTGTCCGTTCCGCTGGGAGGTCCGCACGGTGCCGTTCCTGGGCCGTGACCGTCGAGTCTGCCATGGTCCCGTCGTCGCCTTCACCGCTCCTCGTGGTGGCCGGAGTCCGTCTCGCGGTATTCCGACCAGGCGAAGTCGGCCGCCAGGGCGGCGCCGGTCAGGTCCTGGACGCACAGGCCGGCGAACGCTCCCGTGAAGCCCCAGGACGTGAAGTGTCCGGTGGCCGGGTCCCCCTGGGTCGCGCTCTCGTCGGAGAGACGTGTGACGTCGAGGTCGGGCCCGACGGTCCGCCAGGGGGACCCGTGGTCGGAGCGCCATGCGAAGTGCGCCCGGGTCGTACGGACCGTGAGCAGGAGGTCCAGCGGGCCGTCGGGCACGGCGACGGCCGGGTCGGGTTCGAGGTATCTGCCGTGGTCGCAGAGCCCGACGCGCAGGACACGGCCGAGATGTTCGTCCCACGTCAGGTGGAGGTAGTGCCAGAGCGTGGAGTTGTAGTAGTGGACGATGCCCGCCATCTGGAGCGGTGAGCGGGGTTCGGCCTCGAGCCGGCAGGAGAAGTCGATGGACACCGCCTGCTGTCTGCGCGCGACGAGGCTCTGGCCGTGGGTGGATCCCAGCGACTGGCCGCCTCGCAGCCGCAGGTGCCCCGGGCGGTCGGTGAGGTCGAGCCAGGAGGGGTCGGGGTGGCGGCGCAGTGTCGCCCAGGGCGTGGTCAGCTCGGGTCCGTCGAAGTGGTCGAGGGCGGGGACCGAGGCGACCGGGGCGGGCGGCAGGGCGGGGCCGGGCACGGCGGTTCTCGGGAGGTGCGCGCCAGGCTGCGTGGCGGGCTCGGACGCGTGGGCACCCGTCGGCTCGGAGAGCGGGGCTCCGGCGAGCCGGGGCCATCCGCCGACGTTCCACTCGACGCGCTGCAGCGCGGTCTCGCGGCCGAGCACGCAGGGGCCCATGGGCGTGAGCGGGCGGGCCATGAGGTGGGCGAGGTACCACTCCCCGGCCGGCGTCTCGACGAGGCTGCCGTGGCCGGCCTTCTGCAGAGGCCATGTCTCGTGTCCGGCGGAGGTGAGGAGGGGGCCGTCCGGGTCCGCCTCGTAGGGCCCCGTCAGCGTCCGGGAGCGGGCGACGGTGACGGCGTGTGCCCAGGACGTCCCGCCCTCCGCCGTCACCAGGTAGTACCAGTCGCCCGTGCGGTAGAGGTGCGGACCCTCGGTGTGCGCTAGGGGTGTGCCGTCGAAGACGCGGTGCAGCGGGCCGGTGACCTGTCTCTTCTGCCGGTCCCACTCCTGGAGGAGGATGCCCGCGAAGGGGTGGTGGCCGGTGCGGTGGTCCCACTCCATCCACAGGGCCCAGCTGCGCCCGTCGCCGTCGGGGCCGTCGTCGTGGAAGAGGGACGGGTCGAAGCCGTGGCTCGGGAAGGGCGCCGGGTCCGACCACGGCCCGTCGATCGTGGGGGCGGTGATGACGACGTTGCGTACGTCCTTGAAGGCTCCGGAGAGATTGGTGACGTCGCTGTACACGAGGTGGAAGAGGCCGTCGGTGAACGAGAGGCACGGTGCCCAGACCCCGCCGGAGTCGGGCCGGCCCGTCAGGTCGACCGCCCGTTCCTCGCGGAGGATGCCCCCGAGCGAGCGCCAGTTCACGAGGTCACGGGAGTGGTGGACGGCGACTCCTGGGAGCCATTCGAAGGTGGAGGTCGCGATGTAGTAGTCGTCCCCGACGCGGAGGATCGAGGGGTCGGGGTGGAACCCGGGCAGCACCGGGTTGACGATGGTCGCGGGACGCCGCTCCGCGTGCGTCCTGCGGCGCGGCCGGTCCTGGTCGGGGGCGGTGGGCACGGCGGTCATCGGTATCTCCAGGGAGTAGAAGGCTCGCTCAGCCCTTGACGGCGCCGGCCATGACACCGGAGACGATCCGGCGCGCGAGGACGGTGAAGACGACGAGTACAGGCAGCACGGAGACGACGACGCCGGCGAGCATCAGCGTGTAGTCGGTGTAGTAGCCGGCGGCCAGCTGGTTGAGGGCGATCTGCACGGTGCCGTTCTCGGGAGGCAGGGCGATGAGCGGCCAGAAGTAGTCGTTCCAGGCGAACATGAACGTGAACATGCCGAGGACGGTGGCCGTGGTGCGCACTCCAGGTACCACGACGTGCCAGTAGGTGCGCAGCAGTCCCGCACCGTCCATGCGGGCGGCCTCGACGATTTCGTCGGGGATGTTCTCCTCCACCGCCTGACGCATCCAGAACACGCCGACGGCGGAGACCAGGGCGGGCACGATCAGGGCGGAGAGCTTGCCGTACAGGCCCATGTCGGTGACGAGCATGTAGAGCGGGATGATGCCGAGCTGTGTCGGCACCATGACGGTGACGACGACGCAGACCAGCAGCGCGTTGCGGCCCGGAAACCGGAGCTTTGCGAAGGCGAAGCCTGCCAGGGAGGCGAGCAGCACGTTGCTCACCGCGGTCGTCCCGGCGACGACCAGGGAGTTTCCGAGTGCCTGCCAGAAGGCGGACAGTTCGAAGACACGCTGGATGTTCTCGATCAGATGGCCGCCAGGGACGAGGGGCGGGGTCGTGCCGGCGAGCACGGAGTTGTCGTCGTGGGAAGCGACGACGAAGCTCCAGTAGAGGGGGAAGACGGATCCCGCGGTGATCGCCGCGAGGATCGCGTAGGCGAGTGGTCCCGCCTTGTCCAGGCGTCCCGGGCCGCGGCTCGGAACGGTGCGTCCCTCGCGGCGGGGCCGGGCGCCCTGACGCGCGGCGGGGGGCCGGGAGGGTGTGGTGACGGCCATGAGATTCTCCTGGTTGCCCGGTCAGCCGCGGTCGGAGCGGCGTGCGAGCAGGAAGTTGACTGCGGCGAGGACCGCGATGACGAGGAAGAGCACCCACGAGACGGCCGAGGCGTAGCCGGCGTCGTTGTTGATGAACCCGTACTTGTAGAGCATCAGCGTCAGCGTCTGGAACTGGTGCTCGGCGCCGCCTTCCGCGTTGCCCTGCTGGTCGAAGAGGAAGGGTTCGGCGAAGAGCTGGAGACCGCCGATGGTGGAGATCACGACGGTGAAGACGAGGGTGGGCCTGATGGAGGGCAGCGTCACCTTGCGGAACGTCAGGAAGCGTCCGGCGCCGTCGATCTGGGCGGACTCGTAGAGATCTCTGGGGACCGCCTGCATGGCCGCGAGGAAGATCAGGGCGTTGTAGCCGGTCCAGCGCCACATGACCATGAAGCTGATCGCGAGGTGTGAACTCCAGGTGTCCGCGGTCCAGTCGACCGGGCCGCTGATCAGGCCCAGGCCCTCCAGTGTCCAGTTGACGATGCCGAAGTCCCGTCCGAAGAGCTGGGAGAAGACCAGGGCCACGGCCACGACGGACACGTACTGCGGCACCAGCACGAGTGCCCGCCACACGCTCGTCGCGCGCAGATGGCGGTCGAGCAGCCAGGCCAGGCCGAGGGCGGCGACCAGCTGCGGAACCGTGGAGAGCACGAAGATGCTGAGTGTGTTGTACGTGGCGGTGTAGAAGTCCGAGTCCGACAGCAGCCGGCTGAAGTTGTCGAACCCGACCCACTCCCCCGGCCCGGCGAGCCGGTCCCAGTCGTGGAGGGACACCCAGAAGGTCTGGAGGAGCGGGTAGAGCCCGAAGACTCCGAAGACGACGAAGAAGGGAGCGATGAAGAGGTAGGGCAGCAGGTGCCGCTCCACGCGCAGCCGGGGTGTACGGGCCGGTGTCGCGGTGGTGCCTGAGGTCGTGCGGGTGGCCTGGAGCGCCATGCGGGTTCTCCGAATGGTCGGGAGGGTGGGGACGGGGGCCCGGCGGGCAGAAGGGTGCCGGCCGGGCCACGCGGGGAGCGCGGTGCGCCGTGGGTCAGCGCAGGTTCTTCGCCGCTTCCTCCAGGGCCTTGTCCCAGGCCTGGTCCGGGCTCGCCTTGCCCTGCTCGACGACCTGCAGCGCGTTGCCGAACGGGATCCGGGCCTGCTGGTCCTTCGTCCCCCGGTAGTTGGGCTTCAGGCTCTTGGCCGAGGCGGCGAAGAGCTCTCCGGTCGGAGCTCCGCCGAAGTACGCCTGGGTGGTGCCCTTGACCTCGGCGTCGTCGAGCACGGGGACGAGCGAGGGGAGCGCGCCCACCGGGCCGGTGAAGATCTTCTTCTGGGATTCGGCGGAGGTCAGGAAGTCGGCCAGTTCGGCGGCCTCCTTCACGTGCTTGCTCTGCTTGGGCACGGTGAGGAAGGACCCGCCCCAGTTTCCGCCGCCCCCCGGCACCGCCGCGATGTCCCACTTGCCGGCGTTCGCCTCACCGGCGGCGGTCTTGATCTGGCCGGTCATCCAGGCGGGACAGGTCATGGTCGCCATGCGGCCGAGCTTGATTCCCGCGTTCCACTGCTGGCTGAACGGCTGGAGGTTGGCCGACTGCCTGTCGGCCGTCGCCTTCGCCGTGGCGGTGAAGAAGTCCCGGACCTTCGGGTTGCTGTCCCCGATGTAGGCGTCCTGCGCGTCGAAGAAGCCGAACTCCGTCTGGTTCATCATCGCGGTGAAGATGTTGCCCGAACTGTCGAACCAGGCCTTGTCCTTCACCTTCGCCTGGAAACGCTTGCCCGTGGCGAAGTAGTCGTCCCAGGTGGGCCACAGCTTCGCGACCTCGGCCCGGTCGGTCGGCAGACCGGCCTGGGCGAACAGATCCTTGCGGTAGCAGATGGCGAGGCTGCCCACGTCGGTGCCGTACCCCATCACGAAGTCCTGGGTCCCGAGGGTCCCCTGCTCCCACTTCCAGCCGAGGTACTCGCCCTTGCGGTCCATCGCACCGTGGTCGGCGAGGTTGGTGAACTTGTCCTTCACCGAACGGAACTTGGGGAGGTAGCCCTCCTCGATGGCGACCACGTCGGCCGCTCCGCTGCCGGAGGAGATCTGGGTCGACAGCTGGTTGTGGTGCTGGTCGAACTGGGAGATGCGCTCCTTGACGACGACGTCGGGGTGGGTGCGCTCGTACTCCTTGATGAGCGGCTTGTAGCCGAAGTCGCTGAAGGTCGCGACCGTGAGGGTGATCTTCCCGTCGGCTTCGTCGGCGCCCGCGCCGCAGGCGGGGAGGGAGACGAGAGCGGTGGCGGCGGCGAGCGCGACGACGGTTCTGCGGGCACGCGTACGGCCCATGGTGGTCCTCCGGACAGGCGAGCTGGATGAGTGCGACCACGGTGGGGCTCACCCGAAACGCATGTCAATAGTTTCGCGAAACTTACCGTGGAATTGCACTGTGATTACCGGGAAGGAGTCGATCACCGCAGCTGATGGAGACAGACATCCTGTGACCTGCATGAATCAACAAGCGGCTCTGTGCGCGTGTTGCAGGTTTCGTAACGACAACTCGCTGAGCTGGGGGGAGCTACGAAACTTTCGCGGAGTGTTGACCGGGCCCGGTGTGCACCCTCACCATGCGAACGCCCTGCGGCGACCGCCGGTGGGCCCCCCACCTCGTACAGACCGGAGACACCCATGAGGTACACGGGACATCGCCATGTCCGAAGAACGGTGGGAGCCGCCGTCGCAGCGGCCACCGCCCTGATCGCACTCGCCGGACTGACCTCGTCGGCCGAGGCGGGGACGGCGTCCGCCTCCGTCACCGGCCGGGGCGTCCCCGCCGCCGGCAAGGTCATGCTCGTCATGGGCCAGGACAGCGACACGCTCTCCGACTACCGCACCGACGTGCTGGACAAGGCATCCCTGGGTGCCCCGGCCCCGGGTGGCGTGACCTTGTACACCAACCTGGTCCTGGGCGGCACGCCCGAGCCGCTGGCCGGGATGAACAGCCCCGCGAACTGGGGTGCCGGTACGGTCGACTTCGCCCGGACGATGCGGGAGTACCCCGGCGCGGCCGTCGCCGTCGGGCTGTACCTCTCGGACGCCACCTCCGGCTGCAACAACCAGCCCCTGCGTGCCGTCATCGGCCGCAACGACGCCGACGTGACCGCGGGCAGTCCCAGCCTGATCACACGGTACCGCGCGAAGGTCGACGAGATGATCACGCGGTTCAAGGGCTACGACCGCGACATCCTGCTCCGCATCGGGTACGAGTTCGACGGCCCGTGGAACTGCTACAGCTCCGAGTTCTACAAGGAGGCGTTCCGCTACATCAAGGGCCGGATCAACGCTCTCGGGGCCACCCGCGTCGCAACTGTCTGGCAGAGCGCCGCCTGGCCCGTGAACACCAACACCGACCACCCCGAGTGGCACTACATGGTCACCGACCCGGGGCACCTCGACGCCTGGTACCCCGGCGACGAGTACGTCGACTGGGTAGGCCTGTCGTCCTTCTACAACTCCCGCTCGGTCCAGACGCAGTGGGGCTGCGGCTCGAACGACACCGACCCGGTGGGCCTGCAGAACCGGGTCCTGGACTTCGCCCGCAGCCACGGCAAGCCGGCCATGGTCTCCGAGGCCGCGCCCCAGGGTTCCAGGACCGGGGCCAAGACGTCGAGCTGCATCTTCCGCAACAGTCCCGCCCCCTCCAGCGGCCAGGCGATCTGGGACGGCTGGCACGCCGGCTACTTCGACTGGATCGACCGCAACAAGGACGTCATCCGCTCGGCCGCCTACATCAACACCAACTGGGACGCCCAGACGCAGTGGCAGTGTGCCGCCGGCGCCCAGGCGGGCGGAACCGGCTGTGCGAACGGCAACTGGGGCGACTCCCGGGTCCAGGCGGACCCCACCGTGCTGGCCGCCTTCGTGAACGAGATCAAGAAGCCGATGTGGACCAACGGCGCCTCGGGACCGGCACCGACCCCCACGCCCACGCCCACGCCGAGCCCCACCCCCACGCCGACCCCCAGTGACCCCGGGAACGGCACCTACATGCAGGGCGTGACGGCCGGCGGGACCGTCTGGTTCGCGCCCAAGGGGTTCAAGGCGACCTTCGTCACCGTGCAGTACCGCATCGACCAGGGCGCACCGCAGAACTACTTCCTGACGTTCGACGCCGCCGACAACCGCTGGGAACTGCCGGTCACCGTCCCGTCGGGGAAGACGCTCACCTACTCCTTCAACTACCAGCCCACCACGCAGACCAGCCAGGTGGCGACACCCACCTACCGCTGGACGGCCCCCTGAGCCGTCGGCGCTCACCGACGGGCGCCGTACGCACTCCTCCCCGGCGTACGGCGCCCGACCCCTACACCCCACCACGGAGAGCGGTACGCACATGCTGATCGGACGACCACTCAGGGCCGCCCTGCGGTCCGCCGCCACCGCGGCCCTCGCCGGGCTGCTGATCTGGCCGGGCGCCGCGAGCGCCACGACCACCGGCACACAGGACTCACCCACGACACGGGCCACGGCAGCGGCGGCCACAACTCCCGAGCTGCTGCTCGGCCAGTCGACCCGTGGCGCGTGGGACGACTTCAACAGCTTCGGGCAGAACGCCGACGGCGGGTCCGTCTACTACGAGCTCCGCAGCGGTGACTGGGTCAACAGCGCCCACCGCGACTTCGCGACCCTGCTCGCGAACCAGGGGAAGACCGTCCAGGTCGGCATCAGCTGGAAGGACAACCCTCCCGGTTTCAACGGTGGGGACGAGAACGCCAAGGCGGCCCGTTCACGGGAGG
This sequence comes from Streptomyces sp. NBC_01460, assembly GCF_036227405.1. Classification (NCBI taxonomy): domain Bacteria; kingdom Bacillati; phylum Actinomycetota; class Actinomycetes; order Kitasatosporales; family Streptomycetaceae; genus Streptomyces; species Streptomyces sp. NBC_01460. The sequence continues at coordinate 334,171 of NZ_CP109473.1, forward strand.
TCACCGCCGAGATCGCCGCGGGCGGCCACACCGCTTCCCTCGACAGGCTGCTGGCGTTCACCAACAGCCATCCCTCGGCCCGGTTCAAGCTCCGCCTCGACTACGAGGTCAGCAGCTTCTACCACTGCACCGACGCGAGCTGCTCCTCCTACAAGGGCGCGTTCAACCGGCTGGCGTCCTACCTGGACGGACGCTCCACCGCTCACAACCTCGACTACGTGTTCCACCCCGTCCGGGGAGAGTTCGAGGCCATGTACCCGGGTGACGCGGCCGTCGACTGGATGGGGGTCTCCGTCTTCGCCCACGAACTCTGCCTGCCTCTCTACGACCGGGGCTACCTCTACAACGGCACACCGCCGCAGAACTACGACATCGGTGCGAGCCAGTGCCGCAACGCCTACATCGGCACGGATCAGCACGGCAATCCCGCGGCGATCTGGCGCAACTTCGACCACGACGCCAACGTGCTCAAGCTCGTGAAGTTCGCGAAGGACCACGGCAAGCCGGTCGTGCTCTCCGAGGCGGGCATGATGAACTTCACCGCGGACGGAGGCGCCACCGACGGCCTCGAACAGCAGCGCGGTGACCTGTGGGTGAAGCGCCTGTTCTCTCTCATGAACTACCAGGGGCCGATCCCCAACCTCCCGGGTACCTACGACCTCCGCGGTGTGATCCGCTCCGTGGTCTACATCAACCTGGACTTCCGTTACGGGTGGGACGGCATCAACGACGGGAGCTTCGACTTCCCGCCGGACACCACCTGGTTCGTCGACGGACGGCTGTCCCGCTACACGGCGGCCAAGGCGTCCTTCTGCCAGGGCCTCACGGCGAACGGCTTCACCGCACGCTGCCGCTGAGTACCGTCATCCGTCCTCCTGTCGGGACCGGCGCACCGGAGGGCCTGCGGTGGGCCCTCCGGTCACGTCACCGGCTCACTCGTCGATCGACGCGCCGAAGAGCGCGTCGGCGCCCGAAGCGCCGAGTGAGCCTCCCCCGTACGACCACGAGCCCGTGCTCACCGTCCCGGTGGTCGACGCGGGGAGCCACCAGACGACCCCGTCCGATGTGTTCTCCCCAGGTGCGGCGGCCAGGAGTTCGGAGCGGCCGTCGGCATCCGTGTCGGCGAGGCGTACCTGTCCGCCCCACCGGTCTCCCTTCTCCGCGGATCCCGGTACGCCTGCCGACTCCTGGTCGAAGGACTTCGCCCCGGAAGCGGTCAGCCCTGCGGCCGAGCCGCGCAGCACCCGTACCCCACCGGCGTCCGCCACCGTGCCGATGTCCTCACCCGGTACGCCCACGGCGAGGTCGGCGTGGCCGTCCCCGTCGATGTCGGCGAGGGATACGTCGGCACCGAATCCGTCGCCGAGCTCGGCTGTCCCCGGTACACCGGCGCTGTCCTGTGTCCACACCTGCGCCGGGGTGCCCAGGTCGTCCGTGTCCGCCATTCCCTCGGCCGAGCCCAGGTGGACGCCGACCATGCCGCCGGTGAGCGGTTCGTTCACGTCCTCCGGTCGGTCGGGCCGGCCGTAGACCAGGTCGTCGTATCCGTCGTCGTCGATGTCTCCCGAGGCCGTGGCCGTACCACCGGCGAGATCACGGGCGTACTCCGGTCCTGCGGCACCGCCCATGTACATCGCTGACCACGCCCTGCCGTCCTGTTCCAGGCTGCGGCCGGACACGACCAGGTCGGCGTATCCGTCACCGTCGTAGTTCCCCGTCGTCAGGGAGGCCGGCAGCAGCGCCTCACGGCCGGGAGCACCATCGGTGTCGAGGCGGCCCGTCGGTCGCAGCGAGCCCGCGTCGTACGTGAACAGGGCGGCGCCTGAGCGGTCCGCCACGGCGAGCTGGTCACCCGCGGTCTCCCCGCTGAGCCGGGCGGCGGCGACAGCCAGGCCGAACCGTGCGTCCGCCTCGGGTACGGCGGACCGCAGAGTGGCGACGCGCGCGGTGGTCAGACCGTTCCTTGATCCGTAGAGGACGGTCACGCGGCCCGCGTCGGTCACCGAACCCTCGTCCTCGCCCGGCAACGAGATGATCGCGTCATCGAATCCGTCCCCGTCGAGATCACCCGAGGCCACGGCCGTGCCGAAGCCGTCGCCGGGTTCGGCGGAGCCCGGGACGCCCGCGGTCGACTGCCCGAACACCGCCGTCCGGACCCGGGGAACGCTCGTGGCGGTGCCCATCCCGTTGGCGGCGCCGTACTGCACGGTGACGTACCCCGCGCCCTTCTTCCCTCCGTCGGTGCCTCCCGGCGCACCGGTGAGGACGTCGTCGTAGCCGTCGCCGTCGAAGTCGCAGTTGCGGTCATCGGCGTAGGTGCCGCCGGGTGTTCCCGCGAAGGCGCTGGGCGCGGCGGTGACGCCCATGCCGCTCAGCAGCAGGAACGATGCGGCAGCGAGGACTCTGGAAGGCCTGTTGGTCACGGTCTGCTCCTGGGGCGATCGGTGACGGGTAGCGACACTGGTTGGATGCACGGCGCCCGCCGGAGGTTGTGGCCGGCCGGCCCTCTGTGGCAATCGGTGACAACAGCCGGAAACGGACCGTGTCATGCCTGCGCCGCTCATCGCGGCTCGGTCCCGCTCAGCCGCTCAGTAGGCTCATGGTCCTGGAGCGTAGGTGGATGCGGGTGCCCGTCTCGAAGACGTGGCCCCCGTCCCCCTGCATCACCTTGTGGAGGTGGTGGGCACCGCCGTCGTGGGACCTGGTGGTGTCGCCACGGTGGAACTCCACGAAACCGAAGAGCCCACCGCTCCTGTAGCGCACGGCGCTCCCGACCCACGACAGTTTGTCGTCCGCCCTGCTCCAGGTGGCGTCGCCGACCATGCCGTCGCCGCTGAGCCCGTGTCTCCTCTGCCACGTGATGGTGGCCGTCTTGGTCACGGGGCCGAAGTCACCGCCGACGTCGGAGGGCTCCATCAGGTGTTCGGCGGCCAGGATGCTCTGCCACAGCATGACGATGTCGGTGTTCGAGGACTTTCCACAGCCGTGGCAGAGCGAGTTGCCGAGCTCGTCGAAGTGGTCGCCGAAGTCATCCGTGACGGCTCCGTCGCCGTCCACGAGCGTGGTGACGTACGCGCCGGAGTTGGCCGCGTAGGCGGCAGGCGCCGGGCTGACGGCCGCGACCAGCGCCAACCCCGTGGCCAAGGCTCCGAGGCCGAGGTTCCAACAATGTGACGGCTCGGTCGCCACGCCGCCCGGACCAGCTTCGCAGGGGTGGCCGGTCAGCTCACGCGGGTTCACCCATGCCCGCGAAGAGTGCCTCGATGACGCGGTCGACGTACTCATGGGTCAGGGGTTCCTGGGTGATCAGGAACTGGAAGTAGAGCGGCCCGGAGAGGATCGCCATGGCCAGGCCCAGATCGAAGGCCGGCGACAACTGGCCTTGGTCCCGCGCGGCTTCGAGCCGGGCCACGGTCTTGTCGGCCTGCGGTGAGATGAAGCGCTCGTTGAGGGCGGAGGCGACCTTCGGGTCGGCCTGGGCCTCGCCGACCAGCGCCTGGAACAACGGGCCGAAGGGAGGATTGCCCAGCAGGTCGACGGCCGCGTGGATCTGTTCACGCAGGTCCGCGACGATGTCGCCGGTGTCGGGGTAGTCCAGGCTCGGCTCGTGCAGGGAGAGCAGCGAGTCGAGGAGGAGGGCGCCCTTGGACGGCCATCTGCGGTAGATCGTGTGCTTGCCGGCTCCGGCGCGGGCCGCGACCGCTTCGATACTGAGCTTGGCGTAGCCGATCTCCTGCCCCAGCTCCAGCGTCGTCCGCATGATGGTCTCGGTCCGGCCGGCGCCGCGGCGGGGGTCGGTCATTCGGCCAGCTTATCGGTACGGCACGTGCCGTACTTGACGCGACCCCGGCCGGTGCATTTTCCTTTGCGGCACGACACGTGCCGTTCTGAGGAGGGACCGTTCGGGCGCCGGCGTGATGATGGTGGGCTCCGGCCCGACCGGCCTGATGCCGGCCTGTGAACCACGACCGGCCGGAACAGCTGCTCGACAAACGCGCCGGTGAACTCGGCTCCTTTCCAAGGAAGTTCAGTACTCCTCGGCAACAACGCGTGACGCGTCCACACCTCCACGGAGAAGGAACTGATCAGAGATGCCGCCTGTCCCCGCCGACCCGACCGTGGTGCATCCGATGCCCGGCCAGCCGCGGGTCGTCCTGCTCAAGCCGCTGGTCACCTCACCGCTCATCGAGGTCGGTGAGTTCACGTACTACGACGATCCGGATGACCCGACCGCCTTCGAGACCCGCAACGTCCTCTACCACTACGGGCCGGAGAGACTCGTCATCGGGAAGTTCTGCGCGCTGGGCGAGGGCGTGCGGTTCCTCATGAACGGCGCCAACCACCGGATGGACGGCCCCTCCACGTTCCCCTTCCCGATCATGGGCGGATCCTGGTCCGACCACTTCGACCTCATCACCGGCCTGCCCGGACGGGGCGACACCGTGGTGGGAAACGATGTCTGGTTCGGCTACGGGACGATGGTGATGCCCGGCGTGCGCATCGGCCACGGAGCGATCATCGCCTCCGGCTCCGTCGTCGTCGACGACGTCCCCGACTACGGCATCGTCGGCGGCAACCCCGGCCGGCTCCTGCGCCGCCGCCACAGCGACGCCGACGTCGACCGCCTCCTCGCCCTTGCCTGGTGGGACTGGCCCCTCCCTCACCTCACCGAGCACCTCCGCACGATCATGTCCGGCACCGTCGACGACCTGGAAGCCGCAGCGCCCGGCCCCTCCCGGCACTGAGAATCGAGCCTTTCACCATGCCCGCTCCATCCCCCGGCGCCTCGTTCACGGACTGGCTCCGCGGACACGCCGTCCCGCTCGCCCATCTGGACCCCGACGCGCCGCTCGACGACCTGGAACCCCTGCGCGACGTCATCGGGGATGCCCGCGTCGTCGCGATCGGCGAGCACTCCCACTTCATCGAGCAGTTCTCCCTCCTGCGCCGGCGCCTCCTGCGGTACCTCGTCGAACGCTGCGACTTCACCGTCCTGGGCTTCGAGTACGGCTTCAGCGAAGGGCTCCCTCTGGACTCCTGGGCCCGAGGAGAGGGATCGGACGACGACCTGGCGGCCCACCTCGCCGCAGCGGTCCCCGTGGGGATCTCAGAGCCCCTGCGGTGGATACGTCGGTACAACCGCACGGCGTCGTCCCCGGTACGCTTCGCCGGGATCGACATCCCCGCGGCAGGCGGTTCCCTGCTTCCCGCCCTGGAACCGGTCGCCGACTATCTGCGCCGCGTCGACCCCGAGACCCTGCCGGCACTCGAGACCGCGATGCGGACGGCCTCCTCGTTCGCCGGTGGCTCGGCAGCCGTGGCCGCGCCCGCGTGGGCGCGCCTTCCCGCCGCCGACCAGGACGCCCTCACCGCGATCCTCTCCCGCCTGCTCGTCCGGTTCCGCGCCCTCGAACCGCTCTACGTCTCCCGCGGCGACCGGCGCGACTACGAGCTCGCCCTGCACCAGCTCGAAGGCGCCCTCCACGGCGACCACACCTTCCGCGCGATGGCCGGCCTGTTCGCCGGAGACGGTCTCACCGCGGACACCTCGGCCCGGGACGTCTACATGGCCAGGTCGGTCCTCTGGCACCTGGAACGTCTCGCCCCCGGCACCCGCATCGTTCTCGCCGCCCACAACGCCCACATCCAGAAGACACCCATCGCCTTCGACGGCCACCTCACGGGACTCCCGATGGGACAGCACCTGGACAGGGCGCTCGGCGACGACTACTTCGCGCTCGGCCTCACCAGCGTGGCCGGACACACCGCGGAGATGCGGCGCGACGAGAAGGCGCCCTTCGGCTTCACCCTCGCCGACACGGCGCTGGAGCCGCCCGAGAAGGGAAGCGTCGAAGCCGCCTTCGCCGACGCCGGTTCCGGGCTCGGCTTGGCCGATCTCCGCCGGGCGCGCACGGAGGTGTCCGACGGCCCCGACCGCATACGGCTGCAGAGCACCTACGTACGCACCCCGGTGCTCGACGCCTTCGACGGCGTCCTCACCACCCCCGCCTCCACGGTCACCGCGGATCTCGCCATCTGACGACGGACGGGCGCCCCCTGGGGTGCGGGAACGGCGGATCGCCACTCGCACCCCGCCGGGTGCGACCGATGAGTCCGCCCTCGCCCGGCTCGATCCACCGGCCCGCCGGCCGCGCGGAACCCGCACCCGCCACCGGACGGACGTGCCGGACGCCCCCTCCGCCGACCTCGACGACGCACGCCGGGTCGCGCGGCCGGTCAAGCGCCGCAGCTGAGATCTCGCTTACTTTACTTTGCCGAAACCTCTGAAATACCTCAGATTTGTTTTCGTCAGGCACTGCGCACTGCCAGAATCACAGGGTTCCTGATCATGCGCCTTCGAGCCATCGCCGGGCGCCTCCCCCACGGGCCCGGCCGGGATCGACCACCTTCCCCTCACAAAGGCGACCCTCCCCCATGAGTGACGGCAGCATCACAGCAGCCGATCAGCTCGGCGCAGACGCGTCCGCGCCGAGCTCCCCCCACGTGGACGCCGGCGACGCCGGGTACAGCAAGGACCTCAAGTCCCGCCACATCAACATGATCGCCATCGGCGGTGCGATCGGCACCGGGCTCTTCCTGGGCGCGGGCGGCCGTCTGGCCGACGCCGGCCCGTCCCTCGCCATCGCCTACGCCGTCTGCGGTGTCTTCGCGTTCTTCGTCGTGCGCGCGCTCGGCGAGCTGATCCTCTACCGCCCGTCGTCCGGCGCCTTCGTCTCCTACGCCCGTGAGTTCATGGGCGAGAAGGGCGCCTTCGCGGCCGGCTGGCTGTACTTCCTCAACTGGTCGACCACCGCGATCGCGGACATCACCGCCGCGGCGACGTACGCCCACTTCTGGGGCATGTTCAGCGACATCCCCCAGTGGGTCCTCGCGCTGATCGCCCTCGCCGTGGTGCTCACGGCCAATCTCATCTCGGTGAAGTACTTCGGTGAGATGGAGTTCTGGTTCGCGATCATCAAGGTGGCCGCTCTGGTCGCGTTCATGCTGATCGGCATCTTCCTCGTGGTCACCCAGCATCCGGTGGACGGCCACACCCCGGGGCTCTCCACCGTCTCGGACAGCGGCGTCTTCCCCGTCGGCACGCTTCCGATGCTGCTCGTGATCCAGGGAGTCGTCTTCGCTTATGCGTCCGTCGAGCTGTGCGGCGTCGCAGCGGGCGAGACCGAGAACCCCGAGAAGATCATGCCCAGGGCGATCAACTCCATCATGTGGCGGGTCGGCCTGTTCTACGTCGGCTCGGTGGTACTGCTCGCCCTGCTGCTGCCGTACACCTCCTACAGCGGGGACCAGAGCCCGTTCGTCACCGTCATGGACAAGCTCGGCGTGCCCGGTGCGGCAGGCGTGATGAATCTGGTCGTGCTGACCGCCGCGCTGTCCAGCCTGAACTCCGGCCTCTACTCCACGGGCCGTATCCTGCGTTCCATGGCCCTGTCGGGTTCCGCGCCCCGCTTCACCGGTCTGATGAACAAGGGGCAGGTGCCCTACGGCGGCATTCTGCTGACTGCGGGCTTCGGGGTGCTGGGTGTCGGGCTGAACTACGTCGTGCCCGGCCAGGCATTCGAGATCGTGCTGAACTTCGCGTCGATCGGCATCCTCGGCACCTGGGGCATGATCATGCTCTGCTCCCTGGTGTTCTGGCACCGCTCGCAGGACGGCCGGGTCTCGCGGCCCGCCTACCGCCTGCCCTGGGCCCCGTACACCCAGATCGTCACACTGCTGTTCCTGGTCGGTGTGGCCTTCCTGATGTGGTGGGGCGGCGGCGTCGGCAGGACGACCGTCCTGTGCCTGCCGTTGATCGCTGCCGCGCTGGTCGGAGGCTGGTTCCTCGTCCGTGGCCGGGTGAACGACATGGCACGGGCGAAGCAGGGCGCCTGACCTCCTCCCCCGAGCGGATGTGTGGCCTCCACCTGCACAGGTGGAGGCCACACCCGTTTCCATCCCATGGACGGCACCTGCGCGCGGTCTCAGCCGCTCAGAGGCGAGCCCCACGCGGAGTCGTGCCATACCCTCCCGCTCAAGCCCGCCAGCAGATGCTCCGCAGCGCTCAAAGCGATGTCCTGCGCCGCCCCGACCGCGGTCAGGGCCGCACTGAGCCGTGCCGGTGCCCCCTCCGGCACGTCCAGGTCGTTGAAGAGGGGAAGAAGCAACAGCAGCCGGGCGTCCGGATCACCGATCCCACCGGCTTCCGGTGCGGGGCTGTCAGCGATGCGGACCAGGTCCCGCCACGTCAGCCCGCGCGCCGAGAGCTCCCCCTGCCCCGTGGCGATCTGCTGGGCGCGGCTCAGGCCCGGCGGGACGAGCAGGAAGTCGGTGCCGTGGTCGCCGACCAGGTTACGGAAGACCACCACGACTTCGGAGCCGTCGGCGCCCGGGAGCCGGAACACGGGCCACCGCGCGGGATCGAAGAGGATCTCCGACAGGGCATCGGCATCGGCGGTGTCCTCGCCGAACCACTCCGGAACGGGACGCACGTCACCGGCTCCACCGGCACAGACGGCCGACAGATGGTTCGACCAGAATCCCGGGCGAGCCAGGAGTGCCTCGCCGGCATCCAGCGGAGCGTCGTCGTATCTCCCGTTCAGCACCTGGGAATCCTCCCACCAGCCACTGACATGGGTCACTCCGGGTACCGGTCGTGTACGGCGGCCGACCCTCACTGCAAAAGGCCGGGCCCCGCACATCCCGCGGCCTCCCGGACCGCCGTTCCGGGACCGTCCGCGCTCGTCGTAGGGGGACGGCGGCGTCCACGCAATGAGCCAGATGGTGCTGTGGAGTGGCGTCGCGGAACCTCTCCGCTGTTGGCTTGACCCGACTGCCAGGTCGACGCTCGTGGGTGACGGTGACCACGCGTGTCCGGTGCCCCTCACCGCCCTGGAGTCCGTCATGACCTGCGGCAACACCCTTTGCCGGACCGTCCTCGACCGCCCCGTGCATGTCCTGCTCCGACGGCCGCTGTGAGCGGTGCCCGAGCCGGGGACGGTGAGCGCTTGCTGCACGAGTTCCTGGCCCACGTGCATTCCACGGCCCCGACGAACCTGCCCGGCATGGTCAACCGATTCGCGGTCCGCCTGGGACTGCGCCAGGTCGACATCTACCTCGTCGACCTGCAGCAGCGACAGCTGACGCTGCTCTCGGGCGAACGGCGTCTGCCGGTGGACGGGTCACTGGCAGGCTGGGCCTTCCGCGCGATGGCCCTGCGTGTAGAGGACACCGACAGCGGCGAACTGATCGTCTGGCTTCCGCTCGTCGACGGCGTGGAACGCCTGGGAGTCGTCGGCATCCACCTGACTTCGCTCGACACCACGCTGCTGGAACGCTGCAGGACGATCGCGTCCGTCCTCGCCATGGTGATCACTTCCAAACGTGCGTTCAGCGACCGGTTCGTACAGCAAGCGCGCACCGGGACGATGACCTTGCCCGCCGAGATGCTGCGGGCCCTGCTTCCGCCCCGTTCGATCGGTGAGGACAGAGCCATCTCGACCGCGGTCCTCGAGCCCGCCTATGAACTCGGTGGGGACGCCTTCGATCACGCGCTGACGGAGTCGACGTTGCACGCCGTGATCCTCGACGCCATGGGACACAACCTGGCGTCCGGGCTGACCACCGCGATCGCGATGGCCGGCTGCAGAAGTGCCCGCCGCAGAGGATCCGGGCTGCGCGAGCTCGCCCATACGGTCGACGACACACTCTCCGAATGGCTTCCCGAGCAGTTCTGCACGGGAATCGTCATGGAGCTGGACATGCCCAGCGGGATTCTGAGCTGGGTCAACTGCGGGCATCCGCCACCCCTGCTCATCCGTGACCAGCAGGTCCTGGAAGACGCTCTGGCGTATCCGGGCGAACCTCCGATGGGCACGCCCGCCACACTCGGAGGCTCGCCGCGTGTCGTCCATGAGGTGTCACTACAGCCCGGGGACCGCGTCATCCTGTACACGGACGGCGTGACCGAGGCGCGCCTGGCCGGCGGAGCCCAGTTCGGCCTGTCCGGATTCACGACGTCCATCATCCGGGCCACCGCCGCCGGAGAACTCGCCTCCGAGGCACTGCGTCAACTCATCCACTCGCTCCTGGAACACCAGAGAGAACGCCTGAACGATGATGCGACGATCCTCATGCTCGAATGGCGCAGACAGCATCCGAGCGGCTAGTCGGCGCGCATACGGCGACGCCCTCACCCGCCCCGCCCACGCGCGTGAACAGCGACGCGGCGCACCGTCGTTCGACGAGCACCATGAAGCCGAAGGACCTGACGCGCATCCGCGGTGCGTGCACCGAAGCGACAGGTCTTCTCGCTCGGCCGGTCCCCCGGGATCGCGGCGAACGAGCGGTCTTCAGGAGTCCATGGCGATGAGTTCTCCCGTCGTTCCGAGTCCCCGTCCCAGACCACCCGTCCTCGGAGGCCCTGCCTGAGCATCCTCTCCTGACACCTCCCCTGAACCACGATCAACCGCACGCGAGGAGAACACCATGGCCGCCAGCTACACATTCGACGTCTTCTCCAGCCTGGACGGATTCGGCGCCGCCGGGGGTGACTGGACCGGTTACTGGGGCAGGCAAGGCCCCGAACTCCTCGCGCACCGCCTCGCCCTGTACGGCGAGGAGCAGCGCATGGTCTTCGGGGCCCGTACGTACCGGCTGTTCGCACAGATGCTGGCCGCAAGCACCGAGGAGTCAGATGTGCGTGACCCATGGGTCACGCGGATGAGGAACATGCCGGCAACGGTGGTGTCGACCACGTTGGAAGCGCCTGTCGACTGGCCGGACGCGGAAGTCGTGAGCGGAGACGCGGTGGAGGTCGTCGCCCGGCTCAAAGAGGAGTCGGATGTGCCGTTGCGCTCGCACGGAAGCCTGTCGATGAACCGGGCGTTGATGGCCGCAGGTCTGGTCGACCGCGTTCAGGTGACACTCTTCCCCGTGATCACCGGGCGAAGCGGGCTGGACCCCGTCTTCCAGGGTGCGGCCGACTTCGACCTCGACCTGATCGAACAGCGGACGCTCGACGGCCACATCCAGGAGCTCGTCTACCGGCCCGCCCTCCACGCCTGAGTCCCTCCGGGGATTCCGCACCGTCGAGCAGCCGGACCTGACCGGGGTTTCCAACTGCCGCACAAGGGTCGGGATCATGCGCGGTGGCGGCCCGGCGGCGGTTTCCCGCCGGGCCGCCACCCGTCTCCGCTTGAGGCCGACGCACCCCGTGCAGGCCGGGAGGCGGCAACGCCCCGGCCGCGGTCAGGTCACCGCGGCCAGGAAGTCCAGCGCCGCCGCGACGTTCGACTGCAGGTCGACCACACTGTCCAGCACCAACCGGTCGTCGACCCACGGGGCGAACTCCGCCCGCCGCCGCTCCACCGCTTCCCAGCTCGGCTCGCTGAAGCCCTCGATGTCCCGGGACCGGCTCCCGAGCCGCCGACGGTGCACGGTCGGATCCGAACACACCACCTCGATGAACACCAGGGGCACGCCGTGACGGCTCGCCAGTGACCGCCACTGACCCCGCGCCTCCTCGACGGCGTTGACCGCGTCGACGATCACCGTTTGTCCCAGGGCCAGCACACCGTCGGCCACAGCCTCGGTCACGGCATACGCCGCGAGGCCGGTGGTACGACTGCGAGCCACACCCGCACGCCACATCGCCGCCTCGATCGGATCCACCGACACGACCGGAGCGGCCAACTCCCGCCCCAGCGCCTCGGCGACCGAGGTCTTCCCCGCACCGGGCAGCCCGGCCGTCGCGATCAGCATGACCACACCCTCGCACGAGGAAACGCCCGCCCGCTGCCCGCCCGGGACGGACACGAACGGCGGTTCCTCCTCCCCCTGTCAGGGTGTTCTCGTCCCAGGCCCTCGCGGCCGGACAGCGAGGGCGGGTGCCCCACCCGCAGGGTGACCGACGACGGTGGCACCGCCCCTTCAAGCAGCCGACTGAGACACAACTGCAGCGGGAATGATGCGCATTCAGGCACGGAGAGCCGTCTACTCTCTCGTGAACCCACGACACGGATCCAGGAGGGACACAGGAATGAGTGGAAACGGGGGCGGGACGCCGTGGAGTCCGCACGGCGGCGGACAACCGCCGCAACCGGGTTGGCCACCCGTGCCGCCGGCGGGCCCGTGGCCGCCGGGTCGGGCACGCCGACTGACCTTCGGACGTCTCTTCAATCCGTTCGCTGTGGGGCGCGCGGTGTTCACGCCGTCCCGTCCCGACCGCGTGCACGACCCGGCCGTGAAGAGGGTGCAGGTCCTGCGGACGGTCGTCGGCCTGGTCGCCATCACGTGGATGCTGTTGTCGTACGGCCTGGCATCGGACACCGACGCCGTCGTGGACGACCGCTTCGCCCAGATCCGTACCACTCTCATCGTCCTGGCCGTGACCTTTCCGGTCGCTGTCGCCATTTTCATCGCAGCGGCCCGCCCACCCAACCGGCGCCTGTTCCTACGCCGTGTGGGCAAGCCCGCCGGAGCCCTGCTCGCGCTCTTCGTCGCGCTCGCCGTACCGAGACTGATCACAGGGCTGGGCTACGTGGACGAGAACACGGACTGGACCGCCTCGGCAGGACGGGTGGCTCTGCTGTTCGCCCTGGGCGCCTTCCTGCTGTGGCTCGCCCCCTTCGCCCTCTACGGCATCGCCCAGTCGCTCGTGCACGTCTTCCGGACGGCGGACCTCCACGAGACGGTTCCTCCTCTGCTGGCGACACTGCTCGTCTGGGAAGTCACGCTCTTCGACGTGTTCCGGGGCGCCTACGACAGCGTGCCGTTCGGGGTGCGTGTGGCCTTCACCCTGGGCGCCCCCCTGTCCGTCACCGCAGTGGCGATGTGGGAACTGCGGCGGCTGCGCAGGCGGCACGGAATCACCGTGCGCGGAGCGCTGCTTCGCTGAGCCGTCACGGCGGGGCATGTCCCGGCGGCCGTCCTCGAGGTGCAACCACTCGATCCGGTGACATTCGGCTATCTTTTACGCACAGTGAGTTACGGTTGCCGTGCCGATGAACGGCGCGCCCGGTCAGGAGCCGCCGACCAGGCATACGCCCATCCGCCGGCTCCCCTCGCCCTCACTCGCCGTATGAAGGAATGCCTGTGAAGCCCTCCCTGGCCCGCACCCGTCGAATCGCCTTCGCGGCAGCGTCGGGCGCACTCGTCGCGACGTCGATGGTTGCGTCCGCAGGTCCGACCTCCGCGGAATCCGTCCGCGGTCCTGAAGTACGGCAGACGCGTCCGAGCGCCGCCGTGCAGTGCGGCTTCTTCCGGTACAGCGTCCGGGAGTCCCAGTTCGCCGGATACAACCACTGCGGCGAGACGACGGTGCTGGTCCACGTCGACGTCAGGGGAGGCGGCAGCACGAACGACTACCACCTCTGTGTCAGTCCCGGCCCCACGCAGCTGCCGGGCGCCGGCCCGAACTACCTCAATGCGTACTACATCGGCGGCGCAGGGTGCCGTAGCGGGCAGCGCACCGGACACACGTCTCACTGAGACCAGGTGCGGCACGCCTCTGCGTCCGACCTGACGCCGCGTGGCCCCTACATACCCTGCCGCCGACTGCCCGCGTCGTGCGGAACAGGCGGTCGGTGGCAGGGAAGCCTGGGGCCACGAGTCACCCCGTCGACTCGTCCGGGGTGGGCTGCTCCGGGTGGACGCCGGCATTGCGAGCGGCGCTGCGGCCCGAACCGGCCTCGTCGGGGTCGGGCTGGTCGGGCTCGGCATCCGGCTCCGCCTCCGGGCGTTCGGCGCCCGGCGGAAGAACCACGTCGAGGGCGTCCTCGCTCTCCTGGACCTGCTGGTCGGGCATGTCGGCGGGTATCGGCGGCGGGCTGGCCTTCGCACCGCTGTAGGCGATTCCTGAGGGCCTTCGGTCAGTCATGTCCTTGCTCCCGTCGATGTGCGCCCGTTCTGGTGCGGGGGCGGGCGGTGTCGCACCTCGCGTACCCACTGCCCACCGTACGACGCATGCCGGTCACGTCAGCAGACGGTGCCGTCCGGGACGAAGGCGTCCGCGATCTCGGCACCGGGGGTGCACCTCGGCCTTGATGCGGTCATGCCTTACCGGAGCGGGTCGAGGTGACCACCACCGTGGTGTACGGCACGGTGACGGCGCCGCCGAGCGTGTCGATCACGGTTCCGACGCCGTCCAGGACGTCCGCTAGTTCGTCTGCGGCCATTCGGGTGAGGGCGCCGAACGTGGGGAGCTGGTCCAGCCACTGCTCCCGGGTGTATCTGCGCTCCCACGCGAAGCGCCACTGCTCCGGCTCGCTGAACCTGCCCGTCCGCCGGATCCCGTCGGCGATTCTCGCGAACAGCGGTTGGGCCGCGTCCAGGGCCGATCCCTTCACCGCGCCGAGACTGATCGGGGAGTCGGGGGCCACCCGGCGGTGCGCCTCGGCAAGCGCGTCGGTCACCGCGTCCGGGAGCTGGGGGACGTGATGGAAAGGGGCGAGCCGGCCGCCGGGCCGGAGGACCCGGGCCGCCTTGGCCGCACCGGCGACAGGGTCCACCCAGTGCCAGGCGGTGCCGGCGACGACCGCGTCGAACTGCCGTCCGGCAGGCTGCCAGTCCTCGAACCTGGCGACCTCGACCTCGATCGGGCCGCGTCGCGCGAAGGCGGCCATCCGCTCGTCGGGCTCGACCCCGAGCACGGTGCAGCCGGCCGCCTGGAACTGCCTGGCTTCGATGCCGGTCCCCGCCCCCACGTCGAGCACGTCTCGACCCGGGCTTGTCGCGACGATCCGGTCCACCAGCGCATCGGGATACGGCGGCCGGGCCCGGTCGTAGCGTGCGGCGTCCACACCGAACGACTCGGCGACCTGCCGGTGACGGTGGGGCTCGGAACCGGAGCGGCCCGGCTCTCCTCGGGATAGAGTGGGCATGCGCCCACTCTAATGGGCGCTTGCCCACGTGTGGAAGCGGGACGGAGCGGAGAGAGACACCATGCCGTCAGGGGTACACATCCACAACGTGCGTGACCAGCTGTTCGCGGCTGCCGAGCGCGTCCTGCTTCGGGACGGGCCCGACGCGCTGACCAGCAGGGCGGTCACGGAGGAGGCGAACTGCTCGAAGGGCGTCCTGCACCGGCACTTCACCGACTTCGACGCCTTCCTGACCGAACTCATCCTTGACCGCGTCCGCGGTATCGAGGACCGGGCCACGGTCCTGAGGGCGGCCGCGGGGACCGGGAGCGTGGTGGACAACCTGACCGAGGCACTGCAGGACCTGTTCGGGCCGGTCACCGTGGCGATCGTCGCGCTCATCACCTTCCGCGACGGCCTGCGCGCCCGGCTGCGCCAGGCCGGGCTCGCAGGCATTCCCCTGGTCATGCAGGCAAGCTCCGCGATTGCCGCCTACCTTGCCACCGAGCGGGAGCTGGGACGCCTGGCCGACGACACCGACGTCGATACGCTCGCCCCCGCCCTGGTCGGCGCAGCGCACCTGCTGTGCGCCGACCGGGCGAGCGCCCCGCCGCAGACCGCAGCCGTTCGCAGGACGGTGACCAGCGTCGTCGTCGGCGCCCTGCCGCTGCGCGCGTGAAACGTCCGCACGCGGGTCACCGCCGGCGCGCTCTCCGCTCGGAGGAGACCGCTCCGGCGGCGAGGCGTTCGACGGCAACTCCGTTCCGACAAGCAGCCCTTCGGCCCCCTCAGACCCTTCAGCCTCGGCTGATCTCGAAGTGGTCGACGCGCTCCCCCGACTCGGCGAGCGCCGTGACCTTCATCCGGGCGTGGCGGCCGGTCTCCACCTCCACCGCCAGGAACGAGAAGCCGGTGTAGCGCACCCGGGACCACTCCACGGTCTCGGTCGCCTTACCGCCCCCCTTGGCCACGTGGTACGTGTCGACGCTCTCCAGGTCCGCGACGTGGCCCTCGTAGCTGTCGGGTGCCGGGAAGTCGTACAGCGCCTTGCCCGCACCACCCGCCGTGACGTACACGATGCCGTCCCGGGTGGGGTCGGTGCGCTCGCCGATCGGGACCGTGCGCCCCACCGCGTTCTTCAGGATCGCGTCGGTGCGCTCGTAGACGTGGTTGTGGCCGTTGATGACCAGGTCCACCTGGTGCTTCTCGAAGAGCGGTACCCACGCGTCGCGCACCCCGCCGTCCGAAGCGTGCGCGTTGGTCGTGGAGAACGCGCAGTGGTGGAAGAACACGACGACGAAGTCGATGTCCTCGCGGGCACGCAGCTCTCCCAGGCGCCGGTCCAGCCAGCGTGTCTGCCTGCCGCCACTGATGCCGAAGTTGGCGGGGATCTCGTACGAGACGTCGTTGGCGTCGAGCGCGATCACGCCGACGTTGCCGTGCGTGAAGGAGTAGGCGCCCGGCTGGCCGACGGGATCAGGTCCGTTGTCCGGGAGTGTCCAGCGGGCGTTCTGCCCGCCGTAGCCGTCGGGCGAGTACCACGCCTCCATGTCGTGGTTGCCGGTGGTCACCATCCACGGCACGGTCTTGGCCACTGTCTCCGTCTGGGCCAGGAACTGGTCCCAGGTCCGGGCGTCGTAGGAATCGGTGGCCTGCCCGGACCCGGACGGGTCGGCGTAACAGATGTCGCCCGCGTGCAGGTGGAAGGCCGGGTTCTGGCCCAGGATCAACTGGTCGTTGCCGAGCGCGTGGTAGCTGACCCCTTGGTCACCGAAGGCCGTGAAGGTGAACGGCTCGGCGCGCTGGGGCGCGGTGGTGAAGGTACCGAGCGTGCCGAGGTTGCGGGTCTCCGCGGGGTCGAATCCGTCGTGGCCCACGCCGTAGTAGTACGTCGTCCCGGGCTTCAGCCTTTCCAGGGCCGCGTGTACGTAGAACTGCTCGGCTGCCGCGATCTTGCCGTTGTTGAGCGGAGGCGTCGTCAGGTGCCGGATCTCGGCGTCGATCCTGCGGCTGAGCGCCCAGGGCTTGAGCCCGATCCGGATGTAGGGCCGCTTCACGGCGAAGGGGACCTGCCAGGAGACCGTCATCTGTGTCTTCGCGTCGGCCCCGTACGCGAGGTGCCGACCGAAGGGCGCGACCAGAGAACCGTCCACCTGCGTCGAACTGGCTCGCGACGTCGCCACGTCCGGCGCCGCCGCGTAGGCGGACGGGGAGGCGAGTCCAGAAGCCACGCCGGTGCCCACGACAGCCGCGGTGGCCGCACTCGTACGGAGCACTCCGCGCCGGGTCAGCCGGGCACGCAGGTACTCGTGCTGCTCGGCCATGCTCATGCGGTCGGCGAGCTTCTCGGGGATTCCGAAACGGGGGATGTCCATGGCCGAAACATCCACGGGCCGTATGACGGCATTCCCTCGGATACATGAACGCTACACATACATGATCCCATGTGTCTCCATGGTGGACGTGGCATGACAACGGGTGGGCCCCTCCCGGCGGACCGCCCGTGCCCGCTGAGGCCGGCGTCAGTCGGTGGTGAGGACCATGCGGAAGCGAGCGGCCCCGGAGAGCATCTTCCGGTAGGCCTCGCCCACCTCTGCCAGGGGCACGGTCTCCGCGGTGGGGCGGATGCCGTGAAGGGCGCTGAAGTCCATGGTGTCCTGCACGTCCTGCGCGGTTCCGGACGGATGACCGCGGACGCTCCTGCCCGGCATGATGAGCTGGAGCGGGCTGATGCCCAACGGTTCGGGCGTGACTCCGATGACCACGAGCTCGCCCCGGTGCGTCAGCCCGTCGACGGTCGCCGTGATGGCCTCGGAATTGCCGGCGGTGGCCAGCACCACCTTGGCTCCTCCCAGGGACCGCAGCGCGTCCGCGACCGGAGTCGGCCCCGTGCTGTCGATGTAGTGGTGCGCCCCGAATTCCTCGGCGAGGCCGGCCTTCTCGGGCCCCCGGGCGATGACCACCGTCTCGAATCCCATGGCCACGGCGAACTGCGTACCGAGGTGCCCGAGGCCGCCGAGACCCAGCACGGCGACCCGGTCGCCCGGCACGGCCGTACTGCGCCGCAGCCCGTTGTAGGTGGTGACCCCCGCGCAGGCCAGGGGGCCGGCGTCCGCCGCCGAGAGGGCCTCGGGGATGCGTGCGAGTGCGTCCACCGGCGCGATCATGGACTCGGCGAAACCTCCGTCGTACGCCCAGCCGGGGACCTTCAGGTTCTCGCAGACGATGAAGTCGCCCTGCCTACAAGCGGTGCAGCGCCGGCAGCTCCCTCCGAACCATCCCACCGTCACGCGGTCCCCCACCTTCCACCCGGCCTCCCCGGCTCCCTGCCCCAGCTCCGCGACGCGCCCGGCCACCTCGTGCCCCGGAACCAGCGGAAACGGCACGCCGGGCATGCCGCCGCTGACAAAGGCGTCGTCGCTGTGACAGATCCCGCAGGCCTCGACCGACAGACGTACGTGGCCGGGGCCCGGGTCGGTCACCTCGCGCTCGACGATGTCGAAGGGGCCGTTCGGGGTAGCGACCTGCGCGGCTCGGTAGGTGGCCATGGCTGTCTCCGTTGATCAGGAAAGGGAGCGGGCAGCCGTGGCGGACGGCGCGGCGAAGGCGTGGAAGCTCTCGCCCCGGTGCTTCGGCCACAGCTGCCGGACCGCCAGGCCAGGAAGGGCGCGGGCACTCTCCGTCCGGCGCTCGCGCGGACCTGCGGACCCTGTCCATCGCACCACTGCCTGCTCGGCCCGGCAACAGGTGCAGCCCGGCTCCGCCCTCCCGGAAGCGCCTTCCACCGCGCGCCCGGTGTCAGTAGCCGCGCCAGATGTTGTCGAACGCCGCCCCTTCGATCGATCTGCGTTGCCGTTCGGCTGCCAGCTCCGTGACGGCGTGGTGGACCGCGGTCAGTACGGCGCCCTGGTCGTCCTCCAGGCCGGCCAGCGTGTCGTCCGACACCTGCCCGATGCCGGCCGCCGCCGCGAGGCTCGCGAGAACGGGTTCGCCGGCCGTCCAGCGGTCGTTCGCCCTGCTGAGGGCAGAGGTGTCGGCGTCTGCCGGACGAGCCTTACGGAACGGGTGACGGGACCGCGCCGGCGCTCCGAGGCCCGCTGCGTCGAGGTCGGCCCGATAGCGCTCGGCCAGCTCCGGGCCCCGGCGCCACAGCCAGTCCTCCACGGTGTCGTGAGGGGGACCCCCCGTGAAGGTCGATGCGGCCTCGAGCAGCAGAGCGTTCTCGGTGCGCGGCGTCGCGCCGGGCACGAGGCGCTCGCTGTCGAGGGTGACGGCCCGGGCACCGATGAGATCGATGAGTTCGGCTCCCGCCAACGCCAGCGACAGATCGCCCAACTCCACGCCGGGGTCGGTGTCCGGAGCGGCGGCGATGATCGACAAGTCCTGGGCTGTGGTCATGTACGACTCCAGGTGGGCGGTACGGCGACGGTCGCCGGGTCGAAGGGCCGGCTGACACACGAGGTGCGCCTCGGGACGCGGTCCCAGGAAGAACCCAGCTTCCCGGCCCACGATAGGCGCAGGCGCACCATCGGTCCGCTCGAATACGCACACGCGGCCTGCACCGGGCCGGGGAGGAGCGGTATTCCGGCCGCTTCGGACAGGACCCGGGTGTTTCCCACCCGGCCGGCGTGGTGACCGCGCACAGTGGGCCGTATGACGACACCCGCTGAACTGCTCCGCTCCTTCGCCCGCACCCGCGCCTCGCTCGACGGCGAGGAGGTCACGTACTGGTGGTCCGGAGACGTCTACTCCTGGGGTCCCGACGAGCCCTACCAGCGCGTCTTCGGCTTCGAGGGACTCAACGTCGCCCGGCTGGTCCAGGACGTCGAGGCCGGCCCCGGCTCCTACCAGCTGCTCACCCGCGAGGCCGCCTTCTACCTCGATCCCGCCACCCGCGACATCCTTGAGACCTGGCAGGACCAGCCGGTGGTGCACATCTGGAACGACCCGGCGAACCAGAAGTGGCGCCCCTTCCCGATCCCCACGACCGAGCTCGGCGAACAGGTCTGCTTCAGCCTGGAGATCCCCCTCGCCTACCCCTCGCCGCTGCCGGTGGCGCAGTACCCCGTCCACTCGGCGGGCGACACGTACAAGGCCCTGGAGCTCTTCCAGTTCTACGCCGACCGCGCCGACCTCGCCGGCCGGGCTCCCGGCGTCCCGGCCACCATGTCGTGGACCCGCATGTCCCCCTGGCTCCCGTGGATGGCCCGCGGTCAGCGGCCCGGCGGCCTCACCTTCCACTGCCGGGGCCGCAAGCTCGGCTCGTACGCCGAGGTCCCGGAGCGCACCCGCGCCTACATCTCCGACCACCAACCGGAGTTCGCCCACGCTCCGGAGAAGTGGAGCGAACCGAACGAGACCAGCTGGACGTACTTCCGCAAGCTCCATCCGAAGGACGGCACGGCGTACGGGCACACCACTTCCTGATCGCGGCGGATCGGCCGCGCCCCGGAGGCGCCGGGCCCGACGAGGTCGTCGGGTCCGCTGCCCGTCGTCGTGCCGTGCGGCGGTCAGGGCAGTCCGCTGCGGTCGAGCAGGGCGTGAAGCTTCTCCGGGGGCAGAGTCGGGTTGGCGGCGGCCGCTTCGGCGTGCTCCGGGGCTTCGAGGAGCGACGAGATCAGGGCGAGGGGAAGGAGCGGACCGGCCGCCGCGGCTCGGCGCACGCTCGGCTCCGGGTCGGCCAGCAGGCGGACGGGCGGCTCCGCGAGGCCGGCGTCGGCCGCTGCCAGGGCACGGAGTCCGGGGTCCTCGTCGTCGAGGAGGCGGTGCAGCCCGGTGCGGGGCAGGCGCGGAAGCGTGAGCAGGTAGGGGCGTTGGCGCGGCATGGCTATGAAGG
Organism: Streptomyces sp. NBC_01460; assembly: GCF_036227405.1. NCBI lineage: Bacteria > Bacillati > Actinomycetota > Actinomycetes > Kitasatosporales > Streptomycetaceae > Streptomyces > Streptomyces sp. NBC_01460. The sequence goes on from NZ_CP109473.1 coordinate 354,868, forward strand.
CGTCGAGGAGGAGGTCGGGTGGCGCGAGCGGATGGTTGCAGGCCAGGAGGTGGCGCACGTCGGCGTCGGGGTCGGAGGCCAGGCTTCGGACCAGCTCCTGCGGCAGCTCGGGGCAGGTCGCGGCGATCCGGCGCATGAGTGCGTGGGGGGATGCCGCACAGGCTTCGTACCAGCTCGTCCCCGGCTCGTCGAACATCTCGTCGACCGTGCCGATGCTCTCGGCCGTGTGGCCGATGACGCGGTCGATCGCACCGCGCTGCGACCAGGAACGTGGGAGTGGCTGCAGCACGGCTCGGGTTCGTACGGCGCTGTCGGGATCCTGGGCGAGTTCGGCCAGCAGCACCGGATCCAGGTCGGCTCTGGCGGCGACTCGTTCACGTACGCCGGGGTCGGGGTCGCGCACCAGGCGGGAGACGACACCGGTCGGCAGATGGGGATTGCGGGCCAGGGCTCCCAGATCACGTCGCTCGGCGAGGCACCGTTCGGCCACGCTGCGGGAGACCGCGTAGTTGACGAGCAGCAGGGAGCGATGGTGGCAGCCGTTCTCGGGCAGGTCCGCCTCCATCGCCTCCGGGTCCAGGATCCGGCTGCTCGCGCGAGCTCTTTCACGCACCGCCCTCACAGGATCGGCCAGAAGTGCGTCGCGCCGGCCGGGGGTGAGCCACAGCCACAGGCCGACAGCCTTCATCCGCAGTTCGGGGTTCGGGTGATCGAGCATCCTGCGGCGGAACGACGGCGGGATCTGTCCCGAGATCTCCAGCTCCTGTCTGATCTCATCCGCCGTGAGCAGCCGGTCCCGGGTGGGGTCGTCCCGCGCGGTCAACAGGGTTTCCAGGACGTGGTCGGGCAGCGCCTGGACCCTTCCCAGACGGAGGCGAGGGCCCGCTGCGAGTGCCGCGCGCACGAGGGGATGAGGGTCGTCGACCAGTCGGCCACGCTGCTCGGGGCCCACGTGGCGGTTGCGGGCGAAGCCGCGGCGGATCCTCCACTCCGGGTGTGCGACGACTGCCTCGACGACGTCCTCGGGGAGAGGACGTTCCTCGCAGAGGACCGCCCAGGCGACGCGTGCCCGGGCGGTCAGCAGACGCAGCAGAACCCCTGGAGGCGCAGCCGGGTTCGCGGCGACTCCGCGCCACCACAGTTCAGGAAGGACGGGAGAGGACATCGGGACATCGTGGCAGTGATCGAGGCGCCGTGTCCCGGCTCCCTTCCGCGTGCGGTCAGCGTGGTCCCCGGATGCTGTCGATGATCCGGGTCCAGTTGTCGCCGCCGTGTCCGTCCTTGATCGCGCGCCGGTAGTGGGCCTGCACGGCCAGGGGAAGCGCGAGATCGAGGTCGAGGGAGGTGCTGGTGTCGACGATGTGGTCGGAGGTCGCCCCCATCATGGTGACGGTGCTGAGGTCGCCGGGGTGCTCGCCGGCGTCGAGCGCGGCGCCGGGGTTCTCCTCACCCGCCCGCATGATGTCCCCGATCGAGTCGGCGGCGGAGAGCAGCTCGGGCAGCGCTTCCCTGGCCGGGATTCCTGCGGCGCCCAGCATCGCCGTGGCGTGCATCAGTCCGGACAAGGTGGTGAGGAAGAGCGCGAGTTGGGCCTGGTACATCATCTGGGCGAGGCCCGGATCCTCACCCAGGTACTTCGGTGTCCCGAGCCGCGCCAGGGTCGCCAGATGGCTCTCCATCACCTCGTGGCGGCCGCTGTAGTAGACATAGGCCGCCTCCGTGCCGACCATCGGCGCGGGGACCATGGCACCTCCGGTGAGGAAGCCGGCGCGGTGGCCTTCCGCCCAGGCCACGGCCTCGCGTGTGCGGTCGGGAGTGTCCGAGCTCAGGTTGACCAGTGTCCGGCCGGCGAGGGATGCGGTGGCGCCGCCGAGGACGTCGTACATGGCCTGGTAGTCGGTGAGGCTGAGGATCACGAGAGGGCTCGCTTCCACCGCGTCGCCGGGTGTCGCCGCGAGCGTGGCTCCGTCGGCGACGACGCCGTCGGCCCGGCCGACGGTGCGGTTCCAGACGGTGACAGGGTGGCCCGCGCCGAGGAGCGTGCGTGTCATGGCCTGCCCCATCGGACCGAGGCCGATCACGGTGACGGGGTACTTCCGACTGATGGTGGGCTTCTGTTGTTCGTTCACCGTTCCATGGTCGGAGGGCGCCGCTAATCTCGGAAGTACCCACTAATTACTGCGGTACTTACCTTTTAGTAAGGGGACTCCCCATGGCGAAGGCACCGAGATGCGGGCCGTACATCTGCGGCATCGACGCCGCGCTGGACGTGGTGAGCGGCAAGTGGAAGGGGCTGATCCTCTGGGAACTCGACGCCCACCGTGTACGGCGCTTCAGCGAACTCCGTCGCGGTCTGCCGGGAGTGAGCGAGAAGATGCTGACGCAGCACCTGCGTGAGATGGAGGCGGACGGTCTGGTGCACCGGACCGTCCACGCCGAGGTGCCACCGCGCGTGGAGTACTCCCTGACCGAGCACGGGCGCACACTCAACAGCGCGCTCGAGCCCCTCGGGGTGTGGGGGACCGAGCGGATACGCCGCGAGGGCCACGAAGCGGTCGACGTGGGCGGGACCGCGCACGGCTGAGCTCGGCCGCCGACACGGTTCCCGTCAGGGTGTGCGCGCCAGGTGCGGGGCGGATTCCGCCGGGGGTTGTGCGGGCCGTGCGGCCAGGTGGACGGGCCCCGAACGCATTGTCACTGGTGGCGCCTAGAGTTTCTCCCACTCGTCACGGTGCGTCGCCGTCGACGGGTCTCATCGGCGTGCCGGCAGACCGGCGGCGTCACGGACAACGGGGAGAACAGCGCATGGGGTGGGTTCCGGCGGGCGACTACGAAGTCGCTCTGGAAGCGGGCACGGTGGTGTGCCGCAACGGGAAGGGCCGGCGGTTGAAGTCCGTCCCGGCCAAGGTGAAGGACGACCCGGCGGTCGTGGGGCTCCGGCAACTGACCGAGTGGCTGGAGCGGCACGAACGCCGGTGCCTGGCCGACGTCGAGCAGTGGATGGTGCGTTCGCTGCCCGTTCCCACGGCCGTTCTCGCCCAGGTCTGGCCCGACCCTGCGTGGCAGGCCGCCCTGCGGGACGTGGTGGTGACCGGCACGGACGGCGGGGTAGCCGGCTTCCTGCGGGACGTCGACCCCGCCCGCGGTCTCGGTCTGGTCGACCTGGACGGCGACACCGTCCGCATCACCCCGGACGTCGTCAGGGTGCCTCACCCCGTCCTCCTCGACGACCTGGACGACCTCCGGGAGTTCGCGGTCGAACTGGGTGTGCGCCAGAACGTGGAGCAGCTGTTCCGGGAGGTGTGGCACCGCCCGCCGGGCCTTGCCCCTGACACCACCTCCGTCGACACCTACGCCGGTGGCGTGTTCAAGGAACTGCGGTTCCTGCACGGCCGCGTCACCCAGCTCGGTTACCGGTCGCGTGGCGGGTACGCGGTCTGCCCGGTCGTCGAGGACGGCGTCACCGCCGAGGCCCGCATCTGGATCGGCGAGCACGACGGCTACGACGAGTACGGCACGGAGACGGGCTCCCTGGGCTGGACCGACCCCTCAGGGCGCGCTGTGACGGCTGCCGAGGTCGGACCTGTCACGTGGTCCGAGGGCATGCGCATGGCGGCGGCGCTCTACGCCGGTCGCGACGTGGCGGACGAGGAGCGGGCGGCATGAACAACACCACGACGACGAACACCGGCGTGATCACGCCGCCGACCACGACGACAGCGAATTCGATGGCAGCGAACATGACAGCGTCGAGCACGACCGCATCCGACACGACGGCGTCGGACCATGTGTCCCTCCCCGCCCAGGCCGGAGGTGAGGGCACCTTCACCCCCGCCGCCGAGGCGCGCGCCGCGGCACTGCTGGATGCCGGTGCGATCCTCCCCGCCGGTTCCACCGAGCGGGACGACGCCGATGTGCTGACCGCCCGCACCTACACGCACACCGCCCTCGGCGACCGCTCCGTGGTCCGGCTCGTGCCCGGCACACTCGGTGAAGCCGAGGATCTGGCCCTGGAGTTCCTCGGGCTGGCCCGGACCGCCGAGGCCCCCGTGGTGGGCCAGGTGCGCCGCGAGACGCTCGGCTTCCCGGCCTGGGCCCTGGTCAACGATCCGGCCAACGGGCACCACGCCCTGGCCCTGGTCAAGGACATCGAGCGGCTCGGCCGGCAGGCCAGGACCCGCGCCGGTGCGGCCAAGGAAGGCTTCGACGCACTCGGCACCCGGCTCGGCAGGGCCGTGCCCCACTTCCTGCCCACCTACTACGAGCAGGTGGCGCGCCTCTTCCTCCAGGCGGAGAACACCAGTTACGCCGCCTCCTTCTTCGGCAAGGCCCGCGAGGCCGAGCGGGTGCACGGCCTGGTCGTGGACGAGGACCGGCAGCGGGCCGTCTTCCTCGAGTTCGCCTTCGCGGGCGCGCTGACCGTCAAGGCGCTGCGGCAGTACGTGCGGGACCTGGTGGCCCGGCTCGCACCGGCGGACGCCTGGGCTCAGTTCCGCCGTCTGCTCGTCGAGCGCTGCGCCGCCGGCATGCCACCGTACGCGGCACTGCCGCAGGACGTGCGCGCGCTGGTCAAGGCCGCCGGGCTGGACCGTGAGGCCGCCGAACGCGACCTGGTGGCCGATCTGGTCGGCTCCCCCGGAATCGTCCGCGCCCCCGCCTCGTTCTGGACGGCCTACCGCTCCGCGCTCGTCGCCCTCGCCCGGCGGGATGCGGCCGTACGGGCCCGGCTGCTCGGTTTCTTCCCGGAGACCTTCAGCGAGAGCGGGCGGGACACGGACGGTGAGAACGGATGGCTCGCGCTGCTGGCCGAATCCGGCGCCGAGGACCTGCTGACCGCTCTCCCGGACACCTCCGGCTCCCCCGCCTCCGGTGACGTCTCCGTCTCCCCCGCGGACTGGCTCGCCCGCTGGGAGGCGCACCGCCGTCGCAACCGCGCGATCGCGGCGCGCAGCCCGCAGACCCTGGACCTGACCGGCCGGATGGCGGACCGGCTGCGCGCCGACGGGCGCCCCGTCGAGCTGTTCCAGGGGCGTTGGCAGCGCACCGCCGACCTGGACCTCCTCGACCTCTGCCTGGCGTCCGGCGTCCCGGTCGCCGAGCCGGACGCCCAGGACACGGGAAGCACGCAGCATCCTGGCGTCGCGCTCGGCCCGTGGCTCGGCGACACCGCGCCCGGAGCGCGCGATCTCACCGCTGTCGCCGACCGGCCGGTCTTCCGTGCCCTGCTGAGCCGGACCGTCGGCAGTCTCGGCGACGGACGCGGCCAGCGGCTGGGGGACATCGCCATGGCGAAGCTGGCGGCGCATCCGGTGCTCTCCGAGGTCCTGCGGGAGTGGCTGACGGCCTGCGCCGAGGAGTACACGGCCGCGCGAGGACTTCCGGGGCTGCGGACCGCCCTCAACAAGCTCTCGCTGTTCAGCGCCGTGGTCACCGAGGTCGCCCCGGAAGCGGTGCGGCTCCTCAAGGGCCATGACGTCGTCCCGCTGCTCGCCTCGACCCTGCGCACCGGTGTCCTCGACGAGTTGGGCTGGCCCGCGCTGGACGACACGTACACCGAGCTGGCCGCGGAGGCCGCCGCCACGCGGCAGCGGCGCAACCGGTCGGAGGGCGTCGGCGTGACCGGTGCCTGGCCCGCGCTGATCCTGAACACCCTCGAACGGGCCGTCGTCGTCGGCCCGGAGGGCGTTCTGCTGCAGCACACCCTGCGGCTGCCCGCCGGCATCGACCAGTGGCGGACGCCTGCCTTCCGTTACGTCGACGGCGAACTGCTGGTCATCTGGTGGGAGGACGGCAAGCAGCGCGGCTACTGGTCGCACCGCCCCGCCGAGGTGTTCACCGTGGGCGGGGAGCAGATCCCCCGCTGGGGCGGCTCCGGACCCTCGGACGAGGTCTGCCTGCCCCTGCCCGGCGGCGGCCGCGCCACAGGTGGCAAGGCCCTGCACGCGGGCGACACCACCCTTCCGCCGCAGCGCGCCGTCCTCTCCGACGGGACGGGTCTCTGGCGGGACGGTCACCAGGGCACGCAGCAGGTGTGGCTGGAGTACGACCCGGTCAGTGGCACGCACGGCCGCGCGTCCCTGCCCGCCTTCCTCCGCTCCGGCGTGCGGGACGGCACCCGGCTGCTCACCGAGCGCTGCCAGGTGCTGCCCCTCCAGCCCGGTCTGGAGACCACTCCGTTCGGCACGGACGGCACGGTTCTCGGCCGCTGGGTCCGCCGTACGGTCGCCGAGCCGGGCGTGGCTGCCCCGGCGGACGGGCACCGGGTCGTCGCGGGCACCCCCGACGGCCACACGGTGTCCCTGCCGCACCCGCTGCCCGGCGGCGGCTCCCCCGTGCCGCTCGGCGCCCTCACCCTCCCCGGCGGGTCTCGCCCCGTCATGGCCCTCGCCGGGTCTTTCGTCGAGGCCCGTCCGGCGGACACGGAGGGCATCGGCGGAGGCCTCTGGTCCGTCCGCCTCGACTCCTCCGGAGGAAACGACGCCGCGGGCACCCCCTATGTCCCTCCCGTCGCCTTCTGGCACGCCCTGCGCCCGAGGGACGAGCGGGGCTCCGCCGCCCTGCGCGACTTGACGGGCTCCCGCGCCGAGGAGTTGTTCAACGAGGTCGCCGCCGCGGTCGCCCGGCATGCGGAGGCGTTCCGGGCCGAGAAGGACTACAGCGGGCCCTCGTCGCGTGAGATGAGCGAGGAAGCCGTCGCCCGGGTGCTGCCCGAGGTGTCCGACGCGCGGCTTCTCGCGGGCGTCACCGGTCTCGTCCGCAATGCGGTGGACAGGGCCGTCGCGGCCGCCCGCTACCTGGAGCCACCGCGGCCCGTCGTCCCTCGGAGCACCGCTCGTACCCAGGGCATGTTCTTCGACCGCTCCCCCGAGCACGGCGACGACACGACGCTGCTGCACGCCACCGCCTGGGGCACCGAGCGGATGCACGGCGGCTGGTGGGGAGGCGGGAGCCGATGGACCGTGATCCAGCAGATGCTCGCCGTCAACCACGTCCTCGGCGGTGAGCCGGCGTTCGGCCCGCCGGTGCAGTCCAAGGTCCCGTTCGTGGCCGTGGACGGCTGGCAGCGGGACGAGTGCACCGTCCCAGGTCAGTCCGCGGACTGGACCACCCTGCTCGACAAGCTGCCCGAACTGGCCTACCGGGCCGCCTCGGCGACCACCTCGCCCGAACACCGAGCCGGCCTCCTTGTCCTCCTCGACACGCTCGGTGCGGGCCCGTTGGCGGACCCGGCGGGCACGGTCCGGCACGTGACGCTCGTCGAGCCGCACGTCCCCGCGACGCCCCAGCAGCACCGCTCCGAGGCCGTGCACCGCCTCGGACAGGTGTTCCGCAAGGGCGCCCGCACCGTCGTGGTCCTCGCCGAGCGCGGCCGGAACTTCCGGGACGACTCGGCACGCTGGCTGGCCCTGGACCACGACCCCACCGGCGCCTTCGGCCCCGTCGCGGGTTTCGCCCTGGACCACGAGCACGTCCACCGGCAGGGCATCGCCCGGGACCGGCTCTCCCGGCTCACCACCCTGGTACGGGAGGAGGGACCGGCAGCCTGGCATCCCGAGGCGGCCGAGGCCTTCCACACGGCCACCGGGATCGGCCCCCTCCAGTCGGCAGCCCTGGTGTCGGCCGCCGTCCACGAGCCGGGCGCAGAGGCGCTGGGGCTGCTCGGGGCGAAGACCCGTGCCTTCGAGGCGGCACAGGCCAGGCTGGACGCTCTGCCCCACGCCGACCGACACGCCCTGCTCCAGGCACTGCTCCCCGCCGACCCGGCCGAGCTCTGGTCCACGGGCCCGGACGTCCTGGCCGCTGCCGAGGTCTGGCAGGCCCGCCTCGCCTCCCTGGTCCGCGTCCCGGAGGAGCTGGACCTCGACCTGTCGGGCACCACCCCCGGCGCCGTCGACCTGATCCTCAACTCGGACTCCCGGACATGGCTGGGCCAGGGCTCCCCCGTCGAGGACGGCACCGGCCGGCCGGGCCTGCGCCGGGTGAGCACGTACGGCTCGCTCTCCTCCGCCCTGACCGCGCTGCGGACCCTCGCCTACACGCTGCCGTACGGGCACCCCCTGCGGGCACACCTGCCCGTCGGGCTCGCGGCACTGCGCCGCACCCTCGCCGACCCGGACCTGGTGCTGGACCTCGGGCTGGACTGGACGGAGGACGGCAGCTCGATCGGCCCCGTCGTACGATCCGCCCACCAGCTTCCCGAGTCCGGCGGCGCCGGGCCCGACGGCCTGGTCCGGGCCGGTGCGGCACTGCTCCTCGCAGCGGGCCACGGCACCCAGGAGAAGCTGCTGGTCCGCCCGGCCGGTCTGGAAGGCCCCGAGGATCCGGCGTTCGGGCTGGCCGAGGGCATCGTCGCGCAGTACCGGGCAGGTGAACTCCGCGCCCTGCGGACCCTGCTGGGCAAGGAGGCCGACGCCCTGGTCTCGGCGGGCGCCCCCGACGGCACCCCGCACCACCCGGGCCAGGACCCGTCGCGCGCGGTGCCGGACCTGGTGTCCGAGGCCGCCGGGGCCCTCGGGCTGAGCGCCGACTCAGCAGCCCTGTACCTGATGCTGCTCGCCCTGCCCGACCCGACGGACCGCAACTGCGTCCGCTGGAGCGAGTGGAAGCCCGCACGGATCAAGAAGGCCCGGACGGAGCTCGCCGCCACGGATCTCGTGGTCGAGGCCAAGCGCTCCCGCGCCGGCCGCACCCTGTTCCTCCCCTGCGGCTGGCTGGAGCGTGGCGCCCCCGGCCTGCCGCTCGAGACCTGGAAGGAACGGCTGTACCCCGTGGAAGGGTCCGCCCGGACCCTTCCGGACGTCCCTGTGCCCGATCTGTTCGCCGCAGCCTGGGCACGGGTCCGGGGTGGCGACGCCCCTGCCTTCGAAGAACTGGACACCCGCGCACCCCGGAAGGGCCGCCGCCGATGACGAGCGACACGACGACCACCACCAGCAGCGCCCCCACGGGCGGGGTCCCGGATCGGGCGACGCCCGCCGTCGGTGCCACCGGGAGGCAGAACCGCCAGGTCACCCTGCCCGAGGACCGGTACGCCACCGAGCTGGCCTTCCTCTCCGCCCACGACTCGGGGCCGCGCCCTCCCGGCTGGCTGCTGACCCCGCGCGCCGTCGTGACCTTCGTGATGGGCAGTGCGGGCGAGGCGCTCGGCCTGCCGAAGTCCGCCCGGCCCGGCACCGGGGTGCCGCGCCGCCTGGTGATCGAGCAGAAGTTCGTCGGCGAACGCGCCCTGGTCGAACGGTGCGTGGTCACCCTCGCCGGGGAGCGCGGACTGCTGCTGGTGGGCGAGCCCGGCACCGCGAAGTCCATGCTCTCCGAGCTCCTGTCCGCGGCCGTCTGCGGAACCAGCGCGCTGACCGTCCAGGGCACCGCGGGCACCACCGAGGACCAGCTCAAGTACGGCTGGAACTACGCGCTGCTGCTCGCCCAGGGCCCGACCGAGCAGGCCCTGGTGCCGTCCCCGGTGCTCACCGCCATGACCCGGGGCGCCGTCGCCCGCGTCGAGGAGGTCACCCGGTGCCTGCCGGAGGTCCAGGACGCGCTCGTGTCGCTGCTCTCCGAGCGGCGGATCGCGGTGCCCGAACTCGCGGGCGGCGAGGGCTCCCAGGTGCACGCCGCCCCGGGGTTCACCCTCATCGCCACCGCCAACCTGCGCGACAGGGGCGTCTCGGAGATGTCCGCGGCGCTGAAGCGGCGCTTCAACTTCGAGACGGTGAGCCCGATCGGGGACGTGGACGCCGAGACGGCGCTCGTACGGAGCCAGTCGCGGGCGGCCGTGGAGCGGGCGGGAGCCGCCTACCAGGTGGACGACGCGGTCCTCGAAGCCCTCGTCACCGCTTTTCGGGACTTGCGGGAGGGCCGTTCCGTGGAGGGCTGGGAGGTCGAACGTCCCTCCACGGTGATGAGCACGGCGGAGGCGGTCTCCGTCGCGGGAGCCCTGGGCCTGGCCACCGCCTACTTCCCCGGCGACCGGGACGTGCTCTCCCTCCTGCCCGGCCATCTGCTCGGCGTCGTACGCAAGGACGACCCCGCCGACGCGGCACGGCTGCTGGGGTACTGGGACGGGCCGGTGCGCCGGCGCGCGGAGCAGGGGTCGGCCACCTGGCGTGCCCTGTGGGAGCTTCGCTCGGTGCTGGAGAGCTGACCGATGAGCCAGTCGACCACCAGGGACATGGGGGCCACCACAGGGGTGCCGCCCCTCGCCGAGGCGCCGCCCCTCGCTGATTCGCCGCACGGAACCGGTGCGTCACGCGCCGGTGCACCGCAGGGCGCCACGGCTGGGCCTGCGATGCGGGAGGCCGGGCCCGTCACCCCGGAGGACGCGGTGGCGGCCCTCGCGGCGGCCGGACCCGGGCTGCCGTTCCTGATCGGGGTGCGCCACCATGCGCCCTCGCTCGCGGCCGCCCTCCCTGCGCTCCTCGACGAGGCAGCCCCCGACGTCCTCCTCGTCGAGCTGCCGGCCGAGTTCCAGCCCTGGCTGGGCTGGCTCGCCCACGAGGAGACCGAAGCTCCGGTGGCGCTGGCCGCCGTGACCGCCGACGGGGCGTCGGCGGGAGGCGAACGAGGGCCCGCCTTCTATCCGTTCGCGGACTTCTCGCCCGAACTGGTCGCCCTGCGCTGGGCGGCACGGAACGGGGTGCCTGCCGTGGCCTGCGATCTACCGCTGGCCGACCGGGCCTGGGCATGGGGCGGGCCGGACGCTCCCGCCCCCGCACTCCTCCCGGGCTCCGGCTCCGCGCCCGCAGGAGAAGGGGGACACGGACTGTCCGCCGCCCTCCGGTCCCGGCTGACCGGCCGCGAGGGCGACGACCTGTGGGACCGGCTGGTGGAGGCCCCCGCACCCGGCTCGACGCCCGAGGCACTCCGTCGTGCCGCCCTCCTCACCGGCTGGGCGCTGCGGTACGAGGCCGAGGCACGGGGCGGTGTGGACGGCACGGACCTGGTGCGCGAGGCCTGCATGCGTAGGCATGTCGCCGAGGCACTGGCGAGCGGGCAGCGGCCGGCCGTGGTGGTGGGGGCCTTCCACACCCCGGCCCTGCTGCCGGCCGCCCCCGGCGCCGCCGACCCGTCCGCCCCGTCCGCCCCGCGCGAACCGGGCACATCCGCCCCGCGCGAGCCGGGCACGGACGGCCGGGTGAGCGGCGCCGCTTCGACGGAGGCGTGCACCGTCTCCCTGATCCCGTACACATATCCACTCCTCGACTCACGGTCCGGATACCCGGCGGGCATCCGGGACCCGGAGTGGCAGCACACCGTCCTGGAGGCCGCCGGCTCCCCGGCCGCGCTGCACGAGGCGCTGATCCGCACCGCGGTCCGGGTCTGCGCGGCCCTGCGTGAACAGGGCCACCCCTACGGCCCGGCGGACGGCCGGGAGGTCGTCCGGGTCGCCGGGGACCTGGCGCGTCTGCGCGAACTGCCCGCCCCGGGCCGCGGCGAACTCCTGGAGGCCGTGCAGACGGTGCTCGGGCGGGGCGAGACCTACGGCACGGGCCGCGCCGTTGCCCAGGCCCTCGAACGGGTCCTCGTCGGATCCCGCACCGGACGGCCCGCTCCCGCTGCTCCGCGCAGCGGCCTGGGCCCGGCCGTGGAGGCCGACACGGCGGCGCTCTCGCTCCCCGGTCCGGCGGACGCGCACGAGAAGACGCCGCGTGACCTCCGTCTCGACCCTGCCCGCTCCACGCTCGACGCACGTCGCGAACTGCTGCTGCGCAGGCTGACGGTGTGCGGTATCCCCTACGCCCGGGAACAGGAGGTGACGGGTGCCGCGGGCTCGGAAGGACTGACGACCCGCTGGCAGGTGCGGTGGACCCCGGCGACCGCCGCGATGCTCACCGCGGCCGGAGCCCGCGGCGTCACCCCGGCCCAGGCAGCCGAAGGGGTGCTGCGGCAGCGGCACGCGGCCGAACGTGCGGAAGGCGGCCCCACGGCCGCCCAGGTCGTACGAGGCCTCACGGAAGCCGCCGAGTGCGGACTCCCCGCCCTGGCCGACGAACGGCTCACGGAACTGACGGCGGTGCTCCCCTCGAGCGGGACGCTTCCCGAGATCCTCACCGGGCTCGGCCTCCTCGAACGCATCGACGCGGGCCACCTGGCGGGCCTGACATCTCCCGAATCCACCCCCGAAGCCCCCGAAGCCCCGGAAGCACCGGAAGCACCCGGTGCTGCTGACGCCCTGTCAGCTCCCGGGACCACCGGACGTCCGCACGCCACCGCCACCGTGACTGCCGGGGCCTCCGGCCGTACCGCCCGCATCGCCGACGCGGCGGAGCTCCTGACCTCGGCGGCGGTTCGTCAGGTCGACGGCCTGACCGGATCGGAGGAGCCCGAGGACGCCCGCGCCCTGCTCGAACTGGCTCAGCGCGCCGACCGGGTGGGCGGTATCCGGCTCACCGACGCCCTCGTCCGGCTGGCAGCCGACGGCACCCCGCTGATCGCCGCCGCCGCCGGGGCCGTCCGGGTGCTCACGGGCCACGAGGAGGCCGAGGCCTTCGGGGTGCGCGTCGCCTCCTGGGTGGACGGGGCTGTGGACGCCGCCTCGCGGACGGCGCTCACCGCCCGCCTCACCGGCGTACTGACGGCGGCGGGCCCGCTCCTGACCGTCGGAGTCGCCGCCCTGGACCCGTTGCTGCACCGTGTCGTCAAGCTGGACGACGCTGGTTTCCTGGCCCGGCTGCCCGCCCTGAGAGGCGGCTTCGACACCCTCAGCCCCGCCGCCCGGGACCGGCTGCTGGACACGGTCGAGGAGAGACTGGGCGAACAGGTGGACGGCCTCGACGCCGACGACCCTGCCGAGCTGGCGGCCCGGACGGCCGCCGACCTCGCGGCCCGCGAACTCCTGACCGGCCTCGGCCTGCCCGTACCGTCCCCCACCCACGACGACCGGTTCCCGCAACAGCCGGACCACCTCACCGGGCCGCCGCTGCCCGCCACCGGAGCCGGCTCCGGAGCCGGCTCCGCGGAGTCCGTCACCGGCACAACTCCCACCGTGCCGGCCATGTCCGCAGCGCCCGACGCGGTCGTCCCCGCACGAACCCTTGCGCCCGCCGACCGGTGGCGGCTCGTCCTCGGGCGACGTCCCGATCAACTGCCGTCCGGTGCCGCCCGACTGGCGACCGCTCTGGACGAGCTGTACGGAGCGGGACGCGGCGAGGGATCCCGCGGCGGCATGCCCGGCCGGGGCGGCGGCCGCGAGGCATCGTTCCCCGGCGTCCGCGAGTGGTCCGAGGAGCTGGCCGCGCTCTTCGGCCCCGGGGTCCGCGAGGAGGTCCTCGCCGCCGCGGCTGCGACCGGCCGGCAGGACGTCCTCGCCGAGATCGACCCGGCCGCGGCAACTCCCTCCGTGGAACTGCTCCGTACGGTCCTGCGGTACGCCGGCGGCCTCCCCGAGGCGCGGCTGGCGGCACTCAGGCCGCTGGTCCGCCGCCTGGTCGACGAACTGACCCGGCAGCTCGCCACCCGGTTGCGGCCCGCCCTCACGGGCACGATGCTGGCCCGGCCCACCCGCCGCCCCGGAGGCCGGCTGGACCTGCCGCGCACGCTGCGCGCCAATCTGGCCACCGCCCGCCGGACGGCCGACGGAACGGTCCAGGTGATCCCTGAGAAGCCGGTCTTCCGCAGCCGCGCCCGCCGGTCGGCCGACTGGCGCCTGATCCTGGTCACCGACGTCTCCGGATCCATGGAGGCGTCCACGATCTGGTCGGCGCTGACCGCCTCCGTGCTGGCCGGGGTGCCGACTCTGAGCACTCATTTCCTCGCCTTCTCCACGGAGGTCGTCGACCTCACCGGCCATGTGCACGATCCCCTCTCCCTCCTGCTGGAGGTGAGTGTGGGCGGCGGCACGCACATCGCCGCGGGGCTGCGGCACGCGCGCAGCCTGATCACGGTGCCCAGCCGCACCCTCGTCGTCGTCATCAGCGACTTCGAGGAGGGCGCTCCGCTCGGCGGGCTGCTCGCCGAGGTGCGGGCCCTGGTGGCCACCGGCAGCCACGTCCTCGGGTGCGCGAGTCTCGACGACGCGGGCCGGCCCCGCTACTCGACGGGCGTCGCCGGCCAGCTCGTGACCGCAGGTATGCCGGTGGCAGCACTCAGCCCACTCGAACTGGCCCGCTGGATAGGGGAGAAGACCACATGACCGCCGCCCAGTTGCCGGCCGTCGCGCCGGAGGTCACGGCCACCCTGGTGGAAGACCTCTCGCCCCGGCTGCGCAAGCGGCTGGACGCGGCGGTCACCAAACTCGCCGCCCGCCCGGTGCACCGGGACGGGGACACCGTGACGATCGCCGTAGACGACGAGACCGATCTGCGCCTGCACGCCCCGGGCGGTGTGGTGGCGACGGCGGACGCCATCACCTGTGGCTGTCTCCTCTCGCCGGCGTGTGTCCACCGGGCGGCTGCCGCCTGCGCCGCACCCGCGGCGGACCCGCCCGCCGAGGCCGCCGGGCAACCAGAGGCGACGGCAACCGAATCCGCACCGCATCCCGACAACGCACCCCACGACCACGCACCGCATCCTGACCACGCACCGCACCACGTCACCACCGACACCGGCACCGACGCGGCACCCGATGTGGCGAGCCCGGCGCAGTGCGCCGCGGCCGAGGCCCTGCGGTCGGCGGCCGCCGCCGTGCTGGAAGCCGGCGTCGACGGCGCCGGCGCCGTCGCCCAAGCGGCACTCCTCCGCGCCGCGCACACCGCCCGGCTCCAGCACCTGCCGCGCGCCGCGGGCGCCGCGCTGTCCGTCGTCACACTGCTGCGCGCGGCCCGCGCCGGGGACCCGTCCTACCGCACCGCCGACCTCGTCACGGCCCTGGCCGAACTCCTGGGAACGGCGCACCGGCTGGGCAGCGCCTCCGGGGACGAGCTGGACGCCGTCAAGGGCAGGGCACGCCGCCCGTACAGCCCGGACGGCTCGTTGCGGCTGTACGGACTGTTCACGGAGCCCGTGGTCACCGCCTCGGGGCACGGCGGCGCCCGTACCTGGGTCGTCGGACCCGACGGCCGGCTCTGCACGGTCGGCGACGTGGCGCCCGGAGGAGTCGGGCGCGCCCTGGGCGTGGCCGACCGGGCCGTGCGCCTCGGGGAGAGCGCGCTCACCCACCGGGAGCTGGGCCGGGCCGGCCTGGCGGTCTCGGGTGCGACGGTCTCGCCGGACGGAAGACTCGGTGCGGGGAAGGGCGTCAAGGCAGTCACCGCCCGGGGCACGGCATGGACGGAGCCGCCGCTCGCCGCCCTGTGGGAGACACCGCCGTTCCAGCAGGCCACCCGGGCCCTGCGGTCCGTCTCCCGGTACGCGGACCCGGACGGCGGCGGCAGCGATCTGCTCTTCCTCGACGTCGACCTGCACGGCACCGTACGGGAGCCGGGCGGCACCTGTCTGCTCGCGTGGTGCGACGGTGGCGTCGCCGTCCGGCTCACGGTCGCCGACGACGATCCCGCGCTGGCCCACCGGGACAACCTGATGCTGCTGGCCTCGGCACCGGGGACCCGTCTGCGGATCATCGGCCGCCTCGTACCGGCGCTCCACCCGAGGCTCGCCCTCCTCGCCTGCTCGCACCCCACCGGTGAGGGCACGATCGATCTGGGCTTCGACCGGCTGCGCCGCGCGGACCTGCCCGTCCCGGACGCCCGCGTGGAACCCGTCCGGCACGAGCCCGTCGATTCCGGCGCAGGATCGCCCCTGCATCTCCTGGAGCGCCGGGTCGAGCAGACGGTGACCGCGGGCCGCGCCGCCCTCGGCCTGCTCGGCGACGTCTCCGCCGGGACCCGACGCCTCCGCCGCGCGGGCCTTCCCACGGCCGCCGGCCTTCTTGCCGTCCTGCGTGCCTCGGCGGCCCGACGGGAACGCGACCCCTTCGGCCGCCTCCTCCCCGCCGACACCGACGGCTTCGCCACCCACTGGCTCGCCGCCGCCCGCTACACATCCGCTGTATCCGAGTCGCTGTGCGCGGCAGCCTGGGAACCTGCGCAGGGAGGTACGACCAGGTCGCGGTAGCAGCAGACGGGCGATCGGCACGGAGGCCGAGGCGGTCGGTCCCGTCTGTTCCTGTGGGAACACCGGCTGTCCGGAGGCCCTTCGGCGGGCGCCCCCGGCGAGGGGCGCCACGGAGTGCGCGTCCGGCAGCGACCCACGAGCGTCACCCCGGCCGGGAGGCCGTCAGTGGCGGGGAGCCGGATACGACGTGGGCAGAGGCATTCCCCGGGCGGCCATGATGTCCCGCACGCGGTCGGGGTAGTCGGTGATGATGCCGTCGATCCCCATGTCCATGAGTGCCTCGACGGTGGCGGGGTCGTCACAGGTCCAGGGGATGACCTTCAGGCCACGCCGGTGTGCGTCACGGATCATCCGGGTGTCGGGGTAGAACCGGAATCCGGGGTCCGCGACCGTACCGTTCTGCGGGAATCCGTAGTTCGGGGACAGCGCGGTCACCCCGGGGATCGAAGCGGCGGCCCTGACGAAGTCACCGTCGTAGTCGTCGGCGTCGATCCCTCCGAGCCAGGGGGACGCTCCGTCCTTCCCCACCTGAAGGAAGTCGTAGTTGGTCAGCGCCACCAGGGGGTAGGACGGCGCGAGCCGGTGCATCTCCTTCAGCGCCCCCCAGTCGAAGGACTGGACGGACACCTGCTTCTCGACGCCGGACCGGTGGATCTCCTCGTGGACGCGTCGTACGAACAGCTTCCGCGGAGCGGTCTGCTCGGGTGCCCCGGCCTCCACCTTCGTCTCGATGTTCAGCTTGACGCGCTTGGCGCGGTAGCTCTTCACCAGGTCGAGTACGTCCCTGAGCTCGACCATGCGGAAGCCCTTGATCTGCTCCTGCTCCGGATGGCCGGGAAGCTGCTGGTAGCCGCAGTCCATGCTCTTGATCTGGGCGAGGGTCAGGTCCTTGATGTACTTGCCGACGTACGGGTACATCGGGTCGCCGGGCGTCAGCGGACCGGTGTCCTGGCACTTCTGGGCGCTGACCTGCCGGTCGTGGTTCACGACCACACGGCGGTCCTTGGTGATCTGGGTGTCCAGCTCCAGCGTGCTGACGCCCAGGCGTATCGCCTTGCCGAAGCCCTCGAGGGACTCCTCCGTGGTCAGCCCGAGGCCTCCTCGGTGGGCCTGCAGGTCGAACGCGGACCGAGGGGCCGGCTCGTGCTCGCGGGGAGCTCCGGCCGCCTGCGCGGTCGCCGGGAGAGCGAGGGCGGGAAGCAGGGCCAGGGCGGCGGCTGTGTGCCTCAGGGACATGTGGGCCTCGTCTGTTGCATCGGATGGACGCCGGGAAGCCAATCCTGCGGATTCGGCCCGGACGCGGCCCACGTGTGAGGAGATCGTGAATGTCCGGGGAACGCTCGCCCGCCCTCGGGATCGCACGACCGCTCCGGCCCGGAGCCGGCCACAGGAGTGCGGGCCCGGGCGTTCGCCCCGGCGGCCCGGATGGTACGAAGTCCGGTGTGAACGAACAGAACCGGTCCGCCACCGTTCGCGTGTTCATCGCCCTCGCCCCGCCCGACCACGCGAAGGACGAACTCGCCCGGGTGCTGCGCCCCGCCTATGACACGCACCCCCGTATGCGGTGGAACCGCATCGAGGACTGGCACATCACCCTGGCGTTCCTCGGGGAGCTTCCCGCCGTGACCGTGCCGCTCCTCCGTAGGCCCCTCGCCGGCCTCGCGGCAGCCCGCCAGCCGCTCCGCCTGGCCTTGCGTGGCGGTGGAGCCTTCGACGACCGGGTGGTGTGGAGCGGGATCGACGGCGACCTCGACGGACTGCACACCCTCGCGGCGGATGTGCGCACCGTGGTGAGGGGGTGCGGCGTCGCCTTCCCGGACCGCCCCCTGCGCCCCCATCTGACACTGGCCCGCGCCCGGCGGGGCGACCGGTCCTCGGCCACGGAGATCGCTGCGGGCCTCGCCGGTTTCAGCGGCCTGCGGTGGCCCACCGAACGTCTGCACCTGGTCGGGAGCAATGCCGGCCGGAGCAGCGGACCGATCCACTACGGCGACATCGAGGCCTGGGCCCTCGGCGGCGGGACCGGCACACCCTCCTGAGGGTCCGCCCCCGACGCACCCGACGTCGCGGAGCTCCGTGGCCGAACCCCTCCGGTCAGGGGGTTTCGAGGCCTTCCGCCGAGTCACCGGGCCGCACGATCCGGTGCAGCGCCTCGGCCGTGGTCGACAGAGTGGGTATCACGTGAACGACCCCCGTGATGTCCAGCAGTCTCGTCAGGTGGGGTGGCGCGGCAGCCAAGGACAGGGAGCCGTGGCGGTCCTTGGCGTAGCGCAGGATGCTGATCATGGTGTTGAGGCCGGAGGAGTCGCAGAATTCGACGGGCGCCAGATCGAGGACGAGATGCGGTCTCCCCTCCCTGATGAGCTCCAGAGCTCTGGTCCGCAGGACAGGCGCACTGTCCACGTCGATCTCACCGGAGACGTGGAGGACCGCGATCGAGTCCGCCGGGTGCCGGACGGTGAGAATGAGGGGCGAGCTGTGCGTCATGGGTGTCAGTGCTCCAGGCCGGTGGGCGGTCGCCGTCCCGGCAGGAGCGGCGGTGACCGCTGGAAGATCACGCATCGTAGGTCGACTGCAAAACCGTACCCCATGGCAACTATTGTCATGCGGAAACATACCGGGGCCGATCGCGACCTCCGAAGCCTGTGACTGACAGGGGTACGATATTCGGGGCGACCAGCGTGCCTCGGAACCTTTGTCCTGGCTTTCCATACGAGCGCATCAAATGCCCGGCTCGTTTGCTCGGTCCGGTGGCCAGACGGACGAGTGGGACGATTCCGGATCGGAGTGTCATCAACATGGGCCTGAGCCCCGAACCCGACCACCGGTCCAGGGACATGGCCCGCGAGGGTTCCGAGTTCGTCGAACTCCTGGAAGTCCTCTGGGAGCACGGCCGCGACGCCGTCCCGACAGGCCCGGTCTCCCCCTCCCAGCTCCGCGTGCTGTACACGCTCGACCGGGAGGAGGGCATCAACCTGCGGATGCTCGCCGAGGCCCTGGGATCGGCCTCCCCCTCGGTCAGCCGGCTGTGCGACCGCCTGCAGGCCACCGGCCTGGTGGAACGCGCACCCAGCCCGGTGAGCCGGAGGGAGCTGGAGCTCCGGCTGACCAGTCACGGCAAGGCATACCTCGTCGATCTGCGTATGCGCAGGGAAAAGGTACTGATGTCCACCATCGACGCCATGCCGACCAAAGCACGCCGTTCGCTCCTCGAAGGGCTCAGGGCCTTCCGTAACGCGGCTTCGGCCTCGGGACAGGACAGCGGCGGAGCGAGACCCCTGCGGTCGACCGGGTAGAACCGGCCGACCGGCCGACGAGGGTTCGGCACACTTCACACAGCGGGCGCATCGCCGGTGGAGGACTGCCGGCCGAACCAGTCGAGGCAGACCACGAGGGCATCGTCGTCCAGCGGCGCGGCGGACCGGTAGTCCCGCAGATCCCGCAGCACGGCCAGTGGCACCTGCTCGGACGGCAGCAAGCGGTGCGCGGAGAGCGACCGCGCCAAGGCGCGCTCCCCGTACCGCTCCCCGGCCGTGGACGCGCCGTCGTAGACACCGTCACTGCCGATCAGCAGCCGGTCGCCCGGCTCCACACGGAGCCGCTCCGCGACGTACTCGGTCTCCTCGAACATGCCGAGCGGCAGCTGCGCGTCGAAGTCGACGGCCTCGACACCACGCCCCCTGAGGCGCCACATGCGGGGGGACCCGGCATCCACCGCCTCCATCTCGCCGGTGGCCAGGTCGAAGCGCAGCAGCAGGACCGACGCGTACAGCGCACCGCGGTGCTGGGCGTAGACGGCCTGGTCGGCGAGGCTGGCCTGGCCGGTAAGGTCGAGGCCGGCGCGCCGGGCGTTGCGGAGGGCGTTGACGACCAGATTGGTCAACAGGGCGGCCTCCATCCCCTTGCCCATGCCGTTGGTGACGGTGAGCGTGAGGTGGTGGGCCGACACCGACCAGTCGAAGTTGTCTCCGAAGATCGCGTACGCGGGCTCCAGATGAGCGCCCAAGGAGAATTCGGGGCGGGACACGGAGCGGCCCGGCAGCAGCTGCCACTGCATCTCCGCGGCCAGGGTCAGTCGCGTGGCGCGGCGGGCGAGAAGATAGAGGTCGGTGTCCCGCTCGGCGACCAGGATCTCGTGGCCGAGCGCCTCGCAGATCTGCTGCATCTCCGCGAGGCCCGCCCTGGAGCAGCTCGCCTCCGGACACGTGACGCTGAGCACACCGAGCCGGTCACCCCGGACGGTCACCGGCAGATGCGCGGTTGCCGGACCCGGCGCGGTGCGGGGCTCCACATAGGGCTCCTGGGCCCCGAACGCCCGCCCCTGCGGGCTGTCATGGACGGCAACCGGCTCGGCGAGCGGCACCTCGGACACCACCTGGAGCGTGGTCATGCCGTAGTCGGCGAGCCGCAACTCCACGTTCTCCACGTCGTACTGCTCCCGCAGAGCCGCCGTGACGACGTCGACGAGCAGGTGAGGTGCGGCTCTGCGCAGCTCCCGCTCGACGGCAGCGAATCTGTCCACGTGATCCTGTTTCTCATCGTGCTGCGCCGGGACCCGGACCGCCCGAGGGGGCCCCGGCCGTCGGCCTCCAGCGTACGGGGCCTGTGCCCGATCCAGCGCGGCGCGCCCGAGAGGTCGCACCGGTGGCCGGTGATGCTCATCCTACGATGTCCGGAGACAACTGTTTCCACACAGCAAGAAAATTTGGCCTCATCACGCATGGGCCCCCCGACTCCGGGAAGGGGCTCGTCAGTAAGCGCGCTCAGCACGAGCAAAGGGTGGGAACGAAATGACCGCTGAACTGACTGCCGGGACCATATCGACTGACCGCGTGTCAGCCGCGAAGGTGTCGCCCGAGCGTGTCGGGGAACTGCCCTGGATCGAGGACACGGGCAAGGTGACCCCGAAGGACGCCCGCGCCCTGTCGACGCTGTTCTTCGAGCAGCTGCAGGTCCTGGAGGAGGGCACGCACGAGTACCAGTACGCGCGCAACACCCTCATCGAGATGAACATCTCCCTGGTCCGGTTCGCCGCGCGCCGCTTCCGCAACCGGGGCAGCGGTGACATGGAGGACATCACCCAGGTCGGAACGATCGGCCTCATCAAGGCCATCGACCGTTTCGAACTCTCCCGGGAGGTCGAGTTCGCCACCTTCGCCGTCCCCTACATCGTCGGCGAGATCAAGCGCTTCTTCCGTGACACCACATGGGCCGTGCACGTCCCCCGCCGTCTGCAGGAGCTGCGGGTGGAACTGGCGAAGGCGAAGGACGAACTCGCCACCCTCCTGGACCGTGACCCGACGGCGCGGGAACTGGCCGAGCACATGGGCCTCACCGAGGACGAGGTCATCGAGGGCATCATCGCGTCGAACGGCTACACCGCGGGCTCGCTGGACCTGCCGACGAGCACCGGCGAGACCACGGGCTCGGCGACCCGTACCTTCGCCGACATCCTCGGCGAGCCCGACTCCGCCATGGAGACCGTGGAGAACCTGCACGCTCTCGCCCCGCTGATGGAGCAGCTCGACGACCGTGAGCGCCGCATGATCGAGATGCGCTTCGGCCAGGAGATGACGCAGGCGCAGATCGGCGCCGAACTGGGCGTCTCCCAGATGCACGTCTCCCGTCTCCTCACACGGACGCTCGGCAAGCTCCGCACCGGCCTTCTGGCGCTGTAACCACGGGTCCGCCGTTCTCCGGGCCCTGGCTCGTCGGCGGCGGCCGAACGGTCTACGGTTCCCGGATGCGCATGTATCTCTCGTCGTTCCGCACCGGTGACGCCCCGGACCGGTTGCTGGCGCTCCTGGACGAACCGGCCCGCACGAGCGAGGTGGCCGTGATCGTCAACGCACTCGACGCGCTGCCCGGGGAGGAGCGGCAGGCGGCGCTCGAACGGGAGATCGACGCACTCACCGCACTCGGCCTGCGCCCGGTCGAACTGGACCTCCGGGCGTTCTTCGACGAACCGTCCGCTCGAGCGGCCGAAGCGCTGAGCCGGTTCCCGCTGGTCTGGGTCCGCGGGGGAAACGTCTTCGTCCTGCGCCACGCGCTCGCTCGCAGCGGCGCGGACCTCGCGCTGACCGACCTGCTGCGGCGCGACGCGATCGTCTATGCCGGTTACAGCGCCGGAGCATGTGTCCTCGCACCCGACCTGCACGGTCTGGAACGCTGCGACGACCCTCGAGCGGTCCTGGCGGCCTACGGCGCTCCCGCCCGCCGGGACGGCCTCGCCCTGCTCGACTACGTCGTGGTGCCGCACATCGACTCCCCCGGCCACCCCGAGAGCGAGGTTCTGGGTACGGTCGCCGAGCTCTACCGGGCCGCGGGGACACCTCATCAGCCCCTTCGTGACGGCCAGGCCATCGTCATCAACGGTGGGAGCACCGAGATCCACTGACGTCCCTCCCCTTCCGCCGAGCCGCGCCTGACCGGACCGCTTCTCCGGCGGCCGGACTGTCGGTGCCGGGTGCGAGACTTCCGGGCATGACCGAACCGGATCCGAAAGCGGAGCTCCTGCGTTACCTGCAGGACGGACGCGACGCCCTCCTGTGGAAGCTCGACGGACTCACGGAGTACGACGTGCGCCGCCCGCTGACCCCGACGGGCACGAATCTGCTGGGCCTGGTCAAGCATGTCGCCGGCGTCGAGCTCGGATACTTCGGCGACACGTTCGGGCGGCCCTTCTTCGGCGAGCGGCCACCGCCCTGGTGGTACACGGAGGACGCGGGGGCCAACGCGGACATGTGGGCCACGGCGGACGAGTCGCGGGAAGAGATCGTCGGCTTGTACCGCACGGCGTGGGAGCACTCCGACAGCACGATCGAGTCCCTGGCCCTCGACGCGGTCGGTCATGTCCCGTGGTGGCCGGAGGAGCGCGCGGAGGTGACCCTGCACCACATCCTGGTACGCGTGATCTCCGACACCCAGCGCCACGCGGGCCACGCCGACATCGTGCGGGAGCTCATCGACGGAACGGCCGGTCACTCGGAGGGCTCGGACAACCTGCCGAGCGAGGATCAGGCATGGTGGGCGAACCACCGGCGCCGGCTGGAGCGTGTCGCGAGAGAGGCCGGCAGCGACTGACCCACCTGCCGCCGCCGGCCCCTCGCCTCCGGTCTACTCGAAGAACTTCAGACTCCAGCCGGTGTCGGTGTTCGGCCCGGGGACGTTGGCGCGGCTGTAGGTGCTGTTGCCCCACCAGGTGAACGTGCCCGTGTACCAGTACCGGTTCTCCCACGCGTACGGCGTGCCCTTCGGCACCGCGTGGAACATCGACGGGAACTTCGGGCCGGCGGGCGGGCTCGTGCCGATGTCCCCGTCGAGCAGGACGAAGCTGTGGTGGCCGGGGCCGTTGACGTGCAGCGTCGGGTCCCAGCCCGCCATCATCGTCGCACGGTTGGATCCGAACAGGCAGCCGTTGGACTTGTACCAGTCCCATACGTAGGTCGGGTCGCCGCCGGCGCGCAGCCTGAGGTCGGCCAGGCAGTACTGGTCGCTCCAGCTGCCGTTGGCCGAGTACACGATGTGCAGTTGGCCGTTCGGGTCCTTGATGGGCTCGGGGCCCTCGTTGATGAACGGGTTGCCGACGACGCGTTCCCAGCTCTCCCTGGGCTGCGAGATGACGTACCGGGCTCCGGTCGGTGTGGTCGGGCTGCTCATCCGGGTGATGTAGAGGTTCTGCTCGACGTTGGTGCCACCGGCCCATCCGGACCAGACGAACCAGCGCTGCCCGTTGAAGGTGAACAGGGCCCCGTCGATGGCCCACCTGTCGTCCGGCAGGGCCAGTTTCGTCTCGGCGGTGTAGCCGCTGTCCCGCGCGGTCGAGCTGATCACGTACATCCGGTGGGCCGCGCCACGGCCGGCGGAGAAGTAGATGTAGTAGCGGCCGCCGTCGACGACGACCTCCGGTGCCCAGACCTCACCGAGACCACGGGTGTCGGACCAGACCTGCCGGGCGGCGGCCGAGGCCAGTGCCGCGGTCGACGAGGCCTGCCGTACGGCGATGCCGCCACCGGTGGACTGCACCGAGACGTAGGTGCTCCCGACCCTCAGCACGCTGGGATCCGCCGCCCGGAGGCCGGTCTGCTCGGCCCGGGCGGGCTCCGCGGACGACACCGACATCACCAGGAGAAGGACGCCGGACAGCGCGAGGGCCGCGGCACCGTACAGACTGCGAAAGCGTTTCATGGCCTCGTTCCCTGGTTGGCCGCCGCCGCTTCGACGCCGACATTTACATCGATGGAAGAGCGCCGTAACATCATCGTGACTAGCCCTGGACATGTCAATCCTCCGGAACTCCCCCGCCCTGTACACGGGCCGCGACGGCAGCGGCTGCTTCGGCGTGCCTCCCGGCACCCTCCGGTCCCGTCGGCGTGAGGCTTCCGCCGCGCAGCACCCCGAGGAAGGAAGAACCCCGTGATCCGATTACGCGCCGCCCAACCCCGTACACACCGCCGGCCGCTCGCGGAAGCAGCCTCCACCGCGGCATCCGAGGCCGGCACCCGGACGGCGGGAGCCTCTCCCGGAGCCCGGCGGTGGGCCGGGAGAGTGGCGGCGGCCGTCGGCCTCCTGGCGCTGACGCTCCCCTGGTCCACCCCGGCGGCCGTGTCCGCACCCGTACCGGCGACCCAGGCCGCCGCCGGCCGTGCGTCGGCCGGCGGCGTGCCGTCGGGAGAACTCTCCGCGGTGGCGACCGGTACGCCACTGCGGAACGGCACCGGCCTGTACCCTCGCGCCGTCCGGCTCGCTCACAACGGCGCGGCGAACGGTCGTGTCCTGGCGAGCGTCGTCACCTTCGACGGCAACAACGGCGTCGGCGCCCTCCACGAGAGCACCGACGCGGGAACGACCTTCAGGGAGGTCGGCAGGGTCGCCGACCCGGAGTCCGCCGGGGGCCAGGGCCTGTGCTGCACCACGCTGTTCGAGCTCCCCCGGCAGGTCGGCGGCCTGCCCGCCGGGACACTGCTCTGGGCCTCCTCCGCCGGGCAGGACGAGAGCAACCGCCGTATGTCCCTCCGCGTCTGGCGCAGCAACGACATCGGCCGCACCTGGTCCTATCTGTCGTCCTGCGCCTCGGCGACGGGAACGGGCGGCCTGTGGGAGCCGGAGTTCTCCGTGGCGGCGGACGGGGCCCTGGTCTGCCACTACGCCGACGAGACGGATCCCGCGCACAGTCAGAAGCTGTCCGCCGCCCGCAGCTACGACGGCGTCCACTGGCAGGACCGGCGTGACGTCGTGGCAAGCGGCTGGACCCCCGACCGGCCGGGCATGCCGGTCGTCAGGAAGCTCCCGGACTCCACCTACTTCATGAGCTACGAGATCTGCAACCCCGGCGGCCAGTACCAGTGCGTGGTCCACTACCGGACCTCGGCGGACGGATGGAACTGGGGCGACCCCGCGCACCTGGGCTTCCGGCCGGAGACCGTCGACGGCAAGTACTTCCGCGCGGCACCGACCATCGCCTGGTCCCCGTCACCGGGCGGCGGCGCCAACGGCAGGATCCTGCTGATCGGGCAGAGGCTGCTGAACCGGGACGGCAGCACAGCGGCGGACAGCGGCAGGACCATCCTGGCCAACACGGAGAACGGGACCGGCCCGTGGTACGAGATCGAATCCCCCGTGAAGGTCACCGACCCAGGTGTGAACTACTGCCAGAACTACAGCTCTCCCCTGGTGCCGTCGGCGGACGGCGCCCAGGTGCTGCAGATCGCCACGGACTGGGACGGCACCGTGTGCCGGCCCTACTTCGCGACCGGCCGGACCACCGGAAGCGGTGACGCGGCGGGGGTGGCGGACGGGGCGGTCCACCGCTTGGTGAACGCGAACAGCGGGCACTGCCTCGACGTGGCCGGCGACTCCCGTGCGGTGGGCGGCAACGTCCAGCAGTGGACGTGCAACGGTCTCGGCCCGCAGGACTGGCTGGTGAAGGCGCGCGGCGACGGCCGTTACACGCTCACCGGACGCAACAGCGGGCACTGCCTGGACGTCGAGAACGGTTCGGCGGTGCCCGGCGCCGACGTCCGGCAGTGGTCGTGCAACAGCCAGGCGGCGCAGGACTGGCGGCTCCAGAACGTCGGCCGCGGGTACTACCGGCTGGTCTCCGGCGCGAGCGGCCAGTGCCTCGACGTGGCGAGCGGGTCCCGCGAGCCCGGGGGCGACGTCCGCCAGTGGACGTGCAACGGCCTCCAGCCGCAGATCTGGCGTCTCGAACGGCGCTGAGCCGGCCGGCGGAGCGGAAACTCCCGGAGGTCTCCCCGTAACCGTGGCGGGGAGACCTCCGGGCGGGTCGGCTACACCGGGCCCTGGTCCTCCTCGATCGCTGCCGCCCGCAGCTGCGCCGCACGGATGCGGGAGACGTCGAGCTTGGTGCCGCGGTCGAAGCGGTAGACGCCGTTCTGCTCCTGGAAGACATCGGTCAGCTGCGTGTAGCAGTAGCCGAACATGGCGGGGTCCCCGAGCAGCACGCCGGTGAGACCGGCGAAGCGCTGGTGGAACTCGTCCTCGTCCCGGACGCGTTCGCCGTAGCCCCAGGAGGCGGTGCGGTCCTCACCCGACTGTGCGGCGGCCGCCTCCGGGTCCCACCAGATCCCGCCGAACTCGCTGACGAAGTACGGCTGGCCGCGGTACGGCTGCGAGTAGGCCGTGCCGTTCTCGTAGGCGTTGACGAAGGGCTCGTCCTTGGCCAGGCCCGCCATGAGCTGCCGGAAGGCGGCGGGATCCTGCTCGTAGGTGTGGGCGTCGTAGATGTCGGTCTCGGCGACCCGGTGGGCGTAGCCGGACGAGTCGATCACCGGCCGGGTGGTGTCCATGGCCTTGGTGGCCAGGAACATGGCGCGGGTGACGGCGTCGAGCTGGGTGATGCGGTCGTGCAGCTTCTGGTACGTCTCGTTCAGCGGGCACCAGCCGATGATCGAGGGGTGCGAGTAGTCGCGTTCAACAGCCTCCAGCCACTGGCCGACGTACGAGGCGTCCGGCTGCTGGTTGTCGCCGGAGGAGCCGCCGGTCTCGCAGCCCCAGTCGCCGAACTCACCCCAGACCAGGTAGCCGAGACGGTCCGCGTGGTACAGGAAGCGCTCCTCGAAGACCTTCTGGTGCAGCCGGGCGCCGTTGAACCCGGCCTCCATCGCGAGCTCGATGTCGCGGACGAGCGCCTCGTCGGTCGGGGCGGTCATCAGCCCGTCCGGGTACCACCCCTGGTCGAGCACGAGCCGCTGGAAGACGGGGCGCCCGTTGAGGGTGACGGCCTTGCCGCGCAGGCCGACGGAGCGCAGACCGGCATAGCTCTCCACACGGTCGGCCACCTCGCCGGCGGCGTCGAGCAGTTCGAGGCTCACGTCGTACAGATGAGGGTCCTCGGGGCTCCACTCCCGTCGCCTCGAGGCATCCACGGGGAGGTGGAGACGCGGTGCGAGGTCGAGGTCGGCGCGGGACTCTGCGCGGCTGACCTCGCCGTCGGCGTCGCTGAGCACGGCGCGTACGACGTGGCCGGGCCGGTTGCCGGACAGCGGCAGTTCGAGGTGGAAGGCCGAGCCACCGAGATCGGGGGTGATGCGAGGGCGCCTGAGGTGGACCTCGGGCACCGGTTCCGCCCAGACGGTCTGCCAGATGCCCGTCACCCGGGTGTAGTTGCAGTCGTGGTTCGCGTACTGGATCGCCTGCTTCCCCCGGGCCTGCGGGCCGGAACGGGGGTCGCGGGCCCGGACGGTGACGACGATGTCCTCACCGGAGCCGGCGACGTCGCCGAGGTCGGCGGTGAACGGGGTGAAGCCGCCGCGGTGCCGCGCGACCTCGGTGCCGTCGGCCCATACGGTCGTGTCGTAGTCGACGGCGCCGAAGTGCAGCAGCACGCGACGCCCCGCCCAGGAGGACGGCAGGGAAAGCGTCCGCCGGTACCAGACGGCCTCCAGGAAGTCCGTCTCCCCGATGCCGGAGAGCTCGGACTCGGGCGGGAAGGGGACGAGGATCTCCCGGTCCAGATCACGCGCGAGGAGGCCGCGCTCCAGTCCGCTGTCCCCCTGGTCGGTCTCGAACTGCCACGGGCCGTTCAGATTGAGCCAGTCGCGGCGGACGAACTGCGGACGGGGGTACTCCGGACGCGGTACGGAGTGAGTGGACACACGTGCTCCAGTCGATCGGCGGGGCGGCGGAGAACCGCTCCCGGGTGGTGCGGAAGGGCGGTGCGGTACAACGGTGCGGTACGGGCGGACACGACGGGCGTGGTGGAGGTCAGGCCCCGCCGAGGCCCGTGGTGGCCACCGAGTTGACGATGCGCCTCTGGAAGAGGAGGAACACCGCGATCAGCGGGAGCGCCGCCAGCAGGGCGGAGGCCATGGACTGCGCGTACTGGATGCCGTAGGCGTCCTTGACGGTCGCCAGTCCCACCGGCAGCGTCATCAGGGAGGGGTCGTTGGTGACGATGAAGGGCCACATGAAGTTGTTCCACGCCCCGATGAAGACGAAGATCGCCACGGCGGCGACGATGGGCCTGGACAGCGGCAGCACGATCGACGTGAACACCCGCAGCTCGGACGCGCCGTCGATCCGGGCGGCGTCCTCCAGCTCCCGGGGAATGCTCTCGAAGAACCGCTTGAGGATGAAGACCATCATCGGCGCGACCACCTGGGGCAGGATCACCGCGGCGTAGGTGTCCACCAGGTCGAAGAGAAGCATCTGCTTGAACAGCGGGACGACCAGCAACTGCGGCGGAACCATGATCGCGGCGACGGTCACGGCGAGGAGGGCCCGACGGCCGCGGAAGGTCCCGCGGGCGAAGCCGTAGGCGGCGAGGGTGGAGACGACGACGGTGAGCAGCGTGACCAGGCCGGCCACGAGGAAGCTGTTGAACGCCCAGAGCGCGACGTTGCCGCGTTCGAGGATCTGTTCGTACGACCCGAGGGTGAGCGCTCCCTTCAGCGGGGAGAGGCCGGGTGTGGCCACGTCCTGGTCGCTCTGGAGGGAGGTGGCGACGGCCCAGACGAAGGGAAGCAGCCAGATCGCCGCCAGGACGGCCAGCGCGGTTCCGGCCAGCACGCGGGGTGTGCGGCCGTGCCCGAGGAGCAGCGGGGAGCCGGTCGCTCCACGCGGTGGCCGAGGGCGTCTGCGAGGTGCGGTGGCGGTGGCGGACATGGTCAGTCCTCCTTCCGGAAGAAGCGGAGCTGCGCGACGGAGACGATGATCACGAGCGCGAAGAACAGGTAGGAGACGGCCGAGGCGTAGCCCAGGCGGTAGCCGGTGAACCCGACGTCGTAGACGTACTCGAGGATCGGCCGGGTGGAGCCGTTGGGGCCGCCCTTGGTGAGGATGTAGATCTGGTCGAACACCTTGAGCGAGGCGAGGATCTGCAGCATGGCCACCAGCACGGTGGTTCTGCGCAGTTGCGGCAGCGTGACGGACCAGAGGCGACGCCATGCGCCGGCGCCGTCGAGCGCCGCGGCCTCGTCGTAGGTGGAGGGCAGGGACTGCAGGGCGGAGAGGTAGAGCAGGAAGTTGAAGCCGACCGTCCACCAGACGGTGAGCGCAGCGACGGCCCACATGGTGACGGCTTCGTCGGAGAGCCAGCCGACGGGTTCGAGGCCCAGTGTGGTGAGGAGCTGGTTCCCCAGGCCCAGGTCGGGCTGGTAGAGCCAGGTCCAGATCAGTGTGACGACGGTGACGGGCAGCAGATAGGGCGCGAAGAAGGCCAGACGCCAGACCCACTGGCCTGCCAGACCGCTGTGCACCAGGAGCGCCATCGCGAGGGCCACCAGCACGAGCGGCACACAGGAGATCAGGGTGAAGACGGCGGTGTTGCCGAGGCTGCTCCACACGTCCGGGTCGCCGAACGCCTCGGCGTAGTTGTCGAAGCCGACGAAGGTCGTGTCGCGGATGGCGAGTGACGTGTCGGTGAAGCTCATCCAGAGGCCGTGGACGACGGGCCAGACCAGGAAGAGCGCGAACACGATCAGGAAAGGCAGGACGAAGAGCAGTCCGGTACCCGGCCGGTGGCGGTCTTCCCGACGGGGCGGACGGGCGTCGCCGGCCCCGGGGGAAGGCGCTCCGGCCGGCAGGTCGGCGTCGGCGCCTATGGGTGCGGTGGTGGTCACGGGATGACTCCTTCGGCTCTCGGTCAGGCCACCGGGTTGGGCTGCCGGAGCAGCGTGTCCGCTTCGCGGATCATCTGGCGCACCGCCTTCTCGGCGGAGGCGTTGCCCATCAGTGCTGCCTGGAGCGGCTGGCACATCCGGTTCTGGAAGTTGGAGCCCGCGCCGACGAACCAGTTCGGGGGGTCGAGCACGGCGACCTCGCCCGCGTCCGCGTACGACGACTGCGGGTGCAGCGCCGTGTACCCGGGTTCGGCGAGCACCGGCTGGTAGGCGGGTATGTGTCCCGCGCTCGCCCAGGTGAGGCTCTGCTTGATGATCTGCGCGATGTAGCGGTGGGCCTCCCGGCGCCTGTCGGGGTCCGGGTCCTTCTGGTGCGGCAGGACGAAGCTGTGCGAGTCCGTGTAGACGGCGGGCCGGTCGAAGACCTGGGGGAACGGCGCGGCGCCGAGGGGGATCCCGGACTTCTTCAGCGTCGGCAGCTCCCATTCGCCGAGCATGACCATGCCTCCGCGACCGCCGAGGAAGTTGGCCATCGCACCGTTGTAGTCGAGGTTGTTGGGGTTGGTCTTCCCGTCGAAGAGCTGCTTCATGAAGTCCACGACCCGTACGGCGGCGTCGACGTCGATGTCGGGCGGTCCTCCGTCCGGGAGGGTGAAGGACGCACCGGTCTGCGCATAGAGGGCGGCGAACTGACGCCAGTTCTGGGCCGTGTCGGTGACGTGCCCGAAGAGGATGCCCGAGCCCCCGGTGGCCTCGGCGAGTGCCTTGCCCGCGTCCAGCATGGCCTGGGGCGAGCCCATCGGTGCCAGCTCCCCCGCCGGGTCGAGCAGCCCCGCCCTGTCCGCCGCCTCCCGGTCGTAGAAGACGATGAAGGGGTGGACGTCGAGGGGGATCGCGTACACGGTCCCGGCGTGCTGGGTCCGCGACCACACCGCAGGGGTGAAGTCCTTCTCGGACACGCCGAATTCGGCGAGCAGGTCGAGGTCGAAGGGGTCCAGCAGCCCTCCGGGGGCGTATCCCGCCAGTCTGGAGAGATGGAGTACGGCGACGTCGGAGGCCCTGCCGCCCGCGGCCGACATGGCGAGCTTGGTGTAGTAGGACGGGCCCCAGTCGAGGATGGTCCGTTCGACGGAGAAGCCGTCCGGTCCTGCGGAGACGGCTTCGATCATCTCGTCCATCAGCATGCCGTCACCGCCCTGGAAGAGGTCCCAGACATTCAGGTCGGACGCGCCGGAGGCCGAGGCGGGCGAGGCGCAGCCCGCGAGCGATCCGGCTGCGGCCAGCGCGCCGGCGCCGGCCAGGCCGGAGCGGAGGATCCCACGGCGGCTGACACCGTGCACGGGACCCGGTTCCCGGGGGCGGCGCACCTGGCGGGCAGGGAACGAAGAACTCATCGCGGACCTTTCGACGGCCGGACGCTCATGCCGGACCGGCGGTGGACCCCAGGTACGAGCGGAGCCACCGCGGACGGCAGACGGTTGGCGCACCGGCTGAAACGGTGCGGTGGCATGTTTTTACATCGATGTACATTCGCTGTAAAGGGTTCGGTACAGACGTCTGCCCGAAGCGCGGCTGCCGACGGACCGCCCGGTGGCCTGGTGCGTCCGCTCCCCACTGCTGGACATAGACTCGGCGGCGCGCGAGGGAAGGGAGGGGTTGCGGTGGCACGGCCCAGGATCAAGGACGTCGCCCGGCACGCGGGCGTGTCCGAGAAGACGGTGTCCAATGTGATCAACGACTACACCCATGTCTCCGAGCGCACCCGGAGAGTGGTCCAGGAGGCCATCGCGCATCTCGGGTACCGGGTCAATCTGGCAGGCCGCCACCTGCGGAAGGGCCGCACGGGCATCATCGCCCTCGTCGTGCCCGAGCTCGACGTCCCGTACTTCGCCGAACTCGCGCGCCACGTGGTCCGCGAGGCCGGCCAGCGCTCACTGACGGTGCTGATCCACCAGTCCGGCGCCGACCGCGAGCACGAGCTGGCCGCACTGGCCGGCTTCGACTCCGACTTCGTCGACGGGATCATCCTCAGCCCGCTCGCCCTCACCCCCGACGACCTGCGCGAGCATCCGGGCGCTCCCCCGACCGTCCTCATCGGGGAGTTGCTGGAGGAGGGCGCCGACCACGTCGCCATAGACAACGAGCAGGCCGCCCGCGAGGCCACCGAGCACCTGATCGCGCTGGGCAGGCGTTCGATCCTGGCCGTCGGCGGACGCGACGCCACCGGCCTGGGCACGGCTGAGGCACGCACCCGCGGCTATCGCGCGGCCCTGTCGGAGGCGGGCATCCCGTACGACCCCTCCGCCCTGCTGCCCGTCGAGTCCTTCCGGATGTCCGACGGCGCCCGGGCGGTGGCGGGTGCGCTGAGCCGGGGGGCACGACCCGACGCGCTCCTCTGCTTCAACGACCAGTTGGCGCTCGGCGCGCTGCGCACGCTGCACGAGCACGGCGTCCGGGTCCCGGAGAGCGTCGCCGTGATGGGCTTCGACGACGTGGAGGGCGGCCGGTTCAGCGTGCCGACGCTCAGCACGGTGGCACCGGACAAGGCGGCGGTGGCGCGGACCGCCGTCCAGCTCCTCCAGCGCCGCATCGACGAGGCGACGGGTTCGTCCACGAGTACGGACGAGGCGGGCCCCGCCGTCCTGTCACCGCAGGACCGCGTGGTGGCGCACCGGCTGGTCCTGCGGGAAAGCACCGAGGGCTCCGCCGACTCCTGACGTCGCAGCATGTCGGACACCTGATGCCCGGGGCCTCGACGGGGCCACCGGGAACCGTGCGCGGCCCGTTCGATCCGGCATGCCGCGGCGCGGCAGGGCGTGGCTCCGACCGCCTGCTCCGCCCCAACCTCCCCTGCGGCGCTCCCTGTCCATCGGCGCCGGGTGGCACTCCGGACACCTCACGCGCAAACGGGCTCACGGTTCCATTAGAACCCTTCGCCTGCTACGGTTCCGGAGAACCTAACGGAACCACATCCCCATTAGGAGGACTCGTGAGCGCGCCCTACGTATCCCGTATCGCCGCACCTCTCGTCGCCGGAGCCCTTGCCGCGGGCATCCTGGCCGGCCCCGGCGAAGCGGCTCCTGGCGGCGGAGCGGCCCCCGTCGCCTGGAGCACCGCCTGGGGCGCCTCCCCTCAGATGCCCAGCACCGGTTTCACACCCAACTGGTCCCAGGAGGGCTTCTCGCACCAGTCCGTCCGCCAGGTGGTCCGGGCCACCAAGGGCGGCGACGTGATCCGGATCCGGCTCTCCAACGCCTACGGCACCTCGCCGCTGAACATCACCGGAGCGACGATCGCCCGCACCGCACAGGGCGCAGCCGTCGAGAAGGGGTCGGTCCGCCGTCTCACCTTCGACGGCAGGGGATCGGCCGAGGTCCCGGCTCACGGCGAGCTCCGCAGCGACGCGACCGGACTGCGCCTGAAAAGGCTGGAGTCGGTCACGGTCACGCTCTACCTCGCGGGGACCACGGGCCCCGCGACCTTCCACTCGCAGGGCTGGGCCGACACCTATCGAGCGGGCGGCGACCACCGGTCCGACACGGCGGCACGTGCGTACACCAGCAGGACCCAGTCCTGGTACTACCTCTCCGGCGTCGAAGTGGGCGCCTCACAGGGCGAGGCCTCCGCCCAGGGTGCCGGCGGACCCACCGGTCATGACGGCATCGTCGTCTTCGGGGATTCCCTCACCGACGGCTTCGGATCCACCCCCCGGACCAACCGGCGTTACTCCGACGCCCTGGCCGAGCTGACCGGGCGGCCCGTCGTCAACGCGGGCATCGGTGGCAACCTCGTGCTCAACGACTCGGCCTGGTTCGGCGAGCGGGCCACCGCCCGATTCCGGCGCGACGTACTGGACCAGCCGGGCATCTCCACGGTCGTCATCCTCCAGGGCGTCAACGACATCGGCTTCAGCGAAGCCGCCACGCGACCCGACCCGCCCGCCACCTACAAGCCCGCACCGACCGTGTCCTCCCGCGAACTCATCGCCGCTTACCGCGAGCTGATCCACGCGGCTCACACACGGGGTCTCGAGGCCGTGGGTGCGACCCTGCTCCCGTTCAAGGGGTCCGACCACTGGGGCCCGCACGCTGCACGGGTCAGCAACGAGGTGAACGACTGGATCCGGCACGCGGGCGAGTTCGACGCGTATGTCGACTTCGACAAGGCGCTCGCCGCACCGTCGAACCCGGACCGCCTCGACCCCGCCTACGCGGACGAGGACGCCCTGCACCCCAATGACACCGGATACCGCGTCATGGCCGGCGCCGTCGCCCGGGCCCTGGGGCACTGACCTGGGTGCGGCGTCCGTCGCCGGAGGCGGGGAACGCCCCACGGGTGGAGCGAGCGTGCTCGGCCGTCCGGCGGTCGTACACCGGTGAGGATGTTCGCCCGGGCCTGACTCCGGATCCGGGCGAGCATCCTCCCTGCCTGACTTCTCCCCCGATCAGGTGACCCCCGCCCCGGCTGGGAATAGTGGCCACGAAGGGTTGTTGACCCCACCATGACTTCTGGGACGCATGAGGCATTCGGGCGGGTCGGCATCTGGAGCAGTGCCCTCCACGCATCACGGCGGGACGACGCGGGCAGGAAGGCGCTCGTGGAGGCGGTCGCCGAGCTCGAAGAGCTGAAGTACGGCACTCTCTGGATCGGGGGCAGCCCCTCGCCCGAGGACGCCGCCGTGGTCGTCGCCGCCACCCGCACCATCACCGTGGCGACCGGCATCGTGAGCATCTGGGACCACTCCGCCGAGGAGGTGGCCGCACGGATCGCCGCGATCGACGCACAGGCGCGCGGGCGATTCGTCCTCGGCCTGGGCGTCAGCCACGGCCCGATGGTTCCGCAGTACGCCAAGCCGTACAGCGCGATGGTCGCCTACCTCGACGCACTCGACGCCGCGACCCCGCCCCTGGGTTCCGGGCACCGGGTGCTCGCGGCGCTCGGCCCGAAGATGCTGAAGCTCGCGACCGACCGGGCCCTGGGCGCCCATCCCTATCTCGTCACCACCGAGCACACGGCGGAAGCGCGTGACGCCCTCGGCCCCGACGCGCTGCTCGCCCCGGAGCTGTCGGTGGTGCTCGACACCGACCTCGACCGCGCCCGCACCACCGCGCGGGACATGCTGTCGATGTACCTCGGGCTCCCCAACTACACCGACAACCTCTTGCGCCTGGGCTTCTCGGAGAGCGACTTCGACGGCGGAGGGAGCGTCCGCCTGCTCGACGCCCTCTTCGCCCTGGGTGACGCCGACCGGGTGAGGGACCGGACCCGGGAGTACCTCGACGCCGGTGCCGATCACGTCGCACTCCAGGTCCTCACCGCCGACGAGGGAGGCGGCGGCCTGCCGCGGTCCGAATGGCGGGAGCTGGCCGGGGTGTTCGCGGACGAGCTGTAGGACCGGCTCCCCCGTCGCGGACCGCCCGAGCCGGTGGCAGAAGTGCGCTACCCGAGTTCGATCGTGGTCGCGGCGTAGACGCCGGCCCGGTCGGCATCGGGTACGCCCTTCGTGTACATCCGGGCGCACTCGAAGGTCGGTTCGAGGCCCAGGCGCTCCATCAGCTGGACCGCCGTCACGTTCACGTCGGGCACGTCCAGCGCCACCGGCGCTCCCGGCTGGGACGCCGACAGGCCGTTCAGCAGTGCGAGAGCGATGTCGTCGGAGGCGGCATAGAGAGGACCGACCCGTGCACCCGACCTGGCGGGGCGCACGACCCCGAACCCTCTCAGCTCGCCGTCCTCAAGCGCCACGAGGGCCGTGTGGCCGGGCACACCCACCCACAACGAGAGGAAGGCATCACGCCGTGCGGGGAAGAACCGGCGGTCGTAGGAAGCCAGCAGGCCGAAGGGGACGGATCCCGCGTCGGTCACCGTGATGCCCGGGGGAGGCGTCTCCTCACCGGGCACCCCCGCGTACCGCACGTGGTTCCACGCGGTGCGGAACCCCGATCTGCGGTAGTTGTCCTGCTGGTCGACCACGCCGTCGAGCCCCACGTTGCGTCCGTCCAGGGCCTTCATGGCCGCCCGCCACGTCCGGATCCCGTAGCCCTGGCCACGGACCTCGGGCCGGGCGATGTAGAAACCGATGAACCCGAACTCCGCCCCGTACCGCACGGCGGAGACGGAGGTGACCGGCTCTCCGTCCAGGCGTCCCAGCAGGAAGCCGTGCGGGTCGGCGGCGTGGAAGGGGAGGTGATCCAGTCTCCCCGGGTTCCACTGCTCGTCGTCGGCCCACTCCAGGAACGTCGTCATCTCACGGACGCCGGCGGTCGTGATCTCGTACGCTGCCATGTCCCTCTTCCACTCGATTCGATGAGGCGGTGAGGCGGGCCCCGCACGGTCGGCACGTGCCTCCCACGGTGCGCGGCGTTGCCGCCCCGCCCTGTGCCCTTCACTGTCCGCCCCTGACGGAGCGACAGCGACGTGAACCGGCCAATTCCCGCCTGGGCAGAGGCCTCTCGAGCCGTGCTCCCGCGGGTGCGGTCACCACGAGCCGGACGACCGCCGCTGTCAGGCCCTGGCGGAAAGGGATACCGGCGTCACAGGTACCCACTATTCTCCTCGCCCGTGACTCAGCCTTCCTCCCACCTCCTCGCGACTGCCGACGCGTACGACGCCGTCGCCGCTCTCTACGCCGACCTCTTCCGCGACGCGCTGGACTCCCTCCCCCTGGAACGCGCCGTACTCGCCGCGTTCGCCGAACTCGTACGGAGCACCGGCGGAGGGCCCGTCGTCGAACTGGGCTGTGGGCCCGGGCCCACGACCGCGCACCTGCGGGACCTCGGGCTCGATGCCTTCGGCGTCGATCTGTCGCCGGTGATGATCGACCTGGCCCGTACGCACTACCCGGACCTGCGGTTCGAGGTCGGATCCATGGACGCCCTCGACATGGCCGACGGCTCCGTGAACGGTGTCCTGTCCTGGTACTCCGTGATCCATGCCCCACCGCAGCACGTCCGCTCGTACGTCGACGAGTTCCGGCGGGTGCTCGCCCCAGGAGGTCATCTCCTGCTCGCCTTCTTCGAGTCGGAGGGCGATCCGGTCACGGTGTTCGACCACAAAGTGACGGCGGCCTATCGGTGGCCGATCGACGAGCTCGCGCGCGTGGTCGGCGAAGCCGGTTTCGTGGAAGTCGGCCGGATGCTGCGCGAACCGGGCGAGCAGGAGCGTTTCCGCCGGGGGCACCTTCTGATGCGCCTGGACACGTGACGCGGGCGTCGTCGGCCGGCCCACCGCTCACCGTCGCCGGCAACACGGTGTACGGACGCCCCGCGTGTCCGTACACCGGCCGGGCATCGCATCCGCAGCGCGCAGGAATCGCGGCAGGCGACGTCAGAGCCCGTCGCAGCGCTCGCGGAGGAGCTCGACGCCGTCGCCCTCCAGGTCGTCGAGAAAGGCCGCACGACCGGTCATGGCCATCACCAGCGCCAAGGTGGCCCCGGACACCGACGGACCGGAACCGGTCGTGAACGGTCCGTCGCACGCGACGAGGCGGAGGCCTTCGACACGTCCCTTCGCGAGAACCACGAGGTCCGATCCCTGGTAGTAGTCGGCCACCCGCGTGAGCGTCCCGATCGGATAGTCCCGGTGGAGTCCCAGCGGCCGCCGGATGTCCTCCCCGTGCACGATGGTCTCCCCGAGCATGGCGAGGACAGGGAGTGGCGGTTTCGTCGTACTCGTGACGACACGCCGGAATCGCTCAAGGGTCTCACCCGGGGACACGCCGAGCTGCTCGGCAAGCCGCATGGCCACTTGTCTGTCGAAGTCGAACCGGCATCGGACCACGCCGGCGAACCAGTTCAGGGCGCTCAGGCTCGCCCCCGCGGTGAGATGAGCCAGTACCTCACGGACTGTCAGTTCACTGCACAGTGACGGTGTCACCCATCGGCCGTCGGGAAGGTCTGCGAGATCGGCTGCCAACGCGGCCCTCTCGCGGTGCACCAGCGGCCAGGTCCCGTCCGCGCCGCCGCCCACCACCGGTCCGACATCGGTCATCCGGGCTCGTCTCCTTCAGCGTTGCACCCTGCGGGCCGGGCAGGAGGAGGACTCCGGCTCCATGGGATGTCATCGGCCATCCTGCACGTGCCTCGTGCAGGATGTGTGATGAACAGCCGGGACACGCCGTCTCCGGGACGCCGGGTCACAGGTCTCTGCGCATGCAGACCCGCGGCCACCGGTCGAGGCCGTGAGCCCTCTCCCGTCGCCGGATCTCCCTCAGGCCCGGGCCGATCTCCTCGTCGTCGAGCACGCGGAATCCGCAGCGCAGGTAGTAGGGCGCGTTCCAGGGAACGTCGGTGAACGTGGTGAGGGTCAGAGCGGGTACACCGTCGCAGGCGGCGTGATCCGCGAGGCGGGTCAGCAACGCCTGACCGGTCCCGCGGCGCGCGTGGGCGGGGTGCACCGACACCTGCTCGACATGCAGGTTCCCGTCGACGGGTTCAGCGATGAGGTAGGCCCCCGGGAGGTCTGCGGCGTCGACGGCGGCCCAGGCAAGTCCCGACCTCCGGTAGCAGGCCAACTCGACCAGGGAGAGGGGTTCGTCCTCGGCGATCTCGGCCATGCCGATGTCGCGGAAGCACTGACCGGCAGCCCTCTCGATGTCCTGGAGGCGTGGAAGATCGTCGGCGTTCACCGGGCGGATGAGCATGAGCACGATTGTCCCGGACAACGGCATCCCCGCGCGCGCCACGGTCCGGTGACACCGGACGGCAGGCAACACACGGGGTGGGGAGGGCTGGTCACGGGCGACCGGTGGGGGGACCGATCGGCGAACGCTCCTGCCGCGCGGACCCGGTCGATGCCGGAACGCCGCAGCCGCGCTCGCCGATCGGCCCCGCCGGACAGGACGCCGCACCCGCCCCGCAGGCGGGTGGACGGCCGGCCCGGACCGGGCGGTCACCGTCTGCCGACGCGCCGCCCGTTGCCGATGCCCGCGACATGCAGGGCCAGAAGAGCCAGGCCGATCAGCATCACGTTCGTGGAGGCGAAGATGTCGTTCGTCGCTATGTCAGCGGCGTTGATCAGGAAAGCGATGAAGAACAGTACCGCGGCGGCTATGGCCAGCATGACGTTGCTCCTTTGGTTGGTGGAACACATGTGCCCCTCCTTGCTTGGATCAGACCTGGGCGGTGCCATGCGAATCGACGCACTTCCGGATCGGCGTCGTTCGTGGCGCGGGCGGCAGCCCGGACACGGGATCCAGCCGCTGGGACCGGACGAACGAATGCGGGACAGTGAGGCCATGACGATCTCCGCCGCCAGGTTCCTACCTGGACTCGAACTGTCGGGAATCCTGTACGAGGAGGCGGTCCGGCCGATCCTCCGGGACGCCTTTCCGGGCCTGTCGTACGCGGCCGCCCGGGTCGGCAGCGGATCCGAGGTGCTGGGGTTCGACTCGCCGAGGTCCGTCGATCACGACTGGGGCCCGCGGCTGGAGATCTTCCTGAACGCCGAGGCCAAGGTCGAACACGGTGCCGGCATCCGTCGCCTCCTGGCTGAGCGCCTCCCGAAGCAGGTGCGGGGATGGCCCACCCACTTCCAGGAGAGCGACGATCCACTCGATCCGGTCGGGCACATGCGGAAGACCGACGGCCCGGTCAATCACCGGGTGGACCTGCACGACGTCGACGGATGGCTGGCCGCACGGCTCGGACTCGCCTCCGCCGAGGCGGAGTTGGACGTACGCGAGTGGCTGGCGCTTCCCCAGCAGCGCCTCGCCGAGACCACCGGCGGGATCGTGTTCCATGACGGGCTCGGCTCCCTCACCGGCGTGCGGCGCAGACTGGCCTGGTATCCGGAGCAGGTGTGGCGCCATCTGCTGGCCTGCCAGTGGCAGCGCATCGCGCAGGAGGAGTCGTTCGTCGGGCGCTGCGCGGAAGTCGGTGACGACATCGGCTCGGCGGTGGTGACCGCACGCCTGGTGCGGAGCCTGATGC
The DNA here is from genome assembly GCF_036227405.1 of Streptomyces sp. NBC_01460. NCBI lineage: Bacteria > Bacillati > Actinomycetota > Actinomycetes > Kitasatosporales > Streptomycetaceae > Streptomyces > Streptomyces sp. NBC_01460. The sequence goes on from NZ_CP109473.1 coordinate 394,865, forward strand.
ACCTCTGCCACTTGCTGGAGCGGCGGTACGCGCCCTACGACAAGTGGCTCGGCAGCTCGTTCAGCCGGCTGGCGACGGCGGAGTCGCTCGGCCCGACGCTCCGCGGCGCGCTGGCGGCGACGGACTATCCGGCCCGGGAATCCCACCTGTGCGATGCCTACGAGGCCGTCGCCTCCCTGCAGAACGCATCCGGCCTCATCGCACCGGTGGACCCGGGGCGTCGGCCGTACCATGCGCGCCCGTTCCTGGTCCTGCGTGCCGAGCGCTTCGCGCAGGCACTCGCGCGGACCGTGACGGACCCGGACCTTCGGGAGCTGCCCCTGGTGGGCGGCGTGGACCAGTGGACGGACAACGCCGACCTGCTCAGCCGACCCAGCGCCGTCCACGCCGCGATCCACGCCATCGGGTGACCGCAGGACATCGGTCCGGCACCTGGCCGAGAAGGAAGGACGCCGTGTCGGCCCGGGTGAGGGCCAGGCCCTTGGCCACCGGCTCGCGCGCAGCAGCCCGCGGCGTTCGCCGCGCTCGGGCTGGGCGGACCGTCACTCCGCCCGGCCCGCCGACGCCCGTCAGGCGGTTCAGAGGTGGGCGAGCGACCTCGCCCACCTCTGAACCGCCCGCCCTGATCCGGGTGTGGCCCGCAGGGTGCCGGAGGGGCTGGCCCCACCTCCGGTACGCATGCCTGCCGCATGGGCAGCCGCACGCGGCCCGGCCAGGCTTGCCCCATGACGAACTGGAACCGCAGGACGATGATTCTGACGCTCTGTGCCACCGCCGTGGTCGCCGCCACGATGACCGCTTCCCCGCCGGCCGCCCGGGCGGCCGGCGGGCAGGGCACGCCCGTTCCACAGCTCGACTGGCACCCGTGCGAACTGCCCGCGGGCACCGCCGGACCTGCCGGACAGGAGTGCGCGACCCTGCCGGTGCCCCTCGACTACTCCCGCCCCGACGGCCGCACCGTCCCGGTCGCCGTCTCCCGGCTCCGCAGCGACAGGCCGGCGCACCGGCGCGGCACCCTGGTGGTGATTCCGGGCGGACCCGGCTCGTCCGGCGTGCAGCGTCTGGCGCAGAAGGGCGCCGCGTTGCAGGAGGCGCTGGGCGGGGCGTACGACCTCATCAGTCTCGACCCGCGCGGAGTCGGCGGCAGCGTCAAGGCACGTTGCGGTATCCCGGCGGCGGACCGCCGGCTGGTGACGCTGCGGTCGTGGCCCTCTCCGGACGGCGGGATCGGGGAGAACACCGCGCGGTCCCGCCGGACCGCCGAGTCCTGTGCGGCCAACGGCGGAGCGGTGCTGAGGTCGTTCACGACCAGGAACGAGGTCCGTGACATCGACCGCTTCCGACAGGCGCTGGGCGAACGGAGGCTTTCGGTCTGGGGTACGTCGTACGGGGCCTACGTCGGGGCCGTGTACGGACAGACGCGGCCGGGCCGTGTCGACCGCCTGGTCCTCGACAGCACGGGCGACCCCGACCCGTCGCGGGTCGCGCGGGGGTGGCTGGAGAACATGGCGCGGGGCGCCGCCGACCGTTTCGCGGACTTCGCGCACTGGTCGGCGGAGCCCGCCCGCGAAGCGGAGGGGCTGCGGCTGGCGCCGCGCGCCGAGGACGTGGAGCAGCTGTTCCTCGCGCTGGCCGAGGAGCTGGACCGCGACCCGCGCGACTCGGGGACGCCGGGTGTCCCGCTGACGGGCAACGGGCTGAGGCAGGCACTCCAGAACGCCCTGTACAGCGACCGCGCGTTCCCGGCGTTGGCACGCCTGATCCAGGAGGCCCGGGATCCTGAGGGCGTGCCGGCTCTCCCGCCGGATCTGACCCAGACCATCCCGGACGAGGACGCGTCCCTCATGGTCGCGACGATCTGCAACGACGTGCGCTGGCCCGGGGCCGGTTCCGGATACGCGGAGCGGGTCGCCGCCGACCGGGCGCGGTACCCGCTGACGGCCGGGATGCCCGTCAACATCACCCCGTGCGCCTTCTGGAAGGACACCCCGGCCGAGCGGCCCGCGCGGATCACCGACCGGGGGCCGTCGAACATCCTGATGGTCCAGAGTCTGCGCGATCCCGCGACCCCCTACGCCGGCGCACTGAAGATGCGTACGGCGCTCGGCGACCGCGCCAGGCTGGTCACCGTCGGCCAGGGAGGGCACGGAATGTACCTGGGTAACGGCAACGCGTGCGGCGATCGCGCCGTGACCCGCTTCCTGACGACCGGGCACCGCCCCGCACAGGACACCGACTGCCCGAACTGACCCGGACCGGTCTCACCCGGCGACCGGCGACCGACGACCGGCGGACGCCGCTCCGCTCCGCGCCGCGATCCGCCGGCGATACGACGCCGTCGGTGACCGGCTTCCGAGCGGGAGGCGGGCAGCTCAGGGACTGTCCGCCTCCCACGCCCAGCGCTTCGGGTCGGTCTTCACCGGGCCGTACACGGCACGGCCTCCCGCGCCGAACTTCCCGAGCTCCGTACCGAGCGCGGCTCCCACGGCGAGGCGTTCCCCGGGCCAGCCGGTCACGTCCAGGAGCAGCCCGTCGAGAGGCCCGCCGACCAGTTCCACGTAGTCGTGTCCCGGCCGTGGACCCGGATCGGGGTCGTCGTGGTCGGCGCCGTAGACACGGCGCCTCATGAGTTCGTCCATGCCTCCAGCATCACAGCCACCACTGACAGTGCGCCGCCTGTGAGGTCGCACGCCCGGTCCGTCATCCGTGGAGGGGAGGGCGCCAGACCGTGAAGTCACTGATCCTGAAGTGGCTGGTGACCGTCCGGAACGCGAAGTGTCCGCTGGTGTAGGGCTCCGGGTCCTGATGGTCGAACACGAGGCGGCCGTTGTTCCACCACTGCACCGTCGAGCCGTCCGAGACGATCCGGACCCGGTTCGGCTCGTTGGCCGTCAGCAGCGGGGCCGTGTAGTCGAGCAGGAGGGGGCGGTTGCCCGCCTCACCGACGTAACGGCGCAGCCTGGAGGTGGTGTTGGAGTTGGCCCCGTAGCCGACGTAGTAGGTCTTCAGGTGGTCGTACTCCGCGAGGGCACCGCCGCGTGCGGTGCCGAAGAGGTCGTGGGGTGAGCGGACGTCCGTGGCGTTCCAGAAGTTGTTGAGGTCGGACACCCTGTCGTTGGCGCCGCCCTCGGACACCGCGGTGGCCGTGTACTCGATCTCGTACGGTCCGCTGAGCCTGCGGTCGAACCACACCGTGGCACCGCTCGGTACGTCGATGTCGAGGACACCGTCCGCGGCGGTCACGCTCCCGCCGTCCTGGAGCTCGGAGGTCCACCGGCCGGTTCCGGAGCGGAAAGTGTCCTGTGCGAGCGGGGTCCAGGCGCGGTCTGGGCCCGTGTCGGTCCGGATCGCCGGCCGGGGCGGGTTCTCGGAGCCGTAGCCGAGGTGGTAGTCCGTGAACGTGGACTGGAGATAGCCGCGCACGGTCCAGCCGAGGCGGTAGGCGGGGTTGTGAGCCAGGGTGTAGAGGCGCGTGGACGTGGGCTCCGTCGTGGTGTAGAGGCGCAGAGCCGTGTGGTCGTCGGTCTCCGCGAGGATCTCCTCCCGCCAGTCGCCGAGGACGTCCCCGTAGAAGGGGGTGGCGTTGCGCGCGCCCGCGACGACCCCGGCCGGATCGAACAGGCGGGTGCTGCTCTCCGCGGCGGGGTTCCACTTCTCGACGTACGTGCGGTCCAGGAGTTCGGCCCCCTTGTCCCCGTCCCACCAGATGCGGAAGTTGACCGAGGGCGTCGTACCGGAGACCTTGCCGTCCCGGACGTTGCGGACGCCCGCACCCGGTGCGGAGACGTCGGCGGTGGAGGTCCAGTATTCGAGGCCCGGGTGGCGGGGGTCGATGTCGGCGGTGGTGCCCCGGCCGACGTCGAGTTCGGCCTCGCTCGCCGGGTCGGCGGGGTGCTCCCCCGTCACCAGCCGTTCTCCGGTGTCCGCGTCGTAGTAGTACCAGGGGAAGCGTGACACGACACCGAGTTCCGACTGCTGGACGGCGAATCCTTCGAGGCCTGGCCTGGCGGGGTCCAGGTCGGCGATGTGGAAGCGGTCGCCGTGGCCGGCGCCGTCGATGACGTAGCGCAGGGTGCCGTCGCTGTTGACGACGTAGTTGCCGTCGGCGATGTCGTCCTTTCCGTCCCGGTCGACGTCGACCGTCCGGATCTGGTGGAAGCTCGTGGCCCCGCTGTCGGACGGCACGGCGAACTTCCAGCGCGGTTCCAGGGCACGTCCGTCGAAGTCCCAGGTCTGGATCAGTGTGCGGAAGGCTCCGCGCTTGGCGCCCACGCGGGTGACGAGCTTCGTCACCAGGCTCGGGTGGATCCCGTCGAGGTAGGCGATGCCGAACTGGCCGCCGGAAGGCCCGTCGGCGGTGAGGTCGTCGGGCACCGGCCGCCTCGTCCGCTCGGTACCGGTCGCGCCGTCGACCACGGACACGAACTGCTCTGCGGGCGATGCCGCCTCGACGCTCTCCCCGTCGGCGAACGTGGTGCCGTCCGCGGTGTGGACGAGCACCTCGGCCCGGCCGTCGCCGTCGAGGTCGTAGACGGTGACGTTGTCGTCGTTGCGGAATCCGCCGATGGGCGTGGACCCGCTGATCGCCGCCGGGGCGGGATCGTTGGCCCCGTTTCCGGAGACCTGGGTGTACGAGCCGGGGCCCTGGTCGATCCGCCACAGACGGTCGCCGGCGAGGGTGTACGCCTCCAGGAGATCCGGGCGGTCCCGGGTGCCTGACAGTCGGCTGACCACGAGCTCGTAGCGGCCGTCGCCGTCGAGGTCACCGGGCCAGGCGTGCTGCACGGTGTACCCCCCGGCTTCGGACAGGGGGATCTCCGCGTAGCCCTTCCCGAAGTCCAGCGCGGCGCCGCTCGGCTTCCTCTCCCGGCCGTCCACGACCACGCGCACGGTGTAGGTGCCGCGGCCCCGGCCGTTGTCCTGGTACGTGGTGGACGCGGTGACCGGCCGGTGGTTGAGCCGCTTGCCGCCCCGGTAGACGTTGAAGGCGACGCCGGAGCCGTACTCGGTGCCGAGCAGCCTCCAGCTGAGGAACGTCCCCTTGCCCGAGGGGACGGCCACGAGTCCCCGGTCGAGGTTCTCCACAAGGCGACGGGGCTGCGCATCGGTGTCCGGGCGCAGGCCGGGAGCGGCGTGCGCGGTGGGGGTGGCGAGCAGGCCGGCGAGAGCGGCCACGGCGCTCACCGCCGCGATTCTGCGGCGCCCGGGACGGACGGGGAGCATGGTGGGTCCTCCGAAGATGGAAAGCGCTGTCTACGAAGATCCACAGTGCAGCGGCGGTTCCGTGGTGTCGACGTTTTCCCTCGGGCTGCCACGTGACCGCAATGTGCCGCTCACATCCCGCGTTCGCGGAATACGGCCGCGAGCGCCTCGGCGATGCCCGGCGGCTCGGCCGTGGACGCGCAGCGCGGAGGGGGTACCGGATGCCGCAGCCGTCGTGTGGCAGCGTGGAGGCGCGCCTTCCGGATCACCAGGTGTGGTTCACCGTCATGAGGAGGGCGCAGCACGAGACAGAGGAGAGAACATGTCGAAGCCGCCGCTTCCCGATGCCGCGGTCGCCATGCTGCGCAAGCCCAACCCGGCTGTCATCGCCACCCTCCGTTCCGACGGCCAGCCGGTGTCCACGGCCACCTGGTACCTCTGGGACGACGGGCGGGTGCTGGTCAACATGGAGGGGGGCCGCAAGCGCCTCGACCATGTGCGCCGGGACCCGCGCGTCACCCTGACGGTGCTCGACGACTCCGACTGGTACACCCATGTCACCCTCATCGGACGTGTGGTCGAGATCAGCGACGACGAAGGGCTCGCCGGCATCGACCGGCTGTCCCGGAACTACCTCGGGCAGCCGTACGCGGACCGGGAGCGCGGCCGGGTCAACGCCTGGATCGAGATCGACCGCTGGCACGGCTGGGGCGGCTTCCGGGACAGCTCCCAGGCGGCGACGTAGTACGCCGGATCCAGTGAGGGCTCGTGGTGTCAGAGGCGGCCAGTAGCCTCTGACACCATGGGAACGCGGATCGACGCAGCGGTCGGTCGTCCGGTCGACGACGAGACGGAGAGGGCCCTCGGACCGGCCGCGGGACGAGAACCGGACCGAGCCGGAACAACGGGAGCAGGCCCGTGACGTCCGTCAGGGCTTCATGCATCCGAAACAGACGGCGGCGCTCGAGGAGTTGCTCGCCCGGGAGCCATCCGTCGACCAGCGGTGACGCGTCGGCGCAGGCCCTTGGCCCGGCGCCGGCAACACCGTGTCCACCGGGCCCATGTACGGCTGGAGCCGCGCGCACACTCCCTCCCCCACCGGACGCGCCGCCCGGGGCCCGGGTGGGGTAAATGGTCGAAGTAGAGGCCGTACTGGCGTTTCGAAGTGCCCTGCGGCCCCTTCCTGGGCGACGGTGGGTCTCCTTCGGAGCTCACTGTGGCGCCCCGCCGTCCCGGCCCGGCCGAGGACGTTCCGTCCGGCCGGACACACCGGCCCTGTCGAGGAGAATCCATGAACTGGACACTTGAGGTCATCCCGGTCCCCGTCACCGACATGGACCGGGCGAAGGCGTTCTACACGGAGAAGGCAGGTTTCAGGCTGGACCTGGACGACGAGGTCGCGCCCGGAGTGCGCATCATCCAGATGACGCCGCCCGGATCGCGGTGTTCGATCGCGATGCTCCAGGGAATGCCCCCCTTCCCCGGCGAGCAGGTGATGGCCCCCGGCACACTGCATGGTCTCCAGGTCTGCGTGACGGACATCGAGGCGGCGCGCGAGCAGCTGGTGGGCAAGGGCGTGGACGTCTCCCCGGTCCGGCACGTCGGCGCGACGGGCTGGGAGGAGGGCAAGGGGGGCACCTGGAACTCGTTCATGTCCTTCGCCGATCCGGACGGCAACGGATGGGTGGTCCAGGAAGCGCCCTCGGAGCTGTCCGAGCGCTGATACCCCGTCATGGCGGGTGCGCGGGAACACCGTTCCCGACGTCAGGTGGCGTGGGGGTCGAAGGGGATGCCGGCCGGGAGTGCCTTTTCCAGATGCGCGGCGAAGTTGCCGTCCTTGAGCCCGAAGACCGCGCTGCCGAAGTCGGCCTGGACCAGCTTGTCCCGCAGACCGGCCGGGTAGCCGTTCCAGCCGACGAGCCCCGGGTACCGCCACTCGTAGTAGTGGTTCTCCGGTGGCTCGTCGTTGGTGTTCGCGGGTCGGAAGCAGTGGGTGCTCACACCGTCCTTGTGGTACACGATCTTGGCGTGCGTGCCGTCCCAGCGGATTCGGTCACGGGCGTGGACGTCGAAGTCGCCGTGGGCCGAGGTGGACACGTAGCGGGCCTCGTTGTTCTGGATCCAGACGACGACGTGTTCCCAGTCGTGCCGGTGTCCGCCGAGTCCGCTGCCGGCCACGGCCTGGTCCTTCTCGAAGTAGAGCCCGTACATGACCGCGCACCACCCGTTGTTGCACAGGGAGCGGGCGTAGCCGTTGGTGTTGTCCAGGTCCACGGCGTCCCGGCAACTGCCGTTGACCGCACCACTGGTCTTGAGGCCGGTGGCTATGGCCCCGTCGGGTCCGATCGCCGGCGTGGGGTAGCAGCCGTCTGTGTCGTAGTCGAACGCCGGCTGGAAGGCCTGCTCCATCGCGTCCGCGTTCGCCGGCAGCGCGGCCGGCGGTGCGGCCAGCGCGCTGGTCGCCGAGGCGAGGACGAGTGTGATGGCGCTGCTCACGACGAGGGCGGCCTTGCGGATCGGTGCGCTGCTTCTCACTGCGTCCTCCCGGTCGGCGCGTGGCGGTGGGGGCACGCGCGCTACGCCTGACATGCCCATCACAATCACCTTGAACCCTGCGGGTGGACGTGATGTCGGACGCCGGGTGCACGCGGGCATCCACGCGCCGGAACGCTCAGCGGCGGCGCGCGGCCGCGGCGGCCGGGGGCGTCGAGCCCGGCGTACCGCCCTGAGCGGCCTTGCCCGGACGCAGGGTCCACGGCACCGGTTCGGTGTTCGTCAGCCACCCGTCGGCGATCAGCCGGCGGATGACGTGGATCCGCAGTTCGCGGGACATCTTGCCCCATCCCAGCGCCTTGCAGAGCTGTTTGACCGAGGGACCGTGGCCGTGCTCGGCCCGGAAGGCCGCTGCGAACTCCGCCGCGGCAGGCCCCTGGTCGGGGTACTTGGCCTCCCAGACTCCGTAAGCCGTGCGAACCTTCTCCTGGAACTGGGCCGGAACCGCCTTGCGCATGAACGCCTCCGACACCCTGGCCGTGGAGAGGGAGCACTCGGGGCAGCGCTCGACGGCTTCGACGTGGCGCCGCAACGCCACGCTCGCCCGGTCCTTCCACTCTTCCCAGCTCGGCAGTTCCTCCTCCGGCGGGCGTACGGCCGGAGGGGTGTCGGCGCGGGGACGCGTTCCGGACAGATGCCGGACACTCTCGCCCAGCAGATACCGGCTGCCGTCCAGCTCCCGCAGGAACCCCTTGGCGAGCAGTTCGGGCAGGACGGCCACGCAGTCGTCCGGCAGATGAGCGGGCAAGGTGCCGTACTCGTCGGCCGGCCCGTGGGCTGCCAGGAACAGCGCCGCCAGCCGGACGGCGGAGGATCCCTTCTTGACCGGCTTGGCGGCGAGGGTCCTGGTCGTCCAGCCCGAGACCCTGGACCGCATCACCTTGCCGAAGGGCAGGCGAGGGTCCGGCCCGCCGCCGAGGTCGGGCACGGTGATGCCGACCGGCATGACCGTGTCCCCGCCGAGCAGAGCCTCCTGCCCCTGCCAGCCCAACGCGGCGAGGGCGGTGACGGCCGCCTCCGGGTCGGCCAGGCGGAGGGATCTAAGGTCCTGCCCCGTGAGGTTGCCGATCCCGCTCCGGGCCGCCCGGATGGCGACGACCACGGCGAGGAGTCGCGCGTCGGCCCCCTTCAGCGGCAACGACCCCAGATACGCCAGGAGCGCGCGTGCGGCTTCCCCCTGACGAGGTGTCAGCAGGAAGGGGTTCGGCTTCACCGCCGGTGCGGCCTGGACAGGGGGCGCGCTGGAAACTGAAGAAGACACGGCCTGTACAACGAGCGTGAGGGCCCGAGGTCACCGTTCTTGTGGTGTACGGGTTCGGGCTTCCGGCTCGCGGGTTCGGCAGGCCTGCCCGGGCGTGATGGACCGGACCTGCCCGGGCGGGTGGAGCGCCCTCACCCGGACGTGGCGGAGCCGGCCCGCCCCAGGTCGCGGAGCAACGCGATCTCGGCCATGTGGTGGATGAGTCCGGGGTCGGCCCCGGCGAGGACGACGATGAACGGGTGTGTCCCGGACGATCCGGGGCCTCCCGTCCGAACCACGGTCCCGGGCCTTCCGTCCGGCCATGCGATGGGTAGGGTCGCCGCATGGCTGTCCTCGAGCGCCTTCGCCCCGATCACGCCCCGGCCCTGCTCGCCTTCGAGCGGCAGAACCGCGGGTACTTCGCCGCTTCGATCCCGGACCGGGGAGACGACTTCTTCACCGGGTTCGACGCTCGTCACACCGAGCTGCTCGCCGAACAGGCCGCGGGGTTGCTCCACTTCCACGTCCTGGTGGACGGCGGCGGCGCCGTGCTGGGGAGGGTCAACCTCGTCGATGTCGCAGGCGGCTCCGCCGAGCTCGGGTACCGGATCGCCGAGCACGCGGCGGGGCGGGGGCTGGCCACGTCGGGGGTGCGCGAGGTGTGTGCGCTCGCCCTCGATCGGTACGGTCTGACCGCCCTGCGGGCGGAGACGACGGTGGACAACGCCGGTTCCAGGGCCGTGCTGGCACGGACGGGATTCGTGGAGACGGGTGCGATCACGCTGGTGGGGAAGCCCGGCCTGCGTTTCACCCGCGATCTGGTGGAAGCGGGACACTGAGCTGCGGCGACCGTCGGCATCCGCACGCCCCGGACACGGATCGGTGGCGCACCGCGCGCCGCGGTACGCCACCGACGAGTCCGTCCGTGCGGTGATCAGTCGTCGTCGATCTGCTCGTCCGTGATCGTGCCCTTGGCCGCGTCGACGTCGAAGGTGGTCTTGTTCCAGTCCTTGGTGACCACGTCGACCTGCCAGACCAGAACGTTGCTGTCGTTCTCGTCGAGGCCGATCGAGGTGACCCAGCCCTGCGTCTTGTCCGTGGCGACCTTGGCGGCCTGCTGAGGCGTCTGCGTGGCCTTGGAGAGCTGGTCCGCCAGCTCCTGCTTGTCCGCGTCGCTCTGATCGGCGTCCGGGCCGGAGTCGATGACGGCTCCGGACACCGCGTCGATGGTCACGTTGTGTGCCGTGCCGTCCTTCTCGGCGACCTCCGCGACCCACTTCGGGCCGGCGGAGCTGCCACTGGGGCTCGGGCTGCCGGACGCGCTCGGGCTCCCCGACGGGCTCGGGCTGCCGCTGGGGCTCGGGCTGCCGCTCGCGTCGTCCTCGTCGTCGAGGCCCTCGAGGTCCAGATCGGTCAGCTTGCCACCGGACACCTCACCGACGGCCGTCGTGGCGGCCTTGTCGTAGGTGACCTTGACGGTCGAGAGCAGGTCCTTGCGCTCGGTCTGGTCCTCGGTCAGCTGCGCCGTCCCGGAGGGACTGCCCGAAACGCTCCCGGAGGGGCTGGTCGTCTGGTTCGGAAGGACCTTCGCGGCCTCGGAGGTCTCCGCGGCGGTCTTGTCGCCGCTTTCCTGACCACAGCCGGTCACGAGGGTGGCGGCAAGAGCAGCGGCGCACAGGGCACCGCCGGCGACGCGGAGCCGGCGGGTACGCGGGGAAACGGTCTTGTTTCGACGGGGCTCAAATCTCATGCTGGCATCCCTAGCCGCCTCCGCGAACAGTCATGTTGTCCGACCGGCGGGTGTCACCCGATCGACGGCGCCGTCCGCCCATTCGGCGTGTCGTGCGACTCGCCATGGACACGTCTGTACATGCGTAGGGCGCCGGTCCGTCGGAACCGGCGCCGTCGTCGGGGACGCGCTGTGGTGTCAGGCGGTCAGCTGGACCTCGGCCGGGCCCGCCGCCGTACCCAGCGATCCCGCCGAGGGAACGGCGCTCAGCTGCGCCGACGCTGCGGCCAAGGCGTCGGGCACGGCCCTGGTCCCGGTGGTGACGCAGAGAGTGTAGGAGACGTCCTCGAGTTGACGGCTACTCTCGGAAGTGCCCAGCCGTGCATGGGCGTTTCGCAGTGTCTCGTAGCGCTTGACGAGATTCCGCAGCGTTGCGGGATTGGCCATCAGCACGGCAGTTCCTCTCCACAGGGCGGCCGGGAGCCCGTGGGCCCCGCGCCGACGAAATCCGATCGCGCCGGCGGTGCCGCCTGGCGTCACGGGCGGCCGTGCGAAGCTGACAGCACGCGTCCGGTCCCTTGCAGTTGATGGTCGCTCCGCCTCACCCATTCCGCATCCGCAGTCACGTACGGTCACGCGGCCCGTTTCCCGGGGCGCCGCACGCCTCGGTGGGAAACAATGGAGGGACGGGCCGACGGCTGCCGCCGGGCCCGGTCGGGAGGTCGGTCATGGATTACCCGGAGAGTTACGAACTCATCTTCCAGGCGGGCGGCGCGGAGGACGATGTCGTCGCCGTCCATCTCACGGCGCGTTCGGGCGCCGGCGGTTACCCGGTCTACGAGGACGAGACGGGAATCGTGCGCGCCGAGATCAGTGAACGGGGCGAGGTCCGCATGCAGGCGAGCGGAGGCCACCAGGTTCTGGGAGTACCCCTGCTGGCCCGGCCACTGAGCCCCGGGGGCACTCCCCGCGGCGCCGACTGACCGGTCCGGAAACGGCTCGGCGGACGTGCGGCACGTCCGTTCCTGCCCGCTTCTCGTCCGAATGTGTTTACTTTCCTGAGGTGCGACCGTAGTCTGCCGATGAAACCACAGACTCGGGCATGAACGGATACGCAACCACATGTACGCACCGGAGCGGCAGCAGGAGATCCTCCGCATCGCCGGCGAGAGCGGCCGCGTCGACGTCCTGTCCCTGGCCGAGCAGTTCCAGGTGACCGCGGAGACGGTTCGGCGCGATCTCAAGGCCCTCGACCGGGCGGGACTCCTGCGCCGGGTGCACGGCGGTGCCATCCCCGCCGGGCGGCTCGGTTTCGAACCCGACCTGGCTGAGCGCGACACCGTGGCCGCCGACGAGAAGGACCGCATCGCCGCCGCCGCGCTGGGTGAACTCCCCACCGAGGGCAACATCATCATCGACGCCGGGACGACGACCGTCAGACTGGCGGCCGCCGTCCCGATCGACTCGCGCCTCACCGTCGTCACCCACGCCCTGCCGGTGGCAGCACGTCTGTCCGACCATCCCGGGATCGCGCTGCATCTGGTGGGCGGCAGGGTCCGTCACCGCACCCGCGCGGCCGTCGACGCCTGGGCGCTGAGCGCCTACGCCGAGATCAACGCGGACGTCGTCTTCCTCGCCACCAACGGTTTCTCCCCCGAAGGCGGTCTGACCACCCCGGATCTGGCGGAGGCCGCCGTGAAGCGCGCCGTGATCGCGGCTGCCCGCCGAGTGGTGCTCCTCGCCGACTCGGGCAAGTCCGGTCAGGAGCATTTCGCGCGGTTCGGCGATCTCTCCCACGTCGACCTGCTGATCACCGATACGGGGCTCAGCCCCGAGGACGCCCGGGCCATCGAGAGCCGGGGCACGGAAGTGGTACGCGCATGATCCTCACCGTCACCCCCAACCCCAGTCTGGACCGCACCTACGAACTGCCGGGGCTGACCCGTGGCGCCGTCCTGCGGGCCACCGCCGACCGCGTCGACCCCGGCGGCAAGGGCGTGAACGTCTCCCGGGCCGTCGCCGCCGCCGGGCACCGCACCGTGGCCGTCGCGCCGCTCGGCGGTCCGGAGGGCGCCCTGCTGGCCCGGCTCCTCGGGGAACGCGGCATCGAGGCCGCCGGGGTCCCGATCGCCGGCAGCACCCGGGTCAACATCACCCTGGTCGAGCCGGACGGCGCGCTCACCAAGGTCAACGCCCCGGGGCCCGACATCACCCCCGCCGAGGCCGAACGCCTGCTGGACACCGTCCGGGTGCGGTCGGCGGGCGCCGACTGGATCGCCTGCTGCGGCAGCCTGCCGCGCGGACTGTCTCCGCGGTGGTACGCCGAGCTGGTCGCCCGCGGCCGCCGTGCCGGCCTCCGGATCGCTCTCGACACCTCGGGCGCCGCGCTGATGGCCGCGCTGCCCGAGCGGCCGGACGTGATCAAGCCGAACACGCAGGAACTCTCCGAGGCCGTGGGCCGTCCGCTCGCGACGGTCGGTGAGGCGCTCAAGGCGGCGCAGGAGCTGTGCGAGCTCGGGGCGCGCTCCGTGCTCGCCAGCCTGGGGGCCGTGGGCCAGCTGCTGGTGGAACCGTCCGGAGCGTACTTCGCCGTGGCACGGGTGGACGCGGTCCGCAGCGACGTCGGCGCGGGAGACGCCTCCCTCGCGGGGTTCCTGTCCGCCGGCGGGACGGGCCGGGCCGCTCTCTCGGCCGCGGTGGCCCATGGCGCGGCAGCCGTGCAACTGCCCGGGAGCGCCATGCCGACCCCCGCCGACCTCGATCCGTCGGCGGTGGTCACCACCGCCGACGTCCCCCTGGACCTGGCCCTGACGGAGCGGTCCCCGTGACCTCCGCACGCCTGTCCTGCCGTACGACGCCCCCGTCCCCCGAAACCGCCGCCCGGCGGTCCACGAGCAAGGAGCCCCGCGATGAGTGAGCTCATCACCGCGGACCTGGTCGACCTCGATCTGTCCGCCGAGACGAAGAGCGCGGCCGCCCGTTCACTGGCCGGACGAATGGTCGCGGCCGGCCGTGTCACCGACCTCGACGGCTTCCTGGCCGATGTGGCGGCCCGTGAGGCCCAGATGCCGACCGGTCTGGACGGCGGCATCGGAATCCCGCACTGCCGGAGCGAGCACGTCACCACGCCGACCCTGGCCTTCGGCCGCAGCGCGCGGGGCATCGACTTCGGGGCGCCGGACGGGCCCGCGGACCTCGTCTTCCTGATAGCCGCGCCCACGGGCGCGGACGACGACCACCTCACCATCCTCTCGGGCCTGGCACGACGGCTCATGGACCCCGGATTCACCGGCGCGCTGCGGGCGGAGACCGACCCGGCCGCAGCCGCGGCCCTGGTCCGCGGCGAAGAGGCGGCCGCACCGGCCGCGGGCACCGAGGACGCTGTCGCGGCGGCCCCGGAGACGACCGAGCCGTTCCGGGTCGTCGCCGTCACCTCCTGTCCGACCGGTATCGCGCACACCTACATGGCCGCGGAGTCCCTGGAGGCGGCGGCGCGCGCCCAGGGGGTCGTGCTCCACGTCGAGACGCAGGGCTCGGCCGGCTTCGAGCGGCTGGACCCTGCGGTCATCGCCGCTGCCGACGCGGTCATCTGGGCGCACGACGTCGACGTGAGGGAGAGGGCGCGGTTCGCCGGGAAGCCGGTCGTCGACACCGGGGTGAAGGCCGGGATCAACCGGCCGGCCGAGCTGATCGCCGAGGCCCGCCGCAAGGCCGAGCGCGGTGAGGTCGGCAGGATCGCCGGCCCGGGCGACGAGACCGGCACCGGTCCGGAGGGAGCGTCCGCGAACCTCGGTGTGCGGCTGCGTACCTATCTGATGTCCGGCGTCAGTTACATGGTTCCTTTCGTCGCGGCCGGAGGACTGCTCATCGCGCTCTCCTTCGCCATCGGCGGCTACGAGATCGCGAGCGCGAAATCGGTGGCGGACCACTTCGTCTGGGGTGAGGCGGCCGGCTGGGCCGCCCTGCTCAACCAGATCGGCACCGCCGCCTTCGGCTTCCTGGTCCCGGTGCTGGCGGGGTACATCGCCTACGGGATGGCGGACCGGCCCGCACTCGTCCCGGGGTTCGTCGGCGGCTCCGTCGCGCTCACCGTCGACGCGGGCTTCCTCGGCGGTCTGGTCGCGGGTCTGCTGGCCGGCGCCGTGGTGATGGCGATCCAGCGGGTGAAGGTGCATCCCACGCTGCGCGGCATCATGCCGGTGCTGGTGATCCCCCTGCTCGCGTCGATCGCGGTCGGCTTCCTCATGTTCATCGTGGTCGGCAAGCCGATCGCCTCGCTCCAGAACGCTCTCACCGACTGGCTGAACGGGCTGTCGGGGTCCAACGCGGTCATCCTCGGCGTCGTCCTCGGCCTGATGATGTGCTTCGACATGGGCGGCCCGCTGAACAAGGTGGCGTACGCCTTCGCGGTCGGCGGGCTGGCCGACCCGACGCCCGGCAGCCTCAAGGTCATGGCCGCGGTGATGGCGGCCGGCATGGTGCCTCCGCTGGCGATGGCGCTCGCCACGACCGTACGCCGCGGGCTGTTCACCCGGACCGAGCGGGAGAACGGCCGCGCCGCGTGGGTGCTGGGCGCCTCATTCATCACCGAGGGGGCGATCCCGTTCGCGGCTGCGGATCCCCTGCGGGTGATCCCGTCGGTCATGGCCGGCGGCGCGGTCACGGGCGCACTGTCCATGGCCTTCGGCTGCACGCTCCGCGCCCCGCACGGTGGTGTGTTCGTCGTCCCGCTCATCGGCGAGCCGTTCCTCTACCTGCTGGCGATCGCCGTCGGCACCGCGGTGTCCACCGCGCTGGTCGTCGTCCTCAAGGGCATGCGGCGCACCCCCGCGTCCGCCGCACCGGCCGACGACGGATCGGGCGTCGCCGTGGCCGTCTGATCCACGCCCCTCCCTGTACGACATCCCTCTTCACCCAAGGAGTGCACCCGTGTACCAGCGCACCGTCTCCGTAGGCTCCCGCAGCGGCCTCCACGCCCGTCCCGCCTCGCTCTTCGTCCAGGCGGCCGTGCGCCAGCCCGTCCCCGTCACCGTGGGGCGCGAGGGAAATACCCCGGTCGATGCCCGGAGCATGCTCTCCGTGCTCGCTCTGGCCGCTCAGCACGGTGATCTGCTGGTGCTGTCCGCCGAGGGCGAAAGCGCGCCCGATGCCGTCGATGTGCTGGCTACGCTCCTGTCCGAAGACCTCGACGGCAAGGACTGACAGTGACCGAGTTGTGGGATGCGGCGGGTGAGGGCGTACTGCCACTGCCCTCGGGACGGCTCGTGCGGGGCCGCGGTCTGAGGCGTCCGCTTCCCGAGGGGGCCGAACCCACCTTCGCGGTTCATCTCCTGGGTGGTCCCCCGCCTCCCGTCGCGTGGGAGTCACGGTGGCTGCGCTGGCCGGACTTCCGGCTGCCCGCCGACCGGAAGGCGGCACGCTCCGTGCTGAGGGAGGCGTGGAGCCGCGCTCCGGGTGAGCGGGTCGAGGTCGCGTGCGGAGGGGGCCGGGGACGGACGGGCACGGCTCTCGCCTGCCTGGCCGTGCTGGACGGGGTCCCGGCGGAGGAGGCGGTCGCCTACGTACGCCGGAACTACCACCCCAAGGCCGTCGAGACGCCCTGGCAGCGGCGTTACGTGGTGCGCTTCGCGGGGGGCTGACCGGCTGCCGCGGCGCCGGTCATGGAGGTCACTCCACCGTGTGCGGAGCCGGAACCGTTGCTCCGCCGCCGGCGCGTACCGCCTCCACGACGCTCTGGTGGAGGGATCTGCTCGCTTCCTCCGAGGGGCACGGCACCGGACTGCCGGCCAGTGTGAACCAGTCCGAAGCGCCGCTGTACTGCACGGCGACCTCGGCCAGCTCCTCGGTCCACGTCGTGTGCACGGTGAGATCACCGCTCACGACACCAATCTCTTCGGTGCGCACTCCGCCGGTTCCCGCGAAGACACCGAGGGTGGTCCACGATGCCCAGTTCATGACGCGTCGCCTTTCGGGACAATGACAAGCCTGTCAAGCGGACTTGTTGTCGAGTATGGCACCGGGAACCATCACCCGCACGGGTGTGCCCGTGAGTATCCGCCCGGTGACTCCGGGACGCCGTCACGGATGCATGGACGCGCCCTTGAGGATCTTGTCGACGGCGTTGCGCGGGCCGTACACGGCCAGGCCCACCAGGTCCATCGTGTCCCTGCGCACCGCGCGCACGGCGGCCCTGTTGGCCTCGTCGTGGCCGGTGGCGAACAGGTCGGAGGTGAAGACGGCCGTGGTGACGCCCCGGCCGACCGCCTTGCCGTGCGCGCTCGTCAGGAGCTCCTTGGACCCGGCGAAGACGAGGACGGGCTGCCGGAACATGGGCAGGTACGGGGTGTCGTCGGCGTCGGCGTACGGTTCGCCGATCACCTCGGGCAGCCGGGTACCCAGGCCGCTCACCAGGAAGGCGGTGACGTTCAGCCGCTGCCAGGTCTCGAGGTCGTCACGGAGCAGCACAGCGATCTTGGTGTCGAAACGTACGGGTGCGTTGTCGTCGGTCATGGCAAGGAGTCTGCCGAGCCCGGCCCCCGGACGTCTTGTACGAAGTTTGCGTGCCGGCCGGTCCGGAGCGCTCTTGTACGATTCGTCCATGGGAGCACGTCCGGACATCACCGCGTGGCGCCCGCGCGTCGAGGGGATCGACGAGGTCTTCCACGCGCACTTCGCCGACCACGCGTACCCGATGCACACGCACGACGCGTGGACGCTGCTCATCGTCGACGAGGGAATGGTCCGCTACGACCTGGACCGTCATGAGCACGGGGCACCCAGTTCGGTGGTGACGCTGCTGCCTCCGCACGTCCCTCACAACGGCGGCGCCGCGACCCCCGGCGGGTTCCGCAAGCGCGTGCTGTACCTGAACACCTCACAGATCGACGCGGACCTCGTCGGGCGTGCGGTGGACCGGCCGGTGCTCCGGGATCCGCTGCTGCGCCGGCGGGTCGATCAGCTCCACCGCACGCTCGAGCGTCCTGGGGACGAGATGGAGGCCCAGAGCCGCCTCGCGCTCGTGTCCGAGCGTCTCGCAGGGCACCTGCGCGACGAGTCCGTCTCCCCGCGGGTGCCCGACCGCCGCATCGCGTACGCGCTCCGGGATCTGCTGGACGAGCACGTCGTCGAAGGGGTGACGCTCCGCGAGGCGGCGGAGCGGCTGCACTCCCACCACACCCATCTGGTGCGGGCCTTCGGCCAGGAGTTCGGCATGGCTCCGCACCAGTACCTCACGGGGCGCCGCGTGGATCTGGCCCGCCGCCTGCTGCTCGGGGGTATGCGGCTGCCGGAGGTCGCGGCCTCGGCCGGGTTCTACGACCAGTCCCACTTCTCGCGGCACTTCAAGCGCGTGGTCGGCACGAGTCCCGGGCACTACGCGCGCCCCTGAGCCGAGGCGGCTCAGCGGCGCTCGAGTGCCCCGCGGACGAACGCCGCCTGACCCGCGTGCTGCAGGTCGTCGGCGATGACGCTGATCAGCCGCACGCCGAGGGTCACCGGGGGCGACCAGGAGTCGTCCACGACGCGGTCGAGGGCCCGCCCGTCGAGGCCCCGGACGAAGTCCAGCGTCTGCTCGCTGACGGCGTCGAAGTACCCGAGGAGCAGGTCGGGCGAAGCCACCCGCACGGAACCCACCTGGGCGCTGCTGTGGCCGTAGCCGGTCGCCCCCTTCTCGAGGGGCAGCTCGAAGCGGGATGCCCAGTCCTGCGCGAACCAGATCTGCTCGGTTCCCGCCGCGTCGGCGACGTGGTCGTCCTGGACGCGCGTGAGGTGCCACACGAGCCAGGCGATGGAGTTCGCGTCGGCGTCGAGTCTGGCGTTGAGGTCCTCGGCCGGGAGACCCTCGACTGCGGTGTGCACCGCTTCGTGGACGCGGTCGAACGCGTCGGCGAGAATGCCTGCACTGTTCATACGACCACCATGGCCGGTCCGCGGACGGGGCCATGGCTTCGACACGCGGCCGTCACGGCTCACGGTTCCTGTCAGCCGGGCGGGTCGCTGTAGCGGACGGTGACCTTCTCGAATCCGAGCGAGCCGAGCAGACCCTGGAGCATGGAGGTGGTGTTCTTCTCGGCCCGTTTCCTCAGGCCGCTCTCCTCCGCCGCCTCTCCGATGTGCTTGGCCGCGAGCTTGTTGACCGCCTGCTCGCTGCCGGGGTTGTCGGAGAAGAAGTCGCCGAGCCGGTCGAGGATGCCTCGCTGCTTGGACACGGCGTAGGAGCGGTCGGGGTCGAGGGCGGGCTTGCCCAGTACCGCGTGGGGCAGCACGAGTTCGGCCGTGGTGCGGTCCTCGTTGACGGTCACGCCGTCGGCACCGACCTTGCCCAGGTCGACGGAGGCTCCGACGGTACCCGCGCCGACGTACAGCGTCCTTGTGCCGCGGATGGCGTCGGGCAGGTACTTGGCGTCCTTCTCCAGGTCGACGACGACCTGGAAGTTGCCGGAGGCCGCCTCGTAGGCGCTCATGTCCTGGACGGACTTGAGCACCGCGGGCCCTGAGCGGTCGTTGGTCTTCTCCTCGAAGAGGTCTCCGAGCCCCGGGATCAGGCTGAGCCGCGATCCGAGGAGCAACAGGACCAGAGCGGCCGCGCACACGCCGGCGAACGGCAGGCATCCTCGCGTGCGGGCACGGCGGCGGGGCGCGCCCCCCTGGGCGGGGTCCCCGGTGCTGTCTGTCCTTACGTCAGTGGACGTCATACCTTCCGTGTGACCCCGTCCGGCGATTTCACTCCGCCCAAGGCGAGGGATTACGCCAGATCCTGTACGGGCGGGAGCCGTTGGGCCGCTTCAGGCGCCCGTGACGCCGTCCAGCCGCTCCCTCAGGAGGTCCGCGTGCCCGATGTGGCGCGCGTACTCGGCGATCATGTGGACGTGCACCGTACGCAGTGAGTAGACCGTGCCGCGCCGGGTGAAGGTGGTGTCGAGCGATGCGCCCGCCGCCATCTCGTCGGCCAGGCGGATCTCCTCGATCAAACGGGCGTAGTCCTCGGGGGCGCGGTCGGGCGACAGGTCCTCGAAGTCGGCGTCCTTGCCCTTCTCCGCGCCGTACATCGGGGGCAGTGGCAGTCCGCCGAGCCCCTCGCGGAACCAGATGCGTTCCACCTTGGCCATGTGCCGGATCAGGCCGAGGAGGGTGAGGTTGGACGGCTCGACGGTCTGCTCGGCAAGTTGTTCGCCCGTCAGGCCCGCACATTTCTGCAGCAGTGTGCCGCGGTAGAAGGCCAGGAAGCCGGTCAGTGTCTCTCGTTCGCCGCCGGTGAGCGATCCGGTGGCGCGGGTGGCCTCGGGGGCTGTCCATGTCATCGCATGATCATGCCTTTCGCCAGGTGGTTCGCACCAGGCCGGGCGTCCGGCGGGGACGAGCGGGGTTCCGGCCGCCGGCTGAAGGCCGGCGGCCGGAACCCCTGGGTACTGCTGTCACTCACTCCAGGAGGTCTGCGTACGCTCCCAGAGCCAGTGCGACGTCGGTCTGCGCCCAGAACCGGTGGTAGGTGAAGACCGGAGCGGCTCCGCCGTCCAGATAGGCCTGCACCTTCGGCCAGTTCGGGTCGTCCTTGTAGAAGGACCGGATGGAGAGGAACGTCGAGTCGTTGTCGACGGTGTCCCCGTTGGGCATGGCGCCCGTCCAGCCGTTCGGGACGTACACCGGGTCGTCGAAACGGTTGTAGTCGGCGCGGGTCTCCGGAACCGCGATGCCCGCGTCGTCCTGGTAGTGGCTCCACATGCCGTCGAGCAGCCCCTCGGCCGTGGCCTTCGCCTCGGCGTCACCGGACTTGGCGGCGTAGTAGGTCAGCGTCCTGGCGTAGGCGCCGGCCACCCCGACGTCGTTGGTGTAGTCGGCGACGGTGACGTGGAGTCCGGAGTTCGCGCCGGGGCTCGACGCGTTCCAGGTGTCGGGCGCCCCCGACCACTTGAGGGTGGACGGCATGAGGTAGGTGCCGTCCGGGTTGATGGTCGTCTCGGACAGGGCCCAGTCGACCCACTTGTCGAGTACGGCCTTGGCCTGGGCGTCACCCGACTCGTGGTAGTACTCGGCGACGCGCTCCATGGACCACGCCTGGAAGCCGAACCACTGGTTGGACGGCGGGTCGTGGTACACGGGCTTCTCGTCGTAGTACATGCCGTGGAAGGTGGGCGTACCGGCCGGAGGCTGGGCGTAGCTGCCCTTCCAGCTGTTGGTCGCACCGCCCGCGATGGCGCCCTCGTCGGACTGGAGCCACTGGTAGAAGTCCATCTGCCGGTCCAGGCTCTTGGCCCAGTCCTGCTGGCCCGTGGCCGACTTGGGCTTCAGGTCGGCGACCGAGCTCAGCGCGTAGGCGGCCATGGGGTTCTGGTATCCGCCGTGGGCGTGGCTGGAACCGATGCGCCAGGACCAGCCGGCCGAGGTGTCGGTGGCACCGCCCCAGGCGTAGTACCAGGACATCAGGTAGTGCGCGCTGTCCTTGCCGCTGCCGGCGGGGCAGGTGGTCGGGCCGACGCAGTTGCCGACCTTCTTGAAGTACTTGTCGAACATGGAGTAGCGGAGATAGTCACCCATCTTCGCCGCCTTGCCGACGGTCGCCGAGACCTCTGCCGACTTGCCCTGCTCCTTCGCCCAGACATCCGCCCAGTAGGCGGCCTGCACGGCGCGCGCGTCGGCGTCCGGGGCGTTGGTGAACTTCCACTGCTTGGCGTAGGAGGCGTCCCCGGTGAACAGGTCCAGGTAGCCGTTGTCACCGCCGAAGGTGAAGTTGTCGCAGGTGGGGTGGGTCACGGTCTCCCAGACCGACTCCTGCGGTCCGCGCTGGAAGGTGTTGATGTACGACGGCCCGGTGTCACTGGGTCCGGCCGAGCACTTCCCGGGGGAGTTGCCGTAGCCGTAGACGTTGTCGACGTCCTGGATCCAGTGCATCCCGTAGATGTCGTCCGTGCCGTACGCGCTCTTCAGCTCGGAGGCGATCGGGTCCGATCCGGAGGACGCCGATCCGTCGAGGACGGCCGGGTACGCGTTCGGGGTGTCGTGCTCCGGTGCGTAGGTGGCGGGCTTCGACGCGTTGTAGAAGGAGTTCGTGGGCTGGTCGGCGTGGGTGGGGATCATGTACTTCTCCATGGTGGCCCACGCACCGTTGAACTTCGTCCAGTCTCCGGTGATCTTGCCGTACATCGCCTGGAGCCAGATCAGATAGCTGTACGCCTCCGACGTCGTCTCGTGCCCCTGGTCGGGGGCTTCGACGATGAGGGTCTCGACGGAGTGGTAGGGGATTCCCTCCGAGGAGAAGTAGCCGTTGGCCGGGTCGGTGATCTTCCCGTACAGGTCGAGGAAGCGGGCGTCGTAGTCCTTCGCCGCCGCGAGCTGGGTGACGGTCACCTCGGCCTTGCTGTGGCCCGGTGCCGTCACGGTGAAGGTCGCGGCACCCGTTCCCGACGCGGCGGCCGAGACGGTCACCTTCTGGGGGGTGGACCAGTTCGACGCGGTGAAGGTGAGGCTCGCACCACCGGTGACGCTCAGACCGGTGTTGCCGGCGCTCCGCGCGACCGAGACGGTGACGGACGAGGTGGGCGCGGTGGACAGGGAGACGTTGAACGTCCCCGACTTGCCCTGCTGGACGCCGAGTTGGGCCGGTGTGGCGACGACGGCCGGACCCGCGACGACGGTGATGCCCGCGGGCGTCGACTCAGCCGAGGCGCCGAGGCCGTCGTACGCCCTGGCGTACACGGAGTGGGCGCCGGCGGACAGTCCTGCGGCGCTGAAGGTGTACGGGGACGTGGTGTCGGTCCCGAGCAGCTTCGTGTCGTCGTAGAACTCGACCTTGGTGATCCCCGCCCCGTCCGCCGCCGCAGCGGTCGCGGCCAGGGGCACGGAGTCTCCGGCGGAGAAGACGGCGCCCGCCGCCGGGCTGGTCAGGACGGTGATCGGCGGCTGGTGCGCGCCCACGCAGGCCGTGCCGTTGACGGCGAAGGCGGTCGGCGCGGCGTTGGTGCCGCTGTAGGAGAACTGCGCGCCCGTCGTGACGGCGGCCCCGGCGGCGATGGCGCCGTTCCAGGCCGCGTTCTTGACGGTGACGGTCCTGGCCGACTGGGACCAGGTGCCGTTCCAGCCGTTGGTGAGCTTCTGGTTGCCGGCGTAGTCGTAGGTCAGGGTCCAGCCGTTGATCGCGGCGGTGCTCCTGTTGGTGACGGTGAGCTCGGTGCTGAAGCCCGAACCCCAGTCATTGACCTTGTAGTCGACGCTGCATTGGACCGCGGCGGCCTGGGCCGGCGTACCGGCGGCGGCGGTCATGCCCAGGGGAAGGGCCAGCGCCGCCACCCATGCTGTCCACAACCGACGGTTTCCGGCTCCGGTTCTGCCCGGTCTTCCCGGTAACCAACTTCTTCGTGCGCGTCCCGATGGCATGCGCGGTACCTCCTCGCGGCTCGGCGACATGGGGGGCGTGCGGGGTTGAGCACAAGCCTTGAACCAGTGGGAGCGCTCCCAGCATGGGGAGGAGGAAAAAGAGAGTCAAGAGACGTGAAGAGTCGAATTATTTCGATAGCAAGAGTTGAGAACTGGTGTGTTGACCGACACCAGTTGACGCTCTAACGTCATGCCACACCAGTGGGAGCGGTTCCATCAGTCGACGTGCCGTAGGGGGCACGCCCGATCTGCAAGGAGTCGCTCATGCGACACCCCGCGCACTTATCGCACCTGTTCGGACTGCTCCTCGGAGCGGTGCTCGGCATGGCACGCGGTACCGCCGCAGCCATGGTCACGGCTTCCGGATCCGCCCTCGTACGCACGGTGGAGAACAGCACCGCGCATCAGTGGGACGGCGGCACACGGAAGGCGGGCACCGCCGCCGGCGACAGTCCGATCCGGACAGGTGCGTACAGCGCGGGCCTTGCGGCCGATCTGCCGGCCTCCGCCGCGGATCGGCTCCGCGCCCGGTCCGTCCAGGCTCGACAGCACACTCCGCACCACGGATCCGGCCGGCTCCACCGGTCCGGCGGATCTCCCCGCCCCCGTAGGCACACCGCCCGAACGAGGAGTACACGCTTGGCCTGACCACCCATTACTCCGCAGTACGCGGGCGCGCAGGACCGCCCGTCCTCGCGTGCCACGTCCATCACTCACTCGCAATCCTGTGAGCGGGGACCGCTGCACCCCCCGTTCACTCCGGTCGCGCCGAAGTCCCCTTCGTCACGGGCGAGATCGGCGTACACCCCTGCCCCCACCGGCTCCGCCGACCGGGTCGTGCCGGGGTCGGACGACCGCGGACACAGCTCCACCGGACGGACCTGGAACACCTGGGACCTCTCCAGGGCCCCGTCCTTGATCAGCGACTACGACGGTATCCCCACCCCGTACGGAATCGGGCTGCGCGATCACCCGCGCGCCCTCTACAGCTGAGGAAACGGAATTCGCATGAGCCGCACGAGCCCCACCACCCTGCGCCGATCCCGAACGGCGCTCATCGCCGCGGGGGCACTCGTCGCCGCAGCCGCGGGATCCGCCGCCGCGGTGGCCCCCTTCGGAGCCTCCGCCGCAGCGGCGGCAGGCTGCACCGTCGACTACAAGATCCAGAACCAGTGGAACGGCGGACTGACCGCTGCGGTGAGCGTCACGAACAAGGGTGACGCCGTCTCCAGCTGGCAGCTGGAATGGTCGTTCGCCGGCAGTGAGAAGATCAGCCAGGGCTGGAACGCCACGGTCTCGCAGAGCGGTGCGGCTGTCACCGCGAAGAGCCTCTCCTACAACGGCGCTCTCGCCACCGGCGCCTCCGCTTCCTTCGGCTTCAACGCGTCGGGCAACGGCAACAGCACCGTCCCCGCGACCTTCAAGCTGAACGGCGTCACCTGCACCGGTGACGTGACAGGTCCGACCGATCCGACGGACCCGACCGATCCGCCCACCGATCCCCCCGCGGGCAGCAAGGTGAACAACCCCTACGCGGGCGCCAAGGTCTACGTGAACCCGGAGTGGTCGTCGAAGGCGGCCGCCGAACCGGGCGGCAGCAAGGTATCGAACCAGCCGACGGGTGTCTGGCTCGACCGCATCGCGGCGATCGAGGGCGCCAACGGCAGCATGGGCCTGCGCGACCACCTGGACGCGGCCCTGACCCAGAAGGGCTCCGGCGAGCTCGTCGTCCAGCTCGTCATCTACAACCTGCCGGGACGCGACTGCGCGGCGCTGGCTTCCAACGGCGAGCTCGGCCCCACCGAGATCGGCCGCTACAAGTCGGAGTACATCGACCCGATCGCGGCGATCCTCGCCGACTCGAAGTACGCGGGCCTGCGCATCGTCACCACCGTCGAGATCGACTCGCTGCCGAACCTGGTCACCAACGCCGGCGGCCGCCCCACGGCCACCCCGGCCTGTGACGTCATGAAGGCCAACGGCAACTACGTCAAGGGTGTCGGCTACGCACTCAACAAGCTCGGCGACGCCGGCAACGTCTACAACTACATCGACGCCGGTCACCACGGCTGGATCGGCTGGGACGACAACTTCGGCGCCTCCGCCGACATCTTCCACCAGGCCGCCACCGCCGAGGGCGCGACCGTCGACGACGTCCAGGGCTTCATCACCAACACGGCCAACTACAGCGCGCTGAAGGAGACGAACTTCAAGATCGAGGACTCCGTCAACGGGACCTCGGTGCGCCAGTCGAAGTGGGTCGACTGGAACCGCTACACGGACGAGCTCTCGTTCGCGCAGGCCTTCCGGACCAAGCTCGTCTCGGTCGGCTTCAAGTCGGACGTCGGCATGCTCATCGACACCTCGCGCAACGGTTGGGGCGGCGCGGCCCGGCCGGCCGGCCCCGGTGCCACGACCAGCGTCGACACCTATGTGGACGGCGGTCGTATCGACCGGCGCATCCACCTCGGCAACTGGTGCAACCAGGCCGGAGCCGGCCTCGGAGAACGGCCCAAGGCGGCTCCGGAAGCCGGCATCGACGCGTACGTCTGGATGAAGCCCCCGGGGGAGTCGGACGGGTCCAGCAAGGCGATCCCGAACGACGAGGGCAAGGGGTTCGACCGGATGTGCGACCCGACCTACACGGGTAACGCACGCAACAACAACAACATGTCGGGAGCCCTGGGCGACGCCCCGGTCTCCGGCAAGTGGTTCTCCGCCCAGTTCCAGGAGCTCATGAAGAACGCCTACCCGGCGCTCTAGGCTCCGCGCCGGCGGGCTCCGGGCGCTCCCCCGCCCGGGCCCTCCCGCCGGCTGCGCCACCTGTCGACCAGAGCGCGTCCGCGAGTCACCGGCGCGGACGCGCTCCGGCGCGCGGCGGGCTCCTTGGTCCGCCCGCCCAGCTTCGCCCTCATCCCGGTCCGCGTGGCGACAGCGGCCTTCGCCTTGGTGGCGGGCTTCGTGCCGGACTTCGTCCTGGCTCCGGACGTCGGCTCCGCTCCGGGCTTCGGGGCGGACTTCGCCCCCTTCGCCGGTGCCGGCTCGTCGGAAAGGGCGTGGTAGCGATGGCTGACGCGCCGCCCCAGCAGCAGGTAACCCAGCAGCGCACCACTGGTGTTGAGGATGACGTCGTCGATGTCGAAGGCGCGCCCCGCCACGAGCGCACCCTGCACCAGCTCGACGACCGCGATGACCAGCACGGTCAGCACGGTCATCCGGAGCATCCGGAGACGGCGCGGCACCAGGATCGGCAGCAGTACGCCGAACGGCGCGCCGAGCAGGAGGTTCCCGCCCGCCTGCTTGCACGCGGCGAGGAAGGTGTAGTCCTCCGCGTACTGGCGCAGGGACCGCCCCGGTTTCAGATTGGAGGTGACGATGTCCTCCGACGCGGGCGACGGCGTGAGCGTCACCTTCGCCAGCACCACGGAGAACGCCACAAGCGCGAGAAACGCCGCGGTCAACGCCGCGGCGCGCAGCAGTAGACGTCCCGTACCTCTGCGTCGTGCACTACGATTCGCCTCTGCATTCATGGCGGAACGGATGCCCCCAACCCTGGCGGTCACACCCCGGGATGGGTGCGACCATGTGCGCATGAGCGCACAGAAGAAGGACGAGCTGCTGACGGAGGCCGTGCGGCTGCGTGAAGAGGGCCATCCCGAACAGGCCAGGGAACGTCTCCTCTCCCTCACCGCCGCGTTCCCCGACTCGGCCGAGGTCGCCTACCAGACCGCCTGGGTCCACGATGTGCTCGGCCTGGAGGCCGAGGCCGTGCCCTACTACGAGCGAAGCCTTCAGGGCGACGGGCTCACGGAGGAGGACCGCCGGGGGGCCCTGCTGGGACTCGGCAGCACCTATCGCGTCCTGGGCAGATTCGGCCAGGCCGTCGAGACCCTCCGTCGGGGCGTCTCGGAATTCCCGGACGACGGGGCGCTGCGGACCTTCCTGTCCATGGCCCTTTTCAACACGGGCGAGCATCACGAGGCCATGCAGCTTCTGCTGCGACTGGTGGCGGCGACGAGCGACAGCCCCGGGGTGCAGCAGTACCGTCCCGCGATCGAGCACTACGCGGCGGATCTCACCCGGACCGTGTGAGCAGGGACCGGACGAACATGGAAGCGAACCGGCAGCCGGCCGTCATGCGGACCGGCAACGCCCCGTCACCCGGACCCGACAGCCCGCCGTCACGCGGTCCGGCAAAGGGGAAGCCCCGGCCGGATCGGGGGAATCCAGCCGGGGCGGCTTGTGTGCGGAGGCGAAGAGGGACCGTCTGCCGATGAGCTCCGGCCGCTCACCCCCACGCATAGATGAACGATAAACCACCACCCGCCGTTCCCGTGAATCCGCCCCTCGTCATGTGATCCCCACCACGATCACGCAGGTCCGCGGGCCCACCGGAGGCGGGTGGAGGATGCCACCGACGGTCAGCGGGCCTCACGGAACACGACGTGACGCCCCACGGCCGGGTCGAACTTCCTCAGCTCCAGCCGGTCGGGGTCGTTGCGCCGGCTCTTCCGCGTCACGTAGGTGTGGCCGGTTCCGGCCGTGGACCGGAGCAGGACGACGGGCCTGGTCTCACTGCGTGCCATGGCGCCTCCAGACGGGGATCGCGACCCCACCCCTGGATGGGAATGAGTGTCGTTTTCACGTCTGGCCGGGTCAACACACGAGGGCGCTCCGCCATTCCCGCCCGAAGGAGCACGCCCCCGAGCGCGATGATGTCCGAACGCACGCTCTACGCACATCCACCCACACCCCGAACGCCCGATCCACTCCACGGCGCGATCGACCGCCCCGGGCGCCTGTCCACGGCACCTCGCGACTCCGCATATGCCCTGATCCGCGCAGTTGCGAGCCGCGTGGGGCCGCACACGCGGGCGTACGCGGGGCGGCTCGCGCCGGTTGACTTGCGTCAACTCCCCTCCAGGGGCAAGGGTGTTCGGCGGACCCGCGCCTCACCCAGCCGATGACATATGCCAGAAGCAAGGACGGGGCGAGTGTTGCCAAACCCCTTACGGGGTCCCGCAGCCTGTGCAACAGTCGTGTTCGGTCCAACCCCACGAACCGGCCGTACCGCCTGTATCGGAGTACCAGATGCCGTCCCATCTGTTTGCGGACCGCCCCGCCCCACAACCGCCCGAGCGGGAGGCAGTCGACGCCCTGATCGACCGGACGCGACTGCTGCGCGGCGACGTGGACGCGGTGCGGCGCGACACCTCCGTGCTCGACGACGACGATCCCCAGCTGCGGTGGCAGCGCGCACTCTGCGAGCTCGCTGTCCATCAGCTCGACGACCTCGGCGAGCACCTGGGACAGCTACGGGACGGAATCGCCGGCCCTTCGGCCTGCGGGACCGCGGACACATCCGCCCGGACGCCGTCGGAGCCGCCGACGGGCTCGCTCCTCAGCAGGGTCGGCAGCGCCGAGTGGAATCTGCTCACCGACGAGGTCAGCTGGTCCGACGAGCTGTACCAGATCTTCGGCCGGGAGCCGGGGGCAGGCGCACTGTCCCTGGACGAGCTGCCGTCCGTACTCCTCGCGGAGGACCAGCCCCTCCTGACGTCCATGGTGACCGACTGCCTGGTGGACGGCCGGCCGATGGACGGCGAATTCCGGATCCTGCTGCCCGACGGCACCATGCGCACGCTGCACATGATGGGCGAACCCGTCCTCGACGCCGACGGCTGCACCGCTTCCATGTGGGCGGTCCTGCGCGATGTCAGCAGACTGCGGCGCAGTCAGCACGCCGCGGGCCGGACACAGGACACTCTGCGGCGCCAGGAGCACATGGCCCGGGCAGAGCACCGGATGGCCGTACAACTGCAGGAAGCCGTTCTGCCCCCGTGGCACGGCTCGCTGCCGATATCCGGCCGAGAGGCGAGCGGACTGGACGTCGCCGCCCACTACCTGCCCTCAGGGGCGAGCGATCTGATCGGCGGCGACTGGTACGACGCGCTGCCCCTCCCGGACGGGAGGACGCTGCTCAGCGTCGGTGACCTCACAGGCCACGGGATCTCCGCGACCTCGGCCATGGCGATGCTGCTCGGTGCGCTGCGGGGCATGGCCGTGGCCGGGGTGGACCCGGGTGCGGTGATGGGGCACCTGAACCAGTTGATCGAATGCTCGGCGCAGCCGGCCCTGGGAAGCGCCGTGTGCTGCCGCTTCGATCCGGCGACCGGCACACTTGTCTGGGCACAGGCAGGACACCCCGCCCCGCTGCTGTTCCGCAACGGAGTGGGGCGCCCTCTGCCCACGCCGGACGGGGTGCTGCTCGGTGCGGCCTCCGGTGTCGTCTACGAGCAGGAGCAGGTGGCCCTGCTGCCCGGCGATGTGCTCGTCCTGCACACCGACGGACTGACACGGCTCAGCGACCGTGGCGCCGGCCCGGACATGCTTCTGGAGCTGGCCCCCCGGTTCGCGCAGGCCCGCACGGCACAGGACTGCGTAAGGATCGTGGTCGAGGAGCTCGGTTCGGCCGAGCGGCTCGACGACGCATGCGTGGTGGTGGCTCGCGTAGCGGCCTGAAGGAGTTCCCGGTCGCACCGGTCGAGCTTCCGGACAGCTCTTCAGGGAGTCCCTGCGGAGCCACGCCTGTGCGGGCCCTCCGGCACGGCAGGCCTGTCCGCGCGGCGGACCGAGGTGGGCCCACGCTCGTCGACGGCGGTCCGGGTCAGGCCTTGGTGCCTCTGGCCTTCTTGTCGGAACCACCGGGCAGGACCCTCTCGATCTCCTCGCGCAGGTCCTCGATCTTGGCGAAGCCCGCGAACTGCCCGGTGAGCCGGTACATCTCCCGCAGACGGTCCCACGTACGGTGCGAGGAGGTCTCCCCCATCGATACGAGAGCGAGCCGGGCGTACCGGTCGGCCTGCTCCGGATCGTCACCGATGAAGCACGCCGAGGCGAGCGAGATGTAGTCGAAGATCTTGGACCGCTGGCGGCCGTTCATCCTCAGATCGAGTGCCTGCTTGGCATGGCGCTGCGCGGTGGACGCCGCGGCCGGGTCGTGTTCGGCGAGCGTACGGAAGGCCAGGGCCTGCATCCCGTGCATGTCCGCCTCGTCGAACATCTGCATCCAGCTCGGCGGCGGCACGTCGCCCTTGTCCGACACGAAGAGATCCTCGGCCTCGCCGAGTGTGCGCCGCATGGCCTGCCCGCGGCCCATCGACGCCTGCGCCCACGCCTCGATGGTGTGCAGCATCGCCCGGGTACGCGGCAGGGTCTCCTCCCCGGAACCGGACTTGGCGAGCTTCATCAGGTCCAGGGCGTCGTCCGGCCGGCCCAGGTGGACCATCTGCCGGGCGGCCCGGGAGAGCGCCTCGCCCGCGCGTGGACGGTCGCCGCCCTCGCGCGCCGCGTGGGCGGCGATCACGAAGTACTTCTGGGCGGTGGGCTCGAGCCCCACGTCGTGGGACATCCAGCCGGCGAGGACGGCGAGATTGGCCGCGACGCCCCAGAGACGGCGCTGCAGGTGCTCGGGGTGGTGGTAGGCGAGCATGCCGCCCACTTCGTTGAGCTGGCCCACGACGGCCTTGCGCTGGAGCCCGCCACCCCTGGAGGCGTCCCAGGCCCGGAACACCTCCACCGAGTGCTCGAGCGCCTCGATCTCCTCGGAACCGACGGGAGCGGCCTCGTACAGGTCGAAGCCGGCGTTGTCGGCGTACAGGGGATCGTTGAGGCGGGAGGCCCGGGCCGCCGGAGCGGGCTCGGAGTGCAGCCAGTCGTACATGGCGCCGGTGAGAGCTGAGCCAGCGGCGAGCGCGGCGCCCGCGCCCACCAAGCCGCGTCGGTTGAGCATGAGGTCCATTCCCGTGAATTCGGTGAGGACCGCTGCCGTCCGTTCGGGCGCCCACGGCAATCCGTCGGGATTCTCTTCCGTCCCGGCTTTTCGCCGCTTCCCCACACGCCCGCGCCGGCCGAACCCGAGGTCCTCGATGGTCACGACACGGCCGAGTCGCTCGGTGAACAGAGCAGCCAGCACTTCGGGCACGGGATCGCGGGGGGACTCCCCCATGTCGATCCAGCGCCGCACCCGCGAGGTGTCGGTGGCCAGTTGGAGGTGGCCCATGGCCGCCGCCTGTCTGTTCACCATTCTCGCGAGTTCGCCCTTGGACCAGCCGGCGAGGCCGAACAGGTCGGAAAGGCGGGTGTTGGGTTCTCCGGTCACGTCAAGCCCCCAGGTTCTCGGCTGACTTGACCCTAGCCCCCCAGGGGATGCCGGGTGAATATTCGCCAGGGTTCGCCAGGGGTCGCCAGATGTTCCACTACCCGCAGTTCGGTGTCAGGTAGGAGTGCGCCACCCCGCCCGGCAGCCCTAGGTACTCCCCAGGGTGCCGAACGGCCGCCGGCCGGGGCGGCGCACGCAACTTGTCGGCGCACGAAGGGATCTGTTCGCCCATGTACACAGCATCGTCCTCCGTGTCCGCCCCGCCCCGGCCGCTTCGTCCCTCGGGGGCGGGCGGCGGCCCGTATCTCGACCCCCGCGCCGTGACTCCGGCGTCCGGCACGGGTCGTGCCCGGCGGGCGGCGGGGCCGGGCTCCCAACCGCTCAGCGGAAGACTCGACCTGTCCGGCACCCAGGGCGCGCAGCTGCGGATGGCCATCGCCTCCGTGCACCGCATCTGCCCGGAGTTCAACCCGGTGCAGGTGCTGCGCCGCAGTGGACGGTCGGTGCTCATCGTGGGCACCACCGGCCGCGCGACCGCGGTGGCCAAGTGTTTACTCGACCACTCCCCCGCGTGGACGGAACGGTTCAGGCACGAAATAGCTGCATACCGCGCCTTCGTCAGGCACCGCCCACCGGTCCGGGCCCCGCGGCTCATCGCCGCCGACCCGGAGAACTGCACCCTGGTGATCGAGCGGATGCCCGGCCGTGTCGCGGCTCTCACGAGGCACCCGGCGGAGGCACCGCCCCGTGCGGATCTGCGGGCCGTACTCGGCGCGGTGAGCCGGATCAACGCCTGGCGTCCGCCGGCCGGTCTGTTCGACGCGCCTCTGGACTACGCCTCGCGCATCGCCCGCTACCACGAGTTGGGGCTCTTCACCGATCGCGATCTCGGTGACCTGCAGAAACTGCTGCACGGCCTGGCCCATGCGGGCGGCCGACAGGGCATGGGCCAGTTCTGCCACGGCGACGCCCTGCTCTCCAACATTTTGCTACCGCCCACCGGCCCCGTGCTGGTCGACTGGGAGCACGCGGGCTGGTACCTGCCGGGGTACGACCTGGCGACGCTCTGGGCCGTGCTCGGTGACGCACCCGCGTCCCGACGCCAGATCAGTCAGCTGGCCCAGGCGGCGGGAGCCGCGGCCCGGGACGCCTTCCTGGTCAACCTCATGATCGTGCTGACGCGGGAGATCCGTACGTACGAGACGGCCGTGCAGCGCGCCATGCGCGAAGGCGCACCCGCCGGAGGCGGCCAGGCACGGCAGGGGGTGCTGTCCTCGGGCGAGGAGCAGCGACTGCTGCTGCGCAGGCTGCACGACGACTGCGCGATGGCCAGGCGGGCCGTCCGGGCGGCCGTCGGCACACGCTGACCACGCCGGGCCGACCGGTCTGACGGGCGGGGGAAGCGCGCTGCGGGACCGGTGCCGACACATGGGTCCCGCAGCGCGTGTTCACGGCCTCAGCCGCGGCTCACGAGCCGGCTCGCACCACGTCGACGTCGGACGCCTTCACGAATCCGATCCGGTGGCCGATCTGGACCGTCACGTACGTCTCGGCTCCGCGGAAGTACGTGTGGTCGTACGGCTTCGAGGAGTCGATCGTCGGTGCGTAGTAGTAGCCGGTGGGTGCCTCGCCGCCACCGGGGAAGGCCTGGCCCGCCTTGATGGTGTAGACGAGCGGGGTGCCGACGGTCGGTTTGACGAAGTCCGTGGGGTACTCCCCCTTCTCCGGGTAGGCCACGCCGTACACCGGCACTTCGGCCTTCCCGGCCTTCGGCCGCACGACCCGCCCGGCTGTGGGGCTGACGACCCGGGTCCCCGCGGGGGTCTCGAGCCATGCCTTCTGCCCGTACCACCAGATCGCCGTCCAGCCGGGTGCCCTGTCGGCGACGACGGCCTGCTGGGTGGCGCTGATCTTGCTGCCCCAGTCCGCGGCACAGTTCGTCCCGGGCGAGCCGTCCGGATGCAGTCCGGGGTCGGAGAAGAGCGGCGTGTCCGCGGAGGGGCCGGTGTGCAGCGGGACCGCGCTGCTGCCCTGCCGGGGCAGGTCGACGTTCTTCTCGCAGTCGCGGAACTCCTGCTGGTTCTTGGCGAAGTCGGCGCTGACGGTGACCAGTTCGCTGCTCCTGGGGGCGCTCGGCACGGTGGGCCGGCCGAGCAGCGCCATGAAGCGGTTCCAGTCCCAGTAGGGTCCCGGGTCCCAGTGCATGTTCTTCGTGCCGGCCGCGCTGGTGGGCGGCACGCCGTCGTGACCGATGATGTGCTGCCGGTCGAGCGGGATGTCGTACTTCGCCGCCAGGTGCCGCACCAGCCGCGCGGTCGAGCGGTACATCTCGGGCGTGTACCACTTGGCGCCCTCGGCCGCGACACCCTCCTGCTCGATGCCGATGGAGTGGGTGTTGAGGTACCAGTTGCCCGCCTGCCAGGCGACGTCCTTGTTCTTCACCATCTGTGTGACATGGCCGTCCGACGAGCGCACCACGTAGTGGGCGGAGGTCTGGTTCGCCGGGTTCTGGAAGATCTTCAGGGTGGTGTCGTAGTCGACCTCGGTGTCGTGCAGGACGATGAACTTGACGGCGTTGCTGTCGGCCCGGTCCGCCGTGTCGTAGTTGCCGTAGGTGTCCTTGTCGGCCGGGTCGCCGGTCTGCTGGTAGGCCGCGGGTACCCAGTCGCAGGACAGGCCGCGTGGGCATTCCGGCCGTACGGTGTCCGCGCCGGCCGCCGCCGGGGAGAGGAGCGCCACGCTCAGCGCCCCCGCCGTGGTCAGTGCGAGCGCGAGTCTGGTCCTCTGCTTCGACGTCATGACAACCCTTCTTGGGCCTGGGGTGGCAGAGCTGTGCGCGGGGCGTTCCCCGCATGGATCGGTCGGCGCACACTCTGTGGCGGGAGGTGCCGGTGAGTCAAGAGTGCAGTGTGCAGGTATCCCTGAGCTTGTGTGACTATTTCCCGCCGTGCGTGCCCCGGATGGCCGAAGGGTAGTGCTGGCGCCGACAGGACCGGTCCGCGCGGACCGCGCGGAGTTCTCGGAAAGGCCGGACACCCATGGCACAGCCCTTCTCACTGCCGGACTTCTACGTGCCGTACCCGGCACGTCTCAACCCCCATCTGGAGGCCGCCCGAAGCCATACCCGGGAGTGGGCGCGCAGGATGGGGATGCTGGAGGGCTCCGGTATCTGGGAGGCGGAGGACCTCGAGTCCCACGACTACGCGCTGCTCTGCGCGTACACCCATCCCGACTGCTCGGCCGAGGCCTTGTCCCTGGTCACCGACTGGTATGTGTGGGTCTTCTTCTTCGACGACCACTTCCTGGAGCTGTTCAAACGCACCCCGGACCGTGACGGCGGAAAGCGGTACCTGGACCGGCTGCCCGCCTTCATGCCGATGGAGCGGGGCGCGGCGACACCGGAGCCGACGAATCCGGTCGAGGCGGGCCTCGCCGACCTCTGGGCCAGGACCGTGCCGTCCATGTCGGACGGCTGGCGGGCCCGGTTCGCCGAGGCGACGGAGAATCTGCTCAACGAGTCCCTGTGGGAGCTCGCGAACATCAACGAGGGGCGCATCGCCAACCCCGTCGAATACATCGAGATGCGCCGCAAGGTGGGCGGAGCACCCTGGTCGGCGGGCCTGGTGGAGTACGCGGCGAACGCGGAGGTCCCCGGCGCGGTGGCGGACTCCCGCCCGCTGCGGGTGCTGCGGGACGCCTTCTCCGACGGCGTTCATCTGCGCAACGACCTTTTCTCGTACCAGCGTGAGGTCGAGGACGAGGGCGAGAACAGCAACGGCGTGCTGGTCCTGGAGAGGTTCCTGGACTGCTCGACCCAGGACGCGGCCGAGGCGGTCAACGATCTGCTGACGTCACGGCTGCAGCAGTTCGAGAACACCGCCCTCACCGAGCTCGGACCGCTGTGCGCGGAGAAGGCGCTGACCGCCGACGAGACGGTGGCTGTCCTGTCCTACGTGAAGGGGCTCCAGGACTGGCAGTCCGGTGGCCACGAATGGCACATGCGCTCCAGCCGCTACATGAACGGGGGCGGCGCGGGCGAGAGCGTGCCCGGCTTCGGGATGGCTGCCGCGTCGCTCCGGTTCACCCCCCGCTCCGAGTCGCTCCGCCGGCGGAGCCACACCCATGTGCCGTACCAGCGCGTCGGTCCGTCGCTGCTCCCGGACTTCGACCTGCCGTTCAGTACGACGCTGAGCCCGCATCTGGACGGCGCGCGCGTGCGGATCGTGGACTGGTCGCGCCGGATGGGGCTGCTGGAGGCGCAGCCGGGGGTGCCGGGTTCACACATCTGGGACGAGCGGCGGCTCATCGCGACCGACCTGCCCCTCTGCGCGGCCGGACTGCACCCTGATGCCACCGCGGACGAGCTCGACCTGTCCTCGGGGTGGCTCACCTGGGGCACGTACGGCGACGACTGGTTCCCGGTGGTGCACGGCCGGACCAGGGATCTGGCCGGGGCGCGGCTGGCCAACGAGCGGCTCTCCCTGTTTATGCCGCTGGACGGATCCTCCGTACCGGAGCCGGTCAACGCACTGGAGCGGGGGCTGGCCGATCTCTGGCGGCGGACGGCGGGGCCGATGGACGAGGCCGGGCGCCGCACCTTCCGGGAGTCGGTGGAGTCGATGACGGCGAGCTGGCTGTGGGAGCTGGCGAACCAGGCGCAGAACCGGATCCCCGACCCGGTGGACTACATGGAGATGCGCCGGGCCACCTTCGGTTCGGACCTGACGATGAGCCTGTGCCGGCTGGGTCACGGGAAGAAGGTCCCGGACGCCGTCTACCGCAGCGGCCCGATGCGTTCCCTGGAGAACGCGGCGGCGGACTACGCCTGCCTGCTCAACGACCTGTTCTCCTACCAGAAGGAGATCGAGTACGAGGGCGAGGTGCACAACGGCGTCCTGGTCGTGCAGAACTTCTTCGGGGTGGACTACCCGACGGGGGTGGCCATCGTGGACGACCTGATGAACTCGCGGATGCGCCAGTTCCAGCATGTCGCCGAGCGCGAACTTCCGGTTCTCTACGACGACTTCGACCTGGACCCGGAGGCGAGGGAGATCCTGGCCGGCTACGTGGTGGAGCTCCAGCACTGGATGGCGGGCATCCTGATCTGGCACCGGGACTGCCGACGCTACCGCGAGGAGGACCTGCGCCGGGGCAACGCGACCCCGTGGCACCTCGGTGGCCCCACGGGGTTCGGCACGTCGGCGGCGCGGGTGACCCGGCTGCTGACGGCGCAGGGACGTTTCAGCCCTGCTGGAACAGCTCCGCTGGAAGGGGCTTCAGCAGGGCGTACAGATCATCGGTGATCGGGCGGTCCCAGCTGGCGATGGTGACGAGCACGCCGTCGCTCCGGTCGAACTGGACGCAGGAGATCCGGCTCTCGGAGAGCTTGACACGGCGCACGATCAGCAGGCTGTCGCCCTGCATGACGGGTACGTCCTCGGCTCCGGTCACTTCGACCGGCTCGTCGTTCTCGAGCGCGAGGAGCAGCTGGGCGACCTCGAAGGGGACCTGCCCCTCCTCGGTCTCGCGGGCCGGTGAGCCCTCCGGCAGATTGCCGATGATCATCGCGGGGCCGCGGCCGCCGAACAGGTCGTAGCGCAGGAAGACGCCCTGGCAGCTCCCGTCGGGGGCGGGGAGCAGACCGGCGCCGAGGTTGCCGGGCCAGTCCCCCGGATCCATGGCCAGGACGTCGAAGTCCGGGCCCGCGGGTGTGGCGGCGCTACGGCGGCGGAGGAAGGACATGGGGCCATGTTACGTGTCCCGGCTCACCTTGCGGAGCCGGGCACTCCTACACGGACTCCGCCGCCAGGGCCTCGAGCACGCGTACCGCCTCGGCCGCCCGCGTGTACGGCACGAACAGGTGGTCGTGGTGGAATCCCGCGACCACGTTGCAGCTGATCCCCGCGTCCGTGAGGGCCAGGGAGACCGCGGCGGTCAGCCCGACCGCGTCCAGGGCGGAGTACACACGGAGCGTGATCCAGGCGGATACGAAGTCGTACGCGAGTCCTGAGGCCAGGGCGTGCGCTTCGGGGACGACGAGCGTCAGCCCTTCCTCCTCGGACACGGTGACGATCGGGGTGACCCCGGCGGGCACCTCACCGCCGGGCAGGGTCGTCCAGGCGTAGCGACCGGGCTTCAGCTCGGGTCGCAGGCCGTGCAGGAGGGTTCGGAGATCGCGCTCGCCGGTCATGGGGGACACGCTACGGCCGCGTGGAAGCACGCGCGCCCCTGACTGCCCGGACGCGGGCGGCCCGGGCATCCCCTTTCCCGCGCGAGTAACCCATTCAGGCACGCCATGTATCCATACGCTCACCTTGCGTGGCACCGGCGGTTGATCGCCCATAGCTTCGGCTCATGAGCAAAAGACACATGAAATGCCTGGCGGGTATCACCGTCTCCACAGCCACGGCGCTGGGTCTCGCGGCCGTCCCCTCCACCGCGTCCGCGCCCCGTGACCTCGTGGTGCGGCCGGGCGGTTCGATCCAGCGTGCGGTGGACGCGGCGCGGCCCGGCGACACCGTCCTCATCGAGCCCGGCACGTACCGCGAGAGCGTCCTGATCACCACGCCCGGCCTGACCCTTCGTGGGACCGGGGGCCGCACGGTCATCTCGCCGGCGGCCAAGACCGCGAAGACCACGAAGACGGCCAAGGCCACCAAGGCGGTCAGGGCCGCCAACGCCTGCGCCACCGGTGGCAACGGCATCTGCGTCGTCGGGACCAAGGGCCACACGGTCGACGGCGTGAAGATCCGCGCGCTGACCGTCTCCGGCTTCACCAAGAGCGGCATCTGGGCGTCCTGGACCGACGGGCTCAGCGTCCGCGCGGTGACCGCCCGGAAGAACGGCACCTGGGGCATCGCCCAGGAGCGTTCGACCCGCGGTGACTTCCGTCGCAACACCGCCGCCAAGAACGGCGACGCGGGGATCTTCGTCGCCAACTCGGTCAGCGAGGAGGGCGGGGCGACCGACACCAAGGGAACGGTCGTCCTGGACAACGCGGTGACCGGGAACCGTATCGGTGTCACCGCACGCCGGGTGAGGAACCTCGTCGTCGACGGCAACCTCCTCGCCGGCAACTGCAGCGGGGTCTTCGTCGTGGGTGACGAGTCCAAGCCGGCCGCCGGGGCGATGACGATCAGCGGCAACCGCATCCTCGAGAACAACAAGTTCTGTCCGGCGACCCCGCGCCTGTCCGCGATCCAGGGCTCCGGCATCGTCCTCACCGGCAGCGAGGCCACGGTCGTGCGGGACAACGTCGTCCGCGACAACGTCGGCACGACGCCTCTCT
Organism: Streptomyces sp. NBC_01460; assembly: GCF_036227405.1. NCBI lineage: Bacteria > Bacillati > Actinomycetota > Actinomycetes > Kitasatosporales > Streptomycetaceae > Streptomyces > Streptomyces sp. NBC_01460. Next base: position 433,407 of record NZ_CP109473.1, read on the forward strand.
CCGGCGGCATCCTCCTGTTCAAGAGCTTCGTGGGCGCGCTCAACACGGACAACAGCATCAGCGGGAACCTCGTCCGGGGGAACAAGCCGGCCGACCTCGCCAACCGCGACACCGCGGGCAAGGGCAACAGCTTCGTCAGCAACACGTGCGGGACGTCCGTCCCGGCCGGCATGTGTGCCGGATGACGGCTCACCACCGCACCAGGAGAAACGAGACGGTATGACCACCGTGAGTCCCACCCCCGACACCACTCCCGCCGCCACTCCCCTCACCGCGCCCCAGGTGTCCGTCACCCCGTCACCGCCGCCGTCCATGCGGCTGCGGGAACTCGCGTTCGGGGCGGCCTGCGCCGCGGCCGTGCGTGCGGCGGCCAGGCTGGGTGTCGCCGACGCGCTGGGCGAGACGCCGGCATCGGCCGCGGACCTCGCCCTGGTCGTGGACGCGGAGCCCGTGCCTCTGCAGCGGCTGCTGCGCGCGCTCTGCTGCTACGGGATCTTCAGCGAGACGCCGGACGGCACGTTCGTCCACTCGGAGATGTCCCGGCTGCTGCGGGAGGACGACCCGAACAGCCTCCGCTACATCGCCCTGTGGTGCACGGAGCCCTGGACCTGGGAGGTCTGGCCCCGGCTCGACGACGCGGTCCGCTCCGGCACGAGCGTCTTCCCTGAGACGTTCGGGAAGGGCTTCTTCGAGTACCTCCACCAGGACGCGGGCGAGTCCGCCCAGGTCTTCAACCGGGCGATGACGACCTCCAGCGTGCAGTCCGCCCAGGACGTGGCCGACCTGCTGGACCTCACCGGGGTGTCCTCGGTGGTCGACATCGGCGGCGGTCAGGGGCACGTCCTCGCGAGCCTGCTGGAGAAGCACCCCTCGGTGCACGGAACCCTCCTCGACCTGCCGGGCGTCGTCGCACGTGCGGACGCCAGGCTGCGCGACGGCGGCCGGCTCGCGGACCGCGTACGGATCGTGCCCGGGGACTGCCGTGAGGACGTTCCCGTCGAGGCGGACCTCTACATCATCAAGAACATCCTCGAGTGGGACGACGAGAGCACCCGCCGCACCCTGCGCAACGTCGTCGCCGCCGCGCGCCCCGGCGCCCGTGTGGTGATCATCGAGAACCTCGTCGACGACACCCCGTCGATGCGGTTCACCACCGCCATGGACCTGCTGCTCCTGCTGAACGTCGGCGGTGCGAAGCACACCCGGGAGAGCCTGGTCGGGCGGATGTCCGAGGCGGGCCTGCAGGTGGGCGAGATCCACCCCGTCAACGCGTACCTGCACGCCTTCGAGTGCGTCGTGCCGTAACGAGCGGCCAGGTCGCACAGAGATCGCCCCGGGTCCGGTACTCACGTACCGGACCCGGGGCGATCTTCGGTGTGTCAGGCGGAACTGTCGCTCTGCCACCGGTAGAACTGCTGGGCCATCGCGTCCTTCGGACCGCGCCAGGTCTGCGGGTCGTACGGGCTCACGAAGGCGGTCAGCCGGTCACTGATGGCCTTGAACTCCGGGTGTTCCATCACCTTGGCGATCTCCGGGCCCGGAGGCCGGTCGGACTCGATCAGGTGCAGGTACACGTCGCCGAACTGGAACAGGGTGCGCCTGTTCACGCCGACGAGGTGGGGCAGATCGGTGTTGTCGGACGCCGCGAACAGCTCCGCGATGTCCGGAGCGGACTCGGGCGCCATCCGGGCGACGATCAGTGCGTGGTGCATCCGGCTGCCTTTCGGGACATCAGTTGGCGGGGACCGCGGCGGAGCGGCGCTCGCGGTCGCGCTGCTCGATCTTGTCGCGGATGAGCTCCAGCTGGACGCGGGAGTTGCGGTTGATGTTGTCGGTCATCCACGCGTCGTCGACCGGGGCGTCGGGGCGCATCGCGAAGTCCTGGCGCCAGTGCATGCGCGTGCCGCCCGGGACCTCCGAGTACTCCCACCGGATGTCCATGTGCTGGAACGGGCCGGGCTCGACCCGGCGGGCGCGTACGTTGCGGCCCTGGCGGTCCGTGGTGCGCTCGGAGACCCAGCTCCAGACCTTGCCGTTGTCGTCGGGGTGCATCGTGAGACGGAAGGTCGTCTTCTGGCCCTCGCGCTTCATGACCTCGACGGCCGCGTACTCGCTGAACAGCTGCGGCCAGTTCTCGAGATCGTTCGTCATGTCCCAGACGAGGTCCAGGGGGGCGGCGATGGTGATCTCGTTCTCGGTGTGTCCGGACACGTCAGACTCCTGTCACTGGGGTGTTGTTCACGAGGTCGAGGAACTCGCCGGGCGTCTTGCACCGGTCGGCGTCGGCCGGCAGCGGGCGGCCGTACCGGTTCTCGAGCGCGGCCACGATGCCGAGCAGCCCGAGGGAGTCCAGGCCGTACTCGTCGAAGGCCGAGCCGGGGCGGCCGGCCATCTCCGCCGGGTCGACCGTGAGGCCGGCGCCGTTCTTCATCAGGACGGCCAGTTCCTCGTACGTCAGCTGAGCGGTCATGAGGGGTACTCCTTCTCAGAGCGGGGTGTCGGTGGGGCGGCGCAGCACCAGGGCGGAGTTGGAGCCCATGAGGCCGCGGCTCAGCACGAGCGCCGTGCGCAGTTCGGCGGGACGCGCCCGCCCGGTGACGACGTCGAGGTCGTGGCAGACCTCGAAGACGTTGGGCGTCGGCGGGATCAGCCCGTGCTCCATGGCGAGCACGGCGGCCGACGTGTCCAGCACGGGAGCTCCGCAGTAGGCGCGGCCGGTCCCGGTCTTGGGCACCGTCACCGGCACCCGCCGTCCGTGCGCGCCGAGGGCGTCGGCGATGGCCAGCGCCTCGGCCCGGTCCGCCGCGGGGACACCGAGCCCGTCGGCGAAGACCACATCGATCTCCTCCGGCGCGCAGCGGGCTTCGCGCAGCGCGCCTTCGATCGCCCGGGCCAGACCCGCGCGGGAGTCGTCCCACCGTGACGCACCGGTGAAGGTGGCGGCGTGGCCGGCCAGTTCGGCCCGGATCCTGGCACCGCGGGCGCGGGCCGCCGTCTCCTCCTCGACCACCAGCATGGCCCCGCCCTCGGCCGGCACGAAGCCGCAGGCGTCGGCGGTGAACGGCCGGTAGGCGCGGGTGGGTTCCTCGCAGAGGCTGAGGTCTTCGTAGCCGAGCTGGCAGACGACCGAGTACGGCGCGAGCGGTGCCTCGGCCGCGCCGACGACCACGGCGTCCGTGCCCCGGCGGATGGAACGGGCGGCGTGCATGAGCGCGTCCAGGCCGCCCGCCTCGTCGCTGGCCACGACGGCGCACGGTCCCTTGAAGCCGCCGCGGATCGAGATCTGGCCGGTGCTGGCCGCGTAGAACCAGGCGATGGACTGGTAGGGCCCGACGAAGCGGGAGCCCTCCCCCCACAGCCGTTGCAGTTCACGCTGGCCGAACTCACCGCCGCCGGACCCGGCGGCGGTGACGACGCCCACCTTGAACGGCGCACCCTCGTAGTCCGCCCGTCCGAGCCGTGCGTCGTCCAGGGCGAGGTCGGCGGCCGCCATCGCGTAGTGCGTGAAGCGGTCGGTCTGGACGAGGAAGCGCTCCTCGATGAACGCGACAGGATCAAAGTCCCTGACCTCGCCCGCGACCCGCAGCGGCAGGTTCTCGCAGCCCTCGCGGGACACCAGGTCGAGAACGCTGACGCCTTCCTGGGTCTGCTTCCAGAAGGCACCGGCGCCCGTCCCGTTGGGGGCGACGACACCGATCCCCGTGATGACGGAGCTTCGGTGCGCCGGGGTTGCCGAGGTGTTCATGGGGTCCTCCCGCCTGATCGGGTCAGGGCGACGGCGGACTGGAACCCGCCGAAGCCGCTACCGACCGAGAGCACGCTGCGCAGCTTGAGGGGCCGTGCGGTGCGGGGTACGTAGTCGAGATCGCACTCGGGGTCCGCGGTCTCGTAGTTGGCCGTCGGCGGCACCGTCTGGTGCTTGAGGGCCAGGACGCACGCCGCGATCTCGATCGCTCCGATGGCGCCGAGGGAGTGGCCGACCATCGACTTGATCGAGCTCATCGGGACCTTGTACGCGTGCGCGCCGAGAGCCCGCTTCACCGCCGCCGTCTCGTGCCGGTCGTTCTGCTTCGTGCCCGAACCGTGCGCGTTGACGTAGTCGACCTGCGAACCGTCGAGCCGGGCGTGCGCGAGGGCGGTGTTGATGGCCTCGGCCATCTCCAGTCCCTCCGTGGTCAGCCCGGTCATGTGGTAGGCGTTGCCGAAGGTGGCGTAGCCCGATATCTCGCAGTAGACGGTCGCCCCACGGGCTCGGGCGTGCTCCAGTTCCTCGAGGATGAGGACGGCGCCGCCCTCACCCATCACGAAGCCGTCCCTGCGGGCGTCGAACGGCCGGGAGGCGTGCTCCGGGTCGTCGTTGTTCGCCGAGGTCGCCTTGATCGCGTCGAAGCAGGCCACCGTGATGGGGGTGATCGGCGTGTCGGAGGCGCCGGCGACACAGATGTCGACCCGGCCCTCCTCGACGGAGTGGAAGGCGTATCCGATGGCGTCGAGGCCGGAGGTGCAGCCCGTCGAGACCGTCTGCACCGGCCCGTGCGCGCCGACCTCCTCCGCGACCGCGGAGGCGAGGGTGCTGGGTGCGAACGCCCGCTCGAGGTGGGCGCCCGCCGGCCGGTGGTCGACGTCCCAGCGCGAGCCGCTGCCGCTGACGGCGACGTAGTCGTGCTCCAGCCGGGTGGTGCCGCCGACGGCGGTGCCGAGGGAGACCCCGATGCGCCAGGGGTCCTCCCTCTCGAGGTCCAGACCGGCGTCGCCCAGCGCCTCCCTGGCTGCCACCAGCGCGAACTGGATGTACCGGTCCGAGCGGGCGATCAGCTCCGTGTCCAGGCCGTGGGCGACCGGGTCGAAGTCGCACTCGGCGGCGATACGCGAACGGAACTCAGCCGGGTCGAACAGCGTGATGCCGCGTGTCGCGGTACGGCCGTTCGCGAGCAGGTCCCAGAACGCCGGGGCTCCGATGCCACCGGGTGCGACGACACCGACCCCGGTGACGGCCACGCGCCGGGTCATGAGGCCGCCCCCGTTCGTTCTGGCGGCGCGTAGCCGTCACCGGAGGACGCGGTCTCCGTGACTTCGGTGTCCACGTGACCGAGTTCGGGGCGCGGGGCGAGCGGGCCGAGGTGGAAGACCATGCGCGCCTCCACGTCACCGACGTTGCGGAAGCGGTGGCGGACGTGCGGCGGGATCAGCAGACCCTGGTCGGGCCGCATCGGATGCGACTCACCGTCCAGGTCCACTTCGAGGAGCCCGTCCACGACGTACACGAATTCCTCGGAGTACGGGTGGTAGTGCTCGCCGATGCGGTCACCGGGGGCGACGATGGCCAGGCCCATGAAACCGCTGGTGGCGCCCACCGCTGTGGGGGTGAGCAGGGCGCGCAGGTCGCCTCCGCGCCTGCGGTTGGGCTGAGTCTCGCTGAGGTCCACGATGCGAGGCCGGTGGGTGGTCATGGCTGTTCTCCTCCAGGCACGTTGTGCGGTGTGGCGGCAGCACGGGGTGGCCGTGCTGCCGTTGACACGGTCAGGTCTCGGTGGCCCGACGGTCGGTGATCAGATTCATCTCGGCCTGCGCGAGGAAGCGCGCGGCTTCCGCGTCGGTCGTCGGCAGACCGTTCGCACCGCCGTCGAGCAGCCGGCCGAGCATGGCCGCCTTGCGGTGGCCGCCGATGCCGAGCGCGTGCGCGGGCCTCGCGTCGAGCGGGCCGCTCACTTCGAGGAGCCGGACCACGATGTCGTCGCGCTGGAAGATCGTGCTGCTCTCGATCGGGCTCGACGCCTCGTTCGCCGCTTCCTCGTCCTGGCCGGCGAGCAGCCGGGCCAGGGCCATGCCGCAGCCTTCCTTGGCCTGGTAGAAGAGCGAGTGCCGCTTCACGTCACCGGCGGCATGACGCCCCGCCGTCACGTGGTGGACGGTCGGGAGCGCCGCCCGGGTGAAGAACATCCGTGCGGAGTCGGGGTCGCTGAGGTCGCGGTCCTGCTCCAGGTACGGGTTGATGGCCTCCTCGACGGACCTGACCTCCGGCTGACGGGAGACGTGGCGCAGGGCCGCCATGAGGTCGCCCTCGACCTCGACGGCTCGCACGACACGGTTCCCGTGCATGAAGAGCGAGGTACGGCGCAGCCGGGTGTTCTCGTCGACACGGGCCTGCGGGGAGTCGTAGTCGGAGAGGATCTTCGCGACCATCTCCTCCGTGCCCGGCTTCACCGTGAAGGTGAGCGCGTGACGGACGACGCCGTCGCCCAGCCGCGGGGCGGACTGGAGATTGCCCTTGGCGGGCTCGGGCGTCCCCTCGAACGCGACGCCGGTCTCCCGCAGGACGCTGAAGCGAAGGGAGCGCGTGTCACGTACGCAGCTGTGCAGCGGCTGCACCGTGGCGACGTGCTCCTCGCTGTTCACCCAGGCGAGGAAGGGCGGCGCGCTCTCCCACTCACTGGTGATGAGCCACTGCGACGGATTCTCGATGGACTGGCACAGCTGGTCGCTGATGTGCCCGGGGATCGAGGCCACCTGGTTGCGCATGTGCTCGTACGCCTCGAGGAACTGGTTCTGGGCGCCGTCGTGCAGGTCCAGCAGCAGTATGACCCGGAGCCTCGAACCGTCGAAGGCGGACTGAGATATCCGTTCCGAGAGGGTTGTCATCTTTAGCTCTCCTTCGAGACGGTGCGGTGACCACGTCCCGTGGCCCCTCGTCATCCGTCGGTTTCGGTGGAAGCGGCGCAGGTCTCTGTCGGCGGCACGTGACATCCGCCCTCGCATCGCGGGCATCGCTCCCGCGACTGATCGTGGAACGCTGGTACGGGCGGCGCGAGATTTATGAACCGTTCAGGTGAGGCGCCGTCCGAAGCCCGGCCGAAGGCCTCCCGTGAGGGCATGGACACTGCATCCGTCATGCGTCCGAGCTGGAGCAACTGATGAACGAGAACGTCGACCTACGCGTACCGGTCCTCATCGTGGGCGGCTCCCTGGTGGGCCTGTCCACGTCCCTCTTCCTGAGCCGGCTCGGCGTCCGCCACCTGCTGGTGGAGAAGCACAGCGGCACCTCGACCCACCCGAGGGGGCGTGGCAACAACGTCCGCACGATGGAGGTGTTCCGGGCAGCGGGCGCGGAGCAGCTGATCCGGGACGCCGCATCCGTGCTGGCGGAGAACCACGGCATCCTCCAGGCCGGGTCGCTCACCGGCGACGACCAGGAGTGGCTGTTCAAGGAGATCGACCCGGGCGGTGGGCTCGCCAGGTTCAGCCCGAGCGGCTGGTGCCTGTGCAGCCAGAACGACCTGGAGCCCGTGCTCGTGGACCATGCCCGCGCTCTGGGCAGCGAGCTGCGGTTCTCCACGGAGCTGCTCAGCTTCGAGCAGGACGCGGACGGGGTCACCGCCGTGGTGAAGGACCGGGAGACCGGGCAGCACACCACGGTGCGCGCCGACTACCTCGTCGCCGCCGACGGGCCGCGCAGTCCGGTCCGGGAGCGGCTGGGCATCGGCCAGACGGGGCCGGGTGACCTCTTCCACAACGTGAGCATCACCTTCCGCTCCCGGCGGCTCGCCTCCGTGGTGGGTGACCGGCGCTTCATCGTCTGCTACCTGACGGCCCCGGAGGCGGACGGGGCGCTGCTGCCGGTGGACAACGAGGAGAAGTGGGTGTTCCACGCCCCGTGGCAGCCCGACCGGGGCGAGACCCTGGAGGACTTCACCGACGAGCGGTGCGCGGAACACATCCGCAGGGCGGTCGGGGCACCGGACCTGGACGTCGAGATCACGGGCAAGGCTCCGTGGCACGCGGCGGAGCGGGTGGCCGAACGGTACGGTTCCGGACGGGTCTTCCTGGCCGGGGACTCGGCGCACGAGATGTCCCCCACCGGGGCGTTCGGTTCCAACACCGGGATCCAGGACGCGCACAACCTGGCGTGGAAGCTGGCCGCCGTGCTCGACGAGGTGGCGGGACCGGGGCTTCTGGGGACCTACGAGGCGGAACGGCTGCCGGTGGCGCAGGCCACGAGTGCGCGCGCGTCGGCCCGTTCGGGAGAGCACAGCCACCCGGGATTCGCCGGTGCGCCCGGCCCGGGCGGCGGCCGCAAGGGTGGCATGCTCACGGTCGCACTCGGCTACCGCTATGTGCGGGGTGCCGTCCTGGACGTCGACCCGGGTCTTCCGGTGGTCCCGGAGGGCATGGGCCTGACGGGTGAACCCGGCACCCGGGCACCGCACATGTGGCTCGGGCGGGACGGCGGGCGACTGTCGACGCTGGACCTGTACGAGAAGTCGTTCGTGGTGCTGAGCGACGCCCGGTATCCGGAGTGGCGTACGGCGGCGGAGGCGGTGGCGAAGCGCCTGTCGATCCCCTTGGACGCGTTCGGGATCGGTTCCGGCCCCGGCGCGGACCTCCGGCCCGAGGACGGAGGCGACTGGGCGGCCTCGCACGGCACGTCCGCCGAGGGTGCCGTGCTGGTGCGCCCCGACGGATTCGTGGCCTGGCGCTCCGAGGGCGCGGCCGCGGACCCGGAGGCCACGCTGTACGAGGTCATGCTGACCCTGCTCCACCGCGGCTGATGACGCGTACGGCCGGCGGGCCCCTGCCGGGGGCCCGCCTAGCCGACGCCGAACGCCCTGAGGGCCGCGAGAAACGCCTGCGGGTTGTCGGTGTGCACGAGGTGGCCCGCGTCGACGGACACGTACCGCCCGCCAGGTATCTGCCCTGCCATCCAGGCCAGTTGGTCCTGGTCGATGTGGCTCCGGGAACCTCCGACGACGAGCGCGGGGGCGGTGATGTCGCCCAGACACTCCCGTCCGGCAGGGTCCGGGGCGTTCAGCTGTGCGTCGGTCGAGGGGACGACCTGCCAGTCGAAGTCGAGCTCTCCCTCAGGGCGCTCGGCGTGCGGCCGGGGCGGGTCGAGCGGGAGCAGGGTCGGAGCGTCCTCGATGACGAGGGTCCCGATCAGTGCGGGGTGCCGCTCGGCGAGCAGCAGGGCGGCCGCTCCGCCCATGGAGTGCCCGATCACCGTGGCACCGGACAGGTTGCGGGCCTCCAGGAAGGCGTGCAGGTCGTCGCGGAAGAACTCGAAGGAGTAGCGGCCGGGCCAGTCGCTCAGGCCGTGGCCCCGGAAGTCCAGGGCGTACACCCGGTGGCGGGCCGCGAGCTGTTCGGCGACGCCGGCCCAGTCCAGGCTGCTTCCGCTCCGCCCGTGGGCGAGCACCACGGGCGGGGCGGAGGGGTCGCCCCAGGTGCGGTACGCGAGGCGGATGCCGCCCGCCTGCACGCTGCTGACGGCGGGGTCGAGGAAGGCCGTGACGGCGCGGACGAAGGCCCCGGGGTCGTCCATCCACGGGAAGTGGGCCGCGCCCTTCTGGACGACGAACTCGGCATGGGGGAACAGCGCGGCCAGTTCGGCCGCACGGTCCGGGCTCGGGCCTCCGTCGTACTCCCCCGCGAGGACGAGCACGGGGACCGGCAGCTCCCGGAGTGCGGCGACGGTCGCGTCGGTGTCGAGCTCGCCCTGCGGGTAGTAGAGCGACCCGGCTTCGGCGTTGCGCTGCGCGGGGGACTCGGCGGCGTGGGCCTGGGCGGCGGCGTCCCAGCGGCCGTACATGAACGGCCGGATCCCGGCCCATGACCCGGGCGTGGCACGGTTGGCCTGGATCTCGTCCAGCGCAGCCCTGGCCCCGGCGTACCAGGGCTCGTGTGCGCGCAGCTCGGCGGCGTCGCGCCGGTCCCGGTCGGTGGCGTGCACGCCCAGGACACCTGTCCCGGGCGTGACGAGGGTCAGGGAGCGCAGCCGGTGCGGATACGTCGCCGCGTAGAGCGCCGCGAGCTCACCGGAGGCGGAGTGGGCCAGCACGTCGGCCCGTTCGAGTCCGAGGTGCGCGCGGAGCGCCTCGACGTCCTCGACGAGCCTGTCGACGCGGTAGGTCGACGGGTCCTGCGGGACGGCGGAGTCACCGGTACCGCGCAGGTCGAACAGCACCAGCTGCCGTACGCGGGACAGACCGCCGAGGTCGCCGAAGTAGCGGGCGGCGCGCATGGGGCCGCCCGGCAGGCAGATCAGTGGTTCACCCTCGCCCACCAGGTGGTAGGCGAGGGCGGTTCCGTCGTACGTGCTGAAGATCGGCATGGCTGTCATCCAACCAGGGGCGGGCGGCGCGTGGTGTGGGCGTACGCCCACAGCGAATCAGGTGACGGCGGCCCCTGTCAGGAGCCGGGCGGCAGCCCGCCCGGCCTCCTGTGCGGGCTCGGGCGTCTCCCGGAGAGGGCCCGCGGTGACGAGCGCGCCTTCGGCGAGCAGGACGTACGCGGCGGCGGATTCCTCCGGGTGCCCCGCGGCCACGACCAGGCCGGTGACGTAGGCACGGAGGGACTCCGCCCTCGGGCGGTCCCGGGCGGCCGTCGATTTACGCGGCGACCCTCGCGCACCGGGTGTCGAGGACGCACCGGTCGAGGAGTCCGCCCGCCGGTTCCACCGGCCGCCCGGGCGGCGTCCCGACGGTCACCCCCGACTCACCGAGCCGGGGTGCTGACCAGGAGTTGTCCACAGGCGGCACCTCCCCCTTGCCAGAACCCCCCGCCTCCTGAATTACTGCTACCAGGAGGCGACCGAACGGTCGGTCGTCGGTCGGCGAGGGGATGATCCGTATGACCGCACTGCTGGACGCCGGCGAGCGGCTCGGCCGCGGCGAGCTCGAAGCCCTGCAGCTGGAGCGGCTCCGGGCCACGCTGCGGCACGCCTACGAGAACGTCGGCTTCTACCGTGCCTCCTTCGACAAGGCGGGGCTGCGGCCCGAGGACTGCCGGACGCTCTCGGATCTCTCCCGCTTCCCGTTCACGGTGAAGGCCGACCTGCGCGACAACTATCCGTTCGGGATGTTCGCCGTTCCGGAGGACCGCGTGCGACGGATCCACGCCTCCAGCGGTACGACCGGCCGGCCCACGGTGGTCGGATACACCGATCGCGACCTGGACACCTGGGCGGACGTCGTCGCCCGGTCGATCAGGGCCGCCGGTGGGCGGCCGGGACACAAGGTTCATGTGGCCTACGGGTACGGGCTGTTCACCGGCGGCCTCGGCGCCCACTACGGGGCGGAGCGCCTGGGCTGCACCGTCGTTCCGGCCTCCGGGGGCATGACGGCGCGCCAGGTGCAGCTGATCCAGGACTTCCGGCCCGAGATCATCATGATCACGCCCTCCTACATGCTCACCCTGCTGGACGAATTCGAACGCCAGGGGGTCGACCCCCGTACGACGTCGCTGAAGGTCGGCATCTTCGGAGCCGAGCCGTGGACCGAGCAGATGCGCGGCGAGATCGAGGAGCGGTTCGCGATCGACGCGGTCGACATATACGGACTGTCGGAGGTGATGGGACCGGGCGTGGCTCAGGAGTGCGTCGAGACCAAGGACGGCCTGCACATCTGGGAGGACCATTTCTATCCGGAGGTCGTCGACCCGTTCACCGGGGAGGTCCTGCCGGACGGGGAGGAGGGTGAGCTGGTCTTCACCTCGCTCACCAAGGAGGCCATGCCGGTGATCCGCTACCGGACCCGGGATCTGACGCGGTTGCTGCCGGGTACGGCGCGTACCTTCCGGCGTATGGAGAAGGTCACCGGCCGCAGTGACGACATGGTGATCCTGCGCGGGGTGAATCTCTTCCCCACACAGATCGAGGAGATCGTGCTCCGGACCCCGGGCGTGGCCCCGCACTTCCAGCTGCGGCTGACCCGCCAGGGGCGGATGGACGCCCTGACCGTGCGGGCCGAGGCACGGGCCGGTGCGACGGCCGGCGAACGCGAGGCGGCAGCCCTGTCGATCGCGGCGGCCGTGAAGGACGGGGTCGGCGTGAGTGTGGGGATCGAGATCGTCGATCCGGAGACCCTGGAGCGCTCGGTCGGCAAGATCAGGCGGATCGTCGACCTGAGGGAGGCCACCTGAGGAGGCCGTCGAAGCGAGGCTGCCGGACCGAGGCGTGCGCCGGGGCGGTCAGCGCGTCGCGGTCAGGGCCGCGAAGACCACGATGTTGTCCTCGTATCCGGCCTTCTTGCTGTACGGGCCACCGCAGGTGATCACCCGGAGTTCGGGCCGGGCCGAGCGGCCGTAGACCTTCGTGTCGGGGAAGCGCTTCTTGTCGTAGACCTCGACGGCGTAGACGGTGAACACGGCGGTGCGCTGATCGGCCCGGGCGATCTCGATGACGGCGCCCTTGCGCACGGAGCCCAGCTTGTGGAAGACACCGGGCCCCAGGCGCGTGTCGACGTGCCCCGCGGTGATGGCGGTGCCCGTGGCGCCCGGCACGGTTCCACCGGCGTACCAGCCGGTGAGCACGGGGTTGTTGTCGGGCGGAGGTTCCAGGGCTCCCGCCGCGTCGAGGCCGAGCTCCATCATGGGCGCGTCCACCTTGACCGTCGGGATCCGCAGCCGGAGCGGGGTCGAGGGCGGGAGCGGTTGCACGGAGGGACGCGAGGCGGGGGTGCTGCGCGCGGGTGCCGGACCGGCGTCCTGGGCCTTCGGCGGGGGGCTCGCGGGAACCGGGGCCGCCGGGACGGGCCGAACCGGCAAGGGGAGCAGGGGCGCGGGGCGGACGGGAGGCCCGGGCAGGAGAAGCGGTGGCGCGGAGAGGCGTCGCGGGGAGGAGGGCGGTTCGGCGAGGAAGCGTTCCGGGGGCAGGTAGGCGGGCGCCCGCAGGGACGACCCGGTCGCGGCCCGACGGATCGCGGACGCTGCCGCAGGAGCGGGCACGGCGGCGGCAGGTTCGGCAGCGGCGGCCCCGGAGGCCGGTGGCTGTGGCGGTGTGTCGTCACGCAGTCCGCCGGCCACGAGGGCGGTGCCTGCCACCAGGGCCCAGACCAGGTGCCTGACCGCCGGGAACGACTGGGGGGACGTGGTGCTGGTCGTGCGCCCGGTATCCATCGCGTGTGCCTCTGCTTCGCAGCGGGTGGGTGGGGTGTCCGCGGGGCCGGATCGGTGCGACGTGCCCGGGCCCGCGGACATGTGTCGCACGGTCAGGAGCGGGCCTCGGCGGTCCGGCGGCGCATCCTGACCACTCCCCCGGCCACGGCGCCGGCCAGCAGCACACTTCCCAGCGCGAGCTGTGTGCTCTGGTCGGTGGGGGATCCGAAACCGGCGTCGACACCGCCGGAGGGGGCGCGGTCGGCGATCTCGTACGTATCCGTGATCTTGATTCGCGGAGGGCACTTCACGGTGACGGTGTCGGTACCGGGCTCGGTCCCCCTGGGGATCTCGAACACACCGACGAGCACGCCCTTGCGGTCACCCTCGAAGAGGTGGAAGGCTCCTGCCACCTCCGACGTGCCCTTGCCGTAGGTCTCCGTGCCGCATGATCTGGTGCTGACGGTCACCTCCGAGCCGGGTGAGGCCTTCGCGGGGCTGATGCGAATGGTCAGGTCGCCTGAGGGATCGGCCGCCGCCTCCGCGGCCGGGGCCGCGAGTGCGAGGGAGCCCACGGCCAGACAGATACCCGCACCGATGCGTGTGTTGCGCATGAGGAATCCTCCAACGGGAGCAGGGTCCGGCCGGTCTGGGCGGCTCCTCTGCTGTGTCTCCGAGGCAACCGACAGTCCGTCACCCACGCAACACGAGGTGCCGCCCGCTCCGTCACCCGCCCAGGCGTGGGACACCGTCACCCCGCGATCGTTTACGCAGGTCACCCGATCCGGAGCGAGAGCTGAGGCGGGGTCACACCCGGGACGGCGAACGGGCTAAGGGGCCGCACGCACCGGCGGCGTCCACCGATCCGTCGATCCCGCTCCGACGGTGAGCGCGACTCGTCCCGGGGGCGGGGTCCGCGCTCGGGCTGGGCCGTTCCAGCACCCGGGGAGCCGTCGGCGCGAGCGCCGGACACCGAGACCTGAGAGTTCCTCAGCGTGCGGGCCACGAGCGGCTCGGCGGCGTCCGCGACAGCCCAGGTGGATCGAGACCGGCCCTTGAGCTGTGACTGATCACGGTTGATGGGTCGGGGGGATCTCGTGGACGAGCAGGCGTCGATGTCGGAGCCTTCGCTGCCGAAGGACGCCAAGGCCGGGTGGCCGCCCGTCCGGCCTCGGCGACGGTTGATCGGCGGCACACGGTTTCGGGGTCCGGACCGGCATTCCGAGGCGGGGACATGCCGTCGGGTACGGGCCCGTGGGGTCGCATCCACGCCGTGCTCCGTCGCCGGCAGCGGGACGACCTGGCACCGGTTCCTCGCCCGCCTCCGAGTCCCGATCGACGCGAAGGGTGCGCTCACGTGGGACGTGAGCCTCGACCCCGCCGGGTGCCGCGCCCACCAGCACTCGCGTCCCTCTCGCGTGCGGGCCGACAAGGTGTACGCCTCCCGCAGGAACCGGGGCCGACTGCGCCGCCGGGGAGTCCCAGGCGCATCCCGTCCCGGACAAGGGCGACCAAGCCCTCAGCCACAGGAAGCTCGGCTCGCGGCGGCCGTCCGCCTACGTCCGGCCGGAAGACCACACGGCCGCCACGCGGTCGAGTGCACACAAGGAACGTCAAGCTTGACGGCCGCCACGAGGCGATCGTCCTCGTAGCGGCCGTCAACGAGCTGCTGCGACCAGCGGTCGCGACAGAGCCGGCCGCGATGGCGCGTCGGCGTCAGGAGCTCATCGCGGCTCGGTCCGACTCGCTGCGAAGAACGCAGAATTCGTTGCCTTCGGGGTCAGCAAGGACTGCCCAGCCAGAGCCATCGGGATTGCGTTGATCGGTGACGAGAGTGGCACCGAGACCGAGCAGCCGTTCCACTTCCTGCTCGCGCGATGTCTCGGGGCGCAAGCACAGATGGATCCGGTTCTTGATCTTCTTGGGCTCGGGCACCTGGTTGAAGTGCAGCACCGGGCCCTCCGCCAGGAGCACCTGAGTCTCCCGGGCACCCGGTTCGTCCTCCGGATGCAGTGAGCGGCCGGTCACTCTGCTCCAGAACCGGGCCAACTCGTAGGCATCCGCACAGTCGATCGCCACGTTCTGCACTACCGAAACCATGGGCGCGAGCCTTCCTCATTTCCGCGCCGGACGCCACCGAGTTGCACGCGGACGTCGCGCGCACGGCTCAGGTGCATGGCGGCACGTCCGGTGCCGGGCCTCACGACGTGGTCAGGGCCTCAGCAGTCCGCCCACCCACCAGTCGTGCGGCTCGCCGTCGTTGGCGATGCTGCGATCGCGCAGTGTCCCTTCGACAGTGAAGCCGAGTTTCTCGGCGACGGCACGCGAGCCGGTGTTCCCGGCCATGGCCCACCACTCGATGCGGTGGACGTCGAGGGTGGCCCAGCCCCAGTCGCACAGGGCCCGGGCGGCCTCCACGGAGTACCCGCGTCCGCGCTGTTCCCTGACTGCCCAGTAGCCGAGTTCGTATACGCCCGGACTGATGACGAACAGGCAGTACGAGCCGACCAGGGCGCCACTGTCCCTGCGGAAGGCGCCGAGGGTGCAGCTCTTGTCCGTGGCCCAGCCAGCGGGCATTTCCTCGCCGATGCGCTTCTCCGCGTCCGCACGCCGGTACGGCACCGGCACCGGTGTGCAGAACTGAATGTCCTCGTCCTGGCAGGCTTCGTACACCGCGTCCGTGTCGGCCGGCGTGAAGGCTCGTAGCAGGAGACGGTCGGTCACCGGAGTCACCGGATCCATCGCGGCGGTATGACCACGATCACCACACGGCGACCAGTGAATATCCCGGCCGAGCGCCGCCCGTCACCACACCTCCGGGCTGATGGGAGGTCGTCGCCCACCGTAGATCAGCTGCCCCGAGACCGATCCGCGCCCCTCACCGATCGTGGACCGCATCCCGTCCGGTGCCGTCAGGAGAACTGGTCCCGCAGCTCTCGCTTGAGGATCTTGCCGCTGGCGTTGCGGGGGAGCTCACCCACGAACAGCACCCGCTTCGGGGCCTTGAAGTGGGCAAGCCTCTCGCGGGCGTGCTCGATGAGTTCACGTTCCGATGCCTCGCCGCGGAGCACCACGATCGCGGTGACGGCCTCGATCCAGCGCTCGTCGGGCAGTCCCACCACGGCCGCCTCGGCCACCGCGGGGTGGGTGTAGAGAGCATCCTCCACCTGCCGGGACGCGACGAGCACCCCTCCCGAGTTGATGACGTCCTTCACCCGGTCGACGACGGTGAAGTAGCCCTCGGGATCACGTACGGCGAGATCGCCCGAACGGAACCAGCCGTCGCGGAAGGCCTCCTCGCTCTCCTTGGGCTTGTCCCAGTAGCCCTGGCACAGTTGAGGGGACCGGTAGACCACCTCGCCCGCCGTGCCGTCGGGCACCTCCTTGCCGTGCTCGTCGACCACTCTCGCCTCGACGAAGAGCACGGGCCGCCCGCAGGAGTCCATCCGCCCTTCGTGCTCGTCGGGGCCGAGGACGGTGGCGAGGGGGCCGATCTCGCTCTGCCCGAAGCAGTTGTAGAACGCCAGGTCCGGCAGCCGCTCGCGCAGGCGTTCAAGGACGGGCACGGGCATGATCGACGCGCCGTAGTACGCCTTGCGCAGTCCGTCGAGCCGCCGGGTGGGGAACTCCGGGTGGTTGGCGAGCCCGATCCAGACGGTCGGCGGCGCGAAGAGGCTGTCCGCACGGCCCGCTTCGACCAGGTCGAAGATCAGGCCGGCGTCCGGGGCGTCGAGGATGGTGTTCTCGGCGCCCACGGCGAGGTACGGCAGCAGGAACACATGCATCTGCGCGGAGTGGTAGAGGGGCAGTGAGTGCACCGGCCGGTCGGTGGCGCGCAGATCGAGGGCCGTGACGGCGCTGACGTATGCGTGGACCAGCGCTCCGTGCGTCATCATCGCGCCCTTGGGCAGGGCGGTCGTTCCCGAGGTGTAGAGCAGCTGGACGAGATCGTCGGCGCCGGGTTCGCGTACGGGCGTGAAGGGGCGCGGGGTGTCCAGTTCACCGAGGAGCGAGTCCGGCGCGTCGCGCAGTGACCGTACGGAGTGGCCGTCGGGCAGACGCGGGGCGAGGTCGGGGTCGGTGAGCACGAGGGTGCTGCCCGACTGGCGGAGGATGTACGCCAGGTCCTCGCCGGTGAGGTTCTGGTTGACCGGCACATGGACGAGGCCGGCCCGGGCGCAGGCCAGGTAGGCGATCAGGTACGCATCGGAATTGTGGGCGTAGGAGGCCACCCGGTCGCCGGGGCTCAGTCCGTGTTGCGCCGTCAGCACCGCGGCTGCCGTGCCGACCGCCTCGTCCAGGGCGGCGTAGCTCCATGACCGCTCGGCGTACCGCACCGCGGTTCGTCCCGGGGTGCGTCGTGCGCTGCGCGTCACGACGCCGTCCACTGTGCTGCTGCGTACACCTGTCATGGCGTGATCCTGTGCGTCGCGTAGACACGGGTCAAGGGCCCGGTACGTCTGTGTCGGCCCGGGTCCGAGGGGGCGACGGCTGAGATCCCGCACACGAGTCGGCCGATCGTCGTCCGTCGGCACCACTCAGCTGACGTTACGTCAGTTTCTTGTTCCACGAGGACCTCCCGCGGACGGCGGCGGTGACAGTAATCTCTGCTTCGGCAGGAATTTTCATCAGCGTACGAGATTTCGAAAGTTACTTTCACGCGGGTGCTTTCGATGTCAGGGGAAGGGGTTCCGGATGGCCGGAGACGTGTCGGAACGAGGAATGAGCCGTCGGAGGCTGGGCGGCGGGATACTGGCGCTGGGCGGGGCACTCGCCCTCGCTCCGATTCCCTTCGCCGGGGCAGCGGGAGCGGCGGCCGGCGTCGGGGCATCATCGGGAACCGGGACGGGCATGGGACCAGGGCGGAGCCGGCCGACACTGCGACGCGGATCTGCTGCGCGCGCGGGACTGCTGGCGGACCAGCTCGACCTGCTGGTCACCGATGCGGAGAAGTACCTCGACGACTCCCCCACCCACCCCTGGTACGCGGGCGCCGTCCTGCTCGCGGGACGGGGCGGGACCGTGGCGCTGCACCGGCCGATCGGGAAGGCGCTGCGCTACTCGGCGTACGACGAGACGACCGACACCGGGGTGGAACTGCCGCCGGAGCAGCAGATCGCGATGGCCGAGGACACGGTCTTCGACCTGGCTTCGGTGTCCAAGCTGTTCACCTCGATCCTCGCCGTGCAGCGGATCGAGCGTGGCGAGCTGGAGCTCGAGGCCCGGGTCGCCTCGTACCTCCCCGACTTCGCCGGCGGCGGCAAGCAGGACGTCACCGTCCGCCAGCTGCTCACGCACACCTCGGGCTTCCGGGCCTGGATCCCCCTCTACAAGGAGCCGACCCGCGAGGGGAAGCTGCGTCTGATCTGGGACGAGGTCCCGTCCTCGGTTCCGGGCACGAAGTATCTCTACTCCGACCTCAACCTCATCTCACTGCAGCTGATCCTGGAGAAGATCACCGGCCGCACCCAGGACGTCCTGCTCCGCGAGGAGATCACCGCTCCGCTCGGGATGCACCGCACCCGGTACAACCCGCCCGCCTCCTGGAAACCGAAGATCGCGGCCACCGAGGACGCCCGGCTGCCCTGGTCGGGTCTGGAACGCGGGTTGATCCACGGCGAGGTCCACGACGAGAACGCCTTCAGCCTCGGCGGGATCGCGGGGCACGCGGGTGTCTTCTCGTGCGCCTGGGACCTGGCGGTCCTGGCTCGTACCCTGCTGAACGGGGGCGTCTACGGCAGGTCCCGGATCCTGTCCGAGGAATCCGTGGAGCTGTTGTTCACCGACTTCAACACCGCGTTCCCCGGCGACGAGCACGGCCTGGGCTTCGAGCTCTACCAGCACTGGTACATGGGCGCGATGGCCACCCCGCAGACGGCGGGCCACACGGGCTTCACCGGCACGAGCCTCGTGCTCGACCCCACGACGGACTCCTTCCTGATCGTTCTGGGCAACTCCGTCCACCCGGTCCGCAACTGGCGTTCGGGCAGCGCGCCGCGGGTGGCCACGGCCAACCGGATGGCGCGGGCGGTACCCGTCCGCCCGGCCCGGGGCGGCACCGCCTGGTTCTCCGGCATGACGAGCGCCGCCACCGCGACGCTCACCCTGCCCGCACTGCGCCCCGTGTCCACGCGTCCGTCGCTGAGCTGCGACCTCTGGTGGGACACGGAGCCCGCTTCGGATGTCCTCCGGCTGGAGGCCTCGTCGGACTCCGGGGCGACGTGGCAGCCCCTGGGGTTCACCACGGTGCCGACGGAGGGCGAGCGCCCCCGGGAGTCCGGCCCGCATCCGGACGGTTCGGCGACGGGCTGGTCGGGGCGCCTGTGGCACCGGCTGGAGGCGGACCTCGGCGCGCTGCGAGGCGCTGAGGTGCGGCTGCGATGGCGTTACACCACCGACCAGTCGTACGTCGGGCGCGGGGTGTACGTCGACGGCATCCGGGTCGAGGACGGCGGCCGCACACTCTTCGACGAGCGGAGGCCGGGCGACGCCCGCCGTGTCGAGGCGACGGGCTGGACGGTTTCCTCCGACTGACCGCCTCCGGCCGGACGACGGGGCCTGAAGCGGCCCTCGTCCGTCGAAATCCCCTGGTGTGGCGGTGTGCGGACCGGCGAGCCCGGATCCCCACACCGCCCGGGGTGCCGTCGACGGCGACGCGGCACCTGCTCTCCCCCTCGCCACGCGCGACATCGGCCCCCTCCCCGCGGGACTCGCACGGCCGAGCCGTGGTCACGGTGGAGAAGCGCCGCCGGGAAGGCTCACCGGTCACCACGCAGGTAGCGGGTGACCATGGCGACCAGCTCGCTCTCGAACGTCTCGACCGGGATGGTCTGCGGGTCGGCCATGAGCTTGTGCGTGTTCAGTTCCACGGTGAACACGATCAGCTCGGCCGCGGTGTCGAGGTCCCGTACACGGACGTCCGGATGCCGGGCGAGGACGTCGCGCAGCTGAGCGACACGGTCCCTGCTGCGCCGGTCGATGGTGTCGAGCAGTTCCTGCGAGAGTGTCGCCTCCTCGATCATGATCCTTAGCAGCTGCGGATCGTCCCGATGGTTGTCGATCGCATCGCGGACCAGGGTCCGCACCATCGTCTCCAGGCCTCCCGCGGACAGATCGAGCTGGTCGGCCTCCGTCCAGGTGCTGCGGTCCAGGTGCCGTACCAGCAACTCCGCGAGCACGGCGTCCTTGTTCGGGAAGTACTGGTACAGCGAGCCGATGGACATACGGGCACGCTCAGCGATGCGGTTGGTGGTGCCGGCGGCGTAGCCGTACTCGGCGAAAACGTGAGCAGCGGCGGTGAGGATGCGCTCGCGGGTGAGCTCGGCGCGCGCCTGGCGAGGCTTGCGACGTGGCTGAATGCGGCGGTCGGCCGATGGCATCCGAGGACCCTTCTCCTGGCGTGGAACGCGAGTAGCGAAAGACATGAGCTATTGCTCAGAATAGTGCCATGAGCTGCGAGAACAAGGACCGATCCGATGTGGGTGGTGGGCCGTGATCCCCAAGGTGTACCTGCCCGATTCACGCACGATGCTCACGCTGGAGGTGCGGCGCCGCGAGTTCCTCACGCCGGGCTTCGCGCGCGTGACCCTCGGCGGCCCTGCCCTGCGGGACCTGGTCGTCACAGGAGGCGACCAAGCGGTTCGTCTGTTCTTCCCCCGCGAGGGACAGACCGGGTTGCGGATGCCGACCGTCTCGAACGAGGCATGGATCGCCCAGCTGTTGCTGTTGCCGAAGTCGGTGCGCCCGTGGGTCCGCAACCTGACGATCCGGCGCGCGCGGCCCGCGGACGACGAGATCGACATCGAGTTCGCCCTGCACGGTGACGCGCCCATGTCGTCCTGGGTGCGCGGGGCCGAGCCGGGCGATCCGGCCGGGATCTTCGACATCGGCACCACGTACCGGCTGCCGGACCACGCGGAGGGGCAGCTGCTCGTCGGCGACGAGAGCGCGCTGCCCGCCGTCCTGTCGATCCTCGACGCGACACCGCCCGGCTTGCCCACCGAGGTGTACGTGGAGGTGGCGACGGCGGCGGACATCCGCGCCGTCGAGGCGCCCGCCGGCGTCCGCGTCCACTGGTCGAGCCGTGACGACGCAGGTCTGCGGCCCGGCGCCCTGGCGCTGGAGGCGCTGCGCGGCGCCACGCTGCCGTCCGGCCGCTTCTACACGTGGGTCGCGGGTGAGTCCCGGCTGGCCACGTCGGTGCGGCGGCACCTGGTCGAGGACCGCGGCGTGCCCAAGCGTGACATCTCGTTCATCGGCTACTGGCGCCTGGGCCGGTCCACTCCCGGCTGAGAGGAATCCCCGTGCAGCAAACAGACAGGTGGAGCACCCCGCGTCGGCTGACGACGGTGGAGGAGGTGGAGACGACCGTGGGCCGCCCGGCGGCAGCGGTCGTGCTCAAGCAGATCAGCGCCCTCGACGAGGGCTGCCGGGCCGTCCTGGCCCGGTGTCCGGTCGCGGCCTTCGGCTACCGGGATGCCGACGGCACCAGCAGGACGACCTTCATCGGCGGCACCCCGGGGTTCGCACGCGTCCATTCGCCCACACGCATGTCCTTCTCCGTACCGGAGCCCGCCGCCCCGCACGGTCCGGTCTCGTGCTTCTTCCTCCTGCCCGGTGTCGGGGAACTCCTGCGCGTCAACGGCTCGGTGACCGCGCGGAAGGGTGCGGAGACGACCGTCGACATCGAGGAGGCGTACGTCCACTGCGCCCAGGCCGTGCTCCGGTCCCGCCTGTGGCAGCCACCGGAACCGGCCGGACCGGTCGCCGAGGTCACGGGTGACGGGCCCCTGGGCCGGCCCGGAATCGCCGATTTCCTGGCCGCGGCGCCGTTCCTCGCGCTGTCGACGTGGGACTCGTCCGCCGGGAGCGACACGAGTCCGCGCGGGGACCGGCAGGCGGTGGCGCGGATCCTGGACAGCCGGACACTCGTCGTCCCGGACCGTAAGGGCAACAGGCGGGCCGACACGCTCCACAACGTGTTGCAGGACGAGCGGCTCTCGTTCGCCGCGCTCGTACCGGGGCGCAACCGTGTGCTGCACGTCCGCGGCCGCGGCACGATCACCGACGACCCCGCGCTCCTGGAGACGATGGCGCTGCGCGGGATGCCCCCGCACCTGGCGCTGCTCATCGAGGTCGAGGACGCCGAGGTGACGGACAACGACGCCGTGGCGCGCTCGCGCCTGTGGACCCCCGGCGCCCACGTCGGCCGTGGCACGGTGCCGGACCTGATGGCGCTGGCGGGTGAGCATCTCGCCGCCGGTGCGGCCGAGGCGGACGGCGGTCCGACCGCGTTCCTGATGAAGGCCGTCGGGGTGATCCCGGGGATGAGCCGGTTGGTGCGGCTGGTGGTGGACCGTGTCTACCGCTCCGGGCTGCGGAAGGAGGGCTACGACGAGGTCGGGTCCGTCGCGAGCAGCCGGCGCCGCGGCTTCCCGGGGCGGCGCCCTGCCGCCGCCGGCGCGACGGACAACTCCCTGCGGGAGGTGCGCGTCCACGAGGTGCGCAGGGAGACACCGAGCGCGGTCACGCTCGTGCTGGAGGACGCCGGCGGGAGTCCCGGACCGTTCGACTTCCGGCCCGGCCAGTTCTTCACGCTTGTCGCCGACATCGACGGCCGCGCGGTACGACGCGCCTACTCCGCATCGTCGGCGCCGGGGTCGCCCCGGCTGGAGGTCACGGTCAAGCACGTCGAGGGGGGCCGGTTCTCCGGCCACGTGCACCGGGGTCTCCGCCCCGGGGACGGCCTCGCGGTGCGCGGTCCGTCGGGATCCTTCCACACCGGGCAACGCCCCCCGGACGAGCTCGTACTCATCGCGGCGGGCAGTGGCGTGACGCCGATGATGAGCATGATCCGCACGCAGCTCGCCGTCCGGACGGGCCGTGGCCGGATCGCGCTGCTGTACAGCAGCCGGAGCCCCGACGAGATCATCTTCGGCGACGAACTGTCCCGGCTGGCGAGGGAGAACCCCGATCGGCTGTCCGTCACCCACGTCCTGACCCGCCGGGACGGGCGGATCGGCGCGGACGGCGTGCGCCGTTGGATCGCCGGCCTGGGCCAGGCCGGGGACGCCCACTTCTACGTCTGCGGCCCCGAGGCGCTGATGGATGCCGTCCAGGGTGTCCTGACCGGGCTCGGAGTCACGGACGAGAGGGTGCACAAGGAGCGTTACACCGGCGGAGCGGCCACCGGGACCGTGGCGGAGGTGCCGCACGAGATGACCGTCGAGGAGAACGGGCACCCCATGGGCACGGTGGTGGTCGAGCCCGGCCGAACGCTGCTCGACGCCGGCCTTGCCGCGGGGCTGCCGATGCCGCACTCCTGCACGGTCGGGAACTGCGGCGAGTGCGTGGTACGGCTGCGCGAAGGTGAGGTCACGCAGGGTGAGCCGAACTGCCTCACGCCCCGGCAGAGAGCCGAGGGTTATGTACTGACGTGTGTGAGCTGCCCCCGGTCGAAGGTCACTCTCGATATCGCGGACCCGTGATCGCCGACCGGGTGTGCGGGCCGCACGAGGTGCGGCCCGCACACCCGGCCCACCCCCTCACCGGCACCATCGAAACTTTCGCCCTACCTCAGAGACATGACGAGGACTTGACGCGTACGTACGCCACGCGTCGCAAGTCGCTGGCCGTCTACGCAGGTAGAGTCCTCAACGTTCCTCACATGAGCGGTAGTTCGCTCGGAAATATTTCGGAAATGCGGCGTTGACGCGTCTTCACGTTGCGCGCATACTCTCCCTCGCTCCCCTTGTTCCACAGCTCGCACTCCCGTCGGCGGGAAACGTCCCCCGAGGCGTCCGACGACGGCTGCACAGCACCTCGAACGGTCCGATCCCCCTGCCCGGGCGCCCGGTTCGACGCGCCCGGCAACCGGAAGAAGAGGCTGGAATACGTGATGGCCCAGATTCCCCCCGACGGCGTCCCCGCCCGCCCGCAGCCGCCGGCCCGCGTCAGACGCGCCCTGTCGCTCGTCACCGCGGGTGTCCTCGCCGCAGCCGGTGTCGTCGCGCTCGCCGGCAGCGCCGAGGCCACCGGTGCGCTCGGCGACGCCGCGGCCGCAAAGGGCCGCTACTTCGGCACCGCGGTGGCGGCCAACCACCTCGGCGAAGCGGCGTACGCGTCCACGCTGGACGCCCAGTTCGACTCGGTCACGCCCGAGAACGAGATGAAGTGGGACGCTGTCGAGAGCACCCGCAACGCGTTCAACTTCTCCGCCGCCGACCAGATCGTCAGCCACGCCCAGGCGAAGGGCATGAAGGTCCGGGGCCACACGCTCGTGTGGCACTCGCAGCTTCCCGGCTGGGTGAGCGGACTGAGCGCCACCGACCTCCGCTCGGCCATGAACAACCACATCACCCAGGTGATGACCCACTACAAGGGCAAGATCCACTCGTGGGACGTGGTGAACGAGGCCTATCAGGACGGCAGCAGCGGGGCCCGGCGCAGCTCGCCGTTCCAGGACAAGCTCGGCAACGGCTTCATCGAGGAGGCGTTCCGTACCGCTCGTACGGTCGATGCCGACGCCAAGCTCTGTTACAACGACTACAACACCGACGGCCAGAACGCGAAGAGCAACGCGGTCTACGCCATGGTGAAGGACTTCAAGGCGCGCGGAGTCCCGATCGACTGCGTGGGCTTCCAGTCACACTTCAACAGCAACTCACCGGTCCCCTCCGACTTCCAGGCCAATCTGCAGCGCTTCGCCGATCTCGGTGTCGACGTACAGATCACCGAGCTGGACATCGAGGGGTCCGGGGCGGCGCAGGCCGCGAACTACACCAAGGTGGTCAACGCCTGCCTGGCCGTCACGCGCTGCACGGGCATCACGGTCTGGGGCGTCACGGACAAGTACTCGTGGCGCAGCAGCGGCACCCCCCTGCTCTTCGACGGCGACTACAACAAGAAGCCGGCCTACGACGCGGTGCTCGCCGCGCTCGGCGGTTCGGGAGGAGGCGGTGACGACGGCGGCGGCGGGAGCACCGGTGCCTGCACCGCGACGTACGCGCAGACCTCGACGTGGAACGGCGGGTACAACGGGCAGGTGACCGTCAAGGCGGGCAGCGCGGGCATCACCAACTGGACGGTTCCGGTGACCATTCCGTCGGCCCAGACGGTCTCCACCGTCTGGAACGGCACGCCCACCACCGCGGGCAACGTGATGACGGTCAAGCCCACCTGGAACGGGACGCTCGCGGCCGGTGCCTCGACGAGCTTCGGATTCACCGTCACGACGAACGGCAACACCGCGGCGCCCGTCGTCGGTAGCTGCACCGTCTCCTGAGCAGCCCGGAACCGCATTCCGGCTTCCGGCTTCCGGCTTCCGGCTTCCGGCTTCCGGCTTCCGGCTTCCGGCGGGAGAGGACGGGGCGAGGCCCGCACCCCCTCCGTCCTGGCCCGGCCGGACGGGGCGGGTGCGTGACGGGTCCGAACCCGTCCGCCCCGCCCCCTGAGCGCTCCGTTCCGCCCCCGCCGCTCGCCCGGCCGGGCGGGGCGGAGCGTTTCCGTGTCGGCTCAGCCGGTGGCGCGGCCACCGGCCCCCGTCGCCGCCAGCGCCGGAGGGGCGGCGGCCGCGGGCGTCCCGGATCCGGCCGGCACCGGTGCGGGTGCCGTCGACTCGCGCACGACCAGCCGGGGTCTGATGAGCAGGGAGCGCCCGGCGACGGGCGCCGAGTCGATCCGGGCCCGCAGCTGCTGGAAGGTCTCCGCGGCCATCTCGGGGAGCGGCTGACGGACCGTGGTGAGGGGTGGTTCGAAGAGGTCGGCGAGGAGGATGTCGTCGAAGCCGACCACCGACACGTCCCTTCCCGCACCGCGTCCGGCGTCCCTGGCGCCCCGGCAGATGCCGATCGCGCACATGTCGTTGATCGCGACGAAGCCCGTGGGCGGGTCGGGCCGGGACAGGAGCTCCCGCGCCGCGTTCCGGCCCAGCTCCGCCGCGTCCTTGTCCCCGAACTCGGTGGTGTCCGCGCCGGGCCAGACGATGGCTTCGGCCGGGTCGAGCCCGGCCGCCTCCAGGGCGGACCGGAAGCCGCGCAGCCGCTCGCGCCGGTTCACACTGTTGACGGAGCCGGAGACGAAGGCGAGCCTGCGGTGGCCCAGCTCGATCAAGTGGCGGGTGGCGAGCTCCGCCCCCATCGCGTTGTCCACACTGATGCTGGCCAGTGACGACGGGTCACCCGCCTGCGCGGTCCGGTCGAAGGCCACCATCTTGAGCCCTCTGCTGAGCAGCGGCGCCATGTGGTCGAGCGAGGGCAGCGAGGAGCAGAGGACCACACCGCTGACCCCGTCGGCGAGAAGTTCCTCGCCGTACTTGAGCTCACGGGCGGGATCGCGCTCGCTGTTGCAGAGCAGTACGTGGTAGCCCTCGGCCAGCGCGATGGCCTCCAGCTCCCGTGCGAGCGCTCCCCAGAAGGGGTTGGCCACGGACGGCACGATCAGGCCGATGACCTTGATCCGCCCGGTGCGCAGCATGCGGGCCGCCCGGTTCGGCCGGTAGTTGAGCTGCTCGATCGTCTGCTCCACGCGAGCCAGGGTGGCCGCCTGCATACGGTCGGTACGCCCGTTGAGGACGTTGGAGACCGTGCTCGCGGAGACCCCTGCGGCCTCCGCGACCTGATGGATCGTTACCCCGCTCATGCCACCTCCGGTTCGGAACGCACTGCTGGGATCAGTGTACCGATTTACTGAACTCGCTCTACCGGTACACCCGTTAACTTCCCTGAAAATTCTTGTGCACCAGCTGTTGACGTCGCTCTTGTGCCGTTCCTAGTCTCAGTGCATCGATTTACCAGCACTTCCCAGCCATGTCCGGGACGTCATCGCTGGATCGATCCACTGACTGATCCACTGACTCCACCTCCAGAGGGGTGTCCCATGGAACTCAACAGACGGTCCGTGCTCGCCGCGATCGGCGCGGGCACAGCCGCGGCCGCTCTCGCCGGCTGCGGCGGCGGCGCGTCGTCCGCCGGCTCCGCCGACGGCCCCGCCGAGGGCGAGATCACGCTGCTCACCCCGATCTACGAGGGTGCGAACGGCAAGACGCTGCTGGAGCAGAAGATCCTCGGCGGGTTCCGGAAGAAGTATCCGGACGTCAAGGTGAACGTGGACTACACCACGTATGCGCAGCTCAACGAGAAGATCACCACCGGCCTCGCCGGCGGGCTGCTGCCCGACGTGCTCATGATGGGCGTCGGCTGGATCCCTCCGTTCGCCGCGAAGAAGGCGATCGCGGAGCTTCCGGAGGAGCTCGCCACCGCACACGACTACGAGAAGCGCGTGCTGGAGCCGTCGCGCTACGACGGCAAGCTCTACGCACTGCCCGTCGTCCTCGACACCCGCATCGTCGTGTACCGCAAGGACCACTTCGCGGAGGCCGGGATCAAGAAGACCCCGGCCAACTGGGCGGAGCTGCGCGCCGTCGCGAAGCAGCTGACCAGGAACGGCCGCATCGGCTTCGACCCGTTCTCCATCGAACTGCGCCAGTGCTGGGAGACCTTCCTCTTCGCCAACGGCGGTCAGCTCTTCAGTTCCGACGGCAAGAAGGTGCTGTTCACCGACTCCCGCGGAGTCGAGGCCCTCCAGTTCTTCAAGGACCTGGTCAAGGACGGTTCGGCCGACTACGCCAGGAAGACGGACATCGGCACACCCTCCAACGTACAGACCGGCAAGGCGTCGATGATGATGACGTCCAGTGCCCTGTGGGTCCAGGCGAAGGACCAGAACCCCGACCTCGTCGAGGACGACAAGCTCGGCTCGTTCGTGCTCGCGAACCGCCGGCCGGCGATGCTCCAGGGCGGCACGCTCGTCACGCAGGCCGCCCGCTCCAAGCACCCGGCGGCGGCCCGCGCGCTCGTCGAGTACCTGGCCACCCCCGAATCGATCCTCGGGGCCGCCGAGCAGCGCGGGTCGGTGCCGGGTCTGCGCGACCTCGACGACACGGGATACGTCAAGGAGAACCAGTTCGTCGATCTCTCCCTCCAGAACCTCCAGCACGCGTTCTCCGAGGGCGGTACCGCGGCCTGGATGGAGATCCGGGAAAAGATCAAGCCGACGCTCGAGCCCGCCATCGTCGGCGACCAGTCCGCGAAGGACGCCATCGCGGAGCTCGGCCGTCTCGCCGAGGCCGCCATCGGCCGGATGTGAGGACCCGTCACCATGGGAGCGACAACCGTAGTGAAGGCCAGGCCGGCCAGGCCGCCTTCCCCTCCTGAGGCCCCGGCGGCCCGGCGGACGGGGCGGGTCCGCAGCGGCCCGGGGAGCCGCCGGCGCCGGGCGGGCATGCTCATGGTGGCGCCCGCGCTGCTGCACGCCTCGCTGTGGATCGGCCTTCCGGTCATGGTCTCGGTGGCCCTGGCCTTCACGAAGTACGACGTGCTGACCGCGCCGGAGTTCGTGGGCCTGGCCAATTTCCGGGACATGCTGGACGACGCTGTCTTCCGCAAGTCCATCGTCAACACCCTCCTGTACACCTTCTTCACCGTGCCGTTCGGAATGGCGCTGGGCCTGCTGGTGGCCCTCGCCCTGCACACGGGGCTCAAGGCGCGCGGCGTCTTCCGCACCGCCGTGTTCCTGCCCCAGGTCACCGCCACCGTCGCGATCGCGCTGGTCTGGCTGTGGATCTACAACCCGGGCAACGGTCTGCTCAACACGCTGCTGTCGTTCCTCGGCATCGACGGCCCGGCCTGGCTGTCGTCGACGACCTGGGCCCTGCCGTCGGTGATCCTGGTCGGCATCTGGCAGGGCATCGGCATGAAGATGCTCATCTATCTGGCCGCCCTGCAGTCCCTGCCGAAGGAGTTGTACGAGGCGGCGTCGGTCGACGGGGCCTCCCGGGTGCGGCAGTTCTTCTCGATCACGCTGCCCCTGCTGAAGCCGGCGACGTTCTTCGTGCTCATCACCTCGATGATCAGTGCGTTCCAGTCCTTCGACCAGATCTACATCCTGACCGACGGCGGCCCCGCCAACAGCACCACGATGATGACGTACGAGATCTACAAGTCCGCCTTCCGGGAGTTCCGCGTCGGGTACGCCAGCGCGCAGTCACTGGTGCTCTTCGTGCTGCTGATGGGCTTCACCCTGGTCAACAAGCGGATCATGGGAGGCAGTCGTGGCCACAACTGAGCTGCGGAAACCGGTTCCCGCGCCGAGGAAGCCCGTGCGGAAGCCGGCCGGGTCCCGGCCCGTCCCGGTCGGCCGGATCGCCCTCTACGCGACCCTGTCCGTCGTCTCCCTCCTGATGGTGGTGCCGTTCGCCTGGATGGTGATCACCTCGCTCAAGTCCCCGGTGGAGATCGCGTCGCAGGACGCCGGACTGCTCCCGGAGCACTGGGAGTTCGGCAACTACGTCGACGCGCTCAAGGCGGCGCCGTTCGCCACGTACGCCCGCAACAGCTTCGTCATCGCCGCGAGCCACACCGTGCTCAACGTGCTCGTGGCGTCGATGGCGGGGTACGCGCTGGCGCGCATCAGGTTCCGCGGCAGCGAGACGATCTTCTACCTCTTCGTCGCGGCCCTGATGATCCCCACCTACACCAAGGTGCTGCCGGAGTTCCTGATCGTCCGCTTCATGCCGTTGGCCGGCGGCAACGACATCCTCGGCCAGGGCGGGAGCGGCTGGCTGGACACCTGGTGGGCCCTCATCGTCCCGGGCGCGGTCACCCCGTTCGCCGTCTTCCTCTTCCGGCAGTTCTACCTGGACCTTCCGGTGGAGCTGGAGGAGGCGGCCCGGCTCGACGGCCTCGGCGAGTTCCGGATCTACGCCCGGATCATGTCGCCGCAGGTCAAGCCCGCGTTCATCACCGTGGCGCTGCTGACCTTCGAGTCGTCGTGGAACAACTTCCTGTGGCCTCTGCTGGTGACCCACACGGACAGCCTCCGGGTGATCCAGGTGGGGCTCTCCGTCTTCAAGACGGAGAACGGCACCCAGTGGCACTTCCTGATGGCGGGCACCACGCTCGCCACCCTGCCCATGGTCGTCCTCTTCCTCATCGGCCAGCGCTACTTCGTGCAGGGCTTCGCAACCGCCGGTCTCAAGTGACCGGTTCCGGCCCCCTGAGGGCCGGTCACCGAAAGGGCTTCACCCATGTCTGCTGATCTCCACGGTTCCCGCGCCCTGGTCACGGGGGCGGGCCACGGCATCGGCCGTGCCATCGCCGTCGCCCTGGCCGAGGCCGGCGCCGACGTCGCCGTCCACTACCACTCCTCCGCCGACGAGGCGGCCAGGACCGTCTCCGCGATCGAGGCGGTGGGCCGCCGGGCGAAGGCGTTCAAGGCCGACGCGACCGTGTCCGCCGAGGTGGACCGGCTGGTCGAGGAGGCCACCGGCTTCCTCGGCGGCCTGGACGTCCTCGTCTGCAACGCGGGTCACCTCATCGGCCGCGAGAGGATCGCGGAGATGTCGGACGACCACTTCGACCTGGTCCTCTCCACCAACCTGACGTCGGCGTTCCGGACGGTGCGGGCGGCCCTGCCGCATCTGACGCAGTCGTCCGCGGGGCGCATCATCACGATGTCCTCGCTGGCCGCGCACAACGGTGGCGGCCCCGGCTCGGTCGCCTATGCGGCCGCCAAGGCGGGCGTCCGGGGCTTCACCAAGGGGCTCGCCAAGGAGCTGGCCGGCACGGGCATCACCGTCAACACCGTCGCGCCCGGCTTCATCAAGGGCACGGCGTTCCACGACACGTTCACCGCGCTGCCCGCCCAGGAGGCGATGGAGGCGGGCATCCCGGTCGGCCGGGCCGGCACTCCGGAGGACGTCGCCCACGCCGTCGTCCACCTCGCCTCGCCCGCCTCGGGGTTCCTCACCGCCACCACGGTGGACATCGACGGTGGCGTATGGCCGCGTTGAGGCGGATCCCCCGGGAGCGGGGCGGCTGGTGGCATGCGTACGTCTGCCCGGCGCACGGTGTGGAGCTCGATCACGGTGACCTCCTCCGCGGGGTCTTCCCGGACGGCGGTGCCCGGTGCGGGCACGGCTGCCGGGTGGACACCCCCGCGGTGCGCGGCGCATGGGTGGTGCTGTCGCACCAGGCGTGGGCCCGGCATCTGCGGGTGCTGGCCCACCGGGGCGAGCGCGCGGAGGCCGTGGCCGGGCTCACCGAGTACGCCGGTGTGTACGCGTCCCTCGCCACGGAGCGGCACGGCGAGGCGCAGGGCTGGATGCTGCGCGGCCGCCTCTTCCACCAGGCGCTCACCGACGCGATCTGGGCGGTGAACATCGGGCACGCCGTGATCACCCTCGCCGAGGACGGCACGGAGGACCTGGCGCCCGCACTGCCGCTGTTGGAGGAGCTGGAGCGGGCGGCCCTGGAGGCACGGGGCGTCCTGACCGGCCGGGGCGACCTGGCGTCCAACTACACCGCGTGGCTCAACGCGGCCGGCTCCTCCGCGAGCCGTGCCGTCGCGGCGGCCCGCGGCCTGGAGTGGGACGGCGCGAAGCAGTGGCTGGAGGGCGAGCACGGTCTGTACGCCCATCTGCGGGTGGCGGTCGCCGACGACGGCTGGGAGTGGGAGGGCAGCACGTACTACCACGGCTTCGTGCTGCGGGCGGCCCTGCTGGCGCTGCGTTCCACCGATCCGGCGTCGGTCCCGCCGGACGTGGCCGGCGTACTGGCCGGGATGACGGACGTGCTGGCGACGACAGCGACCCCGGGCGGCCTGCTGCCCGCGCTGCACGACGGCCCGTACCTCCGGCGTCCGCTCGCCCTGGAGTGGCTCGAACTGGTGGCCCTCGCACAGCAGCTGGTCCCGTCGGACGGGCTGCGCGCGGTGGCGGACCGGGCCCGGGAGGAGTTGGGCGCGCACGACGACGGGCTCGACCGTGAGCTGGGCGGCTGGTTCGCGGGGCCGCCGCTCCCCCGGCGCCCGGCGCCGGACGCGGTCACCGTCTTCCGGGCCACGGGGTACGGGGTACTGCGTGCCGCGGGCATCCACGCCCTGCTGGACTTCGGCCCGCACGGCGGTTCGCACGGACACCGCGACAAACTGTCGCTCTATCTGTACGGCGACACGACTCCGTGGCAGCCGGATCCCGGTCAGGTGCCGTACGCCCACGCCGAGTTCCGGGATCTGTACGCGTCCACCGAGGTGCATCCGGCGTTCCGCGTCGACGGCGCGGAGCAGGCGGAGTGCGCCGGCGCGCTCCTGGCAGCGGACGACCGCTCGCTGACCGCCGAGGTCACCACCGCGTACGAGGGAGTGCGCGCGGTGCGCAGGGTCGTGGCGGGCGACTGCTACCTGGTGGACCTGCTGAGCGTGACGGGCGGGGAGGCGCGGCGCGTCACCGGCCAGCTGCGGCCGGGGACGGCTCTGGACGTCCAGTCGCAGGCCACCGGTCCTGTGCGCACCACCTGGTACGGCGACGAGACCCTGCACGGCTGGCACACGTACACCCCGGGGGTGGAGGTCCGCCCGTTCTCACGGCCGGGTCCCGGCCCCGCGGACGATCCTCAGCGCACGCGCACCTGGGTCGACTTCACGGCCGAGGCGGAGCGGATCACCTTCGCCTCGGTGTACCAGGCCGCCTCCGCGGGACCCGCGGTGACCGGCGTGCGGTTCGACGGCGAGGAGCTGACGGTGGAGCTGGCGGACGGTTCGGCCGCGCGATTCGGGACGGGGAACTGACCGTGCTGCTCTCCGCCACCCCGCCTCCGGGGCCGCGCCCCGCACAGGAACTCCGGCTCCGGGAGGAGGCCGTCCGCCATCGCGGCCTCACCCCTCCCCGCACCCATCCCCTGGCCAGCATCACCTGGCTCGGCCCGGCGGCCTCCAACCCGGCGCTGGCGTACCGGGTCACGGGCGACCGCGCGCATCTGGACGAGAGCCGGCGGTGGATCGAGGCCGCGGTCCGGCTGCCGCACTGGGGCCGGGCCCACATGCCGGACCACGATCTCGACGCGGGCTGGCTGCTGCACCACCTCTCTCTCGCCTACCGCTGGATCGGTGACGAGCTCCCGGACGAGGTGCGGGCGCTCCTGCGGTACAAGCTGCTGCTGCAGGGCCGCCTGATGTACGAGTTCGCGGTGGCGAGCGAGGGCAGCTGGTGGTCGTCGTCGTACTGGCAGAACCACAACTGGATCTGTCACGCGGGTCTGGCGACGGCCGGTTACGTCCTCGGGAAGGAGGAGTGGACCGAGCGTGCCAAGGACAATCTCGGCACGGTCCTGGACCTGATGCCGCCGGACGGTTCGCACGCCGAGGGAGTCGTCTACTGGCGCTACGGGGTCCCGTTCCTGGCAGCCCATCTCGACCTGCTCCAGGAGGCCGAGGGCATCGACTGGTGGGGGCGCGGCGGTTTCATGTCCTCGACCTTCCGCTACCGGCTCCATCAGACGGCCCCCGGCTTCGCGTTCAACGTCGACCACGGCGACTGCCACGACCGGCGCAGCGGCCACAGCGCGGGCCTGTACTACCGGCTCGCGTCGCAGTACGGGATCGCGGAGGCCCAGTGGATGGGCGATCTCGCGTCGGGTGACCTGCTCCGGCAGGAGGCCGCGGAGAGCGGGGTCCGGCCGGGGATCCTGCCGGAGGCCTCTCTGGAGTACCTCTGGTACGACCCTTCGGTGGGGGCGGCCCGCCCGACGGAGACCCACGCGTTCTTCCCCGATCTGGGGCTGCTCGCGGCACGTACGAGCTGGGACGACGACGCCACGCTGGTGTCGTTCAAGGCGAGTCCGGGCGGCGGCCGCACGGCGTGGGACACGTCCGCGAAGCACCGGGCCGAGCTGGGGTGGGAGACCCTGAACCAGGGGCACCACCATCCGGACTCCGGGTCGTTCGTGCTGGTCTCGCAGGGCGAGTTCCTCGCCGTCGACGAGGGGTACAGCAACCGCAAGCGGGCGGCGCACCACAATCTCCTGCTGGTCGACGGACAGGGGTACGCGGACGAGGACCGCTACCACGTCTACGAGGGCATCCCGTACGAGCGGCAGGCCCGGCAGCGCGACGTACTGGCCGACGCGGAGGGGGGCTGGGCGCACGCCACCGCGGAGATCGCCGCGATGTACGACCCGGGCCTCGGCCTGCGCCGTCTGGACCGGACCCTGGTCCTCACACCGTCCGGTCGGCTCGTCCTGCTCGACCTGGCCGAGGCGGACACCGGGCGTGAGTGGACCTTCCTCCTGCAGACCGACGGGCCGACGGAGCCCGGGCGCGACGGCGACCGGCTCGTCAGGTCGGGAGCGGCCACCGCCCTCCTCCGGCGGTTCGCCCCGGCCGGCGCCTCCGTCGGCTGCGCGATCACGGAGGTCGAGGCGAACCCGACGTCCAGCACGCCGGAACTGCGTCTCACCCGCACCCTGCACACCCTGCGCGCGACGACTCCGCGTACGCGCGAGGCGCTCTTCCTCACCGCACTCACCCCCGGCGGGGCCGGGGGCGGTGAGCAGGTCATGTGCGCGGAGGGGCACGGGGTCGCCTTCGCGGAGAGCGGGGAGACGGTCCTCCTGGCCCCGGTCGGCCGGCGCGTCCGGACGGACACGGTCGACGCCGAGGCCGCCGCCGTGCTGCTCCGCTCCGGCGGGACGCCGTACGTGGTGGGGTGCACGCGCCTGGAGCTGGACGGACGCGTGCTCCTCGACCTGACCGAGCCGTACACGGGAAAGGTCGGCTGACCCCATGCAGGCAATCCTCCCCTCCGGCACGGCACTCGCGCGCCGCCTGGAGTTCCTCGCCTTCCCGGCAGCGGCGGGGGCCGCGTGCTCGGTGCTCTCCCTGGGGGCCGTGACCTGGCTGCCCGCGCTGGCGGCGATGGGTCACGCACTCCAGCTGTGGCGCGCCGAAGGGGACAGCCGCGTCTTCGCGAACACCTTCGCCGCGTTCCCCCGGTACTGGAGGGCGCTGTGGCGGCACGGGCTGCTCTCCACCGCGGCGGCGGTCGTCCTCACCGCGAACATCGCTTATCTGCTGGGCCGTTCCGAGTCCTGGACCTTCGTCGTGCTGGCCGCGCAGGCGGGCATCGCGGCCGCCCTCGTCATCCATCACGTCGCCCTCGCCGCCGAGGCCGGCCGTGCCCCGGAGGGCTCGGTCCGCTCATGGTCGGCCGGCGCTCTCGTCCTCGGCTTCGGGTCTGCGGCCCGGGGCAGTGCGCTGCTCGGCGCTGTGGTCTCCGCCGTGCTGCTCTCCCTCGTCGTTCCGCTGGGTCCGCTGCTGCTGGGCCCCAGCGTCCCCGTACTGCTCGCCCTCTTCTTCGCCGATCCCAGGAGGCACACCCCATGAACCGTTTACCGCGTACGGCCGCCGTCGCCGCGCTCGGCGCCGCCATCCCGCTCCTCCTCGCCCCGCCGTCCCCGGCCGCCGAGGCCGCCACCGCGTACTACGTCTCGCCGTCGGGGAGCGACACCGCTTCCGGTACGTCGGCGGGGGCTCCGCTCGCCACGATCCAGAAGGCCCTGGACCTGGCACCCACCGGCTCGGTGGTGAACCTCGCGGCGGGTACGTACCGGCAGGACGTGGTCACCACACGCCCGGGGGTCACGATCACGGGTCCGTCCGGCGCGGTGGTGAAGGGCGCCGGTGACAGCCGGATCATCCAGGTGCGGCACGACTCGACGACGCTGAGCGGCTTCACCGTCGACGGGCTGCACGGCTCCGCCGACGAGGTGACGGGCTACCGCCTCAAGCTCGTCTACGTCATGAGCGCGACGCCCGGGAACGGGGTGGGCGCCCTGCGGATCACCGGGATGACCCTGAGGAACGCCGCGGACGAGTGCCTGCGGCTGCGCTATCTGGTCACCGGCGCGGAGGTGGACGACAACACCATCACCGACTGCGGGGTCGCCGACTTCAGGTTCGGCGGGGGCGGCAAGAACGGCGAGGGGATCTACCTCGGCACGGCGCCCGAGCAGCAGGGCGCGAACGGCGCCCCTGACGCGGCGGCCGACGTCAGCAGGAACAACCGGATCCACCACAACACCCTCGTCACGCGGGGCAACGAGTGCGTGGACGTGAAGGAGAACTCCACGAACAACTACGTCGAGTACAACGACTGCGGCGGCCAGAAGGACCCCAGCTCCGCCGGGCTCGACGCACGCGGCAGCGGCAACGTCTTCCGCTACAACACCGTGCACGACAACGTGGGCGCGGGTGTCCGCCTCGGCGGTGACACGGCGACCGACGGAACCGGCACGAGCGTGTACGGCAACACGGTCACCGGCAACGCGGGCGGCGGGATCAAGTTCATGCGGACGCCCCAGGGCCCGGTGTGCGCCAACACCATGAGCGGCAACACCGGGGGCGACGCGGTGGGCACCTACGCGAGCGCGTACGACCCGACGGGTGCGTGCCCGCGGTGACCGGCCGGGGGCCCGCGAGACGCGGGGTGCTGACGGTCGCGGCCGCGGGAGCCGCGGTGGCGGCGGCTGCGCCTGCCGCCCGGGCGGCAGGCGCAGGGGGATCCGGGGGACCCGGGCGCCCGGGCTCATGGACGACGTCCTGGGCCACGGCCCAGACCGCGCCGACCGCCACGGACACCGTGGCCTCGGCCGGGCTGACGGACGGGGTGTGCACCGCGACCGTTCGCCTCTCGGCCGGCGGACGGGTGCGACTGCGGTACGGACACGCCTTCGGGACCGTACCGGTCCTGATCGGTCCGGTGACCGCGGGCGGGCGGCCCGTGACGTTCGACGGGAGAAGGCAGGCGTGGCTGGCCGCCGGCGCCTCGCTGACCAGCGATCCCGTCGACGGTCTGCGCGCCCCGGAGGGTTCGGCCCTGACGGTGGAGACCCGGCTGCCCGGTCCCACGGGGCCACTGTCCTTCCACCGCAACACGCATGCCTCGCACAGCGTCGACGGAGCGCGCACCACCTCGGTGTTCCTGCTGACCGGCGTCGAGGTGGACGGCGCCCACGGACCTGTGCTCGCCGTGCTCGGCGACTCGATCACCGAGGGCGTCGGCACGCCCGACGACGCCGATCTGCGCTGGCCGGACCAACTGGCGCGGCGCCTTCCCGGATCGGCCGTCGCCAACCTCGGTGTCAGCGGCAACCGGCTGCTCCTGGACGACGCCCGGTTCGGGCCCGGCGGCCAGGCACGGTTCGACCGCGACGTGCTTCCGCTGCCCGGACTCCGCACCGTGCTGGTCCAGCTCGGTGTCAACGACCTCCAGCAGCCGCCCTCCCAGACGGACGCGTCGCTCGTCGTGGCCGGCTACCGCCAGCTGGTGCTGCGGGCACGGAACGCCGGGCTGCGGATCGTCGGCTCGACCATCACCCCGTTCGAGGGCTGGACCCGCTGGACCCCGGAGCTCGACGAGGTCCGGCAGCGGATCAACCGTGCCGTGCGCACCGGCCGGCTGTTCGACGCGGTCGCCGATCTCGACGCCGCGCTGCGCGACCCCGCACGCCCGTCCCGCATGCGGCCCGCCTTCGACAGCGGAGACGGCCTGCACCCCGATTCCTCCGGTCACGCCGCGCTCGCCGGGGCCGTCGACCGCCGACACCTGCTGTGAGGACCCGAACCATGCACCCAGCCACCGGCGCCAACCGCCGCACCGTCCTGGCCGGAGCGGCGGCGCTCGGCGCGGCCGTCACCCTGCCCCTCACCCTCACCTCCGGTGCCGCGTACGCCGCCGCCGCGGGAGAGGCCGCCGCGCTGCGGACCCGCTGGCACACCCTGCTGACCGGCGGGCCCGGCCTCGATCTCGCCGACGAGCGGATCGCGGCGGCCGTCGCCCGGACCGGCCGGGCCGCGACCACGGCGGCCGAGGACCTGGACCCGTCCCGTACGGACGGGCTGTTCGCCGATCTGACGAGCACCACGCTCTCCAACCATGTCACCACGTCGTTCAAGCGCCTCGCCACGATCGCGACGGCGTGGGCCGTGCCCGGCACTCCTCAGCACGGTGACCCCGCCCTGCGCGACCTGCTCCTGGCGGGCGTCGACTGGATGCTGACGAACCGTTACGGGTCCGGGCACACCAGGTTCGACAACGACTGGGACTGGGAGATCGGCTCCGCGCTCGCGCTCAACGACACCGCCGTCCTGCTCCACGACGTACTCGGTGCGGAGCGGCTGGAACGGGTCACCGCGGCCGTGCGGCACTACACCCCCGACCCGAACCTGTGGCGGGCGGACCGGCAGATCGCCACCGGCGCCAACCGGGTCTGGGTCTCCACGGTGGTCGCCGTCAACGCGGTGCTCCGGGACGACGGGGACGCCCTGGCCCGGGTCCGTGACGCTCTTTCGGACGTCGAGGGTTCCGGGGCCAACAGCGTCCTGGCGTTCAACGACCGTACGGACGGCACGGAGGGCACGGGCGAGGGCTTCTACGCGGACGGCTCGTTCCTGCAGCACTACAAGCACCCGTACAACGGCGGCTACGGCAAGGAGCTGCTCAACAGCCTCTCCCGGTTGCTGAACCTGCTCGCCGGCACCGACTGGACGGTCACCGACCCCGCGCTCGACAACGTACGCGGCTGGGTCCTGGACGGTTTCGACCCGCTGCTGGCGCGCGGTGACGTCATGGCGTCGGTGTGCGGACGCGAGATCGCGCGGCCCAGCAAGCAGGGCCATGCCTCGGCGCAGACCGTCATCGAGGCCGTGCTGCGGCTGATCCCCGGCTTCCCCGGCGAGACGGGCGACACCTTCACGGCACTGGTCAAGCAGTGGATCGCCGAGGACACCTACCGGGACTTCCTCGAGGTCACCGACCCGGCGACCCTCGTCGCCGCCCTGCGGATCATCGAATCGTCCGTCCCCGCGCGCGGCCCGCTGGTCGTCCACAAGCAGTACCCGCGGATGGACAAGGCGGCACACCACCGGCCGTCCTTCGCGCTGGGCGTCTCCGCGTACTCGAGCCGGATCTACACCTACGAGTCGATCCAGAACGAGAACCTGCACGGCTGGCACCTCTCCGACGGCATGGTGCTCCTGTACACCGACGACCTCGGCCACTACAGCGAGGACTACTGGCCCACCGTCGACCCGACCCGGCTGCCGGGCACCACGGTCGTCGCCGGCCGCCCGGCGGACGCGGCCGGCCAGCGCACGACGAGCACCGCCGACTGGGCGGGCGGCACCGCGCTGCCCGGCACGACGCTCGGCGCGTACGGCATGGAGCTGCGGGCGTACGGATCCACACTGCGCGGCCTCAAGAGCTGGTTCTGCCTGGACGACGTGATCGCGTGTGTCGGCTCCGGGATCGGCGCGGAGTCGGGGACGGTGGAGACCGTCGTCGAGAACCGCAAGCTGCGCGATCCGGCCGCCGCGCTCCTCGTCGACGGCCGCCCGGCCCCCGCCGGCACGGACTGGTCGGCGGCGCTCGGCGGGGTCCGGTGGCTGCACCTGGAAGGGACCGGGGGCTATGTCTTCCCCGAGCCCACCGCGCTGCGGGGCCTGCGTGAGGAGCGCACGGCGACCTGGCGGGAGATCAACCTCAAGTACGGCACGGACACCGCCGTCACCCGCCCGTACCTGACGCTGTGGCAGGACCACGGGACGGCTCCCACCGACGCCGGTTACTTCTGGCTCCAGGCCCCGGCCGCCTCGGCGGCGCGCACCCGGCAGTGGTCGGCGGCGCCCCCGGTGGAGCTGGTGTCCCGCTCGACCGCGGTGCACGCCGTACGCCGTCCCGCGGACGGGCTGCTGGCCGCGAACTTCTGGACGGCCGGCACGGCGCAGGAGCTGACCTGCGACGGCCCCGCGTCCGTCCTGCTGCGCCAGGACGGCAGGACGCTCACGGTGGCCCTCTCCGACCCGACGCAGCTGCGGTCCTCGGTGGTGCTCGACCTGGCACGGCCGGGTCTCACGGTCGCCGCCGCGGACCCCGGCATCCGCGCCACGTCGACGGGCCGGGGACTGCGGATCACCGCCGACACGGCCGGTCTGCACGGCGCGACCCTCGACCTCACCCTGAAGAGGAGCTAGACCCTTGCTGTTCGACATGCCCCTGGAGCGGCTGCGCGCGTACCGGCCGGAACCCGAGGAGCCCGCCGACTTCGACGCGTTCTGGGAGAAGACCCTCACGGAGGCGTCCCGCCACGGCCTGGACGCCTCGTTCGTCCCGTACGACGCCGGGTTCGCGACCGTGGACGTGTACGACGTGACGTTCACCGGCTGGGGCGGCCAGCCGGTGAAGGCCTGGCTGATGCTCCCCCGCCTCCGCTCGGGCCCCCTGCCCGCCGTGGTGCAGTACATCGGCTACAACGGCGGCCGCGGCATCCCGTACTCCTGGCTGACGTGGAGCGCGCTCGGCTACGCCCACCTGGTCATGGACAACCGGGGGCAGGGCGGTGGCGGCAAGAACACCGCGGACACCCCGGACCTGGGGCCTGACGGCCACGGCTCCTCCTCCCCCGGCTTCCTCACCCGCGGGATCGAGGACCCGTACCGGCACTACTACCGGCGCCTCATCACGGACGCCGTGCGCGCGGTCGACGCGGTGAGGGCCCACGAGGCCGTGGACCCCTCGCGGGTCGCGGTCCTCGGCGGCAGCCAGGGCGGCGGGCTGGCGCTCGCCGTCGCCGGGCTGCGCGACGACGTGGCGGCGGCGGTCGCCGATGTACCGTTCCTCTGCCACTTCCGGCGCGCCTCGCAGATCACGGA
The DNA here is from genome assembly GCF_036227405.1 of Streptomyces sp. NBC_01460. NCBI lineage: Bacteria > Bacillati > Actinomycetota > Actinomycetes > Kitasatosporales > Streptomycetaceae > Streptomyces > Streptomyces sp. NBC_01460. The sequence goes on from NZ_CP109473.1 coordinate 473,814, forward strand.
CTCGGGCCCGTACGCGGAGGTCGCCCGCTGGCTGTCCGGCCACCGCTTCCGTGTCGAGGAGGCGATGGAGACCCTCTCCTACTTCGACGGGATCAACTTCGCGGCGCGGGCGACGGCCCCCGCGTGGTTCTCCGTGGGGCTGATGGACCGGATCTGCCCGTCGTCGACCGTGTTCGCGGCGTACCACGCCTACGCGGGGCCCGCCGAGCTGGAGGTGTTCACGTACAACGGCCACGAGGGCGGCGCGGAGTACGACCTGCCGCGCAAGCTGGCGGCGCTGCGCGGGGTGTTCGGCCGCTGAGGCCGCCGAGGGGTGCTGAGGCCGCTGTGGGGCCGTGGTCACCGGCCCAGCGCCGCCATGGCGGCGTTGTGGCCGGGCACCCCGCTGACCCCTCCGCCGCGCACGGCGCCCGCCCCGCACAGCAGCACGTTGGCGTGGGCGGTCTCCACACCCCACCGGCCCGTCTCCCCGGTGGCGTACGGGAAGGAGAGGTCCCGGTGGAAGATGTGGCCGCCGGGCAGCCTCAGGTCCCGCTCCAGGTCGAGGGGGGTCTTCGCCTCGATGCAGGGCCGCCCTTCGGCGTCGGGCGCCAGGCAGTCGGCGATCGGCTCGTCGAGATGGGCATCGAGTTCGGCCAGCGTGGCTTCGAGCAGGCGGGCGCGCGTCGTCCCGTTGTCCGCCGTGAAGAGCCGGGCGGGGGTGTGCAGTCCGAAGAGCGTGAGGGTCTGGTAGCCGCGGGCCGCGAGGTCCGGGCCGAGGATCGACGGGTCGGTCAGGGAGTGGCAGTAGATCTCGGAGGGCGGGGCGGCGGGCAGGTGTCCGGCGGCCGCCTCGCGGTAGGCGGTGGCCAGTTGGTCGTACCCCTCGGCGATGTGGAACGTGCCGGCGAAAGCCCGGTGCGGGTCCACGGTGCGGTCACGCAGCTTCGGCAGCCGCGTGAGCAGCATGTTCACCTTGAGCTGGGCGCCTTCGGCCGGGGCCGGCGGCTCCTCGCCGAGGAGCGCGGACAGGGCCTGGGGCGACGCGTTGACCAGGACCTGGGCCGCGCCGACGACGTGTTCGCCGTCGGGTGAGCGGACGGTGACCTCGGCGCGGGTTCCGTCGGTCTCGATACGGGTCGCCTCGTGCAGGACACGGATCTCGGCCCCCGCCGAGCGGGCCGCCACGGCCAGGGCGTCGGTGAGCGCGCCCATACCGCCGACCGGGACGTCCCAGTCCCCCGTGGAATTGCCGATCACGTGGTAGAGGAAGCAGCGGTTCTGGACGAGGGACGGGTCGTGGGCGTCGGCGAAGGTCCCGATCAGCGCGTCGGTGAGCACGACGCCGCGGACGAGGTCGTCGGCGAAGGTCCGCTCGACGGCGACGCCGACCGGCTCCTCGAACAGCATGCGCCAGGCATCCGCGTCGTCCACCCGTGCCCGCAGGTCGCCTCGGGCCGGCAGGGGTTCGGTGAGGGTCGGGAACACCCGCTCGGCGACCCGGGCCGTCATCCCGTAGAAGCGCTGCCACGCGTCGTACTCCCGGTCGTCGCCGGTCAGCGCGGCGAAGGAGTCCCGGGTGCCGTCCCCGCCGACGAGCAGGCCGGTGGGGCGGCCGCCGCGCACCGTCGGGGTGTACGAGGAGACGGTGCGCTTCCGTACGGCGAAGTCGAGGCCGAGCTCACGGACGATCTTCCGCGGGAGGAGCGAGACGAGGTAGGAGTAGCGGGAGAGCCGGGCGTCGATCCCGTCGAAGGGGCGGGTCGAGACGGCCGCTCCCCCGGTGGTGCCCAGGCGTTCCAGGACGAGCACGGACCGGCCGGCGCGGGCGAGGTAGGCGGCGGCGACCAGGCCGTTGTGGCCACCGCCGACGATCACGGTGTCGTAGGCGGCGTGTGCGGGGGCGCCGGGTGAGGCCGTCTCGTCTGCGGGCATGTCCCTTCCTAGCACGGGGTGATCGCCGGTGGACAGGGGTGCCCGTTCACGGCGGACGGGGTCGGGGCACCGGAAACCGGTGGGCCGCCGGGCGATCTCTGTGGCAGGGTGCTGGCCGGACCACGCCCTCCCGCCCCGCCCCAGGAGTCACCCATGGGTACACCCGCACGCCTGACCCCGCTTCTCGAACAGTTCGACTGGGCGCGCGAACGCCTCACCAACCGGCTGGCGGGGCCGTTCGTGGACAGCGGCAACGGCACCGACGTGGAGGCTCCGGCGCTGACCGACGAGGAGTACCTGTGGGAGCCGGTCCCGGCGTGCTGGTCGGTGCGTCGGCACAGCGCGGGACCCGGGCCGGGCGCGGCCGCCCTGACGGGCGCGGGCGAGTGGGGACGTGACACGGCGCCGTTCCCGCACCCCTCGCCGCCGCCCTTCACCACCCTCGCGTGGCGGCTCAGCCATCTCGGCGAGCTGCTGACCCTGCGTGCCGACCACACGGCGGGCGGCCACAACCTGACCAGGGAGGACTACCGCGTGGCGGGGACCGCGGCAGGGGCACTCGCGGACTTCGACGCCTCGGCGGCCGCGTGGCGTGCGGCTCTGGCGGGCGCGGACGACGCGGCGCTCGACACCGTCGGGTACTGCACCTACCCGTACGGCAGCGACCCCGAGGACCTCTTCCTGGACATCGTGTGGTGGGTCAACCAGGAACTGCTGCACCACGGGGCGGAGATCGCGCTGCTGCGCGACCTCTACCGCGTACGGGGTCAGCTGGGCTGAGAGCTGACGGTCAGTGCGGCGGCGTCCCCCGCTGACTCCGGGGCGCGGCGACGCGCCGGTGGAGGTCCACCGCCTCCGTGCCACGGCCGAGCTGTTCCAGGCAGTGCGCCTCGTCGTTGCGGCTCGCGAGGGTGTCGGCGTGGTCGGCGCCCAGCACGCGTTCCCGGATCTCGGCGACCGTCCGGTAGTGGACGAGCGCGTCGGCCCAGCGGCCGAGCCAGCCCAGCCCGACGGCCACCTCGCGCCGGCTGACGAGCGTGTCCGGGTGGTCGGGCCCCAGGGTGCGTTCACGGATCGCGCAGACCTCCAGCGACTCGGCCAGAGCCTCCTCCCAGCGCGCCATGCGTCCGAGGTTGACGCCGAGGCCGTGCCGGGCGCGCAGCGTCTCGGGGTCGGCGGGGCCGCTGACGCGGGTGCGGTCCTCGGCCAGCACGCGGTAGAGCTCCAGGGCCTCGGCGCCGCGGCCCAGTCTGCCGAGGCTGATACCCACCTCGTAGCGCGCGGACAGGGTGTCGGGGTGGTCGGCGCCGAGCGCGGTGGCGCGCGCCTGGGCCACCTCGCGGTAGGTCTGCAGGGCCTCGGTCCAGCGGTCCAGCCGGCCGAGCGCGTAGGCCACTTCGTACAGCGTGACGAGGGTGTCCGGGTGCGTCGCGCCGAGCAGCCGGCCGCGGCTGTCCGCCACCTCGCGGGCCATGCGGTAGGAGTCCTCGATGCGGCCCAGTCTGCTGAGGTTGAAGGCGAGGTTGTGGCGGCAGCGCAGGGTGTCGGGATGTTCCGGGCCCACGGAGCGCTCACACGAGGCGAGCACCGCGGTGTAGACCTGGTGGGCCTCGAAGTGGCGGCCGAGCCGGCCGAGGACGTACGCCGTCTCCTGGCGGGCCGCGAGGGTGTCCGGGTGGTCGGGGCCCAGGGTGCGCTCGCGGCCGTCGGCCACCAGGCCGAACTCCCGCAGCGCGTCCGCCGGGTGACCGGTGCGGCTGAGGCTGAGTCCGGCCTCGTACCTGCTGGCGAGGGTGTCCGGGTGATCGGGGCCGAGCGCGCGCTCCCGCTCCGCGGCGACCGCGCGGTGGACGCCGCCCGCCTCCTCCCAGTGGCCCAGGCGGCCCAGGTCGAGCCCGGCGCTGTGCCGGCCGGCCAGGGTGGCGGGCAGCCCGGGGGCCGGGGTGGGGCGGCCCGTCCTCGCGTGCGGGACGCCGCCGTCGAGAGCCATGCCGGCCCCCGTCGTCCACGCCCCGGTCAGCGCGGCCGCCTGGTCGATGGCCGCCGTCCCGGGGGACGCCGCACCCGTCGCCTTGTGACCGGTGGTCATGTCGCGGGTCCAGGAGGGCAGTCGGGGCGCCGTGCCACCGGGGTGCCGGACCGGGACGGGCGAGGCCGGGCGGACCCTCCCCGCCACCGGCTGCTCACCGGTGCGCCCCAGCGTGATGCGCCGGCGCAGGTCACCGGCGTCGGCCGGCCGCTCCCCCGGCGTCTTGGCCAGCAGGTCCAGGACGACGTCGTCGAAGAACCCGGGGAGCTCGGCGCGGTGCGAACGCGGCGGCTCGGGAACGGTGTCGCGGTGACCGACGAGCACGGCCCAGGCGTCGTCCATGTCGAACGGCGGGACGCCCGTGGCGATCTCGTACAGCACACAGCCGAGGGAGTAGAGATCGCTGCGGTGGTCGACCTCCCCGCCGCTGATCTGCTCCGGCGACATGTAGTGCGGGGTGCCCATGGCGATACCCGTACCGGTGAGGCGCGAGGTGAAGCCGATGTCGCGGCCCAGTCGGGCGATGCCGAAGTCGCAGATCTTCACCGCTCCGTCGTCGAGGCGCATGATGTTCGCGGGCTTGAGGTCACGGTGCACGATGCCCTGCCGGTGCGTGTACCCGAGGGCGTCGGCCACCTGCTCCGCGATGTCGACGACGTCGTCCACCGGCAGTGGGTGCTGCTTGTTGTCCTCCAGGAGCTGGCTGAGATTGCGGCCTTCCAGGAGTTCCATGACGAGGTAGAGGACACCGTCCGACTCGCCGAAGTCGTGGACGACGGTGACGCCGCGGTGCTGGAGCGCCGCGGCCACCCGGGCCTCGCGGCGGAAGCGCTCGCGCAGGATGCGGGTGAAGTTCTCGTCGTGCTGCGGTCCCATCGGCTTCAGGCACTTGACGGCCACCTGCCGGCCCAGCGATTCGTCGCGCGCACGCCACACCTCGCCCATGCCGCCGCGCCCGATCAGATCGAGCAGCCGGTACCGGCTCTGGATCAGCCTGGTGTCCGCCATCGCCTGTTGCCGCCCCCGTCTGCCTCACTGCCCGCTACCGCTGTGCCCTCCCCGGCCCGTCCAGTATGGCTGCCTCTCCACGGAGTCCGTACGGGGCGGGTCGGCTGCCGGGGCCGAGCCGTGCCATCGCCCTGAGGACGTGCCGGGGCGGCAGGCGCCAGCGGAGGCGGGCGGGGACAAGGCGCAGGGCGGTTCCCGTGACACGCAGGCGGCGGTCGACCCCGGCCCGCGGCGGTGCGGGCCTGCCGTACAGCTCGTGGGCGTATGCGGGCAGGGAGTCGTAGGCGAGTGCGGCCACCCTCCGCCAGACCAGGGCACGCGCGGGCGCCAGCAGGGCGGGGACCGGCGGGTCGCGCAGGAAGTCGTCGACGTCGGACGCCTCCGGGCCGGCGGCGAGCTGGGGCCGGACCTGTGCGAAGTAGGCGGCGAGGGCCGCCGTCGTGGCGGGGACGTCCGCCGGGTCGAGGCCGACCAGGCGGGCGGACTCCCGCTGTTCGTCGATGTACCGGTCGGCCTGGGCCGCGGTCAGCCGGAAGCCGGAACGGAGCTGGACCTGGAGGTAGGAGTCGACCTCGGCGCAGTGCACCCAGAGCAGCAGGTCCGGCTCGTCGACGCCGTAGACCTCGCCGGTGTCCGGGTCGGTGGCCTTGAGGTGCCGGTGGATCCTGCGTACACGGGCGCCGTACTTCTCGGCGGACCGCGTGGTGCCGTAGGTGAGCGTGCCGACGAAGTCGGCGGTGCGCATCAGACGGCCCCAGGCGTCGTCACGGAAGTCGGAGTTCTGCATCACGCCGCGGACGGCGCGCGGGTGGAGGGCCTGGAGGTAGAGGGCGCGGACGCCGGCCACCCACATCATGGGGTCCCCGTGCATCTGCCAGGTGACGGAGCCGGGGCCGAAGAGTCCCGGGTCTGGATCGCGCATCGGCTCGTGCCTTCCGTTCGGCGGCGGAACCTGGACCTCGTGACCGGTCCTCGTGACGGGGCGCGGTCGTGACGCGTGGCACGGCGCTCTCCACGCAGTTCCATGGATACCGCAACCGCGCGCGTTCCGGGGAGGGCCCTGCCGCGCGGCCCACGTCCGGGGTGCCGCCCTGTCGCAGGAGGGACGGCACCCCGGCACGGTTCAGCGCTTGACGGCCCGCAGGACGACGAACTTCGGGTCGCCCGCGACGGTGACGCAGTTCCCGAAGATCCGGCGCAGCTGGGTGTGGTAGCCGAGGTGCCGGTTGCCGACGACCCACAGCTCCCCGCCCTGGCGCAGCGCGGAGCGCGCACCGTGGAACATGTTCCGGGCGGTGGCGTCGGTGACCGCCTGGTGCGAGTGGAACGGCGGGTTGGTGAGGACGAGGTCCACGCTCCCCGGGGCCACGTCCTCCATCGCGTCGCCGACCAGGAAGTCGGCCTTGGCGTCGGGCCCTGCGTTGTCGTGGAAGGTCGCCTCGGCGGAGGCGACGGCCTGGTACGACTCGTCGATGAAGGTGACGGCGGCATCGGGGTTGGCGAGGGCCGCGGACGTGCCCACTACGCCGTTCCCGCAGCCGAGGTCGACGACACGGTCGGGCCCCGAGCGCTGCGGGAGGTGCTTCAGGAAGAAGCGGGTGCCGATGTCCAGGCGTTCGGCGCAGAAGATCCCGGCGTGGTTGGTGACGGTTCGGCCGGAGACCGCGCCGACGTCGTCGGGCAGGTCGTAGTGGTACGGCCACGGGCTGGGGGTCCTGGGCAGGGCCGGATCCGGGGTGCAGAAGATGAGCCGCGCCTTCTTCACCGCGAGGGAGGTGCGGGTGGGGCCGATGATCCGCTCGAACAGCTTGAGGGTCGAGGTGTGGATCTCCTTGACCATGCCGGTGCCGATGACGACGGTGCCGGCGTGCACGGCGGGCGCGAGCCGGTGGAGCTGGTCCTCCAGGAGCGCGAGGCTCTTGGGCACCCGTACGAGCAGGAGGTCGACGCGGTCCGGCGGCGTGTCGCGGACGGAGAGGATGCGCACCGAGTCCGGTGCCACGCCGTTGCGCGCGAGATTGGCCCCGGTGGCCCGGCGGGCGAGGTACGAATCGGTGATCTGCACGGGGCCGTGCGCGGCCAGCACGGTGGTGATCGCGCCCCAGCGGTCCCCGACGACGGCCACGGTGCCGGAGAGCGGGATCGGCTCGCTCCCCTCCGCCCCCTCCAGCCGGCGCAGCAGGTACTCGTCGGCGGCGTCCCACGCACGGAGCGGGTCACGCGGGTTCTCGGGAAAGCGGGCGAGATCGAATTCGCCCTGTGACGTCGTCAAACGGTTCATATTGCGTTCAGGCTAACCGAGTGGCGGGGAGCGCCCCGCACGCTCCCCGCTCCGGGGATGCCGCCGGGGTCTACGGGAGCCGCTTGTCCATGGCCGACCGGCCTTCCTCGGACAGCCTGCGCCGTGCCCACTCGAGGCTCTCTGGGGTCAGGTCCCGCCCGGAGGCGAGCACCAGATCCTCGGCGGTGGGCTGATCGTTGCCGCCGGTGTGCAGCAGACGGTCGGGGGTCACCCCTCGTACGTCCGGCGCTGATACGAATTCGGGCTCTTCGCTCATACCGCCTCCTCGTCCTTGCGGCAATTCTCGCGCCGGGGCGGCATCGGCGCATCCGTTGCCCCGGCGAGCCCGGCGAAGCTGTCACTTGACCTGCACATGATGACTACGCAACGTTCACACGACCGGCACCGTGCGTGTGGAAGGCTCCCGACCGAGCAGACAGCATCCGGCCACCACGACACCGTTTCGCCGCCCCGGAGAGGACACCCCACATGTCCGTTCGCCGCCGTTTCTACGCGCGTCCACTACTCGCCACCGCCGCCTCGATCGCCGTACTCACCGGCGTGGCGGCCACCGCTCCCGCCGCCACCCCCACGGCCGCCGACTCCGCGTCGCCGGCCGCCGCGCTCGACGACACCTATTACCAGGACGCTCTGGGCAAGACCGGCACCGCGCTCAAGAGCTCGCTGCACACGATCATCAGCGACCAGACCAGGCTCTCCTACAGCCAGGTGTGGGACGCCCTGAAGGCCACCGACGAGGATCCGGCCAACTCGTCGAACGTGATCCTCCTCTACACCGGCCGCTCGCAGGCGAAGAGCGGGAACGGCGGCGACACCGGTGACTGGAACCGGGAGCACGTCTGGGCCAAGTCGCACGGCGACTTCGGTACCGCGACCGGACCCGGCACCGACATCCACCACCTGCGCCCCGAGGACGTCCAGGTCAACTCCATCCGCGGCAACAAGGACTTCGACAACGGCGGCAGCGCCGTCTCGGGGGCGCCCGGCAACTACACCGACGGCGACTCCTTCGAACCGCGTGACGCGGTCAAGGGTGACGTCGCCCGGATGATCCTCTACATGGCGGTGCGGTACGAGGGCGACGACGCCTTCGCCGACCTCGAGCCGAACGACAGCGTGAGCAACGGCTCGGCCCCGAACATCGGGCGGCTCTCCGTCCTGAAGGCGTGGAGCCAGGAGGACCCGCCGGACAGCTTCGAGCAGAACCGCAACGAGGTCATATTCGAGCAGTTCCAGCACAACCGGAACCCGTTCATCGACCACCCCGAGTGGGTCGAGGCCATCTGGTAGGGCTCATCCCGGACCGGCCATGACCTCCGCGCAGTGCGCCGCGGCCTCCTCGGGGGTGCCGAAGCGCGGCAGGTCCTGGCCGGTCCGCTCCCGGACCAGGTCCGGCGGACCCAGGCGGTCGCCGGGATCGACGACGGCGGCACTCCGCCCCTCACGGGCCAGCCGGGACAGACCGGCGTGCAGCAGCTCGAGGGCGACGGAATCGACGCCGGTCACCTCGCGCAGGTCGAGCACCACGGAGACGGCCCGCTCGGGACCCGCCTCGTCGAGGGCGTACAGCACGCGCTCGGCGGCGGTGAAGTCGAGGGCGCCCTGGGCCGCGACGACACCCACGCGCTCCCGCAGGGCGCGCTCGTGCCGGCCGGTCGGCGCCGAGGGCAGTACGTCGGCGGTGGTGACGAGCGTGACGGTGGAGCCCGGCAGCGCAGGATTCCTCATGAGGTGGAGCCCCAGGCGTTCCGAGAGCGCCCCGAGCGCCGCGTGGCCGCGCACGGAGGTCCCCGCCGTGTCCAGCAGAGGGCTGTAGGAGGCCAGGCCGAAGCGGGCCGGCCCGGCGGCGATCAGACCACCCGACACCCCGCTCTTGGCGGGCAGCCCGACCTTCAGCAGCCACTCGCCCGAGGCGTCGTACATCCCGCAGGTGGCCATGACCGCGAGGACCTGCGCCGCGACCTCGGGGGACACGACCCGCTCCCCGGTGACCGGATTGACGCCGCCGTACGCCAAGGTGGCGGCCATCACCGCGAGATCGACGGCGGTGGTCCGCACCGCGCACTGCCGGAAGTAGGTGTCCACCGCGGCGACCGGATCGACGGGCAGCGTCCCCGTGCTGCGGATCAGGTAGGCGAGCGCCCGGTTGCGGTCGCCGGTCGCCGCCTCGGAGGCGTACACCTCCTCGTCGACGTCCAGCTTCCGCCCGGCGAACCGGCTGAGGCAGGTCAGGATGCGGTCGAAGGCGGGGACCTCGCGGCCGCCGGGGACCAGGGCGGTGGTGACGATCGCGCCGGCGTTGACCATCGCGTTGGCGGGCCGGCCGGTACGGGGCTCCAGGCTGATGGCGTTGAACGCCTCACCGCTCGGTTCGGCGCCCACCCAGCGGCCCACCTCGTCGAGGCCGAGCGAGGCCAGCGCGAGGGCGTAGACGAACGGCTTGGACACCGACTGCAGGGTGAAGGGGGTGTCCGCCGCGCCCGCGCTGTAGGTGTGCCCGTCCATGCTGACCAGGGCGAGTCCGAAGTCGTCGGGATCGGACCCGGCCAGCTCCGGGATGTAGTCGGCCCGCCGCCCGTCGCGCACTCCCGCGAAACGGAGGTGGAGATCGCGCAGCGCGTCCGTGACGGCCTCGGACGCGCTCACCGGCGGCCCGCCCCGTGCCGCCCGGAGGGTCGCGGGCGGCCCGCCCCGTGCCGCCAGGGATCCTCCGGGAGCGCGCCCTCCCCGGTCATTCGGTCTCGTCGCCGAAGATCTCGCGGAGCTTGGCCTCGCGCTCCGTGTCGAGGTTGCTGTGCAGCAGTTCGGCTCCGCCGCCGGGCAGCGACTCGCTGATGCGGCCGGGGACCTCGTCCATGGTGAGCAGGAACAGTGCCGACGTGCCCGGGGTCACCTTCTCCTTGACCTCGGCGATGAACTCGTCGTCGATGCCCACGTCGGCGAGCCGTCCGCCGAGCGCCCCGGCCGCGGCGCCGACGGCCGCGCCGAGCAGCGGCATCAGGAAGATGAGCCCGAAGAGCATCCCCCAGAAGGTTCCGCTCAGCGCTCCGGCGCCGACGAGGTTGAGCAGCTGCTTCGTCTTCGGCTTGGAGCGCTCGGCCGGCCAGGTCACGACGGCGGCGTCGAGGATCCTGACCAGCCCCTCCTTCTGGAGGGCCTTCAGCGCCGTCTCCACGTTCTCCGCGCCCTCGGCCGTCCGGAACTTCCACACAGTGAGCGTGGACATCGCACGCACCTCCGGAAGATAAGCGAATAACTCGCCCATATTAGGATCAAAAGGTATGAATTGACTCGTCGAACGACCCGCTCCACGACCAGGGGCGGCTCCAGCACCGCGGACCAGAACCCCTCCGGGAGGGAACGATGGATACGGACGCCCTGACGCCGGACCTGTTGCAGACACTTCGCGCGACCAGGCCCTATCCGGCCCTGTCCCTGACGATGCCGACCCACCGCCGCGCGCCGGACAACGCCCAGGACGTCGTGCGCCTGCGGAACCTCGTGGCCGAGGCGGGCAACCGGCTGGACGCCGATCCCCGCGTGACCGCCGAGGCCCGGGCCGCGGTGAAGGCACAGCTCGACCGCGCGGTGGCCGAGGTGGACCAGCGCCGAGCCCTGGAGTCCCTCGTCGTCCTCGCCGACACGGACGAGTACCAGATCTGGCAACTGCCGCGCACGGCCCCCGCACGCGTGGTCCTCAGCGACAGCTACCTCACCCGCAACCTGGTCGCGGCCAAGGCCGGAGCGCAGCTGTTCTGGGTCCTCACCCTCTCCGCGGAGCACGCCTCCCTCTTCTCGGGCACGAACGACGGGCTGCGCCCCGAGACGAGGGACGGGTTCCCGCTCACCGCCCCGCACGAGGCGCCCAACCCGCAGCGCGAGGAGCGGATCGGCGACACCCCGAGCACCTACAGCAGCGAGGACGCCCGCAACTTCCTGCGCACGGTCGACGAGAAGCTGCGCGCGGTCCTGGCGGCGGACCCGCGCCCGCTGTTCGTGGTCGGGCTCCCGCCCGCGCTCTCCCTTCTCGACGAGGTCGGCGAGAGCGCGAAGTCCGCCGTCGGGAGGGTCGCGAAGGGGACGACCGCGGAGACGACCGTGCCCGAGCTGCTCAAGGAGCTGGACCCGGCCCTGGAGGGCTGGCGCGAGCAGGCGGCCGCCCGGATCCGGGAAAGGCTCGACAACGCCCACAGCAGCCGCTCGTTCGCCGGCGGACTGGACGAGGTGTGGCAGGCCGTACGGGAGGGCCGGGCGGGCCTGGTCGCGGTCGAGGAGCACTTCGAGCAGACGGTCAGGGTCACGGACGGACACCTGGAGCCGGTGGGCGCCGACGTCACATCGGCCACGGACGGCCAGGTCCGCGAGGACATCGTCGACGAACTCGTCGAAGCGGCGCTGGACAACGGCTGCGAGGTGGCGTTCGTCGCCGACGACTCCCTCGCGGGCCACGGGCGGCTCGCGGCGGTTCTTCGCTTCTGAGCGCGTGTCCCTACGTAAGGATTATGTGAATTATGTCTAGGTTTGGCGCTCCGAAGTCGATCTCACCGCGTTGATCTCGCTGATCACGCCGTGAACGAAGGAGAGCCATTCATGGACCGATTCAGGCGCGCGTCGGCGGCAGCCCTGCTGACGGCGGTGGTACTGACCGGCGCGGTGGGCGGGGCCGCGGCGTCGTCCGGTGTCCCCGCGCCGCCGTCCGGGGAGCGCGCCCAGGACCTGGCCTCCCGGCCGGCCCTCTCCGCCTACGCGACGGCTCGGACCGTCGCGGCCTGGCAGGAGTTCCGCATCCACGGCTCCGCCCGCAACATCGGTTCCGGCACCCCCGTCACCCTGCAGCAGAAGCAGGGCAGGCGCTGGGTGTCCCTGCCCGCCACGATCAGGACCCTCCGCAGCGGCGAGTACAGCCTGCGCGTGAAGCTGGGCATGAAGGGCGAGAACGCCCTCCGGATCGCCGGCGGCGGGGCCGTCTCGCCGGTCGTGCGCACGACCGTGAGCTGAGCGTCCGTCCCACACGCACCGCGGCCGGCCTGCGAGGAAGCAGGCCGGCCGCGGTGCGTCGGAGAGGAGAGCCGGTCACCCCTCCCAGGACCAGTCGGCCACCTCGGGCAGGTCCGTGCCGTGCTCCCGGATCCAGTCGTGGTGGCGGGTGCGGGCATCCGCCATCGCCTGCCGCACCGCCACGGCACGGACCCCCAGTCCGGGCACCCGGTCGACCACGTCCATGACCAGCCGGTAGCGGTCGAGGTCGTTGCGGACCACCATGTCGAACGGTGTGGTGGTGGTCCCCTCCTCCTTGTAGCCCCGGACGTGCAGATGGGCGTGGCCCGCACGCCGGTACGCGAGCCGGTGCACCAGCCAGGGATAGCCGTGGTAGGCGAAGATCACCGGCTTGTCCCGTGTGAACAGGGAGTCGAACTCCGCGTCGGGCATGCCGTGCGGATGCTCGTCGTGCGGCAGCAGCCGGGTCATGTCGACGACGTTGACCACGCGCACGGCCAGCTCCGGGAGGTGACGCCGCAGCAGCCCGGCCGCCGCCATCGTCTCCAGCGTGGGTACGTCCCCGGCGCACGCCAGCACCACGTCGGGCTCGCGGCTGCCGTCCTCGGTGCCGGCCCATTCCCACACACCGGCGCCCCGGGCGCAGTGCGCGCGCGCCTCGTCGAGGGTGAGCCAGTCGAAGCCGGGCTGCTTGCCGGCGACGATCACGTTGACGTAGTCGCGGCTGCGCAGCACGTGGTCGGCGGTGGACAGCAGGGTGTTGGTGTCCGGCGGCAGGTAGACCCGGACGACCTCGGGGCTCTTGTTGAGGATGTGGTCGACGAACCCGGGGTCCTGGTGCGAGAAGCCGTTGTGGTCCTGACGCCAGACGTGCGAGGTGAGCAGGTAGTTCAGCGAGGCGACGGGCGCGCGCCAGTGCAGCCGGCGCGAGGTGCGCAGCCACTTGATGTGCTGGTTGACCATCGAGTCGACGATGTGGGCGAAGGCCTCGTACGAGGAGAACAGGCCGTGCCGTCCGGTGAGGAGGTATCCCTCCAGCCAGCCCTGGCAGAGGTGTTCGGAGAGGACTTCCATCACCCGGCCGTCACGGGACAGGTGCTCGTCCGTCGGGAGGATCTCCGCCTGCCACGCCTTGCCGGTCGCCCCGTAGAGCGCGCCCAGGCGGTTGGACTCGGTCTCGTCGGGGCCCACGACCCGGAAGTCCCTGCGGCCGGCGGTGGCCGCCATGACGTCCTGGAGCAGCCCGCCCAGGATCCGGGTGGGTTCGTGCAGGACCGTCCCCGGCCTGTCGACCCGCACGGCGTGCCGCTCGAGGGGAGGGAGCGGCAGATCCCGCAGGAGCAGCCCGCCGTTGGCGTACGGCGTCGATCCGAGCCGCGCCGGACCCTCGGGGACGTACTCCAGGACCTGCGCGGTGGGCCGTCCCTCGGAGTCGAAGAGCTCCTGCGGCCGGTAGGACCGCATCCACTCCTCGAGCTGGCGCAGGTGGTCGGCGTTGTCCCGGACACCGGGCAGCGGGACCTGGTGGGCGCGCCAGGTGTTCTCGACGGGCAGTCCGTCGACGTCCTCGGGCCCGGTCCAGCCCTTGGGGGTGCGCAGCACGATCATCGGCCAGCGGGGACGCGTGGACGCGCCGCCGGCGCGGGCCGCGCGCTGGTACTCCCCGATGCGGTCCAGGGCGACGTCCATGGCGGCGGCCATGGCGCGGTGGACCGCGGCGGGGTCGTCCCCCTCGACGTGGAGGGGTTCGTGGCCGTATCCGCGCAGGAGCGCGTCGAGTTCGTCCTCGGGCAGCCGTGCGAGCACCGTCGGGTTCGCGATCTTGTACCCGTTGAGGTGGAGGATCGGCAGGACGGCTCCGTCGTGCACGGGGTCGAGGAATTTGTTGGAGTGCCAGGACGTGGCGAGGGGCCCGGTCTCCGCCTCTCCGTCCCCGACGACGCAGGCGACGAGGAGGTCGGGGTGGTCGAAGGCGGCGCCGTAGGCGTGGGCGAGCGAGTAGCCCAGCTCGCCGCCCTCGTGGATGGAGCCCGGGGTCTCCGGGGCGACGTGGCTGGGCACACCGCCGGGGAAGGAGAACTGCTTGAACAGGGCGCCCATGCCGGCGCGGTCGCGGCCGACGTCGGGATACGTCTCCTCGTAACTGCCCTCCAGCCAGGAGTTGGCGAGGACGGCGGGGCCGCCGTGGCCGGGCCCCCAGACGCAGAGCGCCTGCCGGTTCCGTTCCTTGACCACCCGGTTGAGATGGGTGTGGACCAGGTTCAGCCCGGGTGAGGTGCCCCAGTGGCCGAGCAGCCGGGGTTTGATGTGCTCGGGGGCCAGGGGCTCCTCCAGGAGCGGGTTGGCCATCAGGTAGATCTGGCCGACCGCCAGGTAGTTGGCGGCCCGCCAGTGCGCGTCGAGCGCCGCGACCTCGGTGTCGGAGAGCGCGGGCGGTGTGCGGGCGTCGGTCATGAGGCGTCTCCCTGGGCAGGACTCAGTGTGCGTCGGGGGCGGGTCCGTACCAGACGGTGGTGGCGTTGCAGAACTCGCGGATGCCGTGGCCCGCCAGTTCCCGCCCGTAGCCGGAGCGCTTCACCCCGCCGAACGGCAGTGCGGGGTGGGACGCCGTCATGCCGTTGAAGAAGACTCCGCCGGCCTCCAGGTCGCGCACGCAGCGGTCCATCTCCCCCTCGTCACGTGTCCAGACGTTGGAGCTGAGCCCGAACGGGGTGTCGTTGGCCAGCTCCACGGCCTCGTCCAGGTCCGCCACGCGGTAGAGCGTCGCGACCGGGCCGAAGGTCTCCTCGCGGTGGATGCGCATGTCCGGGGTGATTCCGGTGAGCACCGTGGGCTCGTAGAACCAGCCGCGGTCCAGCCCCTCGGGCCGGCCGCCGCCGCACAGTGCGGTGGCGCCCTGGGCGAGGGCGTCCTCGACCAGCTCCTCCAGGTCGGCGCGGCCCTGTTCGCTGGAGAGCGGTCCGACGTCGGTGGACTCCTCCAGGGGGTCGCCGACGGCCAGGGCGCGCATCCCTGCGGTGAACCGCTCGGCGAACGCGTCGTACACGTCGGCGTGGACGATGAAGCGCTTGGCCGCGATGCAGGACTGGCCGTTGTTCTGGACGCGGGCGGTCACGGCCGTCCCGGCGGCCTTCTCGACGTCGGCCGAGGGCAGGACGAGGTAGGGGTCGCTGCCGCCGAGTTCCAGCACGGTCTTCTTCACCTCGTCACCGGCGACGGAGGCGACGGCGCGGCCGGCCGGCTCGCTGCCGGTGAGTGTCGCCGCGGCGACCCGGGGGTCGCGCAGGACCGCCTCGACGGCGCCGGAGCCGATGAGGAGCGTCTGGAAGCAGCCGGCGGGGAATCCGGCCCTGGTGAACAGGTCCTCGAGGTAGAGGGCCGTCTGCGGCACGTTGGACGCGTGCTTGAGGAGACCGGTGTTGCCCGCCATGAGGGCGGGGGCGGCGAAGCGCATGACCTGCCAGAGCGGGAAGTTCCACGGCATCACGGCGAGGACGACGCCCAGCGGCCGGTAGTGGACCCGGGCACGCGCGGCACCGGAGTCCTTCACGTCGGTGTCGTCGGGGTGCTCGTCGGCGAGCAGGCGTTCGGCGTTGGCCGCGTACCAGCGCATCGCCTTGGCGCACTTGGCGGCCTCGGCGCGTGCGGCCTTGACCGGCTTGCCCATTTCGATGGTCATGGTGCGGGCGATGTCCCGCTGGTCCTCGTCGAGGAGATCGGCCGCCCGGTTCAGCAGGCGGGCGCGCTCGGCGAAGCCGGTGGTGCGGTAGCCGCGGAACGCCCGGTGCGCGGCCGCGAGCCTGCGCTCCGTCTCCTGTTCGTCCAGGGCGTCGAACGTCCTGAGTGTCTCGCCGTTCGCGGGGTTGACCGTCGCGATGGGCATGGCAGTGCCTCCTTGCTCTGTTGTCCGACCGTCCCGCGCCGTGCGGCGGCGCGCGACTCGGCCCCCACGCACACGTACCCGGCCGGCGCGGATCATGCGTGCCGAGGGCACACCGTCCGCGCCGGCCGGGCCGGCGTCGGGCTTCCGGTCACACCAGTTCGGCCACCGGCGTGGTCCCGCCGGTCCTCGTGCCGTCCTCGGCCGGGCCGCCGAGGAACGTGAGGCCGCCGGGGAGCGGCGTACGCGGGAGCAGCCCGGTGGTGCACGGCGTCTCGGCGTAGCGCGTGAACCAGACGACCTTGCCGTCGGCGGTGCGGCAGGTGCCCCAGCTGTCGCTCAGGGCCATGACACGGCTCAGGCCGCCGCCACCGCCGTCGAGGAGCCGGGGCATCCGGGCGTCGTCGTCGGCCACGGACACCGTCAGGTGCCGGCCGGTCCAGCGGAGTTCGACGACACAGTGCCGGTCGTCGCCGACGTGTCGCTGGACGTTCGTCAGCAGCTCTTCCGCGGCCCGGCACACGGGCCGGACGTGCAGGTCGAGACTCCAGTGACGAAGGTGTGCGGCGACTATGCGCCGCAACTGGGAAATGCGCTCTGCCGACACCTGCAGTTCGACCAGATAGTGCCGGTCGAGTGGAACGGTCATCGTCGAGGCTCCTCACTGCGAGGGCTCACGTGCTTCACCCCGTTTGAACCAACGACCCCCGAACACGAAGCGTGAGCAGTAATCACTTCTGGGTCACTCATCAGGGTGACCCCGGGGGGCCGGTTGCGCAACCGAAGGGCCCGGCCACGGGGTGTCACGGCAGGTAGGGCAGGAGCCTGTCCGGGGTGAGGGGCAGTTCGCGCAGCCGGGCGCCGGTGGCGTGGCGCACGGCGTTCCCGATCGCGGCCGCGGTTCCGACGATGCCGATCTCGCCGATGCCCTTGCTGCCCATGGGGTTGAGGTGCGGGTCGTCCTCGTCGATCCAGTGCGCCTGGATGTCGGGGACGTCCGCGCAGGACGGCACGTGGTAGGAGGCCAGGTCGCTCTCGGTGAAGTCGCCGAAGGCCGGGTCCATGGTGCTGCTCTCGGTGAGGGCCATGCCGAGGCCCATCACCATGCCCCCGATGAACTGGGACCGGGCCGTACGGGAGTTGAGGATGCGTCCGGCGGCGTAGACGCCGAGCAGTCTGCGGACGCGCACCTCGCCGGTGAGGGAGTCGACGGCCACCTCGGCGAAGTGCGCGCCGAAGGCGTGCCGGGAGTACGGGGACTCCTGCGCGGTCTCCTCCCCGGTGTCGGCGGTGACGGAGATGCCCTCCGGCGGGATCGGCCCGGTGTGCGCGGCGATCCGCCGCACCAGCGCGGTGGCCGCCTTGTGGACGGCGGAGCCCCAGGAGGCGGTGCCCGAGGAGCCACCCGCGACGGACGCGGTGGGCAGGTCGCTGCTGCCGATGTCGACCCGCACGTTCTCGGGGGACGTCCCGAGGACCGAGGCGGCGATCTGCGCGAGGACGGTGCGGGCTCCGGTGCCGATGTCGGTGGCGTTGACCCCGACGCGGTACGAGCCGTCCGGGGCGGCCTGGGCGGACGCCGTCGACTTAGAGACGAGGACGGGGTACGTCGCCGAGGCAACCCCGGTGCCGAGCAGCCAGGGCCCCTCCTCGCGGGTGGCGGGCTGCGGGTCCCGGCCGGACCAGCCGAAGCGCCGGGCGCCCTCGGTCAGGCACGCCGCGAGGTTGCGGCTGCTGAAGGGACGCCCGCTGTCGGGTTCCACCGGAGGTTCGTTGCGCAGGCGCAGTTCGACGGGGTCGATCCCGAGGGCGCACGCCAGCTCGTCCATGGCCGACTCCAGCGCGTACATCCCCGAGGCCTCCCCCGGTGCGCGCATCCACGACGGGCTGGGCACGTCGAGGGCCGCGACCCGGTGCTCCGTGCGGCTGTGGGGCGAGGCGTACATGATGCGGGCGGGTACGGCGGCCTGCTCGACGAACTCCTTGATCCGGGAGGTGTGCGTGACGATCTCGTGGGAGACGCTCGACAGGACGCCGTCCCGGCCGGCACCCAACCGCACGCGCTGCAGGGTGGGTGCGCGGTGTCCGACGATCGCCGGCATGTACCGCCGGGGCAGGACGAGCCGGACCGGGAGCCCGGTGTGCAGCGCCGCCATCGCGGCGAGGACGGACTGGGGGCGCGGAGTGCCCTTGGAGCCGAAGCCGCCGCCGACGTGCTCGGAGAGGACGGTGACGTGGTCCCGGTCGATGCCGAGGGCCTGGGCGAGGCTGTTGCGTACGGCGGTCGAGCCCTGGCTGGAGTCGTGGACGGTCAGGTGCCCGTCGGCCCACCGGGCCGTGGAGGCGTGCGGTTCCATGGGGTGGTTGTGCAGCGCCCGCATCGTGTAGACGGCGTCGATGCAGACGGGCGCGGCCTCGAACGCGCGCATGGCGTCCCCGCGTTGACGCAGGCCCGGGTGGCCGCCGTTGGCCTCCTCGGGGGTGTACAGGCCCGGGTGGTCGCCGGTGAGGACGACGTCGTGGCCGGTGGTGGCGTACTCGACGTGCACGGCCGCCGCGCCGGCCCGCGCCGATTCGAGGGTCTCGGCCAGGACGAGGGCGACGGGCCAGCCCCGGTGCGGCACCCGGTCGTCCTGGAGCACGGCGAGGATCGGGTCGTCGGGTTCCTCCAGTCGCGGCGCGTTGTCGTGGGTCAGGACGGTGTGCACGCCCGGCACGGCGAGGGCGTCGGCGGTGCGGATCGCGGTGACACGGCCGCTCGCCACGGTGGCGGGGACGATCCAGCCGTACAGACAGCCGGACTCGGGGTGTTCCGCGGCGTAGCGGGCGGTGCCGGTGACCTTGTCCCGGCCCTCGCGGCGGACGACGGGCGCGCCGAGCGCCTGGGGGGTCTCGCTCATGACGGAAGTCCTCGGTTCTGGGTGCTGATCAGGCGGGTGCGGTCCGGTCGGTGAGTTCGGTGAGGGCGCCGACGGCCAGCCGGCGGGCCAGGTCCACCTTGAAGCCGTTGTCGCGCAGGGGCCTGGCGGCCGCGAGCTCGGCCTCCACCGCGCGCGCGAAGGCGTCCTCGGTGGGGTGGGACCCACGCAGCACGTCCTCGGCCACCCGGGCACGCCACGGCCGGTGGGCGAGCCCGCCGAAGGCGAGCGCGACCCGGTCGACACGGCCGTCGCGCACGCTCAGCACGGCCGCGACGGAGGCCAGGGCGAAGGCGTACGAGGCACGGTCCCGGGCCTTGCGGTACAGCGAGACGGCACCGGCGGGCGGCGGTGGCAGTACCACGTCGGTGATCAGCTCGCCGGGGCGGATCACCGTGTCCTGGTCGGGGTTGTCGCCGGGCAGCCGGTGGAAGTCGGTCAGGGGCACCGTCCGCTCCCCCTCGGGCCCGTGCAGCTGCACGGTGGCGTCGAGCGCCGCGAGCGCGACCGCCATGTCCGAGGGGTTGGTGGCGACGCAGTCCTGGGAGTGGCCGAGGACCGCGAGGTCGCGGTGGACTCCCTCCCGGGCCGGGCAGCCCGATCCGGGGATCCGCTTGTTGCAGGGCTTGGAGACGTCCTGGAAGTACGGGCACCGGGTGCGCTGGAGCAGGTTCCCGCCGGTGGTGGCGGTGTTCCGGAGCTGCCCGGAGGCACCGGCCAGCAGGGCCTGTGTGAGGGCGGGGTAGTCGCTCCGTACGTCGGGGTGGGCGGCGAGGTCGCTGTTGCGCACGGTCGCCCCGATCCGCAGGCCGCCGTCGTCGGTCCGCGCCACCCGGTCCAGGGACAGACGGCTGACGTCGATGAGCAGGGCGGGCGACTCCACCCCGAGCTTCATCAGGTCGACGAGGTTGGTCCCCCCTCCGAGGAACCGGGAGCCGGGGTGCCCGGCTACCGCGCGGACGGCTTCGGCCACGGATCCGGGGCGCAGATAGGCGAAGGGTTTCACGGGGCCACGTCCTCGATCGCCTCGACGATGCGGGGGTAGGCGCCGCACCGGCAGAGGTTGCCGCTCATCCGCTCGCGGATCTCGTCCGCACCGAGCGGGGCCGGCCCGCCGGTGGCGAGAGCCTCCGGCGGGGTGACGTGGGAGGGGAAGCCGTCCTCGGCCTCACCGAGCATGCCGACGGCGGAGCAGATCTGTCCGGGGGTGCAGTAGCCGCACTGCAGCGCGTCCCGCTCCACGAAGGCCGCCTGCAGCGGATGCAGCCGGTCACCCTCGGCCAGCCCTTCGACGGTGGTGATGCGGGCGCCCTGCTGCGCGACGGCGAGCAGGAGGCAGCTGTTGGCGCGCCGGCCGTCGACGAGGACGGTGCAGGCCCCGCACTGGCCGTGGTCGCAGCCCTTCTTGGCGCCGGTGAGACCGAGATGCTCACGCAGCGCGTCCAGCACGGTGGTGCGGTGATCGAGCGTCAGCGTCCGTGCCGTGCCGTTGACGTGCAGCGTGAAGGTGGAACAGTCGTCCGGGGCCGGCGCCTGCGCCGCTCCCTCGTCGACGGTCCCCGGGGTGGCGTTCATGTGCGCGTACCTTCCGGGATCGGGTGGTGCGGTGGTCAGGCGGGGCGGTGGCTCTCCAGCCGCAGGCGGATCTCCTGTTCCTGGTCGCCCGCCGCCGTTCCGACGAGCCGGACGGTGAACGCGTCCGCCAGGTGCTTACGGAGACGGTCGACCGCCCAGTAGCCACCCTGCGCCTCGACCATCACCGGCACGGAGAGCTGAGCGGGCCCGGGGCCGGGCTTCGCCTCGGAGACGTCGACGGTCGCGGTCCACACGGTGGGGCGGGTGTCCGAGGCGTCCTCGGGCGTGTCGCTCGCCGGACGGTCCGAGTCGAACGAGCGGCGCAGCACGTCGAACACCGTGCGCGCGTCCTCCTTCGGGCAGCCGGTCACCGCCACCACGACGTCACCGCTCTCCTGGTGCTCCTGCGTCTGTTCCTGCGTGCTGTTCACCCTGGATTCCTTTCACTGGGGACGTCTGAGCGCTGCTCGGCGACCCCCCGCTGGGGCCGATCGTGTGACGGGTCCTCCCTCAGGAGGGAGGACCCCGGAGCGTGTGCGGCGGAGAGCTCGCGCGCGACGCGTGTCAGCGGCCCGCGCGGGACGTCACGACGACCACGCCGGGGCGCGTCGCCACGGCACGCGTCTCCCGCCCCATCGGGGCTCTTCCTCTGCCCGGAGGATCGCCGCCGGGCGCCTGCCGGCGCTCCGGGCGGTGTTCCAGGTCCCATCGTCTTCCTCCAGCGGTCCGGGGACTCCCTCAAGGCTCACCCCACGGCTCCGTGTCGGCGACACGAGCGACGGCTCGGGCGGGCAGGCCCGCGAAAGATCTCGTACCCGGTGTGTGCCGGGGAAACATGGGCAGTGTCCTGCCTGTCCCCTCGGCCGTCGCCGGTTCACACGGCGCCGACAGGAGGGAGATAAGCCGCATGAAACACATTTACCGTGACGTCGTCATAAAACATGAATTCATGTCAACGGCTGTCTGTGATCGATTCCGCGGGGTATGCGCCAAGCATGGACGTAACGAACGGAGCAAGGGACTCGCTCGCCGTCGTGCTCGCCGACGACGGACCGGGCGCGGTGGGTGTGATCGTCGGCATCGTCGGACTCGCCGTGGTGATTCTGCTGATCGGCGGCTTCTGGTTCGGGATGCGGCGCCGGGACAAGGAGTCACGGCCCCCGCGCCCCGAGGAGCAGCCGCTCCGGCCGGACCACCGGACGGAGATCCAGGAGAGCGGCAGGCACCACGCGGACCGGTTTCCCGAGGACGGCCGGGCGATGACCCCGTACGAACTCAGCGACCGCGGTAACGAGGTGATCCCGCCGCAGGAGGACGACGACCGGCGTGACTGACGCACGGAGCGCCCCGCCCGCCGGCCGGGCACAGCGGTCCGGGCCCGTCCATGAGCGGGCCCGGACCGCTGTGCCCGGACCGTCCCTCTCCCACCGTCGATCGGAGGACCATGAAGCCGGGGGGCATATGAACCAGCCGGAGTCGGACCGCAGGACCCGTGTCACCGTCCTGGTCGCCCTCTCGGCCAATCTCGTGATCGCAGTGGCGAAGGCCGTGGGCGGACTCCTCTCGGGGTCCCCCGCCCTTCTGTCCGAAGCCGCCCACTCGGTGGCGGACAGCGTGAACGAGGTCTTCCTGCTGGCCGCCCTGCGGCGCAGCAACCGTCCTCCCGACGCCCGCCATCCCTTCGGGTACGGCAAGGAGCGCTACTTCTGGTCGCTCCTCGCCGCCGTGGGGATCTTCGTGGTGGGCGGCTGCTTCTCGTTCTTCCAGGGCTTCGAGGCGCTGGGCAGCGACGGGCAGGAGTCACCCGACGGATACACGGTCGGCCTGATCGTCCTCGGCGTGGCCTTCCTCGCCGAAGGCGGTTCGCTCGTCCGCGCGCTGCTGCAGCTCCGCCGGGAGAAGGGCGCGGCCCGTGACCCCGCGTTGCGGACGGTCATCGCCGAGGACAGCACGGCCGTGCTGGGCGTACTGCTGGCCATGGCGGGGATGGTGCTGCACCTGGTCACGGGAGACGTCGTGTGGGAGGCATCGGCCTCCCTGGGGATCGGTCTGCTGCTGGTCTACGTCGCCTTCCGGCTCGGCAAGGACGCCCGGGACCGGCTGATCGGGGAGTCCGCGGATCCTGAGCTGCGCCAGGGTGTGGAGGAGTTCCTGACGTCCCAGGACGAGATCGACAACGTCGCGGCCCTGTTCACCATGGGTCTGGGCCTCGACTCCGTGCTGGTGGCGGCCCGCGTCGATCTGGCGCCCGGCATCGACAGCGAGGAGATCGAGCGGGTGTCCGTCCGCATCAAGCGGTCGATCGCCCGGAGCTGGCCGGAGGCCGAGCACGTCTTCCTCGACATCACGAACGCGCCGCCGCGGGGCGGGGTGTGATCGCGGCGGCCGCGTGTTGCGGGAGTCGCCGACGCGCACGAGGCTGGTCCTGGCCCCGCGGCACCGAAGAAGTCATGCCGCAGAACCGATAAGGCAGTGGGACCATGACTACTGGCGATCCGCGGACCGCGCCGGAACCGGCGGTGCTGAGCGGTGCGAGCGCCCCGTGCTGGGTCCACCTGGTGACCCGCGATCTGGAGGACGCGCAGCGCTTCTACGGCGCCGTCCTCGGCTGGACCTTCCGCCCGGGACCACTGGGCAGGGAATTCGTGATGGCCCGCTCCGAAGGCGTGCCCGTCGCGGGTATCGGCGCCGTGGCGTCCGCCTACCAGGTGGCCGTCGCCTGGATGCCCTACTTCTCGGTCCGGGACGCGGATGTCGTCTCCGACCGCATCCGCGAACGCAGCGGGACCGTCGGGGTCGGCCCGCTGACCGTCGGACTGGGCCGAGCCGTCCTGGCCGCCGACCGGGACGGCGCCTCCTTCGGTGTCTGGGAGTGGACGGGCCGCGCGGCCACCCTCGCCCCTTCGGGGAACCAGGCCCACGCCTGGCTCCGGCTGCGCACGAGGGACGCCTTCGACGCCGCGATCTTCTACGGCGAGGTCCTCGGCTGGGAGAGCGGGGAGCCGGGCGGGTGCGAGGTGGCGTACGTGAAGGAGGAGGTCCTCGTACGCTGCAACGGACGCCCCCTCGCCCGGATCAGCTCCGGCGCCGTGGAAGCCGCGCCCGACCCACAGGTGCGACCGCACTGGCAGGTCCAGTTCCCGGTGGCCGATGTGCGCGCGACGGTCCTCGCGGCGGAGCGGAACGGGGGGACCCTCATGGAGCGGCGCGACGTCCAGCACGGGAGCGAGGCGACCCTCCGGGACCCGGACGGCGGACTCTTCACCGTGACGGACGTACGCAGCCCGGAGGACGCCGACGAGGACTGACGGGCCGACGAGGACCGACGGTCAGGGGCGCGGGTCGGATTCGTCGTCCGGCGCTCCGCAGTCCTCGCCGGGCCGGAGGCCGTTGTTCCGGGCGATGGCCCACAGCGGGAAGACGAACCAGCAGACCAGGAACCACAGGGCCATGGCGCCGACCAGCCACAGGGCCACCACGTTGTGCAACGCCACCCGCATGATGAGCAGGAGCGTGCTGCACATCGTGCAGAAGAGGAGGCCGAGCCCCAGCTTCGTCAGGCGGGAGGCCCAGGTGACCGTCTGGGGCTTCATCCTGCGGCCGGTGAGCAGCCGGTGGTACGACACGGGCCCTATCAGCGCGGCCGCCGTCGCCGACCCGAGCATGACGGTCACGACGTAGATGTTCCGGTCGACGGTGGAGAGGTCGGCGAAGCGGGGCTGGAAGACCACGGCGAGCAGGAAGCCGAACAGGATCTGGACACCGGTCTGCGCGACGCGGAGCTCCTGCAGCAGTTCGCCCCACTGCCGGTCCGCCCGCTCCTCCTCGGTCTCCCGCCGTCCGCTGCGCGGGTTCGTCCCCGCCCCGTCTCTGCCGTTCCCACCGTTGCCCATGGGTATCTGACCCATCACTGCCTCCCCCACCTCGTAGAGGTGGTACTGGTGCCCCGCGAAGCCGTCATGAATCCTGCGTCATCCGCGCCCGCGGGCAGCCGCGGGTCGGCGCGCCTGCCGATGCTCTCCATGGTGGCAGCCGCGGGGGAATCCACCACAGCTGCCGCCTGCGGGGCGGGAGACGACCCTCGACCACGGGCCACGACCTCGACGCACCGTGACAACTCGCTTAGGATCGTCGTACGGCATCGCGCGTCGGTCACCGTCCGGGTGAGGCGTGGAGGTAGCCCGTGAGATGCCTGTTGGAGGCATTCCACCGTGCCAGTCGAGTTGAACCACACCATCGTTCATTGCCGGGACAACCGGGAGTCCGCCGAGTTCCTGGCGAACCTCCTGGGTCTCACCATCGGGACGGAGTGGGGACCCTTCATCCCCGTCGTCCTCGCGAACGGCGTCACGCTGGACTTCGCGACCGTTCCCGCGGAATCGATCACCGTGCAGCACTACGCGTTCCTCGTCTCCGAGGCGGAGTTCGACGTCGCCTTCGGACACATCGAGGCGCAGGGGATCACCTACTACGCGGATCCCCACCAGAAGCACCCCGGCGAGATCAACCACAACGACGGCGGACGCGGGGTGTACTTCCCCGATCCGAGCGGTCACGGGATGGAGCTCATCACCCGCCCGTACGGCGGCTGGTCGTAGCGGTCTCCCTTGTCCGGCGCACGACCCGCACGACCCGTACGGCCCGGCAGGCATCCTGCCGGGCCGTACGGCTCAGGACGTCGTGTCGACCGGGAGGGCCAGTTCCGGCCGGTCCCACATCACGGCGGGCGGACGGGCCACGACGGTACCGGTGCGTTCGGCGCCCACGGCACGGTAGAAACCCTCGGCCGGCGGGTGCGCGACCACGCGTACGGAGTCCAGGCCGGCCCGGCGTGCCTCCTCGCGCAGATGGGCGACGAGGAGGCGTCCGATCCCCCGGCCCTGGGCGTCGTCGGCGACGAACATGAGGTCGAGCTCCGGCGGGGACAGGACCAGGGCGTAGAACCCGAGCACCCGGCCGTCCTCGTCGACGGCCGCGTGGACGGCATGGGCCTCGATGTAGTCCGGGCCGACCTTGTACCCCTCCACCATGGGCGCGTACGGGCCCTCGTAGGCGCGCGACCTGGTGACCAGGCGCGTGAGCCGCTTCGCGTCCCGCGCGACGGCCCGCCTGACACGGACCCCGCCGTGTCCGCCCGTAACGCTCGATCTCATGAGGCGAGTATTACGCACACCGGTCACGCACCACGCATCATGCGCGGCGCCCGCGCCACGGCGCGGTCGTTCAGCGACCGTGCCGCCCGGCGTGCCACTCGCTCACGAGCGCGTCGATGTCGAACGGCGCGAGATGCAGCGGCGGTCCTTCCGGCGGTCTGGCCAGGGCCTCGCGGATCCTCTCGTTGATGCCGGTCAGGATGCGGCGGACCTCCGCCTCCGACCGGGCCCGGAACGCTTCCTCCCGGGCGTCCTCCGCGGCCTTGCGCAGGGCGAGCGAGGGCGGGAGCGCCGACAGGCCCTCGCGTTCCATCTTCGCCTTGATCCACCACATCGCGTCGTAAGGCCTGTCCAGGCCGGGAATCGGTCGGCCCGCACCCGGCAGGTCGGCGAAGGAGCCGCGCTCCTCGGCCTCGCGGATCTGCCGGTCCACCCATGTCTCGAAGCTGACCCCGGCGGGTTTGCGCTCGGTCACCGCGTGCCCCTCTCGCCACTCGGTCCGGACGGCTCGGTGTCCGCCCCGCATCGTCCGGTTTCGGCACGATCCAGGATACCGGCGGCTTCCCTGCCTTGAACGGTGCCGAGTGGGTACACGGCTGGTGCAGACAGCCCGGCCATACACCGAACCTGGCCCGAACCGGAAGGGGTTGACGAGAGTGGAACAGCACGGCGCACCGGCCGCGGACCGACGGGAGCGTCACCCATGACGACCGTGGTGATCATCGTTGCCGTCGTCCTGGTGGCAGCGCTCGCCTTCTTCCTCATCCGTGGCCGCAGCACCGGCGGCCGAGGACTGCAGCGCCGCTTCGGACCCGAGTACGACCGCACGGTCGCCCGGCACGACGGCGACACCAAGGCGGCCGAACACGAGCTCTCCGAGCGTGTGAAGCAGCACGGCTCCCTGTCCGAGCGGCCCCTGTCGGCGGAGGCCCGCGAGGGGTACTCCCGCCGCTGGGCCGAGGTGCAGGAGCAGTTCATCGACTCCCCCAAGGACGCGGTCGTCGCGGCCGACGCCCTCCTGGCGCAGCTGGCACGTGACCGGGGCTTCCCGGACGGCGACAGCTTCGAGGAGCAGACGGCCGCCCTCTCCGTGCATCACGCCCACCAGGTCGACGGCTACCGCAGGGTGCACACGGCGGTGCGCGGCCAGGGCGGCACGGAAGAGATGCGGAAGGCCCTGATCGAGTCCCGGGCACTCTTCGACGTGCTGCTCGCGGACGCGCCGGACGCGCCGACACAGACGGACCGACACGAGACGAAAGGCAGTGCAACAGCATGACCGACCGTATTGAGCCCACGACCGATGCAGCCTCCGCCAAGGAGCCGCGCCACAACGGCACTCCGGAGACCACCCCGTCGACGACGCCCGGAACGACGTCGGCCAGAACGCCGGGAGAGACTCCGGGCAGGACGCCCGGAGCGGCCTCGGACAGGACGTCCGCAGGAGCAGCCGGAATCACGTCCGGGGACAGCAAGAGCCTGAAGCCGAAGAGCGGCGGCCCCGACGACCTGAGCGTCCCGCCGGCACCGCGCACGGCACCCGCCGCGCAGGCGTCCGAGCGGACCGGTCGTCACGGGACCACCGGCACCGGCACCGTTACGGAGGGCCCCCTGGTCTCCCGCGACCACCAGGACAAGCTCTCGCAGCGTATGCAGCAGGCCGTCACCGACTTCGTCGAGAGCCCTCGCCGGGCCGTCGAGGAGGCGGACAGCACGTTCGACGAGATCGTCTCGGGCCTGACCGAAGCCCTCACGGAACGCAGGCGCGTCCTGCGCGCGAGCTGGCAGGAGCAGGACACCGATGCCCAGACCGAGGAGCTGCGGATAGCGCTCCAGCGCTACCGCGACATCAGTGAACAGCTGCTGAAGATCTGAGCGGTGCGGCGACCGCCCGGCCCGGTGCCACGTCCCTCGACGCGGCGCCGGGCCGGTCCGCGTCCGGGGCCGCGGATCCGGGCCGCGGAACGGACCGTCAGGCCGGTACGGCCAGGTCGGCGCGGAGCCGCTCGGCCACGGCGGAAGGCAGCCGCAGCGCCTTGCTCAGGTATCCGTCCAGCCCGCCCCAGCGCTCGTCCATGGCGTCCAGGGCCGCCTCCAGGTAGCGGGGCCTGGCCTCGATGACCGCGGAGGCGATGTCCGGGTCCCCGCCCTCGTCGAGGAAGCGCCGTACGGCCGGCCCGTAGGCGGCGCGAACCGCCCGGTTCACCGCGAGGAACTCCGCGCGCACGACCTCGCGCGACGCACCCGCCATCATCAGGAGCAGAGCGGTGGCCCAGCCCGTCCGGTCCTTCCCCGTCGCGCAGTGGAAGAGCAGCGGTCTCGCCCGTGGGTCCGAGACGGTGTCGAGGAAGGCGCGGTAGGCGGCTGCCGCGCCCGGGGAGAGGACCATCTTCCGGTAGGTCTGCGCGAAGAGTTCCTCGGCCTTCCCGCCGCCGAGCAGGGCCGCTGCTCCGTCCGGGTCACTGAGGAGCGCCCGCAGCCGCGCCGGCGACACGCCAGGGTTGTCACCGAGGACGTCCGCGACGAAGAGCCTGGCACCCGTCGGAAGCCGGTCGGGCGCCCACTGGCGCTCCTCGGCGGTGCGCAGATCGACCACGGTGCGGATGCCGAGCGCGGCCACCGCCATGTCGTGCTCGGCGTCGAAATCGCTCAGCTGACCCGAGCGCAGAAGGATTCCCTGCCTCAGGCGGCGGTCGCGCCCCAGGGCGATGCCGCCCAGATCGCGCAGGTTGACAACGGTCGAAGCGGGGACGGCCCGGGCGGTCTGCACGATGAACTGCCTCTTTCCCGACAGACTGCAGGTCGGAATCAACGTCGCACGGCGTGCGCATATCGACAAAAGGAAACGCGAGGGACCGGGTACCGGCCGCCGAGGTCAGTCGGCGAGGATCCTCGTCTTCTGCGAAGCGAACTCGGCCTCGGTGAGGACGCCCCGCTGCCTCAGGTCGGCGAGCCGCTCGAGGAGCGTGATGACGTCGTCCCCGCCGTCCGCCGGGATCCTCTCGTGCGCCAGGAGCCGGCCACCCGCGTCCTGGACCGCTCGGGTGAGAGGCACCGACCAGAGGTCCTCCCATACGATCAGCGCGGCGGAGCCCTCCTCGGGCAGGCCGTCGAGGACGTCGAGATCCGTGATCTTCGGCATCCCGGCGGGCCGGTCGTCCGGTGGTTCGAACGACACCAGCCCTCGAGGGTCCATCTCCCGGAGGCCGACATGCTCGGGAGCACCGCCTCCGGCTCTTCGGGCGAAGGCCAGATCGAGGATGCGTACGGCCTCGGAGGCGACGGCTTCGGCCAGTACGGGCGCGATCGCCTCGGCGAAGCTTCCGCCGGGAAAGGTGACGACGAGGTACTCCACGGGTCCCACGGCCACGGTACGTCCTTCCCCTGCGGTTCTGGGTCGACAGCAGCATAACTTCGGACAATCCGTGACGCACTGTGAAAAGTCCTGGCGGGAAAGGTAGGGGCGAGACGCCTCCTGCGGCACGCCTCTCCCGCAACCGATCAGGAATGGAGAAGCAGAAGCCCCCCGCCCCCCGTAGCGTGACGCACAGGGGAATCAGGGGTTCGCGGTGCTCCGTCGGCGTGTTCGGCGGCCGGCCGCACCTCAACCGGGCTCGCCGGTGATTCCGCCCCGGCCGGCACCACCGGTCCGACAGGAAACCACCGTTGCCGCGACCACGCCGGTGACACCGACGGGTTCCGCGAGAGCGGATCCGCGAACAGATGGAGAGACGACGAGCATGGCCACGAGGAAGAGCACGGGGTCGTCCGCGCCGCACGTTTCCGACAGCCACGACGTGATCCGTGTGCACGGCGCGCGCGTGAACAACCTCAAGGACGTCAGCGTCGAGATCCCCAAGCGCAGGCTCACGGTGTTCACCGGCGTCTCCGGCTCGGGCAAGAGCTCGCTGGTCTTCAGCACGATCGCCGCGGAGTCGCAGCGGATGATCAACGAGACGTACAGCGCCTTCGTCCAGGGCTTCATGCCGACGCTGGCGCGGCCGGAGGTCGACGTACTCGAAGGGCTGACGACGGCGATCATCGTCGACCAGCAGCGGCTGGGTGCCGACCCCCGTTCCACGGTCGGCACCGCCACCGACGCCAACGCGATGCTGCGCATCCTTTTCAGCCGCCTCGGCTCACCGCACATCGGGCCGCCCGGCGCCTTCGCCTTCAACGTGCCCTCGGTCCGGGCGAGCGGAGCGATCACCGTCGAGCGGGGGAACAAGAAGACGGTGAAGGCGACCTTCAGCCGCACCGGTGGCATGTGCACCCGCTGCGAGGGCCGGGGGACGGTCTCCGACATCGACCTCACCCAGCTCTACGACGACTCGAAGTCGCTCGCCGAGGGCGCGTTCACCATCCCCGGCTGGAAGTCGGACAGCCAGTGGACCGTGCAGGTCTACGCGCAGTCGGGCTTCGTCGACCCGGACAAGCCGATCCGCAGGTACACCAAGAAGGAGCTCCAGGACTTCCTGTACGGCGAGCCGGTCAAGGTGAAGGTCAACGGTGTCAACCTCACCTACGAAGGGCTGATCCCGAAGATCCAGAAGTCGTTCCTGTCCAAGGACAAGGAGGCGATGCAGCCGCACATCCGGGCGTTCGTGGAGCGGGCGGTCACCTTCACCACCTGCCCCGAGTGCGACGGAACCCGGCTCAGCGAGGGGGCACGGTCCTCGAAGATCAAGCGGATCAGCATCGCCGACGCCTGCGCGATGCAGATCAGCGATCTGGCGGAGTGGGTCCGGAGCCTCGACGAGCCCTCGGTGGCGCCGCTGCTCGAGGCCCTGTGCCAGACCCTCGACTCCTTCGTGGAGATCGGTCTCGGCTATCTCTCGCTCGACCGGCCGGCGGGCACGCTCTCGGGGGGCGAGGCCCAGCGCGTCAAGATGATCCGTCACCTCGGCTCCTCGCTCACCGATGTCACCTACGTCTTCGACGAGCCCACCATCGGCCTGCACCCCCATGACATCCAGCGGATGAACAACCTCCTGCTGCGGCTGCGGGACAAGGGCAACACGGTGCTCGTCGTGGAGCACAAGCCGGAGACGATCTCGATCGCCGACCACGTCGTCGATCTCGGCCCCGGCGCGGGCACCGGGGGCGGCACCATCTGCTTCGAGGGCACCGTCGACGGGCTGCGGGCCGGCGGCACCGTCACCGGCCGCCATTTCGACGACAGGGCCGCCCTCAAGGAGGAGGTGCGCAAGCCCACCGGGACCCTGGAGATCCGTGGTGCGACCGCGCACAATCTGCGGGACGTCGACGTCGATGTCCCGCTCGGGGTGCTGACCGTCGTCACCGGCGTCGCCGGATCCGGCAAGAGCTCCCTCGTGCACGGGTCGATCCCTCCCGGCGAGAACGTGGTGTCGGTCGACCAGGGTGCGATCCGGGGGTCACGGCGCAGCAATCCGGCGACGTACACCGGGCTGCTCGACCCGATCCGCAAGGCGTTCGCCAAGGCCAACGGCGTGAAGCCGGCGCTGTTCAGCGCCAACTCCGAGGGGGCGTGCCCCCATTGCAACGGTGCCGGCGTCATCTACACCGACCTGGGGATGATGGCCGGTGTCACCAGCGTCTGCGAGGAGTGCGAGGGCAAGCGGTTCCAGCCCTCGGTGCTGGAGTACCGTTTCGGCGGCCGTGACATCAGCGAGGTCCTCGCGATGCCGGTGACCGAGGCCGAGGAGTTCTTCGGCGCCGGTGAGGCGCAGACACCGGCGGCGCACCGCATCCTCGGCCGGCTGTCCGACGTGGGGCTCGGCTACCTCAGCCTGGGCCAACCGCTCACCACCCTGTCCGGCGGCGAGCGTCAGCGGCTCAAGCTGGCCACCCACATGGCCGAGAAGGGCGGCGTCTACGTCCTCGACGAGCCGACCGCGGGTCTCCACCTCGCCGATGTCCAGCAGTTGCTCGCGCTGCTGGACCGGCTCGTGGACTCCGGCAAGTCCGTCGTCGTCGTCGAGCACCACCAGGCCGTCATGGCCCACGCCGACTGGATCATCGACCTCGGACCGGGCGCCGGCCACGACGGAGGCCGGATCGTCTTCGAGGGCACACCGGCCGACCTCGTCGCCGGCCGCTCCACGCTCACCGGCGAGCACCTCGCGGCCTACGTCGGCAACTGACCCGGGGGCAGCCCGACGCCGAGCCCCGTGCCCGGCGTCGGGCCTCGCTCTCGCCCGTGTCGTGGACAAGGCCGCTCCACCCCAGGTAATCCGGCACAATTCGGAGAGGGCAAGGTCACAGCCGGTTGGCCTGCTGCTCATCGGAGTGCTGACCTAGCATCTGAGCATGACGGTCCTGCCTGCTGACGGGCTCTCTCTGGCCGCCGAGTTCCCCGATCCTTCCCACGACCAGTGGCAGAGCCTCGTCGAAGGCGTACTGCGCAAGTCGGGCAAGGACGTCGAGGGCACGGCCGCCGAGGAAGCGCTGTCCACCGCACTCGGGGACGGGCTCACAGCCCGCCCTCTGTACACCTCCACCGACGCGTCGGCGGACCCCGGTCTGCCCGGCTTCGCGCCCTTCACCCGGGGCAGCAGGGCCACGGGGAACACGACGAACGGCTGGGACGTGCGCCAGCGTCACACGCTGGCCGATCCCGTACGCCTGAACGAGGCCCTGCTCGGCGATCTGGAGAACGGCGTCACGTCGCTCTGGCTCTCCGTGGGCGAACCCGGCGGGGTACCGGTCTCCGGCCTCGCCCGCGCCCTGGAGGGCGTCCTGCTCGACCTGGCGCCCGTGGCGCTCGACGCGGGCTCCGATCCCGGGCCCGCCGTACGGGAGTTGCTCCGGCTGTACGAGGCACGGGGCATCGCCAAGGAGGCTGCGCGCGGCACCCTCGGGGTGGATCCGCTCGGGCAGGCCGCGCGTACGGGCGCGGAGCCCGACCAGGCCGACGCCGTCCACTGGGCGCGGCTGTGCTCCCGCGAGTACCCGGGTCTGCGTGCCCTGGCCGTGGACGCGCTGCCGTACCACGAGGCGGGCGGTTCCGCCGCAGAGGAGCTGGGGCTCTCACTGGCCACGGGCGTCGCCTATCTCAGGGCGCTGACCGGGGCGGGGCTCTCCGTCGAGGAGGCCTGCGCCCAGCTGGAGTTCCGCTACGCGGCCACGGCCGACCAGTTCCTGACGATCGCGAAGTTCCGGGCGGCGCGCCGGCTGTGGGCCCGTGTCGCCGAGGCCTGCGGAGCCCCGGACGCCGGGGCGCAGCGGCAGCACGCCGTGACCTCGCCGGTGATGATGACGCGCCGCGACCCCTGGGTGAACATGCTGCGCACCACACTGGCCTGTCTCGGCGCGGGTGTCGGCGGAGCCGAGTCCGTCACCGTACTTCCGTTCGATCACGCTCTGGGCCTGCCGGACGCGTTCGCCCGGCGGATCGCCCGCAACACCTCGACGATCCTGATGGAGGAGTCCCACCTGGCCAGGGTGACGGACCCTGCGGGTGGTTCCTGGTACGTGGAGCGGCTCACGGAGGAACTCGCCGCAGCCGCCTGGGCGTTCTTCCAGGAGATCGAGCGGGCGGGCGGCCAGGCCGCCGCCCTCCGCTCCGGCATGGTGCGGGAGCGGCTCGCCGCCACCTGGGCCGCCCGGAGCAAGGACCTCGCACGGCGCAAGGAGCCCGTGACCGGGGTCAGTGAGTTCCCGGATCTCGCCGAGCGGTCCGTGGAGCGCGAGTCCGCGCCCGCCGCCGCCTCGGAGGGCGGACTGCCCAGGGTCAGGCGCGACGAGGCGTTCGAGGCACTGCGGGCCAGGTCGGACCGGCACCTGGCCTCCACGGGAAGCCGGCCCAAGGTCTTCCTCGCCGCGCTGGGACCGGCGGCGGTGCACACCGCACGGGCCTCCTTCGCGGCGAACCTCTTCCTGTCGGGCGGCATCGAGCCCATCCAGGCCCCCGCCTCGGTGGACGCGTCGACCGCTGCCGCCGCGTTCACGGCCAGCGGGGCCTCGGTCGCCTGTCTGTGCTCGACGGACACGTTCTACGCCGAGCAGGCCGACTCCGTCGCCGCGGCCCTTCGGGGAGCAGGCGCGGAACGGATCCTCCTCGCGGGGCGGCCGGGCGAGTACCCCGGTGCCGACGTCCATGTGTTCGCCGGCTGCGACGTGGTCGCCGTCCTCTCCTCCGAACTCGACCGCATGGGAGTGGCGTGATGCAGACCCCCGGGACCGACGGGTCCCCCCTGAACCCCGTGCCGGACTTCTCCGAGGTCTCCCTGACCGCGGGTCAGCCCGCCGAGGCCTCCGAGGACCGCTGGCAGGCCGCGGTCAAGGAATCATCCGGGCGCTCCGAGGACGAGCTGCTCTGGGAGACGCCGGAGGGCATCGACGTCAAGCCGCTGTACACCGGGCGGGATCTGGAGGGGCTCGACTTCCTGGACACCCGCCCCGGTATCGCCCCGTACCTGCGCGGACCGTACCCGACGATGTACGTCAACCAGCCCTGGACGATCCGTCAGTACGCCGGATTCTCCACCGCGGAGGAGTCCAACGCCTTCTACCGGCGCAACCTCGCCGCCGGCCAGAAGGGCCTGTCCGTCGCGTTCGACCTGCCCACCCACCGCGGCTACGACAGCGACCACCCCCGCGTCACCGGCGACGTCGGCATGGCCGGCGTCGCCATCGACTCCATCTACGACATGCGCCAGCTCTTCGACGGCATCCCCCTGGACAAGATGTCGGTGTCCATGACCATGAACGGCGCGGTCCTCCCGGTTCTCGCCCTCTACATCGTGGCCGCCGAGGAACAGGGCGTGCCGCCCGAGAAGCTGGCCGGCACCATCCAGAACGACATCCTCAAGGAGTTCATGGTCCGCAACACCTACATCTACCCGCCCGCCCCCTCGATGCGGATCATCTCCGACATCTTCGCGTTCACCTCGCAGAAGATGCCCCGCTACAACTCGATCTCCATCTCCGGCTACCACATCCAGGAAGCCGGAGCCACGGCCGACCTGGAGCTCGCCTACACCCTGGCCGACGGAGTCGAATACCTGCGGGCCGGGCAGGAAGCCGGCCTGGACGTCGACGCGTTCGCCCCCCGCCTCTCGTTCTTCTGGGCGATCGGCATGAACTTCTTCATGGAGATCGCCAAACTCCGCGCGGCCCGCCTGCTCTGGGCGAAACTCGTCAAGGAGTTCGACCCCAAGAACCCCAAGTCGCTCTCCCTGCGCACCCATTCACAGACCTCCGGCTGGTCACTGACAGCGCAGGACGTGTTCAACAACGTCACCCGCACCTGCGTCGAGGCGATGGCAGCCACCCAGGGCCACACCCAGTCCCTGCACACCAACGCCCTGGACGAGGCCCTCGCCCTGCCCACCGACTTCTCCGCACGCATCGCCCGCAACACCCAACTCCTGCTCCAGCAGGAGTCCGGCACCACACGGGTGATCGACCCCTGGGGCGGCAGCGCCTACGTCGAGAAACTGACCCACGACCTCGCCCACCGCGCCTGGCAGCACATCCAGGAGGTCGAGGCCGCCGGCGGCATGTCCAAGGCCATCGACGCCGGCATCCCCAAACTCCGCATCGAGGAAGCCGCCGCCCGCACCCAGGCCCGCATCGACTCCGGCCGACAGCCCGTCATCGGCGTCAACAAATACCGCGTCGAGACAGACGAGAAGATCGACGTACTCAAGGTCGACAACTCCTCCGTCCGCACCCAGCAGATCGAAAAGCTGCGCCGACTGCGCGCAGAACGCGACGAAACCACCTGCCAGGACGCACTGCGGGCGCTCACCGACGCGGCGGGCAGGGCCCCGGGGCCGGACCTGGAGGGCAACCTGCTGGCGCTGGCCGTCGACGCCGCCCGCGCGATGGCCACGGTCGGGGAGATCTCGGACGCACTGGAGAAGGTCTACGGCAGGCACGCCGGCCAGATCCGTACGATCTCCGGCGTATACCGCAAAGAGGCAGGAGAGTCCCCGTCCGTGGACCGCACCCGCGCACGCGTCGACGCCTTCGAGGAGGCCGAGGGACGCCGTCCGCGCATCCTCGTCGCGAAGATGGGCCAGGACGGACACGACCGCGGCCAGAAGGTGATCGCCACCGCCTTCGCCGACCTGGGCTTCGACGTCGACGTCGGCCCCCTCTTCCAGACCCCCGCCGAGGTCGCCCGCCAGGCCGTCGAAGCCGACGTGCACATCGTGGGCGTGTCGTCCCTCGCCGCCGGTCACCTCACCCTCGTGCCCGCGCTGCGCGAGGAACTCGCCGCCGAGGGCCGGGAGGACATCATGATCGTGGTCGGCGGGGTGATCCCGCCCCAGGACATCGAGGCGCTGCACGACGCGGGCGCAGCGGCCGTGTTCCCGCCCGGCACGGTGATCCCCGAGGCCGCCCACGACCTGGTCGCGCGGCTCGCCACCGCGCTCGGCCACGAACTGTGAGCCGATGACGGTGGCCGTGAACATCGACATCGACGCCTATGCCAAGGGTGTGCTCGAAGGGAAGCGGGCGTTCGTCGCGCGCGCGATCACGCTCGTGGAGTCGGCCCGTCCCGACCACCGGGTGCTGGCGCAGCGGTTGCTGAGCGAGCTGCTGCCGCACGCGGGGCGGGCCAGGCGCATCGGGATCAGCGGGGTGCCGGGCGTGGGGAAGTCCACGTTCATCGACGCGCTCGGCACCCTGCTCACGGGCCTGGGGCACAGGGTCGCGGTGCTGGCCGTGGACCCCTCGTCCAGCCGTACGGGCGGTTCGATCCTGGGTGACAAGACCCGCATGGAACGGCTGGCGGTGGACGCGCGGGCCTTCGTACGCCCCTCCCCCACGGCGGGGACGCTGGGCGGGGTGGCCAAGGCGACCCGGGAGTCCATCGTGGTGATGGAGGCGGCCGGTTACGACGTGGTGCTGGTGGAGACGGTGGGCGTCGGCCAGTCGGAGACGGCGGTCGCCGACATGGTCGACACCTTCCTGCTGCTCACGCTGGCCCGGACCGGCGACCAGCTGCAGGGCATCAAGAAGGGCGTCCTGGAGCTGGCCGACGTGATCGCCGTCAACAAGGCCGACGGCCCGCACGAACGTGACGCCCGATCGGCGGCCCGCGAACTGGCGGGGGCGCTGCGGCTGATGCACCCGGTGGACGCCGCCTGGACTCCCCCGGTGCTGACGTGCAGTGCAAGGGAGTCGACGGGTCTGGACACGCTGTGGGAGCGGCTGGAGCAGCACCGCACGCTCCTGGACTCCACGGGCCGGCTCGCGGCCAAGCGTCGTGACCAGCAGGTGGGCTGGACCTGGGCCATGGTCCGCGACGAGTTGCTGGAGAGCCTGCGCAGCCACCCTGAGGTGCGCACGCTCACTCCCGGTCTTGAACAGCGGGTCCGTGAGGGCGAGTTGACGGCCACACTTGCCGCCGAGCAGATCCTGCGGGCGTTCCGCGGGGAGGGCTGAGAGCCGGTCGCAGAGCAGTCGGCGCCCTTTCTCACGGCGGCCGGGCGGCAGAGCGCATGGACGGATCAGCCGCAGCCCGGGCCGAGGGCGCGTCCAGGCTGGTCCATGCCGAAGCGTTCGCCGAGCCTGCCTGCGGTGAGACCGAGGACGACGACGTCGCCGCCTTCCTCCGTTTCCCTTCTCACGTCCGCAAGCCCACCCTGCGTGCCGCCTCGGCCCGCTGCGAGGACGGCGAGCCGGTCGGCATGGCGTGCGGCTGGCCGCTCGCTTCCGGCACGGGCCGGCGGGACGAAATGACCGAGCCGGTGCCCGAGGACCCGCGACGGGAGGACGGGCACCGCACCTTACGGCTTGTGCGCGATCGAGGTCGGGCGTCCGTAGCGGAGGATGGCCCTGTGCATGCTCTTTTCGATCAACCCGGAGTCCGCCGGGTCTCGCGAGGCGAGTACCCCCTGTGGGACGAGGCTCTCGTGGTCGTCAACCAGGACTTGGCCGTGACTCTTGCTGAGCAGGGACCTCTGCAACTGCTGGCCCAGCCTTCGTACGAGGCGGGCGAGCCGGAGTGCGTCTACGTGGCCCTGGCCAACGGCGAGTGGCACGGCAGTCATCTGTACCCGAAGACGGCAGAGGACTCTGCTCATGCCCTGGCGATCGTCGCCGACGCCGCGCAGGAAACCGTCGCTGAGCGTCTGTGGCAGGCATGGCCCCTGTGTGCCGAACACGACCTGGGCATGCATACGCGCGACGTGGAGGGGCTGCTCTCCTGGTGGTGCGCCGGGAGGCGGTCGGAGGGCGGGCCGGGTCACATCTGTGCGGCCGTGGGCGCGCTCGACGCCTTCTGACTGCCGTGACGTGAAGAGGGCCGACTTCACGACCGCAGGGGTCACGGCCGTCTGCGGGCAGCCGGGTCCGCCCCGAACCATCAGTTGGTGTTCACCAACCGGATCATCGTCGCCCTGGCCGTCCTGCGGTTACAGCCTCCTCATGCAGCTCTGGCTGTGCTCTGCGGCGTGGACCGCTCCACGATCACCCGCGCCGCCCATGGGATCCGTCCGCTGTTGGCTGAGGGACTGGCCGAGCAGGTCCCCGACCAGGTCCAGGCAGCGCCTCTGAACTCGAAGAAGGACGCTCCGCCGGAAACCCTCGCGGCGTGGGGTGCCGCCCGTCACCAGCAGTCATCAGTACGAATCCGCGTCGAGCACTCCAACCCCGAGCACAAGCAGTGGCGGACACTCCTGCGGTACCTCGGACGCCGCGAGCACGTCGACGAAGGCGGCTCGGGTGTGGCCGGCCTGGTCTCCGACCGCACCCCCACGAGGTGATCGCGCGCTACGTCGCGGGGGTTGACGCCGGAGGAGCGCGTGTGAGTTCAGGACCTGCATGAAGGGTGTGATTGCTTCCCGCGCCCATGTGGACCGTTTTCCAGGGCGCGGTTCAGGTGGCCGGGGCTGCGGCGATGACGGTGTCGAGCATGGTTCGCGAAGCGTGCAGCTCGTTGATGGCGTGAGTGATCCGTTCGCGCTCTCGCCGCAGCTCGGTGACGGTGTCGGAGCACACGGGGGTCAGGGTCGGGCCGCTGATGCAGACACACGGCAGGATCCTGGCGATGATGGTCGTGGACAGGCCGGCGGCCAGCAGACTGCGGATGCGCCGCACCGTGTCGATGTCGACCTCGTCGTAGACGCGATAGCCGCTGGGAAGCCGGTCCGGGTGGATCAGGCCCTGTTCCTCGTAGTAGCGCAGCAGGCGTTCGCTGACGCCGGTTCGCCGGACCATCTCTCCCATGCGCATGTGACCTGCACCTCACGACGTTGACTCTCACATAGATGTGAGACTTTAGCGTCGGTCGCATGACGACGAACAAGGCGGCCTCGATGACCGCCGTCCCTCGCGCGCCCGTGCGCCGGCGCGCGGTACTGGCTCTGCTCACCGCCTGTGTGTTCCTGGTGGGTACCGCGGAGTGGGTGATGGTCGGCCTGCTGCCGGAGCTGTCGACGGATCTGCACCGTCCGCCGGCGACCGTCGGGGTGCTGGTGACGGTGTACGCCCTGGTGGTCGCCGTCGCCGGGCCGTTGGTCACCCTGGTAATGCTTGCCATCGCCCGCCACCGCACGCTGCTGATCCTGCTCTGCGTGTTCGTCGCGGGCAACGTCGCCGCGGCGCTGGCCACGGGGTTCGGTGTCCTGGCCGCGGCAAGGATGCTGACCGCTCTGACGCACAGCACGGTCTTCGCCACGGCATTGGTGATCGCGGTGACCACGGCTCCGCCAGGGCACCGCGGGCGTGCCGTCGCCGTGATCACGGCGGGCTGGAACCTCGCCACGGTCCTTGGCGGGCCGTTGGGTACCTGGATCGGCGACCACCACGGCTGGCGGGCGACCTTTGCCGGCATCGCCGTCCTGGGCGCCACCGTCCTCACCGCCACCGGTGTGCTGGTCCGTCCCGCAGCACCGGAGACGGCCGGCCGCCCCGGCGGCGAGGTCCGGGAGTTGCTCAAGCCCGAAGTGGCAGCGGTGCTGGCGATCATCGTGGTCGCGCAGGCCGGCCTGTTCACCACCTACACCTACATCGCCCCGCTGCTGCGCCAGGTCAGCGGATTCACCGCCTCCGGGGTGACGGCGTTGCTCGCGCTCTTCGGCCTGGGTTCCGTAGCCGGCAACATGCTCGGCGGCCGCCTGGCCGACCGCGCCCCGTGGGCGGCGTTGTGTGCGCTGCTCGCCGTCCTCGCCACTGTGCTGGCGGCCTTCACGCTCACCAGCCGGAGCCGCTGGGCGGCCGCCGCCACCGTACTCGTCCTCGGTGTCATCGCCGCCGCCTTGATCCCGTTGCTGCAGGACCGCGCACTGGCGTCCTCCCCGAAAGCACCCACCCTGGTCACGGCGGTCAGCGCCTCCGCGTTCAACCTCGGGGTCGCAGCCGGCTCCACCCTCGGCGGCCAAGCCGTCACCGTCGGCTCCTCGCTCGGCGACCTGCCGTGGATCGGCGCGCTGGTGACGCTCGCCGCCTTCGGCCTCGCCGTCACCGCTGCCCGGCAGCGGCGCGCTCAGCCACGTACCCCGATGACCTGCCCCATCCCTTAGTCCTCCGAGAACCGGAAGAGAGACATCCTCATGCCCTCAACTGCTCTCCCCTCTCCCTCCCTTGGCCGTATCGTGCGCGGCACCGGCCCGGGCCTGCTGCTCGCCCACGGCGCCGGCGGCGGCATCGACGCCAACTTCGGCCCGATCCTGGCGAGTCTCGCCGCCCGCCACACCGTCGTGGGGCCCGACTATCCCGGCACCGGCCGCACCCCCCGCGCCGAAACCCCGCTCGCCTTGAACGCCCTGGCCGACGCCCTGGTCGCCGCCGCCGTCGAGGAGAACGTGGACACGTTCGCCATCGCCGGATACTCGCTCGGCAGTCCGGTCGCCATCCGCGCCGCCACCCGCCACCCCGACCGCGTCACCGGCCTCGTCCTGACAGCCGGCTTCGCCCACCCCGATCCGCGGTTCCTGCTGGCCGCCCGGCTCTGGCGCGACTTGCTCCGCTCAGGCGACCTCGAGCGTCTGGCCGCGTTCGTGTCCCTGATCGGGCTGTCCGCCCCCGCCTTGGAGGCCATCGGTCAGGACGACCTCGACACCGCCCTGAAGGCCACCGCGACCACGATCCCGCCCGGCACACTCGGGCAGCTGGACCTGCTCATCGATCAGGTTGACGTCCGCGAGGACCTGTCTGCCATCACGGTGCCGACCCTGGTCATCTCCACCACGTTCGACCAGCTGGTCACGCCCTACCACCACCGGCAACTCGCCGACACGATCCCGGGTGCCGAGTACGCCGAACTCCGCACGGGGCATCTGCCTTTCGTCGAGCGCCCCGAGGAATGGTCCGCGCTTCTCCTCGACTTCCTCGGCACCGTCCCCGCCTGACAGCGGGCCCCGCGGCCACCCGGGCGTGCGGTGGGCAAGGATCCCACCGGATGCTGCTCCAGGCCGGAAGACCGCCGGGGCGAGGCGCGGCCATGGGGCAGCCGCCGCCTTGCATGACCTGATGGTGCTCGACCTGCATGGAGGCGGCCGGTGGAGGGAACCCCGGGACGATCGCGGCAGAGCATCAGCCGGGGATGTCCGCCCGTTCGGCGGGAAGGTCGAGGTGGGCTGCGAGGCGGCGGGCTTCGGCCGTGACTTCGGCATCGACCACGTACACAGTCCTGTCGCCGTGCTCGAGGATGGCGTCCTCGTCGTCGAGTTCGGCCAGCCGTTCCGTCAGGGGCAGCTCATGGCCGTAGC
Organism: Streptomyces sp. NBC_01460; assembly: GCF_036227405.1. Lineage (NCBI taxonomy): Bacteria > Bacillati > Actinomycetota > Actinomycetes > Kitasatosporales > Streptomycetaceae > Streptomyces > Streptomyces sp. NBC_01460. Next base: position 515,241 of record NZ_CP109473.1, read on the forward strand.
GGTGATGAATCCGGAAGGTGAGCTCCCAGGGCTTCAGCTCGCCGGCGAGCATGCGCCGTGCGAGTGCTCGCGCGGCGGCTTCTCGGCCGGCCTCGCAGGCGACCGGATGGAACGTCAGGCCGAGTTCGTCGAGCGCGGGGCGAAGCAAGTCGTGGACGTCGTGGTCCGCCTCGGCGCGGGTGCAGGCGGCTAGGACGCGAAGGGCGGGGGTGTCGAGTCCCGCGACGAGCGCGTCACAGGCCGCGTCGACGACTTCGCTCACACTGACTTCCCCCGCTCTCCGGAGAGCGGCGCGGTCCTGGAGGCCGCCCCCTTCCCTTCCTCCTCCACGCGTGGTACGGTCCGTGCAGCATTCGTGAACGCCCCCATCGGGCGCCGATGCTTCTCCCCCGCTGTTGCGCCCGTCCTCAGACGACCGGCGATCCAGCTCCTCGCACCACCTCTTCCGTCCGGTCCGGGCTTTCCGTGCCCGTCGCACGAGGCGTGATTCCGCCGCCTCGCCCTCTCCGGACCTCTCATTCGCCATGTCCGCGAAAGGACCCACCATGACCAGCACACTCGAACGCCCCGTGACGCAACAGAACGCACCCGTCCGCACCGCCGGTGTCCTCGACACCACGAACAACGGACACGGCGTCCTGCGCACCGCGGGAGGCCACCCCTCCGCCCACGACGTCCAGGTGCCGCCCGCGTTGATCCGCCGGCACGGCCTGCGCAAGGGCGATGTCGTCGAGGGGCTCTGCGAGCGCCCTCGCGCACTGTCCCTCGTCGAATCGGTGAACGGCCGCCCGGCGCACGAGCTCCGGAGCCGTCCGCACTTCCGCGACCTCACTCCGCTGCACCCCCGGGAGCGCCTGCGCCTGGAGACGCCGGACGGCGGGCCCGCGCCACGTGTCATCGACCTGGTGGCGCCCGTCGGCAAGGGCCAGCGCGGACTGATCGTCGCACCGCCCAAGACCGGCAAGACCGTGCTGCTGCAGCAGATCGCCGCTGCGGTCGCCGTCAATCACCCGGAGTGCCACCTGATGGTGGTCCTCCTGGACGAACGTCCCGAAGAAGTCACCGACATGCGCCGCTCCGTACGGGGCGAGGTGTACTCCTCCACGTTCGACCGGCCCGCAAAGGAGCACATCGCGCTCGCCGAACTCGCCCTGGAACGGGCCAAGCGCCTGGTCGAACAGGGTCAGGACGTCGTGGTCCTCCTGGATTCCCTCACCCGGCTGTGCCGCGCCCACAACAACAGCGCCGGGGCCGGCGGGCGCACCTTGAGCGGAGGCGTGGACGCCGCGGCGCTGTCGGGCCCCAAGAAACTGTTCGGAGCGGCCAGGCTGGCCGAGGAGGGCGGCTCGCTCACCATTCTGGCGACCGTGCTGGTCGACACCGGCTCACGCGCTGACGACTACTTCTTCGAGGAGCTCAAGGGCACCGGCAACATGGAACTCCGCCTCGACAGGTCGCTGGCCGACCGGCGGGTCTTCCCCGCCGTCGACATCACCCCCTCCGGCACCCGCCGCGAGGAACTGCTCCAGCCCGCGCCGGAACTCGCCGCCGTACGGGGCCTGAGGCGCGCCCTGCGGTCGAGGGACGGTCAGGGCGCGCTCGAAGCGCTGCTGGACAGGATCCGCAGGACTCCCGACAACGCCGCCTTCATCCGGCAGGTCCTTCGGACCGTGCCTGAGGCGTGACCGCCGCCGCACCAGGGAGCCACCACGGGGAGGGCGGTCAGGGAGCTCCCTGACCGCCCTCCTCCGCCCGTTCAGCCCGCCGTGGCGCCCAGTGCGTCGGAGACCAGGGACCGGGCCTCGTCCTGGACCCTGGCCAGGTGTTCGGCCCCCTGGAAGCTCTCCGCGTACACCTTGTAGACGTCCTCCGTGCCGGAGGGCCGGGCCGCGAACCAGGCGCTGTCGGTGCAGACCTTGAGCCCTCCGATCGCGGCGCCGTTGCCCGGTGCCTCCGTGAGCACGGCCGTGATCGGCTCTCCGGCCAGGGTGTCCGCGGTGACCTGCTCCGGGGAGAGCCTGGCCAGGACCGCCTTCTGCTCCCGCGTCGCGGGGGCGTCGATCCGGGCGTAGGCCGGGTCGCCGAACCGGGCGGTCAGCTCGCCGTAGTGCTGGGAGGGGGTGGAGCCCGTGACCGCGGTGATCTCCGACGCCAGCAGGGCGAGCAGGATGCCGTCCTTGTCGGTGGTCCACACCCGGCCGTCACGGCGCAGGAAGGACGCTCCGGCGGACTCCTCGCCACCGAAGCCGAGGGTGCCGCCGAACAGTCCGTCGACGAACCACTTGAAGCCCACCGGCACCTCCACCAGCCGGCGCCCGAGGTCCTCGGCGACCCGGTCGATCATGGAGGAGGACACCAGGGTCTTCCCGATGCCCGTACCGGCCGGCCAGCCCTCCCGGTGGGAGTAGAGGTAGCGGATCGCCACCGCCAGGTAGTGGTTGGGGTTCATCAGTCCGCCGTCGGGCGTGACGATGCCGTGCCGGTCGGCGTCGGCGTCGTTGCCGGTGGCGATGGTGTACGTGTCGCGCTGCTCGATCAGGGAGGCCATGGCGTACGGGGAGGAGCAGTCCATCCGGATCTTCCCGTCCCAGTCCAGCGTCATGAACCGCCAGGTGGGGTCGGCGAGAGGATTGACCACCGTGAGGTCGAGGCGGTGGCGCTCGGCGATCCGGCCCCAGTACCCGACCGAGGCGCCGCCCAGGGGATCCGCACCGATGCGGATCCCGGCGTCGCGTACGGCGTCCAGGTCGAGGACGGCCGGGAGGTCGTCGACGTAGCCGGTGAGGAAGTCGTGCCGGCCGGTGGTGCCGGCGGCGAGCGCCCGGGCCCAGGGGATCCTCCGGACCTCCTTGAGCCCGCCCTCGATCAGGGCGTTGGCCCGGTCCTGGATCCAGGAGGTGGCGTCCGAGCCTGCCGGGCCGCCGTGCGGCGGGTTGTACTTGAACCCGCCGTCCGCGGGCGGGTTGTGCGACGGGGTGACGACGATGCCGTCGGCGAGGCCGGCCGTGCGGCCCCTGTTGTAGGTGAGGATCGCGTGCGAGACGGCCGGGGTGGGTGTGTATCCGTCGTCGCTGTCGATCAGGACGGTGGCGCCGTTGGCCGCCAGGACCTCGACGGCCGTGATCCGGGCGGGTTCGGACAGTGCGTGGGTGTCGGCGCCCAGGAACAGCGGCCCGTCGGTGCCCTGCCGGGTGCGGTAGTCACAGATGGCCTGGGTGGTGGCGGCGATGTGGTCGTCGTTGAAGGCCGCCGCGAGTGCCGATCCGCGATGGCCCGAGGTTCCGAACGCCACACGCTGGCCGGGCTCGGCCGGGTCGGGGTGGACGGTGTAGTAGGCCGTCACCAGCCGTGCCACGTCCACCAGGTCTCCGGGCTGCGCCGGCTGACCGGCCCGTTCGTGAACCATCGTTTCTCCTCTGTCCCTCATCGGCCTTTCGCGGACCGCCACCGGGCGGACGATCATCACGACTCGTACCCGATACTGCCTCCTCGGCAGCACTCCCGGGTACGGGGCCTCACCGGCATCGCGCCCGGAGCACGGCGGAGCTCTGGGCGGGTTTCACCATGAGGAGCCGGTCAGCACGTGTGCGCGCGGCAGGGCGGCCGGGCCGGGAGAACGCCGCACCCGAACGGCCCCGGAGCGGCACCAGGAATTGCGCCGGACAACTCTTCGTCAATGGTGGGCCATTGCGCGCCTTCACTGTCAGGAGTATCCGAAGCCTCGGGATACGGCCAGATGCATGCAGCACGGCCATCTTTCGACAAGGCAGCGGACGCGGCCGACCAAAGCCGTCCGACACGCCGCAGGATTCGCGTGCCCGGTGGCCGGACGTCCGAATCCCGATTCACGGAACCGGTGGTAGACGGCCTGGCCACAGGTGATCCATGGGGACACGTGCGCGAGTCCTCCGCGTTTTCGTACTCGTGGTCTGTCAAAGTGCATTTCGGTTTTACCGCTTGATCTCCGCCACCACATTCCTTGCCGCCGGTGTTTATCCGAACCGGCTCTTCGGGGGCTTGCGAAAGAGAGCCGTGCGTGCTGCAGAAGAGTTGCTCCGATGAAAGTCGCCTGACAGTCCTTCACCTGGTCCAGCCGGTGGAGGGAGGAGTCGCACGAGTCGTGACCGACCTCGTGGCGGCGCAGGTCCGGGCAGGGCTGCGGCCCGTCGTGGCCTGCCCTCCGGACGGGCCGCTGGCCGCGGGGGCAGCCATCGCCGGGGCCCGGGTGTGCGCCTGGCCGGCGGACCGTGCTCCCGGCCCCCGGCTGGGCCGGGAGGTCCTCACGGCGGGCCGGCTCGTCCGGGCCTGCGCTCCCGACGTGGTCCACGTGCACAGCGCGAAGGCGGGGCTCGCCGGGCGGCTGGCCGTGCGTGGCACGGTTCCGACGGTGTTCCAGCCGCACGCGTGGTCGTTCGAGGCCCTGGAGGGCAGGGCGGCCGGTGCGGCCGCGGCGTGGGAGCGGTTCGGGGCGCGGTGGAGCGACCGGATCCTCTGCGTCAGCGAGTCGGAACGCCGCACCGGGCAGCGCGCGGGCATCACGGCACGCTGGTCGGTGATCCACAACGGCATCGACCTCGGCCGCTTCCGGCCCACCGTGGGGGACGCCGCCGCGTCCGCCCGTGCCGCACTCCCCCTGCCCGGCGGGATCCCGGCCGATGTGCCGCTCGTCGTGTGCGTCGGGCGCCTGAGCCGGCAGAAGGGCCAGGACGTGCTGCTGCGGGCCTGGCGGACGGCGGCGGTGGGGGGCGCCCGGCTGGTCCTGGTCGGCGACGGGCCGTACGGGGACGAGCTCCGGCGCGCGGCGCCTCCCGGCGTGCTGTTCACCGGGTCCAGCGCGGATGTGCGGCCCTGGATCCAGGCGGCGGATCTGCTGGTGCTCCCTTCGCGCTGGGAGGGGATGGCACTGGCCCCCCTCGAAGCCATGGCCTGCGGCACGCCCGTCCTGCTGACCGACGTCGACGGAGCCAGGGAGAGCCTGCCCCCCGGACACCTGCCCCACTGCCTCGTGCCGCCCGAGGACCCCTCGGCCCTCGCGGCGGCACTGACCAGGCTGCTGAGCGACCCGGCGCTGAGGGCGGATCTGGGCCGCACGGCGCAGAGCCGCACCCGGTCCGTCTTCGACGTGACGAGGACCGCCGGATCCGTCCTACGCCTCTACCAGGAACTTGTCGGCCAGTCCCGCCCCACGACGAGGAAGCGCACCGAGCGATGACGACGGAGAGTGCACCTGCCCCCCGAGCCGCCCAGGCAACTGCCGTACGGCGTGCGGCTTCCGCGATCCGCCCGCCGCGCAGCGGCAGGGAGGACGCTCCGGCCCCGCGGGCCGCCGGGAGCGTCACGCGCCGCCGGACCCCGGCGGCGCTGATGGCCTGCGACACATTCGCGCTCGGCCTGGCCGTGGCCCTGATCACGCCCGGACCGTGGCCACCGGTCGTCGTCCTCGTGCAGGCCGCCGTCCAGTTGCTCCTCAACGCCTATCGGGGCCTCTACCGGCCCGGGCTGTCCCCGTCCGCCCTGGCGGAGCTGCCCGCGCTCGCAGGGCTCGCCGTGGTGCAGTGGTACGTCGTCGCCGAGGCGGTGTCCGCGTACGACCCGCGCCACGCCGCCGGGTGGGTGGCGCTCGGCTGCGCGGCCGGCGTGCAGATCGTCGTGAGCTGCGGAGCGAGGGCCGTCGTCCACCGGTGTCGGCTCTGGTCGGCGGCACGGCGTCCGGACTCCGCCCTGGTGGTGGGCGACGGCCCGGTCGCCGACCGGGTCGTCGCCGTCCTGCAGGAGCACACGCGGTACGGGATGCGGCCCGTCGGCCGGGTCGTGGGCTCCGGAGCGGACGCGGACGAGGCGGCGGACGCGCCCGCCGGCGAGGCGCCGCTGCCCGTCCTCGCGTCGGTGCAGGACGCCGGCCGGGCGGTCGTGCAGAACTCCGTGCGGCACGCCGTCTTCACGGTCCCGCCCGAGACCGTCTCCGACGGGGAGGAGCTCTTCGCGCTGTTCGCGCGGCACGGGTGCCGGGTCTGGCTGATCACCGACCAGGGAACGGTCGCCCGGTCCAGGACCGCGCCCCGGCCGGACCATGTGTGGGGCTTCGCGGCCCACTCGCTGCACGCCGGACCGGACCGTGCGGTGGCCCACCGGGTGAAGCGGGCGTTGGACGCCCTCCTGGCGGCGGTCGCCCTGGTGGCGGCGTCCCCGGTGATGGCGGCGTGCGCACTCGCCGTGCGGGTGTGCGACGGCCCGGGCGTCATCTTCCGTCAGGAGCGCATCGGGGAGTCCGGACGGCCGTTCGTCCTGCTGAAGTTCCGCACCTTGAGACCCGCCGACGAACACGAGTCGGCCACCCGGTGGAACGTGTCGGCGGACGGGCGCATGAGCCGGGCCGGCAGGTTCCTCCGCAGGACGTCGCTCGACGAGCTCCCGCAGCTGTGGAACGTCGTACGCGGCGACATGAGCCTGGTCGGTCCCCGCCCCGAACGCCCCTACTTCGTACAGCAGTTCAGCCGGATGCACCCGGGGTACCGGACCCGCCACCGGATGCCCGTCGGCATCACCGGGCTGGCGCAGGTGCACGGCCTGCGCGGCGACACCTCGATCGAGGACCGGGCCCGCTTCGACAACCGGTACATCGAGACGTGGTCGCTGTGGCAGGACATGTGCGTGCTGGCGCGCACGGCCGGCTCGGTGTTCCGGCTCGGAGGCAGCTGACCCGTGACCCTCACCCTGACCGCGGCGCCCGCCGTACCGGCCGCCCGGGAGAAGGCGCCCCCTCGCGCGTGGGCCCACCGGTGGCCGTTGCTGCCGCTGATCGCGACGGTCCTGCTCGTGGCCGTGCCGGCCGACGGGACCGGGGCCGGAACCGTGTTCGGTGTCCCGGCGGCCGACCTCCTCTCCGGAGCGGCCGTGCTCGTCTGCGCGGGCCTCCTGCTGGGCCGGCGGCGCCGGCCGCTCACACCGGCCGCGGCGGTCGTGCTGGGACTGCCGGTGGTGGGCCTGGCCCTGGCCACGGTCACCGCCGCGGACCCGATGGCGGCTCTGCCGGGGTTCGTGCGGTACCTGCAGATCTTCGTCCTGGTGCCGGCCGCCGTCCTCCTCCTCGTCCGGGACGCCCAGGGATTCCGGGCCGTCGCGGGCGCCCTCGTCCTGCTGGGGCTGATCGAGGGCGCGACGGGCGTGCACCAGTACGTCACGGGCTCCGGCGCCTCCTACATGGGTGAGGACATCCGCGCCGTCGGCACGTTCGGCCCCGGCGATGTGATGGGCATGGCCACCGTCGTCGGTTACGGGCTGGTCGCGGCCGTCGCGTACGCCCTCCGCGCCCGGTCCGGCACATCTCGCCGTCCGAGGCTCTGGGCCGGGGTGACCGCCGCGCTGCTGGTCGTCCCGCTCACGCTGTCCTTCAGCCGCGGGGCGTGGATCGCGACGGCTGCGGGGGCCCTCGCCGTGATCGCGCTGACCGGCCTCCGGCAGGCCGTCCGCGCCCTGGCGGTGCTGGGCGCGGCCGGGGTCGTGCTCGTGGGCGGGTTCGGCGTCGGGTCCGAGATGATCTCGCAGCGGCTCACCAGCATCACCGAGGTGACCAGCGCGCCCGACCGGTCCGTGAACGACCGCTACACCATGTGGGCGGCAGCGGCCGGCATGTGGCGCGAGCAGCCGGCGACGGGCGTCGGCCTCAAGGGCTTCCCGGCGCACCGGGACGGGCACGCCTCGATCGGGCTGTCCGCCGGCAGCGACACGGCGGGGGCCGGGCAGGAGTTCCGCAAGCAGCCCCTGCTCTCCCCCCACAACATGTACCTCCTCGTCCTGAGCGAGCAGGGGCTCGTCGGCTTCGTCGCACTGGTGGGGTCCTGGGCGGCGCTCCTGGTCGGCGGGGTGTGCCGGCTCGTCTCCTGCCGGGCACGGGGGGCCGCTGCCGTCGACTGCGGTCTCGCCGCCGTCGGGCTGATGACCTGGCAGACGGTCGACTTCCTCTACGCGGACATCGGCGGCCCCTCCACCGTCCTGACCGGGATCGTGCTCGGCCTCGCCGCGTGGTGGGCCCTGGCCGGACCGGAGAGGGCGGACGCCGCGTGAGCGGGACCGCCACGGGCCGGGCCCCGGAGGAGACGGTCGCAGGGGCGTCCCCGCCCGACGGCGCGGTACGGTCCGGGCGCTTCCTGGCCCGTGCGGCGGGCGGCGCCGCGGGACTGACCGTCGTCGCCGCCCTGCTGGGGCTCGTCCGGGACCAGGCCGTCGCCAGGCTCTTCGGCGCCAGTCACGCCAGCGACGCCTTCCTGATCGCCTGGACCGTGCCGGAGATGGCGGCCACCCTGCTGATCGAGGACGGCATGGCGCTGCTGCTCGTTCCGGCGTTCAGCCTGGCGCTGACCCGGCGGGCCGCCGGCGGCCACGGAGACGATCCGGTCCGGGCGCTGGTGGCCGCCACCCTCCCCCGGCTGTTCGCCGCACTGGCCTGCGCCGGCGGCCTGCTGGTGTGGGGCGCCCCCTGGGCCGTCGGCGTCCTGGCGCCGGGACTCGACGATCCGCGGCTGGCGGTGGACTGCACGCGCCTGACCGCTGTCACGGTCCTCACCTTCGGCGTCACGGGGTACTTCAGCGCGGCACTGCGGGCGCACGGCCGTTTCCTGGCCCCGGCCGGTGTCTACATCGCGTACAACGTCGGCATCATCGGCATGACCCTGGCGCTGCACTCCGTCTGGGGGGTACGCGCCGCGGCCGCCGGGGTCGCCGTCGGCAGCCTGCTGATGATCCTCACCCTGCTGCCCACGTTCGTGCGGCTCGTGCCGTGGCGCAAGGGGCGGAGGGCGGCGCGGAAGCGCGGTCCCGCCCTGCTCGGTGCCACGGTCCTGGCACCGGTCGTCCTGTTCGTGGTGAGCCGTCAGGCGCAGGTCCTCGTCGAGCGGTTCCTCGCCTCGTCCCTGCCGGACGGGGCTATCTCCCACCTCAACTACGCGCAGAAGGTGGCCCAGCTGCCGATGGTGCTGTCCATGATGATCTGCACCGTGACCTTCCCCGTCGTGGCCCGGGCCATGGCCGAAGGGGACGGGGAGGGCGCCCGGCGGCGGGTGGAGCGGGATCTCGCCCTGGCCGGGACCGTGGTGCTGCTCGGTGCGGCGACGGTCCTCGGCTGCGCTCCCCAGATCGTCGAAGTCCTCTTCCAGCGTGGTGCTTTCACACCGGCGGACACGGCCGCCACCGCCGGTGTGATGCGGGTCTACGCCCTGGGTCTGCTCGGCCACACCCTGGTCGGCGCCCTGTGCAGGCCGTTCTTCTCCGCGGGCCGGCCCACCTGGTACCCGCTCGGCGCGATGGGCGCCGGCCTCCTGGTCACCACCGTCGCCGGACTGCTCCTGACCGGTCCGTTCGGCGTCGACGGCATCGCCGCCGCCAACGCCGTCGGCATCAGCACGGCCGCCCTGCTGATGCTCCTGGGGCTGGGCTCACGGGCCGTCGCCGTACGCTCCGGGGCCGTCGCCCTCTCCCTGGCCCGCCCGGCCGCCGCCGCGGCGGTCGCGGTGGCCGCCTGCCGGCTGACCACCGGCCTCGTGCCGGGAGCGCCGGCCGGTCTGGCGGCCGGCTGCCTCGTCGTCCCCACGGCGTTCCTCCTCACGGGGCTCGCACTCCGAGCGCCCGAAGCCGTTCATCTGCTGACACTCATCCGACAGAGGTTCCCCCATGGCCGCTGACACCTCACCGCCCCGTGCCAGGACACGCCCCCGCGGGTCCTGGCCGTGGATCCTGACCTATCACTCGGTCAGCGACCCCACGGACGACCCGTACGGCATCACCGTCTCCGCCGACCGCCTGGACGAGCAGCTGACCTGGCTGCGGCGCCGTGGGCTGACCGGGGTGGGCATCTCCGCGCTGCTGCGGGCGCGGGCCACCGGGCAGCGCGGCCTGGTCGGGCTGACGTTCGACGACGGGTACGCCGACTTCGTCGACGAGGCGCTCCCGGTGCTGCGCGCGCACGGCTGCACCGCGACGGTGTTCGTCCTGCCCGGCCGTCCGGGCGGCTCCAACACCTGGGATCCGCTCGGCCCGCGCAGACCGCTGCTGACCGAGGAGGGCATCCGTACCGTCGCCGCGGCGGGCATGGAGGTCGGCTCGCACGGCATGCTCCACCAGGATCTGACGGCGCTCCCCGACGACGAATTGCGCGAGGAGACGCACGGCAGCCGGGACGCGCTGCGCCGCATCCTCCGGCAGGAGCCGGCCGGCTTCTGCTACCCGTACGGCACGGCCGACCTGCGGGTGGCCGGCTCCGTCCGGGACGCCGGATACGCCTACGGATGCGCTCTCGTGCCCGGTTCCCTGGCGGGGCCGCTCGCCCTCCCGCGCACACACGTCAGCCACGCCGACCGAGGTGCCCGTCTTCGGGCCAAGGAGGTGCGGCACCGGCTGCGGCACCGCTCCGCCGGGCCGGGTGAGGCGGCGTGAGGGCGCTGCACGTCATCACCGGCCTCGGCGTCGGCGGGGCGGAGCAGCAGTTGCGTCTGCTGCTGCGACATCTGCCCGTCCGCTGCGACGTCGTGACGCTCACCAATCCCGGGGCGGTCGCGGAGGGGCTGCGCGCCGACGGGGTCCGTGTCCGGGACCTGGGGATGAGGAGCAACCGGGACCTCGGCGCGGTGCCGAGGCTCGCCCGGCTCATCCGCCGGGGCTCGTACGACCTCGTGCACACGCACCTCTACCGGGCCTGTGTCTACGGCCGGATCGCGGCGCGCCTCGCGGGGACCACCGTCGTGTCGACGGAGCACTCGCTGGGGCGCGCGGAGATCGAGGGACGGCCGCTCACCCGCGGCACCCGGGAGCTCTATCTGCGCACCGAACGGCTGGGGGCGGCGACGGTCGCCGTCTCGGACACCGTCGCCGGCAGACTCCGCGCCTGGGGTGTGCCGGCCGCCCGGATCCACACCGTGCCCAACGGCATCGACGTGGACGCCTTCCGCTTCGACGCCGGACGGCGGCGCTCCACACGGGCGCTGCTGGGCCTGCCCGGGACGGCGTTCGTGGTGGGGGGCGTGGGAAGGCTCGTCCCCGGAAAACGCTTCGACGTACTGATCCGGGCCGTCGCCGCCCTCCCCGGCGCGTGGCTGGTCCTGGCCGGGGACGGGCCGGAAGCCACGTCGCTCCGCGCCCTGGCCGCCCGGCTCGGTGTGGCCGGCCGCGTCAGGTTCCTCGGCGAGTGCGGTGCCCCGGGTGCCACGCCCGGCGTTCCCGAGGTGCTGAGCGCCATCGACACATTCGTCTCCGCTTCGCGCGAGGAGTCCTTCGGCCTCGCGGTGGTCGAGGCCCTGGCCGCGGGGCTGCCCGTGGTGCACGCGGCCTGCCCCGCCATCGAGGACCTCCCCGCCGGCCGGGTACCGGGCACCACCCGGATCGGTTACGGCGCGGAGGACCCCACGGACGAGCTGACGGCCGCCCTGCGGCACCGCATGGAGGACGGCGCCCGCCGTCTGTCCCCGCCCCCCGCCGTCGACCACTACGACATCAGGCTCAGCAGCCGGCGCCTCATGGACGTCTACGCGCAGGCCGTCGACACCGCCCCAGTCACCCCGACCGAGAGAGCACACCCATGACCGAGTCGCCCGAGCAGCAGCCGGCCGTCCCCGGACGGTTCCGCAGGCTACGCCCCGCATCCGCACCGCCCAGTTGGTGGCCCCTGCCCGTCTGCGTCCTGCTCGGAGCCGCCTGCGGGTTCTCGTACGGCACGCTCGCCACACCCCGGTACGCGGCCACCAGCTACGCCATGGTCACCGCCGGCAAGGACGTCGACCCGGCCGCGGCGCTGGGGTACGCGCAGTCGTACGGACGGCTGGCCACCAGTGACGCGACCCTCACGTACGCCAGGGGGGCCGCCGGGGAGCCGGTGCGCGAACTGCGTACCCACGTACGGTCCGAGACCTCCCCCGACTCGCCGATGATCGCGGTCACCGGGACGTCGGCCGACCGGGGCCGCGCCGCGGACATCGCCAACGCGGTGGCGGAGGCCGTGGTCGTCAGCAGCGGCCACGTCGCGAAGGAGACCGGGGTGAAGCTGATCAAGTTCTCCCACGCCGTGCCGCCGGTCGACCCCGTGTCCCCCTCGGTGCCGCTCGGCACGGCCGTCGGCGCGAGCGCGGGCGGACTCCTCGGCGGGCTGGTCCTGCTCGTCCGCCCCCGCCCCGGACGCCGGGGCGCCACGGCGCAGGTACCGGGTCCGTCCCAGGGCGGCACCGCAGAGGAAAGGGAGCTCGTGCGATGAACATTGACCACCGTGGACGGCTCACCGTCACCCTCTGCCGGGACCTCCCCGACTTCGCGGACCTCGCGCCGGAGTGGGACGCGCTGCACCGCCGCTGCCCCACCGCCACACCGTTCCAGAGCCACGCGTGGCTCCACTCCTGGTGGCTCTCCTACGGGACCTCCGGCCGGCTCAGGGTCCTCCTGGCGCGCCGGGACGGTCGGCTGATCGGCGCGGCCCCGCTGATGCTCGCGCACCGCCCGATGCCGCTGCTGGTGCCGATGGGCGGCTCGATCTCCGACTTCTTCGACATCCTGGTGGACGGCGAGGACGCCGTAGCGGCCGTCACCGCGCTGGAGCGCGGGCTCCACCGGGCCGCCGCGCACGCCGTCGTGGACCTGCGTGAGGTGCGGCCCGACGCCTCGGCGAACCTGCTGTTCGACGCGTGGTCCGGCGCCCGGAGCAGCCTCACGGACTCGACCTGCATGGAACTGCCCGCCGAGCCGATCGAGGCGCTCATCGGCCGGATGACCGGCTCACGCGCCCAGCGGGCCCGCGCCAAGCTGCGCAGGATCGACACCCTGGGCATCGAGTGCCGGCCGGCGCCGGTGCACCGCGTCGCGAGCGCGATCGGCACGCTGCTGCGCCTGCACGAACTCCAGTGGCTCGGCAGAGGCGTCAACCCGGAGCACCTGCGGCCCCGCTTCTGCGCCCACCTGGTGCGCTCCACCCGCCGGATGGTGCGCGACGGGGAGGCCTCGGTCAGGGAGTTCGTCCTCGACGGGGAGGTGGTGGCTGCCGACCTGTCCTTCCGGTCCGCCCAGTTGACCGGGGGCTACCTCTACGGGGCCGATCCCCGGCTCAGGGAACGGAAGGTGGACGTCTCCTCGATGCTGCTCCGCGAGATCGCGCGGGAGGCCGGGGGCCTGGACCGCGGGGTGCTGAGTCTGCTGCGCGGCGCGGAGCAGTACAAGGGCAACTGGAGTCCCGTGCCGGTCGTCAACCAGCGTCTGCTGCTGGCCCGTTCCGCCCTGGACCCGCTGCTGCGGCTGCGCGAGGCCCAGGTGACGGTCCGGGACCGCGCCGCGGAGACGGTGAAGTCCCGCTTCCCCGCCGCCCGGGGCTGGCGTGGCCGGCTGAGTGAGCTCCCGGCCGCCGGGCTTGCGTTCATCGGCCGGAGTTGAGCCAGGATGATGACTTTTGCGGCGATCCGTTACCGTCTGTCGACTTCCGCGTTGTCCAGGCAGACCGGCCGCGGCTCAGCAGCCGGTTCCGAACTTCTCAAGGAGAACTGATGTCGCGTATCTCGAAGGTGGCCGCCGTCATGGCCGGTACCGGTGCCCTGATCGCCGGCGGCGCCGGCATGGCGACCGCCGACGCCGGTGCGGGGGCCGTGGCCGCCCACTCCCCCGGTGTCCTTTCGGGCAACGTGGTCCAGGTGCCCGTCCACATCCCGGTCAACGTGTGCGGCAACACGGTCAACGTGATCGCCCTGCTGAACCCGGCGTTCGGCAACACCTGCGCGAACGTGTCGGACAGCCACGAGGAGGTCCACGAGGACAGCCACGACGACAAGGGTGAGGGCGAGTACGGCTACGGCCACTGATCTCCCCGCAGCACCTTCCGGGCCTCCCCTCCCCGCCTCCGGGCGGAGAGGGGAGGCCCGGGCCGTTCCGCGTCCGTTCCGCGCCTGGTTCGTTCCGCGCGGGGCCGCGCGCGTTCAGACGTACCGGTAGAACCGGGTGTGGTCCATGAGCCCCGAGGGCTTCACGTCCCAGGGCGGCATCGGCCGGTCGAGCGCGAAGATCCACTCGCCCTGCGGGTCGTCCGTGGGGAGCGCGCGGGCCGGCAGGTAGCGGGAGCGCGGATGGGCCCTCTGCCAGCGCGTCCAGAGCAGGTCGATGTACGCGTGGTGCAGCCAGAAGACCGGGTCGTCGGGCGATGCCGCCCCCGCCATCGACCCGCCGATCCAGCGGTGCACCCGGTTGTGGTTGGCCACGCCCCTGCCGCCCTTGATGCCCCAGCCCTCGATCCTGTTGCGGAAGCCGGTGGCGCTGACGCTGTTCCAGGGCGCGGCGTCGTAGAGGGGGTCGCCCAGCGCGCGGTCCACCTCCGCGGCACCCGGCAGGGTGACGGGTGAGGAGGGCCGGCCGAAGTTGCGCCGCAGGAAGGGGTCGTCGGTGACGCCTCCGGTGATGCGCCAGTTCCCCTGCCGGTAGGCGAACGGCCCGGTCATCACCTGCCGGTCACCAGGCCTGCCGTTGCCGCCGAGGAAGTCCTCCGCCCAGAGCGAGGCGCTCGGCGTGCGGTCCCGCGTCCAGTCCCAGTACGGGATCGACACACGCGGGTCGACGCTCCGCAGCGCCTCCTCGAACTCCAGCAGGTACCTGCGGTGCCAGGGGAAGAAGGACGGGGTCATGTGGGCCGGCCGTGGCCTGCTCTCGGCATCGGTGACGTAGAACTCCCGGTGCAGGCTGACGAAGTCGTCGTAGCGTCCCGAGCGCTTCAGTTCCAGGATCGCGTCGACGAGTCGTTTCTTCTCGGTGCGCGTGAGATCGCGCTGGTTCTTGCGGCTGTACACCCGTGCTCGTCCTTAGGGCTCAGATGGTGTGCGGAGAGACGGCGGACAGCTGGGCGGTGCCGAGTTCGTCGACCGCCGCGCGTGCCGTCTCGAGGAGGGTCGGGAACGACTCGTAGTGGTTGACGGTGCTGAGATAGCTGCCGTCGGCGCGCCGCATCACGTGCAGGGCCCGTCCGTCGACGCGGACGTCGATGCCGTGCGCCACGGCGGTGGCTCCCGCGCCGGCCGGAACGACGGCCGTGGCGGTGCCGCTGATCTCGCGGCCCTTGTACCGCTCGGAGAAGCGCTCCGGGCCCACGGCGTCGCGTTCCTGGGCCGGGGGCGTGGGCTCCGGGCCGTCGACGAGGACCGGGGCGAGAGCGCCGCCGGTTCCGGCGATCACGGCCGCGGTGAAGACGGTGCGCAGCACCGCGCGGCGGGCCGGCCGCGGGGCGCCGGCCGGCTCCCCGCTCGTGCCGGTGGTCGGGTTCATGGTGGGTGTACCTCCCTCTCGTCCGCTGCTGCGAGGTGTCTCGCTCGAGTGCGCAACGAGACGGGGCGCGAACGGTTCTCGTCCGCAGGGCATCGGGCGACCGTGGGAATTCTCCGGCGCGCCCGGCCGTGTCGGCCGCCCGGCGCCGCCCGCCGGGCCAGCATGGCGGTCCGAGCTCCCGGAGGTTGTGATGAACGCGCCGACACAGGTGCCCACGGACAGCACACGAGTGACAGCCGTCGCCGATCTGGCCGACCCGGAGTTCTGGCGGCTGCCCCGGTCCGAACGTCTGTCCGCGTTCGCGCGACTGCGCGAGCTCGGCGCACCGGTCCGCTTCACGCCCCGCACGGGGTCGCGCGCCCCGTTCCACGCCCTGGTGACGCACGCGGACGTGAAGGCGGCCAGCCGGCAGCCGCAGGTCTTCGCCAGCGCGCCGGGGGTCACCTTCCCGGAGCCCGCGCCCTGGGCCAAGGCGGTGTTCGGCAACTCCATGGTGAACATGGACGGCGCCGAGCACGCCGGGCTGCGCAGGACCATCTCCCGCGCCTTCACCCCGAGGCTGCTCGCCGCGGCCGAGGAGAACATCGGTGCCGTCGCCCGGCGGCTGGTGGACGAGATGACCGCCGAGGGCCCGGGGGACTTCATGCGCGCGGCACCCGCCCGCATGCCGTTCGAGGTGATCTGCGACCTGATGGGCATCCCCCCGCGCCACCGGGCCGGCATCGCGGCGCGCATCGACCACGCGTCGGAGTACGTCGGGGTG
The DNA here is from genome assembly GCF_036227405.1 of Streptomyces sp. NBC_01460. NCBI lineage: Bacteria > Bacillati > Actinomycetota > Actinomycetes > Kitasatosporales > Streptomycetaceae > Streptomyces > Streptomyces sp. NBC_01460. The sequence continues at coordinate 531,271 of NZ_CP109473.1, forward strand.
CAGCGACGCGGGCGCGCCCGGATCAGGGTGCCGGGGCGGGGCCTGCGCTCACTGGCCCGCATGCAGCTGGAGATGGCGGGAATCGCCCGCGACAGGCGCCGCGTACCGGCGGACGACATGATCTCCGCCCTGGTCCGTGCGGACGTCGACGGACAGGCCCTGTCCTCGCGGCAGCTCGGCGCCTTCTTCTCCCTGCTGCTCGTGGCCGGTGTGGAGACCACCCGGAACGCGATCGCCCACGGGCTGGTGCTGCTCAGCGCGCATCCGGAACAGCGGGCGCTGCTGGAGTCCGACTTCGAGCGTCACGCCGACGGGGCGGTCGACGAGATCGTCCGCCACTCGACGCCGATCATCCAGTTCCGCCGGACGGTGGCGGCCGAGTGCGCGCTCGGCGGTCACACCTTCCTGCCCGGGGAGAAGGTCGTCCTTCTCTACGCGTCCGCGAACCGCGACGCGTCCGTCTTCGACGACCCCGACGCCTTCGACATCACCCGGTCACCCAATCCGCACCTCGGATACGGCGGCGGGGGCCCTCACCACTGCCTGGGGGCGCATCTGGCCAAATTGGAGATGAAGGCCCTCTTCCGGGAAATGCTCACACGGCTGGACGGCATCCGGACGACGGCGGAACCCGGCCTGGTCCATTCGAATTTCGACAACCGTGTCGGCTCCCTTCCCTTCACCTTCGGAAAAGGTCACCCGAACGGCTCGCTCCGAACCTCCGCGTGTCGCTAATGGTCTATTCACGGGCGCTCCCACAGCTCGTTGTTGAGTCTTTCTCCTTAGGGTCGACAGGGTCGGAGACAGGCCGCAATCCAAGGAGGAGCCGTGCCCGTTCAGCGCCGTCTCATCAATTTCGGCATCGGGGCGACCGCCTTCTGCCTCCTCGTCGGCGGCGCCGTCCTCGCCGACCACGACGCCTCGGACACGCAGGCCGGCAAGGGCGCCGAGCAGGGGGTGCCGTCGCCGGACGGGACCACCGCCATCGGCGCCTATCTGAACTACGGGCCGGAGGGCGTACAGCGGATGGGAGAGCTGTCGCGCTGGCTCGGCGGTACGGAGCTGCGCGTCGGGCACAGCTACCTTCCGGGTGACCTGTGGGAGAACATCGAGGGCCGCCCCGGCTTCCTCGCCTCGTGGGCGGCCTGGCGGAAGGCCGCCGACGACCGGATGTTCGTGCTCAACACCCCGATGCTGGAGCGGAACGAGGAGCACGTCTCCGACAGCGAGGTCCGCGGCCTGCTGCGGGACGGCGCCGCGGGACGGTTCGACGCGCACTTCCGCAGACTCGCCGAGCGGCTCGTCCTGCTGGGCGTGCCGGACACCGTGATCGTCCTCGGCTGGGAGATGAACGGGACGACGTACACGCACCGGTGCGGTCCCGACCCGGTCGCGTGGAAGGCGTACTGGACCCGGATCGTCACCGCGATGCGGTCCGTGCCCGGCCAGGAGTTCCGCTTCGACTTCGCACCGAGCAGGGGACGGGACGCCGTGCCCTGGACGGAGTGCTATCCGGGCGACGACGTCGTGGACATCATCGGGATGGACTCCTACGACCAGCCTCCGGCACGGACCTTCGACGAGCAGGTCAACGAGCCGTACGGTCTGCAGAAGCAGGTCGACTTCGCGGCGGAGCACGGCAAGCCGATCTCCTTCCCCGAGTGGGGGCTCTTCCGGAACGGCGACAACCCCGAGTACATGCGCCGCATGCTGGAGTGGATCGACCTGCACAAGCCGGTGTACCAGACGATCACGGACTACTGCCCGCACGGTGTGTGGCAGTGCGCGGAGAACCCGGAGTCCTCGCGGATCTTCCGCGAGATGCTGAGCGGGCTGCCGGATGCCGAGCCGTCCACGCCCGCCACCGACCCGAGCGGGACGCCGACGACGCCGGAGCCCGGCAAGCCCGCGCCGACCGTTCCCACGCCGGACACGAACGAGGGATGGTGCATCACCGTCCCGTTGAGCGACTGGTTCGGCCAGTGGCTGAGCGACCGTGAGTTCTGCGTGCGCGACTGATCCTCCTCCCCCTCACCACCCCGTCCACAGCAGGTGGTTGACGAGGAGGGCGACGGCCGCCTGGGCGGTGAGCCAGCCGCGTCGTCCACCGGAGGGCAGCAGGGCGGTGGCCGGCAGCAGCCAGACCATGAACGGCTGCCAGATCCGTTCGGTCTCCGCCTTGCTCATCCCGGACAGGTCGGCGACGAGGAGGGCCAGGAGCGCGGTCAGGGTGACGAGCGACAGCCGTTGCACGGCGGTGGTGGTGCCGGAGGGCAGGGCGCGTACGGCGGCGGGGGCGGCCGCCGCCGTACGGCGCAGACCGGCCACGGTGGCGAGGCCCACGGCCAGGGTGGTGCAGGCGAGGTTCGCCCAGACCCAGTAGGAGTAGGGCCGCACGCCCCCCGCGCCCTGGTAGTAGCGCTCGACCAGCAGGTGGTAGGCCTCCCACCAGTTGAATCCCGCCAGGGTGAAGGCGACCGGAGCGGCCAGGGCACCCAGCGCGAACAGGCCGAGCGGCCGCACCGTCCGGGTGATCACCAGGACCGCGGCGAGCGGGGCCGCCACGAGCGTCAGGCCGTAGCTGAGGTAGCAGGTGAACCCGAAGAGGAGTCCCGAGCCGAGCGCGGCGGCTGCGGGGAACCGGACCGCGCGTGTGGCGGCGAGGGCCAGCAGGGCGACGGACCAGGCGGCGACAGCGGCGAAGTAACCGTCCGCGGAGGTCCCGGTCCAGACCGCGAAGGGGGCGAGGACGAGGAACGGCGCTGCCCGCCGGGCGAGGTGTTCGTCCGTCAGGGCGCGCAGGGCGACCATGACGGCCACCGCGGCGGAGCCACCGAGCACGATGCACCACATCCCCGCCCAGGCCCCGCCTCCGAGCCCGATCCGGTCCAGGCCGACGAAGGTGAGGGTGGCGCCCGGCGGGTGTCCGGCCACATGGGCGGGCCAGTTGCCGGGCGGACCGATCACGATGTGGTCGGTGAATCCGCGCAGGGCGGCTCCGACGTCGTCGAAGCGGTCGATGACCCGCAGGTACTCGTGCTTGGTGGTCAGCCTGCGGGCGACTCCCCGGTACCAGCCCTCGATGAGTGCCAGCGAGAGGATCCAGGCCACGGAGACGGCCCAGGAGCCGAGGAGGAGACGGCGCCAGGGGAGCCGCTCGGCCGAGCGGGGGCCGTACGCGACGACCGCCACCGCCACGGCGAGCGCGGCGGGTGTCCCCGGGCCGATGTGGGGGTCCCAGGAGGCCAGGAGCGGGGGCCAGTGGACCTGCAGGCTGCCGTTGCTCTCCTGGACGGCCCATCCCAGGACACACGCCACGGCCACCAGCAGGCCTCCCGCAGCCGCGGCCGTCAGGTCCCGGCGGCTCCCGGTGCGGCGCACGGGTGCGGTGGGGCGGGCGGGTCCGGTGGGGTCCAGTGGGCGGACGGGTTCGCTGCGTTCCTCGGTCGTCACGCAGGCACGCTACGCACCGGAAGGGCCCTGGGGGCGGTGCGACGCAGCCGCGTCACACAACCGTCAGATCTCACGCCGCGGGCACGGGGCCGAAACGGCGACGTCAGACTTTCGTCAGGAGTCGTGACCGGGCCGGAGCGGTGTCCCCGGCATAACGTCGGCCCATGGGCGACACACGGCGGAAAGCCGCAGCGCATCTCTCCTCCCTGCCCCTCCCCACGGAGCCCGCCTTCTGGCGCAGTCCGGTGCGCGGGGTCAGGTTCACGGCCGTCCTCGGTGTGGTGCTCCTCGCCGGGCTCACCCTGATGTTCGTGACGGGACTGCTCTCGTACGCGGCGTACAACCCCGGTCTGGCCGCCGTGAACGACAAGACGCCGGACAAGGGGTGGCTGGGCTTCTACCTGTTCGACTGGCCGACGGGACCCCATTGGCTGTACCGGCTGAACCAAGGGGTGCACGTCACGCTCGGCATCGTGCTCGTGCCGGTGCTGCTGGCCAAGCTGTGGTCGGTGGTGCCGAAGCTCTTCAGGCTGCCGCCGGCGAGGTCCGTGGGGCACGCCCTGGAGCGCCTCTCCCTGCTGCTGCTCGTCGGGGGTGCCCTCTTCGAGTTCCTCACCGGGCTGCTCAACATCCAGCTGGAGTACGTCTTCCCGGGGTCCTTCTATCCTCTGCACTTCTACGGGGCGTGGGTCTTCTTCGCCGCGTTCGCCGCGCATACGGCGCTGAAGCTCCCCCGGGCGCTGCGCGTGCTGCGCGACGGGATCCCTCCGGCGGAGAAGGACGAGCTGGCGTCACCGGATCCCGCCGAGCCGACCGTCTCCCGGCGCGGCGCCCTGGCGATGGTGGGGGCCGGGTCACTGCTCCTTCTGCTGACCTCGGCGGGCCGGAGCTTCGACCCGCTGCGGAGGACCGCTCTGCTGACCCCGCGCGGCGGCGCCGAACCGGGGCCGGGGCCCAACGGTTTCCAGATCAACAAGACCGCCGCGAAGGCCGGCATCGTGCCGGCGGAGACGGGGGGACGCTGGCGGCTCACGCTCGTCGGACCGGCCGGGGAGATCCGCCTCTCGCGGGATCAGCTCGCGGCCATGGAGCAGTACAGCGCGGCCCTGCCGATCGCCTGCGTGGAGGGCTGGTCGACGTCCGACCAGTGGTGGCGCGGGGTGCGTCTGCGCGATCTCGCCGTGCTCGCGGGCTACGCGGACGACGCGCCGGGGGTGCTGGTGGAGTCGCTCCAGCGCAGCGGGCCGTTCCGGACGGTGGCGCTCCGGGACAACCAGGTGCGTGACGCCCGGTCGCTGCTGGCGCTGGGCGTCAACGGCGAGGCGCTGTCGATGGACCACGGCTACCCGGCGCGCGTCATCGTGCCCGCCGCCCCGGGAGTGATGAACACCAAATGGGTGACCCGTCTGACGTTCGGAGAGCTGTGATGAGGTTGTTCCGCCGGTGGTACGGAGAGGGTCCCCTGCACCTGCTGCTGATGGCCGCGTCGCTCGCCCTCGCGGGATACGCGGGGGTGCGGCTGCTGGACGGGGACACCCTTCTGATCCTGGTGTGGTTCGTCGGCGCAGCACTCGTCCACGACCTGGTGCTGGTGCCGCTGTACACGTCGGCGGACCGGGCGCTGCGGGTGCCCCGCGCGCGCCGGTCCGGTGCGGTCGGCTTCGTACGCGTACCGGTGTTCCTGTCCGGGCTGCTCCTGCTCGTGTGGTTCCCGCTGATCGTGGGCGGCTCCGGGCGTTACGAGCTGGCGAGCGGGATGTCGTCCGGCAGGTTCCTGGGGAACTGGCTGCTGATCACGGCCGCGCTGTTCGCCGTGTCGGCCCTCTGGTTCGTGCTGCGCACGGTGCGGGCGCGCCGCAGGGCGAGGAAGGGGCGGCTGTCGGCCTCCCACTGATCGGCTGCCTTCCAGCCGTCGGACCGCGCGTACGCGAGGAGGGCGGACACACCGACCCTGGCCCAGGGGAAGTGGGGGGTGGCCCCCGCCGTCCCCCGGCCGTCGTCGAGCCGCACCTGCACCTGCTCGTCCACGTCGTGCGCGGCCGCCTCGGTGATGAGGAGGCCCCCCGGTGCCAGCAGGGCCGCGACGCGGCGGAGCAGCGCCCGGGGGTCGCCGCCGATCCCGATGTTGCCGTCGATGAGCAGAGCGGTGCCCCAGCGTCCTTCGCCCGGCAGCGGTTCGAACACGCTCCGGCGGAGCGCCGATCCGCCGAGCCGCTGGGTGTGTCCGATGGCCGCCTCGCTCACGTCGATGCCCAGGGCGCGGTGCCCTCGTGCGGCCAGCGCCGCGACCAGCCGGCCCGGACCGCAGCCGATGTCGATGACCGGGCCCTCGCTGCGGCGCAGCGCCGACAGGTCGGCGTCGTCGGCGTCCGCGCACCAGCGTTCGACGTCCAGCGGCAGCAGCCAGCCGTCCGCCCGGCGCAGGAAGAGCGGGCCGCGGCCCCTGCTCAGCGCGCGGGCGTACGGGTCGGTCGCCCAGGCGGCGGGGCCCGGGCCCGGGGCGGGTGTCACCGTGCTCATCGGACCACCGGCCGGCCCAGACGGGAGAGGGCGGCCGCGAACCGTCCCCCGGGGGCTTCGGCGGCGACGCGCAGGGCGTCGTCGGCGGTGTCCACGTCGCGCAGTTCCGCGAGGTCCCGGACGGTGAGCCCCGCGTCCGCCAGACGGGCCCGCTGGAGCCCTCCGGTGTACGGGAGGGACATCGGGACACCCTGGACGAGAGCGGGGTCGGGCGCGGCCATGCCGAGGGCCCAGAAGCCGCCGTCCTCGGCCGGCCCGAACCAGGCGTCGCAGTCGTCCCAGGCGTCGGGGGCGAGCGCGGGTGCGAGGTGGGGCTCGGTGATCTGGGGGGTGTCCATGCCGATGAGGACGGCCGGGCCCGTACACCCGCCGAACGCCTCGGCGATCCGCCGGTCGAGTGTGCCGGCGCTCTGCGGCACCACGTCGAAGCCGTCGGGCAGCCAGGGGCCGGGGCTCCCTTCGAGGACGAGGACGCGCCGCAGGGCGGGCAGCGTGAGCACGGTCCGCAGGGTGTCCTCGAGCGCCGCGGCGGCGAGCGCCGCCGCCTCCTCGGGGCCGAACGGCGGCGTGAGCCGGGTCTTGACGCGGCCGGGGACCGGTTCCTTCGCGATGACCAGCAGGGTCGTCGCTCCGGAGGGAAGCGGGGGCACGCTCATCGTGCCACCTCCGCCCGGACGTCGCGGCTGCCCGGCCGCTGCGGCTCCCGCAGCACCGCGCGCATGTCCCGTACGGCGTGCCAGGTCCCGCGCCACGTACCCGTGACCTTGGACGTCCCGGTTCGGGGAACGTACGGCACGTCCGTCTCGGCGACACGCAGTCCCGCGTCCGAGGCGCGCACCACCATCTGCAGCGGGTAGCCGCTGCGGCGGTCCGTCAGGTCCAGCGCCAGCAGAGCCTCCCGGCGCGCGGCCCGCATCGGTCCGAGGTCGTGCAGGCGCAGGCCCGTGCGGCTTCGGAGCATCCGGGACAGGGCGAAGTTGCCTGCCCGGGCGTGCGGCGGCCAGGCGCCGCGGCCCGTCGGACGACGCCTGCCGAGGATCAGGTCGCTCTCGCCGTCGGCGATCCGCCGGACGAAGCCGGGCAGCAGGGCCGGGTCGAGGGAGCCGTCGCAGTCGCAGAAGCAGACGTACTCCGCTTCGGCGGCGAGCAGCCCCGCGTGGCAGGCGGCGCCGAAGCCACGGCGCGGTTCGTCCACGACGGTCGCGCCGAGGGAGCGGGCGACGTCCGCCGATCCGTCGGTGGAACCGTTGTCGACCACGATGGCCCGCCACCCGGCCGGGATACGGGCCATCACCAGGGGCAGGGCCGCGGCCTCGTCGAGACAGGGCAGCACGATGTCGGCGCGGACGGGGTCGGTGGCGTCAGCCGGAGAAGTGTCGGTCACGTGGATCACCCTACGGAGCACAATCGGGCATTTCGGTCTTCAGGTTCTTACGAAACGTGGACGTCGACCGTGTGGCGGCCGACGGCCCGTCCGTCCGGGCGGCCGGCAGTGCCACAGTGGGCGGTATGCAGAACACCTCCTCCCCTCCGGACGTGCGCGCCGCGACGCCACCGGGCCCCCGTGACGGGGGCTCACGCGGACGCGTACTCGTCGTGGACGACGATCCGACCGTCGCCGAGGTCGCCACCGGGTATCTGGAGCGCGCGGGCTACGACGTCGAGCAGGCGGACGCCGGGCCCGCGGCCCTCGCGCGGTTCACGGCGCGGCGGCCCGATCTCGTGGTCCTCGACCTGATGCTGCCCGGCATGGACGGCTTCGAGGTGTGCCGCCGGATGCGGGCGCGGGGGCCGGTGCCCGTCATCATGCTCACCGCGCGGGGGGACGAGGACGACAGGATCCTCGGCCTGGAGACCGGGGCGGACGACTACGTCACCAAGCCGTTCAGCCCGCGCGAGCTCGTGCTGCGCGTCGAATCCGTCCTGCGCCGAGGGCGCCGGGACGAGAGCCTCTCCCCCGCCGTCCTCGGCGGCGCGGGGCTGCGCCTGGATCGCTCGGCCCGCCGCGCGACCCGCGACGGCAGGGACCTCTCGCTCACGCTCCGCGAGTTCGACCTGCTGGCGTTCCTCCTCGGCCACCCGGGGCAGGCGTTCACCCGCGAGGAGCTGATGCGGGAGGTCTGGGGCTGGGACTTCGGCGACCTGTCGACGGTGACGGTGCACGTACGCCGTCTGCGCGGCAAGGTCGAGGACGATCCCGCCCGCCCCGGTCTGATCCGGACGGTGTGGGGTGTGGGCTACCGCCTGGACCCGCCGGCCGACCCCGCTCCCGGGAGCTGAGCGCGTGACCGACATCCTGCTCATCGCGCTGTTCGCCTTCCTCGGCGCCGCCGCGGCGGGGCTGATGGGCGCCCTCGCCCTGCGGCTCCTCCGTCATCGCCCCCTGGCGGTCTCCCTGACGGTCGTCGCCTCCGTCGCCGTGGCGGCCATGCTGGCCGGGACCCTGACCGTGGCCTGGGCGATGTTCCTCTCCCCGCACGATCTGACGGTGGTGACGACGGTCGTCGCCATGGCCGCCGTGGTCTCCCTCGCGACCGCGGTGCTGCTGGGCCGCTGGGTGGCCGCCAGGAGCCGGGACCTGACGCTGGCCGCCCGCTCCTTCGGCGACGGAGGCACGTTCGCCGCCCCGGCGGAGCAGCCCACCGCGGAACTCGCGGCGCTCACCCGCGAACTGGCGGCCACCAGCGCGAAGCTGGAGAACTCCCGGGAGCGGGAGCGGGCTCTGGAGAGGTCGCGCCGGGAGCTGGTGGCCTGGATCTCGCACGATCTGCGGACCCCTCTGACCGGACTGCGTGCCATGTCCGAGGCGCTGGAGGACGGTCTGGCCGTCGACTCCGGCCGCTACCTGCGGCAGATCCGCAAGGAGGTGGAGCGCATGAACGACATGGTCGGGGACCTCTTCGAACTCTCCCGGATCCACGCGGGCTCCCTCACGCTGGCTCCCACCCGGGTCTCCGCCCACGACCTGGTGGGGGACGCCCTCGCCGGGGCTCACCCCCTGGCGCGCGAACACGGGGTGCGCCTGGTCGGGGAGCGGATCGACGCCGTCCCCGTGGAGGTCGACAGCAAGGAGATGAGCCGGGTCATGGGCAATCTCCTGATCAACGCGATCCGGCGCACCCCCTCGGACGGCACGGTGGCGGTGGCCGCGCGGCGCTCTCCGGAGGGGGTCGTGGTCTCGGTCACCGACGAGTGCGGCGGCATCCCGGCCGAGGATCTGGCGCGCGTGTTCGACACGGGATGGAGGGGCAGCCACGCCAGGACCCCGCCGGCGGGCGCGGGCCTCGGGCTCGCCATCGTCCGCGGGATCGTCGAGGCGCACTCCGGCCGGACGGACGTACGCAATGTGACGGGCGGCTGCTGCTTCGAGGTCACCCTCCCCGCCGCGGCCGGGGAGAGGCCCGCCGTCGCCCCGGCGGCCGGCTGAGCGGCCGTCACCCCCGGGACGTCGGGGCCCGGGCGCGCGTCACCGCTCCTGGACCCGGGGCGTCACTCCCCGGCGCCCCGCAGCGGTGCCGTGGCGAACTCCCGCATCCCCGCGCCGAAGTCCGTCTCCGGCTTCCAGCCGAGCTCCTCACGGAGCCTGCGCGAGTCGGCGGTCACGTGCCGGACGTCACCGAGCCTGTACTCACCGGTGACCACGGGATCAGGACCGCCGTGGGCGGCGGACAGCGCCCGGGCCATCTCGCCGATGGTGTGCGGCGTACCGCTTCCCGTGTTGTACGCGTCGAACCTCCCCGGTCCGCGCTCCCCCAGGGCCGCGAGCGCCACCGCGTTGGCCGCGGCGACATCGCGTACGTGCACGAAGTCACGCCGCTGCCGGCCGTCCTCGAACACCCGGGGCGCCTCGCCCCGGGCCAGGGCCGAGCGGAAGAACGAGGCGACCCCGGCGTAGGGGGTGTCGCGCGGCATCCCGGGGCCGTACACGTTGTGGTAGCGCAGCGAGACGGCCCGGCCGCCGGTGGCGCGCGCCCAGGCGGAGGCGAGGTGCTCCTGTGCGAGCTTGGTCGCCGCGTACACGTTGCGGGGGTCCCCGGCGGCCTCCTCGGTGACGAGGCCGGGCACCAACGCGGCACCGCAGGCAGGGCACAGCGGCTCGAACCGTCCGGCGTCCAGATCGGGCACCGCCCTCGGACCGGGCCGGACCGAGCCGTGCCGGGGGCAGTCGTACCGTCCCTCGCCGTAGACCACCATCGAGCCGGCGAGCACGAGGCCGCGGACCCCGGCCGCGGCCATCTCCGCGAGCAGGACGGCGGTGCCGAGGTCGTTGCATCCGACGTACTCCGGCGCGTCCGCGAAGTCCTTGCCGAGGCCGACCATCGCCGCCTGGTGGCACACCGCGTCGATCCCGGCGAGCGCCCGGGCGACCGCGTCGCGGTCGCGTACGTCCGCGACGATCGTCCGGACACCGGGTGGAACGCTCTCGGCCATGGAGGTTCGCGCCCCGCCCGGTCCGTGTGCGGAGGGCAGCAGGGCGTCGAGGACGACGGGCTCGTGCCCGCCGGAGGCAAGGGTCCGGACGATGTACGACCCGATGAAGCCGGCTCCGCCGGTGACCAGTACGCGCATGGCCGCCACGCTAGGCGGAACGGAGGCCGTGAGGGCGGCGCGGCACGCCCACGTCACCGGACCGTAAGAACGGCGGGAGCGGCCCGACCCAGGTCCCCCGCCGTCCGTTCCGACGCGTCGCTTCCCGATCACCGGGGTCTCTTCGATACTGGGTGCCGTACGCATTGAGACAAGTTGATCGGATTCACGCTGACGGCCGGTCAGCACGATCGGCCGGCCGGCGTTCTCCCCAGGAGGAACCGTTGCGCATGCTCATCAACGTGCCGGAGACCGTCGTCGCGGACGGACTCCGCGGAATGGCCGCCGCCCACCCGGAGCTCGTCGTGGACGTCGAGAACCGTCTCGTCGTGCGGCGCGACGCGCCGGTGGCCGGGAAGGTCGGGCTCGTGTCCGGCGGCGGGTCGGGGCACGAGCCGCTGCACGCGGGGTTCGTCGGGCCGGGGATGCTGTCCGCGGCCTGTCCCGGGGAGGTCTTCACCTCGCCGGTGCCCGACCAGATGGTGCGGGCCGCCGCCGCCGTCGACAGCGGCGCGGGGGTGCTGTTCGTCGTGAAGAACTACACCGGGGACGTGCTGAACTTCGACATGGCCGCCGAGCTCGCGGAGGACGAGGGCGTCCAGGTCGCCCGGGTCCTGGTCGACGACGACGTGGCGGTGGCCGACAGCACGTTCACGGCGGGCCGGCGCGGCACCGGGGCGACCCTGTTCGTCGAGAAGATCGCCGGTGCCCTCGCCGACGAGGGCGCGCCGCTGGAGCGCGTGGAGTCGATGGCCCGCCGGGTGAACGAGTCCTCCCGGAGCTTCGGGGTGGCGCTCACCTCCGTCACCACTCCGGCGAAGGGCACACCCACGTTCGACCTGCCGCCGGGCGAGCTGGAACTGGGGATCGGGATCCACGGTGAACCGGGCCGGGAGCGCCGCCCGATGATGACGTCCGGGGAGATCGCCGACGTGGCGGTCCACGCGGTGCTGGAGGACCTGCGGCCGGACGGACCCGTACTGGTGCTGGTCAACGGCATGGGCGCGACACCGCTGCTGGAGCTGTACGGGTTCAATGCCGAGGTGCAGCGGGTGCTGTCGGAGCGGGGCGTGGCGGTGGCTCGTACGCTGGTGGGGAACTACGTGACGTCGCTCGACATGGCGGGCTGCTCGGTGACGCTCTGTCAGGTGGACGAGGAGATGGTGCGGCTCTGGGACGCGCCGGTGGAGACGCCCGCCCTCCGCTGGGGCCGGTGACCGTGCTTTCCGCTCTTTCCACCGTGTGTGAGGAACAGGAGACCTTGTGCTCGACACCGATTTCTTCCGTCGCTGGATGGCCGCCACCGCGGCTGCCATGGACCGGGAGGCGGACCGGCTGACCGAGCTCGACGCCGCGATCGGGGATGCCGATCACGGGAGCAACATGCGCCGCGGCTTCGCGGCCGTGAGCGACGTCCTCGACAAGGAGGCCCCCACCGCGCCGGGCACGGTGCTGACGCTGGCGGGCCGGCATCTGATCTCGACGGTCGGCGGAGCGTCCGGGCCGTTGTACGGGACGCTCCTGCGCCGCACCGGGAAGGCCCTGGGCGACGCGCAGGAGGTGACGCGGGAGCAGTTGGCCGAGGCCCTCGGAGCCGGTGTCGCCGCGGTGGCGCAGCTCGGCGGGGCGCAGGCGGGCGACAAGACGATGCTCGACGCGCTGCTCCCGGCGGTCAAGGTGCTGGGCGCCTCGTTCGACCGGGCGCGGGACGCGGCTCTGGAAGGCGCCCTGGAGACCGTGCCGCTGCGCGCGCGCAAGGGCAGGGCCAGTTATCTGGGCGAGCGCAGCATCGGGCACCAGGATCCGGGCGCCGCCTCCTCGGCGCTGCTTCTGGGTGCGCTCGCGGAGACGGCGGGACCGAGCGGTGGGGGCGACGCGTGAGCGGGGGGAAGCAGGTCGGAATCGTGCTGGTCTCGCACAGCGGGCCGGTGGCGGAGGCCGTCGTCGAGCTGGCGAAGGGACTGGCGGCCGGGGGTGCGACGGCTCCGGTGGCGGCGGCGGGAGGTACCTCGGCCGGAGGCCTCGGGACGAGTACGGAACTGATCGCCGAGGCGGCCAGGAGGGTGGACAGGGGCGCCGGCGTCGCGCTGCTCGTGGACCTCGGCAGTGCGGTCCTCACGGTGAAGTCCATGCTCGCGGAGGGCGGTGAACTGCCGCAAGGGGCCCGGCTGGTGGACGCTCCGTTCGTCGAGGGAGCGGTCGCCGCGCTGGTGACCGCGTCGGCGGGGGGCGATCTGGAGACCGTGGAGGCGGCCGCCGCGGACGCGTACGGCTACCGGAAGGCGTGACGGACCGCGCCGGGCGCCCCCGTAGGGAGGGGTGGCCGGTGCGGGGTGGGCGCACCCGGCCTCAGGTCACCGCGCGGGCCACCCCGTCGAGCGTGAACCGGCGCGCAAGGCCCGGTGGACGCCGATTGCCCACCTCCCTCGCGCGCCGAACGCTCACAACGGAACACCGCACGGCGCCCGGGCCGGGTCCGGGAGCCGTGCGGTGGTGCTGTGCGCGACGGGGCGTCAGGCGGCGGGGCGTCAGGCGGCGGGCGCCACCGCCCCGGCCGCGATCCGGACCTGTGCCTGCCGGGTGACTCCGTTGACGGTCACCGCGAGCGCGACGGTGCCGGGCCGGAGCGCGGTGAGCGTGCCCGTCGCCGGGTCCAGCGTCGCGATGTGCCGTCCACGGGCGTCGTCCGTCTTCCCGATGCGGACGTTCGGGGATCCGGTCCAGTCCACGCTGAGCGGGAAGGCGGCCGGTACGGTCCGGGTGCCCTGGGTCACCTGCACGCCGACCCGCGCGCGCTCCCCCGCGACGATCATGGCGGGGGCCTCCAGGGCCAGCGTGTCGACGTGGGCGCGCGTCTGGGCGGAGACCCAGTCGGGTCCGCCCCGCCACGGCTCCAGGCGCGCCGCCGCCTGCTCGGCGGGCCCCACCCGGTCGGCTCCGATCAGGGACCAGCCGGTGAATCCTCCCTCGTCAGCGGGGCCGGCCGGCGCCTTGCCGGAGTTCCCGTTGACCAGGTACGGGACCCCGTCCACGTGCGAGGCGTGGAACACCCCGACGTGGCTGCCGATCAGAGCCGCGCCCTTGCCCGTCGTACGACGGAAGTCGGCGAGCCACCGCTCGACGAGGGCGGCCTCCTTGCGGTCGCTGAGCTGGCTCCCCTTCTGCACGGTCGGATCGCGCGGCGGCACGTGCTCGATCAGCATCACGGAGCCGACGGACCGGTCCTCCGCCGCCGCGTCCAGCTGGGCACGCACCTCCTCGATCTGGGCGAACCCGCCGCCGCGCAGGCTCAGGCTCGACGTGTCGAGCGTGAGGACCCGGGTGCCCTCGTGGTCGAACGTCCGCCGGGCCGGGCCGAACTCCGTGATGAAGTTGTCGATTTTCCCGCCCATCACCTCGTGGTTGCCTGGGACGTAGTACCAGGGCAGCGCGTCACCGAGCTCCTCCTGGAGGACCTGGCGTGCGAAGGCGAGGTCGGCGGGCGACCCTTCGTCGACGAGGTCGCCGTTGACGACCAGGAAGTCGGGCCGCGCCGCCTTGATCTCGCGCAGGGTACGACGGGCCTGCCGGACGATGGCGCTGTCCGGGTCGCGCGCGACGAACTGGGCGTCGGACATCACCGCGAACCGCCAGTCGCGGCCCTCGGTCACCGCGGCGGTGTCGATCAACGGATCGGCGGGCGGCTCCTCTTCGGGCAGCTCCACGGTGGGCGGCACCTGGGCGGTGAGGCCGTCGATGACGACCTCACCCGTGTACTGCCGGGTGGCGGCCGTCTCGGCGAGGTAGAAGCGGTACACCGACAGCGGGGTCGCCACGCCCGGTGGCACGGCGAAGGTCACCTGCCGCCAGCCGGTCCAGGTGAGGTACGGCCCGCGCAGCAGCTGGTCGGAGCCGGCGGCGTCCTTGAGGTGCAGGGTCGGCCAGGCGCCGTTGCCGTCCCCCTTGACCCAGAGCGTGAACGCCTGCGGCTGGCCCTCCACGGCGACGGGCTGCGGCGGGGCGGCGTAGGCGGCCCGGGTCGCCGTCGACCGGGTGAAGTCGTAGGTGAGCCGGAGGCCGGTGCCGGTGTGCCCCTCGGGTGTCGCGGCGAGCGAGCCGTCCGCACGGGCCTGGCTGAACTTCCAGGATCCGGCGTCCTCGAAGTCGGACACGGCCTGTTCGGTGAGGCCGACGCTCACGGCGAGGGTGGTACGGACGCCCGCGACGGTGGCGGTGATCCGTCCCGCCCCGGAGCCGGTGAGGGACCGGACGGTGAAGGACCCCTTGCCGTCGTCGTCGACCGTGAACAGGGTGCGGTCGTAGTCGAGCGTGATGTCAGCCGGCTCGACGGGCGCGCTCGTCCCGTGGGCGTCGAGTCCGACAATGCCGAAACTCCCGGCGGCCTCCTTGTCCGCCAGTCCGACGCGCGCGGTGCTGGACCGGATCCGGTCCAGCCGGTCCAGGACGGTGAGCCGGATGTCGCCGTGGGCGCCGCCCCGTTCCGCGCGTACGTCGGTCGTACCACCGCGACGGGCGGTGAACGTGCCCCGCGCGTCGACGCTGCCGACCGCCGGGCTGACGGCACGCCAGCGCGGGTCGCCCGCCGCGGGGCCGTACGTCTCGTCGTAGCCGGCGGCGGTGAGCCGGCGGGTCAGGCCGGGGAAGACGCGCTCGGGGTGACCGCCCCTGACCGGGTCGTCGCCGGGGGCGGCACCGGCCGGCGTACGGGTCTCGACCCAGAAGCCCTCGAGCCGGCCGCTGCCGTCGGGCGCGGTCAGGGCGAGACCGTTGGGGACGGTCCGCTCGCTGCCGTCGGACGGGCTGTTCTCCACCTGGAGCGCGTCACTGCCCGGCTCACGGGCGACGAGGGTGGAGGATCCACCGCCGTCGAGGTTCAGCGCGCTGTACGAACCGGCCCGGCGCATCATCTCGCCCAGCTCGGTGAGGGTGACACCACCGCTGTCCGTCTGCCGGCCGTCGACGGTGAGAACCTGCATGGTCCGGCCGTCCTTGGAGAAGCCGACGGCGGTGCGGGGCGCGGCGGTGTTGTTGCCCTCGCCGTCGTGGTTCTGCGCGGTCCCGTCGACGACGAGGAGTTCCCGCCCGCCGACGGCGGTGCGCGGCACGGCTCCGCCGTCGGTGCGCGCCCGGTACTCGATGCCGACCGGGTCACCCGGCTCCAGGGCGGCCAGCGGTCCGGCCCCGGCCTCCCGGCCGACGAGGACCACGGTGTCCTCGGGCACGGGGCCCGAACCCGGCGTGTCCGACCGGGAGACGACCTTGCCGTCGCGCACGGTCACTTCGGCGGCGGGCAGCGCGCCGTCGACGGTCAGCGCGCGGTCGGCGCTTCCCCAGGCGGAGGTGTAGGCGCCCACTCCCTGGGCCGGTACGTCCGCCGCGTTGTAGGCGGCGAGCGGGTGCGTGCCGGAGGGAAGGGTCAGGGTGCCCTCGAAGTACAGCTGGAGGACACGGCCCGCGTTCTCCGGCCCGATGCCCACCGCGCGGTTGACTCCCGGGGCCGGCGAATGGACCGTCAGGCCGTCCTCGACTCCGGGCCCCAGGGGCGCGCCCGTCTGGTTGATGTCGAAGAAGTCCGCGTTGATCGCGGCGACGGTGCGGCGGCCCTTCCCCGGGTCGTGCCCGGCGGCGAGCTCGGAGACCGGACGCCGGTCGGCGACCTTGCCCGAGGACAGGTAGTCGGCCCGCACCCCGCTGCCGTCCAGGTCGACGGAGAGGCTGTCGACCCGTAGCCACTTGTCGGACTCGAGACGGTCGTACGAGCTCAGCCGGACGCCGGGCGCGACGGGGCGGGACGCGCGGGCGGTCTCGATCCCGTCGCCGTCCACGACGGATCTCGCCTCGCCCCCGGGGCCGCTCGCGGCCGGTGGCGCGACGGGTCTGAGGATCTCGGCGGTGGTGTGCGGGCGGGGGTCCGGGGTGGTGTCGGCCGCCGCGGGCGCGACGGCTCCCGCCGCCAGAGCCGTCACGGTCGCCAGCAGTACGAGCGGCCGCAGGGCGACGCGGAAGGTGCCAAGGCCCACAATTCCTCCTGGTGCGGAGCGGATTGCGCGCGGAATGCGCTGTCGGCGGACAGCATGACCGGGCCCGGTGGTACGCACCAGAGGACAACGGGGACATCAGGAGGAACAGCGTGCGGCGGAGGAGTGACCCCGGCGGGCCTCGATCCTCCCGGATCGGTGGCCCCCTGGACGGCCGCACGGCACACTTGACGACATGTCGACAGTCAAGCGCAGCGCCGGGGTCCTGCTCTTCCGCGTCGTCCCCGGCGAGGACGGCCGACGGGACGTCGAGGTGCTGATCGGCCACATGGGCGGACCCTTCTGGGCCCACCGTGAGATGGCCGCCTGGTCCATCCCCAAGGGGGAGTACGAACCGGACGAGGAACCTGCCGCCGCGGCGCGCCGGGAGTTCGGGGAGGAGCTCGGGCTGCCGCTGCCGGACGGCGCCTGGGTGCCGCTGGGTGAGGCACGGCAGTCCGGCGGCAAGATCGTGACCGTGTGGGCCGTGGAGGCCTGGCTGGACCCCGGCGAGGCTGTGCCGGGCACCTTCACCATGGAATGGCCGAAGGGGTCCGGGGTGCTGTGCGAGTTCCCGGAGATGGACCGGTTCGCCTGGTGCACACCGGGCGACGCGATCGCACGGCTGGTGGCGGGGCAGGGGGTCTTCGTGGAGCGGCTGCTCGCCCGTGTACGGGCGGACGGCCCGCCCTCGGAGGCGTAGGTCCTCCCGCGCGGGAGCCGGATTCCGGCCGTGCCCGGCTCGACGGGCAGGACGTCAGCGGCTCCGCGCCCTGCTCGGCGGCCGGGACGTCAGCAGCTCCGTGGTCCGGGGCCCTCCACGGCGCGGCCCGCCCTGAGTTCGAGTCGCTCCCCGGTGAAACGGCCGCGGAAACTCCGGTCGTGCGAGACGACCACGACGGCCCCGGCGTACCGGTCGAGGGCGGCTTCCACCTCCTCGACGAGGCCGGGAGCGAGGTGGTTCGTCGGCTCGTCCAGGATCAGCAGATCCGCCGGGCGGGTCACGAGCCGCGCCAGGACGAGCCGGCGCTGCTGTCCCACGGAGAGGTCCGCCACCGGTACGGAAAGGTCCTCCGGACGGAACAGGCCGAGGGCCAGCAGGTCGTCCTCGTACGCGTCGGGAGGACCGGGCCTGCCCGCGGCGAAGGTGGCGAGCAGGGAGCGGCGGGTGAGCCGGACGGGAAGCTCCTGCGGCAGGCAGCCGATCCGGCCGCGCCGCCGCACCGTGCCGGCGTCCGGCGCGAGGTCACCGGCCAGGACGCGCAGGAGCGTGGTCTTCCCCGCACCGTTGGGCCCGGTGACCAGGAGCCGCCGGCCCGGCTCGACGCGCAGGGCGGCGATGTCCAGCCGCGTGCCCACGAGGACCGCGTCCAGCTCGACCACGGCGCCCTCCGCCGATGAGCCTCCACCATGGGCGAGGGCCGGATCGGCGGTGAAGCGCAGCGGCCGGGGAGGCGCGGGGACGGGCGAGCGGCGCAGCTCGTCGAGGCGGGCCCTGGCGGCCCTGACCTGGCCCGACAGCTTGGCCTCGTGCGATCTGCGGTGCTTCCCGAAGCCCTGCGCGGGGTCCTTCCCGGTCCCCGCGAGGCGCCTCCCGGACGCGCTGACCAGCTCTTCGGCGCGGTCGACCTCGGCGCGCCACTCCTGGTGCTCCTGGGCCCGGCGGCGGAGCGCGGCGGCCTTCGCCGTCCGGTAGCCGTCCCAGCCGTCCCCGTAGCGCGTGACGCTCCGCAGGTCACGGTCGACCTCCAGGATCACGGTCGTGGTGCGCTCCAGGAACGCCCGGTCGTGGGTCACGGCGACCAGGGTGCCCCGGTGTGCGCGAAGGTGGTCCTCCAGCCAGCCGACGGCTGCGGCGTCGAGGTGGTTGGTGGGCTCGTCGAGGAGCAGCAGTTCCGGCGCCGCGGCCAGCACGCAGGCCAGGGCCAGCCGGGACCGCTCGCCGCCGGAAAGGGTGCCGAGCTCGCGGTCCCGGGTGAGACGGCCGAGTCCGAGGCCGTGCAGCGCGGCATCGGTCCTGGCCTCCGCCTGGTACCCGCCGCGTTCCTCGTACGTCGTCAGGAGGTCCCCGTAGGCGCCGAGCCGGGCATCGGTGGGGGCGCCTTGGGACATCGCCTCCTCCGCCGCGCGGATCAGCCGCTCGAGGGCGCGGAGTTCGGCGAGGGCGGTGTCGACGGCGTCCTGGACCGTGCGGCGGAGGTCGAGGGAGAGGGTCTGGGCGAGGTGACCGGTGCCGCCGGGGAAGCCGACGGTGACCTCACCGCTGTCGGGAGCCTCCACCCCGGCCATCAGGCGGAGCAGGGTGGATTTCCCGGACCCGTTCTCGCCGATGACCCCGGCCTTCTCCCCGGGGCGGACGGTGAAGGACACCTGATCGAGGACGGTCCTGTCCCCGTAGGTCTTGGAGACGTCGTTCAGGGCCAGCTGGGCCAGTTGGGCGCGGGGGTGCTGAGAAGTCATGGGTGCTTTCCCTGGGGTGACATGCCCTCGGCTGCGCGCACCTCGGTGTCACGCGCGAAGGCGCGCTGCGGGCTGGGGTGTCGGACGGCGGAGGGGACCGCGGCGCACGGTGTGGCCCGGAGGTCACACGGCGACGGCAGGCGTGGCGTGCGTCGCGTCCTGCCGCGTCTCAGAGAAAGAAGTAGTACGAACCCATGGCGCCCATGGTAACCGCGGGCGGGGCCAGGTGGGTCGGGCCGTTCGACATGCCTGGAACGGCGCGGCCTACTCGGGCGTCGCGCTCACGCGGATGAGCGTCTGCTGGCCCGTGGCGACGAGCGTGCGGACGCCGTCCGACTGGACGCCGTACACCTCCAGCCGGCACACCGTCAGGGTGCGTCCGGGCTTCAGGACGGTGCCGATCGCTTCGAGGTGGTGGCCGGCGGCGGGCGCGAGGAGGTTGATCTTGTACTCGACGGTGAGGACCTCGGACGACTCGTCGGACAGGGTGAGTGCCGCGTAGCCGCCGGCGCTGTCCGCGACGGCGCTGGTGGCTCCCGCGTGGACGTAGCCGTGCTGCTGGGTCACCTGGGGGGAGGCCGGGAGCACGACGTGCACGCGCCCGGGGCCGACGTGGGCGAGGCGCGCGCCGAGGTGGGTCATGAGTCCTTGCCGGTCGAAGCTGTCCTGGACGCGCTTGCGGACGGCGGGGCTCGCCTGGTCCTGCTGGGTCACGTCTTCCACTGCTCTCCTTCGGGGCCGTGTCGGGTGGGGCGGGGCGGTTCCTCAGCCGGCCAGGCGTTCCACCAGCAGGAAGGCGCCGACGGCGATCATCATGGCACCGCTGACGCGGGTGACGGCACGGGCGGCAGAGGGCCGGGTTCGGAGGACCGTGCGGGCCAGGACGCCGACGGCGAGGTACACGACGGTGCAGGCCGCCAGGTGCACGGTGCTGAGCAGTCCGGTCTGCGCGGCGACCGGCCAGCCGCCGGCCGGGTCCATGAACTGCGGGAACAGCGCGAAGTACAGCAACAGCGCCTTCGGGTTCAGGCCGCTGATCCCGGCGCCCTTGACCATGGCCTGCGTCCGGGAGGCACCCGAGCCCTCCGCCGCCGCGGGTACGGCCGGCTGCCGCAGGACACCCCACCCCAGCCACAGGAGGTAGCCGGCGCCCGCCACTGTCAGGGTGGTGAGCGCGGCCGGAGAGCTCGCCACGATCACCGCCAGACCCGCGACGGCCACCAGCGCGTAGGCGGCGTGTCCGGCGACCAGCCCCGCGACGGCCGGGACGACCGAGCGGTCCCGCAACCCGGCGGAGATCGCGTAGGCCCAGTCCGCGCCAGGAGTGAACACGAGGAGCAGGTCCACCGCCAGAAAGGCCACCAGTGTCGTCATGTCCATCGATCGGTCCCTCTCGCATGTCGTGCCATGGAGGGAACGCTAGGCCGGATCCGGCCGAAGGTGTTTGCGTCTTTACTCCATGATCGCGCGATGCGAGGGAGAATCTTCTCCATGGATGCCCTGGACCGGAAGATTCTTACCGAGCTGCAATCGGACGGCCGTCTGACCGTCACCGAACTGGCGGCGCGGGTGAGGCTCAGCGTCTCGCCCTGCCACCGTCGGCTGCGCGACCTCGAACGCGAGGGCGCGATCCGCGGCTACCGCGCCGTGGTCGACCCGGCCGCCGTGGGCCTGCACTTCGAAGCCCTCGTCTTCGCCACGCTGCGGTGGGAGACCCCCGACACCGTCACCGCCTTCGAGGAGGCCGTGGCCGCCGTTCCCCATGTCCTCCAGGCGCAGCGTCTCTTCGGCGAGCCCGACTACCTCCTGAGGGTCGCGACGGCCGACCTGGCGGCGTTCCAGGCGCTGTACGACGAGCGGCTCGCCCGGCTGCCCGGGGTCCAGCGCCTGACCTCCACGCTCGTCATGAAGAACGTCGTCGACGACCGGCCCCTGCCGGAGAGCTGACGGGCTGCGGAGGCTCACCGTCGGGGGCGCGGTGCGGGTGCTACGTCGTGGGGTCGCCCGTCGCGCCTTCCGCACACGGCGACGCGCTCTCGGCGGCCGGTGGCCGGTCCAGGACGAGCACGGCGACGTCGTCGCGGCGCACTCCGCCGGAGAACGTCTGCAGGTCGGCCTGGAGCGCCTCCAGGACCTCGTCCGGCTCCAGTCCGGCCCATCGGCCGAGCCGCTCGTCGAACGGGTAGAAGACGCCCGTGACGTCCCGTGCCTCGGTCACCCCGTCGGTGAAGACCATGAGGGCGGCGCCCGGGGGGAAGTCGATCCACTCCGCGGTGCGCGCCTCGCCACCGAGCTCGGCCATCCCCAGGGGTACGGACGTCCGGTGCAGGGTGACCGCCGAAGCCGCCCCGTCGTGCAGCAGCCACGGCAGCAGGTGGCCGCAGTTCACCGCCTGCACCCGGTCGCCTCCGTCGAAACCCAGGAGCAGGGCGGTCACGAAGCGCTCGGCGTCACCGGTCTCGGCGGAGAAGGAGTTGTGCCGGACGACCGCGTCCTCGACCGCGTCGGCCACCGCGGTGAGCTCGGGCTCCCTCACCGCCGCCTCCCTGAACGCGCCGAGCGCGGCGAATCCGGTGCCGATCGCGGGCAGGCCCTTGCCCTGGACATCGCCGATGATCACCCGGGTCCCGTGGGGTGACTGCACGACCTCGTAGATGTCCCCGCCGACGAACCGGTCCTCCTCGATCGGCTCGTAGAAACCGTGGGCACAGACCTGCCGCGTGACGATGGGGAGGGGCCGCAGGATCTGTCGCTGCAGCGCCACGGCGGCCGAGCGCAGCCGCGCCACCTCGGTGGCGTGCCGGATGCGCGCGGCGCAGGCGACGACGCCGAGGGCGCTGGCGAGCGCCGTGAAGCCGATGAGGAAGACCACGTCCCAGAAGGCCCCGGTCGAGGCGATCCGGGACCCGACGACGACGAGCGTGACCCATACGGCCACTCCGGTGGTCTGGCGGACCGTGCAGAAGACGGACGCCAGCGCGGGGAGCACGACCATCAGCGGGATCAGGGGGAGATCGTTGCCCGTGAAGGTGTCGAGGAGGACCACCGCGACGGTCAGGAGGAGGAGCCACAGCGCGAGCGCCCAGCTCCCGATGCGGGCCTCACCCGCCGCCGTCTCGGCCGGTTCCGCACCGGGCAGCGGTGGCGTGCGCGCCGCAGACGGGCGCCGGAGTCCCATGACCACGGCAGGCCTCCCGCATGTTCGTCGCTAACGCCCCACCTGTTCCAAGCTACCCGTCCCCCGGTCCCGGGTCCTGGCGTCGGTCTGCGGGTCCGTGCCCACCGGGGCGTCCGCCGGGACGAGCGCGGACAGGAAGGACGTCCTGCGGCGCAGGGTGAAGCCGAGGGACTCGTAGAGCCGGATGGCCGAGGTGTTCGACGCCGCCGCGTGCAGGAACGGCGTCTCGCCCCGTTCCCTGATGCCATGGGCTACGGCCCTGACGAGACGCGTCGCGAGCCCCTGGCCGCGCACGGACCCGTCGGTGCACACGCCGCTGATCTCGGTCCAGCCGGGCGGGTGCAGCCTCTCGCCCGCCATGGCGACCAGCACGCCGGAGCGGCGGATGCCGAGGTAGGTGCCGAGCTCGACGGTGCGCGGGAGGAAGGGACCGGGACGGGTGCGCTCCACCAGGTCCAGCATCTCGGGCACGTCGGCCGGTCCCAGGAGCTGCGCTTCCGGATCGGGAGCGGCCTCCAGGGTGTCGTCGACCAGCTGGACGCCGTCGGCCCGGAAGACGATCTCCCAGTCGGCGGGCGGGGGCTCGCGGAAGGCGGTGAGGGTGAGGGACGCGCCGGGACCCACGAGCGCGGCGACGTCGGCCCAGTCCTGGGCGTCGGGATCGTCCGGCAGGGCGAGCCAGGGGGTGACGTCGGGGCTGTAGCGCAGGATCCGGCCGCGCCGCTCGGCGAAGCGTGCGTGCGGACCGGTCAGCGACGCGCGGGCGGGGTTGTCCAGCGGGTGGGGCTCCCCGTGCCCACCACCGGGGGCGGACCCGTGCGACGGCGTGGGACCGATGGCCCTCGACGGTTCCGTGGCCCGTGTGAGCAGCGGGTCCGTGGCCGGTGGCGGCGACGGGTTCGTGGGCAGAGGGGTGGCCTCGGGCATGGACTCTCTCACTCCGGTTGAATCGGCGGCGGCGACACGGGTGGAAGGCCGGTCCACCCCGCACGTATTCCCGGCCCGCCGTTCTGTTCACGAGCGTGCAATCAAAGCACCGTCCGGCCGCCTCCCCCGCAGCCTCCCCGCGTCCTGGCGAGCACCTGCCGGCCGGCCCCGTACCGCCGCCCGGAGGTCCGCCGCCCGGAGCCGGCGGCCCCACGCCGCCACGCGTGCGGCCGGACGGGTGCGGCGAATCGTGGGCCGCTGCACGGGAACGGCCCCAACGGGCCTCCGCCTGTGGCACCCTGGATACGACCGCCCCACCGGGCTCCCCCGTACCGGTGGGGCGGTTCTGTGTGCCGCCGCACGCACGAGGCCCCGCCGTCGCGGCCCATGAGGACGATCCCGCCCGTTCTCGGCCGATGCCGCCACCGATGTGGCCCAAATCAGCCTTCTCGCGCATGAGTTGAGGAGTACGGGGCAGGCGCCTACACCTCATGGCATCCAACCTGAGGAGCGTGACGGGATGACCGTGCACACTGCACAGACCGCCGGTGCGGAACGAGCAGGCGCCCCGGACGGTCTCCCGCGGATCGAGGACGCCGGGCAGATCGCCCCGCGGGACGCGCGGAACCTGTCGAGGCTCTTCTTCGACCGGCTGCACCTGCTGGAGGAGGGGACCCCCGAGCACCAGTACGCCCGCAACACCCTCATCGAGATGAATCTGTCGCTCGTACGGTTCGCCGCCGGACGCTTCCGCAACCGGGGCAGCGGCGACATGGAGGACATCGTCCAGGTCGGCACCATCGGTCTGATCAAGGCCATCGACCGCTTCGACCTCGCCCGTGAGGTCGAGTTCACCTCGTTCGCCGTGCCGTACATCGTCGGTGAGATCAAGCGCTTCTTCCGGGACACCACCTGGTCCGTGCATGTGCCGCGGAGGCTCCAGGAGCTCCGGGTGGACCTCGCGAAGGCCAAGGAGAGGCTTGCGGCCGACCTCGACCGGGACCCCACGGTGCGGGAGCTCGCCGAGGACCTCGGTCTCGAGGAGGCGGAGGTCACCGAGGGCATCGTCGCGGCCAACGGCTACACGGCCGGCTCGCTCGACATGCCCGCCGACGCCTCGGAGCCGGTGGGCCGCGCGTCGGGCGCGCGCACCTACGCGGACGTACTGGGCGAGCCCGACGCCGCGATGGAGGCGGTGGAGAACCTCCACGCGCTCGCCCCGCTGCTGGGCGGCCTCGACGCCCGGGAGCGCCGCATCATCGACATGCGGTTCGGCCAGGAGCTGACCCAGGCCCAGATCGGCGAGGAGCTCGGCATCTCGCAGATGCACGTCTCCCGGCTGCTGAGCCGCATCCTCGGCACCCTGCGCAGCGGGATGCTCGCCCAGGACTGACCGGCGCACCGGGTCCGGCCGGCCCGGCGGTCCGCGGGGCCGGTCGGGCGCGCTCTGTTGCGGCGGCATTGCAGCTTCGTGGCCACGTGGGCGAGCTGCTTCCGACCGGGTCGGGCGGCCTCTACCGTCCGTAACCAGTACGCCGCCGCCGCGTCGCCACCGTGCTCGCGCGGACATCCCCGAACGACCGTGCGAGGTATGACATGAGCCAGCCCGTCGACTCCGTCACCGCGGGGCACACCCCCGAGGACCACGACCGTCAGGACGCCGGGACCGCCTGGTCCTTCGAGACGAAGCAGATCCACTCCGGCGCGGCCCCCGATCCGACGACCGGCGCCCGTGCGGTACCGATCTACCAGTCGACGTCCTTCGTCTTCAAGGACACCCAGCACGCGGCCGACCTGTTCTCGCTGGCCGAGCCCGGCAACATCTACACCCGGATCCACAACCCCACGCAGGACGTCCTCGAACAGCGGATCGCCGCCCTGGAGGGCGGAGTCGCCGCCGTCGCGCTCGCCTCCGGCCAGGCGGCCGAGACGCTCGCCCTCCTGACGCTGGCCGGCGCCGGGGACCACATCGTCTCCTCGGCCTCCCTGTACGGCGGTACGTACAACCTGTTCCGGCACACGCTCCCCCGGTTCGGCATCGAGGTGTCGTTCGTCGAGGACCCGGACGACATCGAGGCGTGGCGGGCCGCGATCCGGCCGACCACCAAGGCCCTGTTCGCGGAGACGCTCGGCAATCCGCGCGGCGACGTCCTCGACGTCCGGAGCGTGGCGGACGCGGCGCACGCCGCCGGGCTTCCGCTGATCGTGGACAACACGGTGCCCACGCCCTACCTCCTGCGGCCGCTGGAGCACGGGGCGGACATCGTGATCCACTCCGCGACGAAGTTCCTGGGCGGCCACGGCACCACGATCGGCGGTGTCGTCGTGGACGGCGGCACCTTCGACTTCGGTGCGCACGCCGAGCGCTTCCCGGACTTCCACACCCCCGACCCCAGCTACCACGGCCTGCGGTACTGGCCGGACCTCGGCCACGGCGCCTTCGCGGTGAAGCTGCGGGTCCAGCTGCTGCGCGACCTCGGCCCCGCGCTCTCCCCGCACTCGGCCTTCCTCCTCCTCCAGGGCGTGGAGACGCTGAGCCTGCGCCTGGAGCGGCACACGTCCAACGCCCTGGCGCTCGCCCGCTGGCTGGAGGGCCGTGACGAGGTGTCGGCGGTGCACTACGCCGGTCTCGAGTCGAGCCCCTGGTACGAGACGGGCCGGCGCTACCTGCCGCGCGGCGCCGGGGCCGTGCTGGCCTTCGAGCTCCGCGACGGCGTGGAGGCCGGCAAGCGGTTCGTGGACGCGGTCGAGCTGTTCAGCCATCTCGCCAACATCGGCGATGTGCGCAGCCTGATCATCCAGCCGGCGTCCACCACGCACAGTCAGCTGACCGAGGAGCAGCTCGCCGCCACGGGCGCCACCGCGGGGCTGGTGCGGCTCTCCGTCGGCCTGGAGAACGTGGACGACCTCAAGGCGGACCTGGAGGCAGGGTTCCGCGCCGCGAAGGCGGCGTCCTGAACCGGGTGGCCGAACCCCCCGCTCTTCCCCTCCCGCCGGCTGCCGGAGGCTGGCGGGAGGGGGATCCTGCCGGCCGCCGCTCGTGGGTGGCGCTCGACGGCCCGCTCCGGCTGGAGTCCGGTGCGACGCTGCCGGGTGTGCGGCTGGCGTACGAGACCTGGGGCCGGCTCGCGCCGGACGGCGGCAACGCCGTGCTGGTCCTGCACGCGCTGACCGGTGACAGTCACGTGGCGGGGCCCGCGGGGCCCGGCCACCCGTCGGCCGGCTGGTGGGACGCGCTGGTGGGGCCCGCCCGGGCCCTGGACACCGACCGCTGGTACGTCGTGGCGCCGAACGTCCTGGGCGGGTGCCAGGGCAGCACCGGCCCCTCCTCCCGGCGGCCCGACGGCACCCCCTGGGGCGCGGACTTCCCGTACCTGACGGTCCGTGACCAGGTCACGGCGGAGGCGCGGCTCGCGGACGCCCTGGGGATCGGCCGGTGGGCCGCGGTCATCGGTGGCTCGATGGGCGGCATGCGGGCGCTGGAATGGGCGGTGGGCCGCCCCGGCCGTACGGGATCGCTGCTGGTGCTCGCCGCTCCCGCCGCGTCCTCCGCCGAACAGATCGCCTGGGGCAGCACGCAGATCGCCGCGATCCGCGACGACCCGGGGTGGCGGGGCGGCGATTACCACGACGCGCCTCCCGGCTCGGGCCCTCACCGGGGGCTCGGACTCGCCCGGCGGATCGCCCATGTCACCTATCGCAGCGAGCCGGAGCTGGCGACACGGTTCGGCCGGCGGCCGCAGCCCGGTGAGCTGCCCTCGCGGGGCGGGCGCTACGAGGTGGAGTCGTACCTCGAGCACCACGCGGCCAAACTGGTGCGCCGTTTCGACGCGGGCAGCTACGTGGCGCTCACCGAGGCGATGAACGGGCACGACATCGGCCGGGGCCGCGGCGGTGTCGCGCGGGCGCTGCGCCGGGCGGACATGCCGGCCCTGGTCGCGGGCATCGATTCGGACCGGCTCTACCCGCCCTCGCAGCAGGCGGAGTTCGCCTCGCTGCTGCCGGGCGCCGATCGCCTCCGGATCATCGAATCCCCGTACGGACACGACGGTTTCCTCATCGAGACCGACCATGTGGGCTCACTTGTAAGGGAGTTGCTGCCCGGCCGGTGAACCCCATCCCCCTTCCCCGATCCCCTCACTCCCCTGGAGCACCCATGAACTCCCCGTCCCTGTCCGAGGCCGCCTACGACCGCAGGCGGCTCCGGCAATGGACCCGCGGCCGCGCGAGATCGGCCGGGATCGACCGCCGTGATCTGCTGAAGCTGGTCGCCGCGGCCTCGGTCGCCGCCCCGCTGGTCCCGGCCCTCGCCTCCCCAGCCCGGGCAGCGGAAGGACTCCCGGGAGTGGTGAAGCCGCTGCCCGCGGAGCTGTTCACGCTGCGCGGCACCAACGCCGAGACCAACTTCGCGGCGCTGCGGGACACCGGGCTCCTCACTCCCGCCGACCGCTTCTTCGTGCGCAACCACACCGCGACCCCCCTCATCGACGCCGCGGAGTGGAAGCTGACGGTCTGGGGCAGCGGGCTGACCGGGGGCCCCGTGGACTTCTCGTACGCGGCGCTGCGCGCCCTGCCGTCGGTCAGCCGCACGGCGTTCGTGGAGTGCGCGGGCAACGGCCGGAGTTTCTTCGCCTCGCAGCAGGGCCAGCAGGTCAGCGGCACCGCGTGGACCCTGGGCGCGATCGGGACGGCGCGCTGGCGCGGGGTGCGGCTCGCCGACGTGCTGCGCCGGGCGGGCCTGGGCCGGAACGCGGTCGACGTGCTGCCGCGCGGCCTGGACGCGGAGGTCGTCAGCGACGGGACGAATCTGGGCCGCGTGCGCAGGCCGCTGCCCGTGGAGAAGGCGCTGGACGACGTCATCCTCGCGTACGAGATGAACGGTGAGCCGCTGCCGCCCGACCACGGCGCTCCGGTCCGGCTGATCGTGCCGTCCTGGGTGGGCATAGCGAACATCAAGTGGGTGGGCGACATCGAGGTGAGCGCGGAGCCGCTGCTGAGTCCGTGGAACACGGGCCTGTACCGGCTGTTCGGTCCGGGGCACCCGCCCGAGGGCAGTGCGCCGCTGACCCGCCAGACGCTCAAGAGCGCCTTCGAGCTGACGCAGGGAGCCTCCTTCGCCGCCCACCGCAGGCATCTGCTCACCGGCCGGTCCTGGTCGGGCGGCGCCCCGGTGCGCTCGGTCGAGGTCAGCACCGACGGCGGCAGCCGGTGGCGCCCCGCCCGGCTGCGGGACGAGCCCCGGTCCGGGAGCTGGGTGCGGTGGACGGCCGACTGGGTCCCGAAGGAGACGGGCCCCGGGGTCCTGCTGGCGCGGGCGACGGACCGCTCGGGCCGTACGCAGCCGGCCACGACCGCCCACAACACCCAGGGCTACCTCTTCGACGCGGTGGTGAGGCACCCGGTGACCGTGGTCTGACCGGTCATTCGGGACGGCCCGCGTAGTACGTGGCGATCATGTCCTGGCCGCCGTGTCCGGCCGCCTCCGCCCGGCCGAACCGCTCGGCGGAGGCGGCGACCAGATCGAGCTTCACCCCCGCGGCCTCGGCCGCGTCGAGGATCAGCCGGGTGTCCTTGAGCGCGGTGGAGAGCGCGAAACTCGGGCTGAGGTCGCCGGAGAGCACCGCCGCCGACTTGCCCTGGAGATACGGGGTGTCGAGCGGGCCGCCCTTCATCGCGTCCAGGAAGAGCTGCGGGTCGAGCCCGATTCCCTCGGCGAGATTGAGGCACTCCGCGACACCGTTGACCATGTTGATCACCCAGGTGTTGGCCACGAGCTTCAGCCGGGTGGCGGCTCCCGGTTCCTCCCCGACCCATACGGTGCGCTGCCCGACGGCGTCCAGGACGGGCAGGACGGTGGCACGGGCTCCGGACGGGCCGGAGACGAACACGGTGAGGGTGCCCTGCTCGGCGGGCTGCTTCGTGCCGGAGACCGGTGCGTCGAGGTAGACGAGGCCCAGTCCGGCGGCCCGGTGGGCGAGGTCGGTCGTGGCGTCGAGGCCGACGGTGGAGCTCTGCAGCCAGACCTGGCCCGGGCGCAGCCCGGGGGTCGCGGCGGTGAGGGTCTCCGCCACGGACGGGCCGTCGTTCAGCGTGGTGAGGACGACGTCGGCCCCGCGTACCGCCTCCTCGGCGGTGTCCATGACGGTGGCGCCGTGGCGGGCGAGCGGTTCGGCCCGTGAGCGCGTGCGGTTCCAGACGCGGACGGGGATCCGCTCCCTGAGCAGGCTGCGGGCCATCCCCGATCCCATGATCCCGGTGCCCAGGACCGCGACGGTCGGGGTTCCGGGGGCCTGTTCGGTGGTGGATGCGGTGGTCATGGAGGTTCCCTTCGTCGTCCGGGCGGTCCCGGGACCGGTGGAATTCAAGACTGCCGCAGCGCGCTTTCCAGGACGGCGCGGTGCACGGATCGGGCGAGTCGCGCGCCCCACCGCGAGCGGGGCCCCGCGAAGGGTTCGCCGGGCTGTGCTCCCGGGTCGGGCGCGGCGACGCACACGGCGTCCGTCGGTGTGCCGGAGCAGTCGAGTCCGGCGTCCAGGAGTGCCTGGACCTTCGCCTCGGTGGCGGTGGCCACCGCGTTGACCAGGGCGGCGTCGGAGAGCGCCACGGGGAGGACGACGACGATGTTGACGGTGCCCGGGGGGAGCGCGGCCCATCCCCGTACGCCGAGGCCGCTGGTGACGGTCGCGGTCACGCCGCCGTCGTCGGCGACGGCGTACGCGGTGACGTCGGCGGCGGTCATCAGCCCGGCGCCCTGGCCGTCGAGCGCCTCGGCCGCCGCGATCTCCGCCAGGTGCCGGTCGGGGTCGAGCCGGGGATACCCACCGGGCACCTGGGCGTTCAGGATCCAGGCGCGCGCGCCGATCCCGCCGCCGAGCACGGCGCTGCTGCACACCCTCCAGCCGGGGCCCAGCCGCCAGACCAGATGGTGCAGCCCGGCGCCGTCCTCGTGGCGGGCCAGCAGTTCGCCGCGCTGCACGGGCAGGCTCGTGCCTGTGGATCCGATGACGCACCCCGGTCCGTGAGAGGCCTGCCGACGGTCGGCAACGGCGCGTCGATCATACGGTCGGGCCGGGTCCGCACATCGGGCGCACCCGGGAGAGTGCCTCACTCGAATGGCGTAACGCGTGTGGCGGGCGGAGAACCGCGTGGAGCGGTGCCACCGCCCTCCCCCGGTGCCCTGGGCCGTCCGGCGCCCAGGCCGGGAGGTTGCAGCGTCCAACCGGGTGAGGCGCGATGGAACCCGGACGCGCCTCCCCTGCTGGACCCAACCGCAGGACGCGCCCGGGCGAGGAGGAATCGGCCATGGGAGCCGCTGACGGTTTCACGGATTCCGGAGAACTCGACGGTCTGACCGTCTACGACAGCGACGGCGAGAAGGTCGGCACAGTGGGCCGGGTCTACGTCGACGACGACACCGGCAAGCCCGACTGGATCACGGTCAAGACCGGCATGTTCGGCATGAAGGAGAGCTTCGTACCGCTGGCCGGAGCCCGCCGCGTGGGCTCCGACCTGCACGTCTCGCACCCGAAGGACCGCGTGAAGGACGCTCCCCGGGTGGACGCGGACGCGCACCTCTCCGTATCGGAGGAGGAGGAGCTCTACCGGCACTACGGGCTGACCAGGAAGGGGGCGGCCGCCCACGGCGGAGCGGGCGGCGACGCGCGCACGACGTCGGGCACCGGAACGGCTGCCATGGGCGCCGCGGGTGCGGCCGGCGCGGCCGGAGCCGCAGGAAAGGCCGGCACCACCTCGGGCGGCCAGGCGAAGGCCACCACCGGGACCACGGCCGGCATGGGCACCACCGGTGCCGGCGCCGGCAGGCACCGCGACATGGACACGTCCTCCACGTCGCGCCCGCTCGCGGGAGCCGGAGCCGAGCGGTCCGCCACGGGCGCCGGAGGCCGGGAGGAGATGATCCGGTCCGAGGAACAGCTCCAGGTCGGTACGGAGGAGTACGAGAGCGGAAAGGCGCGCCTGCACAAGTACGTGGTGACCGAGAACGTCACCCGGACGGTGCCGGTGTCCCACGAGGAGGTACGCGTGGTGCGCGAGCCTCTGCAGCCCGGCGAGAAGGGAGTGGGCACGAGGGGGCGGAGCGAACTCGGCGAACAGGACGTCGAAGTCACCCTGCACGCCGAACGAGCCACCGTCAGCAAGGAGTCGGTGCCCGTGGAGCGGGTCCGTCTCGAGACCAGCAAGGTCACCGAGCAGAAGGAAGTCTCCGCCGAGCTCCGCAAGGAGAAGATCGACTACGCGGACGGCAAGGAGATGGGCGGCGACAAGGACATGGGCGGCGAGTTCGGCCAGGGACGTCGTCGCTGACCCCCTCCCACAGCGGCGAGAGGCCGCACGACAGTGGCGAGGGGCGGACCCGGAGGTTCACGGGCCCGCCCCTTCGTCACGGGTTCTCCCCGCGGCGGCTCCGCCCCCGGAGGGATCAGCCCGGCAGGAACCGTACCGACGGCCGGCCTTCCGGCCCGTCCGGCGTCACCACCGCGCGTACCCGGTAGACGTCCGCGATGAGTTCCTCGGTGATCACCTCCGAGGGTGTGCCGGCGGCCACCACGCGGCCGTCCTTCATGACCGTGACCCGGTCGCAGAACATCGCGGCCAGATTCAGGTCGTGCAGCGCCACCACCGCGGTCACGGGCAGCGCGGCGACCAGGGACAGCAGCTCCAGCTGGTGCTGGATGTCCAGGTGGTTCGTCGGTTCGTCGAGCAGGAGTTCCCGGGGCCGCTGGGCGAGGGCGCGGGCGATCTGGACCCGCTGGCGTTCCCCTCCGGACAGGGTGTGCCAGGACTGAGAGGCGCGGTCCTGGAGTCCCGTGCGCGTCAGCGCCTCGCGTACCGCGGCCTCGTCCTCGGGGCCGGGCGCGGACCAGGCGCGCCGGTGCGGGATGCGGCCGAGGCGTACGACGTCCAGCACGCTGAGGTCGACCTGCGTGACGGCGTGCTGGTCGACGACGGCCACGCGACGGGCCACGCCTCGCCGGCCGGTCTCGGCGAGGGTGCGGCCGTCGAGGGTGACGACCCCGGAGCCGGGGGCGAGCACGCCCGCCATCACCCGCAGCAGTGTGGTCTTGCCGGAGCCGTTCGGCCCGAGCAGGCCGACCGTGGTGCCGGGGGGCGGGGCGATGCTCACCCCGTCGAGGACGATCCTCCCGCCGGCCTCCCGGCTGACCCGCGCGGCCCGCAGCCCGTCGGAGGTGGTGCCGGCCGTGGTCATGCGCTCCTCCGGGTGCGGTACAGGACGAGGACGAAGGCGGGCACCCCGATGAGGGAGGTGACCACGCCGACCGGCACCTCCTGCGGGTCGAGGACGGTCCTGGCCAGGGTGTCGACCCAGACCAGGAAGACCGCCCCGGCGAGCGCGGTCACCGGCAGCAGCCTCCGGTGCCCCGAACCGGTCAGCGCCCGGGCGGCGTGCGGCAGGACGAGCCCGACGAACCCGATGGCGCCCGCCGAGCTGACGAGAGCCGCGGTCAGCAGCGCGGTCGTGCAGAGCAGCACGATCCGGGTGCGGGCGACATGCACCCCGAGGGCGGCCGCGGCGTCCTGCCCGAAGGCGAAGGCGTCGAGGGTGCGGGCGTGCCCGAGGCAGACCCCCAGGGTCACCACCAGCACGCCGGAGCACGTCCACACGTCGATCCAGCCCACCCCGCTCAGCGAGCCGAGCAGCCAGAAGAGCACGCCCCGGGTCTGTTCGGCGTCGGCGGCGATCATCACGACGAAGGAGGTGAGCGCGGAGAAGAGCTGCATGGCCGCGACCCCGGAGAGGACGACCCGGTCGGTGGATCCGCCGAGCGTGTGGCTGAGCAGCAGCACGAGGGCAAACGAGCACAGCGCCCCGGCGAAGGCGCCGGCCGAGACCGACACCGCTCCCCCGCCGACGCCCAGGACGACGACCACCACCGCCCCGGTCGACGCCCCCGAGGAGACGCCGAGGACGAAGGGGTCGGCGAGCGGATTGCGCAGCAGCGACTGCATCACGGTGCCGCAGACCGCGAGTCCGGCGCCGCACACCGCGGCGAGCAGCGTGCGGGGCATGCGCAGGTTCCAGATGATGCCGTCCCGGATCGGGGTCAGCCGCGCGTCACCGAGGCCGAGGTGCGAGGCCACCGCCGACCAGACGTCCGGGACGGAGATACGGGCGGGTCCGATGGTGACGGCCACCGCGACGGACAGGAGCAGGAGGGCCCCTCCCGCGCTCCACAGCAGGCCGCCGCGCAGGACGCGCCTCCCGGCGGGCGTCGGGACGGCGAAGGACTCCTGGACGCGTGTGTCGGGGGCGTGTCCGGTGTTCGTCACCCGGCGAGCCCGAACGAGCGCAGCCCCGCCGCGACGCGCTCCACGCCCTCCACCGTGCGGATGGTCGGGTTCATCGCCTGACCGCTGAGCAGCACGTACCTCTTGTGCCGGACGGCGTCCAGGTTCTTCGTGGCGGGGTTGGACTCCAGGAACGCGATCTTCTTCTCTGCGCTCTCGGCCGTCTGCGACCTGCGGGTCAGGTCGCCGATGACCAGGACCTCGGGGTTGCGGTCAGCGACCGTCTCCCAGTTGATCTGGGGCCATTCCTCGTGCGTGTCGTCGAAGACGTTCTTCGCGCCGAGCTCCTCGGTGATGATGCCGGGGGCACCGCAGCAGCCCGCGAGGTAGGGGGCCTCGGCGTTGGCGAACCAGTAGAGCAGGGTGGCGTCGGAGGCGTCGATGCCGGCGGTCGCCCTGTCGACGCGGCCCCGGAGGCTCGTGACGAGCTTCTCGCCCCTCTCCGGGACGCCGAACACCTGGGCCAGGTCGCGCACTTCGTCGTAGACGGGGTCCATGGTCAGGGGCTCGGCGCGGGAACCGTCACCACTGCCCGTGTTGTCCTTGCCCACGCAGTCGGACGGGGCGAGGTAGGTCGGCACGCCCAGGTCCTCGAACTGGTCACGGGACGCCACACCGCCCTTGCCGAGGGTCGACTCGAACGAGGCGCTGACGAAGTCGGGTTCCTCGGCCAGGACCTTCTCGGAGGAGGGCTGGTTCCCGGCGATACGGGGAACGGTGGCCTCGTCCTTCTCCAGGCCCTTCATCACCGGGTCCGTCCAGGTCGCGGTGGCGGCGAGCCGGTCCGCGAGGCCCAGGGAGAGCAGGATCTCCGTCGATCCCTGGTTGAGGGAGACGGCGTGACGCGGAGCGGCGTCGACGGTCACCGTACGGCCGCAGTTCTTCAGGGTCACCGGGTAGCCGTCCGCGGAACCCTCCCGCCCTGCGCCTTCGGAGGTGGTCCCTCCGCCGCAGGCGGTCAGCAGGACAAGTCCGGCGGTGAGCAGGGCTGTTCGGCGTACGGTACTGGTTATGGACGGCACGGGGTCCCTCGGCGTCTCTGGGCCCATGCGCGGGGCCCGCTACGGTGTTCCGCCCCCGGGTGCGGGAGCGGGTGCCAGCAGGTCTTCGGACTCGGGTTCGTCCGGACGGAGCGCCTTCCCGGTCCACCCGAGGGTGTTCCAGTGGCCGTGGCCCCGCCCGTCCCCCTCACCGCTGCGCGTCAGCTCCGGATTCGCACCGGATTCCCTGACTCCACGTGGAGTGTGACTGGCGTCTGCAAGCTATCACGCGGTGCGGCGACGGCTCCGAGGGCCGTCGCCGCCTCCGTGCCCGGCCGGCCGTCGGCGGGTCAGCGCTTGGGGTGAACCGATTCGCCGCCTTCCGGCTGCGGCTTCCCGCACCGGCGGGCGAGCACGGACGTCGTGCCCCAGTAGGCCAGCAGGACGGTACGCAGGCCCAGGACCTCCAGGCGCTCCCCCAGCCGGCCGCACACGGTCCGCTCCCCGTGCACGGCGCTCATCGGGCGTCCGCCGGGGGGGCGGTCCAGGGGCCCTGGGGATCGTCGTACGCGTCCGCGTACCCGGGTCCGGCGATCGGCCAGTCGGCGAGCAGCGCCTCGGGAAGGGCGAAGGAGTCGGCGAGTTCGCGGGCGTGCGCGGCGACGGCCGCGATCAGCTCCTCCCCGGTCTCCGCCAGCTCGTCGACCTGATCGCCGCTCAGGAGCCCCGCGGCCAGCAGGTCGCCGCTGTTGCGGGCCACCCACTCGGTGGCGAACAGCCGCTCCAGCTCGCCCAGCCGGTCCCTGGCGGCTCCCTCGGGGAGCGCGGCACGGGCCTCGGCGTAGGCCTCGGCGGCCTGCCGGTACGCGAAGGCCTCCACCCCGCGCAGGGCGGGGCCCGAGGCCGCGTTCCAGCGTCCGAGCGCGTCGGCGGCCTCGGGCGCGCGCATCGCGCGCTCCCGGGCCCGGGCGAACCAGATCTCCTGGACGGAGGCGAGGAGCCGGCGCAGGAAGCGCGGGTCGGACAGGTCCCCGGGGTGCCCGAGCCGGTCCGGACCGCCGCCGTCACCGCGGGGTTCCGCGGCGAACAGCATGTCTGCCGCGGCCTTCGTGTACAGGGCGATGTTGTCGCCCTCCGCGGTGATGGCGCCCTCCACGCCCGTGACGAGCTCGGTCATGCCGTTGTTCTCCAGCAGCGCCTGCGCGCCGCAGCGTTCACGGCTCTCGACGATGACCTCGCGGGCCCGCCAGGTGATCCACGCCTTCGCCACGTCGACGAGCCGGGCGGCCTCCGTCCGGCCGTCCTCGTCCGTGCGGGCCTCCCACCGCTCCTGCGTCCGGCGGTACAGCAGCGTCATGGCGAAGACCGTGGCCATCGCGGAGGCGAGGGGTCCGTGGTGGGTCCGGTGGGCGTCGACCGGTACGGGCGGAGCCCCCCGGGTGCCGCTGATCAGCCGGTGACCGCCGTAGCGCACGGCGACGGCGAGGGCCGCGCGGGCCGATCCGGCGGCGCAGGCGCTCATGGAGACCCGGCCGGGGGTGACCCGCCCGATCGAGGTGAGGAACCGCCGCCTCCGGTCCCCGGGCCCGGTGCGGAACTCCCCCTGGTCGCCGCTCTCCTCGCCGGATCCCAGAAGGGCGTCCCGCGTCAGGAACAGCCGGTCGAACGAGGTCAGGCAGTGGTCCACCGGACTGCCCATCCGGGCGGGGAGCCGTCGCACCCGGATGCCGGGGAGCGCCTGCGTGTCGTCGGTGAGCGGCACCAGGAAGAGGCGCACCCCGTGGTCGAGGCCGTCGGCGACCAGGCGTGCGGCGACCAGTCCGGACTTGGCCCCGCCCGCCGGGCTGGTGTTCGGCATGAACTTCTGCGCGCCCGCGTTCGGGGTGTGCAGGACGAAGCCGTCCCGTTCGCGGTCGTACGTCGCGGTGGTCTCCATGGCCGCCGCGTTGTTGCCGTGCGCCACCTCCGTACAGAGGAAGGTGCCGATGCGCCGCATCGTCAGGTAGTCGGACAGGTCGCGGCGCCCGACGCGGTCGTGGTCGAGGAGGCTGCCGAGGAAGAGGTTGTAGTGGATGCCCGCCACGGTCGTCAGGGCGGGGTCCACCGGGCCGAGCCAGGCGTGCAGGGCGGCCAGGGCGCGGGGGTCGGAGGCGAGGCGGGCGCCGCTGTCGAGGGAGAGGTTGAGGATCCGCAACCGGTCGTAGGCGAGCTCCAGTCGTTCTTCGGGCGTTCCACCGGCGGGGCGGCGGAACGGTTCTGTGCTGATCAGCCGCTGCCAGAACCCGTGTTCGCGGCGGAACTCCGGACCGAGGAGGACGCCGGTCAGCAGGTCCGTCGTCGAGGGTGGGGCGGTGTCGGTAAGGGTCACGGTCATAACGAAATCAACGACCGCGGTACGGGGGAGACACCCCTGGACGCGCTACCGCTCCGGGACCGGGGTGCTGGTCAGGGCCGCTGCCAGCTCCTCCCCGTCGGGAGGCAGCGCGCCTGCCCGTGCGACGGTCACGGCAGCCGACGCCACGGCGTGGCGCAGCACCTCGGCCGCGACGGCGGGGTCCAGGGAGCGCAGCCCCGCCCGGCCCCCCGCGCCGAGCAGTCCGCGCGAGGCCAGGGCGTGCAGCGTGCCGGACATGAAGGCGTCGCCCGCCCCCACCGTGTCCGCGACCGTGACGGGTGGCGCGCCGATGCTCACCGTCCCGCCCGGCAGGAAGGCCTGCGCGCCTCGGGACCCCCGGGTGAGCAGCACGATCGCGGGCCCGGAGCGCAGCCACCGCCCGGCGGCCTCCCCCGGCTCCTCGTCCGGGTACAGCCACCGCAGGTCCTCGTCGCTGGCCTTGACGACGTCACTGAGCGCGACGCAGCTCTCCGCCCGGCGCACGGCGCGGCCGTGGTCCCCCATCAGCGCGGGCCGCACGTTGGGGTCGTAGCTGACCGTGGCATCCGTCCGCAGCGGGCGGACGAGGTCGAGGACGGTGTCCGCGCCGGGTGCCAGGGCGGTGGCGACGGACCCGGTGTGCACGTGCCGAAGCCGCTCCACCGGCACCTCCACCGGGCCCAGCGTCCAGGTGATCTCGAAGGTGTACGTGGCGCTGCCGGCGTCGTCGAGATCGACGGTGGCCGCCGGGGTGGGCGCCCCGCTCCCGTCCGTCAGGACCCGCACCCCCGCCGAGCCCAGGTGGTCCCCGATCAGCCGTCCATGGAGGTCCGGGCCGAGCTGGGTGATCAGCGTGGTGTCCCGGCCGAGCCGGGCCAGGCCGTAGGCGACGTTCGCCGGGCTGCCGCCGGGATGGATCCGGTCGGGAGCGCCCGGCAGCCGGACGACGTCGGCGACGCATTCGCCGATGACCAGCAGGGCGGGGCTGTCGGGCATGGGGCGGGTCTCCTGGAGGACGCGGGCGGTGCGCCCGGTGCGGCACGGCTGCCACGCACGGGTGCCGCCGATTCTGCCCGTGCGCGGTGAGCCGCGGAGACCCGGGGCTCAGGCTTCCTCGCCGTAGCGCTTCTCGAACTTGGCCACTTGGCCCTCGGTGTCGACCACTCTGGCCCTGCCGGTGAAGAACGGGTGGCTCTCGGCTGAGATCTCCACGTCGATGACCGGGTAGCTGTTGCCGTCGTCCCAGTCGATGGTCTGCTCGCTCGACGCCGTGGACCTGGTCAGGAAGGCGTACCCGGCGGAGCGGTCGCGGAAGACCACGGGACGGTACGGCGGGTGCTTGTCCTCTTGCATGTCTGCTCCTGGGGGTACGGGGATCTCGCGTCCCGGCTCCGGGCCAGCCTCGCCAAGGGAGGGAGCGGGCGCGATCCGGGACGGCCGTACGGGGCAGCGTCCGGCCCCCGCCTCACTCGGGCGCGGGGACGGGCACGGCGGGGGCGCGCCGGGTCCAGAGGAGGGTTCCCGCCAGGAGCACGACGGCGCCGAGCAGCCAGGGCAGCGGCCCCGCGGGCAGGACGCCGATGACGAGGCCCGCCACCGCCCCGACGAGCTGCTGGGCCAGCGACTGCACGGAGAGGGCGGTCGCCCTGCCCCCGGTGTCGACCCGGCGGTGCAGGAGGTCGTTCTGGCTGGGCCCCGCGGCGCCGAGGCCCAGGTACACCAGCCCGTAACCGGCGGCGGCGAGCGCCGCCGCGAGCCCGCCGTCGGCGTTCACGGTGGCGCCCAGCGTCAGCAGGCCGGCCGTGCTGACGCCCAGGCCGGCCAGGACCGCGCGTTCGCCGTCGCCCGCGAGCCGGGCGACCAGCGGCGCCAGCCGGCTGCCGAGCGCGGAGCAGACGAACCCGGCCGCCGCGAGTCCCGCGAAGAGCACCGCGCCGGACTCCGGGGACCCGGTCAGCGCGGCGGCGCGGCCCGGGGTGAGCAGTTCGAGGGCCGCGAGGGCGGTACCGGCGGCTCCGGTGGACATCAGGATGCGGCGGACCACGGTGTCGCGGGCACCGAGCCGGAGCCCCGCACCGATGGCGCCGGGAACGCCCCGCAGGACTCCGCGCAGGGTGGCGGCGGGGCGGGGCGGCTCGGTCAGCGCGGTCAGGACGTGGAGTACGTAGACGATCTCGACGGCCACGCCCAGCAGGAGGGGGACGGAGAGCGGCAGGACGAGCCCCGAGGTCGATGCGCGCAGCCAGGCTCCCGGATCCGGGCCGAGGCCGAGCAGCCAGGGCAGCGCGCCGCCGGTCAGCACACCGAGCGCGATCGCTCCGGAGGACGCGGCGCTGCCATGCGCCAGCCCCGTACGGAGCTCGGCGTCGGGGCCCGCATGGGCGTGCACGGTGTCGACGTACCAGGCTTCGGCGGGGCCGCTGGACAGGGCCCGGCCCGCCCCCATCAGGGCCATGCCGAGGACGATCACCCACGGGGTCGTCCCGAGGCCTACGAGGGCGAGGGCGCAGGCGTTCAGGGTCCCGGCACCGGCCAGGACGGTGCGGCGGCCGATGACGTCGGAGAGACCGCCGGTGGGGAGTTCGAGGACGGCCACGGTCAGGGAGTGGGCGGCGTAGGCCGCGGCGACGGCGGCGAGCGTCAGGCCGCGCTCGGTGAGGAGCAGGACCATGGGGGCCAGCCCGAGCCCCGCGGGCAGCCAGAAGAGGAACGACACCGTGACGAAGGTGCGGCGCGCGGCGCGCTCCCCGAGCCCGGTGGCCGGCCCGCCGCCCCGCTGCCGGCTCACGGGGCGTCCCCGGTGCCGAGGGTCTCGCCGCCGGCGGACTCGCCCTCACCGCCCGACGCGCCCTGACCGTCCGGAGCCCCGTCACCGCCCGACGCGCCCTGACCGTCCGGAGTCTCGTCGGTGCCGGGCGCGCCCCGGTCGTCGGAGGCCAGCGGGAGTCCGGCGGTGAGCAGCACGACCTGCTCGGCCCGGGGGTCGTGCTCGTCGCGCGCGGTCAGCTCCGTGAGCTTGGCGCCGATCGTGTCGCGGAGCTCCTGGAGGGACTCCGGGGTGAGCCGCGGCATGAGGTCGTCGATCCCGGACGGCTCGTACCACTGCTCACCGAGCCGTCCCGCATCGATGTCCGCCTCGTGCCGGTCCACCGTCTCCTGCAGGTGCTCGATCTGGCGGCGTCTGCCCAGCACGGTCATGGCCCGGCCCGCCGGGGTGGCCAGCATGGCCGCGTTGCTCGCCGAGGTGACGGAGTGCACCGCCTTCCACCGGCGCTCACGTCCGTCCCGGTGCTCCGCCTCCGCGACGAAGGCGTACCTGGCCAGCACTCTCAGGTGGTAGCTGGTCGAGGCCGACGACTCCCCCGTCCTGACGGCGAGCTCGCTCGCGGTGGCCGGACCGTGCTGCCGCAGCAGGCCGAGCAGCCGCAGCCGCAGTGGGTGGGTGAGCGCCTTCAGCGCCGCCGAGTCGCGCTCGGGATCGAGTACGCGGTGTGACGCGTCGCTGTCCATGACGGCAGCCTAGAGAGCGCCCCCACTCTGCCCAAGTATTTTTGCAGAACTTCTTTGGGAAAGTTACTCAGCCGTTCGCCGCCCCCTCCAGCGCCTCCGCCACGAGCCCGAGGAACCGTGCGTGAGCCTGGGGGCTGCACAGGGGTTCCGGGTTCCACGGCACGGTCCCCGCCCGCCTCCCCGCGCGCTCCCAGGCGGGCGCCGCGACCTCGTCGAGCGGGACGGCGTTGGAGCGGACGTCCGCCAGGACGATGCCGGGCTCCAGGGCGGCGGCTTCCGCCCAGTCGACGGTGGCCCAGTTGACCCCGGCCCCCTCGGGCGGGGACACGAGGGCGACCCCCAGCTCGGCCAGGACGCGCAGCTCGGGCCACATGTGCGGCCGAGCCGCGTACGCCTGCTCCTGACTCGCGGGCGAGAGAGCCACCACCCTCGGGCCTCCCCCGCCGGCAGCCGCGCGGAGCCGCTCGCGGGCGGCGTGCAGGTCGTCCGCCGCACCGGGGGCCGGCGCGCCACCGAGCGACTCGGCGAGCTCGGCGAACCGGTCGGTGACCCGGTCCAGGGTGCGGGCCTGGCCCACGTCGACCACGACGACCGGAACCCGCTCCTCCAGGTGCTTGGCGGTGTCCGGGTCCAGTCCGTAGAGCTGGCCGTGGCCGTAGCTGACGGCGACGACCAGGTCGGGCTCTCCGCGTAACAGTGTGTCCACGTCGAGGTCGTCACCGGCGCCCCGGTAGTCCACGGCGTCCAGCGGGAGCGTGCCCGTCTTGGCGCGGTCGGGCTCCGCCCCGTCGTGCCCGGAGCCGAAGATCCCCTCCGGGCGTATCCCGTAGTCCCACAGCGTCGCTCCCGCCTGGACGTACGCGAGCACCCGGGACGGCAGGCGGTCCGCCTCCACCAGCCGGCCCCGGTCGTCCTCGAAACTCCATGTGCTGCCCTCGGTCATGCCGCTCACCCCTCCGAACCGGCCGCCCGGGCCCTCTCCCGGGCTCGCCACCCAGTACCTGCCCAGCCCTCCGCGCCGACACCCGCCGTGGGACGCCCCAGATAGGTGAGCGGCCCGGGATCGGGTACGTCGATCACCTGGAACCCGAGCCGGTCGTAGAACGCCCTGGCCGGGGTGTTCGCCGTCACCATGGACAGGTGGACCGCCCGGACGCCCCGGAGGTGCAGCGCGTCCAGGAAGGCGCCCATCAGCTCCCTGCCGTGGCCCTTGCGCTGCCACGGCGGCAGCAGGTCGATGTGCAGGTGCGCGGGGTACCCGTCCAGCTCCGGGAGGATCATCCGCTCGGGGCGGTACAGGAGGGCCGTCATCGCCTCGGTGAGGGTGTCCGGTTCGCCTTCGGGCTCGGGGAAGCGGTCCGTCACCCGCGGGAGCCAGACCTTCCGGAAGGCGTCCACGAACCCGCGCGTGTCCGCGGTCCCCAGGACGTAGCCGACCGCGCGGCCGGAGCCGTCGTCCAGGACGAAGGTCAGCTCCGGTTCGAGGTGGGCGTAGGGCTCGGCGAAGAGCGCGGGCATCAGGCCGGGGTCGGGGTACAGGGACGAGCTGTCACCGCCGTTGTCGGCCGTGCGGACGCAGATGTCCGCGAGTGCCTCCTGGTCGGCGGGGCGGTAGGGGCGGACGTACGCGGTGCGGTTCATCGCCCCATCCTTCCCGCCTGGGAGCGCTCCCACAAGGCCCGGAGGCCTCTCAGGGCACCTCGTTCTCCCGGCCTTCGGCCGTACGTGCCAGCTCGACGTTGAACTGGGCGCCGGTCAGCAGCGCCAGGTTGGTGAACCAGATCCAGATCAGGAACACGACCAGGCCGGCGAGCGAGCCGTACAGCCTGCTGTAGCTGCCGACGTGGGTCGCGTACAGGGCGAATCCGGCGGAGGCGGCCAGCCACAGGAACGCCGCGAGGACACCGCCGGGCAGCCCCTGGCGCACACCGCGCGCGGAGCGGGGGCCGGTGCTGAAGAGGACCACGATGAGGCAGACGACCAGGACGAGCAGCACGGGCCACTTGAGGCCTGCCCAGAGCGTCTCGCCCGCCTGGGCCAGACCCAGCCGGCGGCCGAGCCAGCGGGCCAGGGGCCCGGTGAGCACGAGGGCGAAGGCGCTGGCCATCAGCAGGACGAGGAGTCCGACGGCCGAGGCAACGATGATGTGGGCCTGGCGCAGCGGAGGCCTGGTGTCCTTCACCTGGTGCATCGTGTGCATCGCCCTGCGGAAGACCGCGAGATAGCTGGAGGCCGACCACACGGCACTGACGCTTCCGGTGGCCACGAGCAGCCAGACGGCGGTGCGCTCCTGGGTGGCCGCCTCCAGGGGCCGGCGCAGGGCCGCCCCCGACTCGGCGGGCGCGAAGGCCGTGATGTCGGCGATCAGGGCGTTGGTGGCGCCGGGGTTGGCGAGGCCGATGACGGAGACCGTGACCAGGAGCGCGGGGAGCAGGGCGAGGATGGCGTAGTAGGTGAGGGCCGCCGCCCAGTCCGAGAGGTCGTCGTTCCACAACGACACGGGGGTCCGGCGCAGAGCGGTGCGCCAGCGCCTCGCCCGGGCGGCGCGCCCTGCCGGGGGCGCGGTCGGTTCCGCGACGGGGTCGTCGGTCCTGCTGGGCACGCGGATACTCCGGGGGACGAAGGGAGGGGCGGACGGTCGGGGCGCCGGCACGGATGTGCCCGCGTCGCGGCCGCCTCCTTTCTCTCATGCCTCGGTCCCGCCGGTGTACTCCAGGTCTACTCAGCCGGTGTACTCCAGGTCTGCTCAGCCGGTGTGCTCCAGGTCTGCTCAGTCGTTGACGGCGGTGAGCAGGACCACCGCGTCCTCCAGGGCCACCAGGCCGTGCCGCTCCTGCGGGATGGGGTGCAGCGCGCCCGCGGCGAGGTCCACGTCACCGGATCCCGCCGTGAGCCGGACCGCGCCGCGCAGCACCTGGAGCGACGCCGCGGGCGGGGCGTTGTGCTCGTCGAGGGCGGAGCCCCGGGTGAGCGCGATCACCGTCTGCCGCAGCGGCTCCTGGCGCAGCAGCAGGTGCGCGCTGCGGCCGTGCGCATGGGCGCGGGCTGCGGCCAGATGCTCCTCTGCGAGAGCGTTGAGATCGTCCATAGGACCACTGTGCCGCAGCCTCCACTCCCCCGCTATCGCGTCCTGCGTACCCAGGCCGCCGTATCGTCGGGCAGCAGACCGGAGGGGTCCAGCGGGGCGCTGGTCACCAGGATCTCGTCGTGGTCCGGGAGCGGGGCGGGGCTCCCCGACAGGTTGACGACGCAGATCAGGCCGTGGTTCCGCTCGAAGGCGAGGACGCCCGGGGGTGACGGCAGCCAGTTCAGCCGGCCGTCGGCCGTCTCGTCGGGGGCCGCGGCGAAGCCGGGCTCGCCACGGCGCAGCCCCAGTGCCTCGCGGTACAGGGTGAGCATGGAGCCGGGGTCGCCGGCCTGCTCGTCGGCGGCGTACGAGGACCAGGAGTCGGGCTGCGGCAGCCAGGGCTCGGCCGTGGATCCGAAGCCCGCGTACGGTTCGCCTGCGGACCAGGGCAGTGGCACCCGGCAGCCGTCACGCCCGGGGTCGACGCCGCCCGAGCGCAGATGCATCGGGTCCTGGATCCGGTCGCGCGGGATGTCGGCCTCGGGCAGGCCGAGCTCCTCGCCCTGGTAGAGGTAGACGGCGCCCGGCAGTGCCAGGGAGAGCAGGGCGGCCGCCCGGGCCCGGCGGGTGCCGAGCTCCAGGTCGGTGGGGGTGCCGAAGACCTTGGCGGCGAAGTCGAAGCCGGTGGCCTCGCGCCCGTAGCGGGTGACGGTGCGCGTCACGTCGTGGTTGCACAGCACCCAGGTGGCGGGGGCTCCCACCGGGGCGTGCTCGGCGAGCGTGTCGTCGATCGCGGAGCGCAGCAGCCCGGCGTCCCAGGGGCAGGCGAGGAAGTTGAAGTTGAAGGCGGTGTGCAGCTCGTCGGGCCGCAGGTAGCGGGCGAAGCGCTCGGAGTCGGGGAGCCAGACCTCGCCGACGAAGATGCCGTCGTACGCGTCGGCCACGGCACGCCACGAGCGGTAGATGTCGTGGAGTTCGTCCCGGTCGACGTAGGGGTGGGGGTCGGTGTCCTTGACGAAGTCGGGCAGGGCGGGGTCCTTGGCGAGCAGGGCCGCC
Source organism: Streptomyces sp. NBC_01460 (assembly GCF_036227405.1). Lineage (NCBI taxonomy): Bacteria > Bacillati > Actinomycetota > Actinomycetes > Kitasatosporales > Streptomycetaceae > Streptomyces > Streptomyces sp. NBC_01460. Next base: position 575,726 of record NZ_CP109473.1, read on the forward strand.
GAGTCGATCCGGACCCCCGCGACGCCGCGTTCGAACCAGAAGCGCAGGACGTCCTCGTGCTCCTGGCGGACCGCGGGGTGGGCCCAGTTGAGGTCGGGCTGCTCCGAGGCGAACAGGTGCAGGTACCACTGGCCGTCGTCGATCCTGGTCCACGGGGTCCCGCCGAACTCGGAGACCCAGTCGTTGGGCGGGATCTCCCCGTGCTCGCCGCGCCCCTCGCGGAAGTGGAAGAGCTCGCGCTCGGGGCTGCCGGGGGCGGCGGCCAGTGCGGCCCGGAACCAGCTGTGCCGGTCCGAGACGTGGTTGGGGACGATGTCGATGATGGTGCGGATGCCCAGCTCGCGCGCCTCGGCGATGAGCTTCTCGGCTTCGGCGAGATGGCCGAAGGCGGGGTCGATGGCCCGGTAGTCGGCCACGTCGTAGCCGCCGTCGGCCAGCGGGGAGAGGTACCAGGGGGTGAACCACAGAGCGTCGACGCCCAGTTCGACGAGGTACGGCAGCCTGGCCCGTACTCCTGCGAGGTCGCCGGTGCCGTCTCCGTCGCCGTCGGCGAAGCTGCGTACGTAGACCTGGTAGATGGCGGCGTCGCGCCACCACGGTGCGGTGGCCTCGGTCGGACGGATGGCTGCCACGTGACGTTCCTTTCGGGCAGGAGGTACTCCGCCCCCGGCCCGGGCGCGGGGCGTGCGGTGGAGGGCCGGCGGCGGAGTGCTGGTGGGAGGCGGTGTTCCGGGCGGGCGTCAGCCCTTCAGGCCGCCCGCGGTGAGACCGCTCATGATGTTGCGCTGGAAGAGCAGGAAGATGAGCAGCGTCGGGACGGACGCGATGGTGAGCGCCGCGATGAGGACGTTCTGCGGCACCCCGTTGGAGAGCGAGTAGATACCGACGTTGAGGGTCTGCTTCCCCGGGTCGGGCAGGGTGAGCATGGGCCAGAGGAAGTCCTTCCAGACTCCGACGACCGCGAAGATGGAGACGACACCGAGGATCGGCCGGGAGATCGGCAGGATGATCGAGCGCAGGGTGCGCAGGGGTGAGGCGCCGTCGATGGCCGCGGCGTCGAGCAGTTCGCCCGGGATGGAGTCGAAGAAACGCTTCAGCAGGAAGATGTTGAAGGCGTTGGTGACCGACGGCAGCCAGATCGCCCAGGGCGAGTTGAGCAGGTTGCGTTCGAAGATCGGCACGTCGAGGACCGTGAGGTACTGCGGGACCACGAGCACGGTCGCCGGGATCATCAGCGTGGCGAGCATCATGCCGAGGATGACCTTGCCGAACATGGGGCGCAGCTTGGACAGCGAGTAGGCGGCGGCCACGTCGAGGACGAGCTGGAAGGCGAGCGCCCCGAACGCGTAGTACAGCGTGTTGAAGAGCAGTTGGGCCAGGTCCATCACGGTCCACGCCTGGGAGTAGTTCTCGGTGTGGATCGAGGAGGGGAAGGCGGTGGGCGGGCTCTGCACCACTTCCTGGGTGGTCTTGAGACCGCCGGTGACCATCCAGTACAGGGGGCCGAGGAAGGCGAGCGTGAAGGCCGCCACCACCACGGCGAAGATGATCCAGTAGAGGGCCTTGCCCCGGGGCCGGCCGAGCTGGGCCGGTGAGATCAGGGTCCGCTGGCGGCTCTGGTCGGCCTCCCGGCGGCGGGCCCTGCCCGCGCCGGGTCCGCGCCGGGAGACAAGCGTGTTCGATGCCATCGTCGTGCTCCCGTCCTAGTCTTCGCTGCTGCGGCTGAGGCGTACGTACACCGCGGAGAAGCCCGCGAGGACGACCAGCAGGAGGAGGCCGAGGGCCGCCGCTCCGCCGTAGTTGTTGAAGTTGAAGGCGTATTGGTAGATGAGGTAGACGACGGTCGTGGTGGAGCCCTCGGGGCCGGCGCCGTTGGTGAGCAGGAACGGTTCGGTGAAGACCTGCATCGTCGCGATGATCTGCATGAGCAGCAGGAGCGACAGGATCAGCCGGGTCTGCGGGATGGTGACGTGCCAGATCTTGCGCAGGAGTCCCGCGCCGTCGAGCTCGGCCGCCTCGTACAGCTCTCCGGGGATGCCCTGGAGGGCGGCGAGGTAGATGAGCGTGGCCCCTCCCATGTTCATCCAGGTGGAGGCGATCACTACGGAGAGCATGGAGGTGCTGGGGTCCTGGAGCCATTGCTGGGCGGGCAGATGGAGGAATTCCAGGATGCGGTTGAAGAGTCCGTAGCCGGGGTCGTAGAAGTACTTGAAGAGCAGGACCGAGGCGACCGGCGGCAGCATGACGGGCAGGTAGACCAGCAGGCGAAGGTATCCCTGCGCGTGCCGGAACTCGTTGAGCACCACGGCGACGACGAACGGGACGGCGAATCCCAGGACGAGCGCCAGCACGGTGAAGAGCAGGGTGTTGCGCCAGGCCTGCCAGAACGCCGGGTCGTTGAAGACGTAGCTCAGGTTGGACCAGCCGGCCCAGGTCGTCCTGCCGTCCTCGGTCTTCTGGAAGGCCAGGATGAACTCCCTGACCATCGGATACCAGGAGAAGAAGGAGAAGCAGAGGACGGCTCCGATCAGGAAGCCGTGCGCCGAGATGTTGCGGCGCAGGGCGCGCACGAACTCCTCACGGGCGGAGTCCGGCCCGGTGGGCCGCGGGTGGTGACCGGGTGGCGGTGCGCTCGCCTTCCCGGTGGACAGGGTGGGGGCCGACATGGTCTCTCCTCGGTGCAGTCGCTCGCAGACGGTACGGATGCGGGGCCGGGCCCGCCCGGCCCGGCCTCCGCACGTCCGTTACTGGTTCGCCAGAACCTGGTTGACCTGCTGCTCGGCGGTGTCGAGCAGCTTGTCGATGTCGGCGTCCTTGTTGGTCAGGACCCCGGACATCGCGTTGTCGAGGATCTTGTAGATCTCCTGGGCCTTCGGCGGCTCCGCCTTGCCCTGGACCGGGTTGTCCATGAAGGCCTTGAAGTTCTCGACGGGCATCGTGGCGTTGGCGACGCGTTCGGCGTCGTCCTTCGTCTTGCTCTCGCCGGTGAAGAAGTTCGGCTGCGGCAGCCCGACGGGCAGCTGGTCCGCCTTGGTGCGCGCCCACTCGAACTGCCCCTTGCCCGGGGTCAGGTTCTTGAAGTTCAGCCAGGCGACCGCGGCCTTGATCTTGTCGGGCGAGCTGCCCTTCTTGACCATGTAGTTGTTGCCGCCGAACAGGGTTCCTTCGGCGCCGGGGATCGGGCCGAGCCCGAAGTTCTCGTACTTCGCGCCGAGTTGCTGGACCATGTAGGCGATGTCGTCGGGCGCGGCGAGGAACATGCCGAGCTTGTCGGTGGATATCTGCTTCTGCAGGTCCCCCCACTTCAGCAGCTGGGTCTGCCCCATGCTGTCGTCCTTCCAGCGCATGTCGTGCAGCTGCTGGAGGACCTGCTTGCCCTTGTCGTCGTTGAAGGCGGCCTTCTTGCCGCTCGCGTCCACGACGTCCCCGCCCAGGCCGTACTGGGTGGCGGTGAAGTGCCAGCCGCCGTTGTTGCCGGCGCTGTACTCGCCGAAGCCGGCGATGCCCTTGCCGAGCGCCGCGATCTTCTTGCTCGCGGTCCGGACCTCTTCCCAGGTGGCCGGCGGGGTGTCCGGGTCCAGACCGGCCTGCGTGAACAGCTTCCGGTTGATCATGAGACCCATGGTGTAGTTGCTGGTCGGCAGCGCGTAGAGCTTGCCGTCCTTGCGGGCGACGTCCAGCACCTGGGGCTGGATGTCCTTCAGCGCGGGTACGGAGGCGTCGTTGACGTAGGCGGAGATGTCCTCGGCGCCGTCGTTGTCCAGCACCTGCTGGAGGTCGGTGAAGTACGCGTAGAACACGTCCGGTTGCGACTTGCCCTTGAGCATGGCCGTGAACCGCGGGGGCTCCAGACACTGTCCGGGCGTCGACTTCCCGTTGATCTTGACGTTCGGGTACTTCTTGTTGAACGTCTTGATGTCCTCGTTCCACTCGCGCAGCTCCGCGGCCTTCGCGGCCGGCGGCATGCAGTCGATCGACAGCGTCACCTTGGCCTTCGGGTCGAGCGGTGCCGACGGATCGGACGAGCCGCTGCCGGAGTCGTCGTTCGTGTCGCCGCTGCTGCTCGTGCCGCAGGAGGCAAGGGCGGTCAGGGCGAGCGCGGTGACGACGGCGGCCGCGGAGGCACGGCGGGTACGGCGAATCCCAGCACTTCTCATCGGTGGTCCCCTTCGGGCATGAGCACGGAAGGCCTCGGCCGACTGTCTGCCGGGGCGCGGCATACTCAACCACCAGCGACATGTGAGCGCAATATCTCGCGCAGATTTCGTAAATGTTTGACAGGACTCCGCATGTGAGCAGGCGTCGTCCGCCAGTGGCTCCACCGCCCGCCGACATGGCTCTGCCCGGCTCGCATGGAGCGAGCCGGGCAGATGCACACAGCGGCAACGACCCTCGGCCGCCCTGCCCGTTCAGGGCTGGGCAGCACCACTACAGGTCCGCCGGCCGCAAGAGACAGACTTCTGACCGCAAAGAGATTACGCAGGGCGCGGGTACACCCCGGCCCCTCCGCGCAGCCCTGGAGGGGCCCGTGCGGGCCTCCGGCGAGGCCTCGGGGAGGAGGCCACCGGAGGGCCGGAGCCGGCCCGCACGGGCCCGCGAGGACCCCGCCCCTACGGGTTGATGTTGATCTTGAACCCGGGGGTGGTGTTCTTCACGTCCTGGGCGTTGTTGCTGAACTTCAGCCCGTTGAAGGTGACCTCGCCGACGGCAGGGCCCTGGCCCGACTCCGGCATCTCGTTGGCCCACAGACCGAAGCCCGACTTCGCGTCGAACGCGTCACCGCTCTTGCGAGCGCCGGAGATCGAGATGTCCGTGAGCACGGTGTCCTTGATCGGGAACTGCGGCTGTCCTCCTACGTAGTTGGTCTGGAACATGATCCCGCTGTACGTCGGGTCGACGATGTCCACGTGCGAGATGCGGATCCCCTGGAAGACCTTGGAGGCCGAGAACAGCCAGATCCCCGGGAACGTCTGCGTCCCCCAGAAGTGGCCGCCGGACCGCACCACCGACACGTTCTCGATCGCCGTGGGCGCGGTCCCGAATCCGTTCATCGGGTAGCCGAAGTCCAGCGAGCTGACCGTGATCCCGGAGTACACCAGGGTGTCGGCGATGTGGATGTTGCGGAAGGTGTTGTCGTAGCCGCCGTACACGGCCACTCCCGCGGCCCGCCAGGTCAGGATGGACGTGAGGTTCTCGTACACGTTGTTCTTCATGTCCGAGCCGCCCGCGTCGATCGCCGAGAACAGCGCGAAGCTGTCGTCCCCGGTGGCGCGCGCCTCGTTGTTGGTGACGTGGTTGTCGGTGGACCCGTTCGTCATGTTGATGCCGTCGGCGAACATGTTGCGGATCCGGGAGTTCTTGATCGTCACGCTGTCGGTGTTGGCGCCCCAGTAGAGGCACACCATGTGCTCGTTCCAGATGTTGTCGATCACGATGTCCGAGACGTTGGAGAAGTCGAACACCTTGCCGGGCCCGTCGATGCGGGACGTGTAGTTGCCGAAGTACGCGAAGTTCGAGAACGAGGAGCCCTTCGCGCTCGCCTCGGCGCGGAATCCGATGTCGGTGTTGTCCTGCGTGGACGGGGCGCGGAACCGGGTGAACCAGGGCCCGGCACCGACGACCTTCACGGCCTTGCCGTAGACCTGGAACTTGCTGGCGGTGGCGTAGTCACCGGCCGGCAGGTAGACGCCGACGAGCTTCCCCGTGGTGTCCATCCGGACCTTGTCCAGGGCGTTCTGGACGTCCTGGTGGGTGAAGCCGGCGGGCACCGTGTAGGTGGCGGCGTCCGGGTTGGCCACCTGGGAGACCTGCTCCAGGCTGACGAAGTCGATCGCGTAGGTGCTGGTGTTGGCCGCGTCCTTCTGCAGCCGGATCTTGCTGCCCGCCGGGACGGTCTTGCCCAGCATGACGTTCGCCTCGTCGTAGATGTGCCGCGGCGCGCCCGAGCCGGGGTCGTTGCCCGGTCCGGTCTCGTTCCCGTAGAGCCAGGCGTACTTCGAGGTGAGGTCGATCGCCTTGAGGAAGGTGCCGTCCACGTAGACGTTCAGCTTCGACTCGATGCCGCCGCCGCCCGCGGCGTCCGGGATGGAGAACCGGGTGACCAGGGTGTTCGTGGTCGCCCGCGTCGTGAACTCGACGTAGTTGCCGGTGCTGTCGAGCGTGACCGCCTTGCGGCCCGAGGCCTCGCCCGCGACGTCGCCGACGGTCCTGTTGGGGCCGACGACCTTGGCACCGCCGCCGGTGACACCGTCCTCCGCCTCGTACATGTCGTACGGCATGTTGGCGCCGCGCCCGACGAAGAGCGATTCGGTGCTGGTGTTGTTCGTGCGCTTCACCGGCAGTTCGTTGGCGTCGTCGGCGAGCACCACCTTCACCGTGTACGAGCCGTTGGCGGCCGTCCAGGTGCCCAGGGAGACGGGTGCGGTCGTGGAACCCGCGGCGATGGCGCCGTTGTGCGCGCCGGTGAGGGTCTTGACCGTGGCACCCTTGGAGTCGATCAGACTGAGGGTGATCCCGTGGCTGCCGCTCGCGGAGGCCACGGAGCCCTGGTTCTTCACGGCGACGGAGAAGGTGACCGTGTCGCCGTTCGAGGGACCCGACGGGGAGGTCGTGACCGCGCTCGCCACGAGGTCGGAGCTGGAGACCGGCTTCACGACCAGCGGGGTGCCGCTGGTGAAGCGGTTGTTCGTCTCGTTCTGCTCGATGATCTCGCCCGCCGGGTCGACGACGGCTCCGAGGGCGTAACTGCCCGCGTCACGCGCCCCGATGGAGGCGGTGACCTGGGCGGAGGCGCCTGCGGCGAGAGCGCCCACCGATGCGGTGGCGGCCTTGGAGCCGCCGAGCTCGAAGTCCACCTTCCCGGCGGGAGAGGCGACCGCGCCGGAGTTGCGGACGGTGGCGGACAGGGTGATGGCGTCCGATTCCACGGGGGCCGAGGGCGAGGCGCTGACCGCCGTGACCTGCAGGTCCGGGTTGGGGGCCGGAGCACCAAGCACCTGGAACTCGGCGACCTGGCCCGCGCCGGATCCGCTGTTGGACGTGAACTTCAGCTGGACGTCCGCCACGCGGGCGGTGACCGGGATCGTCACCGTGTTACCCGTCGCCGGACTGAACGCGTAGTCCTTGGCAGCGGCCAGACCCGTGAACGAGGTGGCGTCCTGCTCCCGTCCGAGCACCTGGATGTTCTGGGTGCGCGCTCCCCAGCTGCTGTCGGGGTTCAGCTTGACGACGACGCTCTCCGTGTCGGCGTTGGCACCCAGCTTGACGGTCAGCGTGTTGGGGTAGCTGCCGCCCGCACCCTCCCAGTACGTGCTGAGGGAGTTGTCGTTGGCGTTGGCCGCGACGAAGGTGTGGACGACCGACGAGGCGGTGATCGGCTTGGAGACGGCGAGGTTGGAGGCGCCGCTCGTGGCTCCGTTCCGCGTCACGGTGTTGCTGGCGCCGGAGACGTTGCCCGCCGCGTCCCTGGCCCGCACGACGTAGCTGACGGTCGTGGCGGCGGACTGGGTGTCGGTGTACGTGGTGACGTCGCCGGCGACGCTCTTGCGGAGCACGTTGTTGGCGTAGACGTCGTAGCCGGTGACGCCCTTGTTGTCCGAGGACGCCGACCAGGTCAGCTTGATCTGCCCGGTGGCCGGCTCCGTGAAGGCCAGACCCGAGGGCGCGGTGGGCGCCTGCGTGTCACCGGAGTCGCCGGTGCGGGTGACGGTGTTGCTGTTGCCCGACTGGTTGCCCGCCGCGTCCTTGGCCCTGACGTGGTAGGAGACGGTCTCGCTCGCCGGGCGGGTGTCCGTGAAGGTGGTCACACCGCCCGCCACGCTGGTCAGCAGCGTGTTGTTGGCGTAGACGTCGTAGCCCGTGACGCCGGTGTTGTCCGAGGACGCCGACCAGGTCAGCTTGATCTGCCCGGTGGCCGGCTCCGTGAGGGCCAGGCCCGAGGGCGCGGTGGGCGCCTGCGTGTCACCGGTGCTCGGGCCGTAGATCTCCAGTTCGGAGAGCTGGGCGGCCGGCTGGACGGAGTTGGCGGTGACGAGCACCCGCACGTAGCGGGTCGTGGTCGCGTCGAAGGAGATCGTCGCCGAGTGCCCGCCCGCGGCGTTGAAGGTGTACGCCTTGGACGCGGTCAGGTCGCTGAACTCCGTGCCGTCGGCGCTGCCCTGGATCTTCAGGGTCTGGGAGCGCTGCTCCCAGCCGTCGGGCAGCCGGAGCACGACCCGGTCGACCCGGACCGAGGCACCGAGGTCGGCCCGGATCCACTGCGGGAGCTCGTTGTTCCTGCTCTCCCAGTAGCTGGCCCGGTTGCCGTCGTTGCCGTGGGAGGCCACGTAGGTCTCGGTGTAGCTGCTCGCCCTGAGTGTCTTGCCCGCGGCGAGGTCGGCCGAGGACTCGCCCGCGGCCCGGACCTCCAGCTCGGAGAGCTGCGCGTTCTGCCACCCCGTGTTGGCCGTGACGTTCACGCGCACGAACCGGGTCTGGGTGGCCGGGAAGGATATCTTCACGGCGTTGGAGGTGCCGGGGCTGAAGGTGTACGCCGCCGAGCTCTTCAGCGTCGAGAAGCTGGTGCCGTCGGCGCTTCCCTGGACGGAGAGGGTCTGCTGCCTGGTCTCCCATCCCGCGGGGAGCTTCAGCGTCACCTCGTCCACCCGGGCGGTCGTGCCGAGGTCGGCCTGGACCCACTGCGGCAGCGCGCCGCCCGATCCTTCCCAGTACGTCGCCTGGTTGCCGTCCGTCACGTTGCGGGCGGCGTACTCGCCGGCGCTGCTCGCCGCGGTGGTCCGGCCTGCGGCGATGTTGGGCCCGTCGGCCGCCGCGGCGGTGAGCGACGGCCATCCGATCATCAGAAGACTGGTGGTGACCACGGCGGAAAGGGTCCGCCATCTCCAGCGTTGGGCTCTCATAAGTCCCCGATCTTGGGCCTCGGCGCAGGACACACCGAGGACGCGGCTCTGTCGGTACAGCTCTCCGGCACCCTTTTCTGCATGCTGTGAGCTGAGTTTTGCGCTTTGCCGTCAGAGAGTTGCAGAGAAGTGCGAGAGCGTCCACGGTTGGGACAGAAAACGGAACAGTCGAGCACCACGCGAGTGGCACTCAAGGAGCAGGCCCTGTCGCGCATTTGAGGACGGTTCGGCGCATGGATCGAGGGACGGCGGATGCTTGGAAAGCACGTAAGAAATTTGCGTAGGCCTGCAAGCCGACGGAAAGTGCCTGCTCCAGGGCATGACGAGGAGCGGGGCCCGCGGCACGCGGACCCCGCTCGGTGGAGCCGGCCGGAGGTCAGAGACCGCCGGTGTACAGCAGCCGGTCCGGCGAGCCGGAGCCCAGACCCGTCAGGACGTCCGGGGTCGCCTCCGCGGCGAGCCAGTCGGCGACCTCCTGCGGCGCCGCGTCGGGGTGCTGCTCCTTGTAGAGAGCCGCGGCACCGGCGACGTGCGGACTGGCCATGGAGGTTCCGCTCAGTGTCGTGGAACCGCCACCGAGCTTCGCGGACACGATGTCCACGCCCGGGGCGTACAGCCACACGCAGGTGCCCCAGTTGCTGAACGTCGCCTGGCGGTCCCGGTCGTCGGAGGCACCCACGGCGAGCACGCCGTCGGCACGCGCCGGGGAGACGTCACAGGCGTCCTGGTTCTCGTTGCCCGCCGCGACCACGGGCAGGGTGCCCTCCGCCGCGAGGGCGTCGAACGCGTCGTCGACGGCCGACGAAGCGGGCCCGCCGAGGGAGGCGTTGACCACGGCCGGCTGCTCGGCGTTCTGGGCGATCCAGTCGAGGCCGGCGATGATCCCGGCCCACGTGCCCGACCCCTCGCAGTCGAGCACCCGCACCGGCACGAGGGCAGCCGCGGGGGCGACCCCGTACGTCTCGCCGGCCACGGTCCCGGCCACGTGCGTGCCGTGACCGTTGCAGTCCTCACCGTCGCGGCCGTCCCCGATCGCGTCGTAGCCGGCGCCCACCCTGCCGCCCAGCTCGCTGTGGGCGGACTCGATGCCGGTGTCGAGGATGTACGCGGTCACACCCTGGCCCGTGCCGGACACGTCGTAGGTGCCGTCCAGCGGCAGACTCCGCTGGTCGATGCGGTCCTGCCCCCAGCTCCCGGCCACGGCCCGCTTCCCCGCCGCCGCCTTGGCGGCGGGCGGGGAGACGGACGCCTCGCTGTTCTCCTCGACGGTCTGGACACCTGCCGCACCGCGCACCTGCTCGAGCTGCGCCGGCGTGAGCGAGGCCGCGAAGCCGTGCAGGACCTTGCTGTACGTGAAGAGGGTGCGGACCCCGAGCTGCTCGGCCATGGCACTCGGCGCCTGCTCGGGCGAAAGGGTGACGATGTACTGGCCGGGCACGGCCCGGGCCGACTTCTGCACCGGCACGAGCGTCTCGCCGGTGTCGGCCGTGGCCGTGGTGGTGCCGATCAGGGGGGCGATCAGCAGTAGAGCGGCTGGTGCCCATCGGGCGCGCAGGCGCATGCGTTCTCCCTTGAGATGGAGGAGCGGATCGCGGACCACGTCAGGTCCGCGACGTGCGAACACCTGACCTTTCGTCCACATCCCGGGCGGGCCTTGAGCCGCGTCAGCCGGACAGCGCAACGATCGGTACCGGGGCAGGCCCATTCGGCCGATCACATGAAAGGTTTCAACTCCTCCTGCGAGCGAAGATAGACCTGCCCCGACAGGGTCGTCAATGCCGCACGCAGCAGGCTTGCAACCATCAAGCCAGATGAACGCGATCGCGAAAGAACTCTTGACAGGGACTGGTCACAATCATAGCTTCGCACTCCTGAAACGATTCATCACCATCGTTACGGAGCCGCGCTGTGATCAGCAGAAGACGACTGCTCAGCACCACCGCCGCCACCGCCGCGCTCGCCGCGGTGTCCGCGCCCGCCGCCGGTGCGTCCGGGCCGGCGCGGGGAGCCGCCGCCCGGGCCCGCGTGACCGGGCCGACCGTCGAGTACGTGAGCCATCCTCTGGGCCTCGACACCCCCCGTCCGCGGCTGAGCTGGCCCGTCGCCTCGGACAGCCCCGGCACGGCCCAGACCGCCTACCAGGTCCGTGTGGCCACCTCTGCCGACCGCCTGGGGAACCCGGACGTCTGGGACAGCGGCAGGGTCGGGTCTGCGCAGTCCCTGCTCGTTCCGTACGCGGGCCCCGGTCTCACGTCCCGTACCCGCTACTTCTGGTCCGTGCGGGTCTGGGACACGGACGGCCGGGCCTCCGCGTGGAGCGAGCCGTCCTGGTGGGAGACCGGGCTCCTGGAGGCCTCGGACTGGTCGGCCGGCTGGATCGCCGCGCCATCGGCGCTGACCGGTGCCCCCTCCCTGGACGACGCCTCGTGGATCTGGTTCCCCGAGGGGGATCCCACGGTCGAGGCACCCGCCGCCACACGGTGGTTCCGCGGCCGGGTGGAGGTTCCGGAGGGGGTCACCCGGGCCCGTCTGGTCATGAGCGCCGACGACGGGTTCACCGCACTGGTGAACGGTGCGGAGGTGGCGCACACGGAGGCGGACGGCCCCGCCGAGAACTGGAAGCGCCCCGTCCTGGTGGACGTGACCGCCCGTCTCTCCCCCGGCACCCAGGTCGTCGCCGTCTCGGCGACGAACGCCGTCGCCGGCCCCGCAGGGCTCCTGGGAGCACTGGAGCTGACCACCGAGGACGGGACGACCACGGTCGTCACCGGCGCCGCCTGGCGGGCGACCGACGAACAGCCGTCGGGAGACTGGCACACGGAGTCCTACGACGACTCCGCCTGGCCCGCCGCCGAGGTCCTCGCCCGCTGGGGCTCCGGCCCCTGGGGGAAGGTCGCGGTGGCGTACTCCCCCGCCACCCAGCTGCGACGGGAATTCCGCCTGGGCCGCAAACGCGTCGCGCGGGCCCGGCTGTACTCGACGGCCCTCGGTCTGTACGAGGTGTCCCTCAACGGCGAGCGCGTCGGTGAGGACCGCCTCGCCCCGGGCTGGACGGACTACCACCAGCGGGTCCAGTACCAGACGTACGACGTGACGGGCCTGCTGGCGCCGGGCGGCAACGCCCTCGGGATCACGCTGGCGACGGGGTGGTACGCGGGGAACATCGCCTGGTTCGGGCCCCATCAGTACGGCGAGCGGCCCGCCGCGCTCGCGCAGCTGGAGGTGACCTACACCGACGGTTCGACCGAGCGCGTGGTGTCGGGGCCGGACTGGCTCAGCGCCGCCGGGCCCGTCACCGGGGCGGACCTCATGGCGGGCGAGGAGTACGACGCCCGGCTGGAGACCGACGGATGGACGCGCCCCGGTTTCGACGCCTCCGGCTGGCTCGCGGCCGACCGCGTCGACGGGGTCACCGCGGCCCTCGTGGCCGAGGTGGACGGCGCCTGCCGCGTGGAGCGGGAGCTGACGACCCGTGAAGTGACCGAACCGAAGCCCGGCGTATACGTGTTCGACCTCGGCCAGAACATGGTGGGCGCCGCACGCCTCACGGTGTCCGGCCCGGCCGGGACGACGGTGCGGCTGCGCCACGCCGAGGTACTGAACCCGGACGGCACGATCTACACGACCAATCTGCGCACCGCCCGGGCCACGGACACCTACACGCTCAAGGGAGGGGGCAAGGAGACCTACGAGCCCCGCTTCACGTTCCACGGCTTCCGCTACGTCGAGGTGACCGGGTATCCCGGCACGCCGGGACCGGACGCGATCGTGGGCCGTGTCATCCACACCTCGGCACCGTTCACGATGGACTTCACGACCGATGTGCCCATGCTGAACCAGCTCCACAGCAACATCACCTGGGGGCAGCGCGGCAACTTCCTCTCGATCCCGACGGACACCCCGGCGCGCGACGAACGGCTCGGCTGGACCGGGGACATCAACGTGTTCGCCCCCACCGCCGCCTACACGATGGAGTCGGCGCGCTTCCTCACCAAGTGGCTCCACGACCTGCGCGACGCCCAGACCTCCGACGGCGCCTTCACCCATGTCGCCCCGGACCTCCCGAACGTCGGCAACGGCGCGGCCGGCTGGGGTGACGCCGGGGTGACCGTCCCGTGGGCCCTGTACCAGGCCTACGGCGATGTGCGGGTGCTGGAGCAGTCCTGGTCCTCGATGCTCGAATGGCTGCAGTACCTGGAGGCGCACAGCACCGGGCTGCTGCGCCCCGCCGACGGCTTCGGCGACTGGCTGAACATCGAGGACGAGACGCCGAAGGACGTCATCGCCACGGCCTACTTCGCCCACAGCGCCGATCTCGTCGCCCGGACCGCCGAGGCGCTGGGCAAGGACCCCGCGCCGTACCGGGCGCTCTTCGGCCGGGTGCGTGACGCGTTCCGCGCGGCGTACGTCTCGGCCGGGGGGAGGGTGAAGGGCGACACGCAGACGGCCTATGTGCTGGCCCTGTCCATGGATCTGCTCGCGGAGGGCGACCGCGGACCGGCCGCGGACCGGCTGGTCGCGCTCATCGAGGCGAAGGGCTGGCACCTGTCGACGGGCTTCCTCGGCACCCCCCGGCTGCTGCCGGTCCTCACGGACACCGGCCACACGGACGTCGCCTACCGCCTGCTGCTGCAGCGGACCTTCCCGAGCTGGGGCTACCAGATCGAGCGGGGCGCCACCACGATGTGGGAGCGCTGGGACTCGATCCGGCCGGACGGCAGCTTCCAGGACGCCGGGATGAACTCCTTCAACCACTACGCGTACGGCTCGGTCGGTGAGTGGATGTACGCGAACATCGCGGGCATCGCACCCGGCGCCCCCGGATTCCGGAAGATCGTCGTACGGCCGCGGCCGGGCGGCGGGGTGACGCGGGCCGGTGGACGCTTCGACTCACGGTACGGGCCGGTCACCACACGCTGGGAGAAGGACGGCAGCCGCTTCGCCCTCGCGGTGGCGCTGCCGCCGAACACGACCGCCGAGGTGTGGGTGCCGGGCGGCGACAAGCGGAGTGCGGGCCGGGGCCCCGCCGTCTTCCTCCGGCTGGACGACGGGTGCGCGGTCTTCGCCGCCGGCTCGGGCAGCCATCACTTCACGGCGGCGGGCTGACGCCGGGGCGCTCCGGGCCGCGACCGCCGGGGACGAGTCGTTCCCGGCGGTCGCGGCCCGCCGGGAACGGTTGACCTGAAGTGCGCGTCACCGTGTTGACTTCCCTTCGAGCCCGGACGACCGGGCCGAAGGGGAGGACCGCCCTCTCCTGCACGGATGCGGGCTGCGCAAGGGGCCGTACGCGGACCATCGGCCCGCTCACCTCTCCGGGGTGGTGCGAGCACTCTGTCGGCACCTCCTGCCCGGCCGCCCACGCCGCCGGCCGCCGGAACCCTGCGTTCGCCGCGCGCCCCGAACGCCTCCTGGCTCGACGGGGACGACGAGGTGAGACGGAACGAGCGTCAGCAGGCGACGGCGATGTTGATCAGTGGGCCACACCCGGACGTGCTGCCCGCGGCGATGAGGTCGATGCCGGCAAGGAATTGCCCGCGGTCGTCGTGGTCGAGCCCACGGTCCGCGACCGCCCGGGCGCAGGGGTACTCCTGCGGCACTGGGCTGTCGCCATCGGGCCGTCACGGCGTCCGTGGAGGCCTCGTGCTCGGTTTCCGGGCCGAGGCTGGACGCGCGGGCACGATTCGCGACGTGCTGGCCGGCGGCGCCGAGGGTGTGGTGCAACAGGGCGGAAGTCGCGACCAGGAGCTCCCTCCTGCCCGCCACATACCGGTAGAGCGCACCGGGACCGGTGGCACGGCACGCACTCAGCGCCCGGAAGGTCGGCCCGCTCCCGCCCTCCTTGTCCGGAAGACCGGTGGCGGCTTCGATCATCTGCTCGCGGGACAGAGGGCTGAGGCGCCGCTCGGGCCACTTATGCGTCCGTCGTGCCACCTCTTCATTTTGACACGACTGGAATGCTGTTCCACACTCGTAATGGAACGACATTCCAGTGACCGGCCGGGCCCAGGCGCCCCGCCACGCAAGCAGGAGGAGATGACCATGGCACTGCAGGACCAGCCCACTTACCTCATCAAGATGCGCGCCAAGCCGGGACTCGGCGACACGCTGCTCGCACTGGCTACCGCCGGGATGGAGAAGTCGGGGTCCTCCGACCGCTTCATCATGGTCCGCGAGGACGCCGACCCTGACGTGCTGTGGAACATGGAGGTCTTCCGCAGCCGGGAGGCGAAGGACGCCTACGAGAACAGCCCCCTCGCCGATGAGCTCCGCGACGAAATCATCGGCCTTCTCGCCGAGCCGCCCCTGCGGATCGAGGTCCACCCCTACTCCGCCCTGCCCGCCGACCCGGCCTGAGCGCGGCAGGACGCCCGGCGTTCCCGGCGGGAAGCCGCGCCGGCAGCGCCCCACGGGAGCAGCTCCTGGACGAGGTGACTGCCGGCGAGGAACGGTTCATGGCCGCCGCGATCGGGCAGCCGCACCGCGGCCGTACGCACCGGGCGAGGCCGAACCGCTTCCAGCGTGCCGCGCCGCGCCTATGCGCTCCCCGTGGAGCACATAGGCGCGTCCTAGTCACCACGCCGGCCAGATCGACCCTTACGGAACACCGCTCCCATTGAATATGGAACATCGTTCCACCCAGTTTGGAAGGAACCACGATGACGACACCCATCGCGATCGTCGGCGCAGGCCTCGGCGGCCTCACCCTCGCCCGCGTCCTGCACGTCCACGGCATCCCCGCGGCGGTCTACGAGGCCGACGCCTCGGCCGCGACCCGCACGCAGGGCGGCCAGCTCGACATCCACGAGGACGACGGCCAGCACGCGCTCGCCGACGCCGGACTGACCGAGGAGTTCCACGCGATCATCCACCAGGGCGCCGACGCGGCGCGCGTACTGGACCCGAACGGCGAACTGCTGCTCGACGTGCCGGGCGACTCGACGACGCGCCCCGAGGTGCTGCGCGGCGACCTGCGCCGGATCCTGCTCGACTCCCTGCCCGAGGGCACGGTCCGGTGGGGAAGCAAGGTCTCCGGCGTCCGCCCGCTGGGCGAGGGTCGGCACGAGCTGGCCTTCACCGACGGCTCGACCGTGACCACAGACCTCCTCGTCGGCGCCGACGGAGCCTGGTCCAAGATCAGGCCGCTGCTGTCCGACGCCACGCCCGAGTACGTCGGCACGACGTTCGTCGAGACGTATCTCCACGACGTCGACGAGCGTCACACCGCGACAGCCGAGGCCGTCGGCGCCGGCGCGATGTACGCGCTGACCCCGGGCAAGGGGATCGTCGCGCACCGCGAGGCGGGCAACGTCCTGCACACCTACGTCGAGCTGACCCGGTCCGCCGAGTGGATCGCCGACATCGACTTCACCGACGCGGCCGCCGCGAGCGCCCGGGTCGCGGCCGAGTTCGACGGATGGGCCCCCCACCTCACCGCGCTGATCACCGAAGGCGAGACCGCCCCGGTCGCCCGCATGATCCACACGCTCCCCACCGGCCACCGCTGGGACCGCGTACCCGGCGTGACCCTCCTGGGCGACGCCGCACACCTGATGCCGCCGTCCGGCGACGGCGCCAACCTGGCGATGTTCGACGGTGCCGAACTCGCCAAGGCGATCGCAGCCCACCCCGGGGACACCGAGGCCGCTCTCATCGCCTACGAGAAGGAACTGTTCCCCCGCAGTGACACCTTCTACGCCGACGCGCACGACACGCTGGAGCTGGTCCTGGGCGACCGCACACCGTTCGGATTCATCGACCTCTTCCGGAACGGACCCCAGGAGCAGTCCTGACCCACCCCGCTGATCGGCTCGAGCGTGATATCGCCGTCGGGCGGGTCTTCACCGCGACTGCGCCTTCATGCGTCTCCGGCTCCGGGGGCCGGTGGCGCGGGCGGTCGCTCGATGGTGAACGTGCGGGTGACCGGATCGACCCGGGCCGGCAGCACCGTCCCCGACGTGGCGCCGCCGAACCGGTACTTCGGGACCTCGTTGCCGCACTCGAAGGGTTCGAAACCGGGACCGCTGACACGCATCAGGAGCCGGACCTGGTGGTAGTCGTCGTTGGTCGGCGGGGCAGAGGCAACGGCCAGAACCAGGGCGGTCGCGTCGACGCCCCGGGCGGCGAGCTGGAGCGTGGCCCGCCGTTCCGTGCGGGCGAAGAGCAGGGTGGACAACCCCATGCAGGCGATGAACGCGGCGGCCAGGGCGAGGCCGACACCGGCCCACATCCACCCGGTGCTGGTCTCATCCAGTTCGGCGACGGTGCGGACGCCGACATAGACACAGGCCCCTCCGGCGCCGAGGAACAGGACCGCGCCCACGGTGCACGCGATTGCTGTGATCACCGGGCCCTTGGGGTCCAGCAGGACGGGTTCATGGGCGCGGGCGATGGCCATCGTCGCACCCTAGCCAAGATGACGGAGTGTGCGCAGGTGTGCGGGCCGGTCGCCACGCGTTCGGGGAGCGCCTGGCCCCGCACTCTGCGGCCCGAACCGGCCCGGAAATCGATGCCGTTACGGTCACGTCCGGTGGGGCGCGGCGTACGGCCCGAACTCCTGCCTCGTCGAGTGCCCCTCGTGCGCCCGTGCCCACAGGACAGCGCAACGGGCCCTCACCGGACGGCAGTCCGGTGAGGGCCCCGCAGCGTGGGGCAGGGGGCGATGTCAGTCGGTGAGGGCGTCCTTGATCTTTTCCTTGGCCTGGCGGGCGTCGCCCTTGGCCTGGTCGGCCCGGCCCTCGGCGGTGAGGCGCTCGTTACCGACGGTGCGGCCGGCAGCCTCCTTGACCTTGCCCTTGCCCTGCTCGGTCTTGGCCTGAGTCTTCTCGTCGGCAGCCATGTCACTCACACCTTGCGTCACTCGACATTGGGAACATCCACCGCCTGACCCTTTTCGCTTCGTTCAAACAGATCACTCACCCCCGATGTCGGCATAAGAAATGCGTAAACGCCGGGCGTGGAACACAATGACCCGGCGTGGACGGAGGAAGCGGCGGGGAACGACCACTTCTGGTGCACGTGGCCCGATGATGCGCGAGGGGACATCGGCGCCGGTCCGGTGGTCACGTGCCGCGTCGGGACCCGGTGACACGCACCGGCCCCGGCAGCCTCACGGTTCGGGGCCATGCCCCGGAGCGCGCAGCTGCCCTGAGGTATCAGTCCTGAAGGAGGCGTCACGACGATGGCCGACGATCCCGCTCCCGGTGCGGAGCCCCTGCTCTTCGAACGTACCGAAGGGCTCGATGCATGGCTGGACGGGCACCACGCGAGCGCGTCCAGCCTGTGGCTGAGGGTCGCGAAGAAGGGCTCGGGCGTCGAGACCGTCACCGCGTCCGAGATCATCGACACCGCCCTCTGCTACGGGTGGATCGACGGGCAGCGCAAGTCCCTGGACGCGACGTACTACCTCCAGCGGATCTCACCCCGCCGGCCCGGCAGCCCCTGGTCCCTCATCAACGTACGGAAGGTGGAGGCCCTGACGGCGGCGGGCCGGATGCGGGAGCCGGGGCTCGCCGAGGTGCGGGCCGCGCGCGAGGACGGGCGGTGGGAGACGGCGTACCCCTCGCAGAAGGAGGCCACCGTGCCCGCGGACCTCGCCGCCGCGCTGGCCGCCGCACCCCCGGCCGCCGAACGGTTCGAGCGGCTGGGCAGGACGGACCGGTACCTCGTGATCCTCCAGCTCCTGAAGGCGAGGACTCCCGGGCTCAGGGCGGCCCGCCTGGAACGCGTGGTGGCGAAGCTCGTTTCGGGCGAGAAGGTCCCCTGACCTCTGCCGCCGAGTCCCAGTCGGCGCTGAAGGTCCCGACCTCTGCCGCCGTCGCTCAGTCGGTGCGGATGCCGAGGAGTTCGGGCTTCGTGGCCAGCGAGGCGAACCGCCCGGCGGGGTCGGCGATCAGCCTGCGGGCCGTCAGGTCGAGGATGCCGCCCACCCCGGTGATCTCCGCGGCCACCGCGCCGTCCTCCTTGACGATCTGCTGCCGGACCCCGAAGGTCTTCCCCGTGCCGTAGGAGAGGTCGCAGCCGACCCGCACCCGGTCCCCGCCGCGCAGTTCCCGCAGGTACTTCACCGTCACCTCCAGCTGCACCGGCCCGATCCCGTGGGCGAGCAGCTTCTCCTGGGCTACGCCGGCCTCCCGCAGCAGCTCCCACCTGGCGTGTTCCGCGTACTGGAGGTAGACCGCCTGATTGAGGTGGCCCTGGGTGTCCAGCTCGTACCCGCGCACCGTGACATCGACGAAGTAGGTCATGCCTGCGGAACGCCCTCGCGCCTTCCCCCATTCCTCTCCGATCACGGTGTGCGCAGCCCCTTTACGGGCCTGTCATGCGCAGGTAACTTCCTCGATGCAAGAGATTGCAGCAAGGTTCTGACAGGAGTTGCTGTCAGGGCACACTGCTCGCCCGAACCCCGAGGCGCGTCCGGGTTCTCCGGCGGGATCCTCGCGGCCGCTCGCTGAGCGGTCGTGCTGTCGGCAGTCGCGGTCCACCCGCCCGCGGCCCTCCCCTGGAGACACACGAATGAGACGCACCCCTGTCCGGCTGCTCGGACGCCCCGCGGCGGCAGCCGTCGCGGCGACGGTGATGCTGGGTCTCCTGACCCCGGCACCCGGAGCCTCCGGCGCGGAATCGGCCGCCCCCGCGGCCTCCTCCGCCTCCACGGCCACCGTCTTCTACTACACCAAGACCAAGAACTGGTCCTCGTACAGACTCCATTACGCGCCCGACGGCGGATCCTGGACCACCGCGCCCGGTGTGGTCATGGAGGCCGCCTGCACGGACTGGGTGAAGCAGACCGTCAGCCTGGGCAGCGCCTCCGGCCTGGCCGCGACGTTCAACAACGGCTCCGGGGTCTGGGACAACAACGCCGGGAAGAACTACGCGCTGGGCACCGGTTCCGTCACCGTCAAGGACGGCGTGGTGGCCCACAGCGACCCCTGCGCGGATGCCGGGACGGAACCCGAGGCGGGCAACACGGCCTCGGTCTACTACTCGACCTCCACCGTCGGCTGGACGACCACCAATCTGCACTACCAGCCGACGGGCGGCGCCTGGACCACCGTGCCAGGTGTGGGCATGGAGCCCGCCTGCACCGGCTGGGTGAAGAAGTCGGTCGATCTCGGCACCGCCACCTCCATGCTGGCCACCTTCAACAACGGCAACGGCGTCTGGGACAACAACAACGGGAGCAACTACACCGTCCCCGCCGGTCTCACCACGGTGAAGGACAAGAAGGTCACCGGCGGCGCCAAGGACCCCTGCGCGGCTGAGACCCCTGACACCCAGGCCCCCACCGCCCCGGCGAAGGTGTCGGCGAGCGCGGACGGGGTTTCCGTCGTGGTGACCTGGGAACCGTCCACCGACGACCGCGGTGTGACGACGTACCAGGTGACGCGGACCGGCGGCACCGAGGGAACGCTGGTCAGCGACGTCGGCTCCACGGTGTTCTCGGACACCGGCCTGGAGGCGAAGACGGCCTACAGCTACACCGTCAGGGCCGTCGACGCCGCCGGGAACGTCTCCACGGCCTCCGCCGCTGCCACCACGACCACCGGGGAGAAGCCGACCGCCCCGGCCTCCGGGAAGCCGCTGGGCACCGACCCCCGCAAGGACCCGATCTACTTCGTCCTCACCGCCCGCTTCAACGACGGTGACACCACGAACAACCGGGGCGGCAGCCAGCACACCAAGTCGGGCAACGCGGCCAACGACGACCCCATGTTCCGGGGCGACTTCAAGGGCCTGGTCGAGAAGCTCGACTACATCAAGGGCCTCGGCATGTCGGCCGTCTGGATCACCCCCGTGGTCCTGAACCGGTCCGACTACGACTACCACGGCTACCACGGCTACGACTTCTACGAGGTCGACTCCCGGCTCGAGTCGGCGGGTGCCTCCTACCAGGACCTCATCGACGCGGCCCACGCCAAGGGCA
This sequence comes from Streptomyces sp. NBC_01460, assembly GCF_036227405.1. Classification (NCBI taxonomy): domain Bacteria; kingdom Bacillati; phylum Actinomycetota; class Actinomycetes; order Kitasatosporales; family Streptomycetaceae; genus Streptomyces; species Streptomyces sp. NBC_01460. Next base: position 596,546 of record NZ_CP109473.1, read on the forward strand.
TGAAGATCTACCAGGACGTCGTGTACAACCACTCCTCGCGCTGGGGCGCCAAGGGCCTGTTCACCCCGAAGACGTACGGGGTCCGCGACGCCCAGTGGAGCTGGTACTACGACGAGAGGAACGACGGCTTCGAGTACGACGGACTGAGCGTCGAGACCAAGTCGGGGAAGTCGTACTACAACGGCGACCTCTGGTCCACGGCCGAACCCTCGGGCAACACCTGCGTCAACTGGGGAACCCCCACCCAGTACACCTCCCCGGAGGGCTACCGGATCTACAACTGCCAGTGGCCCGACCCGACTTCGGGCATGTTCCCCAAGGCGTACTACCACAACTGCTGGATCGGCAACTGGGAGGGCGAGGACTCCCGTTCGTGCTGGCTGCACGACGACCTCGCCGACTTCAACACCGAGAGCGCGCCCGTGCAGAACTACCTGATCGGCGCCTACGACAAGTACATCGACATGGGCGTGGACGGCTTCCGCGTGGACACCGCCGTGCACATCCCCCGCACCACCTGGAACCGCCGTTTCCTCCCGGCCATCCAGGAGCGCGTCACCCAGCGGTTCGGCGCCGAGGCAGCGAAGAACTTCTTCGTCTTCGGTGAGGTCGCCGCCTTCGTCAACGACAAGTGGAACCGCGGCTCGGTCAACCACTCCGCGCAGTTCTACACCTGGAAGGAACGCAAGGAGTACGGCGCGGACGACGGGAAGGCCGCCCTGGAGATGTACGACTACGAGCAGCAGCAGGGCACCGGCTCCCAGCCGACCTCCACCAACGCCTTCCTGAACGGCAACAGCTACCACGCGCCCGACCACAGCAGGTTCTCCGGGATGAACGTCATCGACATGCGCATGCACATGAACTTCGGTGACGCGAACAACGCCTACAACAACGGCAAGGACTCGGACGACAGTTACAACGACGCCACCTACAACGTCGTGTACGTCGACAGCCACGACTACGGCCCCAACAAGAGCAGCGAGCGGTACGCCGGCGGCACGGACGCCTGGGCCGAGAACATGTCCCTGATGTGGACCTTCCGGGGCATCCCCACGCTGTACTACGGCTCCGAGGTCGAGTTCCAGGCCGGCAAGAAGATCGACTGCGGACCCACCTGCCCGCTGGCGACGACCGGCCGGGCCTACTTCGGGGACCACCTCGTCGGCACGGTGAAGGCGTCGGACTTTGGCACGGTCTCCTCCGCGTCCGGCGCGGTCGCCGACACGCTGGCCGAGCCGCTGGTCAAGCACGTGCAGCGGCTCAACCAGATCCGCCGGGCGGTGCCCGCCCTGCAGATGGGGCAGTACTCGACCGAGGGCATCACCGGCTCGATGGCGTACAAGCGCCGCTACACCGACACCGTGAGCGGTACGGACAGCTTCGCGCTGGTGACGGTCACGGGCGGCGCCACGTACACAGGTATCCCCAACGGCACCTACAAGGACGCCGTCACCGGTGACACCCAGGTCGTGACGGGCGGAACGCTGGCCGTCCCCGCGCCGGGCAAGGGCAATCTGCGGGTGTACGTCCTGGACCTGGGCGGAAGGAACGCGACCCCGGGGAAGATCGGTACGGCGGGCCCGTACCTGAAGTGACCCGCGGCGCGGCCGGCCACGCTCCCGGGCGTGTCCGGCCGCATCCGCCGGGCCTCACCTGCCGCCGTCGACGCGGCGCAGGGTCCGCAGGAGGTACTCCTTGCGGTTCAGCGGATCACGGTCGGTCCTGGACCGGTGCGGGACAGGACCGTCGACCGGCCGGTAGTCCGCGAACGCGGACTCCAGCACCCCTTCCCCGCGCGTCATCCCCGGCAGCAGTTGCTGGAGCTCATGGACGCGGGCGGCCGGGACCACCCCCTCCACGGTGCAGGCGCCGCCCTCCGTCACCGGGGGCTCCGGAACGGCGTGCAGCCGCGCGAGGACCGGCACCAGCGGACCGAGCGTGTCGGCCGGGAGCTCGGCACGGAAGCGGTGCACGGGTTCGTACACCGTCGTCCCGGCCCGCCTCAGCGCCTCCATCAGCACCAGCGGGGTCAGATTCCGGAAGTCGCCCGCCGTGCTCGACATGCTCTTGTCGAACACCGCGTGCGCATGGCTCTGCCGGGGCCAGTATCCGGAATGGGTCAGGGTGACCGTGCAGTCGGTGACCCGCCATCCGTGAATTCCCTGGGAGAGCGTTTCCGTCGCGGTGTCCTCCACCGCCCGCATCAGGGAGTACGGCATGGATCCCAGCTCCACCTCCCGGCGGAATTCCACCCCGCTGCCGAATGCGGCGGGCTCCACCCGCAGACCGACGGTGGCGAGAAAGGGATTCGGCTCGACGTCGATGAATTCGACGGCCGCGCCCGTTCCTGCGGGCCGCTCCAGACAGATGGTCGTCGTCTCCCGGAAGCCGACCTCGATCCCGTACTCGTCCGCGAGCGTCGCCTGGATGACCTCCTTCTGCACCTCGCCGTAGAGCGACAGGGAGACCTCCTGCCGGACCTCGTCACGGCGTACACCGATCAGCGGGTCCTGCTCCGCCAGGTGTCCGAGGGCGATGTGCAGCGCTCCCCTGTCCTCACGCCGGCACGGGGTGACGACGGTCTCCAGGGTGGGCGGGGCGAAGTGGGACCTGGCCGGCCGCCCGGCCGCGTTCCCGATGGTGTCGCCGATCCGGACGGTGTGGAGACCGCGCAGCCTGCCGATCCGGCCCGCCGGGAGCGCGTCGCCGCGGACGTCGGTCCCGTTGTCGAAGACGGTGATGGCGGAGATCTTGCCCTCACGGCCCTCCTGATCGCCGTCGCCCAGCAGCCGGACGCGTTCCCGGGTGCGTACCTGTCCGGAGAACATCCGGGCGTACGCGATCTTCTCCCCCGCCGGGCCGCGCTCGACCTTGAACACCGTCCCCGAGGCCGGGCCTTCGACACCCAGGCCGGACACGGGCAGGAACTCGGCTACGGCGGCGGTCAGTTCGGCCACACCGGCGCCGGTGGCGGCCGATCCGAAGTACACGGGGTGCACCAGTGCCCGGCGGGTCTGCGCCGCCAGCCGCTCGCGCAGCCGGCCGTACGGAACACCCGCCGCGCCGTCGACGTACGCGGCCAGGAGGTCGTCGTCGTGGGTGGTGAGCAGGTCCGTCAGCGCGGTGACGAAGGCGGGGTCCCCGGCGGTGAAGGCCCGCGTGCGGGCCCTCCTGGTCCCCGCGTCGCCGACCGAGCCCATGGCGACGACCGAGGGCGACAGCCGTCGGGCGAGGTCGGCCAGGACCCCGTCGCACCGTGCGCCCCGGCGGTCCGTCTTGTTCACGAACACGAGCGTGGGGATCCGCAGGCGGCGCAGCGCCCGCATGAGGATGCGGGTCTGGGCCTGGACGCCCTCCACGGCCGAGACGACGAGCACCGCGCCGTCGAGCACGCCGAGGACCCGTTCCACCTCGGCGATGAAGTCGGGATGGCCCGGGGTGTCGATCAGATTGACCGTGACGCCGTCGACGGCGAAGGACACCACGGCGGACTTGATGGTGATGCCGCGCTGCCGCTCCAGGGCGAGGGAGTCGGTCTGCGTGCTGCCGTCGTCGACCCTGCCGACGGTGTCGATGACGCCGGCGTTGTGGAGCAGCCGCTCGGTCAGGCTCGTCTTACCGGCGTCGACATGCGCCAGAATTCCCAGGTTCAATGTGTGCACTGAGCTTCAGGTCCTCGAGATAGGGGTGAATTCCTGTCTGGGTGGACTCAGAAGCTCGGCGCATGAAGATCTCCCGGGTTGATCAGCTGGTGCCGGAATTACAGCAGGCCGTCGCGCCGGAGGGCAATCGATTAATTCCGGAGGTGCGGGAAACGGAGTTCGGTACGGCTGTGCGCGGTCTCGCCGGGGCGGAGCACCGGGCTGGGCAGGTCCGGCCGGTTGGGTGAGTCGGGAAGGTGCTGGGTCTCCAGGCAGACGGCGCCGTGCCGTTCGTGGCGGCGGCCGGTGGCATCGGTGAACGAGCCGTCGAGCTGGTTGGCGGTGTACACCTGGATGCCGGGCTCCGTCGTCCAGACCTCCAGGACGCGGACCGCGTCCGGGGCGGTGAGCCGTGCGGCGCGGCGCAGGGCGCCGCCGGAGTCACGCAGGACCCAGCAGTGGTCGAAGCCGCCCGCCGCGCGCAGCTGGTCGTCCTCCTCGCCGAGGCAGTCCGCCAGGACGCGGGGTCCGGTGAGGTCGAACGGGGTCCCCCGGACATCCGCCGGAGGACCGAGGGGGATGCCGTCGTCGTCGACCGGCAGATAGGCGTCGGCGTCGACCTCCAGGCGGTGGCCGCGGATGTCGCCGCTGCCGGCCAGCTCGAAGTAGGCGTGGTTGGTGAGGTTGACGACGGTCGGGCGGTCGGTGACCGAGGTGTACTCGACGGCCAGGGTTCCCTCCGTGTCGAGGGTGTACGTGACCGTGGCGTCCAGGCCCCCGGGGAAGCCCATGTCGCCGTCCGGGCTGTGCAGGGTGAGCCGGACGGACGCGCTGTCGCCGGTCCGGTCCGCCTCGGCCTCCCACACCTTGGTGTGGAAGCCGTCCGGGCCTCCGTGCAGGGCGTGGCCGCGGTCGTTGGCGGGGATGTGGTGCTCGGTCCCGTCCAGGACGAAGCGGCCGTGCGCGATGCGGTTGGCGTAGCGGCCGACGACGGCCCCGAAGTAGGGGTGCTTCGCCGTGTAGTCGTCGAGGGTCTCGAGGGACCGTACGACGGAGGCGGTCGCGCCGGCGGTGTCGGGCACGGTGAGGCTGTGCAGCGACGCGCCGTAGGTCAGGATCTCGGCACGGACGCCCGTGCCGCTGTCGAGGGTCCACAGGTCGGTCGGGATCCCGTGGGTGGAGCCGAAGGGGGTGCGGTGCACGGTGGGGCGCGGCATCAGAGGTCCTCGGTGTGGCCGGAGTCGGGCCCGGGGGTGGTGGATTCGCGGACGACGAGGCGGTAGCCCGGGCGTGGCCTGCGTGGTTCGGCGACGGGTGCGCCGGCGAGCTGTTCGACGAGGCTGTCGACGGCGAGGCGTGCGATGGCCTCTTTGTCGGGGGCGATGGTGGTGAGGGTGGTGGTCGTGTAGCGGCTCTCCTCGATGTCGTCGAAGCCGACGACGGCGACGTCGTCCGGGATCCGCAGGCCGCGTTCGGTGAGGGTCCGCATCGCCCCGATGGCGATGAGGTCGTTGTACGCGAACACCGCGTCGGGCCGGTCCTCACGGTCCAGGAGCCGCGCCATGCCGGCGGCCCCGTCCTCGCGGCCGTAGCCGTCGGTGACCACGACGAGGGATTCGTCGGGGGTGATGCCGGAGGCCGCGAGCTCCTCGCGCCAGCCCCGCAGGCGCAGATGGGCGGGCTGGCGTTCCTGCCCCGTGCGCGATCCGAGGAAGGCGATGCGCCGGTTGCCCTGGCCGACGAGGTGGCGCACGGCCGCACGGGCCGCCGCCACGTTGTCGATGGCGATGTGGTCGTAGGGCGCCTCGTACTCGCGCTCGCCCAGCAGGACCAGCGGCGCCGTCTCGGTGCGCGCCATGAGGTCCTCGGTCTCCAGGTGGATCGGGCTGAGGATGAGGCCGTCGATCACGTGGGAACGGAAGCCCTGGCTGACCAGGAGCTCCTTCTCCCTGAGGCCGGCGGTGTGGTCGACCAGGACGGTGTAGTCGTGCCGGGCGGCCGCGTCGATGACCGCTCCGGCCAGCTCGGCGAAGTAGGGGTTGCCGAATTCGGGGACGGCGAGGGCGATGATGCCCGTGCGGCCCTTGCGCAGGTGACGGGCGGTGAGGTTCGGCCGGTAGCCGAGCTCGTCGATCGCCTTCTGCACCTTGGCGCGCATGGCCGGTGTGACGTGCTGGTAGTTGTTCACCACGTTCGACACGGTCTTGATGGACACGCCTGCCCGTTGTGCAACGTCCTTGAGGCTGACGCCCACGGCACTCCTTGGTTCGGCTCGGCTCGGCTCGGTTCAGAGGTCCGGCCCGGTGCGGCCGGCTCGTCGTCAGGTGCTTCTGCGACTGCGCGCGAGATAGCGCTGGGCCACCACGACAACGATAAGGAAGCCGCCGCTCACCACCGACTGGTACGAGGAGTTGAGCGAGCCGATCTGGTTGATCAGGTTCTGGATGACGGCCAGCAGCAGCACGCCCCAGAGGGTTCCGCTGATGGATCCGGCGCCTCCGACGAGGAGCGTGCCGCCGATGACGACGGCGGAGATCGCGTCGAGTTCCATCCCCACGCCGACGATCGTGACGCCGGAGGACAGCCTGGCGGCGTTCAGGGCGCCGGCGAGACCGGCGAGGAGGCCGCTGAGCGTGTAGACGAGGATCTTCGTCCGGGCGACGGGGAGGCCCATGAGGGTCGCCGCGTCACTGCTGCCGCCCACGGCGAAGAGCGTCTGTCCGAACGAGGTGCGCTGCAGGACGAGCCCGCCGGCCCCGAAGAGCACCAGGGCGATGAGGATCGGGTGTCCGAAGCCCCAGACACTGCCCTGGCCGAGCTCGCCGAAGGCGGAGTCCTTGGGCACGAGGTAGGTGGTGGCGCCCTCGTCGGTGAGCGAGAGCAGCAGGCCGCGGGCGCCCAGCAGGGTGGCGAGGGTGACGATGAAGGGGGCCATGTTCCCCCGGGCGATGAGGAGCCCGTTGAGCAGGCCGATCCCGCCGCACACCACGAGGGGGAGCAGCAGCGCCGCGAGGAAGCCGTACTGCGAGGCCCAGGCCGCGAGGACCCCGCCGAGGGCGAAGACCGATCCGACGGACAGGTCGATGCCGCCGGTGATGATGACCATCGTCATGCCGAGCGCGACCACGGCGAGGAAGGACGCCTGGATGGTGACACCGCGGGCGTTGTCCAGCGACGCGAAGGTCGGGTAGATGAACGAGGCGGCGATCACGACGGCCAGCAGGACCGCGAGGACGCCCTGGCGTTGCAGGAGTTCGGCGGCGCGCTGCCGGCCGGTCTGCTCGGGGCCGGCGGCCGGGCGGGCCGCGGGCGTTTTCGTCGGCTCCGGGGCCGGGGCGACGGTGACGGGCTTGGTTTCGTTCATCGGGACCGACGCTCCCGGGCGACGTAGACGGCGGCGATGATGATGGCCGCCTGGGCGATCTGTGCGGTGGAGTCGGGCAGGTCGTGCTTGACGAGGGTGGCCCGCAGGAGCTGCATGAGCAGGGCGCCCGCGACGGTGCCGAGCACCCGGACGGATCCCCCGTTGAGGGGGGTGCCGCCGACCACGACCGCCGTGATGGCGGAGAGTTCCATGAGGGTGCCGAGCGAGGACGGGTCGCTCGCGGTGAGCCGGGCCGTGGCGAGGATGCCGGCGAGCGCGGCGAGCACACCGCAGAGCACGTACACGCCGATGAGGACGCGCTTGACGGGCAGTCCGGCGAGCGCGGCGGCGGAGCGGTTGCCGCCCACGGCCACGATCTGGCGGCCGAAGGTGGTGCGCTGCACCAGGAAGGCGACGGCGACGGCGAGGACTCCGGCGATCCACACGACCAGCGGGACACCGAGGAAGGAGCCGGTGCCCAGCGACAGCAGGTCGGGGTTGACGATCTGCTTGAGCTGGCCGTCGGCCATGACCAGGGCGAGCCCCCGGCCACCCACGAAGAGGGCGAGCGTGGCCACGATGGGCTGGAGCCCCACGAGTGAGACGAGGGCGCCGTTGACGGCTCCGACGACCGCGCCGGCCAGGAGCGAGACGACGAGCGCGGGTACGAGTCCGTAGCCGAGGTACAGCGGGAGGAACGCGGCGGCGAGCGCCATGGTCGAGCCGACGGACAGGTCGACGCCCTCGGTCCCGATGACCAGGGCCATGCCCAGGGCGACGATGACGATGGGGGCGACCTGGACGAGCTGGGTGCGGAAGTTGTCGGCGGTCATGAAGTGTTCGGTGAACAGCGCGTTGAAGAGCAGCACCACCGCCACGGCGACGTACACGCCGTACCGCTGGTACCAGGCGGGGTCACGCAGCCGGGCCAGGGGGCTCGTGGGGGTGCGGGGCTGGTCGCTCTTGGTGGGCGGGGCCACGGCGGTGTCGGTCATCGGGGGTCCTCCTGGGCGGCCGGGTCCCTGTCCGGCTCCGGTGCGTGGTCGGCGAGCACTTCGAGCAGCCGGTCCTCGGCCACGTCGTCGCCCGACAGCTCGCCCGCGACCGCTCCGCCCCGCAGGACGACGATCCGGTCGGCGCCTTCGATGAGCTCCTCGATGTCGGAGGAGATGAGCAGGACGGCGAGGCCCTCGCGGGCGAGGTCGTCGATGAGGCTCTGCACCTCGGCCTTGGCCCCGACGTCGATGCCCCGGGTGGGTTCGTCGAGCAGGAGGACCTTGGGCTCCAGGCAGAGCCAGCGGGCCAGCAGCACCTTCTGCTGGTTGCCGCCGGAGAGTTCCCCGACCTTCTGCTCGGGGCTCGACGCCTTGATCCGCAGGCGCTTCATGAAGATGTCGACGATGCGGTCCTGCTTGGCGCGCGAGACGACTCCGGCCCTGGAGAGGCGGGGCATGGCGGCCAGCACGATGTTCTCGCGGACCGAGAGGCCGGGCACGATGCCTTCGGCCTTGCGGTCCTCGGGCAGCAGGCTGATGCCGGCCCGGATCGCGGCGGCCGGGGTGAGGCGCTTCAGGGTGGTGCCGTCGACGGTGAGTTCGCCCGCGTCCAGGGGCAGCGCACCGGACAGGGCCTTCGCCGTCTCGCTGCGGCCGGAGCCGAGGAGACCGCCGAGGCCGAGCACCTCTCCCGCGTACAGGGACACGGATATGTCGTGGAGCTGGAGCCGGCTGGAGAGGCCGGTCGCGGTGAGGACGGGCGTACGGGCGGCCTCGTGTCCCTCCGCGGCGAAGTTGGTGACGCCGGAGCGCCGCACCTCGGAGAGGTCGCGGCCGAGCATCATGGACACGAGCTGCATCCGGTCGAGATCGGCGAGGTCGCCGGTGTGGATGTGGCGGCCGTCGCGCAGCACGGTGACCCGGTCGCAGATCCGGTAGAGCTCGTCCATGCGGTGGCTGACGTAGAGGACGGCGATGCCCTGGCCGCGCAGGCGTTCGATGACGCGGAAGAGGGTCTCCACCTCACGCGGTTCGAGCGAGGAGGTGGGCTCGTCCATGATGACGACCTGGGCGTTGACGGAGACCGCACGCGCGAGGGCGACCATCTGCTGGGTGCCGATGCCGAGGGTGTGCAGGGGGCGGCGGGGGTCCACGCGTACGCCGAAGCCGTCGAGCAGCTCGGCGGTCTCCCGGTGCATACGGCCGAAGTCGATGAGGCCGAAGCGGTTGCGGGGCTCGCGGCCCAGGAAGATGTTCCGCGCCACGCTCATCAGCGGGACGAGGTTGACCTCCTGGTAGATGGTGGAGATTCCGGCCTGCTGCGCCTCGAACGGCCGGGCGAACCGGACGGGTTCACCCGTCATCCGCAGTTCGCCCCCGTCCGGCCGGTACACACCGGTCAGCACCTTGATGAGGGTGGACTTGCCCGCGCCGTTCTCCCCGACCAGGGCGTGGGTCTCCCCCGCGCGCAGGGAGAAGCTGACGTCGTCGAGGGCGACGACGCCGGGGAACCGTTTGCTCACCGAGCGGGCTTCGAGCACGGCGGAGGCCGTCGGCACGGCCGCCTCCGGTGCCTGAGGTACTGCTTCGGGTGGTGCCATGGGTGTTCTTGGCCTTCCGCTGTCCAAGGAGGAGGGCCCGGGGGCCGCCGTGGCCCGGTGAGGGTGCCGCGGCGGCCGGGGCCGTTGGGTTCAGGAGCGGATCAGTACGCCCCGCCGAGCGATGCCTTGGCGTTGGTCTCGTCGTAGGCGCGGTCGCTGATGATGACGTTCTCGGGGATCTCCTCGCCGCCGTAGAACTTCTGGGCGGTCGCGAAGGCCAGCGGTCCGAAGCGCGGGTTGGACTCGATGACGGCGTTGTACTCGCCGTTGACCAGGGCCTGCACGGCGTTGCGGGTGCCGTCGACCGAGACGATCTTGACGTCCTTGCCGGGCTTCTTGCCGGCGGCCTTCAGCGCGGTGACGGCGCCGAGGCCCATCTCGTCGTTCTCGGCGTAGACGGCGGTGATGTCGGGCTTGGACTGGATCAACTGCTCCATGACCTGCTGGCCCTTGTCACGGGCGAACTCGCCGGTCTGCTGGGCGACGATCTCGATGCCGGGGGCCTCGGCCTTGATCTGGTCGACGAAGCCCTTGGTCCGGTCGGTGGTCACGTTGTTGCCGGAGGCACCGAGCAGGATCGCGACCTTGCCCTTGCCGTCGGTCGCCTTGATCATCGCGTCGGCGGCCCGCTTGCCCTGCTCGACGAAGTCGGAGCCGAGGAAGGCCACGTAGTCCTTGCAGGCCTCGGAGTTGACCTTGCGGTCGATGGTGAGGACGGGCACCTTCTTCGCCGCCGCGGCCTTGAGCGCCGGCTCCAGGCCGTCGGAGTTCAGCGGGGCGATGATGAGGAACTGGGCACCCTGCGACAGCATGTCCTGGATGTCGCTGATCTGCTTGGAGAGCTGCGACTGCGCGTTGGTGGTGAGCAGCTTCTTGACGCCGACCTTGGCGGCCTCGTCCTTGATGGACTGGGTCTCCGCGATACGGAACGGGTTGGCCTCCTTCTCCGACTGGGAGAAGCCGACCACCGCGTCCTTGAGGTCGATCTTGGGCGCGCCGTAGGTCTGCAGCGAGCAGCCGGGGCCGGAGGCGGCCTCGGGGGACTTGGCCGCCTGTGCGCCCTGGCTGCTGTCACCGCCCGCGTTGTCCGAGGTCTCCGACTTCGAGCAGCCGGAAACGGCCAGCGTGGCGGTGGCGGCGAGCAGGCAGGCCGCTGCGAGGGTACGGGATCGACGCTGGGTCATCATGCGCGGGACGCTCCTTGGCGAGGTGACGGCACGCCGTTCGGCGTGCGGTCGGGCATGGCGGGACGGTGCATCGGCCGCTGCGGCGGCAGATGACGACGTATCCCTCACGAACCCGCTTCCAGCTGCGGAAACGGGTGGCCGTGAGGGCTTGTGCGGCCTCTCGGCGGCTCGGTTTACAACGTTATATAGGCGCGGCGGCGCAGGCGGCAAGAGAGTTGTCGATGCGTTTCCAAAATGTGTCGGCCCGGGGCGTGCCGCCCGGCGGGGCGGTACGGCACCAGGTGCTGCGCCCCCTCTGGACACCGGCTTGACCGCGTGCTGTCATACCGCCGACATCAATTTTCCAACGTTGCAGAGAGGTTGCCGCTCCGTCAGCTCCGGACGCGACGACTTCCTTCGCCATGCGCCGGTCCCGTCCGGGCCGGTCACCCCACCCCTGTCCGGCAGAGCAGAAGCGGAGTCCCCACACCATGCCCCTGAACCGCAGACAACTCATGACCGGCGCCCTGGCCACCGCCGCCGCGGTCACGGCGGGCGGCCGCTGGTCCACCACAGCGACGGCGGCCGGGGGCGTGATGGCCGCCGCGCCCGGCGGCCACTACTCCCCCAACGCCGCGCCGCTGCACCCGACGGCGTTCCTGAAGCTGCCGCCCGGGCGGGTCACGGCCAAGGGGTGGCTCGCCGGCCAGCTCCGGATGCAGCTGGACGGCCTCTGCGGCCGGTACGAGGAGTTCTCCCACTTCCTCGACTTCGCCGAGTCCGGCTGGGTCCGGCCCGACAAGGGCGGCTGGGAGGAAGTCCCCTACTGGCTGCGCGGATACACGGACCTGGCGATCGTCACGGGTGACGCGACGGCGCTGGCCGGCGCCCGGAAGTGGATCGACGCGATCCTCACGACCCAGCAGTCCGACGGCTTCTTCGGCCCGAAGGCCCTGCGGACCTCTCTCAACGGCGGCCCGGACTTCTGGCCCTTCCTGCCCCTGGTCCAGGCACTGCGCTCCTGGCAGGAGTACAACGGCGACAGCCGGATCATCCCGTTCCTCAGCAGGTTCTTCCGCTACATGAACGCCCAGGGCCCCGGCGCCTTCGACACCAGCTGGATCGCGCTGCGCTGGGGCGACGGCCTGGACAGCGTGTACTGGCTGTTCAACCGCACCGGCGACACCTTCCTGCTCGACCTCGCCGACAAGATCCACCGCTACGGGGCCGACTGGGGCGACAACCTGGTCAACCCGCACAACGTCAACATCGCCCAGGGCTTCCGCGAGCCCGCCCAGTACGCCCTGCGCAGCGGCTCGCAGCAGGACACCCGGGACACGTACGGGACGTACGCCAAGGCCATGGACCAGTACGGGCAGTTCCCCGGCGGCGGTTTCGCCGGGGACGAGAACGCCCGGCCGGGACACGGGGACCCCCGGCAGGGCTTCGAGACCTGCGGGATCGTCGAGTTCATGGCGAGCCACCAGCTGCTCACCCGGATCACGGGCGACCCCCTGTGGGCCGACCGCTGCGAGGAGCTGGCGTTCAACTCGCTGCCCGCCTCGCTGGACCCGTCGGGGAAGGCGATCCACTACGTCACGAGTGCGAACAGCGTCGACCTGGACAACGTCCCCAAGAAGGAACGGCAGTTCCAGAACGGCTTCGCCATGCAGGCGTATCTGCCCGGTGTGGACCAGTACCGCTGCTGCCCGCACAACTACGGCATGGGCTGGCCCTACTTCGTCGAGGAGCTCTGGCTGGCCACCCCCGACAACGGTCTCGCCGCGGCGATGTACGCGCCCTGCGCGGTCACCGCCAAGGTAGCGGACGGCACGGAGGTCACCTTCACGGAGGAGACCGGCTACCCCTTCACGGACACGGTCACCCTCGCCCTCAGGGCCCCGAAGCAGCTGCGCTTCCCGCTGGTGCTGCGCGTCCCCGCCTGGTGCGCCGAGCCCGACGTCCGGGTGAACGGGCAGCGGGTCACCGCCCCGGCCGGCCCCGCGTTCACCCGGATCGAGCGGACCTGGTCCGACGGGGACAAGGTCACGCTGCGTCTGCCGCAGCGGACCACCGTACGCACCTGGGCGGACAACCACGGCTCGGTCAGCGTCGACCACGGGCCGCTGACCTACTCCCTGCGCATCGGGGAGACGTACGAGCGCATCGGCGGCACCACGCAGTTCCCGGAGTACGCCGTCCACGCCACCACCCCGTGGAACTACGGCCTCGTCCTGGACAGCGCACGCCCCGCGGACGCGCTCCACCACCGCTCCACCGGACGCGCGCCCGGTGACAACCCCTTCACCCTGGAGAACACCCCGCTCGTCATGACCGCGCGCGCCCGCCGCATCCCCGAGTGGAGCGCCGACGGCGAGCACGTGGTGGCACCCCTCCAGGCGAGCCCCGCACGCAGCACCGAGCCGGTCGAGGAGGTCACGCTCGTCCCGATGGGCGCGGCGCGGCTGCGGATCACGTCCTTCCCGACGGCGAGCCCGGACGCGGCGCCCTGGCTCGCGGACCGCTGGTACCGGATCGCCAACCGGAACTCCGGCAAGGTGCTGGGCGTGGACGGCATGTCCACCGCGAACAGCGCGCACGTCGTCCAGTTCGGCGACACCGGGACGGCCGACCACCTCTGGCGGCTGGTGGCCAACGGGGACGGCTGGTACCGCATCCGCAACCAGCACTCCGGCAAGGTGCTCGGCGTCGACCTGATGTCCACCGCGAACAGCGCGCACGTCGTCCAGTTCGACGACAACGACACGGCGGACCACCTCTGGCAGCTCGTGCCGGACGGCGGTGGCTGGTACCGCGTCCGCAACCGCAACTCGGGCAAGGTGCTGGGCGTGGACGGCATGTCGGGCGCCGACAGCGCGCACGTCGTCCAGTACGACGACAACGGCACCGCGGACCACCTCTGGCGGCTGCTCTGAGGAGCAGCGGCCCTCCGGACCACTTCTGAGCCACTCCCCGCGCCACTCCGGCGCGGGGGGTCCTTCCCTCCCCCAAGGAGATCCTCGGATGAAGCCCGCACCCGCACCACGTCCCCGCAGCTGGTGGAGACGGTTAACGGCCGGCACCGGCCTGATGGCACTTCTCGCCACCGCGCTCGTCGGGGCCGCCACCGCCCCGGCGGCCGCCGCACCCGCCGCCTGGACGCCGAAGCCGGCCCCGATGACGACGCCCTGGACGAACCAGGTGTCCGTCGACAACCCGCTGCCCGAGTACCCGCGCCCCCAGCTCACCCGTCCCGACTGGGCCAATCTCAACGGCATCTGGGACTTCGCGGTGACCGGCCGCGACGCGGGTCAGCCCGCGTCGTTCTCCGAGCAGATCCGGGTCCCGTTCGTCGCGGAGTCCTCGCTCTCCGGCATCAAGCGGAAGATCACCGAGAACGACAAGCTCTGGTACAAGCGGACCTTCACCGTGCCGTCGAACTGGAACGGCCGCCGGACCGTGCTCAACTTCGGCGCCTCCGACTGGCAGAGCACCGTCTGGGTCAACGGCACCCAGGTCGGGGCGCACAAGGGCGGCTTCGACTCGTTCTCGTACGACATCACGCCCCAGCTCAACGGTGGCACGAACACGATCGTGGTCTCCGTGTACGACCCGACGCAGACCGGCGGCCAGGCCGTCGGCAAGCAGCGGATCAACGACGTGAACCCCCACCCGGGCGGCGGGATCTTCTACACGGCGGCCTCCGGCATCTGGCAGACGGTCTGGCTGGAGCCGGTCGCGGCGTCGCACGTCACGCGCCTGGACATGACGCCGAACCTCGGGAACAGCACCCTGCGGGTCAAGGTGCAGGCGGCGGCCGGCAGCGGCCGGACCGCCCGGGTCACCGTCTCCAGCGGCGGCACCGTCGTGGGCACGGCGTCGGGGGCGCCCGGCTCGGAGATCTCCGTCCCCGTGCCCGGCCCCCGGCTGTGGAGCCCGGACGACCCGTTCCTCTACGACGTGCGCGCCGACCTGCTGGACGGCACGGCCGTGGTGGACACGGTCGGCAGCTACGCGGGCATGCGGTCGATCGCGATCGCGAAGGTGGACAACATCCTGCGCCCCGTCCTCAACGGGAAGTTCGTCTTCCAGACGGGCACGCTCGACCAGGGCTACTGGCCCGACGGCATCTACACGGCGCCCACCGACGCCGCCCTCAGGTCGGATCTCCAGGCGCACAAGGACCTCGGCTTCAACATGGTCCGCAAGCACATCAAGGTGGAGCCGCAGCGCTGGTTCTACTGGGCGGACAAGCTGGGCCTCCTGGTCTGGCAGGACATGCCGGCGATGGACACCGGCAAGACCCCCGACAGCGGGGCGCGGACCCAGTGGGAGGCCGAGTACCACGCGGTCATCGACCAGCACCGCAGCTCGCCGTCGCTGGTCATGTGGGTGAACCAGAACGAGGGCTGGGGCCAGTACGACCAGGCCCGGATCGCGAACGAGGTCAAGGCGTACGACCCGTCCCGGCTGGTCAACAACATGAGCGGCGTGAACTGCTGCGGCTCCGTGGACGGCGGCAACGGCGACGTGGTCGACAACCACATCTACGTCGGCCCGGGCAACACCTCACCGACCTCGACCAGAGCCGCCGTCCTCGGCGAGTTCGGCGGGCTGGGATGGAAGGTGCCGGGCCACGAGTGGTACCCGGGCGGCGGCTTCAGCTACGAGGACCAGGCGAGCGTCGCCGCCCTGAACAACCGCTTCGTGGGGCTCCTCGACAGCATCCGTGTCGGGCAGCTCCCGGCCGGGCTCTCGGCCTCCGTCTACACGGAGATCACCGACGTCGAGAACGAGGCGAACGGGCTGCTCACCTACGACCGCCAGGTGGTCAAGGTCGACACCGCCCGGGTGAAGGCCGCCAACCAGGCCCTCATCCAGGCGTCCAAGACGCCCGCCCCGCCCGTCACCCTGCCCACCGGGCAGTACAAGTCGCTTCGTGTGACCACGCCCGGTCACACGAACAAGTACCTGCGGCACTCCGAGGCGCTCGCCTACACCGCGGTCGTCGACGGGGCGAGCAGCGCGCTCCTGAAGAGCGACGCCACCTGGAAGGTCGTGACCGGTCTGGCGAACAGCAACTGCTATTCGCTGGAGTCCCGCAACTACCCCGGTGAGTACCTCCGGCACCGGGACTTCCGGGTCCGCCGCGACGCGAACGACGGCTCGGCGCTCTTCAAGGCCGACGCCACCTGGTGCGCGGTCGCGGGAAGCGGCGGGGTGAGGTTCTCCAGCGCGAACCTGCCCGGCAGCTACCTGCGGCACATCGACTCCGAGGTGTGGCTGGCCACCCCCGGCGGCGGTCACGCGTGGGACAACGCGGCGACCTTCGCCGAAGACACGACCTGGTCGGTGGACGCTCCCTGGGCACCGTGACCTGACACCCGCGCACACGCAGTACGCACACCGGCGGGCCCGGTCACGGCGCATCCCGCGCCGCCACCGGGCCCGCCCGCTCACGGCCGCCGGTCCGCGTCTCCCGCGGCGGGCAGGCCCGAAGGACCGGCCGGGGCTTCAGGCGTCGCCCATCACCAGGCCTTCGATGGTGTGCTTCTGGACGATGGGGGTCAGCTTCTCCACGACCGGGCAGTGGAGGTGGGCGCGTACCCGGCCGGGCAGCGACGCCCAGTACTCCCTCGTCACCGCCATGTCGTGCTGCGCGTCGTTGCCCGCCCCCGGCGCGTCGACGCCGAGCACCAGGACCGGCCGGGAGTCGGACGACCGGTTGGCCGTGCCCCGGTGGACCGTCAGGGCGGACCGGGCCGATATGTCGCCCCTCCGGGGGTACTTACGCTCGGCGAGCTCCTCGTAGCGCGGGTAGGCGTCGCGGGGCGGGAACATACGGTGGCCGAAGCGGGCGTCGTCGTCCCACTGGGTGCCGGGCGCGATCTCGAACGGGCCCATGTCCTCGCGCGTGTCCACGGCGGTGAGGTTGAAGGCGAGCGAGGTCAGCCTGCGTTCGTCACGGGTGACGTCCGGCATGGGGAAGTCCCGGTGCCAGGGCTGGTTCACGGCCCCTGCGAGCGGGATGTCGAAGCCCAGCTCGACGATCCGGTAGTCGGGCCCCAGGACGGCCTCGGACACGGCGCGCACCCACGGATGGTCGACCAGGTCCACGAAGCCCCGCAGCTGCTCGGGATGGATCTCGACGTAGTAGCGGTGGGGCCCCCTGCCCACCGCTCCGTCCTTCCGGCCGCGTGCCTCGGCGAAGGCGGTCTCGACGTCCTCGCGCATCGCGTCGGCCCACTGCGGGGTGAAGGCGCCCCGGCAGGCGGTGATGCCCGCCGTGTGCAGGTCCTGGACGGCCGGGCCGAGGTGGGGGGCGGTGGTCGCGGCGTCGGTCATGACAGTGGTCCTCTCGTCGGGGGCAGCGGGACGACACGCGGGCCGAAAGGGCACGTTCCGCGCGTTCCTCGCCTGCCGCCCCTCATGTTGCAACGTTGCAATCAACGAAGCAAGAGGGAGTGCACACCGAAGTGCACAGCGACTGTTACGGTGCTCACCGCGGAGAAGCGGCCGAGGACCGGCCCCGCGCGGAAGGACAGGAGCGCACCGACCGTGGCAGCGAGACTCAAGGACGTCGCCGCGCTCGCCGGCGTGTCCGTCCGGACCGTCTCCAACGTGGTGAGCAATGCCGCGGCCGTGGCCCCGGCGACGCGCGCCCGGGTCATGGCGGCGGTGGAGGAACTCGGCTACCGCCCCAACCTCGCCGCCCGCAACCTCCGGCAGGGGCGCACGGGTCTCATCGGTGTGGTCGTGCCCGAGATCCACTCCCCCTACTTCGGCGCGCTGGCCGGTCTCCTCATCGACGCGGCACAGGAGCGCGGCTGGACGGTGCTCCTGGAGCGGACCGGGGGGCGTCCCGAGCTGGAACGGCGGCTCCTCGACGGGTCCGGGGGGCACCAGCTCGACGGGATGATCATCAGCCCCTGGTCCACCTCCCCGGCCGATCTGGCCTCACTCGCCGGGGGTCTGCCGCTGGTGGTCCTGGGCGAGCTGGAGCCGGACGGGACCATCGACCATGTCGCCCTGGACAACGTGGGGGCGGCCAGGGACGCCGCACGCCATCTGGTCGCGCGGGGCCGCCGGCGCATCGCGGCGATCGGCCTGCAGTCCGGACTGGGCCACGGCACGGCGGAACTGCGCGCGGAGGGGTTCCGTCACGGGCTGCGGGAGGCCGGCCTGAGCCCGGTGGCCGAGGTGGAGGTGGCCGACCTCCACCGGGCGGAGGGGGCGCGGGCTCTGCGTCACCTGCTGGAGCTGCCCGAGCCGCCCGACGCCGTCTTCTGCTTCAGCGACGAGCTCGCCCTCGGTGCACTGCGCGTCGCGGCCGAACAGGGCGTGCGGGTGCCGGAGGACCTGGCGCTGATGGGGTTCGACGACATCGAGGACGGCAGATTCGCCGCCCCGTCCCTCACCACGGTCGCCCCGGACCGGGAGCAGATCGCCGAGCGGGCGGTGCAGTGCCTGACCGAGCGCGTCTTCGGACGCCTCGACACCCTGCCCGCACGGCGGATCGTGGTCCCGCACCGTGTGCTGGGGCGCGAGAGCACCGGAGCCGCCGTCCCACCGGCGTGACGGCTGGAGTGCGGCCCTCGCACGTACGACGGGGACTGCGACGCGCCCGCGGAGATGCCTCGGGGTGGGGACCGGCGTGGGGCCGGCACCCCGCCGCTCCAACGGATCTCAGCTCTCGTCGGGCTTGGGCGTCGCGTTCCGCAGACGGATGCCGCTGAACTGCATGGTGCTGGGCACCACCGCTTCCCAGAAACCCCAGAGGTTGTCGAGAACGCGCAGTTGGATCCCGGCGTCCCGGTGCAGATCGACGAGATCGCCGACGGGCTCAACCGGACAGAGCGGCTCGACGGTCTCGGTCGAGACGAAGGCGTGGGGCACCGGGTCGCCGAAGGGGCGGAACGACGTGGCGGCGAAGCGGTAGGCGAACAGCTCGACGCTCATGAGCCGCTCCAGCCAGCTGTACTCGATGACGTGCACCCGCCGGCCGCCGCCCGGGCCGAGGATGCGCTCACGGTCGGGCCGGGACGTGTGCGGCGCGGTCCACGCCATGGCGCGCGGGCATCGGCGCGGGAACCAGTAGGCCGGGGCCTGGGTGCCGTCGACGGCCCAGACGTACGCCTCCGGCTGCCGGGCAGTGGCGGCGACGTGCGGACGGAACACCGAGATCTCGGGGTCTTCGGAGAAGTGCAGCACTTCTCCTGGTAGCGGACGCATGCACCGGTTCTACCGCACAACCGCCGACCGCCGTCGCCGCAGGTGTCCAGGACCCGCCGTGCGCACGGCCCTCCGGGCAGGACAGCGCGGAGCTCCCGGCAGTGCGGCGCGTGCACGCACTGCCGGGAGCGGTCCTGCGGGGGGCCTCCTACGGCTGTTCGCCGTCGGGGTTGCTCCTTACGGCTGTTCGCCGTCGTGGAGCGCGGTCACCTCCTGGTCGGTGAGCGCCTTGTCGAACACCTTCACCTGGTCGACCGAGCCGTTCCAGAAGTCGGTGTTGCCGCCCGACCACTTGGCGCGGCCGACGGAGAGGGCGCCGCTGCTGACATCGGCGGTACCCGCCGCCGCGGTCTGGGCGAGCTTGCCGTCGACGTACAGCTTGATCTCGTCGCCGCTGCGCACGCCGACCAGGTGGTACCACGTGCCGAGCTCGGGCTTGATCTCCAGGCGGGCCCGGTGGGCGCCCGGGGTGGAGAAGGCGAAGCCGCCCTGTCCGTACTGGAGGTAGAACGGGTTCTCCTGGCGCCGGCCGTCCTGGCTGACGACGGTGCCGTAGTTGCCCGGGAGCGCGTCGAGCGACGCCCAGGCCGAGATGGTGTAGTCACCGGTCGTGTCGACGACCGGGCCGTCGGTCTCGGCGTACTGGCCCTCGCCGTCGAACTTCAGCGCGGAGCCCTGCACGCCGGGCGCCCAGGACGTCCCCTCGGAGAGGGTGAGGTCCTTGTGGTTCGGGCCGCTGTCCGCCGCCGTGGTCCCCTTGTTCTCGTCGAGGGACCAGGTCCCGCCGCCCTTGATCTCGTCGCGCTCACCCGCGGCGGCACCGGCCGCGATGACCTCCTGGTTGATCTTCCGCACCTTCGCGGGGTCGACCTTGATCTCGCGGCGGTCGTACGTCCAGAGACCGTTGAGCTCGTTCTCGAGGTCGGTCACCTGGGTGTAGATGGAGCCGGACAGCTCGGCGCGGGCCGCGTCCAGGTAGTACGTACGGGTGTTGTCGACGTACTTGGCGGTCAGCGCGTCCTTGTCGGCCACACCGCTGTAGATCGCGGTGGGCGCACCCGGCCACATGTGTCCGGGCATCCGGAGGGTGAAGCCGCCGTGCTCGCCGTCCATCGCCGCGCGGTCGGCGTCCGGGAAGGCGGGGTCGGTGTTGTTGTAGTCGTGGTGGTCGATGATGTCGCCCTTGCCGCTGTCACCCTTGGAGTTGCAGCAGTTGACACCGCTGTGGGCGTTGACGACCCGGGAGGGGTCGGCGGCCTGGACCTTCTCGGTGATCTTTCCGGTCTCGGTGCGGTCCCACTCGCCCCAGCCCTCGTTGAAGACGATCCAGGCACCGATCGAGGGGTAGTTGTGCAGCTGCTCCATCATCTCGGCACCCTGGTCGAGGAAGGCCTTCTGGCCCTTCTCACCGGTGATGTTGCCGGAGACGAAGTCCTGCCAGACCAGCAGCCCGAGCTGGTCCGCGTGGTAGTACCAGCGGGCGGGCTCGACCTTGATGTGCTTGCGCACGGAGTTGAAGCCGAGGTCCTTCTGCGCCTTGAGGTCGAAGACCAGGGCGGAGTCGCTGGGCGCGGTGTTGAGACCGTCGGGGTAGAAGCCCTGATCGAGCTGGGCGAGGGAGAAGAACGGCTTCCCGTTGAGCACCAGCTTCTGGTAGCCGCCGACCTTCGCGACGCCGAAGGAACGCATGCCGAAGTAGCTGTCGACGGTGTCCTTGGAACGGCCGTCCTTGAGGGTGACCTCGAGGTCGTACAGGTACGGGTCGTCCGGCGTCCAGAGGTGCTGCTTGGCGACCGGGAGGCTCAGCTCGCTGTTGGCCGCTCCGGTGACGGTCCCGACGACCTTGCCCTTCTTGTCACGGGCGACAGCGGTGACACGGGCGGACTTCGAGGCGGCCTCGGAGTTGACCGTCAGGGCGAGACGGCCCTTGTCGATGTCGGGCGTGGTCTTGAGGGAGTCGACGGCGGCGGGCGCGACGGGCTCCATCCAGACGGTCTGCCAGATGCCGGAGGAGGCGGTGTAGAAGATGCCGCTGGGGTTGGCGGACTGCTTGCCCGTGGGCTGGTCGGCACCGGTGGTGTCGGTGACCGCGACCACGATCTCCTGGGGACCGCTGCCCTTGAGGGCGTCCGTGATGTCGGCGCTGAAGGCGGTGTAGCCGCCGGTGTGCTCGGCGACCTGCTTGCCGTTCACCCAGACGCGCGCGTGGTAGTCGACGGCGCCGAAGTTGAGCTTCAGGCGTTCGTCACTGCTCCGCTTGCCGACCGACCAGCTCTTCGGCACGGTGACCAGCTTGCGGTAGAACATGTGGTCTTCGTGGCGTTCCAGCCCGGAGAGCTGGGACTCGACGGGGTAGGGCACGGTGATGCGCTCGTCGAGCGGCTTGCCGAAGACCGGCTTCTCGTCGGCGGTGGCTCCCGCGAACTCCCAGGGGCCGTTGAGGTTCTTCCAGTCGTCGCGCACCTGCTGCGGGCGGGGGTACTCGGGCAGCGGGTTCTTCGGGTTCACCTTCTCGCCCCACGGGGTGAGAAGCCGGTGCGTGGAGAGGTTCTTCGCCCTGCGGCTGATCTCCGGGACGGTCTCGTCGCCGTTCTTCAGGCCGCCCTCACCGTCGTACGCGAACCTGACCTGCTGGTTCTTCTGGATGGCTCCACCCAGGGTGACGACGATCGCCTTGCGGTTGTTCGAGGCCCTGACGACCGACTTCACCGGCATCGGCGTGGTGTCCGCCTCGATGCCGAGGTGGCCCTTCACGTCCTGGACGCCGCTGACCTCGTGGTCGAAGGTCGCCTGCACCTTCAGGCCGTCCTCCGCGACGCTCAGCCCGACCGGGTAGACCTCGAAGTCCGCCGGCGGGGTGAATGCGGACTCGGGGACGATCTGCTTGGCTAGCTTCGCGCTCGACCAGCGCAGGAACATGTTCGCCCCGCCGATGTCCTGGAACATCTCCAGCCGGAAGGTGTGCTGTTCACCGGCCTTCAGGGTGACGGGCTTGCTGGTCTGCTCCTTGTCCCAGTCCGGCTCCCAGTGGTCGATGACGGCCTTGTCGTCGATGAAGAGGCGGAAGCCGTTGTCCCCGATGGCGGAGAAGGTGTAGTCGCCGTCCTCAGGGGCCGCGATCTGCCCCGTCCAGCGGGCGGTGGTGTGCTCGGTCTTCCCGGTGGCCGACTCGAACGCACCGGTCAGGCCCGGGAAGTTGATCTCCGGGTCCAGAGCCGTGGCACCGAGCTCGGCGAAGTCGCGGGCGCCCGGGGCGGACATGGCGAAGTACTCACCCTTGAGGCCGTGCACCTCGGTGGAGGGGTCCTCCTTCACGAACGCGGAGGCGGTGGGGGCCGCCGCCTCCGCGGCGGGTGCCGCGGCAGCGGCCGGGACCAGGGTCGCCCCCACCGGGAGCAGCAGCGCCGCCGTACAGGCGAGTGTTCTCAAAACGGTGCGGGGGCGGGCAAGTTGTCGTATCAAGGCGTCGTCCTCATCGAAGAAGCCGGAGTGCTCCGAACCGCGAAGCACTGCACATAGTCGAACATTGAGCCACAGCCTCAAACACCTGACAACGGTCGTGCAGGGAGAATTTTCAACGATAGAAAATTGATACCCGCCGCGCCCCGCCCACAGGGCACGTCCGGCCCGGTGGACGGCACCGAGCCGCCCACCGGGCCGCGGGGCGGGCCCCGTTGATGTGCTAACGCGGAAGACCCGCAGGTCCGGTGGCCCAGGAGGTGTTCGGCCGGTCCGCGAGCCGGAAGGCCAACGCCCCTCCTCGGGTCACCAGTCGGGCGTCCGTCCAGGACCGGTCAGCCGTCCGTCCGTCGATCCTCACCGCGTCGATGTACGGATGTGTCGCATCCGCCTCCGGGGCGCTGATGGTGATGTCTCCGCCCTGCGCCCGCCGCAGCACCGCGGACGGGAAGAGCGGCGCCCCGATCAGCATCGTCGCGCTGCCCGGAGTCTGCGGGTAGAGGCCCAGGGCCGAGAAGACGTACCAGGCCGACATCGTGCCGAGGTCGTCGTTGCCGGGCAGGCCGCGAGGGCCGGTCCCGTACACGGTGTTCACGATCTCGCGCACCGTCTCCTGGGTCTTCCACGGCTGTCCCAGCGCGTTGTAGAGCCATGGGGCGTGGATGCCCGGCTCGTTGGTCGGGTCGTAGCGCAGCGCGTCGCCGCCCTTGACCGACCAGGAGCCGTCCGCCTTGTGGAAGAAGCCGTCGAGCCGCTGTGCCGCCGTCTCACGGCCTCCCATGGCCTCGGCAAGGCCCTGGACGTCCTGGGGGACCATCCAGGTGTAGGTGGCACTGGTGCCCTGCGCGAAGCCCCGGTCGCTGCCGGGGGCGAAGGGGGTCACCCAGGAGCCGTCGAGGTTGCGCGCCTGGATGTAGCCGGTGGTCCCCGCGCCGTCACCGGCCCCGGGGTTGAACACGTTGCGCCACCATCCGCCACGCTCCTCGAAGGCCGCGGCCTCCTCGTCCCGCCCGAGGAGCCGCGCCCAGCGGCCGAGCGCGTCGTCGGCGACCGCGTCCTCCAGGGTCTCCGCGGCGCCGCCCCAGCAGTGGCAGACGTCCTGGGCCGCGTAGTGGGACTCCAGGTACTGCGCCAGATTGGGCCGCTGGCCGGTGCACTGACCGGGGCAGCCCGCGTCGGAGAGGCCGTCCGGATGGGGCACCGTGGCCTGGCGGGCCAGGGACTCGAAGGCGCCCTCGTAGTCGAAGTTGCGTACACCCATGGCGTAGAAGGTCGCCAGGGTGGCGGCCGTGGGGTCGCCCGTCATGACGTGCGTCGCTCCGTTGACGTGCACCCAGCGGTCCCAGACCCCGCCGTTCTGCCGGGCGAAGTTGTACAGCGACTGGGCGAAATCTCCCGCGATCCTCGGCTTGAGGAGCGCGAGGAGCTGGATCTGCGCCCGGTACTGGTCCCAGCCGGAGAAGTTGCTGTACTGGGCCTTCTGACCGTGTGTCACGCGCTGCGGCTTCCCGTCCATGCCGGGATAACGGCCGTCGGTGTCGCTGATCAGGTTCGGCTGCATCAGGGAGTGGTACAGCGCGGTGTAGAACGCGGTGCGCTGCGCGTCGCTGCCGCCACCGGTGCGTACGGAGGCGAGCTCACGGTCCCAGGCGGCGGACCCCGCACGGGCCACGTCGTCGACGTCCGCCCGCGGCGCGATCTCCTCGCGCAGGTTGGCCTCGGCGCCGGCCTGACTGACGTAGGAGATACCGATCCGCATCCGGACGTCGTCGTCCTCGGCCGTGTCGAAACCGACCCAGCCACCGGATCCCCGCCCGGCACGGTCCGCGCCGGTGGCATACCCCTCGCCGCCGCTCACGCTGGTGGCGCCCGGCATGACAGCGCTGTCGCGCCAGGTGCCGGTGGTGGCGAAGTCGCGGTCGAAGGAGGCGCTGAAGTAGAGGCGGTAGTAGCTCTTGCGGTTGTTGGTCCCGCCGTTGGCGCGCCGGCCGCAGAACGCGCCGGTGAGCACCGACCCGGTCACCTTGCGGTGCGCGGTGTCGATCTCGACCTGGGCGTCCTCGCTGCCGTTGAGCGAGTTGGACACCCGGAAGAGCAGGTTGGCCGGCTTGTCGGCGGGGAAGCTGAAGTCGGCCACTCCGGCGCGCTCGCTGACCGCCAGGTCGGCGGTGGCGCCGGAGTCGAGTCCTACGGTGTAGCGGCCGGGCACGGCACGCTCGTCCTCGTGCGAGAAACCGGAGGCGTAGACGGCGTCCTTCGAGTCCGCGGACGGCGAGGTGGTGACGTCGCCGACGAACGGCATGATCGGCACGTCTCCCGCGGCACCGGGGTTGCATCCGGCTCCGTTGACGTGGGTGAGGCTCAGCCCACGCATCCGGGTCACCCCGTACTCGTAGCCGTTGGCCGCCCCGGTGCTCGTCTGGTCGCCCGTGGTGCTGGTCGGCGACCAGGCGATCATGCCGTACGGACGGACCGCTCCGGGGTACGTGTTGCCCCCGTTCGACGTGCCGATCATCGGGTCCACATAGGCCGTGGGACGCGTGACCGGCGCACCGGCCTGGGCCGCGGGCGGCGTGACGGCACCGGCGAGCGCGCCGGTGAGGAGGATCGCGGCGGTCCGTGCGGCGAGACGCCGGGCCGCGGACGGTCTGGAGGGCATGTTCTCGGATACCTCCGGCAGTTGGACAACGTTGTCAACATCGCTCGCACGGCGACGTGACAGCGTTGATCGATTCGCGGCCGAGCGTAGGTCCCCTCGGCGTGCGAGGGAATGCCGCGGACGGATCCGGGCGGTGAACGAGTGGTGAACGGGCCTCCGGAACAGCGTCCCTGACGCCGGGTCCGTCTGCGGGCGCACCAGCCGAACCCCGTCCCCGGATATGTGAGAGTTGACTCTCACGAAATGTGAGAGGAGACTCTCACGTCATGGAATCCAGTAATCGCCTGGGCGATATCGAGATCAAGGACCCGCAGGCGATGCGGGCGTTGGCCCATCCGGTGCGCCTGGCGATCCTCGACCGCCTGCTGCGGCACGGCCCCGCGACCGCGACGGAGCTCGCCCCCGACGTCGGGGCGACGCCGTCGGTGACCAGCTGGCACCTGCGGCACCTGGCCGGCTTCGGGCTGGTGCGCGACAGCGAGCCCGGCCCGGACCGCCGCAGGCGGCGGTGGGAGGCGGCGGCGCGCGGCTACCGGTTCGAGACGCCGCAGGACGAAGGCGACGAGGAGGGACGGTCGGCCGCGCGGCTGCTGTCGCGGCAGATGTTCCTCCGCCATGGCGACCTGCCCAGCCGGTGGGCCGCCGAGGTGGAGCCGGGGCTCGATCCCGAGTGGGCGGGCCGGGCAGGGCTGGCCAGCACCCGCGTCGTCGTGTCCGCCGACGAACTCGCCGCCATCGAGGACGAGATCGAGCGCGTCCTCGCGCCCTACGTCACCCGCGACCCCGCCGAGCGGCCGGCCGGCGGCCGCGGCGTCCAGTTGATGCGCTACGCCCTGCCGGAGGCGGCCGATGAGCAGCCGGAGCAGTCACGGTGGAGGTCCCGGACCGGACCACCGGGTCATCGCTGTGGCGGGACCGCCCGTTCCGCCGGTTCTGGGCCGGCAACGCGGTCTCACAGTTCGGCGACCGGATCACCGAACTGGCCTTGCCCCTGATCGCCGTCGGCGCCCTGAACGCGTCGGCCGGCCAGGTCGCCCTGCTGACCGCGCTCATCTGGACCCCGAACCTGTCGGCGATCCTCCTGGGGGCGTGGGTCGACCACCAGGCCCGTAAGCGACGCCTGATGATCCTCGCCGACCTGGTGCGCGCCGTCGTCCTGCTCAGCATCCCGGCGGCGTATCTGCTGGACGCGGTGACACTCGGTCAGCTGTACGTCGTAGCGGTGCTCCTGGGAACGGCCGGAGTGCTGTTCAACACCGCCTGTCCACCGTTCTTCGCCGGCCTCGTGCCACGTGACTCCTACGTGGACGCGAACAGCAGGCTAAGCGCCGCACGATCGGCGTCGCACGTCGCCGGCCCGGCCGTCGGCGGTGCCCTGATCCAGATCCTCGCCGCTCCCGTCACCCTCGTCGTCGACGCCCTGACGTTCCTGGCATCGGCGGTCCTGATCAGCCGCGTCCCGGTCGACGAACGGCCCGACACGAGCGGCGACGCGGCACCCGCGCTCCTGCGGCGCGCCAAGGAGGGACTGGCGTTCATCCTCCGTCACCCCGTGCTGCGGGGCAGCCTCGGATGCTGCGCCACGGTCAACTTCTTCACCTTCATCGGGGGCAGCGGGCTGATCGTGCTGTTCGCCGGCCGGGACCTCGGACTGTCCGCGGGGTTCATCGGTACGGCGTTCGGGGTCGGCGCGACAGGGTCCCTCCTCGGCGCCGTGGTCGCTCCGCGCGTCTCACGCAGGTTCGGCCTCGGGCACAGCATCGTCGTGGGTGCGGTGCTCTTCCCCGCGGCGATCGCGGTGACCGCCGCCGCGGACGGCCCACCCGGGCTCCGCGCCGGAACCTTGGCAGCGTCCGTCTTCCTGTCCGGTTTCGCAGTCATGCTGTTCGACGTCAACCTCAACGCCCTTCAGACGGCCGTGACCCCCGACGGTGTGCGCAGTCGCGTGTCCGGGGCGTTCAGCACGATCAATTACGGGATACGGCCGCTCGGCGCCCTCACCGGCGGTCTCCTGGCCACCGCGATCGGGTTGAGGGCCACCCTCCTCGTCGCCGCCGTCGGCGGCGTCGTGTCGCTGCTGTGGCTGCTGCCCTCGCCGATACCCCGCATCCGCTCCCTGGCACCGGACACCCCCGTGGATGCGGCTGCCTGAGCCTGCGCCCACCAACGGCCACGCGGGCATCGATCGCGCCGACGGCCTTCCGCCCCCGTCGAACCGGTGCCACCGCCGGGCCCAGGAAACCCCGGCGGTGGCACGGGCCCGGCGGGGCACCCGAAGGACGTCAGCGTCACCGTCGGTTCCGAGGAGGCACTCGCTGTGCACAGCTTGAAGCTCTGGCTCGACCGCAGTCCGGCCGCCCAGGCAGTGATGATCCTCGCCCTCGGCACAGGACTCACCGCACTGTTCCGCCAGGGTTCCCACCCGCTGGTCTGGGTGGTCCAGGGCGCGTTCTACACCGCCGTCAGCGTCGGATTCCTGGCCGTTCAGCGCCGCAGAGCCGGGCGGGTGACCGGGAAGGACCCACGCGGGGTCGCCGACCTCACCCGCAGGATCCGCCACCGCGAGGTGCCGAGCGATCCGGGCGAACGGGAGGCCATGCGGCGACTCGTCGACGACCAGCTGGGGAAGCTGGAGCGTGCGGGCCGGTGGCTGCCGTACTGGCTCGGCATCGCGGGTCTGGTCGTGGTCGGCATGCTCGTCCTCGGCGCGATCAGTGGATCGCCGGTCTTCCCGGCGATCTTCACCGTCGCCGTGGCCGCCTTCTGCTACGCGATCTTCCGGATGCGCCGCCACACCCTCGCCCTGTACCGCCACATGCGCTCAGCCCTGGAGGACCCGAGCTGACGCCCCGGCCACGAGCCCTCCCGTCCCCTTCACCTCCGACAGGAACGTCAGGTAGCCTGACGTTCCTGTCGGAGTCGATCCCGGAGGTTCGCCATGACCATGGAGTACGCCACCAAGTACCGCACCCGCTCCCACATCCCCGCGGAACCGGGCAAGCCGTACTTCATCGAGAAGGGCATGGGCGACCGGGCCCACCTCTTCGGTGACCTCGTCACCGTCTACGCCGGCGGGGAGCAGACGGAGAACGCCTTCAACTTCTTCACCGTCGAAGGCGCGAAGGGCGACATCATCCCGGCCCACCTGCACGCGGACACCTACGAGGTCTTCTACATCGGCAGTGGCGCCGCCCGGCTCTTCGTCGAGGACCAGGAGGGTGAGCAGTACGAGAAGCTCCTCACCACCGGCGACTTCGGGTTCGTACCCAAGAACTGCCCGCACGCCTACCGGATCGAGCGCCACCACAGCCAGATCATCGGAGTGGCCGCAGGGCCTGGCGGCACCTTCGAGCGCTTCTTCGAGAACCTCGGGACGCCTACCGAGGAACTGACCCTCCCGCGCGAGCCCTTCGTCCCTGAGCCGCACAAATTCGGCACGGTGCCGCTCCAGTACGACGTCCGGTTCATGCCCGAGCAGCAGTGGCGCACCCAGGACTGACCGGTCGCCCAGGTCCGCCGTACCCCGCTCGGAGACACGTCCACGCACCGGAGCGGGGCCGACGGCCGACCCGTGGCATCGCCGGGGAGTGTTCCCCGCCCACCCCGTCCTCCGCCGAGAGTCCCCACCTCCGCCTGCCGCCAAAGGTCCGTGTCATGACCCGCTCCGGGCTCCCGCCCTTCCCCTTCGAGCTGCTCGCTCCCCCCGACCCCGCCACGCTGCCCCTCCCGCCCGCGTCGCACCCCGAACCAGGGGTGGAGCTCCTGCGCGGTGCCGTCTACGCCGTGCCCGACGGCAGCCGTCCGCTGGAGCTGGACCTGTGGCGGCCGGCCGAGCCAGACGGGCCCGTGCCTCTCGTCGTGTTCGTCCACGGCGGCGGCTGGCGGACCGGGCGCCGGGACGACCTGGGGCCTCGTTTCCGGACCTGGCGCCCCGGACCGTTCGCCCGGCTCGTCCAGGCCGGTCTCGCGGTCGCCTGCCTCGACTACCGGCTGAGCGGCGAGGCGCACTTCCCCGCCCAGCGGGACGATCTCGCCGCCGCGCTGAGCTGGCTCGGCGGCCGTGCGGACGAGCTGGCGGTGGACCGTTCCAGGATCGTCCTGTGGGGTGAGTCCGCGGGCGCGCATCTCGCCGCCCTGGCCGCGCTCACCTCCGCCGGGTCGGCGACCGGTGCGGTCCGGGGGTGCGTCTGCTGGTACGGGCCCAGCGATCTCGGCGCCCTCGCGGAGGATCACGGCGGCGGCTTCGACTCCACCGACCCGACCACCCGCGAGGCGCTCCTCCTGGGAGCCGCCCCGGCCGCCGACGAGGAGCTGACCAGGGCCGCCAGCCCTGTTCACCACGTCTCGGGCGACTCCCCCGCCTTCCTCCTGCTGCACGGGACCGACGACACCCTGGTGCCCAGCAGGCAGAGCGTGCGCCTGGCCGAGGCGCTGCGCGAGGCGGGGGCGCCGGTGGAGCTGCGCCTGATCGACGGGGCCCAGCACCTGTGGGTCGGGCTCCCGGACGAGGGCGTGACCGAGTGCTTCGACCGCTCGGTCGAGTTCGCCCGGGCGCTCACCCGCTGACCGCTGCCCCGTGCGGTGGGCGGGGCAGCTACGCATGGGGCCGCCGCTGCCGGAATGAACTCCCGCCCCGGGGCGCTCCCGAAAGCCGAACAGGAACGGGCGCCCGAATCACCTGCCTCCGGCGTCGACGCCGCAGGGGTGATGGAATCCCGCCATGCCGACACCGATGTCCCGCGTGCTCCGCGCACTCGACCGTTTCCATGCCGCCCGGCCCTGGGACCACAACGCGCACTACCACCGCTGGCTGCTGCGCCGCCTGCCCGAGCGCTTCGACAGGGCGTTGGACGTGGGCTCCGGCAGCGGTGACCTGGCCCGGATCCTGGCCGCCCGGGCCATGTCGGTCGAGGGCATCGACTCCGACCCGGCCATGGTCGCCCGCGCCCGGACCCTCACGGCGCCCGCCCTCCCCGTCCACTTCACCGTCCGGGACGCGGCTGCCGGGCTGCCGGAGGGCCCGTTCGACGTCATCACGTGTGTGGCGGCCCTCCACCATCTGCCGTTCTCCGAGACGCTCGCCCGATTCCGCGACCGCCTCGCCCCCGGCGGGACGCTGGTCGTCGTCGGAGTCGCCCGTGCGCGGACGCTCGGCGACCATGCCCTCGGGGCTGCGGCGATCCCGATGAACGTCGTGATGGCGCTGCTCAGGAACGGAGGACGCAGGGCAACTCGCCCCACGTCGATGACCGCCCCGACGCTTCCGCCCGCCATGAGCTTCGCCGAGATCGTGCGGGGCGCCCAGGAGGTGCTGCCGGGTGCCCGCTCGCGTCGCCGTCTGTTCTGGCGCTACACGCTTGTCTGGCACCAGGAGTGACGGCTGCGCGAACTGCCCGTGGGAGGCGGGCGGGCACCGGCTCACGCCCCGTTCCTCCCCCGGAGTCCCGTCGAGGACCGGGCCGTATGCTCGGGAAACCGCCGGCCGACCGAGGAACCATGACCGACACCCCACCGAACATGCCCCAGCTGCTCAGCGAGGCCAAGCGCTGGTTCGACGACGCCCTGCTGGCCGGCATGACGGCCGCCGGCGAACAGCCCGTGACGGCGGCGCAGGCGGCGGTCTTCGCGACGCTCGACCCGGAGGGCACCTCGATCTCCGAGCTGGCGCGCCGGATGGGCGTCACCCGTCAGACGACGCACCAGGCGGTGCACAGCCTGATCGCCCTGGGCCTGCTGGAGCAGACACCCGATCCGTCGTCCGCCCGCTCCCGGATCGTCCGCACCACCCCGGAGGGCGCACGGGCCCATGAGCGGGCTCAGGTCATGCTCACCGCCATAGAGGCCGTCCTGGCCGAGCGCATCGGCGCCCAGGCCGGACAGCTCCGCGACATCCTCACCCGGCCCTGGGGCGAGCCACCCCTGCTGACGGCCGGCTCCTGACCCGCGGGCGACCGGGCCGCACCCCGGCGCGAGGGATCACGACCAGCCGCCGCGTCACGGCCGAGGTGTATGGATCACGAGCGTTGTCGGCACGGGGGTCTTGGTCGGAGGCGAAGACCCCCGGTGTGGTGGAGCTGTCCAGAAACGCACCACACGGAGGTCTTCGTGTCCCGCCGTACTGCCCGGTTGACGGTCTTCCGGAGGTGTCTGCTGGTCGAACGTGTGGCGTCCGGCCGTCCGGGAGCCCACGTCGCCGCCGAGACGGGCATGTCGCCCCGCCCCTTCTTCAGGCACCTGACCGACCAGGCACAGACGCCACAACCACCGGCGAAGGTGACGGAGCTGGAGCTGCGTACCACCGGAACGCGCCGTCGCACGCCCGGCACGCTCCGCCGAACGGTTGATACCGCGTCAATTCCCTTGGCATACGAATCACCCTGGTGGGTCAATTCGGGTGTCTGCAGCAATGGGTGATGGTCCATCGACTCCTTGCGGACAAGTCTCCCTCCCGAGACCGAACTCGTCTCGTCCGGACGGGCTTCCGCACATCCCCATCCGCCAGCGGCCGAACGTGTCGGCGTGGGCCGGTTCGGGACGTTCCTGGATCGCAACACCCAGTCACTGCTCGGAGAAGGCTTCCGAGCGAGAGGAACCCTCATGCCCATCAGTCCCAACCAAGGCTCCACCAGCGGCGGAACAACCGTCACCATCACAGGCGTGAACCTGTCCGGCGCCACCGCCGTCCACTTCGGGTCCCGGACGGCCACGATCACCTCGAACACCCCGACCTCGATCACCGTCATCGCCCCTGCGGGCTGCGGCGTCGTCGACGTCGACGTGACGACCGCGGGAGGGACGAGCAACTCACTCTCCTTCTTCTACATCAGCCCGCCCATCGCGGTGTCCATCGCCCCGGACTCCGGTCCGACCTCGGGCGGCAACACGGTCACCATCAACGGCTACGGCCTCTCCACAGCCACCACCGTGTCCTTCGGCTCCACCAGCGCAACCCCGACGGTCGTCTCGGACAGTCAACTGTCGGTGGTCGTTCCGGCCGGCAGCTTCAGCGGTTCCGTCGACGTCACCGTCACCACCACCGGGGGCACGGCCGCTCCGCTCACCTACGCGTATGCCGACGCGCCGACACTCGTCTCGCTCACACCCGCCTCGGGATCGACGTCCGGCGGCACGTCGGTGACCGTCAACGGCACCGGCCTGGCATCCACCACGGCCGTCACCTTCGACGGCACCCCGGCGTCCTTCGCAGTGCTGAACAGCACCACGCTGGTGGCCGTCACACCGCCCGGCACCGCAGGTTCCGTCGATGTCGTCGTGACCACCGAGGGCGGGAGCGCCACCGCCGGCGGCGGCTTCACCTACGTGTCCGGCCCCGGCATCTGACGGCGTCCCGGACACACAGCCGCGCACGGCCCCGGTGAGCTCCTGTCCACCCGTCCGTGCCCAGCGGAAGCGGTGCGGGCTCACGCACGCCCGCCCGCACCTCTTCCGTGCCCCCAGCTCGCGGCCGAGCCAGGCCGACCACACTCCCTGGAGTCACCGTGGCCCCTCCCGTCCTCACCTCGGTCGTACCCAACACGGGTCCGGCGGCGGGCACCAATCCCGTGACCCTGAACGGCAGCCAGTTCACCGGCGCCATCGCCGTCACGTTCGGATCCGCGGCCGCCCTGTCGTACACGGTCAACACACCGTCGACGATCACGGCGACGGTCCCGCCCGGAACCGGAACGGTCAACGTCACCGTGCGCACACCCGGCGGCCTCAGCAACACGATCACCTACACCTACGCACCCACTCCGGCTCTCAGCGCGATCACACCGAATCAGGGCCCGACGTCCGGCGGCACCAGCGTGGTCCTCACCGGCACCGGCCTGACCGGGACCACCGCCGTGACGTTCGGCAGCACCCCTGCGACCTCCTACACCGTCAACTCCGCCACCCAGATCACCGCCGTCGCACCGGCAGGCACCGGCGCGGTGGCGGTCACCGCGACCACCGTCGGAGGCACCTCGGGGCCGGTGTTCTTCTACTACGTCAACGCACCCTCACTGCTGTCCGTCTCGCCCGCCCAGGGCCCGGCGACCGGCGGGACCGGCGTGGTCCTCACCGGCACCGGCCTGACCGGGACCACCGCCGTCACGTTCGGCAGCACCCCTGCGACCTCCTACACCGTCAACTCCGCCACCCAGATCACCGCCGTCGCACCGGCAGGCACCGGATCCGTCGCGGTCACCGTCACCGGCCCCGGCGGCACCAGCAACTCCGTCACCTACACCTATCTGACGGCCCCGGCGCTCACCGCGCTCTCGCCCGCGCAGGGGCCGACAGGCGCAGGCACCGCAGTGACCCTGACAGGCATCGGGCTGACCACGACGTTCGCGGTCCGCTTCGGCACCGCACCGGCGGCCTTCACCGTGGTGTCGGACACGACTGCGATCGCGATCGCCCCGGCGGGTCCGGCGGGCTCGGTGCTGGTGAGCCTCACGACGTCGGGCGGCACCAGCAATTCGCTCGCCTACCAGCGCGTCGCGCCTCCCGCGATCTAGCCGGCCGGCATCGGTGCCGCCGGCCCACTCCGGCCCATTCGAGCGAGCCGAGGGCTCAGGGGGACCGCCGGGACCCGCGCCTACCGCAACTGCCATCAAAAGCGGCCTAAGGTCACGCTCCGAACGGTCAGGCGAACCCCGTCTGACGATCAGACCGAGGAGGCCCCTCAGTGAAAGCGTGTCTTGCACGCAACGTCGGACTCGTGGTCGCCGTAGCGACGGCCACCGTGCTGTCCCTGGCTCCGTCGGCTGCAGCCGCCGATCCGTCGTCGACCACCGTCCAGGCCACGCCCTCCTCGGCCGCGACCGGGCAGCTGGTGACCCTCGACGCGACGGTTACCTGCAGCTCGGACCCGAGCGGCGGCCTCGGCGTTTCGTTCTTCGACGGCCCGGACCTCCTGGCGACCGCACCCGTCTCCGCGGACGGACGCTCCTCACTGACCACCGGGTTCACGACCACCGGAACACACACCATCACCGCCGCCTACAACGGCGACGACAGTTGCGACGCTTCGAACGGCACCACCACCGTCACCGTGTCCCAGGCCCCGTCGCCCCCGGCCGGCAATCCGGGCTGCCTGCTCTGCGGGCTGATCGACTTCCACGTCGGGGACGTCCACAACGAGGTCAACGTCAACAGCCACCATGTGACGCGCATCAACAAGTAAGCCCGGCCCGACGGGCGCTGGACACGGGCGAGGGGTGTCACGGGCCGCGGTACCCCTCGCCCGTCCGACACCAGAGCACTCCTTGGGGCGGATGTCCGGGCCGGTCAGGGCGCCGTCCTTGCCCTGTCGGAGCACGGCGTTCTGGCTGTGCCAGTTCTCCACCACCTCCGCGGCACGACATTCCGAAACGATCAATCAGGCAGGCATGAGACATGTCGCCCTTTCCCCGCGTTCGGGTGGGAGGGGAGGCGCGTGGCCGGACCCGGCACAATGGCGGGATGATCAGCAACCCGATCACCTACCGCACGGCGGACGGCGTCCGCATACCCGGGACATGGCGTCACGCCTTCATCTGCAACGGTGGGACCTACTTCCTCACCGACCTGGGCATCTACGCCGACGGGCTCATCGACTGCTGGGGCCTGGTCACCCTCGACGAGTTCGAGCAGAAGCTGCGCTCCGGCTGGGTGGCCACCGGCCTTCCGGAGGGGGCCGAGGCATCGGCGCACGGCCTCGCCTCGTGGAGGTTCGCCGAGCCGCATACCCGGATCACCCCGGAACTGCTGCTCGCCGAGGTGCGGGACACGATCGAGGAACTGAACGGCCGCCCCGATTCGACCGCCCGTTGCCTGGCCGCCGTCGACGTGTTCCTCGCCGACCGGACCGAGGAGAACCGAGCCGCCGCCCGCACCGCCTACCTGGCCGTTCCCGAGACCCAGCGCCACTACGCGCTCGGCGACATGGACCGCAAGGACCGGCCGCTCCAGGTGCTGGTGGCCGGGCCGGGCGGGACGCTGGAGGACTGGTCCGACGAGGCCGTCTCCCAGGAGGAGTACGAAGAGGCTGTCGCCTACTTCGAGGAGCATGC
Organism: Streptomyces sp. NBC_01460; assembly: GCF_036227405.1. Classification (NCBI taxonomy): domain Bacteria; kingdom Bacillati; phylum Actinomycetota; class Actinomycetes; order Kitasatosporales; family Streptomycetaceae; genus Streptomyces; species Streptomyces sp. NBC_01460. Next base: position 631,706 of record NZ_CP109473.1, read on the forward strand.
CCGTCCGACCGCCGGACCCCGCTCCCGGGTTCCTTCGGACGGGCCGGTGACACCCCACGCGGCGGCGGTCCACCTCTCCCACTCGTATCCGCGGCGGCGTCTCGACGAGCCGGGCAAGGTGGCTCTGCGCAGCGACTACCCGGCGCCCGTCGACATCCACGGAGTCACCTACGCGTCGGTCGCCCAGGCATACTGGGCCCTGTCGGTCGACGACTCCGCGGCGCACGCCGCCATCGCGGCGGCGGACACCTCGTACGCCGCCCGCGAACTGGCCGCCGCCGGCCCGCGACGCGAGGGCTGGGAACGGGCCCGCAGCGCCGTCATGACCATGCTGCTCCGCGCCAAGTACGCTCAGCATCCGGACCTGGCCGAGGTACTTCTCGCAACGGAGGACGCCACCCTCCTCTACGACGACGCCGACTCCTCGTTCTGGGGCGACAACGCCGGCCGTGGCCGCAACTGGACCGGCCGACTGCTCGAACTCGTCCGTTCCGAACTGCACGCGCAGCGCACCGGAATCGTGTGGGGGACGGGGTCGAGCGCGAGATGACGCGGGTAGCTCCACCTGGATACGGTCAGGGCATGTCGCCGAACGTGACCACGACCCCGCCCCGCCCGATCCGCATCGGAGACACCTGGTACGAGGCGAAGCCGCCCACCCGAGCCGACCGGCAGATCGCCGGGTCGGCGCGCGCCGCTCTCGCCGAGGAGGAGCCCGCATGACCGACGCCCTGGTGGCCTTCGTCCGGGCCCGCTTCGCCGAGGAGCTGGAGAAGGCCCGCTTCGCCGGCGACGTGGTGGTCAAGCAGCCCGAACGCTTCGGCGTCGAACCCGAGGACGCCGCTCAGCACGACCGGTTCACCGTCGCCACGGCGGAGGTTCGACTGGCGCTGCTGGAGGACACCGTGGTCCCGTACCTGGGGGCCCCGGGACAGGGCGGCCGGAACGCCGAGTTCCAGCTTCGGCTGCTTGCCGCGCCCTACGTCGAGCACCGGGACTATCCGCACGGCCAGGAATCCGCAGACCGGCCCGGGAGCCCCGCGTGACCGCCGAGCTGACCGCCTTCCTCGAGGCCCGTCTCGATGAGCGGGAGTCCGCTGCTGTTGCCGCCGGCGGCAGGGGTGAGGGCTGGCAGGCCTTGGGAACGGGTGTCTACTCCGTCCCTGTGGACGAGGACGCCCCGCCCCTGGTCACCACGGGCCCGGAGGTGGGCGGGACCGACGAGGACGCCGCGCGGGCCGAGCACGTGGCGCTCCACGACCCGACGCGTGTCCTGCGCGAGGTCGAAGCGGCCCGGCGGGTCCTGCGCGCCCACGAGCAGTGGTGCGAGGGGCGCTGCGAGGCGAAGCACCCGGAAGGCGGCTTCGACGCCGCGCACTACTGGTCGGTCAAGTCGCTGGCCGCCGTGTACGCCGACCACCCGGACCACCGCGAGGAGTGGCGTCCGTGAGCAGGGCGGACGACGGGGACCCCGCACCGGACGGCACGGGGCCCTGGTCGTTCAGGAGCCGGGCTGCTGGAGAGAGCGGCTCGGGATCACTCGACGCACGGAGGACAAGGCGTTCCGCGGCTACGGCGTCGTGATCGTCGGCCGGGGCGCGGTCGCCATCCCGTTGCCGATGGCGAAGCTGGGGTGCGGCGGCTGGTTGTAGGCGGTGTTCTGCCAGGCCAGCGCGGTGCGGTACATCGTGTCGTGGAGGAGCGTGGTGATCCTCGTGCCGGTCTCGATCGGCGTGGAGTAGATCCGCAGGGCCGTGTTGTTGGTGGTCGGCCAGACGACCTCCTCGCGCCAGTCGCCGAAGATGTCGCCGGACAGCGCGGGCGTGGCCTTGGTGCCGTTGTTGGAGTGGACGGCGTCCCCGGTCAGCAGGCGGGTGTCCGCCGAGGTGCCGTACTTGTCGATGTGGGTGCCGTCGAGGAGCTCACGGGTCGTGTCGCCGTCCCACCAGGACAGGAAGTTCGAGCTGGACGGCTTGCGGCTCGTGACGACGGTACCCTTCGGCCCACGCACACCGGAGACGGCCGAGGACCAGGACTCGGCGCCGGCGCTTCCGGACCAGATGTCACCGGAGACCCCTCGGCCGTTGTCGCCGCTCGCCGGGGTCGACCACAGGATCTGGCCGGTCTTCGCGTCCGCCATCCACGAGGACGGCTTCGAGCTGTCCTCGTCGACCTTGAACTCCTCGAGGCCCGCCCGGGAAGGATCGAGGTCCCCCACGTGCATGGCGTCGCCGTGGCCGTTCTTCGTCGTCCAGAGCCCGCTGCCGTTGTCGTCGACGGCCATCGCGCCGTACATGATCTCGTCCTTGCCGTCCCCGTCGGCGTCGGCGACGGACAGCTGGTGGTTGCCCTGACCGTCGTACCCCTTGCCGGAGTTGGTCGAGCTGTTCGTGTCGAAGGTCCAGCGCCGGGTGAAGGCGCCGTTGCGCCAGTCCCAGGCGGCGATGACGCTGCGCGTGTAGTAGCCGCGCGCCATGATCAGTGACGGCCTGGCTCCGTCCAGGTAGGCCGTGCCCGCGAGGAAGCGGTCCACCCGGTTGCCGTAGGAGTCGCCCCACGAGGAGACGGTGCCGCGTGCGGGTACGTAGTCCACGGTGCCCATCGCGGCGCCGGTCCTGCCGTTGAACATCGTCAGGAACTCGGGGCCGGAGAGGACGTAACCGGAGGAGTTGCGGTGGTCCGCGGAGGAGCTCCCGATCACCTTGCCTGCTCCGTCGACACTGCCGTCGGAGGTCTTCGTCGCCACCTCGGCCTGGCCGTCGCCGTCGTAGTCGTACACCTGGAACTGGGTGTAGTGCGCGCCGGAGCGGATGTTGCGCCCGAGGTCGATCCGCCAGAGCCGGGTGCCGTCGAGGCGGATCCCGTCGATGATCGTGTTCCCCGTGTAGCCGGACTGGGAGTTGTCCTTGGCGTTGGTGGGCTGCCACTTCAGTACGAAGTCGAGGGCCCCGTCGCCGTCCAGGTCGCCGACGGAGGCGTCGTTGGCCTCGTAGGTGTAGGCGACGCCGTCGGGTGTCGTCCCTCCCGCGGGCGGGCTGATGGGGACGTCCTTGTATCCGGCCCGGAACTGGATCGCGTGCACGGAGTCGCTCTGCTCCACCCCGCCGACGACCGCGCGCACCGTGTAGTCGGCGGTGGCGGGCGCGCCCGAGTGGAAGTAGTTCGTCGAGGCGGTGACCGGCGAGGCGTTGACCTTGGTGCCTGCCCGGTAGACGTTGAACGACACGTTGTCGGGGTCGGTACCCAGCCAGCGCCAGCTGACGAGGTTCCCGCTGTCGGTGTGCACGCTCACCACACCGCGGTCGAGCGCCTCGGCCTGCCGCGCGGTGGCGGCGTGCGAGGCCGGGCCCAGGGCGACGAGCCCGCCGGCCGCGAGCAGCCCGGCCGCCAGAGCGCCGGTCAGCGCACGGGCGCGGGTGACACGGCGTCTGCGGCGGGGGCGGGAATCGGAGGGGGGAAGCAGAGGCTCCACGGGAGGCACCTTCTGGCAGGGGATGGCTTACGCCCCCTCAGTTGCTCCCGGAAGCCGAAAGGTTGCCGCCGGACTCGGTGGGTGACGCCGACCGCCGCCGCCCTACGCCGGCCGCCTGTGCCGCGGAGTGCAGCGAGCGCAGGGCGAGCAGCAGGAAGCCGATGTCGTCGAGGTAGACGGGGTCCGGCAGGAGGTCGACGGGCGACACGGTGTAGATCACCGACGCCCACACGAGCGCCTTGTTGTGCAGGGGGATGCCCGCGTCCACGAGCAGTCTTCTGGCCCGGATCACGCGGACCAGGAGCACGGCGGCGGCCCCCGCCATGAGCAGGAGCGCCAGCGCGCCGAGGACGAGCCAGACCGAGATGTCCATGGCTCATCTTCTCCCCGTGGGGCGGCCCGGGCCAGGAGGCGTCACCCGTGGCTCCTGGCCTGCTGCCGGGCGCGGCGACGCTTGAGGGCACGGCGTTCGTTCTCGTCCATGCCTCCCCACACACCCGCGTCCTGTCCGTTCTCCAGCGCCCATTCCAGGCACTGTTCCCGCACGGGGCAGGTGCCGCAGACGGCCTTGGCCTCCTCGGCCTGCACGAGGGCGGGGCCGGTGCTGCCGATGGGGAAGAACAGGTCGGGGTCCTCTTCACGGCACGCCGCGTGCGTGCGCCAGTTGTCCATGACTCTCACTCCTTCTCGCCGGGGGCGGCGTCGGTCTCCGCTGGGTTCCGCTTCGTCTCTGTGACGTCCGTACTGTGCGCGTGACCGTCATCCGGCGTTCGAAACCACAACAGGCGAGGCGTTCAAGGGTTTCCGGCATCCGTCGCGCCGTCCGGAAGCGGCGAGCCCGGGTGCGGGGCGGCCGCGCAGGCGCCGTCCAGGCGGATGCGGTAGTCCATGACCACGGCCGGCTCGTCGATGATGTCCACCCGTGCCCCGGGTGTCTCCAGCACCGCCCTGTCGCCGACCTCCGGAGCCGGGACGCGGAGCAGGTGCAGCGGGGGGACACCGGTCATGGGGTGCGGCGGGAAGTCGAGGGGCATCACCTGGACGGTGAGGTGCTTCCGGTGCGCGGCCTCCTCGAGCACCGCCCGCTGTCCGGCCATCACCGCCGGGCCGCCGACCCTCGTGTGGAGGGCCGCGGCGGGGAACAGGGCCCAGAGGGCGGCCCCCCTCTCCTCGATGCGGCGCTGCCGCTCCTCCAGCAGTTCGAGGTGCCGATGATCGTGACTCGGCGGGGAACCGGGGGTGAGGGCCTGGCGCAGGGCCGCCTCGTAGGCCGGCGTACGCAGCAGTTCGGGGATCAGGGCGGGGTGCCAGGTCCGGATCAGCGTGGCGGAGGACTCGATGCCGATGACCTCCTGTTGCCACGGTTCCATCGCGTCCCGCCACCGGTGCCACCAGCCCGGCAGGTTCGCCGCCGTGAGGCCCGTCATGATCGGTTCGGCCTCCTCGGCAGGCACCGCGTAGCGCTCCAGGAGGACGCGGACCTGGTGGGCGTCGAGCCCCGTCTCGGCGCGCTCGATACGGCGGACGGTGGCGGGGTGGGCACCCAGTGCCACGGCCGCCGCCTGGAGACTGACGCCCGCACGTTCCCGGAACATCCGCAGCCGTGCCGCCAGGACGCGGTGCTCGACGGTGGGGCCGGAACGGGGCCTCATCCACGTACCCTTCCGCGCACGAGCCCCGATGTGGTGGTGCTGTCGGAGCTGCCTCAGCGCTGATTCGGAACCATCCGGGCATTCTGCCTCTTGCAAAGTATGTACTTTGCACGGAGAGTACGTACATGTCGGAAATAGTCGCGTGCGCGCGTTCGGCCCCGGAGGGCTCGGGCGGACGGAGCGCACAGAGCTGGTGGATCCCCCGCATCCCCCGGGGCGTACCCGTGGCGAGGCACCGCGTGCAGGAAGCCATGCGGAGCTGGGGAGAGCCGGACGAACGTGTCGAGACGGCGGCCCTCGTCGTGACCGAACTGGTCACGAACGCGGTGGAGCACACCGCGGGCCGCCGGATCCGGTGCCGCCTCCTGCGGACCCCCGGCCGGGTACGCATCTGTGTGTGGAACCGCGGCCGGCGTCACATCCCGGAGCTGCCGGGTCCACGGGACCCGGACGCGCACCCCGTCCGGGGTGACGGACCTCACGGTGCGGACGGGGCCGAGGGCCCCGGCCCGGTCGCCCTCACCCGGCCTGTCGGCACGGACGAGGGCTTCAGCCTGGCGTCGGTGGCCGAGGACGGCCGCGGCCTCATGCTCGTGGACGCCCTGGCGACCCGCTGGGGCACCCGCAGCAGCGTGTCCGGCCGGCTCGTCTGGGCCGACATCTGACGTCCGGACGAGGCGGCGCCCGGTCCGCTCAGGCGAGGGCGGTCCGGCACTCCGGGTGGCCCCAGCCGTTCGGATTCTTCGCGATCATGTCCTTGGCCGCGTAGGACTTCCCGCAGTGGCACCGGCCCGCGAACTTCGCCCGGATCGTACCGCTCGAACGCGGCTTCCCCGCGGACCCGCCCTTGACCGCCGCACCGGCGGCGCGGCCCTTCGTCGACCGCGCGGGGGCCGGCACAGGCAGGTCGGCGGTGCCGTGAGCCGTTCCCGCCGCCCGCTGGGAGACCGCCACCTCGCTCGCGGCCTGGTCGGCCAGCGCGTTGAGCGGGTCGCCGTCCACCTGGTGCGCCGGCACGTGGCGGAAGCTGACACTGCGGGCGCTCAGCAGCTCGTCGATGCCGACCACCAGCTCGCGGTTGGCGACGGGCTTGCCCGCGGATGTCTTCCAGCCGTTGCGCTTCCACCCCGGAAGCCACTTGGTCACCGCGTTCATCGCGTACTGCGAGTCCATGCGCACCTCGACCGGGACAGCGGGATCGGTCGACCTCAGCAGTTCCAGCAGAGCGGTGAGCTCGGCGACGTTGTTGGTGGCGGTGCCCAGCGGGCCCGCTTCCCACCGCTGGGGGCTGCCCTGGCCGTCGGCCACGACCCACGCCCAGGCGGCAGGTCCCGGATTGCCCTTCGATGCCCCGTCACACGCGGCGATGATGCGCTCGTCCATGCCCTGAATCATGCCAGCCCGGAAGATCAGGGCACGATCGAGTCGATGTAGCCGCCGTCCACCCGCACGGCCGCGCCCGTGGTGGCCGACGCCTGCGGGGAGGCGAGGTAGACGACGAGGTTGGCGATCTCCTCGGGTTCGATCAGGCGCTGGAGCAGGGACTGCGGACGGTGCAGGCGCATGAACTCGCGCTGGGCCTCGTCCCACGGCAGGTCCGCGCCCACGAGCTCGTGGACGAAGTTCTCGATGCCACCGGTGTGCGTGGGGCCGGCGATGACCGAGTTCACGGTCACCCCGGTCCCCGCGGCCTCCTTGGCGAAGCCGCGGGAGACGGAGAGCAGCGCGGTCTTCGACATGCCGTAGTGGATCATCTCGAGGGGGACGACGACCGCGGAGTCGCTCGCGATGTTCTGCACCCGGCCCCACCCCCGCCCGGTCATGCCGGGCAGGTAGAGGCGGATCAGGCGCACCGCGCTGAGGACGTTGGTGTCGAAGTAGGTCCGCCACTCCTCGTCGGTGATCTCCAGGGCCGGCCGGGAACCGAAGATGCCGAGGTTGTTGATGAGGATGTCCGCGGCGGGCACGGCCTCGTACAGTTCGGCGGCGCCCTGTTCCGTGGCGAGGTCGCAGGCGACCGTGATCACGTCGGCGTCCGGCGTGGTTCCGCGCAGCGTCTCCGCCGCCGCGTCGAGCCGGTCACGGCCTCGTCCGGTCAGCACGACACGCGCTCCGGCACTCGCCAGACCTGTCGCGACGGCGAGCCCGATGCCCTGCGAGGATCCGGTCACGACCGCGGTCCTGCCGGCAAGATCGATACGCACGTGGCGCTCCTCTCGTCCCGTGTCCGGGTGCACGGGCTCCCCAGCCTGGCACTCCCGGGCCCGGAACGCCTTCCGGCCGTCCGGGATCCACCCTCCCGGAGAGCAGGACCACGGTTCTCACCGGTACCCCGTGTGCGGCCCGGCACGGCACGGGGCTCCCGGCCCGTGGGAACCGGCCGGGAGCCCCGTCACGTGCGTCAGAGAACGCCGGACGCCGAGACGGCGATCTGCGCCTTGGTCCTGCCGGACGAGGTGCCGTACGACTCGATCTTGCGGACGAGCTCCATGCTGGCGTCGTCGGCGACCTCGCCGAACACGACGTGCTTGCCGTCGAGCCACGGGGTGAGGACGGTGGTGATGAAGAACTGCGAACCGTTGCTGTTCGGGCCGGCGTTGGCCATGGAGAGCAGACCCGGCTTGTTGTGCTTCAGGGTGAAGTTCTCGTCGGCGAACTTCTCGCCGTAGATGCTCTTGCCGCCGGTGCCGTCGCCCCGGGTGAAGTCACCGCCCTGGAGCATGAAGTCCGGGATGACCCGGTGGAACGGCGAGCCGGCGTAGCCGAAGCCCTGCTCACCGGTGGCCAGCGCACGGAAGTTCTCCGCGGTCTTGGGGGCAACGTCGTCGAAGAGGTTGAACACGATCCGCCCGGCGGGCTGGTCGTCGATGGTGATGTCGAAATACGCCTTGATGGTCATGAGTCCATCCTGACATCACCCGCCGCCCCGCGATGCACAGACCCCACCTGACCGACGGCTCCCAGCAGCACGAACACGGCGTACCACGGGGGTGAGCCGTGGTACGCCGTCGTCAGTCAGGGAGAACGCCGCTTCTCCCTACCGTCGCCGTTCAGCGGTTGCCGCGGTGGCCGCCGTCACGGTGACCGCCGTCGCGGTGCCGGCCCCAGGACTCGGAGTCGACCCTGTTCCCGCGGTTGTCGCGGAGCGTGGCGGTGTCCCTGCTGTCCCACACGTAGTTGCGGCGGTCCTGGTACACGTCGTGGCGGGTGTCGCGGCCGACACCGGTGTGGACGCGGACGGAGGAACGGCCGGGCAGCCGCAGGTCGAACCTGTACGTGCGCCGGCTCTCGTCGGAGAGCGTCCAGCCGCGGAGGTTGACGGAGTGACGGCTGGTGTTGGTGACGGTGACCCACTCGGCGTTCAGGCTGCGGTTCGAGCCGTTGTCGCGGCCCGGGCTCTCGTACTGGATCTCGCCCAGGACGACCGCCGAGCGCTGGGCCGGCCGGTTGTGGCCGTGGTCCCGGCCATCGGCCGTGGCCGGCAGGGCCGCTGCGGCGAGCAGGGCACCTGAGGCGAGAACGGTGGCGGTGATCCGTCGTGCGGAACGGGACATGGAAACCCCTCATCATGCAGGCCCGGATGGAAGCACCGGGCGTTTTCCGACCCCGGCGTCGTGCCGGGAACGCAAACTTTGTCCCGCTTTCGAGGTGGCCGAAAGGTGCCCTGGTTCGTGTGACGAAGTACGGACATTTCTGTCACACACGGCTGCACTCGACACGAATTCCGGCAGTCGTAGACCTGTCAACCGTTGATCGTTGCACCGACCCTTTCGAGGGGCCGTTCGCCTGGTCGTGGCGCCCCGTTCACCCCGGACCCGCTCCCCCGGGCGCCCCGTCCGGGACCGCGCGGATCCGTGTAACAGAACAGACAGCGCTTTCCTGGACAGGCATTCCATTACCGCCGGGATAGAAGCTCGTGCGTTCGAGCCTTCAGCGCCCACCGCGAAGGGGCGAGGCGGGCACGCTGACCGCCACTGGTGACCAGCGCGTTCACCGGCGCCATCGGATCCAGCGCCATCGTCCTGGCCAGCAGGATGCCCACGGCCAGCGGCAGCAGGGTCACGGCCAGCGCCGAACCGGCTCCGGCGAGGTTCTGGATACGGGGGCGCGTCGGCGCTGCGGTGGGCATGCCCCCCATTCGACCAGCGGCGGCGCGGGCCGGAATCGGGTCAGGTACTCAGACCCACGGATCCCGGGTACTCAGGTCCGGCCCGGTTCGCTCCACAGGGCGGCCGTCCGCCTCGGGTGCTTAGGTGGAAGGACCGCTCGCGGTCGGAGGAGCGGAGCACTCGCGCTGTCGACCTCGAGGAGACGCGGATGGCGGACGGAGCAAGTCCTCTGGAAGGCCGTGTCGCGGTGGTGACCGGCGCCGCGCGGGGCCTCGGTGCGGCGATGGCGCGGGAACTGGCCGAGCGCGGCGCCACGGTCGCCCTGATCGGCCGGGAGGAGTCGACCCTGGCCATGGTGCGGGACACGCTCCCCGGACGGTCACGTTGCTGGGAGGTCGACATCACCGACGAGGCGGGGATGGCCGCGGTGGCCGAGGACGTACGGAGAACCCTCGGGCCCGCCTCGGTGGTGATCGCCAACGCCGGGCTGGCCGAGGGCGGGCCCTTCTCGGAATCCGACCCGGCGACCTGGCGGCGCGTGATCGAGGTGAACCTGATCGGCAGTGCCATCACCGCACGTGCCTTCCTGCCCCAGCTGCGCACGACGCGGGGGTACTTCCTGCAGATCGCGTCGCTGGCCTCCATCGGCGCGGCGCCCATGATGAGTGCCTACTGTGCGTCGAAGGCGGGTGTGGAGTCGTTCGCCCACGCGCTGCGCGCCGAGCTGGCCCACGAGGGCGTCGGGGTGGGCGTCGGCTACCTGAACTGGACCGACACCGACATGATCCGGGACGCCGACCAGCACCCCGTGCTGCGGGAACTGCGGGCCCACATGCCGAGGCCCGCCCGCAAGGTCTACCCGGCCCGGACCGTGGCGCTCCGCATGGTGCGCGCGGCGGAGCGCCGCCGCGCCGCCGTGTACGCCCCGGGGTGGCTCCGTGCCACCCAGCTGGTCCGGGCGGCGATGCCCCCCGTGGTCACGGCGCTCTCGAAGCGGGAGGTTCCCCGGCTGGAGCGCAAGGCCCGGTTCGAGGCGACAGGACTCCTGGGGGCCGGCGGGCGCGCCGACTCCGACGCGGCGGGCAGCCACCTGGCGGACGGCTGACGCGCCCCGGCCCGGCAACCCCGCGTGGAGGGGCGGGCTACTCCGCCGACGGGCCCCAGTGGGAGAACCGGGGCAGCCACTTCACCCGGTAGTCGGGGTGCCCGGCGTGCTCGGCCGCCATCTGCCGGACGACGAACCCCAGCCCCACGGCACGCCCCGAGGCGAAGTCCTGGGACGGGCGGTCCGTGTCCAGGGCCGCGATCTCCTCGTACTCGTCCAGGAGGACCCTGGTGGTCTCGACGCGGCGCAGGGTGCGCGCCGGGTCCTGGAAGGCGATGTGCCGGTCGTAGCCGCGCGACCGTACGACGAAGGCGATGCCGCTCGTGCGGTCGTGCACCTCGCCGGGTGCCTCGGCCGGCATCCGCCAGCCGTCGCCGCCCGCTTCCCGTGCGATCTGCTCCTCCTCCGCGAGGCGCGCCCGCACGAAGGCCAAGAGGTCCGAGTTGTCTGCCATCTGGTTCCGAATCCTTCTCCGTCACAGACCGCAGCGGGAGGTCGACCCACCGCCACGGACCCGTTCTGCCCGACCAGCAGAGGATGCCTCACCGGCGCTCCGTCGGCGCACTCCGTCGCGCCGGCGTTCCGGATGACGGACACACCGCACCCGCGTGCGCCGGTGACGATCAGCCGGTCGGAGGCCGGCGGGCTGCCATGAGCAGCGCGATGTCGTCGGGGCGGTCCTCGTCCTGCTGGGCCCGTCCGATGATCCGGTCCGCGGCCTCGGCGAGCGGCATGTGGCCGACCTCGGCCAGGGTGCCGCGCAGACGCTCGATGCCCTCGTCGATGTCCCTGCTCGACTTCTCCACCAGGCCGTCCGTGAACAGGGCCAGGACGGCTCCCGGGCCGAGGCGCAGCTCGGTGACCGGGTACGAGGCGTCCGGGTCGACGCCGAGCACCACCCCTCCGGGGAGGTCGAGGACCACGGTCCGGCCGTCGGCGTGCCGCAGGACGGGCTGGGGGTGTCCGGCGCGCACGGCCCTGACGACACCGGTGGCGGGGTCGAGCAGCACGTAGCAGCAGCTGGCGAACTGACCGGGGTCGAGCCCGATGAGCAGCCGGTTGGTGGCGCTCATGATCTCCTGCGGTTCCTGCCCGATGAGAGCGAAGGCCCGTACAGCGCTGCGCAGTTGGCCCATGGTGGCGGCCGCCGCGACACCGTGTCCCTGGACGTCGCCGATGACGAGCGCGAGTCCGCTGCCGGTCTCGATGACGTCGTACCAGTCGCCGCCGATCTCGATGTCCTGGGTACCCGAGAGGTAGCGCCCGACGGTGTCGACATGGTCGACGACGGGCAGCCGGTGGGGCAGCAGGGCGTCCTGGAGTCCCCGGGCGAGCGCGGACTCGGTGTCGTAGCGCTGGGCTCGCTGGAGCGCCTGGGCGATCAGCCCGGCCAGCGCGGTGAGCACGGTGCGCTCCTCCGGGCTGAACCCCCGGGGCTGGTCGAAGCCGAGGATGCACGAACCGACCGGGCGGCCCGAGGCGATCAGGGGCAGGAAGGCGCGGGCGCCGACACTGGTGTCCATGGGGATGCCGGGGTACGCCTCGCCGAGCAGTTCCATGGATTCGAAGAACAGGGGCCGTCCGGTCGTGAGCGTGTCCACGCCCGGGATGCGGGTGTCGAGGCCGACTCCGTCGAAGCGGTCCAGGAAACCACGGGGGAAGCCCGTCTCCCAGGCCAGGTAGAGGCGTCCCTCGTTCTGGAGGTAGATGGCCAGCTGTCTTCCCCCGAAGGCGGGCAGCAGTTCCTCCGTGACCACGGCCGAGACCTGGCGCGCCGTGACGGCCTCCGTCAGCGCGATGGCGAGGGCGACGGGCCGGTACAGGACGGCTGAGCGGTCGGCCGGTGAGCCGAGCTCCCCGCCCGGCGTGGTGTCGGATTCAGGGGTGCGGCCGGGCCGTCCCGAGGGGCTGAACGTGATCGTGACCCCGTCGCGGCCGGGGAACATCGCCACGGACAGCCACTGCGTCGGGGTGCGCCGGGCGAGGAAGTACACGGGGTCGTCGGAGAACAGGGCCGCCCGGTGGTGGTCCTCGTAGGCGGTGTTCGCGAGCCAGGGCAGCGCCTCCGCGAGGGAGCGTCCGGTCAGTTCCGCCTTGCTGTGGCCGAGGATCTCCTCGGCCAGGCTGTTGACGTAGGTGATCCGTCCGAGCCGGTCCTGGGACAGCACGCCGCGCGGGATCAGGTCGGCGGCGTCCGGGACGACCGGCCCGGCCCCCTGGTCGAACACGACACCGGTCAGCCTGCCCGCCCGGCCGCCGTGCTCCCCGTGGCCGGAGAGCTCGACGAGGAGGGGGCGGCCGCCCGGCCCCCAGAGCCGCATCCGGCGCACATGCGGCTCCGGGGACCGCGCGGCCCTGATCCCCAGGGCCCACAGCCCGTACACGTCCTCGGGGAGCAGCTCCGCCGTCAGCGCCTCCATCGACAGCGCCGGCGCGTCGGTCGTCCGCCCGATGCCCAGGATCTCGTGCGTGTCGTCGTCCGCGGTGACGGATCCGGCAGCCGTGTCCCACTCGAAGTGCCCGACGCGCAGCGGTCGCGCGGTGCCCGAGGGCAGCCGTACGAGCGTGGGGTCGCCGTCCCACAGGACCGGGGCCTCCTGTGCGGCGAGGTCGGCGCCGAGCCGCGCGGCGAGGGCCTCCAGCCGGCGCCGGTCCGCCCCGCCGACCGGCACCCCGCGGGTCGCGTAGCGCAGCACGACGAGCACGCCCACGGGTGCGGTCGCGCCGGGGACGGGCGCGTAGAGCGACCCGAAGGGGAACGGAAGGCCAGCCATCAGCTGCGGGAACCGGCGCATGGCGTCCTCCGCGTCCCCCAGGTACACCGGCTGGTTCGCACGGTAGGCCTCGGCGACCGGGAACGGCCGGTTCACGTGCATCCGCCACCAGGGGCGCAGGAGCGGGCCCGGCAGCCCGGCCAGCACCGCCATCCGCAGGAGGCCCGGGGTCCGGGAGCTCAGGTAGACGCCACCGGCGTACCCGCCGACGGCGTCCACCGCGCTCACCACGGCCTGGGCGAGCACCAGCGGCAGTCCGTCGGGCGTTCGGCTGCCATCGGGGCTCCAGGTCACACAGCCAGGATGCGCACGCCCGCGCCGCCGCGCACGTCCGCGTCCGGCTCGCGGCGTCAGCTTCCGGCGGGGGCGGAGAGCTCCGTGCCCGCACGCGCGCACACCGAGGCGGCCGCCTGGGTGGCGTGGGACAGCATGTCCCGTACCTCCTCAGGACCGGGATGCGCCGTGAAGGAGCCGTGGGCGCACATCCGGCTCAGCAGGCCCGCGGCGAAGGCGTCGCCCGCGCCGATCGTGTCGACGACCTCGACGGGCGCGGCCGGGACGGACACCGGTGGCGCCGTCGCGGTGTACGCCGTGCTGCCGCGGGCTCCCCGGGTGAGGACCACCAGGCGGCCTCCGGCCGCCAGCTTCCGGCAGGTCTCCTCCGGGGGCGTCCCCGGCCACAGTCTCTCCAGGTCCTCGTCGCTGGCCTTGACGACCTGGGCGAGGCCGCACAGGTCGCGCAGGGCGGCCGCGCCGTGGTCCGGGCCCAGGGTGCGGTCCCGGCGGACGTTGGGGTCCACGACGAGGAGGGACCGTCCGGCGGCCGCGAGGGCGGTGGCCCGGACGGCCGACGCGGCGGGCTCGACGACGGCCGCGAGGCCGCCCACGTACACGGCTCCGAACCCGGCGGCCTCGGCGGAGAGGTCCGGAAGCCGGAACGTCGCCGTGTCCTGGAGGTGGAAGTGGTACCCCGTGCCCCGGGCGTCCGGCTCGGCGACGGCGAGCGCCGTGGGCAGGGCGGAGCGTGCGCAGAGCGAGAGGTCGGTCCCCGCCGCCCGGAGCCGGGCCTCGATCATGGCGGCGAAGCCGTCGTCCCCCAGTCCCCCGGCGAACGAGACCGGGGTGCCCAGCCCGGCCAGTCCGACGGCCACGTTGGCCGGGGCCCCGCCGAACCGGGCCTCCCGTACACCACCGTCCCCGGCCACGGGTACGAGGTCGACGAGGGCCTCGCCGAGCACCAGGACGGCGCCGGGTCCGCCCGTCACGGCTCGACCACGATCTTGCGGCCGATGCCCGCCTTGAAGCGGTCGATCGCCTGCGGGTACCGGTCGAGCGGCAGCCGGTCACTGATGAAGACCGCCGGGTCGAGCACCCCGGTGGCGAAGAGCGCGGCGGCGCGCTCGTAGCTGTGCAGGACGGCCATCGAGCCGGTGATGGTGATCTCCTGGTTGTAGATGCGGTAGGGCTCGATGACCGCCGTCGTGGCGTAGTCGGCGACCCCGAACTGGAGGAAGGTGCCGCCCTTGGCGACGCGTCCCAGACCGTCCTGGATGGCCGCCGCGTTGCCCGTCGCGTCGATGACGACGTCCCAGCCGCCGGGCCGGTCCAGTTCGTCGGCCCCGGCGGCCGAACGGGAACAGCCCAGGAGGCCGGCCGTGGCGAGGCGTTCGGGGTTGACGTCGAGGATGTCCACGCCCGCCGCGCCGGTGCGCTTGGCGAGCTCCAGCATCATCAGGCCCATGGTTCCCGATCCGTAGATCAGCACCTCGGCTCCGAGGGTGCTGCTCAGGACGTCGTAACCCCGGACCGCGCAGGACAGCGGCTCGATCAGGGCCGCGTCCTTCACGTCGATGTGTTCGGGCAGCCGGACGCAGTTGGCCACGGGGGCCACGGCGTACTCGGCGGCGCCGCCGGAGACGGTGACGCCGATGGCGGCCCAGCGCTCGCAGAGGTTGCCGCGTCCGCTACGGCAGTAGCGGCACTCGTGGCAGTGCAGGGAGGGGTCGACGGCGACGCGGTCGCCGACGGCCAGCTCCGTGACGTCGCGCCCCACACCCACGATCTCCCCGGCGAACTCGTGGCCCGGGACGAGCGGCAGGGTGGGCGCGAACTCGCCCTGGAGGATGTGCAGATCGGTTCCGCAGAGCCCGCACGAGGCGACGGACACGACGACCTCACGGGGTCCGGGCGTGGGGTCGGGAACGGTGGTGACGGAGACCTTGCCGGGGGCTTCGACGATCGCTGCCCGCATTATTTCACTGCTCCGAGAGACAGGCCCTGGACGAGTTTGTCCTGGGCGGCGTAGCCGGCGGCGAGCACCGGCAGGGACACGACGACGGACGCGGCGCACAGCTGGGCCAGGAAGAGGCCCTGGCTGGTGACGAATCCGGTGAGGAAGACGGGCGCGGTCTGGGCGACGACACCGGTGAGCACCCGCGCGAAGAGCAGTTCGTTCCAGCTGAAGATGAAGCAGATGAGCGCGGTGGCCGCGATGCCCGGTGCGGCCATCGGCGCGACCACCCTGGCCAGGACGGTCGGCAGCCTCGCGCCGTCGACCTGGGCCGCCTCGATGACGGAAACGGGTACGTCCGCGAGGAAGGACTGCATCATCCAGACGGCGATCGGCAGGTTCATCGAGGTGTAGAGCAGGACGAGGAGCCAGATGTTGTCGAGCAGCCCGGCGTTCTTGGCGAACAGGTAGACGGGCAGGAGCCCCGCGACGACGGGCAGCATCTTCGTGGAGAGGAAGAAGAACATCACGTCCGTCCACTTGCGCACCCGCCGGATGGAGAGGGCGTACGCCGCCGGGAGCGCCAGCAGCAGCACCAGGAGCGTGGAGAAGAAGGACGCGCCCAGGGAGTTGAGCAGGGGCGGCCACGGGGTGACGCCCGTGTCGGCGCCGAAGAAGGCCCGGTAGCCGTCGAGGGTGAGCGGCGCGAAGAGGGAGGGCGGGTTGGTCGCGGCGTCGGACTCGGCGTGCAGCGAGGTCAGCAGCATCCACAGGGCGGGCAGGCAGAAGGCCAGCCCTGCCGCCCAGGCCAGCAGGCCCAGTGCAGCGGATCGCCGTCGGGCCCGTCGCAGGAAGCGTCGCGCGTCCGGGGCGGGCGCGGGGACGGTGGTGGTGGTCATGCGCGGTTCGCCTCCTCACTGAAGAGGGACGAGACGGTCCGGAGCGCGAAGGTGGCGATGACGATCGTGCCGATCACCACCACGACCCCCGCGGCGGACGCCAGTCCGTATTCGTGGGCCTGGTAGAAGGTCTGGTAGATCGTGTAGGGCAGGTTGGCGGTGCCGAGGCCGCCCGCGGTGATGGTGAAGACGGCGTCGAAGTTCTGCACGATGTAGACGGCGCCGAGCAGCACCCCGAGTTCGAGGTATCTGCGCAGGTGCGGCAGGGTCAGGTAGCGGAAGGTCTGCCAGGCGCTCGCCCCGTCGAGGCGTGCCGCCTCGACGACCTCGGCGGGCCGGCTCTGGAGCCCCGCGAGCAGGATGAGCATCATGAACGGCGTCCACTGCCAGACCAGTGCGGCGATGACGGCGAGCAGCGGCATGTCCGCGATCCAGTCCGGCTGGCTCGGGCTCGTGTCGCCGAAGAGCTCACCGAGCCAGCTCAGCGCGCCGTTGAGGAGGCCGTACTCCGGGTTGTAGAGCGCGTGCTTCCAGAGCAGGGCGGCCGAGACGGGCACGATCAGGAACGGCGTGATGAGCAGGGTGCGGACCAGGCCGCGGCCGAAGAACGTGCGGTCCAGGAGCAGGGCCAGGCCGAGTCCGAGGACCACGGTGGCGATGACCACGCCGGCCGTCAGGAGGATCGTGGTGAGGACGGATTCGCGCAGTGCGGTGTCCGTGAAGACGGAGGCGTAGTTGTCGAGGCCGTTGAAGGCGCGCTTGTCGGGGTTGAGGGAGTTCCAGTCGAAGAGGGAGATCACCAGGGTCGCCACGAACGGCAGCTGGGTGACGGCGATCAGGAAGACCAGGGCGGGCAGGAGCGGGGCCCTGGTGGCCCAGGCCCGGGGGCCGGTCCTCCTCCGTCCGGGTGCGGCGGGCGGCCGGGGCGGCGACTGCGGGGTGGTGCCGACTGCTGTGGTCATCGGTACTCCTCGGCGACCTGTTCGGCCAGCTTCTGGGAGGTGGCCAGGGCCTTGTCGACGGACTGGCGGCCGGCGACGGCCTCGCTGATCTCCTGCGCGACCCGGGTGCCGAGATCGGTGAACTCGGGGATGCCGACGAACTGGATCCCGGGGACGGGGCGCGGCTGGGTGCCCGGGTTCTTCGGGTCCGCGCCGGAGATGGCCTGCTCGGTGACGTCCGCGAACGCGCCGGCCGCCTCCAGGTAGGCGGGGTTGTCGTAGGTGGACGCCCTTTTGCCCGCCGGGACGTTGGCCCAGCCGCTGCTCTCGCCGACGAGTTCCTCGTACTCCTTGCCGGAGGCCCAGGAGACGAACTTCCAGGCGTCGTCGGACTTCTTGGACGCCTTCTGGATGCCCCAGGCCCAGGTGTAGAGCCATCCGGAGCTCTTCGTCCTGTCCACCGGCGCCGGCACGTAGCCGATCTTCCCCTTCACAGGGGAGCCGGCCGCCTCCAGCGAGCCGGCGCCCGCCGTCGCGTCGTACCACATGGCGGTCTTGCCCTGGGTCATGTTGTTGAGGCATTCCGCGTACCCCGACTGGGAGGCACCGCGCTCCCCGTGTTTGCGCACCAGGTCGACGTAGAAGCGGGTGGCCTTCTTGAACTCCGGTGAGGTGAGCCGCGGTTGCCAGTCCTCGGTGAACCAGGTGCCGCCCATGGTGTTGACGACGGTGGTGAGCGGTGCGACGAGTTCGCCCCAGCCGGGCAGTCCCCGCAGGCAGATTCCCTTCATGCCGGGCTCGGCACCGTCCGCGTCCGCAGCGAGAGCGGCCACCTCCTTCCAGGTGGGGTGCGGGGGCATCGTCAGGCCCTTGGCCTCGAAGACGTCCTTGCGGTACATCAGGAAGGACGACTCCCCGTAGAAGGGTTCGGCGTAGAGCTCGCCCTCCGCGGTGAGCGACTCCCTCAGGGGTTCGAGGATGTCGTCCTGGTCGAAGGCGGGGTCCTGCTCGGCGTACGTGTCGAGCGGGTGCAGCCAGTCGTTCTTCGCGAAGAAGGGCACCTCGAAGTTGCTGATGGTGCCGACGTCGTACTGTCCGGCCTGGTTGGAGAAGTCCTGGCTGATCTTGTCGCGGACGTCGTTCTCCGGGAGCACGGTGAAGTGCACCTTGATGCCGGTCTCCGCGGTGAAGTGCTCGGCGGTGAGCTTCTGCAGCTCGATCATCTGGGGGTTGTTCACCATGAGTACGTTCAACGCGTCACCCCCTCCGAACGCGGTTCCGCCGGCTCCGGCGCACCCGGTGCCGAGAAGGGCCATGGCTGCCGTGCCCGCGACCGCGCGCACGCGGGTCCCGCGGCGTCGTTGCTGGTGGGGCATAAAGTCTCCTGATCGGTCGTAGCGGCTCGTGGTCGGTGCCCCTGGGGGCCCTGCCCTTTCCGGGCACGGCGGGGCCGGCCTCCGGCCTCCTGACGGGGACGAGGTGGTGAAGGAGCGGGTCCGGGTCAGACCCGGATCACGTGGGGGCCGAGCAGGGAGTAGCGCTGGGCCTCGGCCGAGGGCAGCCCGGTGTCGGTGACGACGGCCTCGAAGTCGCCGACGCCCGCGAAGCGGCAGAAGCTCACCGCTCCGAACTTCGAGTGGACCCCGGCGAAGACACGGCGGCGGGCGCTCCGCATGGCCTGCGCCTTGACCTCGCCGACCGCCGGGTCCGGGGTGGTCAGCCCGTACTGGCGGGAGATGCCGTTCGCCCCGACGTACGCCAGGTCGATGACGAAGTCGGCGAGCATGCGGGTGGCCCAGTGGTCGACGGTCGCCATGGTGCTGCCGCGAAGGCGCCCGCCGAGCAGGAGCACGGCGGTCTTCTCCGCGTCCGCGAGGACGGTGGCGACGGCCAGGGACGCCGTGACCACGGTCAGCGGCCGGTCCTTGGGAAGGGCCTCGGCGATGAGCTGCGGGGTGAAGCCCTCGTCGACGAACACCGTCTCGGCGTCACCGAGGAGGTCGGCGGCGGCCTTGGCGATCCGTGACTTCTGCGGCACGTGGTGGGTGGTGCGCATGGCCAGGGTCGTCTCGAATCCCGCGCTCTCGACCGGGTACGCACCGCCGTGCGTGCGCCGCACGAGACCGTGCTCCTCCAGGGTGTGCAGGTCGCGCCTGATGGTCTCCTTGGCGACGTCGAACCGTTCGGCCAGCCGGTTCACGTCGACCGCCCCGTCCTGCCGGGCCGTCTCGAGAATTCCCCGTCGGCGTTCCTCGGTGCCCACGACACATCCCTGCACTAGTACGGATCCGGTGGGGTCCCGGCGTCCGTTCGGGCCCATGCACTGTTTGTACAAGCTCGAACGGTCCTACGACCAGCACCTTCGCGTCACGGGCTGCGCCCGTTCATGCCCGTTTCACCACGGGTTTCTGCACTGGTGGCCCGGGTCACGGGGGTGGCCGACCGCCCGGACGGTGCCCACTTGGCCCATGAGTGTGCCCGTTCGGTGCCCGTATGCGGTCACGGACACCAGGGCTTTTAGCACGGGCGGCCCGGTGAGGCAGGAAGAACGGCCGGTAAATGACTGATTGCGTACCTCAAAATACGATTTCGGCCAACAATCCGTGTCCCGGGCTCCTTCGGACAACCTCAGGCCCGGCAGTCGCCTCTCATGGGCCGAAGCGACTCCACCGCCCCACCGGGCACCCGGACATCGGAGAACGATGAGCACCAGAACCCCCCGCAACCGGCTGTGGCGTCCGGCGGTCGCCGCCGCCGCGGCGATCGCCGTGACCGCGGGCGTCGCCGCCGCCACGCCCGATTCGAAGAAGGCGGCAGCGGTCCCCCGGCTGTCCCTGGTCGCCGCGTCGAATTCGGTGACGCTCGACTCGTGGAAGGAGGAGCCCGGCGTCTACCTCGACCTCGGGACGTACCTCACCGCCTCCGGCGCACCGCTCGAACTACGTGTGACCAGGAAGAGCTACAAGGATCCGGTCGTCGCCACCCAGATCATCCGCGAGGGGACGAAGACCCGGACCCGGACCCTTCCCGAACGGCTGGTGAAGGACTTCTCGGGGCTGCCCGGCTTCATCGACGTCACGGTCAGGGACACCGCGGGCAAGACGGTGGCGACGCGTACGGAGTCGTTCTGCCCGAACAACGCCTCGGGCCGCATCAAGCCCGACGCCCCGGCCACGTCGAAGTATCCCGAGAGCTGTCCCGTGAATCCCTTCACCCTCGGCTCGGTATGGGGTGTCGAGAAGGGCTGGGCGTCCAACACCTACGCCGGCTACTACTCGGCGCCGGTCGTCCTTCCGGCCGGCGCGTACACCGCCGAGGTATCCGTCACCAAGCGCTACCGGGACATCTTCAAGATCGCCGACACGCCGAAGAAGATCAAGCTGACGGTGCGCGAACGCAGTTGGGAGGAGGAGAACCCCGCTTCCACCCCTGCCGCCCGCTCGGCGTCCGGGCACGCGGGACACGGGGCCGGGCACTCGGCCCATGCCGGCCACACAGCGGCGCGTCCGCCGGCGCCGGTGTCCGCGACCACCGGCGCGGGCACCTCGTACAACGTGGGCCACGGACCCTACACGCCGGCGCCCCCCGCTCTGCCCTGGGCCGCCGCGCGACAGGGCCTCCGGGCCGCGCAGGGCGACGGGCCGGGCCGTACGGACGGCTCCCGGCAGGCACCCGCGGTGCGGCCGAACGCCCAGCGCCCGACGGGCAGGGCGGCCGTGCCGGACGTGCCCAAGCCCGACCTGCGCTCCCTGCCCGCCTACGGCATCACCATCGGCGCCGGTGATCCCGGGGCCCCCGGCAAGGACCATCTGGCCTTCAGCGCCAACGTGTGGAACGCGGGCCCCGCCCAGTTGGTGGTGGACGGCTTCCGCAAGCCGGGCAACGCGCTCATGGACGCCTACCAGTACTTCTACGACGCCTCGGGCAAGCAGGTCGGCTACACCCCGACCGGCACGATGGAGTGGGACCCCCGCCCTGGTCACGAGCACTGGCACTTCACCGACTTCGCGAGCTACCGACTGCTGAAGGCCGACAAGAAGGAGACCGTGCGCAGCGGCAAGGAGGCTTTCTGCCTGGCCAACACCGACGCGGTCGACTACACGGTGAAGAACGCCAACTGGCACCCCGACAACACGGATCTGTCCACGGCGTGCGGCCAGGAGAACTCCATCTCCGTGCGGGAGGTGCTCGACGTGGGTTCCGGTGACACGTACACCCAGGACCTTCCCGGGCAGTCCTTCGACATCACCGGGCTGCCGAACGGCACGTACTTCATCCAGGTGCTGGCCAACCCGGAGAAGCGGCTCGAGGAGACCGACCTCGGCAACAACAGCGCCCTGCGGAAGGTGGTCCTGGGCGGCAAGCCCGGTGCCCGCACGGTGACCGTGCCCCGGCACGAGCTGGTCGACGCCCCCTGACCGTCGCGTGGGAGGGGCCCCGGACGCACAGGGCCCCTCCTACGGCGGTACCACGGAGCCAAATGGTCACCACCGGAGGGAAGTTGATGGCAGACTGCGCAGGTGGAGCAGCCACCTCACCTGCAGCGGAGCATGTCATGACGACCGGAACACCCCAGCCACCCATCGACACCAGCAGGCCCCACTCGGCGCGGGTGTACGACTCGTTGCTCGGCGGCAAGGACAACTACCCGGTGGACCAGGCGGTCGCCGAGCACCTGCCGGCCGAGGCGAAGGCCGGGGCCTTCCAGAACCGCGCCTTCATGAACCGCGCGACGGCCTGGCTGGCCGGGGAGGGCGTGGACCAGTTCCTCGACATAGGCACGGGCATACCCACCGCGCCGAACCTGCACCAGATCGCCCAGGAGATCGCTCCCGCGTCGCGCGTCGTGTACTGCGACAACGACCCGATCGTCCTCCGGCACGCCGAGGCCCTCCTCGTCAGCCGCCCGGAGGGGGCAACGGACTACGTGCACGCGGACGTGCTCCAGCCGGCCACGATCATCTCGGCGGCGCACAAGGTCCTGGACTTCGACCGCCCCGTCGCCCTCTCGCTGCTGGGTCTCCTCCACTTCCTGCCCGACGACGTCGACCCCGTGGGCATCGTGCGCACGCTGACGTCCGAGCTGTGCCGGGGCAGCTACGTGGTGCTCTCCCAGGGCGCCTCCGACGTGAACCCCGAGCGCGGGGAGCAGGGAGCGGCCGAGTACGGCAAGGGCGGCATCCGGCTCGCGCTGCGCACCCGCGCGGAGTTCGCCCGCTTCTTCGACGGCCTCGACATCGTCGAGCCGGGCCTGGTGACGGCCCCCGAGTGGTTCCGCGGCACTCCGGCTCCCCGGCCGGAGCTGAGCGGCGTGTACGTCGCCGTCGCCCGTATCACGTAGCACCGGCCCTGGAAGGGACGCCCTCATGGCAGACGGAGACCGGCCCGCGGCAGCCGTGGCCTTCGACGCGATCGGCGACGCCTACGAACGGGCCTTCGCCGGCTCGGCCGCGCACCGGGCCTCGCTGGCCCGGCTGCTCGGCGGGCTCGCTCCGCACAGCAGGATCCTGGACGTCGGCAGCGGAACGGGCCGGCCGACCGCCGAGACCCTGGCGTCCGCCGGACACGAGGTGCTGGGTATGGACGTCTCGCCCGTCATGGTCGAGCTGGCGTCCCACCGGGTTCCGGGGGCGTCCTTCCGGCAGGCCGACATCCGCGAGACCCCCCTCGGGGAGGGAGATTTCGACGCGGTCTGTGTCTACTTCTCGCTCCTGCAGATGTCCCGCGAGGAGCAGCGCTCCGTCGTGGCCCGGCTGGCGGGTGCGCTCAGGCCGGGCGGGCATCTCGTCCTGGCGACGGTTCCGCTGGACGTGGAGGATGTGGGCGCCGTCTTCATGGGCCAGGAGGTGCGGGTGACCAGCTTCGGCCCGGAGTCGTTCAGGGCGCTCGTGGCCGGGGCCGGGCTCGTCGTCGAGGACGAGGACGACACGGTGTTCACCCCGGCCCACCCCGGCGCAGTACCCGAGCCGCACCTCTTCCTCCACTGCCGCCGGGAGCCGGTGCCGCCGGTTCACTGACACGGCCGCCGCGCCTCAGACCGGGCCGTTCACCCCGGGCTGCAGCAGCTGCTCCGTCCAGATGACCTTGCCGCCGTCGTCGGTGTAGCGGGTGCCCCAGCGTTCGGCCAGCTGGGCGACGAGGAAGAGGCCGCGGCCGCCTTCGTCCATGCTGGCCGCCTGGCGCAGGTGCGGCGAGGTGCTGCTGCGGTCGGACACCTCGCAGATCAGCGTCCGGTCACGGAGCAGCCGTACGCGGATGGGGCCGGTGGCGTAGCGGATGGAGTTGGTGACCAGCTCGCTGAGGATCAGCTCGGTCGTGAACGCCTCCTCGACCAGATCCCACTCGGCCAGCTTGCGGGAGACCTGGGCGCGGACCTCGGAGACGGCCGAGGGATCCGAGGGCACGTCCCACTCGGCCACGTTCTCCGCGGCGAGGCGAAGGGTGCGGCCGACGAGCAGGGCGACGTCGTCGCGGGCGCGGGCCGGCACGAGGACGCGGAGCACGACCTCGCAGGTCTCCTCGGGCGTCCGCTCGGGGTGTCCGGCCAGGGTGCCGCGCAGCAGTTCCAGCCCCTCGTCGATGTCGCGGAGCCGCTCCTCGACGAGCCCGTCCGTGTAGAGCACCAGACGGCTGTTCTCCGGGAGCTGGATGTCCAGGGTCTCGAAGGGCATGCCCCCCAGGCCCAGGGGCGGGCCGCCGGGCACGTCGGCGAAGGCGGCGCTGCCGTCGGGGCCGACGATCACCGGCTGGAGGTGACCGGCCCGGGCCATGCTGCAGCGCCCGGACACCGGGTCGTAGATCGCGTAGAGGCAGGTGGCCCCGGTGACTCCGCCGCCCTCCGAGCCGTCGGCCGACTCGTCCTGGTCGATGCGGGCGACGAGCTCGTCCAGGTGCCACAGGAGCTCGTCGGGCGGCAGGTCCAGGGTCGAGAAGTTGTGGACGGCGGTACGCAGGCGCCCCATGGTGGCCGCGGCGTGGAGTCCGTGTCCCACCACGTCCCCGACCACGAGGGCGACCCGGGCACCGGGCAGCGGGATGATGTCGAACCAGTCGCCGCCGACCCCGCCCAGCCCGCCGAGTCCGGCCTGCGCGGGAAGGTAGCGGTAGGCGGCGTCGATGGCGCTCTGGTCGGGGAGGCCCTGCGGCAGCAGGCTGCGCTGCAGGGTGACCGCCACGTTGTGCTCGCGTGAGTAGCGGCGCGCGTTGTCTATGCTCACGGCGGCCCGGGCGACGAGTTCCTCCGCGACGGACAGGTCCTCGTCCTCGAACGGCTCCGGCTTCTGCGCCCGCCAGAACATGGCAACGCCGAGGATCACGCCCCTGGCCCGCATCGGGACGGCCATCAGCGAGTGGAATCCGGACTCCATGATGCGCTCGGCCCGTTCCGGGTGCTGCTGCTCCCAGCCGGAGCGCTGTGCCAGGTCGGTGTCGAGGACGGCGTCGCCCCTGAGCAGGCCGGCACCGATCGCGGTGGTCGGCAGGAAGCGGATCACCGCCCCCAGGGGATAGAGCCCCGTGTCCTCGCGGGGGCCGCTGAAGGCCGACCGGCGCAGGCCCTCGGTGCTGGCGCGGACGGCGGTGGGCTCCTCGCCGCGCAGCACGCCCTCGGCCAGGTCCACGGTGGCGTAGTCGGCGAATCTGGCCGTCGCGAAGTCGACCAGCTCTTCGCAGGTCCGCACGACGTCCAGGGCGGTGCCGATCTCCGTGCCCGCGTCGTAGAGGAGCTTCAGCCGGCCGCGCGCCATGGCGGCCTTGCCCGTGAGGGCCTGCAGCTCCGTGGTGTCCCGCAGGGTCGTCACGGAGCCGGGCGGTCCGCCGTGCCTGTCGGTGGCGCGCTGGCTGACGGCCAGGAGGCGGTCTCCCACGGAGTGCACCTCGTCGGTCGCGCTGCGTCCCGAGGTGAGCAGCCCGGTGGTGGCGGGGTCGAGGCCGAGCTCCGCGACGGGCCTGCCCTCGATGTCCGGGGGGAGACCGAGGAGCCGCCGCGCCTCGTCGTTGGCCAGCAGCAGCACGCCGTCTCCGCCGATGATGAGCACGCCTTCCCGGACGGAGTGGAGAACGGCGTCGTGATGCTCGTACATCCGGGTCATCTCGGTCGGGCCGAGGCCGTGGGTCTGGCGTTTCAGCCGTCGGGTGACGAGGGCCGTGCCTGCCATGGAGAGCAGCAGTATCCCGGCGGCGGAGCCGAACAGGAGGGGGAACTGGTTCTCGACGACGCCGCTGACGTTCTTGATGGTGATGCCGGCGGAGACGAGGCCCACCACCGTGCCGTCCGCCCCGGACACGGGCACCACGGCCTGGATGAGCGGGCCGATGGTGCCGTCGATCTTCTCGGTGACGACCTGGCCCTTGAGGGCGGGTTCCACGTCTCCGACGAACTTCTTGCCGATGCGGT
The DNA here is from genome assembly GCF_036227405.1 of Streptomyces sp. NBC_01460. Classification (NCBI taxonomy): domain Bacteria; kingdom Bacillati; phylum Actinomycetota; class Actinomycetes; order Kitasatosporales; family Streptomycetaceae; genus Streptomyces; species Streptomyces sp. NBC_01460. The sequence goes on from NZ_CP109473.1 coordinate 657,283, forward strand.
CGGGGAGCGGGTGCGTGTAGCGGACGAGGTCGAGGTTGGCGACGACGATGAAGTCGACGCCGGATCCCTTCCGCGCCGCCTCGGCCTTCGGCTGCAGCACGGCGGTGGGGTCGGGGCTCTCCAGGGCGGCTTCCATGCCCGGGGCGTTCGCGAAGGTCTCGGCCACGGCGACGGAGCGGTTGCGGGCTTCGCGCTCGCTGTCGGCACGGGACTGCAGCACGAGCGCGGCCACGGCGGCAGCGACGATCAGCACCACGATCGCCACCTGCAGGAGAAAGACCTGACCAGCGAGGCTTCTCATCCGGAGAAACGAACGCGGGCGGCCGTAGCGTCCGGCCATGTCCCCCTTTTTACACCCTGCCCATACGCCGGGCGAGCCGTGCGCGGCGGCTTTCGGACGGCTCCCTGGGCGGGGGCCGCTCACACGGTCCCGGACGTCCGGACCGCCCCGCCGTCCTCGCGGGCCGTCCGGTGCGGCCACCAGACGCGCGGCCCGATGTCCAGGAAGAGGGAGGTGACCAGCACGGACCGGACGACCAGGGTGTCGAGGAGGACACCCAGGGCCACCGTGAAGCCGATCTCGGCGAAGGCCACCACCGGCAGGGTCCCGAGCGCGGCGAAGGTGCCCGCCAGGACGAGGCCTGCGGAGGTGATGACCGCGCCGGTGGCGGCGAGTCCCGTCACCACGCCCGCGCGGGTGCCCCGGTGCAGGGCCTCCTCGCGGATCCGGGTGGTCAGGAAGATGTTGTAGTCGATCCCGAGTGCCACCAGGAACACGAAGACGAACAGCGGGAAGTCCGTCGACTCGCCCGCGTAGTCGAAGACGTGACGGAAGGCGAGCGCGCTGACGCCGAGCGCGGCGGCGAAGGACAGCACCACCGTCGCGACCAGGAGCACGGGAGCCAGCAGGGCGCGCAGCACCAGCGCGAGGATGACCAGGACGACCAGCAGCACCAGGGGGATGATCACCAGGTTGTCGTGCCGGGTGGCCTCGTCCATGTCGAGTGCGGCAGCGGTGTCGCCCCCCACCTGGGCGTCGGCGCCCGGGATCCGGTGCACGGCGTCGCGGACCCGCTCCACGGTCCGCTCGGCCCGGTCGCTGTCCCCGGCGTCGGTGAGGGTCGCTTCGAAGATGGCCCGGCCGTCGTGCACCGGGCGGGCTCCGGGCGGTACGACGAGGGTCCCGGGCACCACTCCGCGGGTCCCCTCCACGGCGCCGCGCACCTGGGCGCTCCGGTCCGCCGCCGCGATGACGACGACGGGGCTGCCGCTGCCGGCGGGGAAGTACCGGTTCTGGATCTCCTGGCCGGCGACGGAGTCGGGCTTGTCGGGGAAGGAGTCGGCGTTGCTGAGCCCCGCCGCGCGCAGTTGGAGGAGCCCCAGCGACAGGGCGGCGAGCACCAGCGCGGTGGCGACCCAGACCCTCCGGGGGTGTACGGCGAGCCGCTGTCCGGTCCTGGCCCAGAATCCGTGCTCGGTGGGTTCGGAGGAGCCGAAGTGCGGGACGACCGGCCAGAAGACCCAGCGGCCGAAGATCACCAGCAGGGCCGGGAGGAGCGTGAGCATGGCGATCAGGGCGACGGCCACGCCGATGGCCGCGACGGGCCCGAGGCCGCGGGTCGAGTTCATCTCGGCGGCCAGCAGGACGAGCATGCTCAGCACCACGGTGCCGCTGCTGGCCAGCACGGCGGGCCCGGCCCGGTGCAGCGCGCGGGCCATGGCCTCGTGGCGGTCCTCGTGGCGCCGCAGCTCCTCGCGGTAGCGGGCGACGAGGAGCAGGGCGTAGTCGGTGCCGGCGCCGAAGACCAGCACGGTCAGGATGCCCGCGCTCTGACCGTTCACGGTGAGTCCCGCGTGCGCCGCGAGCAGGTAGATGAGGGCCTGCGCGGTGAGGAGGGCGGCGACGACCGAGACCACGGGCAGCACGAGCAGGCTCGGACTGCGGTAGGTGATCAGCAGCATGACGATCACCACCGCGAGTGCGGCGAGGAGCAGGGTCGAGTCGATGCCCGAGAAGGCGTCCGAGGAGTCGGCCGCGACCCCGCCGGGGCCGGTGATGTGGACGGTGAGCCCTCCCCCGCCGTCCCCCACGACGTCCCGTACGGAGTCGACGGCGGGGCCGATCCGCTCCCAGCCCTTCTCGTCCATGGTGATGGGCACGAAGATCTGGGCGGCGGCGGGCGTGGTCCTCCTGTCGTAGAGCGGGCCGCGGGTCTCCTCACCCCGTACGCCGTGGGCCCGCAGCGTGAGCAGTTGCTTCCTGTCCGCGGCGATCCGGGTGCGGTCCGCCGCGGTCAGGCCGTCCGCGCGTGCGTAGACGACGATGGCGGTGATGACCTCGGGGCGGAACTCCTTGGACTCCTCCCAGACCTGGGTGGACTCGGCGCTGCTCGGGAGCCAGGAGGTGGCGTCGTTGTCCTGGGCGCCGGTGAGCTTCCCCGCGAGGGGTGCCGCGACGACGAGGACGATGAGCCAGAACGCCACGACGAGCCATTTGGTACGGCGTCCGCACACCAGCCGGGCCACTTCGCGCATGACGCTCCCACCCCTTCGTACGGTCCCGTGGCGGAGACAGTAGGACGGGGCGTGCGGGCCGGGTCCGCGACATGCCGTGGGCCCCGGCCGCGGGCCACGGTCGGACCATCGGCGGGTCCCTACGGACGGGCGGGGCGGCCGAAGCGCACCGGGACCCCGGGTGAGTACAGCACGCTCTGCGGTCCGCCGACGGGCTCGGGCAGGCCGGCCGCCGTCACCAGGCTCTCGTCGCACTCGATGAGCTCCGCGCGGTGCAGGGGCCAGCGCGGGTGTGCGTTGGGGAGGTACACGGAGCGCCCCCGGAAGGTGCTGTGCATGCCCCAGCGCGCGGTCAGGAAGTGTTCGAGTCCGCTGGGCTCGCCGATCCGTTCGCCGGGGCGCACCACGATCCGGCTGTGGGCGCCCCGGGGTCCGGGGTGCCGTCGCCTGCTGGTGTAGGTGAGCGTGTCCGCCTCGCGCCGGATCTCCATCCGGGACCAGACGTACGGCAGCCGGAAGACGGTCCGCGCGACGGCCACGGGGATCAGCCTGGAGGCGTCGAGCGAGCGGAAGACCACCCCGCGCCTGCCGTGCGCGTCCCGCGAGTACAGCCGGACGTTGGTCTCGGGGAAGGTGCCCAGGTAGGGGATACCGGGGAGGCGGAGCCACCCGATGCGGTACATCCGGAAGGCGACGAGGCCGACGTAGGTGACTCCGTCCAGGGTGTCCGGCACGGTTCCGGCGGGCAGGAGCGGCGCCACGTCCGCCGGGTCGGCCGCCCAGTGCAGGAACGCCAGGTCCAGCCACGACTGCGTCATCAGCGGGTTCATCGCCGGGTGCGGCGGGTCGGGGGTGACGGGCTGCGGGGTACGGGGCGGGGTCGGCACCCGGCCAGGATGACAGAACGGCGGGGAACCGCCGCGCCGGAGGCGGCTATTGCAGGGCGCGTACCGCGGCGTTGAACAGCGGGGGCAGGCGGTGGGCGGCGGGCACGATCAGGCCGGCGGTCAGGGGGTGCCCGGCGGCGCCCAGCAGTGCCCCGGTGAGCAGACGGTGACGCCGCGTCAGCCGCGCCCACCGCGCGGGGTAGTCCTCGGGCCGGCCTTCGAGGAGGCAGTCCACCGCCGCCGACGCGGTCGCCGCCGCCAGGGCGACGCCCTCGCCGGTGAGCGCGTCGACGTAACCCGCCGCGTCGCCGGCCAGCAGGACCCGCCCGGCCCGCGGGGAGCTCGCGCTCCGGCGGAGGGGGCCCGCACCGCGCACCGGTCCGGTCTCCCGGCCCCGCAGCGCACGCGCCAGCGCGGGGAAGGCGGCGAGGTGCTGCTCGTGGGAGCGCCGGTGGCGGCTGAGCACGGCGACACCCACCAGCCCCTCCCCCACCGGCGTCACGTACGCCTCGCCGTCGCGCGACCAGTGGACTTCCACGAAGTCCGTCCAGGGGGCGATCCGGTAGTGGCGGCGCAGCCCGTAACGGCGCGGCTCGGGAGGGCGGCCCTCGAGGCCGAGCGCGCGGCGCACCGGCGAGTGCAGGCCGTCGGCCGCGATCAGCCAGCGGGCCGTCAGCCCGCCCGCCGTGACGCTGTCGTCCCCCTGCCTCACCTCACCCACCCGGCCCGTGACGACGCGCACCCCGAGCTCCGCGGCCCGCCGGTACAGGGCCGTGTGCAGTGCGGTGCGCCGGACGCCGAGCCCCGGGGGCCCCCGGAAGGTGGCCTCGGCCCGCCGGGAGCCCTCGATGTAGCGGATCCCCCGGAGTTCGCGGCCCGCCGGTGCGACTCCGAGCGCGTGCAGGGCCGCCACCCCGCTGGGCATGATGCCCTCGCCGCACGCCTTGTCCACGGGCGCGCGGCGGGGTTCGACCACGACGGCCTCCAGCCCGGCGGCGGCGGCCCGGATCGCCGCCGTCAGGCCGGCCGGTCCGCCGCCCGCCACCAGGATGTCGATCACGCGCGTGCGTCCGCGCCTGCGAGGCGGGCCAGTGCGCCGTCCTCGCACCGGACGCGTACGGCCAGGAGTGCCGCGTTGAGCAGGGTGAACAGGACGGCGGTCACCCAGGCGCCGTGGACCAGCGGGAGAGCCGCCCCTTCGACGGCGACGGCCACGTAGTTGGGATGGCGCATCCACCGGTAGGGCCCGCCGGTCACCAGGGGCAGGCCCGGGACGACGATGACCCGGGTGTTCCAGCGGCGCCCGAGGGTGCGGACGCACCACCAGCGCAGCCCTTGCGCGGCGACCACCACCGCCACCATGCTCCAGCCGGACCAGGGGACGAACGGTCGGCCGGAGAGCCCTGCCTCGGCTAGGCACCCGCCGAGGAGCGCGGTGTGCAGCGCCACCATCACCGGGTAGTGCCCGCGCCCGGCCTCGGTGCCGCCGCGGGCCAGGCTCCACCGGGCGTTGCGCAGCGCCAGGGCGAGCTCGGCGAGGCGCTCGGCGGCGACGGCCAGGACCAGGGCCGTGTACCAGATCATCTGATTCCTCCGGACTACCAGCGCAGCAGCACCAGTTCGCAGCAGAAGCCCGGTCCCATGGCCATCAGCAGACCCGGGGTCCCGGGCTCGGGCCTCCGCTGCTCCATCGTGTCCCGCAGGACGTGCAGCACCGAGGACGACGACAGGTTGCCGGCCTCGGCCAGCGACCGCCGGGTGACGTCCAGGGCTCCCTCGGGCAGGGACAGGACGTCGGTGACGGCCTCCAGGACCTTGGGGCCTCCGGGGTGGCACACCCAGCGGGCGACGTCCTTCGGTTTGAGCCCGTGCTGCTCCAGGAAGCCGCCGACGTCCTCGGCGAGGTACCGGCGTACGACGTCGGGGACAGCCGGGTCGAGCACCACGGTGAAGCCGGAGCCCCGGATGTCCCAGCCCATGACGTGCCCGGTGTCCGGGTAGAGGCGGCTGCGGGTGTCCACGACCTCGGGGCCGTCCACCGGCGCCGGGTGGCTCCCGCCGACCAGGACCGCGGCCGCCGCGCCGTCGCCGAAGAGCGCGGTCGCGACCAGGTTGGCGGGGCTCGCGTCGTCACGCTGGAAGGTCAGGGAGCAGAGCTCGACGGAGAGCAGCACGGCCACCTGTCCGGGGTGGCCGAGCAGGTAGTCGTGGAGCCGCGCCACCCCGGCGGCACCCGCGACACAGCCGAGGCCGAACACGGGGAGCCGCTTCACGTCGGGGCGCAGCCCGAGGCGTCCGACGAGCCGCGCGTCGACGGAGGGCGCCGCGATCCCCGTGACCGAGGTGAACATCAGCAGGTCCACGTCGGCGGGGCGCAGCCCTGCCTTGCGCAGGGCGCCGCGTACGGCTTCGGCTCCGAGGTCGACGGCGGCGGCGATGAACACGTCGTTCGCCGCGCCGAAGCCGTCGAGTTCGCCGTAGCGCTCCAGGGGCAGCACCATGTTCCGGGTGCGTACGCCCGCGTTCGCGTGGATCCGGTCCAGGAGGCGGCGGTCGGCGGCTGCGGGCAGGCAGGTGCGCGCGACCATGTCGGTGATGTCCCGCTGGGCGTGGCGGTGGGGCGGCAGGACCCCGTGCACGGCCGCGATCCGGGTCACCCTGGCCACCGCTTCGGAGAGGTCATGGCCCCTATCCTGCCCATCGAACCGGGCAAATCGGTGTACATGCGGCGCGCGGCTGCCGTGTTCGTCCGTGCCTTCTGTCCTTACGATCGCCCTATGGATGTCACCGACCGGCCGCCCGCGCACGACGGTGCCGTACGCCTGCCGGACCCGGTGACGGGGCTGGTGCTGTCCTGTCATCCGGGCCCGGTCGCGGCGGTGACCGTGCTCGTCACCGCACTGGCCGTCAGTTCGGGGGCGGCGGGCGGCCGGTGGGTCCTGGTCGCCGCCGCCGTGCTGACCGGGCAGCTCTCGGTGGGCTGGTGCAACGACGCGTACGACGCCCTCCGCGACGCCGAGGCCGGGCGCCCGGGGAAACCGGTCGCCCGGGGCACGGTGGGACGGCGCGTGGTGTGGGGCGCGGCGTTCACGGCCCTGTTCCTGTGCGCGGCGCTCTCGCTCGCGTGCGGCTGGGTGGCGGGCGTGGCACATCTGACCGGGGTGGTGGCGGCGTGGGCGTACAACCTGAGGCTCAAGGAGACGGTGCTGTCCTGGCTGCCGTACGCGGTCGGCTTCGGCAGCCTCCCGTGTCTGGTCGCCCTGAGTCTGCCCGGCCGCCCGTGGCCGGCGTGGTGGGCGGTGGCGGCGGCTGCACTGCTCGGTGCGGCGGCCCATCTGGCCGACGTGCTGCCGGACATCGAGGCCGACCTGCGGGCGGGCATCCGCGGCCTGCCCCAGCGGCTGGGCCCGGCGCGGACGCGGCTGTTGCTGCCCGTCCCTCTGGTGGCGGCCACGGCGGTGCTGGTCCTGGGACCGGTGGGTGCCGCGGACGGAGGGGATGTCGCCGCGCTCTGCGGGATCGCCCTCCTCGCCGTGGTGGTGACGGCGGCGTGCGCGGGTCCGCGGCAGCCGGCCGGAGCCTGGCGCAAGACGGCGCTCGCGGGGACGGTGGTGGTGGCGTCGGTGGATGTGGCGCTGCTGCTGGCACGCGGCGCGGAGATCGCCTGACGGCCCGTACGGACGCGGTGGCGTCCGGACGGGCCGTCGGGTGGGCGTCGACTCCCACCGGTGTAGGCGCCGGCGGTGTCGGCGTTACCGGTGTCGGCGTTACTGGCCGGCGAGTCCCGTGTGCGCGATCCCGCGCACGATCTGCCTCTGGAAGAAGGCGAAGACGATCAGGAGCGGCGTCCCGGCGATCACGAGCGAGGCCATGATCTGGGCGTAGCGCACCCCGAAGGTGGACTGCACGTTGACGAGGCCGACGGGCAGGGTCATGCCGCCCGGGTCGGTGGTGACGAGGAACGGCCAGAGGAAGTTGTTCCAGGTGGAGATGAAGGTGAAGATCGCGACGGCCGCCAGCACGGGCCGGGACAGCGGGATGACGATGGTCCAGAACACCCGCCAGCGGCCGGCGCCGTCGACGAAGGCCGCCTCCTCCAGCTCGCGCGGGACGCCCTCGAAGAACTTCACCAGGATGAACACCATGGCAGGCACGGCGACCTGGGGCAGGATCACCCCCCAGTAGGTGTCGACGAGGCCGAGCTGCACCATCTCGCGGAACAGCGGCGCGATCAGCACCTGCGGAGGCACCATGATGCCGGCGAGGACGAGCCCGTAGAGCAGCCGTCGGCCGCGGAAGTCGGTGCGCGTGAATCCGTACGCGGCCATCGCGCACGTCACGACGGTCAGCAGGGTGGTCATGACGGAGATGTACGCCGAGTTCATGAGCCAGACCATCAGGTCGCCCGACTCCCAGACCTTGCTGTACGCGTCGAACGTGACGCGCGAGCCGATCCAGGAGAGCGGCGTCCTCGTCGTGTCGCCCTCCGGCTTCAGGGAGGTCGCGACGGCCCAGGCCAGGGGCAGGAGCCAGGCGGCGGTGAGGAACAGGGCGACGACGAGCAGGACGATCCTGCCGGGGGTCCAGCGCGGCCGGCGGCCCCCGGCGTCGGCGAACCGCTCCGACCGTGGGGCGGGACGGGTGGTGACGGTGGTGGAACCGCTCACTTCGCGGCCTCCTCAGCTCGGCGCCGGGACAGCAGCGGCTGCACCAGGGAGACGGTCAGGATCAGGGCGAAGAAGATGTACGAGACCGCCGAGGCGTAGCCGATGCGGTAGCCCGTGAAGCCCTGCTGGTAGACGTACTGGAGGATCGGCCGGGTCGACTCGTCGGGGCCGCCGCCGGTCATGATGTAGACCTGGTCGAAGATCTTCAGCGAGGCCAGGACCTGGAGGACCACGACCAGCACGGTGGTGCGGGCGAGCAGGGGCAGGGTGATGTGGAGGAGCCTCTTCCCGGCGCCCGCCCCGTCCAGTTCGGCGGCCTCGTAGAGGTGGACCGGGATGGCCTGCAGGGCCGCGAGGTAGAGCAGGAAGTTGAAGCCGACGGTCCACCAGAGGGTGGTCGCCACGATGCTGAGCATGGCGTAGCGCTCGTCGGTCAGCCATCCGATCTCCGGCGTCAGTCCGACGGCGGAGAGCATCTGGTCGGCGAGGCCGAAGTCCGACGGCAGGATCATGTTGAGGAAGAGCAGGCAGACGACCCCGGACGGCAGCAGGAACGGGGCGAACCAGCTGAGCCGCCACAGCCACTGCACCACGCTCAGCTGGTGGGCGAGCAGCGCCAGCCCGAGGCCGACGACCACGAGGGGGACGGTGGACAGGACCGTGAACCAGACGGTGTTCCAGAGCGAGGACCACACGTCGGGGTCGCGCACGGCCTCGGCGTAGTTGTCGAGGCCGATGAACTCCCCTCCGCTGCCGGTGATGTTCTCGCTGGTCAGACTCATGCCGAGGCCTGATATCAGCGGCCAGACCAGGAACATGGCGTACACGAGGAAGAAGGGCGCCACGAACACCAGGCCGTGTTCGGTCCACTTCCTGCGCACGCCGCGGGCCGGGCGCCCGGCCGCGTCCTGGGCGCGCTTCGCCACGGGTGCGGGCGCCGTCGCGGTGGTGGAGGTCATGACGCGGCTCCCGGGAGGGGGTTGCGGGTGTCGAGGAGTGTCCGCAGCCGCGCCCTGGCCTCGTTCAGCGCCTCGCGCGGGCTGCGCGAGCCGGTGAGGACCCCGGAGAACACGGCGCCGAGCTCGATCCACATCCGGGAGGCGGAGCCGGCGAACCACGCGGGTTCGTCCAGCGCCACGTCGTCGATGACGGCGCGGTATGCGGACTGCGGCTTCAGGTCGAGGTACGCGGGATCGTCCAGGACCGGCAGGTAGGCGGGCACATGGCCGCCCTGGGCCCAGGCCACGGAGTTCTGCAGCATCCAGGCGGTGAGCGTGTGGGCGGCCTCGTTCGGCGCGCCGCCGCGGTCGTCCTGGTGCGGCAGGACGAAGGCGTGGCAGTCGGCCTGGGTGGCCGCCGTGCCGAAGAGCGCGGGGATGCGGGTCATGGAGAACGGGAGGCCGGTGGTCTTGAAGGTGGTGATCTCCCATTCGCCGTTGAGGTGGAAGGCGGTCTTCCCGCCGTTGAAGACGCCGATGGATCCCGCGTAGTCGACGCGGCGGACCATCAGACCCTCCTCGACGAGCCGGGCCAGGTACTCCAGCACCCGGAGCGCCTTGGCGTCGTCGAGCGCGAGGCGCTTGCCGTCCTCGGAGAGGACCGTGCCGCCGGTCTGGGCGTAGAAGCTGGAGAAGAGGCGCCAGGGGGTGATGCAGTCCGGCCCGAGTGTCTCCGTGACCAGTCCTGGCTGCCCGGTCGCCTTCTTCGCGGCGCGCAGCGCGTCGGCGAACTCGTCCGCGCCGCTGATCGGCTTGAGCCGGCCGCCCGCCATGAGTCCGGCCTTCTCGCAGACCTCGGTCTGGTAGTAGAGGACGAAGGGGTGGGTGTCGAGCGGGACGGCGTACTGCTTTCCGCCCACCTGGCCGCGGCGCCAGATGTCCGGCGGGAAGTCCTGCTCCCTCACGCCGTGTTCGGCCAGCAGATCGAGGTCGAACGGGTCGAGGAGCCTGCCGGGGGCGAACCCCGCGAGCCGTGCGAGGTGCAGGGCGGCGAGCTCCGGCGCCCGGCCTCCGGCACCGGCCATGCCGAGCTTGGTGTAGTAGGGGGCGCCCCACTGCAGGGTCGAGGCCTCCAGGGCGATGTCCGGGTGTCCGGTCCGGAAGTCGTCCAGCATGCCCTGCATGGTGACGCCGTCGCCGCCGCCGAAGAGGTGCCAGAACCGCAGCAGGGTCTGTCCCGGACCCGCGGCGGTGGCAGGGGCGGCGCAGCCGGTCAGGGAGCCCAGGGCTCCGGCGGCGGCCAGGACACCGGCACCGCCCGCGAGGGCTCGGCGCCGGCTGAGGAGGGGTGGTTGCATGGCGGCTCGTCTCGGCTCGTCTCTGAGGTGCGGGGACGCGTGAAGGAAGGGCGGGACGTTCGAAATTTCGTCGCGCGCCCGTGACTTCGGACGGGACCGTAGGCCCGGGACATCGCGGCGTCAATGACTCGCGCTGAAATTGCGAACAATGTTCGATATCACGAACGCGCACCTTCCTCTCGAGCCCCGGACCGGCGAGGTACGGGCACACGCGAGGAGATATCGCGGGGATGAGCTCACATTTCTTACTGGGGGGTAGGCCCGCCCGGCATCCTTGCTATACCTTCCGTCTAACAAGAGGGACGGAAGGCCGCCCGGCCAGGGCCGGCGCCGGGTCCTTTGCTCGGCGCTGCCGCCACGTCCGGTGATCAGCACGGCATTTGACGATCCGTCACCCACATTGCGCATGCGACAGCACCAAGGACATCGCTGACGAACCGAGGAGCCGCACCATGGCAAGCAGCACTGTTCGACCGGATGCCGAGGACCGGCCGCCCGAGGACCACCTCACCCGCCGCCTGCTCGACTCGGCCGCCACACTGGCGTACGACCCCGCGACGGAGGTCGACTGGGACACCCCGCTGGACAAGGCGTTCCACGGCGCGAGCCCTGAGTGGAGCACCCTGTACGGCACCGCCTACTGGGGAGAGCTCACCGAGGACCAGCGCAGGGAACTGACGCGCCAGGAGGCCGCTTCGGTGGCCAGCACGGGCATCTGGTTCGAGATGATCCTCCAGCAGATGGTCCTGCGCGACGTGTACGCGAAGGACCCCACGAGCGCGGACGTCCAGTGGGCGCTGACCGAGATAGCCGAGGAGTGCCGGCACTCGATCATGTTCGCCCGCGGCGCGCAGAAGCTGGGCGCCCCGCCCTACCGGCCGCGCCGGTTCGCGGTGGAGCTGGGACGGGCCTTCAAGACACTGGCGTTCGGCGAGGCGGCGTACGCGGCGATCCTCGTCGCCGAGGAGGTCCTCGACGTCATGCAGCGCGACTGGATGCGGGACGAGCGGGTCGTGCCCTTCGTCCGCACGATCAACAACATCCATGTCGTCGAGGAGTCCCGGCACATGAAGTTCGCCCGCGCCGAGACCCGCAAGCACCTCAGCGGGGCGGGTCCCGTGCGGCGGCGGATCAACGCGCTGGTCATCGCGATCGCGTCGTACGTGATCGTCACCAGCATGGTGAACAAGGACGTCTACGCCAACGCCGGACTCGACGGGAAGCGCGCCCTCGGCGAGGCCAGGGCCAACGAGCACCACAAGTCGATGATGCGCTCCAGCTGTTCGGGCCTCATGGACTTCCTGGCCTCGGCCCGCCTGCTCACCAAGCCCGCCCTGATGTTCTACAAGCGTGCCCATCTGATCTGAGCGGACGACATGACCTACGCCATCACCCAGACGTGCTGCAGCGACGCCACCTGTGTCTCGGTGTGCCCCGTCAACTGCATCCATCCGACGCCGGAGGAACCGGACTTCGGCCGGACGGAGATGCTGTACATCGACCCGAAGTCGTGCATCGACTGCGGTGCATGCGCCGACGCATGCCCGGTGGAGGCGGTCTTCCCGGTGGACAGCCTCCCTGCCGCACAGCAGGAGTACGGTCCGCTCAACGCGGCGTACTTCGCGGACCGGGGAGATGCCGAGAAGGCCCCCGGGGGGCCGAACTTCCACGTGTGGGGTGAGCCGGTCTTCACGCGCAGCCTGCCGTCGGACTTCGCACCGCTCCGCGTCGCGGTGGTGGGGACCGGCCCTGCCGGAATGTACGCCGCCGAGGACCTGCTGCTCCACACGAGCGCCGAGGTGACGCTGATCGACCGGCTGCCCGTCGCGGGCGGCCTCATCCGCTACGGCGTGGCGCCCGACCACCTGTCGACGAAGAAGGCCGGCGACACCTCCGCCCGGTTCCACACCCATCCGAGGGTGCGCATGCACCTCGGCCTGGAGGTGGGCCGGGACATCACTCCGGAGGAACTCGGCGCGCACCACGACGCGGTGATCTACGCGGTGGGCGCCTCGGCGGGGCGTCGGCTCGGGATTCCCGGCGAGGACCTGACCGGCAGCATCTGTGCGACGACGTTCGTCTCCTGGTACAACGCCCACCCCGAGATCGCCCCGGACGCCGTGGACCTGTCCGCCGAGCGGGTCGTCGTGGTCGGCACCGGGAACGTCGCCCTGGACGCGGCGCGGATCCTGGTCTCGGATCCCGACGCGCTGGCCGCGGGCGACATCGCCGGCCACGCGCTGGACGCCCTGCGCGCCGGGTCGGTGCGCGAGGTGGTGCTCCTGGGACGACGGGGGCCGGAGGACGCCGCGTACACCCGGTCCGAGCTGCTCGCGCTGAAGCACCTGGACGGTGTGGACCTGGTCGTCGACGACCACGACCCCCGGACCGGTGCGGCCATCGACGCCGCAGGTCCGGGCGACAGGGCCGCGCTGCTGCGGGACGTCCCCCGTGAGGCGGTGGACTGGTCGGGCCCGCCGCGCCAGGGCCGCCGCATCGTGTTCCGCTTCCACTCCGCCCCCGTGGAGGCGCTCGGCGACACCGGCCTGAGTGGCGTCCGGGTCACGGACGGTGGGACGGACGGCGGCACGGACGGCCGGGAGATCCCCGCCGGACTGCTGCTCCGGGCCGTCGGCCAGCGCGGACTGCCCGTCACCGGGCTGCCGTTCGACGAGGCGACAGGCACCGTTCCGCACGAGGGCGGCCGGGTCACCGGCCGGCCGGGGACATACGTCGTGGGTTGGATCAAGCGCGGGCCCACGGGCGGCATCGGGGCGAACCGGACCTGCGCCGCTGAGACCGTGGGCACCCTGCTGGACGATGCCGTCGGCGGCCAACTGCCCGCTCCGGACCACGGAGCGAAGGCCTTCCAGCGGCTCGTGCGGCGCCGCAACCGGCGCGTCGTGGACGCCCGCGGTCTGGCGGAGATCGACCGCGCCGAGAAGGCGTTGGGGGTCCGCGCCGGCCGCCCGCGGGTCAAACTGGCGACGGTGCCCGAGCTGGTGGCGGCGGCCAGGGGCAGCCGTCGGCGGATACCCGGCTGACCGCCCGGGCCGACTCGCCGACCGCGCGCGGCGGGTCGGCGGGTCGGCGGGTCGGCGGGTCGGCGGGTCGGCGGGTCGGCGGGTCGGGCCATCGTCCGGCGTCCGGCAGTCCCTCTGGCGTGCCGTCAACTGCACCGGCAGCGGGCGGTATTGCGCACTTAGGTTAGGCTTGCTTTACTAAGCATCGTCCCTCGCTGTTCCGAGGAGGATTCCAGGGGCGCCCCGGCCGGCGGTCCGGCCCAGATCTCCGGGCCCCCTGCCGGCCGTCGTCACATGAGGAAGAACCTTGCAACAGCCGAGCTCCCCGGGAACGGTTCACGCCCCTCGGCCGGAGGGCGTGCCGCCGTCGAGCGTGCTCGGCCTCAACGCCTACCTCATGTACGCGACGGGCAAGGCCGCGCGCCGCAGACTCACCGACACGCTGACGGCGTACGGGCTGCGGCTGTGGCATCTGACCATCCTGGCCATGCTGGACGACGCCGGCCGGCTGTCCAAGGGGGATCTCGCCACGCGGCTGGACATGAACCAGAGCGACCTGACCAGGACCGTCACCGGCCTGGAGGCGGCGGGGTACGTGGAGTGCGCCCGCGACCCCTCGGACCGCCGCCGCATCGAGGTCGCCCTGACACCCGCGGGCAGGTGCGCGCTGGCCCGGCTCAACTCCGACGTGTCGGCCACCGAGGCGTACCTCCTCGCCCCGTTGACCGGAGAGGAGCGCGACGTGTTCGCCTCCCTGCTGCGCCGCGTCCACACGCACCTGGAGCGGGACCGGGCCGGGGACGCGCCCACCTTCGCCGCGCCGGGCGGGGCCGGACCGGACGGCGGGCACGACACACGTCCGGGCACCCTTCGGCCCGTGGGATCCCGCCCCTCCCCCTGAGCCCGCGATCACACGGAGCTACGGGCGTCCCCCGTGGGCACCACGCCGTGCGGGCCGGTGCCGGACCGCTCCGCCTGCTCGGTGAGCGCGGCCAGGCGTTCGGCGTCCCGTGTGCCGGGCTCGGCGGTGTAGATCATGACGCGCAGGTCGCTGCCCGCCACCGTGAGCACGTCGCAGTCCAGGGTCACCGGGCCGACGTTGGGGTGGTCGACGGTCTTGCGTGCCGCCTCGTGCCGGCCCGTCGCGCCGGAGTCCCACAGCTCGGCGAACCTGTCACTGTGCGTGCGCAATTCCGCGACCAGGCGTTTCAGCGGTTCGTCGGCCGGATAGCGGGCGGCGGCCGTACGCAGGTCGGAGACCAGGGCGGCCTCGAACCTGGCCCGCGACCCGGAGGTGTGCCGGGCCCTGCCGGGCGGGCCGACCATGGTGCGCCACACCCCGTTGCGTCGGTTGCCCCGCCACGCCGACGGGTCACCCATCAGCGCCGCATAGGGCGCGTTGGCCTGCAGCAGGGTCCAGGTGGCGTCGGAGACCGCGACGGGTGTTCCGGCCAGCCGGTCCAGCATGCGGTGGACGCTCGGCGGGATGCGGCCCGGCACCGTGCCCGGGCCCGGCGTCGCCAGACCGGCCAGCTCGAACAGGTGCGCGCGTTCCTCCCCGCCCATGCGCAGAGCGCGTGCCAGGGCCTCGACGACCTGTGCCGAGGGGTGGGAGGCACGGCCCTGTTCGAGCCGGGTCACGTAGTCGACGGAGATTCCCGCCAGCAGGGCCAGTTCCTCCCGGCGCAGTCCGGCCGCCCTCCGCCGGCCGCCGGCGGGCAGCCCCGTGTCCCCCGGTGCGACCCGGTCGCGCCGACGGCGCACCGCCTTGCCGAACTCCGCCGTCGTCATGCCACCAGTGTGCACCGGCGGCCGTCCGCCGTCCTGGTACCGGCAGTCCCAGGAAAACCGGGTCACTGGTCCGCTCCGCCGCACCGGCGCACCGTGGACGCATGACCACCACACTGATCACCGGAGCGAACAAGGGTCTCGGCTTCGAGACCGCCCGAAGGCTCGTCGAGGCGGGGCACACCGTGTACGTCGGGAGCCGGGACGCCGAACGCGGGCGGCGGGCCGCCGAGCGGCTGGGCGCGCGCATGCTGCACATCGACGTCACCGACGACGCGTCCGTCGCGGCGGCCGCGAAGGCCGTGGAGGCCGACGGCGGGCTGGACGTGCTGATCAACAACGCCGGGATCGAGGGGACGGTCGTCGGCGCGGAGGACACCACAGCGGGCACCCTGCGGCCGCTCTTCGAGACCAACGTGTTCGGACCGGTCCGCGTCCTGCACGCGTTCCTGCCGCTGCTCCGGCGCTCCGCCGCACCGGCCGTGGTGAACGTGAGCAGCGGTCTGGCGTCGCTGACCCTGGTCAGCACACCCGGCACCCCTCACCGCGCCTATCCCGGCGTCGCCTATCCGGCCTCCAAGACCGCCCTCAACATGATCACCGTCCAGTACGCGAAGGCCTTTCCGGACATCCGGATCACCGCGGTGGAGCCCGGCTTCACCGCCACGGACCTGAACGGGCACCGGGGCACGCAGACCGTCGAGGAGGGGGCCGAGATCATCGTCCGTACGGCCCTGGTGGGGGCGGACGGTCCGACCGGCGGGTACGTCGACGCCTCCGGCCCTCTCCCCTGGTGACCACCCCGCGCGGGTGGGCCGGTCAGGCCCCCGCCGTCGACTGGGCCTCTGCGGCCGCGCGGTAGAGGCGGCGCAGCCGCACCACGCCCAGGTCGTGCTGGTAGAGGTTCTCGCGCTGGTCGGCGTCGGCCGGCATGGCCTCCAGCATGACCCGGTCCTGTTCCAGGACGTCCCAGTGGCGCTGCTCGATCAGCGTCCGGTACAGGAAGCGCCAGGACGCGCGCTGCCAGTCCTGGACGCGGCGGTAGCGCCAGAAGAAGACGCCGGTGCGCCGCACGTCCACGGGGCAGACCATGCCGACGATGCCGAACGCGCCACCGGGACCGGCCGAGGGCGGGTACGGGATGGAGAGGTCGACCCAGTCCACTCCGGTGCGGCAGAGCTCCACCCAGTCGAAGTTGACGCCGCGCTGGTCGGTCTTCTCGAAGAAGTAGCCGCGGGCGGTCTCGCGGATGCGGAACTTGGCCGTGGTGTCGCCGTCGAACATCGTGTGCGAGTCGTGGTGGAGGAACGCGCCGTGCATGGGGTCGAGCAGGTTCTCCACGGCGTACCGCCAGGGCGCGTCCCACTCCGCGTAGCAGAGGAAGGCGTCCACGTCGGGGTCGGTCAGCGGCTCCGGCAGGGTCAGCTCGGCGGGCTCGGGGTGCTCCTCGTCCCCGAAGTAGGCGAGGATCGCACCGGCGACCTCACGCACGGGCAGCGACGTCACCAGCTTCTTGCCCTCCAGGCTGCACCCGGGCAGCCCGGGCACCGAGGAGACCGTGCCGTCGGGTTCGACCTCGACGCCGTGGTACCAGCAGGCGACCCGGTCGCCGAGGTGTTTGCCGAGGGAGAGCGGGGCTCCTCGGTGCGGACAGCGGTCGGCGAGCATGGACAGCGCTCCGTCGGAGCGGCGGAACAGCAGCCACTGCTCGCCGAGCGCGGTCACCTTGCGCATCGCGCCCGGGGCCACGAAGTGCGAGGGGACGACCGCGTGCCACTGGTTGCGCAGCCCGGTCGCGTAGATGTGGTCCGCGGTGGCGGAGGACGACAGCGTCATGGTCAGGCTCCCAGTCGGTTCATCTCGGCGCGGAAGGACTCCTCGGTCCACGGGCTGCCGTCGGCGGCGTGGACCTGACGGGCGTTGAGCCCGCGCACCACGTCGGTGAGTTCGTGGCCCTCGCGGGTGAAGACCTCTTCGAGGGTGGCGGCGAGCTTGTACTCGTACGGGGTGGGCTCGTGCGTACGGGACTGGTGGACGTCCAGGTACGGCCAGGTGTCGGTCACGGTGTCTCCTGAGGGTGCGGGGGAAGGTTCACAGGTCGAGGACGAGCCGGCCGGAGGCGCACCGCGAGACGCAGATCATCATCGAGGCGCCCGCGGCCCGTTCGGCCTCGCTGAGCAGGAAGTCGCGGTGGTCGGGGGTGCCTTCGAGCACGCGGGTCTCGCAGGATCCGCAGATCCCGTCGCGGCACGAGCTCTCCACGGCGAGCCCGGCGCTCTCGGCGGCCTCCAGGACGGACGTCCCGGCACCGACGGTGAGCGTCAGACCGGAGGTGCGGCACTCGACCTGGAACGCCTCGTCGCCGCCGTCGTGCTCCACCGTCGGCGCGGCGAACCGTTCCAGGCGCAGCCGGTCCCCGGGGCAGCGCTGCTCGACGGCCGTGAGCAGCGGTTCGGGGCCGCAGGAGTACACGAGGGTGCCGTCGGGAAGCCCGGTGAGCGCGGCGTCCAGGTCGATATGGCCCTGCTCGTCCTGCGGCACGAGGGTGACGTCGCCGCCGAGCGCGTCGAGTTCGCCGCTGAACGCCATGGAAGCCCGGCTCCTGCCGCCGTAGACCATCCGCCACGCGGTGCCCCGCCGTGCCGCCTCACGGGCCATCGCCAGCAGGGGGGTGATCCCGATCCCACCGGCGACGAACACATAGGCGTCGGCGTCCTCCAGCTCGAAGCGGTTGCGTGGCTCGGATACCGTGATCTGCTGGCCGGGCCGCAGCTGGGTGTGCACGAAGCGCGATCCGCCTCGCGAGGCGGGCTCGTTGAGCACGCCGACGCGGTAGACGTCCGGGGTGTGCGGGTCTCCGCACAGACTGTACTGGCGGACCTGGCCGCCGGCGTGGACGTCGAGGTGCGCGCCGGGGGTCCAGGCGGGCAGGGGTTTGCCGTCGGGGTGGGCCAGCTCGACGGACAGGACGCCCTCGGCCTCCCAGGTCATGCGACGGACGGTCAGCCGCAGCGAGTCCTCGCTCATGGTCTGTTGCCTCCTTACCGGCAGTTCGGGGTGACGGGCTACTGGCCCGGGATCCGCACGGGCGGGGTGAACGGGTTCTTCATCGGACCGAGGGCGTCCAGGTCGACCTCGACGAGCGTGGGGCCGTCCGAGGCGACGGCCTCGGTGAGCACCGGCGCCGCGTGCTCCGCCGCGGAGATGCGGGCGTACGGCAGTCCGCAGGCGCGGGCGAGCAGCTCGAAGTCCGGTGTGGTCAGGTCGACCCCGGAGCGGCGGTCGCCGTGGTGGTCCTGCATGTTGCGCAGGACTCCGTAGCCGCCGTCGTTGAAGACGATCAGGGTCAGCCGGGGCCGCTCCTGGGCGAGGGTGAGGAGTTCGCCGAGGTGGACGGCGAGGCCGCCGTCCCCGGCGATCACCACGGTGGGTGTACCGGGCCGAGCGAGCGCCGCGCCGATGCCCATGCCCAGCCCCTGGCCGATGCCTCCACCGCGCGGGAAGACGTTGTCCCTGGGGTCGTACATCTCCAGCAGGCGGTTGCCCCAGCTGCTGGAGGGGATGGTGACGTCGCGGGCGACGACGGCCTCGCGGGGCAGGGCCGCGCGGATCGCGTCGCAGATCGCGGCCTGCGGGCCGATCGTGTCGTGCAGGATCGCGCGCACCTCGGTGCGTACGGCGCCGACGCGGTCGGTCCAGCCGGCCTCGGCGGGGACGCCGTGCGGCAGCAGGCCGTCCAGCGCCAGGGCGGCGTCTGCGTGCAGCGGGTGGGTGGCCGGGTACACCCTGCCGAGGGCGGCCGCCTCGACGTCGATCTGGATGTGGGCCCCGGGGAGTTCCAGGGTGTAGTCGGAGGTCTCGTTCGACCGGAAGTGCGTGCCGATGGTCAGCAGGACGTCCGCGTCGGCGAGCAGGGCCCGCACAGCGGGGGTGGTGGCGAAGTTGCCGATGACCTGCTCGTGGTCCTCGGGCACGCTGCCGCGCCCGGAGTTGGAGGTGATCAGTCCGGCGCCGGTGGCCTCCAGCAGGGCGGCCAGTTCGCCGCGCGCGGTGTTCGCGCCGCCGCCCGCCCAGATCAGGGGGCGTCGGGCGGAGGCCAGGAGGGCCCCCGCGGCAGCGAGTCCGGCCGTGTCGGGTGCGGTGGGGGCGGGCGCGGCGAAGGGGGCGGGCTCGTCGCTCTGCGCCGCGTACTGGAGGTCGATCGGCCACTCGACGCTCGCGGGGCCGCCGGGCGCGGTCAGTGCCGAGCGGGCAGCCTCGCGCAGGATCCGGCCGGCCTGCCCGGCGTCCGGGATGCTCGCGGCGTAGGCGGAGACGGCCTCCAGCATGCCGAGCTGGTCCTTGGTCTCGTGGATGAACCCCCTTCCGCTGCCCAGGAATTCGCTCTCGACCTGGCCGGTGACGTGCAGCACGGAGCTGCCCGCGCTCAGTGCCTCGATCAGGGATCCGGCCGCGTTCCCCGCGCCGGTGCCCGTCGAGGTGAGGGCGCAGCCGAGGGTGCCCCGGGCGCGGCCGTAGGCGTCGGCGGCGTTGACGGCGGACGCCTCGTGCCGCACGGGTACGAACCGAAGTTCGCGGTCGACGGCTTCGACGAGCGGCAGGTTGTGGACGCTGACGATACCGAAGACGGTGTCGATGCCGAGTTCGCGCAGGACGGTGACGAGGAGATCGCCTCCGTTGTCGTGACGCATGGTGTCTCCTCAGAGGATGGAGCGGCCGACGCCGCCGCAGACGTCGATGCTGGTGCCGGTGATGTAGGAGGCGCGGGGCGAGAGCAGGGCGACGACCGCGTACGCGACCTCCTCGGCCCGGCCGAGGCGGCCGAGCGCGATGCCCCGGTCCCCGGCCAGTCCCGCCTGCCAGTCCTCGTACGAGAGGCCGGAGTCCGCGGCCGCGTGACGGCGGGTCCACTGGCCGGTGTCGACGAGGCCGAGGCAGACGGAGTTGACCCGGATCCCGTCGCCGGCGAGTTCGACGGAGAGGGACTTGGAGAGGTTGAGGATGCCGGCGCGGGCGGCGCTCGTGGTGATCAGGCGGGTCTCCGGCTGTTTGGCGAGGACCGCGTTGATGTTGACGACGCTCGCCGCTCCGGAGGCGGCGAGGTGGGGGCGCGCGGCCTGGAGGGGGTTGAGCACCCCGGCGAACTTCAGCTCCAGTTCGTCGCGCCAGTCCTCGGCGGTGGAGTCGTCGAGTCCCTTCATCCGGGACTGTCCGGCGTTGTTGACCAGTCCGTCGACGCCGCCGAACTCCTCGGCGGTGCGGCGGACGAAACCGCGGACGGCGCCGGCGTCCCGTACGTCGCACACGCCGGTCAGCAGGCGGTCGCCCGGTGCGCCGAGACCGGCGACCGCCTCGGCGAGCCGGCCGGCGTCACGGCCGCAGGTGGCGACGCGGGCGCCCTCGTCGAGCAGGGCGCGGACCGTGGCCAGGCCGACGCCCGAGCTGCCGCCGGTGACCACGATCGTGCGGTCGGCGAGGCCCAGATCCATAACTCGTGTCTCCTGCGTGTCAGTTCATGGTGAAGCCGCCGTTGACGGCGATCACCTGTCCGGTCAGATAGCGGGACTCCTCGCCGAGCAGGAAGGAGACGATCCCCGTGAGGTCGTCGGGCTGCTGCGGCCGGGTGATGGCCCGGTTCATGCGGTAGAGGTCGTGCCGCTCGGCGGGCACGGTCTCGGTGGCCTCGCACTCGGTGAGGCCGGGGGCCACCGCGTTGACGGTGATCCCCTTCCCGCCGAGTTCGCGTGCCATCGCGCGGGTCAGCGCGATGACGGCGCCCTTGGAGGCGATGTAGTGCGCGAGACGCGGCGAGCCGTACAGCGCGGCGTCCGAGGCAAGGTTGACGATCCGGCCGGGCCCGGTGAGGAGCGGGTACAGGGCCTTCGACACGAGCCAGGGGCTGCGGGCGTTGACCGCCATCAGCCGGTCCCACACCTCGATGTCGATGTCCTGGAACTCGCGTCCGCCGACACCGTTGGCGAGCGCCGCGTTGTTGACGAGGCCGTACAGCGGGCCCAGATCGCGCACGGCGTCGGCGAGCGCCTCCACGGAGGCGGGGTCGGCGACGTCGCAGCGTACGAAGTGGGCGTCGAGGCCCTCCGCACGCAGCTCGGAGGCGGCGTGCTCGCCACGCTCGCGTTCCAGTTCCGCGAGGACGACCCGGAAGCCGTCGGTGCCCGCCCGACGGGCCATGGCCAGTCCGAGGCCACGGCCCGCTCCGGTGACGACGACGGTGCGCCGGCCTGCCGGGGGCAGGTCAGCCACGGGTCACGCCGTGCATCGGCGAGTACTCGGGGTAGGTCGGCACCTGCGGCTTCTGCGTGCCGATGACGACGCAGAACAGGGCGTCGGTGTCGCCCTCGTTCTTGAGGGACCGGGTGACACCCGCCGGGACGACGATCATGTCGCGGTAGCCCAGGGTGCGGTACTCGGCCTCCTCGGCACCCCGGTGGATGCCGACCTTGACCTCGCCCTCCAGGACGAAGAAGGCCTCCTCGACGTCGTGGTGGGTGTGGGCCGGGCCCTCGGCGCCGGGCGGCAGCAGCATGTTGGAGAAGGTGAAGCCGCCCGACGGGAGGATGCGGCTGTCGCTCTCGTGGTTGCCGGTCGCGCCGGAGCCGACGTAGCGGATCTGGCCGCGGCGGAACTGCGCGCCGGCCTTCTCCTGGAAGGAGAGGGTGTCGAAGTCGGCGACCCGGGAGGCCTTGGTGGCGATGAGGGAGTCGGTGTACGCGGAGAGGTCGTCGCCGTTGTCGTACGCGTCGGTGGTGAGAGGCATGGTGGAGGCTCCTATTCAGGGATGGATGCGGTGATGCGGAGGTGGGAGAGCACCCAGGCGTCGAAGTGGCCCGGCTGCTCCTGGTTGGCCAGGTGACCGGCGTCCTTGACGATCACGTAGGCGGTCCTGTGGATGGCCCCGGCGATGGCCTGGCTCGCCTCGGTGCCGGTGACCCGGTCCTGTTCGCCGCAGAGCACGAGGGTGGGGGCGGCGATCGAGGGGAGCTCGGCCCGCAGGTCGGCGGAGGCCATGGACTCGGCGGCGTAGGCGTAGCCCGGCAGCCGTACGGAGTCGGCCATGGTGTCCACGACGCGGCGCACCAGGTCGTCGGGCGCGCCGGGCGAGACGAGCCGGGGGCCGCGGGCCTCGGCGAACGCCCGGGGGCCCAGTTCGGCGAGGTCGGCCGTCCTGGCGCGCATGCCGGCCGCCTTGGCCTCGTCGGTGCCCGAGCCTGGGCTGGAGTCGGCGACGATCAGCGAGGCGACGAGCTCCGGGTGACGGGTGGCGAGCCGCAGCGCGATCACACCGCCCCAGGACACGCCGAGGACGTGGGCGCTGTCGGCGCGCTCACGGATGAGCGCGGCGGCCGTGTCGGCGTAGTCGTCGAGGCTGACCGGACCGGCTGGGTCGGGGGACCTGGCGTAGCCGGGGGCGTCCCAGGCCACGACCCGTGCGTAGGCGGAGAGTTCGGCGAGCTGCGGGGCGAAGGCCGCCGAGGAGGAGCCGATGCCGTGCAGGCAGAGCAGCAGCGGGCCGTGGTCGCCCGCCTCCTCGACGTGGACACCGGCGGCGGCGAGGGCGGCGCTCACAGGATCTGCCCGGTCCGGCCGGCGAGCGCGGCGAGGCTGCGCAGCACGGCGTACGGCACCACCTGGCTGGTGGCCGGGTTGCCCGGGTCGGGCAGGTGCGCGACCTCGAAGCGGTACGTGCCGTGTCCGCCGGACGCCTCGATCACGTGGCGGGTGTGGTGCGCCGCCGGGTCGGCGACGACCTGGACCCGCACAGCGTCCAGGTCGCCGACGGCCAGCGCGACCGAGGCGGCCACGTTCGTCGACTTGGGGAACTTGACCGGCACCTCGCGGGCGGTCCCGGACATGACCTCGACGGGACCGGTCGCCGTCCGCATCCGGTCCAGCAACTCCTGCCCCATCCACGGCTGTTCGAGGGTGGACGGCAGCTTGGTGGTGGTCAGCCGCACCTCGTCGAGCGGGCCGAGGGAGCGCACGGCCTGGAGCAGGTCGAGGCCGCCGACGGCGCCGCCGGTGAAGTACACGCGGCCGGGTCCCGCGGCCAGCAGCCGCTTCGTGAGCTCGTCGTCGGTCAGGGCGCCGGTGGAAGCGATCAGCAGATCGGTGCCGGAGGCCAGGACCCGCTCGCCCCACTCGCGCACGACGCCCTGTCCCGCGGCCTCGACGATCAGGTCGCAGGACTCCATGGCCTCCTCGAAGGTCGCCTGCCGCACGGGGGCGGCCTCGCCGAGCGGGCGGTTGTCGACGACGCAGACCAGCTCGGCGCCGGTCACCCGGCCTTCGGCGAGCGCGGCGCCGACCACCCGGCCGATGGCACCCCAGCCGACGACGGCGACCTTGCGTACGGTGCTCATGCGGTGGCCTCCTGGGCGTCTACGGGTGCGAGCGGGTCCGGGCCCTCGGCCTCTACGGGTGAGAGCGGGCCGGGGCCCTGGGTGTCGGCGGAAGCGAGCGGGCCGGGGTCCGGGGAGCCGGCCATGCTGCAGCGGATGTCCTTCGAGGGCGGGCCGGCCGTCCCCCACAGGTCGGAGAGCTCGGGGACCCGCCGCCACACCCGGGCGATCCAGGCGTCCTCGACGATCTGGGCGACCTCGGAGGTGTACTCGCAGACCAGCCCGGACGGGTCGGTGAAGTAGGAGAAGGTGTTGTTCCCGGGACCGTGGCGGCCGGGTCCCCACTGGGGGGTGATCCCGTGGTGGCGCAGCCGCCCCAGGCCCCGCATGAAGTGGTCGACCGAGGTCATCTCGTACGCCACGTGGTTCAGCGAGGTCCACTCCGCCTGGTTGAAGGCGATGCAGTGGTGGTCGCTGTTGCAGCGCAGGAACGCCATCTGGTGCTCGGACCAGTCGGAGACGCGCAGCCCGAGGACGTCGCGGTAGAAGGCGACCGCGGCGTCGATGTCGGTGGTGTTGAGCACGGCGTGGGTCACCCCGACGGGCACGGCACCGTCCCGGCCGCGTGGCGTGACCGCCTCGACCTGGGCGCTGATCTCGATGAGACGGCCCTCGGGATCGGTGAACCGCAGTCCGTAGCCGCCGCCGGCCTGGTCCAGGGGGCCGGGTCCGGTGACGGGCACGATCGAGCGCGCCTCGAGGCGCCGGGCCGCGAGGTCGACCTCGGCGGGTGTGGCGACGGCGAAGGCGATCCGGCCGAGGCCGACGCGGTCGCGCTCGGTGAGGTGGAGGACGTGGTGCTCGTCGCTCGTACCGCGGAGCCAGCGGGCGCCGGTGTCGGACTCGACGGTCTCGAGGCCCCAGACGTCCTCGTAGAAGTCGGCGGCCTCGGTGAAGGCCGGGGTCTGCAGCTCGACGTAGCGGAGCGAGCGGAGCCGGGCGATCGGACCGGGCGGTGGTTGGTGCATGGGGTCCCTCCAGGACGGGCGGGGATGCCGGGTCAGTTGGCCCAGGGAAGCGGGTGGTCCGAGATGCCCCAGTACAGGGACTTCTGGCGCTGGTAGGCGCGGATCGCGTCGCGGCCCTTCTCCGTGCCGAGGCCGCTGTCCTTCCACCCGCTGAAGGGGGTGGAGGCACTGAACTGCTTGTAGGTGTTGATCCAGACGGTTCCGGCCTCGATCCGGCGGGCCAGCGCACCGGCGGCGCGGAGGTCGCGGGTCCAGATGCCGCAGGCCAGGCCGTAGACGGAGTCGTTGGCCTGGCGGACCAGGTCGTCCTCGTCGTCGTAGGGCAGGGCGACCAGGACGGGGCCGAAGATCTCCTCCTGGCAGGTGCGCGAGGTGTTCGCCAGGCCGTCGAGGACGGTGGGCAGGTAGTAGGCCCCGTCCTCGTACAGCTCCCCCTCGGGGGCCGAGCCGCCGCACAGCACGCGGGCGCCCTCGGAGCGGGCGAGGTCGACGTAGGCGGCGACGGAGTCGCGGTGGCGGTGGTGGACCAGGGGGCCGACCTGGGTGGTGGGGTCGGTGCCGGGGCCGACCCGCAGCCCGGCCGCCCGCTCGACGAGTGCGCCGACGAAGGAGTCGTAGATCTCCCGCGCCACGAAGAGTCTCGAACCGGCGATGCAGGACTGGCCGCTGGACGAGAAGATCCCGAACAGCACGCCGGCCAGGGCCTGTTCGATGTCGGCGTCGGCCCGCACGATCGTCGCCGACTTGCCGCCCAGTTCCAGCGAGGCGGGGATCAGCTTCCGCGCGGCGGTCTCCGCGATGGACCGCCCGGTCTCCGTGCCTCCGGTGAATCCGATACGCCCGACGAGCGGGTGGCGTACGAGGGCGTCACCGACCACCCGGCCGCTGCCTGGCAGCACGGAGAACAGTGCGGCCGGCAGCCCGAACTCGCCGAGCGCCCGGAAGATCAGCTTCCCGAGCGCGAGGGAGACCAGCGGGGTCCAGGCGGCGGGCTTGAGGATCACCGCGTTACCCGCGGCGAGGGCTGGGGCGATCTTCTGCGCGTCGCTGGCGACCGGGGAGTTCCAGGGGTTGATCGCGCCGACGACCCCGATCGGCTCGTGCGTGCTCACGGTGGCGTACGGGCCCCGGGACGGGGTCACGGACTCCTCGGTGGTCTCCAGGACGGCCGCCATGTAGCGGAAGGTGCCCGCCGCGCTGAGCGCGAGGGCCCTGGTCTCGGTGAGCGTCTTGCCGGTGTCCGCGGTCTGCAGGGCGGAGAGCTCGTCGGCGGCCTGCTCGGTGAGCTCGCCGATCCGATGCAGCAGCCGGGCCCGTGCGTGGGCGGGAAGGTCGCGCCAGGCAGGGTCTGCCACGGCTTCGGCGGCGGCCAGGGCCGCTTCCGCGACCTCGTCCGCGGATGCGGAGTGGACGGTGGCGAGCACGCGGCCGGTGGCCGGGTCGACGGTGTCGACGGGCTCGCCCGCACCGCGCCGCCACTGGCCCGCGATCAGGATGTCGGTGGGGAACTGCGGCACGGGTGGACCTCCGGACGAGGCGGAAAAGGGGTGAACTCCGGGCGGGGGCAGGCTTGTCGGATTGCCGCCACCTGACTGCCGAAGCACTAGAAATCTAAGTGCTTAAGTTTCTCGACACAAGCCCCCGAGGCGAAATCGTTGCCCGCACGGCCTTGAGCACCGCATCCACGGCCTCGATGATGGGGACCGGGTCCCCGGGAACACAGTTCCTAAGCTCTTAACCATTGACCGCTTAGATATAGCCCCCCTACTGTCGCCGGAACTCATCTGCCCGCGGAAGGACACCCTCCATGACGACTGTGGCCGGCAAACCCGCTCTCGGCTCCATTGCCGCGAGACTCGAACGACTGCCGCACTCGCGCTGGCACGTCAAGGTCCGGTTCCTGATCGGCGCCGTCACCTTCTTCGAGGCCTTCGATCAGCTGCTGGCCGCGTCCGCGCTGCCCGTCCTGATGAAGGAATGGCACCTGAGCACCGGGCAGGCCACCTTCGCCGTCACCTCCGCCTCGATCGGCATGCTGCTCGGCGCACTGGCCGCCGGATGGCTCGGGGACCGCATCGGCCGGGTCCGCACCGTCGCCCTGGGCGTCGCCGTCACCGGCTTCGCCAGCCTCGCCGTGGCGTTCTCCGGCAGCATCGAGACGTTCTCCGTCTTCCGCTTCTTCCAGGGACTCGGTATCGGCGGGGTCGTGCCGGTCGCGGCCACGTACATCAACGAGATCGCCCGCTCCGACAAGCGGGGCCGGTTCGTCCTGCTGTACGAGATGATCTTCCCCGCCGGACTCGCGGCCGCCACGCTGCTCGCCGTCTGGGTGGTCCCCGCCTTCGGGTGGCGCGCGATGTTCCTCGTCGGCGCCCTGCCGGTGGTGATCGCCGCGATGCTGCCCCGCCACGTCGAGGAGTCCCCCCGGTGGCTGCTGTCTCGCGGCCGCACGGCGGAGGCCGAGGCGGCCATCACCCGGATCGAGGCGGAGGTCGCGCGGGCGACCGCGGAGGAACTTCCCGCGCCTGTCCCGTCCTCGGACGCGCCCGACGAGCCCAGGGGCACGCTGAAGGACCTCTTCCGCGGCCGCTATCTACGGCGTACGGCGGTGCTGTCGGGGCTGTGGTTCGTGGCGTACTACGTGAACCACGGCATCTCCACCTGGCTGCCGTCGCTCTACACGAAGGAGTTCGGCCTGGATCTCACGACGGCGCTGGTCTTCACCCTGCTCAGCAACGTCACCGGGCTGCTCGGCACCTTCCTCATGGCCATGCTGATCGACCGCATCGGCCGCAGGCCCGCGCTCATCGGCGCGTTCGTCGGGACCACGCTCTCGCTCGCCGTCCTGGCGCTCGCCGGCGCGACCTCGGGCGGCCAGGTCGCCCTCTTCGCCTCCGGCACCACGTTCTTCCTCTACGCGATCAACGCGGGCCTCTACCTGTACTCCCCCGAGCTGTACCCCACCGCCAACCGGGCCAGGGGCGCGGCGTTCGGCGGCCTGTGGAACAGGCTCGGCGTGATCCTCGGCCCGGTGGCCGTCGGCGCGGTCATCGGAGCGGGCGGTGGCCTGGCCCTGGTCTTCGCGCAACTCGCCGTGGTCGCCACGGTGGGTGCGGTGATCGCCTGGTTCGCCGTCGAGACCAAGGGCCGGACGCTGGAGGAGCTCAACGCCTGACCGTGCCGGTCCGGGGCCGGGCGGACCTCCTACGGGACCGAGCCCGGCTCCGCCGCCACGGCGCCCGACCGAGGCGCCGGTTCCGCCGCGGCTGAGGCTCCCATCGCCTCAGCGGTAAGATTCTCAGTGCCGTGAGAAGCCGGAGGGACGCCGGCTCGCACCGTACGGAGGGGATGAGGATGGCAGCGTCAAGGCCCGCGGACCACGATGCCGTGGCGAAGGTCGTCGAGGACTGGGCGCGGGAGCGCCCGGAGCTGGACACCAGCCCGCTCGAGGTCCTCGCCCGGCTGCACCGCTCCTTCCTGCGCTACAGCACCGGGCTCACCGAGTCCATCGAGCGGCACGGCCTGTCCGTGGCGGGCTTCGACGTCCTGACCGCGCTGCGCAGGTCGGGCGAGCCCTACCGGCTCACGGCCGGGCAGCTCGCCGACTCCGGGCTGGTGTCGTCGGCGGGGGTGACCCTGCGGATCGACCGCCTGGAGAAGGACGGGCTCATCGTCCGCGAGCGCGACACCCAGGACCGCAGGGTCGTCTACTCCCGCCTCACGGAGAAGGGGCTCGCCACCGTGGACACGGCGTTCACCGAACACCTCGACAACGAGAACCGGATGCTCGCGGGACTGTCCCCCTCCGAGCGCCGGCAGCTCGCCCGGCTGCTGCGCAAGCTGGAGATCTCGATCCTCGACGCCGACGAGGAGCGTCCCGGCTCCGCGCGATAGCGCGCTCCCGCCGAGGGTCTCCCGTCAGTGACTGGTGCAGCAAGGTCCGGGCCGAAGTCCCCCTGGCCGAGACGTCCTTGGAGACATACGGGCTTTCCACGACGGCGGACGAAGCCCATGATGGCGGTATGGCTGCCGGCGAGGTCCTGCTCTGGGATGCGGATGACAAGAGCACGCGAACGGTGCCGCGGCTCCGGCGCGTCGGCCTGATGTCCGGCTGTCTCGGCTTCGGCCTGCTGCTGTGGACGGACTCGCACGCCACATGGGTGCTCTACACAGGCGCTCTCCACCTCCTCGCGGAGACCGTGTACTGGGTGTGGGACCGGCGGCGTCTGGTCGAGGCCCGTCTGGTCCCGGGCGAAGCCGACGACCCTGCCGGACTCCACCTCCGCCGGGTCGGCGGACGGATCACCGCACACGACCCGCACCACGTGACGCGCGTCCTCCTCATCCACGACAACGTGCGGGACCTTGCAAGCCTGCACCTGAGCCTGCGCGACAAGCGCCTCCTCTTCGGACGCCCGGGCCGCGCTCCGGCCCTCACCCCGTGGCGCCGTACATGCCCGAAAGCCGAAGTCGGCGACAGGGCCGCCCGATGGGGTATGCCAGGGATCCCCGACGAGTAGTGCTTCGTCGTCCGGGGTGGCCACGCGTGGTGTCAACGTTCCGACGAAGCCCCGGAGTACAGCACCTCCCGGGTCCACAGGTGGCGCGGCTGCGTGTGCAGCCGCCAGTAGTGCTCTGCGATGGTGTCGGGGTCGAAATCGGTGCCGGGTGACACCGGTCCGTCCACGGTGACGGCGGCCACATGCACTCCGGCCGCTCCGTATTGCTGATCGAGCAGCGTGACCAGTGTCCGGAGACCCGACTTGCCCAGGGAGAGGCTCACGTACTGCGGCTTGGGTTCGGGCATGCCGCCCGTGCCGAGAAACGTGCCGCTCCCGCGGGCCGCCATGGCCGGCACGAGGCGCGCTGCCGCATTGAGGGCTCCGATGACGTTGACCGCCCATGCGTCCAGGTGTTCGCTCACCGACAACTCGCCCAGTTCGTCCGCTCGTACGAGAGCGGCGTTGTACACGGCGACCTGCGGAACGCCGTGTCGGTCTACAGCCTGGTCGAGAGCCGCGTCCAGCTCGGCCCGGTCCGCGCTGTCGGCCTGCGACGTGACGACGGAAACACCGTGGGAGGCCACCGAGTGGGCCACGTCGTCCAGGTTCTTCCTGTGCCGGGAGATCAGCGTGATCGGCAGGCCCTCCCGCGCGAACCGATGGGCGACCGCCTGCCCCATCCCGGGCCCCGCGCCGACGATTACCGCACCTGACATGGTTTCGCTCCTCCGCTTCGCCACCAGAGATACTGAGGACGGTAAGGCCTCCCATCCATGTGAAGGTCAAGGAGAAGCGGATGCGCATCGGCGACCTGGCGCGCGAAACCGGAGTGAGCAGGAGGCTGTTGCGCTACTACGAGGAGCAGGGACTGCTCCAGCCGGTCCGGTCGGACAACGGCTACCGCGACTACGCCGAGACGGATGTCGCCAGGGTGAACCACGTCCGAGCGCTGCTCGCCGCCGGGCTCTCCACCACGGTCATCGCCAGGGTCGTGCACTGTGTCCACGGCAAGGACGAGGTCAGGATGCCGGCCGACTGCCCGACCTTCGTCGGCGTGATACGGGACGAACGTGCCCGCGTCACCGAGGCGATCGCCCTCCTCGAGAGTTCCAGGACGATCCTGGACACCTTCCTCGACACGGCGTCCTGAGACGGGGGAGCCGCACGGGAGGCTTCCTCCACCTCTGTGGAGCCAGGGGCTTCCCGCACGCGTTCAGGGACACGGGTCACGGCGTCGTCCAGGGCCGCGTCCGCAGGCCGGGACCTCATCCGCGCGTCGGTGGAGCGGACCGGCTAGTCGTTCGCGTGGGAGCACCGGGTGCCCTCGGCCTGCCGCAGGACCCGCATCCGGCGCATGAGGTCACGCGTCACACGCCGGTCGAGCGTGGTGCGCCAGACGACTCCGGGATACCGGGCCCGGAGGTGGGAGAGCGCCCTGGTCCCCAGTCCACTGCGATGGAACCGCTGCTCGATGCTCACCTCGGTGATGACCGCCTCCGAGCAGGAGGCGCAGAGGCGGAATTCGACATGGCCGACCACCTTGCGCGCCAGCACCAGGAGCAGGCACCGGTCGCCGGTGCTCCGCCCCGAGGACTGCACCAACTCGACCTGGCTGTAAGCGAGTACGCGCCGGTGCCAGGCTCCCCTGCGGTGGCCCGGCCACCGATGGCGGCCCCCACCGCCGCGGTGCGCCGGGGCCTTCGCGACGCCTGGCGCCGGAAGGGTCGGGCTGAGGAACGGGTACGTCACGGGCCGTGCGTGGCTTCCGATCATGTCTGGCGCCTGCCCGCCCTGCGGCGGCCGATGCGTGGGGCCCGCCGTCGGGCGCCTCGTCCCCCGTGCGGGGCCCGCGCTCGGACCGGCGCGCATACCGGTGGTCCGGCCGGGCACACGGCAGGTCACATCGACCTTGGGAGTTCTTCATGGTGATCGTCGGTATCGTCGCAGTCTGTGTCGTTCTGGCCGTCCTCGCGTTCTTCGTTCCCCGCCTGTCCCGCCACCCCGAACGTGGCACCCAGCGCACCCTGGGGGCCGGATCACGCGTCGGCGGCAAGGCTCCGGGCGTCCTGGGCCGGATCTTCAGCAAGCCCTTCCGCAGCAGCTCCAAGGCCGTGGGCAGCAGCGGCTCCGCCGGTCGGCGGGCGCGCAGCCGTTTCCCGTTCTGATCGTGGCCGGGGCCGGATGCGCACCGGTCACCGATGCGCCTCCGCCGCCCGCGGGGCCGGGAAGAGCCGGGCCAGCTCATGCGCGAGTTCGGTGAGCTGTGCGCGCCCGGGATGGCCGGCGAAGGCGGCGATCTGGAGGAGCGAGCCGCCCCCGCGGACGGTCAGCAGCTCCGTGTCCAGCAGCCCTGGGACGACGCGGCGGATCGCGTCGGTGGCCGCCGGTTCGGCGAGCAGCTCCGCCAGGGGCGTGCGGAGGTTGAGCGCGCCCTCAGGGAACTCGTCGGAGCGGGCTGCGGGCTCGCGGGCGGCTTCGGCACGCTCGCGCTGGGCCGCCACCAGCAGGTGGGCCTCGCTCACCTCGCCGGGGTCACGGGGCAGGCCGAGCCGCTCGTACTGGTCGTCCGGTGCCTCACTCGCGCGCAGCCGCTCCACCAGCAGCCGGATCATGCGCAGTTCGGTGGCGTCGTCGACGAGCGGCTTCTCCTGCCGCGGGTCGGTGTCCAGGTCGAAGAGCAGGCTGCCGAACCGCTGGGGCCCCAGCAGCGGGGAGGGGTGGGCGGCGATCCTGAGGGTCCGTACGCCTTTGGTGAAGGTGAACGGTTCGGCGAGGGTCAGGCCGGACAGTTCCTCGGGGGTGAAGCGGCCTCGGATGCGGGTCGGCATCAATGTGTGTTCGTACAGCGGCTGGTTGGTGTCGTCGTGGCAGGCACGCATGTAGACGTGGCGCCCGTCGGTGATGTTGACGTGGCCGCCGAACATCCCGAAGAGAGCCGCGTCGTGGGCCTGTCGGCTGTCCGGCGCTTCGCGCAGCGGCCGGCCCTGCATGTGCGGGGTCCGCTCCGCGCCGAAGAAGTCGAGGAGGGTCGGCGCCAGGTCGATCGTCTGCACGAGTGCGCCGTCGCGGGTGCCGTCACGCTCCGGGCTGCGCGGGTCGTGGACGAAGAGCGGTGTGTGGACCAGCTCGTTGTACCAGGGGGTGACGACCTTCGCCCACCAGCCCTTCTCCCCCAGCAGATAGCCGTGGTCGGTGCAGACGATGAGCATCGTGTCGTCCCACAGGCCGTGGGCGTCCATCGCGTCCAGGACCCGGCCGAGCGAGTGGTCGCACATCGAGAGGAGTGCGGCGTACTCGTGACGGGCGTGCTGCTCCTGGTCGTCCGTCTCGGTCACCCGGTTGTAGTCGGGCCAGTCGAAGTGCGGGCCCTCGTAGGCGTGCGGGTAGAGCTCCTTGTAGTGGTCCTGGGTGAAGAAGGGTTCGTGGGGGTCGAAGGTCTCGATCTGGACGAACCAGTCGTCCTCGGCGTGGTTGGTCCGCAGGAATTCCAGCCCGGCGTCGAAGGTGAGGGTCTGCGGCTGCTTCGCCTCGGTGTCCAGGTACTGGCGGTTGACCCAGTCCTGGCGCCAGAGGTCGTTGCGGGTGGTCCGCAGGTCCTCCGGGATCTCCGGATCGGCGACCTGGCCCTTCCAGGCGTCACCCTCCTGGCCCCGGAAGAACTCCCAGGAGTTGTAGCGCCCGTGGTAGGTGGCGCCGCCGTCCTCCCAGTAGTGCTGGTGGTCGCTGACGAGGTGGGTGTACACGCCGTGCCGTTTCAGGATCTCGGGCATCGAGTCGTCGAACGGCTCCAGCGGCCCCCAGCCCCGGTGCAGGAAGTTGTGGCGTCCGGTGTGCAGTTCGCGGCGGGCCGGCATGCAGGGCATGGAGCCGGCGTAGCAGGTGTCGTAGGTGACCGTGCGCTCGGCGAGACGCCGGAAGTGGGGGGCGTGGATCCAGTCGGCGCCGTAGGGCGGCAGCAGGTGCCGGTTGAGGCTGTCGAACATCACCATGACGGCCTTCACGGGGCGGTACGTCCTTTCGCGGCGGGGGTGTCGGCGAGGTCGCGGGCACAGCGGAAGCCGCCGTGGCCGGTCGAGGAGTCGGGTGTGTTGTGGGAGCGGGCGGCGACGCGGTAGCGGTTGCAGTACGAGGCGTGGCACAGGTAGGAGCCACCGCGGATGACGCGTTCACCGCGCCCGAAGGCGTCGGAGCACCACTCCCACACGTTGCCGGAGGTGTTGAACAGGCCGAAGCCGTTGGGTTCGTACGCCGTGACGGGCACGGTCCCCGTACGGCCGCCCGGCCGCTCCGAGCGGTACGGGAAACGGCCGCGCCAGGTGTTGCACATCTCCCGGCCGCCGGGGGTGAGGTCGTCACCCCACGGGTAGCGGGCCCCGTTCCGGCCACCGCGCGCCGCGTACTCCCATTCGGCTTCGGTGGGCAGCCTGAGCCCGGCCCACGCGCAGTAGGCGAGGGCGTCGTCGTGGGAGATGTGGACGACCGGATGGTCGGCCCTTCCTTCGAGGTCGGAGCCGGGGCCCTCGGGGGCGTCCCAGGCCGCGCCGGTGACCCCGAGCCACCAGGGGGCGCCGGCCACCCGGCCGAGGACGCCTCGTTCGGCGGACGGGTGGACGAGCAGGTGGAAGACGAAGGAGCTGCCGTAGCGCTCGGCGTCGGTGCGGTGGCCGGTGGCCGCGGCGAATTCGGCCCATGCGGCATTGCTGACGGCGGTGGTGTCGATGGCGAAGGGTGCCACGGCCACCTCGCGCACCGGGCCCTCCCGGTCGGCGTGGTAGCCCTCGCCGAAGGCATCGCCCATCCGGAAGACACCGCCCGGCAGTTCGGCCATCGCGCGCCGGGTGACGGCCGGCGCCGCTCCGGCCCGGCGTACGGACGGCAGCGGCAGCAGGTCCGTGGCGGCGCTACCCGTACAGGGACGTCCCGGGGTGCAGCAGGCGCTCATGCGAGGGCCTCCGCCCTGACGGTGCGCGGAGCCCGCGGCACGGGTTCCGGGACGGCGGCCAGCAGGGCGCGGGTGTACGGGTCGGCCGGGTTCTCGCAGATGTCGTCGGCGCTGCCGCTCTCCACGACGCGCCCGCCGTGCATCACCGCGATGCGGTGGCTGACCTGCCGGACCACGGCGAGATCGTGCGCGATGAAGACGAGGGCGAGTCCGAGGTCGCGCTGGAGGTCGGTGAGGAGGCCGACGATCTGCGCCTGCACGGAGACGTCGAGCGCGGAGACGGGTTCGTCGCAGATGAGGACGGACGGCGCGGGGGCGAGTGCCCGGGCGATGCCGATGCGCTGGCGCTGGCCGCCCGAGAAGGAGCGCGGGTGCCGGTCGGCGACGGCCGGATCGAGGCCCGCCAGCCGGAGCAGTTCGGCCACCCGTTCCTCCCTCTCCTCGCGGTCACCGAGGCCGAAGGCGAGCAGGGGTTCACCGACGATCTGACGGACCGTCATCCTGGGGTTGAGCGAGGCGTACGGGTCCTGAAAAACCATCTGGACCTGGCGGCGCACGGAGTGCAGTGCACGGCGCGAGGGCCGGGTGACGTCCTCGCCGCGCAGCAGCACCCTGCCGCCGTCCGCCGGATGGGCGTGGGCCAGCACCCGGGCCAGGGTCGACTTCCCGGAGCCCGACTCTCCGACGATGCCGAGGGTCTCCCCCGCGGACAGGGTCAGGGACACGCCGTCGAGCGCGGTGAAACCCTTCCGTCCGCGTATCCCGCGCCCCTTGTACGTCTTGCGCAGGTCCTGGGCCTCCAGAACGACGTCTCCGGTCGAGGGGCGGTCGATCCGGGCGGGAGGGGCCGGGGCCGGCAGCGGGTCGGTACGCCCTGCGGCGGGCAGGCAGGCCGCCCGGACCCCGGACGTGAGCGCGGCGAGCGGGGGCGTACCCGTACGGCAGCGGTCCTCGACGAGCGTGCAGCGGTCCGCGAAGGCGCAGCCGTCCCCGAGGAGGGTGAGGTCGGGCGGACTGCCGGGGATACCGGTGAGGCGGGTGCCGGAGGGGGAGGAAAGGCGCGGCACGGCGGCGAGGAGTCCGGCGGTGTACGGGTGACGGGGGCGGGTGAGCACCTCGGCGGTGGGGCCGTCCTCGACGACTGTCCCCCCGTACATGACGAGGACGCGTTCGCAGGAGCGGGCGACGACACCCATGTTGTGGGTGATCAGGACCAGGGCGGTGCCCGTCTCCCGGTTGAGGTCGGCGAGCAGGGTGAGGATCTGGTCCTGGACGGTGGCGTCCAGCGCGGTGGTCGGTTCGTCGGCGAGGAGGATGTCGGGCTCCCCCGCCAGGGCCATGGCGATGAGGATCCGCTGGCGCTGGCCGCCGGAGAACTGGTGCGGATGGTCGTCCACACGCCGGTGGGGGTCGGGGATGCCGACCCTGTCCAGGAGCTCGACGGCGCGGGCCCGGCGCGCGGTCCGGTCGTGGTTCCCGTGGGCGCGGAGCGCCTCGTCGAGGTGGCGGCCGGCCGTCATCACGGGGTTGAGGGCCGTCA
Source organism: Streptomyces sp. NBC_01460 (assembly GCF_036227405.1). Lineage (NCBI taxonomy): Bacteria > Bacillati > Actinomycetota > Actinomycetes > Kitasatosporales > Streptomycetaceae > Streptomyces > Streptomyces sp. NBC_01460. Next base: position 692,830 of record NZ_CP109473.1, read on the forward strand.
TGGGGTCCTGGAAGATCATGCCGATGCGGGCGCCGCGCACCGCGCGCAGTTCGGCGTCGGTGGCGTCCGCCAGGTCCTGACCGTCCAGCAGGACCTGCCCGGTGGTGATGCGGCCGGTGCCGGGCAGCATCCGGGTGAGGGCGAGGGCGGTGGTGGACTTGCCGGATCCGGACTCGCCGACCACCGCGAGGGTCCCACCGCGGCGCAGGCTGAAGGAGACACCCCGTACGGCTCTGAGGGCCGGCCCGTCGGGGGTCGTGAACTCCACACCGAGGTCACGGACTTCGAGCAGCTCGTGGGCGGTCATCGGCGTATCTCCCGGTTGAGCGCCTCGGCGACGAGCGAGAGGCCGAGGACGAGCGCGGTCACGGTGATCAGGGGACCCGCCGCGAAGTGGGGGGCCTCGGAGAGGTAGGGCAGGGACTGGCTCAGCACGGCTCCGAGCGTGGGCTGGGGCGGCCGTACGCCCACTCCGAGGAAGCTCATCGCGCCCTCGATGAACACGGCGACGGTCAGCGAGACCGCGATCTGCACGATCAGCGGGTCCGCGGCGTTGGGCAGGATGTGCCGGAACAGCACCCGCCGTCCGGAACTCCCGCCGACCCGGGCGGCGGTCACGTACTCCCGCTCCCGCTGGACGAGGACCGAGCCGCGCAGCAGACGCCCGAACACCGGGATCTCGGCGAGGGCGATGACGAGGACGACGGGGGTGCGGCCGGGTCCGAGGATCGCGGTGACGGCGAGCGCCAGGATCAGGCCGGGGAACGCGAGCACGAGGTCGAAGACCCGCTGGGCGATCGTGTCCGCCACCGGGTGCGCGGCGGCGGTGAGCGCGGCGAGGCAGCCGAGTACGGCCCCCAGCGGCACGGCGAGTGCGATGATCCCGAGGTCGGCGCGGATGCCGTACAGGACCCGGCTGAGCAGGTCCCGGCCCAGGTCGTCGGTGCCGAGCGGGTGCCCGGGGGTCCCGAGGGCGGCCAGGCTCTGCGTGCTCTGGTCGGTGGGTCCGTGCCCGGCGAGCAGCGGCGCCAGCAGGCCGGCGAGCACCACCGCTCCGACGAGGACGAGGCCGGTGCGGGCGCGGGCGGTGGACAGCGCGGTGCGGTAGGGGTGGCGCGGGCGGCTGCGGCGACCGGGCCTGCGGGTGGCCGCGGGCGGGGGCGGTCCGGCGAGGACGGTGTCGGTCGGTGCGGTCATGGGTCACTCCCACCTGATCCGGGGGTCGAGCCAGGCGTACACGAGGTCGGTGACGAGCTGGACGAGGACGAAGACGGCGACCAGGAGCAGCAGGAGGTCCTGGACGACGGGGTAGTCCCGGCTGACGAGGCCCTGCTCGGCGAGCCTGCCGAGGCCCGGCCAGGCGAAGATCGCCTCGACGAGCACGGCTCCGCCGAGCAGGTGCCCGGTCTGCATGCCGAGCAGGGTGACGACGGGCGGGAGCGCGTTGGGGACGGCGTGCCGCCACAGCAGCCGGCGGGGTGCGACACCGGCCGCCGTCGCGGTGCGGATGTACTCCTCGGCCAGCGCGTTCTCGATCCCGTCCTTGAGGTAGCGGCCGAGGACGGCGGCGCTGGGGAGGGCGAGGCAGAGCGCCGGCATCAGGAGGTACTGCACGGCGAGGTCGGGGGCCGTGAGGAAGGCGACCCGTCCGCCCGGTGGCAGCACACCGAGGACCACGGCGAACAGCAGCACGAACAGGACGCCGCTGATGAAGGGCGGCACGGCGAGCGAGGCGGTCGTCGTCACCCGGACCGCGGACCGGATCCAGCGGCTCCGGGAGGTCGCGCCCAGCACGCCGAAGGCCGCCCCGAGCAGGATCACGAAGAGCAGTGCGGCCAGGGTGAGTTCGAGGGTGGCACCGAGCCCGTCCCGGATCAGGTCGGCGGTCTGTCCGCCGATCGCGTACGAGGGCCCGAGGTCACCGGTGACCAGTGAGCCGATCCAGTGGACGTACTGGGTGAGGAGCGGGGCGTCGAGGCCGAGCCGGTCCCGGATCGCGGCGACGGTCGCCGCGTCCGCGTCGGGTCCCGCGAGCGTGGTGGCGGGGTCGCCGGGGACGAGCCGCAGGATGGTGAAGATCAGGAAGGAGGCGACGAGCAGGACGAGGACGGCGGAGGGAAGCCTCCGGAGCAGGTAGCCGCGCATGTCACACCAGGTAGGCGTCGTCGAGGTTCAGGTACGAGAACTTGTTGAGCGTGACACCGTGCAGCCCGGCGGCGGAGACCTGCACCTGGCCGCGGACGACGAGGTCGATGATGAACGCCTCGTCGAGCAGGATGCGGGAGATCCGCTCGTGGAGGGCGTTGGCCGCCGCGGCCGTGGACTCGGGCTCCGTCCAGGCCTCGCGCACCACGTCGGTGTACTCGTCCGACCGGTAACGGGAGGTGTTCTTCGCCTCGTTGAACGGATAGGCACTCACCGCGAGGGTGGAGGGCTGCACCTGCGCGAATCCGTGCCCCAGCGTCCACAGGGCCGGCATGCCCTGGGAGATCAGCTTCTTCTGCGCCGTGGCCGGGTCGGTGGGCTGGAGGGTGACGTGGACGCCCACCTGCTCCAGGTCGTACTGGAGGGATTCGGCGATCGCGGTCTCGCCCGGCAGCGCGAGGTGCAGCAGGGGGAACGCGAGTTTCGTGTGTCCGGCGGACCGCAGCAGTTCTCTGGCCTTGCCCGGGTCGTGGGAGTAGTGGGTGCGATGGGCCTCGGTGAAGGCGGGCGAGGACGTGGGCCACGGGGCGGCGGAGGCGAGGCCGTGGCCGCCGAGGGTCTGTGCGAGCAGCCGTTCGCGGTCGACGGCCCAGGCGAGCGCGTGCCGGACGGTCTTGTCGTCGAGCGGGGTGACCGTCGTGTTGACGCCGAGGTAGACGGCTCCGGCGCCCGTGTCGTAGTCGGTGACGGAGAGCCGCTCGTCGCTCTTGATCGCGCCGAGGTTCTTGCCCGGCACGTTGAAGGAGAGCTGGGACTGACCGGAGCGCAGGGAGGAGATCAGCGCGTCGGCCTGGGGGATCACGCGCAGTTCGACCCCGTCGAGGTAGGGGCGGCCGGGCTGCCAGTAGTTCTCGTTCCGCCGCAGGCTCAGGCCCGAGCCAGGGCTCCACTTCTTGAGGACGAACGGGCCGGTGCCGATGAGCTTCCTGCCGGTGACGGCGTCCTCGGCCGACTCGGGATCGGTGATGATCATGAACTCGAAGAGGTCGAACAGGTTGTTCACCGGGTGCGCCAGCTTGAGCACCAGCTCATGGTCGCCGCGCTTCTCGAAACCGGTGACGGCTGCGGCGGTACTGCGCAACTGGGCAGCCCGTACCGGCTTCTGGAGGTTCTTCACCGCGAAGACGACGTCGTCGGCGGTGAACTTCCGGCCGTTGTGGAACGTGACGTCGTCGCGCAGCCGCAGCGTGAGGGCGCGTCCGTCGTCGGCGTACGTCCAGGAGATGGCCAGCTCCGGCTTCGGGCGCAGCTGGTCGTCGTAGCGGGTCAGGGTGTTGAAGATGAGCCGGTGCTGGGAGGACTGCTGGCTCTGCGAGTAGAGCAGGCCCGGAGTGAAGTCGGCGTTGACCGCGACGGTGAGGGTACCGCCGCGCTTCGGTTCGGCGCCGGCGCCGCTGGGGTCGGACGAGGCCTCCGAGACCGCCGAGCGGCAGCCCGCCAGGCCCAGTCCGAGAAGGAGGGTGCCGCCACCCGCGGCGCGCAGGGTGGAACGCCGGGACGGTCCGGTGGGCATGGAGGGATACAGCTCGGTCATCGAAGCCTGCCTGTGACGGTGAGGGGGTGGAGCGGGACGCGTTCGCGCATTCATTCCGCTGCGGCACGAATTAAGGGTGTGCGGCCCGAGAACCGGACCGGAGACCGGCCCGGACATCGGACCGGGGGCACACGGGAGCGCCGATCAGGCCGTGCGGAAGCGGCCGGACCCGGGACGACGGCGTCGGCCGGGGGCGGTACTCCGCCCGTGCGGCGTCAACGGCACCTGATGCGGGCCGGAGAGGAGTGGACGGGGATCAGTCGCGGACGGCACAGACCGCGCTGGCCTGTCGACAGAGGTCGACGTGCCTGCGGGAGATGAGGCGCATGTCCGGGTTCACGGGAGCAATATGACAGTGGCTCCGCCGGACGGTCAACCCGTCCTGTCCGCATCCTGGTACGCACGCCTCCTGCGACCCCTCCCTCCACGGGCTAGCGCTCGATGGTCGCCAAAGGCCGTCTGAACAGCGGGTTCAGCAGGATCGTGCCGGCGGCCACGGGCAGGGCCGCGGTCCCGGCATGCGGACTGACGATGCGCTCGGGATCCCCGCAGACATGGGAGAGGTCGATCGCGGCGCCGCGTATCTCTTCCAGGTACTCCGGGTTGAGCAGGCTGGAGTGTTCGGTGACCACGACGAGGTCCGGATTGAGGACGTCGAGCAGCAGGGCGGCCGCCCGCCCGACCGCGCGGGCACGCTCGCGCAGCAGCCGGTCCGCGCGCCGGTCCCCGGCGGCCGCCGCGTCCACCACCAGGAACGCGTCCGGTTCGGGCACGATGCCGCGGCGCACCGCGGTCAGCGCGATCGCCGTGTTCGAGGCCGTCGCCTCCAGGCATCCGGTCCTCCCGCAGAGGCAGGGGGTCGTGGAGTCCGGTACGGGCAGATGGGCCACGTCGCCCGCGCCGGACCCGGGCCCCTGGTGAACCACCCCGGCGATTCCGAGGGCCGCGTCGACGACGTTGCCGACGAAGAGGTGGACCAGGCTGCGGCGAGCGGCGGGCCGGCCGAAGAGGATCTCCGACTGGGCGATCGCGCGGGCGTGGTTGTCGATCCGTACGTCGATTCCGCCCAGGCCACGGGCGATCTCGGCGGCGAGCGGGCGGTGGTGCCAGCCCAGCGCGTCGTGCCGCACCGCCGTCCCCAGGCCGGGATCGACCCAGCCACCGAGGGCGGCACCCACCCCCAGCAGCGGCCTGCCACGGACCGTGTCGTCGAGGAATCCCCGCATGCCGTCGATGATGCGGCGCGGCATGTCCCCGGCGGCCAGACCGTCGTGGGGCAGATGGCGCCGGGCGAGCAGCCGGCCCCGCAGGTCCATGAGTCCGAAGGTCGAGGCGGGCACCCCGATGTGGATGCCACCGGCCACCGGACCCGCGCTTCCGCCCTGCTCCCCGGCCGTGTCGGTGTGCAGGTCGGTGGGGATCTGCGGTCTGCCGACACCACTGCTCTCCACCAGCTCGGGCAGTTCCCTCACCAGGCCGAGGCGGACGAGGTCGGTGCACTGACGGGAGACGGCGGCCGGACTGAGCCCGCAGAGATCCGCGATGGTCCGGCGGGCGACGGGCCCGTGGTCGAGCACCGTGCGCAACACCGTGGCGGCGTTGGCCTCGCGGCGGCCGTCGCCGGTCGCCCGGGAGATCTGTGGGGCGGCTGTCATGGTGGCCTTCCTTACGGTCCTGCGACGCCCGGCGGTCGCAACATTACGGCGGCGTGAAATCGGTCCCGGCCTCGCGCCCGGTTCTCGTACGGGGTGCGCACCACCTCGGCGAGCGAGTGAGTAACCCCAGGTCGGAGGCGGTTTGACGGAGTGTCATCCGAGGGGGTGCGGACGTCGTGCGAGCGCCGATTCAACCACCGCCCGGCCCTCTCGGGGACACGGGCACGTGCTTGACGTCCGCCGTGGGGCGCTGGAAGTCTCCGGGGCATGTTCGCGACGGCCGTTCCCGATGCGCGGCCCGCCCACGCCGGCCGCCCCACCACAGCGGTGGCGTGTCCGGGCCCCTGTTCCGCCGGCTGATCCGACCGCCCGACGGCCCGTACGACTCCGGCGTCCTCACCTCGCACCACGGTTCAACCGCACCCCGGCGCTCCGCACCTCCCACACCCCCGACTCGGCTGATTAATTCCGCTCCAAGATTAATCAGGACCGGTCGCGGCGATCCCACCATCCGAAGGGAATCCCGTCATGTCCTCAGCAACCACCGCCCCCGCCTCCACCGTCGCCGTCCAGAAGATCGGCGGCCGGCTCGGCGCCGTCATCTCCGGGGTGCGCCTCGGCGGCGACCTCGATCCGGCCACCGTGGCCGAGATCCGGGCCGCGCTGCTGGCCAACAAGGTCGTCTTCTTCCGCGGCCAGGACCACCTGGACGAGGACAGCCACGAGGCGTTCGGCCGGCTGCTCGGCACCCCGGTCGCGCACCCCACCGTCCCGTCCGCCGACGGGCGTTACTCGCTCGGCATCGACTCCGACCACGGCGGCCGGGCGAACCAGTGGCACACGGACGTGACCTTCGTGCCGGCCTATCCGGCCTTCTCGATCCTGCGCGCCGTCGTCATCCCGCCGTACGGCGGCAACACCCTGTGGTCCAACACCGGCGCGGCGTACGCCGACCTGCCCGAGCCTCTCCGGGTGCTCGCCGACAGCCTGCGCGCGGTCCACTCCAACGACTACGACTACGTGGCCCTGCGCCCGGAGGCCCGTCCCGAGGCGCTCGCCCAGTACCGGAAGGTGTTCACCTCGACGAAGTTCCTCACCGAGCACCCGGTGGTGCGCGTCCACCCCGAGACCGGCGAACGCGTCCTGCTCCTCGGCAACTTCGTCCAGCGCATCAGCGGACTGACCGGCCGCGACTCCCGCGCGCTGCTCGACCTGTTCCAGTCCCACATCGAGCGCCCGGAGAACACCGTGCGCTGGCAGTGGCAGACCGGCGACGTCGCCATCTGGGACAACCGCGCCACCCAGCACTACGGCGTGGACGACTCGGACGCCCACGAGCGCAAGCTCCGCCGTGTCACCATCGACGGCGACATCCCGGTCGGCGTCGACGGCCGCTCCTCCACGCTGATCAGCCCCGAGGAGGTGCCCGACCCCGCATTCGGCATCGCGTCCGGCGCATCGGCCCCGGAGGCGACGCTCGCATGAGTGGGCACCCCGACGCGCCCGCCCCGGCGGACGGCGCCCGTGCGCCGTCCGCCGGGGCACCCCCGCAGGTGATCGTGATCCTGACGGACCAGCAGCGCTGGGACACCACCGGCGCGCACGGGAACCGCGCGGGGGTGACGCCCGAATTCGACAGGATCGCCCGCGAGGGAACCCTGTTCGAGCAGTCGATCACCCCCAACCCCGTCTGTGCGCCCGCCCGTTCGTCCCTGCAGACCGGGCTCTTCCCCACCGCGTCCGGCGTGTTCCGCAACGGGCTGCCGCTCCCCGTGGACGTCCCGACCCTCGCGGGGACGTTCGCCGCGGCCGGGTACACGACCGGGTACCTCGGCAAGTGGCACCTGGCCGGCGAGGACGGACCGGACGGTCCCGTGCCCCGCGAGCGGCGGGGCGGCTACGAGAGGTGGCTGGCCTCGGACCGGCTCGAGTTCACCTCGGACGCCTACCGCACGGTGGTGTACGACGAGGACGGCGAGCCGGTCAGGCTCCCCGGGTACCGCTCGGACGCGTTGATCGACGCCGCGATCCGCTTCGTGTCCGACCACCACGACCGCCCCTACCTGCTCTTCGTCTCCTTGCTGGAACCCCACCACCAGAACCCCACCGACGACTACCCCGCGCCCTCGGGCCACCGCGAGCGCTACGAGGGCGCCTGGCTGCCACCGGATCTGGCCGCACTCGCGCCGGGCGCCCCGCAGGGCGGCGCGCACCGCCATCTCGCCGGGTATCTCGGCCAGATCAAACGCGTGGACGAGGGGGTGGGGCGGCTGCGTGACGCGCTGAGGAGTCTGGGCACCGCGGAGGGCACCGTGCTGGCGTGGACAGCGGATCACGGCTCCCACTTCCGGACCCGCAACAGCGAGTACAAGCGGTCGGCCCACGAGGCGTCCGTCCGGGTTCCGCTGGCGCTCACCGGACCGGGCTTCACCGGGGGCGGGCTCGTCCGGCAGCCGGTGAGCACCGTGGACCTGATGCCGACCCTGCTGGAGGCCGCGTGCATCGCCGTACCGGACGGCGTCCAGGGCCGGTCCCTGCTGCCACTGACCGGCGGGGGCCAGGATCCCGGGCGGCCCCGGTCCGTCCTCGTCCAGATCAGCGAGGACCGGGTCGGCCGCGCGGTGCGCACCGCCCGGTGGAAGTACGTGGTGGACGCGCCGGGAGCGGACGCCTGGAACGAGCCGGCCGCCGCGCACTACACGGAGACCGAGCTGTACGACCTGGCGGCCGATCCCTACGAGCTGGACAACCTCGCGGGGCTCTCCTCGCACCGCGAGGCCGCGGACGAGCTGCGCGGCGAGCTGCTGGAGTGGCTGGGGCGGGTCGAGGGCGTGAAGCCCGGGATCGAGCGGGCCGCTCCGCGCCCGGCGGGGCAGCGCCGCGCGGAGCCGTTCCCGGCAGAGGTGCCGTGGGAGGGGGTGAGGTTCGGCCACCGGTCCGTCTCCCGACAGGTGGCACCGGATGCGAGTCCTGACCAGCCACATCGATTCGAGCGGGCGGGCCCCCTGACCGGCACCGGCTGAACGACCGGAATCGAGTGCGGTTAACATATGAGCACCGCCTAGCTCGAAAGATGGACTTGTGACTTTCACCGAGGACTCGTTCACCAATTGGAAGACCCGTGAGGAGATCGCGGAGTCGATGATCCCGATCATCGGGAAGCTGCACCGGGAGCAGGACGTCACGATCCTGATCCACAGCCGCTCCCTGGTGAACAAGTCGGTGGTCAGCATCCTCAAGACCCACCGGTTCGCCCGGCAGATAGCCGGCGAGGAGCTCTCGGTCACCGAGACCCTCCCGTTCCTGCGGGCTCTCGCCGCACTGGACCTCGGCCCGTCGCAGATCGACCTCGGCATGCTCGCCGCGACCTACCGGAGCGACGACCGCGGACTGTCCGTCGAGGACTTCACCGCGGAGGCCGTGGCCGGCGCGACGGGAGCCAACAAGACGGAGCGCCGCGAGTCGCGCGACGTCGTCCTCTACGGGTTCGGCCGCATCGGCCGGCTCCTGGCCCGCCTGCTGATCGAGAAGACCGGTTCCGGCAACGGTCTGCGTCTGCGCGCCATCGTCGTGCGCCGGGGTGCCGGACAGGACATCGTGAAGCGTGCCTCGCTGCTGCGCCGTGACTCCATCCACGGGCAGTTCCAGGGCACGATCACCGTCGACGAGGCGAACAGCAGGATCATCGCCAACGGCAACGCGATCCAGGTGATCTACTCCGACGACCCCACGTCGGTGGACTACACGGCCCACGGCATCAAGAACGCCATCCTCATCGACAACACGGGCCGCTGGCGCGACCGGGAGGGGCTCTCCAGGCACCTGCGCCCCGGCATCGCGAAGGTGGTCCTGACCGCGCCCGGCAAGGGTGACGTCCCCAACATCGTGCACGGCGTCAACCACGACACGATCAAGCCGGACGAGCAGATCATCTCGTGCGCCTCCTGCACGACCAACGCGATCGTCCCGCCGCTGAAGGCGATGGCGGACGAGTACGGCGTGCTGCGCGGCCACGTGGAGACCGTCCACTCGTTCACCAACGACCAGAACCTGCTGGACAACTACCACAACTCGGACCGCCGTGGCCGTTCGGCGCCGCTCAACATGGTCATCACCGAGACGGGTGCCGCCTCCGCCGTCACCAAGGCGCTGCCGGACCTCCAGGCGAAGATCACCGGCAGCTCGATCCGCGTGCCGGTCCCGGACGTGTCCATCGCGATCCTCAACCTGCAGCTCGAGCGCGCCACCAGCCGCGAGGAGGTCCTGGACTACCTCCGCAACGTCTCTCTGACCTCGCCGCTGAGGCGCCAGATCGACTTCATCACGGCGCCCGACGCGGTCTCGAGCGACTTCATCGGCTCCCGCCACGCGTCGATCGTCGACGCCGGCGCCACCAAGGTCGAGGGCGACAACGCGATCCTCTACCTCTGGTACGACAACGAGTTCGGCTACTCCTCCCAGGTCATCCGGGTCGTGCAGCACGTCTCCGGCGTGGAGTACCCGACGTACCCGGCCCCCGCGGTCTGACCACCGTGCGTCCGGCGGCTCCCTGTGCCGGGAGCCGCCGGACGCACGCAGTCGAGCGGCCACCGGCCGAAACCCCCTCGACCTGGCCCCCTCATCGAGGAGATCCTCCGGGTATGGAGTTCCTCTGCTACCACCGCGACCGCATCGGCTCCCTGGCGCTGCGTGACGAACTGATCGAAGAGCACTGGTCCTACATGGACGGGTACGCGAAGGAGATGATCGCCCGAGGGCCGACCCTGGACGGCGACACACCCACCGGCAGCCTGCACGTCCTCGACCTGCCCTGTCCCGCCGCCGCCCGCGCGTTCGCCTTCGACGAGCCGAACCACCAGGCCGGCGTCTACCGCGACGTGCTGCTGCGCCGCTGGCGCAACACGCTGGGACGCACCATGTGGGACTTCCCCGGCGGCGACACCGACGGCAACCGGTACCTGGTGCTCGGCCTCGGCTCGGGCCCGGCAGCGGACCTCTCGGTGCCGGCCGTCCCGGACGAACTGATCGCCTACGGGCCGCTGCTGTCCGACGACGGCGCCGACTGGCTGGGCACGGCGGCGCTGGTACGCGCCACGGACCCGGGCGCGGCACGCGACATCCTGACCGAGGACCGGTACGCCGACATCGAGGTCCACGCCTGGCAGTTCGGCGGGCGCCGGTCCTAGGCGTGGACCGGCCGGGGTCCTCCCGGAACGGCCGAGCCGGAACGCCCTGACGGTGCGGGGCGCCTCAGGCCAGGTCCGCCTCCTCCGTTCCCGGCAGGGGCTGTTCGGCCCAGATGGTCTTGCCGGTGCCGCTGTAGCGGGTGCCCCAGCGTTCCGTGAGACTCGCGACGAGCAGCAGACCGCGCCCGCCCTCGTCGAAGATCCGGGCACGGCGCAGATGGGGCGCGGTACTGCTGCCGTCGACGACCTCGCAGATGAGCGCGGTGTCCCGGATGAGCCGGAGCCGGATGGGGTCGCCGCCGTAGCGGATGGCGTTGGTGACCAGCTCGCTGACGACGAGCTCCGTGGTGAACACCGCGTCGTCCAGGCCCCACGCCACGAGCTGCGCGGAGGCTCGCTTGCGGGCCTTCGAGACCACGGCAGGATCCGCGACGAGGTCCCACGAGGCGTAGTGGCCCGCGTCGAGGCGTCTCGTGCGGGCCAACAGCAGAGCGACGTCGTCGTCCGGCTGCTCGGGGACGAGTGCGTCCATCACGGTGTCGCACGTCTCTTCGAGCGAGTGCGCCGGACGGCCGAGCAGGTCACGCAGTTCGGCGAGGGCTGTGTCGACGTCCCTGTCGGCCGTCTCGATCAGACCGTCCGTGTACAGGGCCAGCCGACTGCCCTCGGGCAGTTCGAACTCGGCCGCCTCGAAGGCGACTCCGCCCACTCCGAGCGGCGGCCCCGCGGGCAGCGGCAGTTGTTCGACCGTTCCGTCGGGGCGTGCCACCACCGGCTCGGGGTGGCCCGCCCTGGCCATCGTGCAGTGTCCGGTCGCCGGGTCGTACACGGCGTAGAGGCAGGTCGCACCGGCGACCGGTGCGCCTTCGGAGCTGTCGGCGGGCTGTTCGCGGTCGAGCGTGGACACCAGGTCGTCGAGCTGGGTGAGCAGTTCCTCGGGGGCGAGGTCGACGTCGGCGAGGGTCCGTACGGCGGTGCGGAGCCGGCCCATGGTGGCCGAGGCGTGGAGGCCGTGGCCGACGACGTCGCCCACCACCAGGGCGACCCGGGCGCCGGACAGCGGGATGACGTCGAACCAGTCTCCTCCGATGCCCGCGCCCGTGGTGTTCGGGAGATAGCGTGCGGTGGCCTCGACGGCCCTCTGCCGGGCGGCCCGGCGGGGCAGCAGGCTGCGCTGCAGGGCGAGGGCCGTGGCCCGCTCGCGGGTGTAGCGACGGGCGTTGTCGATACAGACGGCCGCCCGAGAGGCGAGCTCGGCGGCGAGCTGCAGGTCCACGGTGCCGAATCCCCCGGGCGTCCTGTGCCGGCAGAACAGCGTGGTGCCGAGCGTCACTCCGCGGGCCCGCAGCGGAACCACGAGGACGGAGTGGATCTTGTGGTCCCGCATGCTCCGCGACCGTACCGGCTCGTCCGCCGCCCAGTCCCGCAGAGTCTCGTCGTCGACGGCGACGCGCACCGGTTCGCCGAGGACCAGCGCGCGGCCGATCACGGAGTCGCGGTCGTAGGAATGGATCTCGCCGAGGGGGACGACCGACTCGGGGCATCCCTCGAGCACGGACCGCTGGGCCACCCGGTGGAAGCTGATCGTGTCCCGGTGCAGGACGGAACGCGCCTCGTCACCGGTCAGCACCTCGGAGAGGAGATCGACCGTGACGAAGTCGGCGAAGTCCTCGATGGCGAGCTCCGCCAGCTCCTCGGCGGTGCGTCCCACGTCCAGGGTGCTGCCGATCCGCCTGCTGGCCTTGTTCAGCACGGCCAGACGCCTCCGTGCCCAGAACTGGTCGGTCGTGTCGAGTGTCACGACGGACACGCCCTCGACCTCACCCGCGTCGTTCCGTACGGGCGACATCGCCGCCTGCCAGATGTGTTCGCTGCCCTCCACCATGAGGTGCGTCTCGTACGGCTCGCCCTCGCCCGTTCTCAGCACGCGGGCGATGGCGTCGGAGAGCCCTTCCCCGCCCTCAAGGAACAGTCCCGGCTCGACCTCGCCCGGACGCAGGCCGAGCAGCGCCGCCTCGGTCCTGCCGACCGATTCGGCCGCGGCCCCGTTCGCCATGGAGAGGAGCTGGTCCCGGCCGAAGTAGGCGACCGGTACCGGCAGCTGCGCCAGGATCCGGCAGCGTTCCTCCTCGGACGGCAGGCCACCCGGACGCCGGTCGCCGACGGTGTCCGGCGTGCGACCGGCCGTGTCCGCGGGCGGGCCTGTGGAGCCCGCCTCGTCCATGTTCACGGACCCATCACTCGTCCTCCCCGCCTCGGCGGGCCGCCACGGACATACAGCTGCGGCCTTTGTTCAAGAATGCTCTTGTACGTCCGGGCTCTCAACCGCCGCGCCCGTCGCACGCGGGCCGGGGAAGGCGGGGCTGTCCCCGTGACGCGGCCGTCTCAGCGGCGGGGTCGTCTCAGGGGCGTGACCCGTCGGCCGCGAGAGGGCCGCCCGCGCGGAATGCCAGCCGTGCGAAGCGCTCGCCGATCCTTCGGTGTGTGGCGGCGTCGGGGTGCAGCGCGTCGGGCAGCGGCAGCTCGGCAGAGTCCGCCTCGCCGTAGAGCTCGCGGCCGTCGAGGTAGTACAGATGCGGGTCCTCGGCCGCCCGCTGCTCGACGATGCGGGCGAGCTCACGCCTGATGACCGTCAGGGTCAGCTTGCCGGCGGCGGTCTCCGCGGGGTCCCCCGTGGCCCGGAAGCTCAGCCTGCCCTCGCTCAGGGCGCTGTGGTCCGGGGCGCTGGGGCCGGGGGTGTCCTCGTGGATGGGGCACAGGAGGGGCGAGACCACCAGCAGCGGTGTGGTGGGGTGACCGTCGCGGATCGTGTCGAGGAAGCCGTGTACGGCCGGGGTGAAGGCACGCAGGCGCATCACGTCGGTGTTGACCAGGTTGATGCCCGCCTTGACGCTGATCCGGTCCGCCGGTGTGTCACGCAAGGTGCGTGCGGTGAACGGGTCGAGCAGGGCGCTGCCGCCGTACCCCAGGTTGACCAGTTCGACCCCTCCCAGGGACGCGGCCAGCGCGGGCCAGGTGGTGGTGGGGCTCGCGGCGTCGGAGCCGTGGCTGATGGAGCTGCCGTGATGCAGCCACACCGCGCGGCCCCGGTCCGGGACGGCTTCGACGGGGGCGTCGGTGCGCAGGGCGACCAGCTCGGTGGTCTCGTTGTGCGGCAGCCAGATCTCCACGTCCTTCGGCCCGGCTCGCAGCCCGTCGAAGCGGACGGTACCCACCGGTCCCGGCCGGACCTCGGCGGATCCGGCGGCCATGTCGATGGTCAGGGTGTTGCCGCCCTTCACACCGGCCCGGCCCACGAGGCGGCCGTCGACCACCAGGTCGTAGATGCCGTCCGGTCGGGGCGGGGCGCCCACGTACGCCCGCTTGGTGGGCAGGGTGTCCAGCTCCACGACGGTGGCCCGGGTACGGAGGACGATCCGTACGCCGGAGGGCTGGGCCTCCGCCATGGCCAGTTGCCCGTCGGTGTTCTGGGCGCGGGCCCGGGCGGGCAGCCGGTGCGGCAGCAGACCGTGTTCGGTGCGCTCCAGGTCGAGGGCACCGCGCACGAGGTCTTCGGTGAGGGGAGTGGTCATCAGCTGGGAGTGGGGGCTCATCGGTCTCCGCCGTCCGTACGTGTGTCTGGTCTGTGGGGCCGGCGGAGCGTCAGGAGTCGGGCCAGTTCCGCAGCAGGGCGTCGAGTGCGTCCAGGACCCGCGACCAGGTCTCCTGGGTGCCGGGGGCGCTGTGGCTGAAGCTTCCGCCGGACTCCAGGCTGATGTAGCCGTGGAAGACGCTGCCGAGCAGCCGGACCGCGTGCGTCTGGTCCGGCTCCGTCAGGTCGTAGCCGCGCAGGATCGCCCGCGTCATCTGGGCGTGCCGGGCTCCGGCGCTGGCGGCGGCCGCTTCCGGGTCGAGCCTGAGCTGCGCCGCGGCGTAACGGCCCGGGTGCTCCCTGGCGTAGTCGCGGTAGGCGTTCGCGAACGCCTCCAGCGCGTCCTTGCCCGCACGCCCGGCAAGCGCCGCGGCGACGCGGTCGGCGAGTTCGGCCAGGGCCAGCAGGGCGATCCTCGTCCTGAGGTCCTGCGAGTTCTTCAGATGCGAGTAGAGACTCGCGTCCTTGACACCGAACTGCCGGGCGAGTGCCGCGACGGTCACCTTGTCGAAGCCGACCTCGTCGGCCATGTCCGCCCCGGCCTGCGTCAGGCGTTCTGCGGTCAGTCCTGCTCTGGCCATGGCCACCCTTCCCTCCGGCAGATTCGATTATGCGTTTACCTAATACCATTAGGCAAATCGCAACACTACCTAGCCGCGAAGAGGGTATCGGCCATCCCGGCCGAGGTGGACGGCCGACGTGGACGCCGGGCCGCTCAGTCCGTGGAGATACGGGCCTGGGCGAGACCGGCCAGGATCGTCGCGACCGTCTCGTCCGGTGTCTGCCGCGAGGTGTCGACGTACAGCCCGATGTCCGGTGTCTCCTCACGGAGGCCGCGATCGAGGGCCTCGACCGTCCAGGCGCCGTACCCGGTCTTGTGCCGCGCCGCCTCCCTGGCCCGCACCGCCTCGGTGGAGGGTGCGAGCACGACGACGTACAGCGGCCGTGTGCGCACCCTCGCGACGTATCGCTCCAGGTCCTCGCCGATGACGATGTCCTGGACGATCGCGGTCCATCCCGCACGCGCGTACTCGTCGGCCACGAGTGCGGAGAGCCTTTGGCGCAGGTCCAGTTGGGCCCTGGCCTCCTCGGTCTCCTCGGGCATCAGCTCCTCCCGGCCTGAGACGATCATGCGGCGGAACAGGTCGCCCCGCACGTGCGCCGCCCGCGGCAGACGCTCGGCCAGGAGCTGGGCCACGGTCGACTTCCCCGCCGCCATCACTCCGGTGATCAGGACGACCGCGGGGCCCGGTTCGGCGTTCACACGGCCCCTCCTCTCCCTCGGGAACGCCCCACGGTAACGCGCACGCGTGCCCGTCAGGGAGGTGTATGGACAGGACCGTCGAACGTCAAGGTGCCGTCAGGGGCCGGGCCGTGGGGTGCCGTCGCGGGGATAGCTTCGGTGCATCGCCCCGGACCGCCTCCCCGCATCCGGGGCGCCACCGTCGGAGAACCCCAGGAGGGCCCCATGTGTCTGTTCCGGTACGAAAGTGATCCCGAGCCCGAGGAACCGCTCCCGGCCGGGCGTCTGTACGTGCCCGTCCGGCCGGGAGACGGAGCGGGGACGGCGATCAGGCTGTTCCGCACTCCCCTGGGCACACGCACGGCCGTCGGCTTCACGACCCTGGACCGGCTGGCCCGGACACTGGGCGGGAACCAGGCGTCCATCCGGCTGTCGGAGGGCCTGCTGCGGGCCCTCTGCGCGCCGCTCGGCGCGGACCTGCTGACAGTCGACCCGGCCCTGTCGGCGCACCCCGTCGCCCCGCCGGAGCACCGGCCCGGCCGTCTCCCGGTACGGGCCCTGAGCACGGGGACGGCGTCATGACCACGGCTCTCGTCCCCGGGACGACCGCTGCGGACGCCGACGACCTGGCCGTATGGCCGGTGTCCACCCGGCGGCAGGCGGACGGAGACGTCGTGGTCGGCGGGGTGGCCCTGACCGAGGTCGCCCACCGTTTCGGCACACCGGTCTACGTCCTGGACGAGTCGGAGGTACGCGCCCGCTGCCGCGCGTACCGGGCCGCCTTCCCCGACGCCCACGTGATGTACGCCGCCAAGGCGCTGCTGTGCCGGGCCGTCATCCGCTGGGTACGCGACGAGGGCCTCGGGCTGGACGTGTGCTCGGCGGGCGAGCTGGAACTCGCGGTCACCAGCGGCTTCCCGCCGGAGCGCGTCATCATGCACGGCAACGCGAAGTCGCCCCGCGACCTGGAGACGGCCCTGCGGCTGGGGGTCGGCACGATCGTCATCGACAGTCCCTCGGAGATCGCGCGGCTCGCCGCGGCCGTGGGGCCGCACGGCCACCAGCGGGTGATGCTCCGGGTGACGCCCGGCGTCTCCGCCGGCGGGCACGAGAAGATCCGCACCGGTACGGACGGCCAGAAGTTCGGGCTCTCCCTGGCGGACGGGTCGGCGGAACACGCGGTCGCCCGCATCCTGAGCCAGCCGCAGCTCCGGCTGACCGGCCTGCACTGCCACATCGGCTCACAGATCACCGAGGTCGAGCCGTACGTCGCCTCCCTGCGCCGTGTGGTGGGTCTGATGGCCAGTATCCGCGACGTCCACGGCATCGCGCTGCCCGAGCTCGACATGGGTGGCGGCCACGGCGTCCCGTACCGGCCCGGCGAGCCCGCACTCGACCTCTCGGCCCTCGCCCGCGAACTGCGCTGCGCACTCGCGTCGGCCTGCGCGTCGGCGGGCCTCGACGCACCCCGGCTCGTCATCGAGCCCGGCCGGGCGATCACGGGGCCGGCCGGGGTGGTGCTCTACCGGGTCCTGGCCGTCAAACACACGGGCGGTCAGGTGTTCGTGGCCGTCGACGGGGGCATGAGCGACAACCCCCGGCCCGCCCTGTACGGGGCCCGCTACGCGCCACGCCTGATCGGCCGCCGCTCCCCCGCCGCGCCGACGACGGCCACGGTGGTCGGCCGGCACTGCGAGGCGGGCGACGTACTCGCCGCCGACGTGGAGCTCCCGGGCGACATACGGCCCGGCGACCTCCTCGCCGTACCCGTGGCGGGCGCCTACCACCTGTCCATGGCCTCCGGGTACAACATGGTCGGCCGGCCCCCGATGGTGGCGGTCGCCGACGGATCCGCCCGGCTGCTGGTACGCCGGGAGACCCTCGACGATTTCCGCGGCCGGGACGTCGGGGAGTAGGTCAGGGCCGGAACACAGAAGGGCGCCGCCGCCCCTCTCCGATATCACGTCCGCGGGTGAGGACCGATACGGAAAGGGGTGGCGTACGCCTGCCCGAAAACCCTCCCGTACGGACGGCGTCAAGAATTCCGCCGCGCCCGTATGGAGCCCGTCAAAGGGGCATTACGCACAGCCGACCCTGCGCTTTGCTTTTGAGCGGCCGCACCGGCCGATTCCAATTCGTTCACTTCATTCAGGAGCTCACGATGGCCGACCTGGCCTTCGTCGTCACCACGATCGCGGTCTTCGCGCTGGTGGCTCTCATCGCGAGGGGGGTGACGAAGCTGTGACCGCCGAGAACATCGCCGGCCTGGTCGTGGCCGTCTCCCTGCTGGTCTACCTCGTCCTTGCGCTTGTGTACCCGGAGAGGTTCTGAAGCCCGATATGAGCCCCGTAACAGCTGGTGTGCTCCAGTTGCTCGCGCTGACAGCCGCGCTGGCACTGGCATACCGTCCGCTCGGTGACTACATGGCCCGGGTCTACTCCTCCGAAAAGCACTACAGGCCGGAGAAGTGGATCTACCGTGCTATCGGAGCCAATCCGTCGGCCTCGATGCACTGGCCCGCCTATCTGCGCGGCGTACTCGCGTTCTCCGCTGTGAGCGTCCTTTTCCTCTATGCGCTCCAGCGCTTCCAGGGCGCACTGCCCGGATCGCTCGGCTTCGCGTCGATCGACCCGGACCAGGCGTTCAACACCGCGGCGTCCTTCGTGGCGAACACCAACTGGCAGTCGTACTACGGCGAACAGGCCATGGGCCACGTCGTGCAGACGGGCGGCCTCGCGGTGCAGAACTTCGTCTCGGCCGCGGTCGGCATGGCGGTCGCCGTGGCCCTGGTACGCGGGTTCGCGCGCTCGCGCACCGGTGAACTCGGCAACTTCTGGACCGACCTGGTGCGCGGCACGCTGCGGATCCTGCTGCCGATCGCGGTGGTCGGCGCGATCGTGCTGGTGGCATGTGGTGTCATCCAGAACTTCTCCGGCATCCACGAGGTCGGACAGTTCACCGGCTCCGCCCAGCAGTGGAACGGGGGCGCGGTCGCCTCGCAGGAGGTCATCAAGGAGCTGGGGACGAACGGTGGCGGTTACTTCAACGCCAACTCCGCCCACCCCTTCGAGAATCCGACGCCGTTCTCCAACCTCTTCGAGATCTTCCTGATCCTCCTGATCCCGTCGGCGCTGACCCGCACGTTCGGCCGTCTGGTCGGCAGCCTGCGGCAGGGCTACGCGATCCTGGCCACGATGGCCACCATCTGGATCGCGTTCACGGCCCTGATGATGTGGACGGAGTTCGCCCACCACGGTCCGGCGCTCGAGATCGCCGGCGGAGCCATGGAGGGCAAGGAGACCCGCTTCGGCATCGGCGGGTCGTCGATCTTCGCCGTGGCGACCACCCTGACGTCGACCGGCGCGGTCAACTCCTTCCACTCCTCGTACACGGGGCTCGGAGGCGGGATCACCATGCTGGGCATGCAGCTGGGTGAGATCGCCCCCGGCGGCGTCGGCTCCGGCCTCTACGGCATGCTCGTGATGGCGGTCATCGCGGTGTTCATCGCGGGCCTCATGGTCGGCCGCACCCCCGAGTACCTCGGCAAGAGGATCGGGACCCGCCAGATCAAGCTCGCGGCGTGCTACATCCTGATCACCCCGGCGCTGGTGCTCTGCTTCACCGCCCTCGCGACGGCGCTGCCCACTCCGCCCCACTCGATGACCAACAGCGGCGCGCACGGATTCTCCGAGATCCTCTACGCCTACACCTCCGGCGCCAACAACAACGGCTCCGCCTTCGCCGGGCTCAACGCCGACACGCAGTGGTTCAACACCACCATCGGCATCGCGATGCTGCTCGGCCGCTTCCTCCCGATCGTGTTCGTCCTGGCCCTGGCCGGCTCGCTCGCCGAGCAGCGCCCCGTCCCGGCCACGGCGGGCACCCTGCGGACGGACAAGCCGCTCTACGCGGGCCTGCTCGTCGGAACGATCCTCATCATCACCGGTCTGACCTACTTCCCGGCCCTGGCGCTGGGTCCGCTCGCCGAAGGACTCGCCTCATGAGCACCGTCACCCCCACCCGTGCCCCGCACGAGGACCCGTCGGCAGGCGCCGGGCCGGGCCGTGTCGGCGGGGGTCTCTTCGACCCGAAGCAGCTGCTCACGTCCTTCCCCGACGCGGTGAGGAAGCTCGATCCGCGCATCATGATCAAGTCCCCCGTCATGTTCGTGGTGCTCGTCGGCTCGGTGGTCACCACGCTGCTGGCACTCCGGGATCCGGGTGACTGGTTCGGCTGGGCCATCACTGCCTGGCTCTGGCTGACGACGGTCTTCGCCAACCTCGCCGAGGCGGTGGCCGAAGGCCGCGGAAAGGCTCAGGCGGACACCCTGCGCAACGCCAGGACGGACACGGTCGCCCGCCGTCTGGACGGCCGTGACGAGGTGGAGGTGCCCGGGACGGAGCTGCGCGTCGGCGACCTGGTCGTCTGCGAGGCCGGCGACACCATCCCGGGTGACGGTGACGTCGTCGAAGGGGTCGCGTCCGTCGACGAGTCCGCCATCACCGGCGAATCGGCTCCGGTGATCAGGGAGTCCGGTGGCGACCGCAGTGCCGTCACGGGCGGCACGAAGGTCCTGTCCGACCGGATCGTCGTCAGGATCACCACCAAGCCGGGCGAGACCTTCATCGACCGGATGATCGCCCTGGTGGAGGGGGCGGCCCGGCAGAAGACCCCCAACGAGATCGCGCTCAACATCCTGCTGGCCTCGCTGACCATCGTCTTCCTCCTCGCCGTCGTGACGCTCCAGCCCTTCGCCATCCACGCCGGCGCCGGGCAGTCGTTGATCGTCCTCACCGCTCTGCTGGTCTGTCTGATCCCGACGACGATCGGCGCGCTCCTCTCCGCGATCGGCATCGCGGGCATGGACCGCCTCGTCCAGCGCAACGTCCTGGCCATGTCGGGGCGCGCCGTGGAGGCGGCGGGTGACGTCTCGACGCTGCTGCTCGACAAGACCGGCACCATCACGCTCGGCAATCGGCAGGCCGCGGAGTTCGTCCCGGTCAGGGGCGCGACCGAGGCGGAGCTGGCCGACGCCGCGCAGCTGTCCTCGCTCGCCGACGAGACTCCTGAGGGCCGGTCGATCGTGGTGCTCGCGAAGGAGGCGTACGGTCTGCGCGAACGCCACCAGGGCGAGCTCGTCCGTGCCACCTGGGTCGCCTTCACGGCGCAGACCCGCATGTCGGGGGTGGACGTCGACGGCCTCAAGGCCCGCAAGGGCGCGGCCGGTTCGGTCGTCGCGTGGGTGAGGGAGCGGGGCGGCCACGTGGCCGACGACGCCGGCCCGCTCGCCGACCGGATCTCCGAGGCGGGCGGCACACCGCTGCTGGTCGCGGTCGAGGACGCGAAGGGGGCCCGGATCCTGGGGGTCGTCCACCTCAAGGACGTCGTCAAGGACGGCATGCGGGAGCGCTTCACCGAGCTGCGCCGGATGGGCATCAGGACCGTCATGATCACGGGTGACAACCCGCTGACGGCCAAGGCGATCGCCGAGGAGGCGGGGGTCGACGACTTCCTCGCCGAGGCCACGCCCGAGGACAAGATGGCCCTCATCAAGCGGGAACAGGCGGGCGGCAAGCTCGTCGCGATGACGGGGGACGGCACCAACGACGCCCCCGCGCTCGCCCAGGCGGACGTCGGCGTGGCGATGAACACCGGCACCTCGGCCGCCAAGGAGGCCGGGAACATGGTGGACCTGGACTCCGACCCCACCAAGCTGATCGAGATCGTCGCGATCGGCAAGCAGCTCCTCATCACGCGCGGCGCCCTGACCACGTTCTCCATCGCCAACGACGTCGCGAAGTACTTCGCGATCATCCCGGCCATGTTCGCGGTGGTGTACCCGGGCCTGGACAAGCTCAACGTGATGGGCCTGGCGTCGCCGGAGTCCGCGATCCTGTCGGCCGTCGTCTTCAACGCGCTGATCATCGTCGCCCTCGTCCCGCTCGCCCTCAAGGGGGTCCGGTACCGGCCGGCCGGCGCCGACAGGATGCTCCGCCGCAACCTCGGGATCTACGGGCTCGGCGGCCTGGTGGCCCCGTTCATCGGCATCAAGATCATCGACATGCTCATCTCCCTCATTCCCGGGCTCTCCTGAACCAGAACGGCTGACCAGCCATGAACACCTCTCTCAAGAACACCGCCCGGCTGCTCGGAGCGGGGCTGCGCGCCCTTCTCGTGCTGAGCGTCGTCTGCGGCGTCCTCTACCCGCTGGCCGTCACGGGCGTCGCGCAGGCGCTCTTCAGCGGCAAGGCGAACGGTTCCGAGATCAGCGACGAAAGCGGCCGCACCGTCGGGTCCTCGCTGATCGGGCAGACCTACGACCTGCCGAAGCGGAATCCCGACGACCCGGACGAGGCGGTGAGGCCGGACCTGAGGTGGTTCCAGCCCCGCCCCTCGAACGGCCTGGGCGGCAACAGCGTCAACCTCCGGTACTCACTGATCCTCTCCGGTGCCACCAACCGCGCCGCGGACAACGCCGAGCTGATCACCTGGGTCACCGAGGCGAAGGCCGCCGTCGTGGCGGACAATTCCACCCCTGACCACAAGGTGCTGCCCCAGGACGTCCCGGCCGACGCCGTCACCTCCTCCGGCTCGGGCCTCGACCCGGACATCTCCCCGGCGTACGCGGAACTTCAGGTCCACCGGGTCGCCGAGCGGAACGGTCTCCCCGTGCACCGGGTGGCGGAGCTCGTGGACGAGCACACCGAGGGCCGCACTCTCGGGTTCATGGGCGAGCCCCGCGTCAACGTGCTGGAACTCAACAACGCCCTCAAGGCCGTGCGCTGACGACTCGGCGCCGACGGGGTGAGAACACGGGGAAGGGGCTCCCGGCGGAACGACCGCCGGGAGCTCCGGCCTGTGCCTGCCCGGACTCAGCGCCGTGCCAGCGCGAGCACACTCAGCCCGAACATCAGCACTCCCAGGGGGAGATGGACCGCCGGTACGTGCGCGATGCCGAGCGCGACCTGCACCGAGGCGAGGACGAGGAACCCGGAGGCGTGCAGGACAGGCCGGGGCGACCCCCCGCCCGGCTTCCATGCCAGCACCGCCGCGAGCACGTACAGCATCGACGCCCCGTACATCACGCGGGCGCCGACGCTGTGCAGCGTCTCTCCGTAGGACGAGGTCAGCAGCAGTCCGGCGGAGACCGCTTGAAGAAAGATGGTCAAGGTCTGCAGGGTGATCGCGATCTGCAGAAACGAGAAGCTGCGCTGTGCGGTCGCCTGGGTGGCCATGTCACGGTCCCCTGTTCCGCCCCTGGGGGCATCTGATCGGTGAGGTCTCACCGACTCGACGACGCGGGCGTGCGAAAGGTAAGGCGGGGCGCCGCGCCACAGGTCCGGACGGGACCGCAACACAGCCGAAAGTCTTCGAATGTTTCGAAATCGAGCACCCTGTTTTCCGAAGACCATTTTTCGCAGCTTCGTCATCATGAGAGATCTAATCGGTTCTCACCCTCATTGAACTGGAATTATTCCCACGGATCACCAACGATCCCTGATCGACGCTTTCGTAATCCATGACGAAACTATTGACACCCGACTGCCCCAGATCAACACTGTTCGGCGTCGACAGACCTCAACCACTGTCGATCCGGGTCCACCCCGACCCGGTACTCAGGCCGGTCGCCGAGGCGTGACGACCGGCCGGTCCGGCGGGTCGTGCGACACCGACGCACGGTCGGCGCCTTCGTCTGCTCCATCGACACCCCCACAGAGGGCGTCCCGCGCTGCCCGGCCCCCCACCCGGCCTCACGAGCACGAGGAGGACAGCACGCACATGAACGACGCACCCGCACAGTCGACGAGCCGCACACCCGGCCGGTTCAGACGGTTCATCCGCAATGCCTTAGCCGCGGCGACGGCCGCGATGGCCGTACTCGCCCTGCCCGGCGCCGCCAGCGCCGACACGGTCGTCAACTCGAACCAGACCGGCACGGACAACGGGTACTACTACTCCTTCTGGACCGACAGCCCCGGTTCGGTCTCGATGAACCTGGCATCCGGCGGCGGCTACGGCACTTCCTGGAGCAACACCGGGAACTTCGTGGCGGGCAAG
This sequence comes from Streptomyces sp. NBC_01460, assembly GCF_036227405.1. Classification (NCBI taxonomy): domain Bacteria; kingdom Bacillati; phylum Actinomycetota; class Actinomycetes; order Kitasatosporales; family Streptomycetaceae; genus Streptomyces; species Streptomyces sp. NBC_01460. The sequence continues at coordinate 716,342 of NZ_CP109473.1, forward strand.
GGCTGGAGCACGGGCGGACGCAGGAGCGTCACCTACTCCGGCACCTTCAACCCGTCCGGCAACGCGTACCTGACCCTCTACGGGTGGTCGACGAACCCCCTCGTGGAGTACTACATCGTCGACAACTGGGGCACCTACCGCCCGACGGGCACGTTCAAGGGAACGGTCACCAGCGACGGCGGAACGTACGACATCTACGAGACGACCCGCGTCAACGCCCCCTCCATCGAGGGCACGCGCACGTTCAAGCAGTTCTGGAGCGTCCGTCAGTCGAAGCGGACCGGTGGAACCATCACCACCGGCAACCACTTCGACGCGTGGGCCAGGAACGGCATGAACCTCGGCACCTTCAACTACATGATCATGGCCACCGAGGGCTACCAGAGCAGCGGCAGTTCCCAGATCACCGTGGGCGGCACCTCGGGCGGCGGCGGTGGTGGCGGGGGCGGTGGCGGCTGCACCGCCACCGTGACCGCGGGCGACAAGTGGAGCGACCGCTACAACCTCAACGTCTCGGTCACCGGCTCCAGCAACTGGACCGTCACCATGAACGTCCCCTCCCCCGCCAAGGTCCTCTCCACCTGGAACACCACCGCCACCTACCCCAGCGCACAGACCCTGACCGCCAAACCCAACGGCAGCGGCAACACCTGGGGCGCCACCATCCAGGCCAACGGCAACTGGACCTGGCCGACCGTCTCCTGCAGCACCGGCTGACAGCCGGGCGACGGACCCCTCGCACCGGCGGGGCGGCGGCCCGTGCCCGCCGCCCCGCAACCGCCCCGTTCCCCTCGTCCACCAGGAAGCGAAGGACACCCGCATGCGCATCACGCCACGCCTGTCCCTCCGGACGGTGACCACGGCCCTGGCCGTCGCCGCGACGGCCGCGACCGCCACGGTCGCCGTCGACACCACTCCCTCGCACGCCGCCCCGTCCGCGGCCTGCAACGGGTACGTCGGCCTCACCTTCGACGACGGCCCGTCCGGCAGTACGCCCGCCCTGCTCAACGCCCTGAAGCAGAACGGTCTGCGCGCCACGATGTTCAACCAGGGGCAGTACGCCGCCTCCGACCCGGCCCAGGTCCGGGCGCAGGTCGACGCCGGCATGTGGGTCGGCAACCACAGTTACACCCACCCGCACCTGATCCAGCAGAGCCGGGCCCAGGTCGACTCCGAGCTCTCCCGCACGCAGCAGGCGATCGCCGCCGGCGGTGGCGGCACGCCGAAGCTCTTCCGCCCCCCGTACGGTGAGACCAACGCGACCGTGCAGGCGGCAGCGGCCGCGTACGGACTCACCCAGATCATCTGGGACGTCGACTCGCAGGACTGGAACAACGCGAGCACGGACGCGATCGTGGCGGCGAACGCCCGGCTCACCAACGGCCAGATCATCCTCATGCACGACTGGCCGGCCAACACGCTCGCCGCGATCCCGCGCATCGCCCAGGGCCTGGCGAGCCGAGGACTGTGCGCCGGCATGATCTCCCCGCAGACGGGCCGCGCCGTGGCACCCGACAGCGGCGGCACCGGAGGTGGCGGTGGTGGTGGCTGCACCGCCACCGTGACCGCGGGCAGCAAGTGGAGCGACCGCTACAACCTCAACGTCTCGGTCACCGGCTCCAGCAACTGGACCGTCACCATGAACGTCCCCTCCCCCGCCAAGGTCCTCTCCACCTGGAACACCACCGCCACCTACCCCAGCGCACAGACCCTGACCGCCAAACCCAACGGCAGCGGCAACACCTGGGGCGCCACCATCCAGGCCAACGGCAACTGGACCTGGCCGCCCGTCTCCTGCAGCACCGGCTGACCGGCACGGCACACCGGCCGGGTCGGTGGGTACGGCGGCCCTGCCCGTCGTACCCACCGGCCCGGCCGGTACGACGATCCAGCACGTAGGCGACAACTGTCGCGAAGTGACCTTCTACGACACATGAGTTGTCGTGGGAGCGACATGATCGACGCTCACGTTCCCTATTCTGTTCGCAAGCTGATCAACCGCTGCCGCGCCCATCCAGGAGTCCGCCATGTCCCGACCGGAGAACGATGCCCCCGCCCTGCGCATCGACACCAGCAGACCTCATCCCGCCCGGATGTACGACTGGTTCCTCGGGGGCAAGGACAACTACCCGGTGGACGAGGCCATGGGCCGTCAGATGCTGGCCGTCGAACCCGGGGTCCCGGTCATGGCGAAGGTGAACCGGGCCTTCATGCACCGCGCCACCCGATGGCTGACGGACAACGGGATCCGGCAGTTCCTGGACATCGGCACCGGGATACCCACCGAACCCAACCTCCACCAGGTGGCCCAGCAGGCGGCGCCCGACACCCGGGTCGTCTACTGCGACAACGACCCGATCGTCCTGGCGCACGCCGGGGCCCTGCTGAAGGGAACCGACGAGGGCGCCATCGACTACGTCCAGGCGGACGCCAGGGATGTGGACGCCATTCTCGAACGCGCGGGCAAGACACTCGACTTCAGCCGGCCGGTCGCCCTCTCGATGATCGCGCTGCTGCACTTCGTGAGTGACGAGGACGGCGCGTACGAGCTGGTGGACCGGCTGACCGGCGTGCTCGCACCGGGCAGCCATGTGGTGATCTCCCACGTCACGGCCGACTTCCACCCGGCCGAGGCCCGCAAGGTCGACGAGATGTACAAGGCGAACACGCTCACGCTGGCGCCCCGCACCCGTGACCAGTTCTCCCGCTTCTTCGACGGACTCGAGCTCGTCGAGCCGGGCATCGTGGCCGGCGAGGCCTGGCATCCCGAGCTGGGCGAACCGGTCCCCGGCCAGGACGACATCATCAGCGCCGGTTACGTGGCGGTGGGCCGCAAGCCGTAGCCCGCACCACCCCCTCGACGCCCGGTGCCGGAGGGCCCGTCTGCGGGCGGGCCCTCCGGCACCGGGCGTCGAGGGGCCGTCCGCCACGCTCCCGCCCGGGTGCCCGGGTGCCCAGGAGTCAGGTCCGCTGCCCGTCGCCGTCCGTGTGCCGGAAGCAGGAGAAGGCCACGACGAGCGGCCAGAACGACTGCGCGAACGTGATGACGCGCTCGGCCGCTCCCGCGGTGTCGAGGACGAACAGCGCGAGCAGGAACCAGGCCCCGCCGAGCCACATCAGCGCCGCCGCCGTCGTGGACGGGGCCGGCCGCAGCCCCCAGGGTGCCGACCTGTCGGGGAGCGGGGCCGTCGCCTGCGCCCCCGGGCCGGCCTCACTGAGGGGCGTGATCCGCCGGGGACCGGGGCCGCGCCGCACGGCCAGGACCGGCCACACGGCGAGCAGGACGAATCCCACGGCCACGACCACACCGTGATCGAACGAGCCGCCGCTGCGCGGCGCCGGGAACAGGGCCAGCAGTATGGCCGAGAGCCCGCCGCCGGCCAGGGCCACCCGTCCGGGCGGTGCTGCGGGGCGCAGCCCGCAGGCGGTGATCAGGTGGCAGGCTCCGAGAGCGAGCAGGGCCGACGTCATCACCCAGTAGCCGGCGGCACCGTCGGCGGCGAGGACGCTGATCGTGGTCGACGCGGGGTCATAGGCGGGCCCCTGGAGCTCCGCCGAGACCGCCCAGCCCCCGACGAGGAGGATCGGGGCGCTCAAGGAGGAGAACAGGACCCACCAGGGGACAGATCGCATCGGTGAACGGTAGAACGCCCGCGGCGGCAACCGTCGGCGCACACGCTGACGGGCGAGCGTACTCCGCTCGCGAGCGGGTAGACGCGTGACGCCGGATCACATGACGGAGTGTGAACCGCACCGCCGGCCGGGACGACGCCGGCCTCGTGCTCCGGACCCCGGACGTGGATCGAACCCAGAGGAGAACCCGCTGTGCTGACACCCAGTCCTCAGGACCTGAGAGTGGCTCTGGCCCGCTATGCCGACGCACGCATCGAGGATGCCCGCCGCTCCACCGAGGCGACCGCCCGGGCCGTGGAGGACGCCGCCTACACCCTGTGCGTGATGACCGGCACCCAGGCTGTCCAGCAGGCACTCCACGTCGCGGACTCCATGCTCGGCATGCGGGCCACGGTCTCCCCCGGGCTTCGCCGTCCCGCGGACAGGCAGGACGACAGCCTCCAGACCGCCTGACCCTCCCGCCCGGGCGTCGGCGCGGCAGCGCCGACGCCGGTCCGCCGCCGCCCCGGGCCACGTGCCCGGCATGCCCGCCGTCGGCCTAATCCGCCCTGTGCCGCCCCGGCACCGGGACGCTGGGCGGGTGGACGAGAGCCGGGCGGGAACGGGTGAAGCGAAGATCACGGAACGGCTCACCGCGCTGTCCGACGGGATCTTCGCGATCGCCATGACCCTGCTGGTGCTCGATGTCCGGGTGCCTCCGGGCCTGACTGCCGAGGGCTTCCAGGATGCCGTGGTGGACGTCCTGCCGGACCTCGGCGCCTATGCCCTGAGCTTCATGATCCTGGCTGCCTTCTGGCGCGACCACCGCCGGATCATGGAGCTGGTCCCCCGGTTCGACGCGCCGCCGCTGAGGTTCGCGCTCATCTGGCTGGGCGCGATCGCGCTCATCCCCTTCCCGACCTCGCTCCTCTCCGAGTACGCCTCCCAGCCCTTGGCCGTCGCGGTCTACGCGGGCGCGGTGAGCATCACCAACCTGCTGGAACTGGCTGTGCTGAGGACCGGACTGCGCCGGTCGTGGCCGAAGGACCACGCCGCGGAGCGGACAGCCCGCTCCATCGCCGCCGATCTGGGGGGCACGGCCCTGGTCTTCGGTGCCACCGTGCCGCTCGCCTACGCCGTCTCCCCCGCGGCCGCCATGTGGTCATGGCTGGCGCTCGTCCCGGTCAAGGCCGTACTCGGCCGCAGGAGCCTCCGGGTGCGGTCCTCCTGAGACGGCGGGGACCGGCGCCACCGACAGGGGTGGCGCCGGCTCCACGGTCATTCAACGGGGGTGACCAGGGATTCGTAGTACCGGCCGAGCCCTCGCAGGTAGAAGAGATCGCCCGTGTCCTGGTCACGCTCGAAGCGCGGGGCGTCCTTGATCTGTTCCTTGGTGCACCCGACCCGGATCACTCGTTCGCCGGCGTCGACCGCGGTCACCATGCCGGCCGGCACGACGACGCTCCTCCCGAACTTCCAGACACCCGCGTCGATCACCAGGTGGTCGTAGCCCGGCACCGGCGAGAGCCTGATGACCGTGCCCACGCTCCCGTCCGCCGCCTCCACGTCGTAACCGATCACGTCCTCGCCCAGCGAACGGTCCAGCTGTGCCTGCCAGATCCACACCGTGTTCATGGTCGCCTCCTCCTGGCAGCCGGCCGGATCCGGCTGCCGGACCTTCCATATGCCCGGACGAGCGCCGGCGAAGCGGTCCGGCCCCGGTCTTGTACCCGGGCGGCGCTACTCGGCCATCTCGTAGGCCCCGGACAGCGCCTCGACGCGATCCCAGACGCGCGCCGAGCGGGCCTCGTCGACGACGGGGCGCCGGACCGCGGCGATGGCCCAGGCCTGCTGCTCCGCGGTGGCGGAGTCCTTGCCGTGCAGCTCGACGGCGTACGCGGAGAAGTCGCGGACGAGTACGGAGAACAGCTCGTCGAGCACGTCCTCGTCCAGGCCGGTCAGCCGGGCCTGCTCCAGGATCAGCTGGCCGTGGACGACCAGTGCGAAGAGCTGGCCGACCGACAGCAGGAAGTCGAGGTCACGGCTCTGCTGTTCGTCGGGCGCCGACTCGGCCACGAAGGCGCACAGGGCGTTCGCCTGCTCACGGAAGCGGGCGACGTTGGGCACGGCGGCGTACGCGTCGTAGGCCGGGCGCCAGTCATGGAAGCGTACGGAGCCGAGGCCGCGGGCCGGCCCCTGCCGGAAGAGGAACGCGTCGTCCGCGGCGTCCGGACGGGGCGTCACGGGCTCGTAGCCGGCCGGCTCCAGCAGGTGGTTGCGCATGAACTTCAGGATGAGGGCGAGGTTGACGTGGACCGTTCCCTCCAGCTTGGGCAGGCTGCGGATCTCCACGGCCGCCTGGGCGAAGTAGGTGTCCTTCTCGAAGCCCTTGGCCGCGATGACGTCCCACATCAGGTCGATGACCTTCTCGCCCTCGGTGGTCACCTTCATCTTCGTCATCGGGTTGAAGAGCAGGTACCTGCGGTCGTCGGGTCCGGCCGAGCGGAAGTAGTCGACGGCGCGGTCGCTGAACAGCTTCATGCCGACGAGCCGGACGTACGCGTCGGCCAGCTCGCGCCGGACGTGCGGGAAGGCGGTCACGGGGCGGCCGTAGAGGATGCGGTTGTGCGCGTGGGTGACGGCCTCGTACATCGCGTGCTCGCAGATGCCGATCGAGGCGGTGCAGAGGTTGAACTTGCCGACGTTGACGGTGTTGAGGGCCGCGTCGAAGGCGGCGCGCCCTGTGTGCAGGACGTCGTCGGGGACGACCGGGTAGCCGTCGAGGCGGAACTCGCTGACGTACTTGGAGGAGTCGACGACGTTCTTCACCAGGTGGTAGGCGGGGTGGCGGCTGTCGGCCGCGAAGAAGACGTAGCCGTCGGGGCCTTCGACGTCGGTGCGGCGACCGAAGACGGAGACGAGGCCGGCCGCGTTGCCGTTGCCTATGTAGTACTTGGAGCCGGTGGCCAGGAAGCCGCCGTCCCCGGTCGGCTCCAGGAGCATGTCGGTGGAGTAGATGTCGGCGCCGTGCGTCTTCTCCGACAGCCCGAAGGCGAACACCTCGCCCTCGGCCAGGAGCCGTGCCGCCCGGCTGCGGGCGGCGGCGTTGTCGCTCTGCCAGACCGGGCCGAGACCGAGGATGGTCACCTGCCAGGCGTACCAGTAGTCGAGGCCGTAGAACCCGAAGATCTCGTTGAGCGCGGCGATCCGGGCGGTGTCCCAGCGCTGGTCCTCCCGCTCGGCGGCGGCTGCGGGGGTGAGGAAGGTGGCGAACAGGCCTTCCTTGGAGGCGAAGTCGAGGAAGTCCCCCAGCCAGGCGCGGGACCGGTAGTCCTCGACGAGCCGGCGCCGGCCCCGGGACTCGAACCAGTCGACGGTGGCGCGCAGCAGCCTGCGGGTCTCGGGGTCGAAGTGCGCCGGGTCGTAGGCACGCGGGTTGAACAGCAGCGGGTCGGCCATGGTGATACGCCTTCCGAGGGGTTGGGGCGGGAGAGGGTGCGGGACGGTTCAGGTATGCGGGCCGGCCGTGCCGAGCCTGTGGAGGGTGGCGAGGACGTCGTCGAGCCAGGCGACCGTCATCCGCTCGTACGCGATGCCGCCGCGCAGCACGACGTGCTGGAGCTCCTGGCCGGCGTCGAGCGGTGCGGGAGCGCCGGGCCCGGTGAAGTCACGGAGTTCCCCGGCCAGGTAGTGCGCGAGGCGGTCGCTGTGCACCCGGTGGTGGCGCTCGACCTCGTTCAGCAGCGCGGCCGGGTCGTCGAAGGCGGCGCCCCGGATCTTCACGGCGAGGTCGTGGCGAAGGCTCTCGGGTTCGATCGGCTCGTGCAGCCAGTCGGCGAGGACGGCGCGGCCGGGGCCGGCGACGGAGTACTCCTTCTTGTCCGGCCGGCGCTCCTGCGGGACGTCGCGGACGTCGAGCAGGCCTTCGGTCTCCATGCGCTTGAGCACGCGGTAGATCTGCTGGTGCGTGGCGGTCCAGAAGTACCCGATGGACCGCTCGAACCTCCGGGCCAGCTCGTAGCCGGAGCCCGGCTGCTCCAGCAGGGAGACGAGGATCGCGTGTTCGAGCGCCATGCCCCGATCGTCTTATGCAACTGGTTGCATAGCAAGCGGCGACGGCCGGGTGAGACGCGCCTCACCCGGCCGCCGTCCGGTCCCGCTCCGCCCGCCCTTGCCCTCCTCCACCGGGACGGGCGAGGGCGGTGACGCGGTCAGATGGCGTCGGCGTCCGCCCCGGTGAGACGCGCCGACACGTCCCACAGGGCGCGGGCCGTGTCCATGTCCTGCGCGCGGGCCGACATGCGGGCGGGCCCGGGCGCTCCCCTGGTCTCGCCGAGCAGACGGGGGCCGTAGTAACTCCCGCCGAGCGCGTCGGGCAGGGTGGCGGCGTACAGCGTGGGGAGCGCACCGGCCGACGGGCGCTGGGTGTACAGGCGCGTGACCCGTTCCAGCTTCGCCGCCCAGGCCCGTCCGGCCAGGCGGGGGCCCGCCTGTCCGAGCTCCGTCGCGGCGAGGCCGGGATGGGCGGCCAGCGAGAGGATCGGCCTGCCCGCCAGGTCCGCGCGGCGCTGGAGTTCCGCGGTGAAGAGCAGGTTGGCGAGCTTGGACTGCGCGTAGGCGCGCCACTTGTCGTAGCCGTGTTCCGCGTCGAGGCCGGCGAAGTCGATGCGCCCGATGCGGTGCGCCAGCGACGACACCGTCACGACCCGCGAGGGTGTGCCCGCCCCGAGGAGCGGCAGAAGATGGTGCGTCAGCGCGAAGTGGCCGAGGTGGTTGGTGCCGAACTGCATCTCGAATCCGTCGGCCGTCCGCAGCGGGGGCAGGGCCATCACCCCGGCGTTGTTGACCAGCAGGTCGAGCCTGCCGTCGGTCTCCTTCGCGATCCGGCCCGCTGCCTCCGCGACGGAGGAGAGGTCCGCCAGGTCGAGACCGACGAGCCGGGCGTCCGAACCGGGCGCTGCGCGGCGCACGGCGTCCAGGGCGCGCCCGCCGCGTTCGGGGTCCCGGCAGGCGAGGATCGTCCGCGCGCCGGAGCGGGCCAGGGCGAGCGCGGTCACCGCTCCGATCCCGCTGTTGGCGCCCGTGACCACCGCGGTGGTGCCGGAGAGGTCGGGCATGTCGTCGAGAGTCCATGAGTGCATGCGTCACGCCTCCCCGGCGGGAGCCGCCGCACACCCGTGAGGCGTCACTCCCCCGTCGTGGACGGCGCGGGTGACTCCGCGGCGGTCTCTCCGGTCACCCGTGTCCCCGGGTGCAGATGAGCGCACACGTAGGCGACCGCGAGCGCGATGGCCATCCCGTAGAACACCCACTGGTTCGCCTCCGCGAAGTCCAGCCGGACGGCGTCCATGGAGTCCCGCATCAGCGTGGCGATCCGGCCGTCACCGGCCGGTTCCTGGGCGTCCGGGTTCCCCGTGACGGCCTCCGCGACCGATCTGGCGGCGTCGTTCGCCGTGCCCGCCGGGACGCCCCGGGAGGTGAGGGTCTCCATGACCTTGTCGGTGGTGACGTGGGTGAGGACCGTCCCGAAGACGGCGATGCCGATGCTGGCCGCGTAGTTGCGCACGGTCTGGGTGATGCCGGTGACCTCACCGTACGAGGCGCCGATCGACCGGTTGACCGCGTCGGTGGACGCGGGTGCGAGGAGGAAGCCGATGCCCGCACCGGCGAGGGCCGCGTACGGCCACTGGTCGTGCATCGAGAGGTCGGTCAGCTTGTTCGCCCACAGGGCGAACCCCACCGCGCCGAGCGCCGTGCCGAGCTTCAGCGCCGGCCGGGCTCCGCGCCGGTCCAGGATGCGGCCGCCCCACTGGGAGGCGATGCCGAAGCCGATGAAGAAGTACAGCAGGTACAGCGCGGCCTGGTTCGGCGAGGCGCTCAGCGAGACCTGCGCGTACACGGAGGCGAAGAAGAACACCGGGACGAAGGCGAGCATCGCGAGGAAGAGGACGAGCATGTCGACGGTGAACGCCCGGTCGCGGAAGACCTTCAGCGTGATGAGCGGCTGGGCGACCCCGCGTTCGTAGCGGCAGAACACGACCAGGAGGGCGAGCCCGCCGACGATGCAGGCCCAGGTGGCGACGGAGCTCCAGCCCCACGCGGACGCCTGCTGGAAGCCGAGCACGCTCAGCCCCATGCCCACGGCGATCAGCACCGCACCGGGCACGTCCAGCTTCTCCCGCCGGCGGGACCCGGGGATGCGGGCCATGGCCGCGAGGACCAGGGCGATGACGGCGATCGGTACGTTCACCCAGAAGATGGCCCGCCAGGTCCAGGCGGTCAGCCAGCCGCCGAGCAGCGGCCCGACCGCCGTGAGCGCGCCCGACAGGCCGAAGAACAGCGCCAGTGCCCTGCCACGCCTCTCCACCGGGAAGACGGCGACGACGACGGCGAGCGCGGCCGGGAACATCAGGGCCGCGCCGAGTCCCTGGGTGGCGCGGAAGACGATCAGCCAGGTCTGTGCGAGGTCACCGGCCGGAACGCATCCGCACAGCACGGACGAGACGACGAACAGGAGGGTGCCGATGAGCATCACCCGCTTGTGGCCGACGATGTCGGACAGCCGCCCGCCGAGGGCGAAGAAGGCGGCGAGCGACAGCAGGTACGCGTTGACCACCCACTGCATCCCGGAGGACGAGAGGCCGAGCTCGTCGACGATGCTCGGGGCGGCGATGGAGACGATCGTCTGGTCGATGAACGTCATCGACACGGCGAACAGCATCGCCGCGAGTGCCAGCGTCTGGTGGGCGGCGCCCCGTCCGGCAGGGGGGTCGACCGCGCCGGTGCCCGAGGGAACCCTGTGGGTGCGCATGAACCGAGTCTGGACGGGGCCGGAACCGCACGCACGTCAAGGACGGGCCCCGTGCGGCGGATGGCGGTGTCTCAGGGCTTCCTGAGGAGCAGGCCCGCCGCGACCAGCCCCGCCAGGCCCACGTCCGCGTCGGTGTACTCGCCGCCGAGGAGATGGTCCACGTAGGCGTCCTGCGACAGGGTGACCGGATCGACGAACTCCTCCGCGTCAGGGGTCGGCTCTGCGACCTTGCGGCAGTCCCTGGCCAGCACCGCGTAGCGCACATGGGTCGCGTAGGAGGCCAGGTACGTCCGCATGACGACTTCGGCGCTCCCTGCCTGGTAGCCGGTCTCCTCGAGGAGCTCGCGTGCCGCCGCGTGCAGGACCTCCTCGCCGGGCTCGATCATGCCGCCCGGCAGCTCGGCCAGCACCTTGCCCGGGCCCGGGCGGAACTGGCGCACGAGGATGCCCCGGCCGTCCTCGGTGAACGCCACGAGGGCGACCGTCCGGGAGCCGTGGAGGATGTCCCACTCCGAGTCCTTGCCGTCGGGCTGCACGTAGGTCCGGCACCGCACCGTCAGATAACCGGCCGGCTGCGGACGCTCGCTCTTCAGCGTCCACGTCATCGGGTCAGTACGCTCTGTCACGGGCGGATCATGTCCGGTGTGCCGCCCGGCAAACGGTCCGCGGCCTCCCCCGGCAGGGGAACGTCAGTCCGATCGTGTCCCCTTCACCTCGCCCGTTCAGGCCGCGGGGGGTGCGGCCGCGACGGGCTCGGGGTCGTCACGGGAACGGTGCAGCGCCAGCATGGCCTGGTCGTCCTGGGGCCGGCCGTCGGCATGGCGGTGCACGTCCTGGATCAGCAGGTCCAGGATCTGGCCCGGCGTGACGCGGGCGCCGGTGCGCAGTCGCCTGCCGAGTACGAGCGGGAGGCGGACGACGGGGTCGTAGAAGCGCCCCGCGGCGTTCCGGGACTCGGTGACTCCGTCCGTGTAGCAGAGCAGGGTGGAGCCGGCGGGGAAGGCGAAGCTGTCGACCGGGGCGGACCAGGCACCCAGGTCGCTCATACCCAGCGGGGGCGCCTCCTCGGACGCGCCGAGGAGCGTGGCGCCGCCCTGTGGGTCGATCAGCACGGGGGGCGGATGACCCCGGTTGACCAGGCGCACGGTCTCCAGGTCCGTGGAGAACTCCGCGATGAGAGCCGTCGTGAAGCCCTCCTCCTGCTGCTGGCCGCCGCGTCGGCCGCCCTCGCGCAGGAGGGCCCGTTCCAGCCGGGTCACCAGCTGCGACAGGTCCTCGGCCTCGTCCGCCGCGTACCGGAAGGCGCCCAGATCGGCGCTGACCGCGCTGACCGCCCCGAGCCCCTTCCCCCGCACGTCACCGACCATCACCCGGATGCCGTACGGGGTGTTCTGCACCACGTACAGGTCCCCGCCGATCAGGGCCTCGCTCTCGGCGGGTACGTACCGGGCGTCGATGTGCAGGGACCCCAGGCGTGACGGGGGCCTGGGCAGTACGGCCCGCTGGGCGACGGCCGCGACCTGCTGGGCGCGGCGGGCACGGGCGTCCTGTCTGCGCAGCGTGCGGTGGATCAGGACGGCGAGCGCGGTGACGGCCGCGAGGGTGATCTGGTTGGCCACGCCCGCACGCCAGCCGAAGGTCCCGTCGACCTGCGCGAGAAGCGCGTGGACGATCATCGCGGTGATGCCCACGCCGATGATCCCGCGGACCCCGAGGAGGGGGGCGGCGGCGACGGGCGCGGCCATGAGCAGCGGCGCGGAGGTCACGTCGTGCGGCGTGACCACGTCGACCACCACGGCCAGCACGATGAGGCCTACGGGGATCCACCGGGTTCTCAGCAGCTGCGACACTCCCCCACGCTGCCCGCAAGCACGCCCCTCCGCATCCCCGGCGGCCGCGATCCGGCGCACACGGCGGGGGACCCGGCCCCGTGGGGACGACGGGATCCCTGGAACGGCGGCTGCTAGGGTCCCTCCCGGACACTGATCTCTCGGTGAGGAGACCGGACATGGTGGGAGACGACGACATCTCCGGGTGACACCACCTGGATGTGATCGGCCTCGGCCGGTGCGTGACAGCACCGCGGCCGCGATGCCGCGCGTCGACCCCCCTCCCCCTGTCCGACCCGGGCGGACGTCCGTCCGTCCTCATGCCCTGCGAGGTCACACCCATGTCCGAAGCCTCCGCACCCCTGCTCGCACACGACGTCGTCCGTTCCTTCGGCAGCGGACGGGTCGTCGACGGCTTCTCCCTCACCGCGTCACCCGGCCACCGCATCGGCCTGATCGGGGAGAACGGCGTCGGCAAGTCGACGCTGCTCCGCCTGCTCGCCGGGGTGGACGAACCCGACGCGGGAAGCGTCACGCGCCCCGCCGATCTGGGGTTCCTGCACCAGGAGATGCCGTTCGACTCCGCGGCGACGATCGCCGACGTGCTGGACGAGTCCTTGAACGAGGTCCGCGACACGCTCGCCGAGCTCGAACGCCTCTCGGGAGAGCTCGCCGGCACCCCGGAGGACTCCCCCGGTCACACCGCGCTGCTCGACGCCTACGGCCGACGGCTCGAGGCCGCCCAGGAACAGGAGGCGTGGGACGCCGACCGGCGCGCCGCGATCGTGCTCGAAGGCCTCGGCCTGGGCGGGGTCGGGCTCGATCGGCCGCTCGGCTCCCTGTCCGGCGGCCAGCGCGGCCGTCTGGCCCTGGCCTCCCTGCTGGTCCGCAGGCCGTCCGCACTCCTGCTGGACGAGCCGACCAACCACCTCGACGACAGCGCCGCCGCGTTCGTGGAGGAGCAGGTACGCGGCCTGCCCGGCGTCGTCGTCGTGGCCAGCCATGACCGGGCCTTCCTCGACGCCGTGTGCACGGATCTGATCGATCTCGACCCCGCCGTGGACGGCCCGGTGCGCTACGGGGGCAACTACACCGCCTACCAGGCCGAGAAGCGCGCCGAACGGGAGCGCTGGGAGCGGCGGTACGCCGAGGAGCAGGAGGAACTGGAGGCCCTGCGGCGGTCGATCGGCACGACGACACACCGTGTCGCCCCGGACCGCGGGCCGCGCGACAACGAGAAGATGGGCTACGGACTGCGGGCCGGGCGGGTGCAGAGCCAGATCTCACGGCGGGTCCGCAACGCCGCCCGCAGGCTGGGGGACCTGGAGCGGAACCGGACCGCTGAGCCGCCGCAGCCGCTGCGTTTCCGCCGCGCCGCACTCGGCGGGGCGTCGGCGGAGGGCACCCTCGTCTCGCTGCGCGACGTGCGGGTGCACGGCCGGCTCGCCGTCGACCGGCTCGATGTGTCGGCGACCGACCGCCTGCTCGTGACGGGTGGGAACGGCACGGGGAAGTCGACGCTGCTGGCCGTGCTCGCCGGCCGTCTCGCGGCGGACGGCGACGTACGGCGCAGGAGCGGGGTCTCGGTCGGACTGCTGACGCAGGACACCGTGTTCGACCGGCCGGACCGTACCGTCCGGGACACCTACGCGCAGACGCTCGGAGCCGAGCGCGCGGAAGCCGTGCCGCTGGGTTCGCTGGGGCTGATGAGCGAGGCGGACCTGGGCAAGCAGGTCGGGCGCCTGTCCGTCGGTCAGCGCCGTCGGCTCGCACTGGCACTCCTGGTGGCGCACCCGCCCGAGCTGCTGCTGCTCGACGAGCCGACGAACCATCTGTCCCCTCGGCTCTGCGACGAGTTGGAGGCCGCCATGGGGGCGGGTCCGGGGGCGATCGTGCTGGCCGGTCACGACCGCTGGCTGCGGAGGCGCTGGCAGGGGCGTGAACTGCGTCTGTGACCACCGCCGGCGAGGGCGCCACGCTGAACGCATCATGGACAGTCCGTCCGCATCATGAGACTCGTTTGCGGCGGCCCCCGCCTGCGGCGTCTCATCGCGCCTGTGCAAACCGAACAGATAACCCCTGATCAGCCGCGGTCCGACGACAGGGCCGCGAGGCGCGCCGTCACGGTGTTCCCCGTCCTCGTGCTTGTGGCGGGCGTGGCCGGTCTCGTCACCCCCGGCACGTTCGACGGCTGGACGGAGTCGGTCCCGTACCTGCTGGGAATCGTCATGTTCTGCATGGGCCTGACGATGACTCCGCTCGACTTCCGGGGGGTGGCGAAGCGCCCGTGGGCCGTGGCCATCGGTCTGGTCGCCCACTACGTGATCATGCCGGGGCTCGGCTGGGCGATCGCCCATCTGCTCGGCCTGCCGCCGCAGCTGGCCGCCGGGCTCATCCTGGTCGGCTGCGCGCCCAGCGGCACGGCGTCGAACGTGGTGACGTTCCTCGCCCGCGGTGACGTGGCGCTGTCGGTCTCCGTCGCGACCGTCTCCACCTTGGTCGCCCCTCTGGTGACGCCGCCGCTCACGCTGCTCCTCGCCGGGGCGTACCTGCCGGTGGACGCGGGTTCGATGATCACGGACATCCTGAAGACCGTCCTGCTGCCGGTCCTCGGCGGCCTCGTGGTGCGGCTGGTCGCGGGCAGGTTCGTCGACCGCGTGCTGGGGTTCATGCCCTGGCTGTCGTCGCTGGCCATCGCCGCGATCGTCTGCGCCGTCGTGGCGGGCAGCGCCGGTGCCATCAAGTCGGCCGCGGTGACCGTGCTGATCGCCGTCGTGCTGCACAACGGCCTCGGGCTCGCCCTCGGCTACGGCGCGGGCAAGATCTCGGGGCTCGGCAGGCCCGCGAGCCGCGCCATGGCCTTCGAGGTCGGCATGCAGAACTCGGGGCTCGCCGCCTCACTCGCGACGGCCCACTTCAGTCCGCTGGCCGCCCTGCCGGCCGCGGTGTTCTCCGTGTGGCACAACATCTCGGGCGCCCTGGTCGCCGCATGGATGTCGCACCGGTCCCGGCGCGACGAGCTCGCGGTGGCGGGCCCGGCGCGGGAGACGGCGACCGCCGGGGAGGCCTGACCGGCCCCGCTGTCCCGGTCCTCCGCGGGCCCGGGCCGGACGGCGCGTGACGCCCTGTCAGGACGGCGGGTGACGCCCGGTCACCGCTCGGCGGCGTCGGCGAAGCGACGGGCCAGGTGCGCGAAGGCGTCCCTCAGCTCGGGCGGCCCGACGACCTGGACGCCGGCGTCGAACCTGCCGATGGTGGCGGCCAGTCCGGGCCAGGACCATGCACCCAGGACGAGCCGGCAGCGGTCGGGGCCGAGGGCTTCGACGAACCCGTCGCCGGCGTGTCCGGACACGGCGGCGGCCGGCAGATCGAGGATCACCTCGCCGAGACAGGGCCAGTCGCCGTCGCCGTCGGAGCCCCGGAACCTGCCGGCCACGAAGGCCGCGACGTTCCCGCCGGGCACGTCACGCGGGGTGAAGCGTGGCCCCGTCGGGGTGCGCGGGGTGATCCGGTCCGCGCGGAAGGTGCGCCAGTCCTCCCGCTCCAGGTCCCAGGCGACGAGATACCAGCGCCCTCCCCAGGTGACGAGGTGGTGCGGCTGGACCCGGCGCGGCGATCTCTCGGCCGGCGCGTCGCCGGAGTCCGGGGACGCCGGAGGGTAGTCGAAGCGCAGCACCTCGCGGGCGTGTACGGCCGTGCCGAGCGCCACGAGGACGCGGGGGTCGGCCTGGGGATCCGGCTGCGCACCCGCCCGTCCGACCGCGGTGACGTGGAGGGAGTCCACGCGATGGCGCAGCCGTGCGGGCATGACCTGCCGGACGGTGCTCAGGGCGCGTTCCGCCGCTTCCTCGATACCGGCACCGGTGGCGGCGGCGGTCCGGAGCGCGACGGCCAGGGCGACGGCCTGGTCGTCGTCGAACAGCAGCGGCGGCAGTTCCGTGCCGGCGTCGAGCCGGTATCCCCCGTCCGGCCCTTTGGTGGCCACCACGGGGTAGCCGAGCTCGCGCAGGCGGTCGACGTCACGGCGCACGGTACGGGCACTGACCTCCAGCCGCTCCGCCAGCAGTCGTCCGGGCCAGTCCCTGCGCGCCTGGAGGAGGGAGAGCAGCGAGAGCAGTCGCGCCGAGGTCGTCGCCATGGCGATCAGTATCGCCCGGAGAGGCGGACAGATCCTGACCTCTTCCCCTGCGACGGTGGTCCCGCACGACACCGGGAACGACCAGAAGGACTGATCACGATGAGCACCCCCGCCACGCCCCTCGACAGCGAGCGGGCCGACCTGCTCGCCGCGCTCGCGACCGCCCGGGCCGCGCTGACGAAGGCGGTGAGCGGGCTCGGCGACGAGCAGGCCGCCGCGTCCCCGACGGTCAGCTCGCTCTGCCCCGGCGGCCTCGTCAAGCATGTGGCGTCCACCGAGGCCGGGTGGATGCGCTTCGTGGTCGAGGGCCCGTCGGGGATGCGTCACGACCTGCCCGACGGTGTCACCTGGGCCGATCTCGCGGCCGGTACGGCGCACCGGATCCCGCAGTGGATGACCGACCACGGGAACGAGTTCCGGATGCTGCCCGGCGAGACCCTGGACGCGGTCCTCCGGCACTACGAGGAGGTCGCCGCCCGGACCGAGGAGGTCGTCGCCGGTGTCCCCGACCTGTCCGCGGTCCACCCGCTGCCGGACGCACCCTGGAACGAACCGGGAGCCGTGCGCAGCGTGCGCCGGGTGCTGGCGCACCTCATCGCCGAGACCGCGCAGCACGCCGGTCACGCGGACATCCTGAGGGAGACGCTCGACGGGCAGAAGGCGACCTGATCCCTTGTCACCCTCCCGCTCGCACACGGACGGACCCGAGAAGAGAGGCACACGGTGAAGAAGCGAGGCCCGGGGCGGACAGCCCCCGGTGTCCGGGCCCGGCGGTGACGTGATGACCGTACTGGACACCCGGGCGCTCAACCGCGCGACGCTGGCGAGGCAGTTGCTGCTCGACCGGGCCGCGCTCCCGGTGCCGGTCGCCGTCGGGCACCTCTGCGGGCTCCAGGCGCAGGAACCGCAGGAGCCGTACGTCGGACTCTGGGCACGCCTGCGGGAGTTCGAACCGGCGGCCCTGTCGGGGCTGCTGACCGGGCGCGACGTGGTGCGGATGCACCTCATGCGGCGTACGGTCCATCTCGTCACCGCCGACGACGCCGTGGCATGGCGTGGCCGTCACGACGCCATGCTGCGTCAACGGGTGCTCGGCGTCTACCGGAACGAGTTCGACGGTACGGACCTCGACGAACTCGCGCTGGCGGGAAGGGCGTTGCTGGCCGACGGAGAGGCCCGTACCCCCGCCGAGGTCGTCGACGCGCTCACCGGGCGTCACGCGGCGCCGGGGCGCCGGGCGCTGGGCGAGATGGTGCTCGCCGCCCTCGTACCGGTGGTGCAGGCGCCGCCCCGGGGGCTGTGGCGCACCAAGGGAGGGGTCCGGAACGTCCTGCTCTCCTCCTGGCTGGGACGGGACGTCGACCCGGCACCCGCCGACGCGTCGGACCCGGTGGGGCAGACGCTGGTGCGTCGCTACCTGGCCGCCTTCGGCCCCGCGGCGTCGGCCGATCTGCGCGCGTGGTGCGGCCTGGCCGGCCTCCCCGCTGCGGTGTCGGCGCTGCGGGAGGAGCTGGTGTCCTTCCGGGACGGACGCGGTCGCGAACTGCTCGACCTCCCCGACGCGCCGCGCCCGGACCCCGGCACTCCCGCACCGGTGCGGTTCCTGCCGGCGTTCGACAACGCGATCCTCGGCTATCACGACCGCGGCCGGATCATCGACGACGCCCACCGGGGGCTGTCGGTCGCCGGTGAGCGTGTGGTGCTGGTCGACGGGCGGGTCTCCGCGACGTGGAGCGCCGACGACGGCACGGTGGTGGTGACCCCGCTGCACGGGCTGTCCCGGGCCGACCGCGAGGCCGTCGCGGAGGAAGGGGCCGGGCTGGCGGCGTTCCTCTCCGACGGCGGGAGCAGTCGCGTACGGATCGCCGGGCCCCCGCGCTGAGGCCGGTCCGGACGCGGCCGGGCGTGCCGGTCGCGTCCGGACCGGGTCCGGGACGGTGACGCGCGAGCACGCGGAGGCGCCCGGTGGCGTCAGGCCGGGTCGGCCGCCATGCTCTCCACCAGGCTCCTGGGCCGCAGATCGGTCCAGTTCCGCTCCACGTGGTCGAGGCACGCCTGGCGGGTGTCCTCCTGGTGGGCCACCGTCCAGCCGCCCGGCACCTCGGCGAACGCGGGCCAGAGCGAGTGCTGCCCCTCGTCGTTGACGAGCACCAGGTAGGTGCCGTTCTCGTCCTCGAAAGGATTGGTCACCGATACTCCTCGAACTTAGGTAAGGCTCTCTTTGCTTGGCTGTGGGCGACTCTACCCGGATGTCTCTCCGGGCGCACCGGCCCGCAGCGCGGCGAACTGTCCACGGCCGAAGGCGGATCGGGACGGCAGGGCCGGCGGACCACCGCTCCCGAGGACACGCCGGCCGGCGGCCCCGCTCGCGGTGCGGCATCCCTCCCACTGACTACGGCAGACCCCTCGCATGGCACTCAGGTACGACCCATGACCGACGCGCAGGGGGATTCGGGGAACCTCTGCGCGCTCATACCGTCTTGATCAAGGACGGCGGCCGACCACCGCCGGGATGTTTCCGAAGACAGGCGAGACAGTGAGCGGGTGGCACGGGTGACTCAGCAGCATCGGCCGAAGGAGAAGGCGTTCGCACCGGAGTACCAGGGGGCGCTCGGCTCGTTGTCGGTGAATTCCTCCCTCACCGAGGTACTGGCGAAGGGCGTCGAGGAACTGCGCGCCGCCGAACGCGCAGGTGAGCACCGGGAGATGGCGCGCTGCGGGCTCGCGGTGGCCGAGGCGTACCGGCGCCTGGGGCGGGTGACGGAGGCCGACGCCGCATGGAAGGCGAGCTACCGGGCGGCCCGCGCGGCGGAGGACGTCGGGGCGATGGCCTGGGCGCTCTGGAGCGGTGGCACGCTCGCCCGCCAGCGCGGCTCGCTGGCACTGGCCTACCGGCTGCTCGGGCTGGCGGCCGAGCTGGGCGAGCGAGGGGGCGACGTGGTGGTGCGCGGCTACTCGCTGGCCGGCCTCGCGGAGACCGGGCGCATCCAGGGCGACTACCAGGCCGTCGGCGAACTGCACGAACAACTGCTGGCCGAGGCCCGCAGGCGGGGCGAGGCCCGGCACACGGTCTGGGCACTGGAAGGCATAGCCCAGATGCACCGGAACACCGGCTCGTACGACAGGGCGCTGGCCCTCTTCGAGGAGGCGGCCGAGACCGCGGGCCGGGCCGACGACCGGCGGGGGCGGGCGTGGGCACTGCGTGGTATCGCCGACGTCGTGTCCGTACGGGACGGTGACGTGGAGCGCGCGCTCGCCCTGCTCACCGAGGCAGAATCCGCGTGTCGCGAGATGACGTTGTCCAGCGCCCTGGCCTACAACCACAAGATGCGGGGCAACGTGCACTACCGCGCGGGGCAGTACCCGCAGGCACGGGACTTCTACACGCAGGCACTCGCGGAGTTCCGGGAGATGAACGAACCACGGGGGACCGCGCTCTCCCGGCTGGGGCTCGCGAAGTCGCTGGCCCGGCTCGGCCGGAACCCGGCGGAGACGGCCGTGGAGCTGGCCGAACTCCGCGGGACCCTGGACCGGATCGGCCTGCGGCACGCGCGGGACATGGTGGACAAGGCGACGGCGGAGCTGGGGGTCGGCCCGCTGCCCGGCGTCGGGCAGCGCGTCGAGGAGGCGGTGACGCGATGAACTCCCCCGCGACCGCACCGGCGGAACCCGGATACGGCACGGGGTCCGTACGCCACGACTCCCCCACCGGGACGGCGGAACCCCAGGTCACCGCGGACCGCGTACTCGCGCGCTGCCGCGACCTGGTGCGCCCCTCGCTGTCCGCGGCGATATCCCGGCTCCATCCGTGGCACGGCGAGATGGCCGCGTACTCACTCGGCTGGTGCGGCGTGGGAGGGACGCCCGCCGACGGGTCGTACGAGGGCAAGGGTGTGCGCCAGGCCCTGGCCGTGCTGTGCGCCGAGGCGGTGGGGGCACCCGGGGAGAGAGCCGTGGCGGGGGCGGTGGCCGTGGAGCTGATCCACACCTTCTCGCTGATGCACGACGACATCATGGACGGGGACGGGACCCGGCGGCAGCGGGAGACCGTGTGGAAGGCGTACGGCACCGGGCCCGCCGTACTCGCGGGCGACGCGCTCTTCGCGCTCGCGGTGCAGACCCTCGTCGAGACACCGGGGCCGCACACCGCGGCAGCGGTCGGCCGGCTGTCCGGGACGCTGAACGGCCTCGTACGCGGTCAGGCGGAGGACCTGCTCTTCTCCGCCCGCCCC
Source organism: Streptomyces sp. NBC_01460 (assembly GCF_036227405.1). NCBI lineage: Bacteria > Bacillati > Actinomycetota > Actinomycetes > Kitasatosporales > Streptomycetaceae > Streptomyces > Streptomyces sp. NBC_01460. The sequence goes on from NZ_CP109473.1 coordinate 736,964, forward strand.
TGGACGGGTCCGGACGCCGTGCGGACCGACGAGTACCGCGCCATGGCGGAACTCAAGACCGGCACCCTGCTGGGCTGCGCCGCCGCGCTGGGCGGGCTGCTGGGCGGGGCGCCCGCCCGCACCGTCGCCGCTCTGGACCTGGCGGGCCGTCACCTCGGGGTGGCCTTCCAGGCCGTCGACGACCTGCTCGGCATATGGGGCGACCCGGCGGTGACGGGCAAGCCCGTGTACAGCGATCTGCGGCAGCGGAAGAAGACCTGTCCCGTGCTCGCCGCCCTCGCCGGGGACGGCCCCCGCTCCGAGGAACTCGCCGCGCTCCTGCGGTCCCCCCTCCCCCTCGACGACGCCCGCGCGGCCCGCGCGGCAGCGCTCGTCGAGTCCTGCGGCGGCCGCGCCGCCACCCTGGACGAGGCCCGCCACCACCTGAACGCCGCCCGCGCCTGCCTGCGGAGCGTGCCCCTCGGCCCGCGCGCGGCCCATGAGATCGAGGCGCTGCTCGGGTTCCTGCTCCACCGCCGGGTGTGAGCGGTCCCGTCGCCCGGTGGGCCGGCCCCCGCTCACCGCGGGGGCCGGCCCTTTTCTGGACTTGCCGGTCCATTTTTCTTCGAGCACCTTGGAGCACGGCGCGCCCGTCATCCGGGGGCCGCCACCGGGAACAGGCCCGAAGCGGAGGAGAGCTGTCCCATGAACCTGCAGCTTGAGGGAAAGCGTGCCCTCGTCACAGGATCGAGCGCCGGACTCGGCCAGGAGATCGCGGAGCAGCTCGCGGCCGAGGGAGCGTCGGTCGTCGTGCACGGGCGGGACGAGGCACGGGCCGAAGCGGTGGCGAAGCGCATCCGGGAGAACGGCGGAACGGCCGCCGTCGCGATCGGCGACATCGGCACGGACGCCGGCGCGGACGACGCCGTGGCGGCGGCGCTCGCGGCGGGGCCGGTGGACATCCTCGTGAACAACGCGGGCGTCTACGAGCCCGAAGCGGACTGGACGAGCACCTCGGCCGCACGGTGGGCCGACCTCTACAACATCAACGTCATCGCCGGTGTGCGCATGATCCAGCGCCTCGTGCCGGGCATGCGCGAGCGGGGCTGGGGTCGCGTGATCCAGATCAGCAGCGTCACCGGACATCTGCCCCAGGCGAGCCAGCCCCACTACGCCGCCTCCAACGCCGCCCGGGACAACCTGGCGGCCTCGCTCGCCCGCGAACTGGCACACACAGGCGTCACGTCCAACGCGGTGGCGGCCGGAGGCATCCTCGTGGCGGCCACGCGGCGGACGCTGACCGACCTGGGCCGGAGGAACGGCTGGGGCGACACCTGGGACGAGATCGAACCGCATGCCGTCAGCAACCTCGCGCCCAACGACAGCGGCCGTATCGGCAGGCCCCGCGACTACGCCGGGATGGTGACGTACCTGGCAAGCCACGGGGCGGGTTACGTCAACGGCACCACCCTGCGCATCGACGGCGGGTGGCGCGATGCCTGACACGCGGTGCCCGGCACCGCGTCACGCGGGCGGTCACGTACGGGCGGTCACGCGCGGACCAGCCGGTCGGTGAAGGCGTTGCCGAAGACCCCGTGCGGATCCAGGCGGTCGAGCACGCCGACCGCCTCCGTCCACTGCCCCGGGCCGTACGAGGCCGGGACCGTGGTCCCGATGACCTCCTCGTCCGCCCAGGCCTCGGTGTCGGTGTACGCCCAGCCCTTCGACCACTCGACACGCGTCAGGGCGTACTCCCCGTCGAAGGTGGCGAGGAGAAAACGCTCCAGGTCCCGGTAGAACGCGTGGGCCCCGGGTGTGGTCGGCTGGGTCAGGACATCGATCCACACCGCGCAGTCGAACTCCGGCCGGTCCGCGGGCGGTCGTACGACGGAGAGCAGCGGTGGCCGGGCGCCGGGGGCAGCCGACTCCTCGGGCCGGTCCAGCCCGCCCACCCGGATCTCGACCTGCCCGTTGACGGGGAACTCGCCCCGCGCGGCCCGTGTCTTCAGCTGCTCGCTGTAGTAGGCCGCGAACTGCGAGATGACGCGCTGCACGTCCGCGCGCCGGGTCAGGACGGCGTAGCCGTTCGCCGTCTCCCGCAGGGTCGTGGGGCGCAGGTAGAACTGCAGGGTGTGCGCGGCGCCCCACAGATCGGTGGCCAGAGTGGCGGTCAGCCCCGTCGCCGCCACCGTGTACTGGGCGGCGCCGAAGGCCGGGGCGAGGTACCAGGCTGCCTCCCCCACCAGGCGCCCGGCCAGACGGGCGACAGGCGTCGGGAGGGAGTCGCTGAAGGGATAGTTGTACGGATGGTGCACCGCCCTCGCCGTGAGGGGCCGCTCCGGGCTGAGACTCCACACCTTCAGCCACGGCCTGTCCGTGAACGCGAACCAGATGGCCTCCACCCGCCCGGTGCGGTCGAGGAAGTCGGCGAAGGTGTTCCCCCTGCGCGCGAGTGCGCTGCCCGGAGCGGCGAACAGTTCGTCGCTGGTGAGGTCGGTCCGGCTCCGGCAGCGGAGGGGTGTCTCCTCCCCGGCCTGCAGGACCACCTCGACGACGAGGCCGCGGCCGAGGTGCGCGGCCAGGGCCTCGCACTCCTTGTCGGAGCCCCGGTGGAAGGTGCGTACGACGTAGGCGGACCGGGCGGCGTCCCAGACGACGGCGGTGACCGACAGGACGAGGTTGCTCAGGGTGCCGTAGGTGTGGCCCGGGCGCGTGGCCTCCCCCACCGCGGGCACGCTGGTGCCGTGGGCGTCGATGGCCAGGGTGCCGCCGAGCGTCAGCTCGCCCGGGGCGGGGGTGTTGGTGACACCCAGCCCGTGCCCGGCGAGGTAGGCCGTCAGCGTCTCCAGGGTCACGCCGGTCTGCGCCCGGACGGCGCCGGGAGCGCCGGCGGGCGGATCGACCAGCTCCATGTGGGTCAGGTGCTTGGTCGTGTCCAGGAGCAGCACGCTCCGGTCCGACTCGGCCGGCCCGGTGATGGTGAGCGGCGACCAGTTGTGCGCCTTGCCGCGGGCGCGCAGCCGCCAGCCGTTGCTGTGCGCCCAGTTCGCGAGATCCGCGAGATCCTGGCCGTCGCGGGGAGCGCAGGCCCAGAGCCCGTGATGAGTGATCTCACCGGCCCAGTTGATGTAGGGCGTACGGTACGGCTCCAGCCCGGAGGGCAGTTCGGGAGCGGGCGAGGGGATGACCGAGGGCGCCGCCGCGGCGGGCGGGGGTCCGGCCGCCGCGAGGACCCCTCCGGGGACGCTGAGGGCGCCGCCGACGACGGCTGCCGCGCGCAGCACCCCACGCCGGGAGGGCGGGACCGGATATGACGTGGCGTCAGATGTATCTGGCATGCGCTCGAACGTATGCGGCTCACCTGGTCCGGCCGACGTGTTCTGCTGAAAGTCTGCGGGATCCTCACGCACGGGTGTAGAGGGCACCGGTCTCCGGCCTCACCGGGTGCGGGCTCGGGGACGGCCGCCGGTTCACCCCAGGACAGCGGCGATGGTGATCAGGACCGGCACGGAGGCCACGGTGGACAGGAGTATGGATTCCCGGGCGATCTGTTCGGCGACCCGGTACTGGCTGGCGTAGGTGTAGAGGTTCTGGGCGGCGGGCAGGGCCGAGATCACGACGACGTCGAGCAGAGCCGCGCCCCGCAGATGGAACACTCCCGCGCCGACGGCCAGGGCGACGAGCGGCTGCACGGTCGTCTTGAGCCCGGCGGACAGAGCGATTGCGGGCCGGTTCTCGCCACGGGCGGGTATGCCGCTGCCGCGCAGGGAGATCCCGAAGGCCAACAGTACGGCGGGCACGGACATGTTGCCGATGAGAGTGAGCGGTTCGAAGGCGGGCGCCGGGACGGTCCAGCCGATGGCGGCCACCGCGACACCCGACAGCGAGCCGACCGCCATCGGGTTGCGGAGCGGCGTGGTCAGGCGCTGCCGGAGGGGGCGGGGCCCGCCGGGCCTGGTCAGGTCGAGGACGGTCAGGGCCAGCGGGGTGACGACGATCTGCTGGAAGAGCAGCACGGGGGCGACGAGCGAGGCATCACCCAGCACGTAGACGGCGATCGGGATTCCGAGGTTGCCGGCGTTGACGTAGCTGGAACACAGCGCGCCGATGGTGAGCTGTCCGGCGCCCCAGCCTCTGAGGAGTCCGATGGTGAGGAAGACGGCGGCTGTGGCAACGGTGGCCACCGCCGTGACCAGGAGGCGCTCGGAGAAGATCACCGACAGGTCGGCTCGCGCCAGCGTGGTGAAGAGGAGCGCGGGGGTCGCCACGTTGAAGGCGAGCCGGGTCAGGACCGTGCGGCCGTCGTCCCCCAGGTGTCCGCGGCGCCCGAGGACGTAGCCGACGCCTATGACGACGGCGATCACCGCGAAGCCGGTGAGAACTCCCTGCATGGACATCCTTGCTGATGAATCGTGTACGGCCGGTCGGCACGGCCGGCCCCGGCCGGCGACCCGCAGGTGGCTCCGCTCGCCAACGCGCCGACCGGGGCCAGCTTACGATCACCGACGCAGAGACGTTTCAGCTGTCCAGGCCGTGACGCCGCGAGCGCGCCTCCTCCTTCTCGGCCCGGCGGTCCACGCCACGGAGGGTCGCCGCCCGCTTCGGACTGCCCGACCCGTCGTGACGAGCGCGGTCGGCGCCGCAGCCCGGGCATCACCTCCTGCTCCGGGCCCCGGCGGCTCCCACCGGTTCGGCCCCCGGCCCCACCGCCGCGCGCCCGGCCGGCTGCCGCACGCAGTGGTCAGCGCAGCGCGCTCATCTCCTGCCACCGCTCCCACGGCACGTTCCAGTCACCGAAGCCGTTGCCCGGGGCGACCGTGCCCTTGGTGTCGCGGCCCTTGATCTCGAACGGGTCGCCGGGGCGGACCTGGCCGTAGAACCAGGCGGCGTCGGCGTCACTCATGCCGATACAGCCGGAGCTCATGTTGGCCCTGCCGAACCACCGGGCGTTCCACGGCGCGGCGTGCGCGTACATGCCGGACCAGGTGAGCCGCATCGAGTGGTCGACCATCTTGTCGTACGCGTCGCCGAGGCCCACGGTCTCCGAGTTCATGTTGATCGTGCCCTCCTTGGCCATCAGCACCGCGGTTCCTCTCCAGGACCGCTTGTCGCCGCCGGGCGTGCCGCCGGAGACCGGGATGGTGCGGACCTTCCTGCCGTCCCGTTCGAAGGTCAGCAGCTTGCGGTCGAGGTCGACCTCGGTGATCCGGCTCGCTCCGATGGTGAACGTCGTCGAGTAGTCGCGGACGAACCAGCCGCCGTCGCCGGAATCGGTGCCCTTCAGTTCCGCGTCGAGGGTGACCTTCGTACCGGGCTTCCAGTATTCCTCGGGCCGCCAGTCGACCCGGTCCCGGCCGGACCAGTCCTTCATCCAGGCCCAGGAGCCCTCGGTCCGCTCCGAGGTGGTGATCTTCAGCTGTCTCTCGACCTCGGCCCTGTCGGTGACCGGGTGGTCGAAGACGAGGGAGACCGGCTGGGCGACGCCGACCGTCGTGTCGGTCCCGGGCCGCCAGTCGACCTTGTTGACCTCGTCCGCCGCGACCGTGGTGAAGACGGACCTGTCCGAGCTCTTCGTACCGGCCTCGGTGGTGGCGGCGGTGGTGACGGTGTACGAGGTGCCGGGTGCGGCCTTCCGCCGGGACGTCCAGCTCGACCGGTCCGTGGAGAAGGTGCCGGTCAGCGCGCGGCCGTCGCCGTCGGCGACGGTGACCGAGGTGAGCGTGCCTCCCGTCGCCGTGACCTTCACCGGCCGCCCGGCTCCGACCGCTCGGCCCTCGGGAACCACGCTCACACGGGCCGGGCGGTCCCGCGGCTCCGCCGCACCGCCGTGGCCGGCGGTCCGGGCCACGGCGTCGGGGCCGGGTCCCGGCGAACAGGCGGCGAGCGGTGAGAGGAGCACCGCGACCGCCGCGATACGCACACGTATATGGCTCAACGGAGCCTCCGTCCATGGTCGTCGGGTGGGTACGGCAGCGACTGTAGGGCGGAAGCAACCGCAGGTGAGAGGCGATGCGGCCATGTGACGGCGACCGTCGGGCAACGGTCGTCGTCCGGTCACATCCGGCCCGCGGAGCGGTCACGGACGGCTGTGAGCATCACCGGTATTCCGCTCGGAGAGAGGCTCACACCGTGTCAGCATTGCTCGTGACGGCCGGCCACGGCCATGAGATGTCACTGGGGCCCGTCACCCCTGCCGTGTACCGCGCGTTCCTGGCATCGGGCGAGGGGGCGGAGCTGGGGCCCGGTTTCCTGCAGTGCCCGTCCTGGGCGCAGGTCAAGGACGGCTGGCGGGCGCAGCTCGTGGGCTGGGGGCCGGAGCCGGAGTCCGGAAGGCTGTCCGGTGTCGCCCTCGTCCTGCTGCGCCAACTCCCGGGCACACGGAAGTACTTCGCCTACCTACCGGAGGGCCCGGTCGTCGACTGGGCGGATCCCGCCATCGACGGCTGGCTCCGGCCGTTGCTGCGCCATCTGCGTGCGGCGGGTGCCTTCGCCGTCCGGATCGGGCCCTCGCCGACGTACCGCCGCTGGAGCGCCGCGCGGGTCAAGTCGGCGACAGGGCCGGGCCGGAGGCTTTCCGACGTCCTCGCGAGCCAGGTCGACCCGTTGGGCGCGGCGGTCGCCGAACGGCTGCGCGCCCGGGGGTGGCAGAGGTGCGGAGGGGAGGAGGACGGCGACGCGCAGCCGCGCCACGTCTTCCAGGTGCCGCTCGCCGGGCGCGGACCGGACGACCTGTGGGCCGGGCTCAACCAGGAATGGCGGCGCAACGTCCGCCGCGCCGAGAAGTCGGGGGTCGAGGTCGTGACCGGTGGCGCGGCGGACCTGCCCGAGTTCTACCGGCTGCTGAGGATCACCGAGGAGCGCGACGGTTTCCGGCTCGGCAGATCGCTGGAGTACTACGAGCGCCAGTACGCCGCGCTCAACGCGGAGGAGCCCGGCCGGATGAGGCTCTGTCTCGCCCGTCACGGCGGCGAGACCCTGGCCGCGCACACCATGGTCCATGTCGGCCACCGGGTCTGGTACCAGACGGGCGCCTCCGCCGACCATCGCCGCGAGGTGCGCCCCTCCAACCTGCTGCAGTGGCGCATGCTGCTCGAAGCGCAGGCGCTGGGCGCCCACGTCTACGACATGCGCGGGGTACCCTCGACCCTCGATCCTGACGACCGTTCCCACGGGCTGCTGCGCTGGAAGCTCGGCACCGGAGGTGAGGTCGTCGAGACGCTGGGGGAATGGGAGAGACCGTTGGACGGCACGGCCAACCACGCGTTGTACCGCGCGTTCCAGGCGTACATGGCACGCCGGTGAGCACGCCCGTGAGCGCGCCGGTCACCACGGCGCCCGCGTCCGACGGGACGGCGCCCTCCCGCACGTCGTCGGTCCTGCGCAGCGGCGCGATCATGGCCGCGGGGTCGGTCGTCTCCCGGGCGACCGGGTTCCTGCGGTCCGCCGTGGTCGCCGCCGCGCTCGGACTCGGGCTGACGGCGGACGGATACGCCGTCGGCAACTCCGTTCCCACCATCGTCTACATGCTGCTCCTCGGCGGCGCCCTCAACGCCGTCTTCGTACCCGAACTCGTCAAGGCGGCCAAGCAGCACGAGGACGGCGGAGCGGCTTACACCGACCGGCTGCTCACCGTCTGCGTGCTCGCCCTGCTGGTGATCACCGGGGCAGCGGTGTGGGCCGCGCCGGCGATCGTCGGCGCGTACACCGACTACACGGGCGGGCAGGCCTCCATGACCGTCGCCTTCGCGCGCTACTGCCTGCCCCAGATCTTCTTCCTCGGGCTGTTCACCCTGCTCGGCCAAGTGCTCAACGCACGAGGCCGGTTCGGGGCGATGATGTGGACGCCCGTCCTCAACAACGTCGTGGTCATCGCCGTCTTCGGCCTCTACCTCGCGTCCGGCGACGGCGGATCGCTCACCGCCGCCGAGACGGCACTGCTCGGCTGGGGCACCACCGCGGGCATCGCCGTCCAGGCCCTGGCGCTGGTGCCCGCGCTGCGCGCGGCCCGCTTCGGCTTCCGTCCCCGCTTCGACTGGCGGGGCAGCGGGCTCACCCGCCCGCTGCGGTCAGCCGGCTGGCTGGTCCTGCTGGTGCTCACCAACCAGGCGGCCTACTGGGTCACGACCCGGCTGGCGACGGCGGCGGGGCTGCGCGCGCAGGCAACCGGCATCGACGGGGGCGCGGGTTTCAGCGCGTACAACAACGCCTATCTGCTGTGGGCCGTGCCGCACGGCATCATCACGGTGTCCCTGGTGACCGCGCTGATGCCCCGCATGAGCGCGGCGGCCGCCGACGCGGACATGCCGGGGGTGCGGCGCGACCTCTCGTACGCCCTGCGCACCAGCGCGGCAGCGGTCGTGCCGGCGGCGTGCGCCCTGTTCGCCCTGGCACAGCCGGTGATGGCGCTCGTCTTCCAGTACGGCGAGACCGACGCGCGTGACATCGCGGTCATGGCGGGCACCCTGATGGCGTTCGCCCCGGGACTGATCGCCTTCTCGGGGCAGTACGTCCTCAGCCGCACGTTCTACGCCCTGTCCGACACACGGACCCCCTTCCTCCTCAACCTGGTGATCGCCGGCCTGAACGCGGGGCTGTCCGTGACCGCGTACGTGCTGCTCCCGGCGCGCTGGGCGGTGACCGGCATCGCCGGGGCGTACTCCCTGGCGCTGTTCACGGGCTGGGCCGTCACCGCCTTCGCACTGAACCGCAGGCTCACGGCGCGGGACGCCCGGGCGTCCGGACTGTGGCGCTCCACCACCGCCGCCGCGCAGGCCCGGCTGTTGCTGGCCGCCGTGCCCGCGACGCTGGTCGGCCACGTCACCGCGCGCTGGGCGGCCCCCGGCGGAGCGGCAGCGGCCACCGGGGTGGGAGCGGCCTCCATCTGCGCCGTCTTCCTGCTGGTGGCCCACCCCCTGCGGCTGACCGAGATCACCGCGCTGGTCAGGGGCGCGGCCACGCGTCTGCGCCGCAGGCCCTGACCGTCATCACCACGCCCCGTCTCCGGCTTCCAGGGATGTTCTGCCCATGCCACGCGTGCTCCTCATCGAAGACGACCCCTCCGTACGCGAGGGGGTCGAGCTCGGGCTGCGCCGCCGCGGCCACGAGGTGCGGACGGCGGCCACCGGCGAGGCCGGGCTCGTCGCTCTCGCCGAGTTCCGGCCCGACCTGCTCCTGCTCGATCTGATGCTCCCGGGCATGAACGGGGTGCAGGTCTGCCGCCAGGTCCGGGAGGACAGCCAGCTGCCGATCATCATGCTCACCGCCCGCGGGGACGACTTCGATGTCGTCATCGGCCTGGAGGCAGGGGCCGACGACTACATCGTCAAACCCGCCCGCACCGAGGTCATCGAGGCCCGCATCCGCGCCGTGCTGCGCAGGATCGAGGAGCCGGGCGGCGGTCGGCCCGCTGTGGAGTTCCACGGCGATCTCGCCGTCGACCGCGCCGGGCTCACCGTCACCAAGCGAGGGGACCGTGTCGCGCTCGCGCCGTCCGAGATGAAGCTGCTCCTCCACCTGTCCGCCGCGCCCGAGCAGGTGTTCAGCCGTCAGCAACTGCTGGAACACGTATGGGAACACAGCTACCACGGCGACGCCCGCCTCGTGGACGCCTGCGTACGACGGCTGCGCAACAAGATCGAGGACGCACCGGGCACCCCCCGCTACATACAGACCCTGCGGGGCTTCGGCTACCGCTTCGGCCCGCTGTGACCGACGCCCGCCGGCCCGGCGCCGCGACCCGTGCTCCGCGCACCGGCCGTCCGCGCCGGGCCGCGCCCTTCGGACTGCGGACCCGCCTCGTCCTGGCGTTCCTCCTGGTCGCCGCGGTGAGCGCCGGGACGACCGCCGCGCTCACCTACCGCGAGGCGCGCAACGCCGTCCTCGCCGGGGCCCAGGACACGGCGGTGACGTCCTTCCGTGAGCAGGCCGAGACGCTCGCCCCCACGTTGCCGGTGGACCCCGACATGCTCCGGGAAACGCTCTTCGTCATCGCCGCCAAGGCCAAACCGCACCCCTGGATCGTCTTCGCCGAGTACGGGTCGCTGCGCGTGTCGTCGGGGACCAGCCCCACCTCCTCGGTGGTCACCCCGGAGCTTCGCCACACCACCCTCTCCACACCGCACGGCGGCTTCCAGCGGGTCGTCAAGAACGGCATTCCCTACCTCACGATCGGCATGCCGGTCGTCACCAGGACCAGCGCCGGCAGCAGCGTACCCACCGGGCTCCTCCTGTTCGCGGTGATGAGGATGACGGACGAACAGAGCGACGTCGACGCCCTGCTCACCGCGGCTCGCAACGGCGCGCTGCCCGCCCTCGCCATCGCGCTCGTACCCGCGCTGATCGCGGCGCGCAGTGTGCTGCGCCCCGTCCGCGCGTTGAACAGGGCGGCCCGTTCCATGGGCAGCGGCCGGCTCGACACCCGGATCCAGGTCCGTGGATCGGACGAACTCGCGGACCTGGCAAGCACGTTCAACGAGTCGGCCGGCCTGCTGGAACACTCCGTCGAGGCGCTCCAGCAGGCCGAGGCACGTGCCCGCCGGTTCGCCTCCGACGTCTCGCACGAACTACGGACCCCTCTCGCCGGGATGCTGGCCGTCACCGAGGTCCTCGACGAGGACGCCGACGGCCTGGACCCCGACACCGCGCGGGCGGTGCGGCTGATCAGCGCGGAGACCGGCAAGCTCGCCGTGCTCGTCGAGGACCTGATGGAGATCTCCCGCTTCGACGCCCGCGCCGCCGAGCTGAACACCGACGAGGTCGACGCCGCGGAAACCGTCCGCAAGACGCTCGACCACCGGCACTGGGGCGATCGCGTCCGCACCGAACTGCGCGACGGCATCCGGATCCGCCTGGACCCGCGCCGCTTCGACCTCGTGGTCGCCAACCTGGTCGGCAACGCCCTGCGGCACGGCGGCGAGCCCGTCACCGTGCGGCTCGACAGAGGCACGACGGCGGAGGGAGCGGAGGTGCTGATCACCGAGGTCACCGACAACGGCCCCGGCATCCGGCCCGAGGTGCTGCCGCACATCTTCGACCGGTTCTACAAGGCGGACGCCGCTCGCGGCCGTTCGGCGGGCAGCGGTCTCGGGCTCGCGATCACCCAGGAGAACGTGCGGCTGCACGGCGGTACGGTCCGAGCCGCCAACGGGCCGCAGGGCGGCGCGGTGTTCACGGTCGAGCTGCCGCTGCACGACCGCCCCGGCACAGAGGAGGCCCAGGAATGAGGACGTTCCTCCGTCCTGCCGCCGGAGTGGCCGCCCTGGCGGCGCTCACCGCGTGCGGCATCCAGGAGACGGATGTCATCGGGGCGAGCGGGCCCGCCACCATCGACGTGCTCCCGGCCCGGCAGGTCCGTATGCTGCTCTTCTTCCTCTCCCCCGACGGCACCCTGATGCCGGTGCCCCGGATCGTGAGCGGCGAGGACCCGGCGGGTTTCGGCGACGAGTACACCCGCCAGGCCGAGGACAAGGCAGGCTCGACGGACCCCTCCGCGCGCCCACCGACCGAGAAGACCCTCGCCGCGCTGGTGGCGGGTCCTCAGGGGGCGGAGCTCCGGGCCGGCTTGCGCAGCGATCCGTCCCTCCGTTCCCTGACCGCCCGCGCCCGCCTCTCCCGCAGCGGGGACACGGTGGACGTCGACGTGGCTGCCCCCGTGGGCGGGCTGACCGGGTCGGCACGACGTCAGCTCGTCTGCACCCTCGCGTACGCGGAGAGTGCGGACGGCGGGATCAAGGTGACGCTCCGGGGCACGGACGGTACGCAGGCACCCGAGCGCTGCGACTCCTGGCCGACGCCGGCACGGACGGGTACGTCGAGGACGCCGGCCGGGGGGAATCCGGGCTGACAGCCGCAGACCTGGCCGTCGGCCGCGGCGCCCGGTTCCCCGTCGGGCGGGGCCTCCGGTGGGCGGAGGCCGCCGCCGGGCCGGTCACACACCCCGGGTACTGTCTGCTCGTTCGAAATGGGCCCCGGACCAGGGGCTCTGCGTGGGAGGGGTGTCATGAGCGGAACAGGATCGGTCGACAGCGGATGGAAGTTGAGCTCTGCGGAGGGCGGGAGGCTCGCGGGCAGGTGGTGGAAGTGGGCCCTGTCCGCGCCCGAGGGCCGCAGCCCGGTCGAGGACACGACGGGCGAGCACGCCGCCTGGAACCAGCCTGACGATCTGTGGTTCCTGGCGGGCACCTACGGCGGCCAGGTCGTACGCCGCTGCGCGGTGCCCTCGGCCCGGCCGCTGTTCTTCCCCGTTCTCAACATGCAGCACACCCGCTCGTACTCGAGGGTGCCTCTGTCCATGTCGGTGGCGGAGGCCACGGCCTCGCTCAACGGCATCGCCCTGCCGCTCGAGGAGTTCACCGCGCCTTTCAGGACAGGGCTGACCCAGCGCTACGCGTGGGGCCTCTGGGGCGGCGTGGCCCCGCTGATTCCCGGCCAGTACGTACTGGAGATCAAGGCCAGGGCCACGAACGGCTTCTGGGTCGACACGACGTACCACCTGGAGTCGAAGCCCTCCTGACCGGGCACCGGGGCCGGACAGGATCCGCGGGACCACCACCGGGGGATCTGCCCGGCCCGACGGACCCGGACCGCCCGTCCGTCAGGCCGGCCGCAGCGCGCTGCGGCCGGCCTGACGGCGTTCCATGGGCACACGGCAGACCTCGCGGCCTCGCTCGGCGGCCTCCCGGCCCGCCGGGCGAAGCGCGGCCGGTCCCGGAAACACCGTCCCGTAGCGCCCGCCCGCACACCGGCGGACCGAACTGTGGTGTCCCGCCACATACGCGCCCGACCTGCCCCTTCCTACCGTATGGCGACACGGAAACGTCCCCGCCAACTGTCCGGAAGTGGTACACATGGCCGCCCCAGCAACCGCTCCACCGCCGCCGTCCGACCTCCGCCGCATCGTCGCCGCGAGCCTCGTCGGCACCACCGTGGAGTGGTACGACTTCTTCCTCTACGGCTCCGCCGCCGCGCTGGTCTTCAACAAGCTGTTCTTCCCGGATTCCGACCCGCTCGTCGGCACCCTTCTCTCCTTCCTCACCTACGCCGTGGGCTTCGCCGCGCGACCGGTCGGAGCCCTGGTCTTCGGGCACTACGGGGACCGGCTCGGCCGCAAGAAGCTGCTGGTGCTCAGCCTGTTGATGATGGGCGGAGCGACGTTCGCCATCGGACTCCTTCCGACGCACGCCACCATCGGGTCCGCCGCGCCCGTCCTGCTCACGGTCCTGCGCCTGGTGCAGGGCTTCGCGCTCGGTGGCGAGTGGGGCGGCGCCGTGCTGCTCGTGTCGGAGCACGGCGACGCGGAACGGCGCGGGTTCTGGGCGTCCTGGCCCCAGACGGGGGCGCCCGCCGGTCAGTTGCTGGCGACCGGGGTGCTCTCCGCCCTCACCGCGCTCATGTCCGACTCCGCGTTCGGGGCGTGGGGGTGGCGGATTCCCTTCCTCCTCTCCGGGGTCCTCGTGATCCTCGGCCTGTGGATTCGTCTCTCTGTCGATGAATCGCCTGTCTTCAAGGCGGCCCTGGCCCAGGCCGAGCAGCGCAAGGCCACCGACGCCCAGGCCGAGAAGATGCCGCTCGTCGCCGTCCTGCGGCATCACTGGCGCGACGTGCTGATCGCCATGGGCGCGCGGATGGCCGAGAACATCAGCTATTACGTGATCACCGCGTTCATCCTCGTGTACGCGACGACGTCGGCGGAGCTGAGCAAGCAGACGGCCCTCAACGCCGTACTCATCGCCTCCGCGGTGCACTTCGCCGTGATCCCGCTGTGGGGTGCGCTCTCCGACCGGGTGGGCCGCAGGCCCGTCTACCTGGTCGGCGCCATCGGTGTGGCGCTGTGGATGTTCCCGTTCTTCGCGCTGATCGACACCAGCAGCTTCGGGAGCCTGCTGCTGGCCGTCACGGTCGGGCTGATCTTCCACGGCGCGATGTACGCGCCGCAGGCGGCCTTCTTCGCGGAGATGTTCGCGACGCGGATGCGCTACTCGGGGGCGTCGATCGGCGCGCAGTTCTCCTCGGTCGCCGCGGGCGCCCCGGCGCCCCTCATCGCCACGGCGCTGCTCGCCGACTTCGGCAGCTCGACACCGATCTCCCTGTACGTGATCGCCGCCGCGCTCGTGACCGTGCTGGCGATCGTCTGCGCGAAGGAGACGCGGAGCCGGGACCTCGCGGACATCGAGCCGGACGCCGGCCGGCAGGGCGCCGATGCCGCGACGCCGCCCGTCGACGCCCGGAGCGTCTGACACTCCCCCAGGGCGGGCCGGGCACCGGCTCCCGGCCCGTCGCCCCGCACGACGGAGAAGGACCTCGGCCACAGGGTGCTCCGTGGACGGGCGTGCGGGCACCCCGCGTCACGGGGCACGGGGGCCGTCACGTCACCTTCCGCCCGGGCTCCGGGCCGTCACCCGCCGGAGCCCGGCGCACGGTGGGGGTTCTTCTCCACGGCCAGCACCCTGTCGACGCCGGTGAGTTCGAGCAGATGGCCCAGTTCCCTGGACACGCCCACGAGCCGAACCGACGCCCCCGCCGTCCGGGCTCTGCGGTGGGCGAGGACGAGCTCCGTGAGCCCCACGGAGTCGCAGAACGCGAGCCGGGACATGTCGAGGACGAGCGGCGACTCCGCACGCAGGGGGATCTCCTCGACGGCCCTGCGGAAGCGGTCGGCGGTGAGGTGGTCGAGCTCTCCCGTGAGCCTCAGGACCACCTCGCCCGAAGGGCTGTGGTCCGCGGTGAGTTCCAGCGCGCGGTCAGGCAATCCCAGCACCCCGTCGGGACGGAGCGACGCCCTGGTCACGATGGGCCCGGGCCGGGGCGAGCAGGGTGTCACAGGAGCCGGGCGGCCAGCAGCGCGATGTCATCCGTCTTCCCCTTTCCGAAGGTGTCCAGCAGGACGTCGCACAGCTTCCCCAGTTCCTGTGGCGCGCCGCGGAGCGTGCTGCTCAACGCCTCCATGCTGTCGTCCAGATCCTCCCCGGGGACCTCGATGAGCCCGTCGGTCAGCAGCAGGAGTGTGGAGCCCGCCCCCACGTCATGACTGGTGGCGGGAGGGTGCGGCAGCTGGAGACCCAGGAGCGGACCGTGTTCCGTCAGATAGCACGTGGACCCGTCGGGGCGTCTCAGCAGCGGCGGTATGTGTCCCGCGTTCGCGACGTGGATCCGCCGTCCGCCGGGCTCCACGAGGACGAGGCAGACCGTGACGGTGATGGAGGGACGCAGCCGCACCAGCAACGCGTCCAGGCGGTTCAGCAGCGTCCGGGGGTCGTGCCCCTCGATGGCGTAGGCACGCAGCGAATGGCGGACCTCACCCATGATCATGGCGGCCTGGAGGGAGTGCCCGGCCACGTCGCCGATGGCCAGCAACAGGCCGTCGGGCGTCTCTATGGCCTCGTAGAAGTCACCGCCGATCTCGGCGTGATCCGCCGCCGGCTCGTACCGCACCGCCATGTCCACACCGGCCGTTCGAGGGAGCCGGTCCGGCAGGAACGAGCGCTGCAGGGTGAGGACGAGGGCGTGCTCCTCGCTCTGGCTGCGGAGCGCCTCCAGGGCCAGGGCGCACGCCTGTGCCAGCTGGGACAGGAGTTCACCGTCGTCGTCTCCCGCCAGCGCGGTGGCGTCCACCGCCAGCGCCACGGGCGGGCGTCCGTGCTTCGTCCGGGCGAGGACCAGCCCGACCCGGCCCGGGAAGACGTCGGCCCGGCCGGACGCGTCCCTCGAGATGAGGGCTCTCCACTGCTCACCTGACAGCAGCACCGTGTCCGTCCCGATGCCGTCCCCGAGAGCCGTCTCGCAGAGACTGTCCATGACATGCAGGTCCGTCTGCCAGGCGGGTTCCGTCGGCTGCTCGGGAACTCCCGCCGTCCCCGCCGGACCGGACAGGACCGGTGGGGACGTGGCGAGAAGGAGTGCGCGGTTGTCGAGGCTCTGAGAGAGCGCCACGGCGGGGGAGGACATCAGCGCGGCC
The DNA here is from genome assembly GCF_036227405.1 of Streptomyces sp. NBC_01460. Classification (NCBI taxonomy): domain Bacteria; kingdom Bacillati; phylum Actinomycetota; class Actinomycetes; order Kitasatosporales; family Streptomycetaceae; genus Streptomyces; species Streptomyces sp. NBC_01460. The sequence continues at coordinate 752,895 of NZ_CP109473.1, forward strand.
GCCCCCGTGGCGGCGGCGGTGGTGAAGGCCTCACCGTTCCGCGCGCCGTACACGGCGAGGGTGCTGCTGTTCAGCGCGGCCACGCGCCTGGCGAGCCGTTCGGCACGTCGGCGGGCACGGGCGTAGCGCAGCGCCGCCGTGACCGTGGCCAGCAGCTCGTCGGGCGCGATCGGCTCGGTCAGGTAGGCGTCGGCTCCACGGTGCAGCCCTTGGGCGCGGTCGCTCACTTCGACGGCCGTCGCGGATACGTGGATGACGGGCAGGGAGGCGGTGCGCGGGTCCGCCTTGATCTGTTCGCACACCTCGAATCCGCTCATGTCCGGCAGGCGCACGTCCACGACGGCCAGTTCCGGCAGTTCCTCTTCGGACGCCCCGGCCAGCAGGGCGAGCCCCTCGGCCCCGTCGGCGGCCTCCACCACCGTGTGACCGGCACGTCGCAGCCAGCTGCTCACGATGTAGCGCTTCGTGTCGTTGTCGTCGAGCACCATGACCGTCGCGACGGCGCTGTCGGTATGCGCGTGGGTACTCACGGTCCGCCGTCCTCTCCGGCTGTGCGAGGGCTGTTCACGTCTCCGAAGGCGGAGACCAGTTGCGCGAGGGTGAGCGTGGACTTGTCGAGGACGGCTCGCGCGTGCGCCAGTCGTTCCCTGTCCAGCGATCCGGCGGGGGCCGAGGTGACGACCACGACCGGTGTGCCGTGCAGTTCGGGATCGGCGGCGAGTCCGGCCAGGACCGCGTAGCCGTCCATGTCCGGCATGTGCAGGTCGAGGAGGACGGCGTCGGGCCGTTCGGTGCGGACGGTGGCGACCGCAAGGCCGCCTTCTCCGACCTCGACCACCTGGGCGGCCAGCTGGGCCAGGGCGGGACGGATGGCGCTTCGGAACACCTCGTCGTCGTCCACGGTGACCAGCGTCGCGAGGACCGGGCTGTGCGGGGCCGGAGCGACGCCCGCGTCCCCGGGCTCCGGTCCGGCGGGCAGTCTCACGGTGACCCGGGTACCCGAACCCGGCCCGCTCGTGAGGACCAGGCTGCCGCCGAGGAGTTCCGTGAGGCGGCGCGCGTAGGGCAGGCCGAGGCCGGTTCCCGAACGCCCGCGCTGGTGCGGCCCGCGCACCTGGTAGAACTCCTCGAAGATCTGCTGCTGCTCCTCCTGCGGGATGCCGATCCCCGTGTCCGTCACCGTGAAGACCACGTGGCGGCCGTCGGGACCGTCGTCGGACGCGACGTCGAGGCTCACGGTGCCGTGCTCCGTGAACTTGAGCGCGTTGGACAGGAGGTTGCGCAGGATCCGGGTGAGCATCACCTCGTCGGTGACGAGCGGAAGACCGGAGGTGGCGACCGACAGCTCCACCTCGCCCTGCGCGCCGTACCCCTTCAGCGTTCCGCGCAGCTGGCCGAGTACGGCCCGCAGGTCGACCTGTGCCATGTGCGGTTCGAGCCTGCCCGACTCGGCCTTGGCGACGTCCAGGAGCTCGTCGACGAGCGCGAGCAGCGTGGCGCCGGAGGCGGAGATCAGGGAGACCTGCCTGCGCTGCTCCTCCTCGAGCCCGCCGGTGCGGTCGTCGAGGAGGAGCCGGGCGAGGCCCACCACGGAGTTCACCGGCGTACGCAGTTCATGGCTCACGTTCGCCCAGAACCGTGTCTTCGCCTCGCTGGCTTCCCTCAGCTGTCGCGACTTCTCGTCCAGTTCCGCGTACAGGGCGACGACCCCCCTGTTGGTCTCCTCCAGCTCCTCGGACAACTCGGAGTAGAGGGCGACCACTCCCCGGTTGGTCTCCTCCAGCTCCTCGTTGAGGCGGCGGAGTTCCTCCCTCTGCGCCCGCGACTCCTCCAGGGCGGCTATCAGGTCGCTGGTCTGGGCCCGGGCATCCTCGAGAACGCTGCCGCCGTTGTGCTGCACGAGAAGGTCCCGCGCTCTCTGCACGCTTTCGGCGGTCTGTGCGCCCGCGGTGAGCTGCTGCTCGATCAGCAGCGTCCGGCTCCGGTCCTCGTGCTGCACCTGGACCAGTCGGGAGGCGGCCTGCAAGGACTCGTCGCCGGGGCCCGGCCCGTCTCCCCAGAGGAGGACGGCGCGCAGCACGGGCTGGGTTCCCTGTCCCGTGCTCAGGGCGACCCTCAGACCGGACGAGCCGAGCAGATCCCGGCCGAGCTCGCTCAGCGCGGTGGCCAGACGTATCTGGTCCTGCCTCTCCGCACCGAGGGCCTCGGCCGCCGCCTTGCCGCTGCGGCGAAGAGCGAAGAGGTCCTGTTCTGTGGTGATGGCGATCGTCACCAGGTGGATGGTGCCGTCGGCCGCGGTGGAACTCACCAGCTTCCCTTCAGTACGGCGACGCCCGCGTCGTCCTTGCGTATCCCTGCCTCACGGAGCAGTTGTGCAGCGGCCACCAGCGGGGTGTGCTCCAGGAAGCCGGGCAGGGCGGCCGGCTGCCATCGCTCGGTGAGTCCGTCGGAGTGCATGACCACGCCGCCGTGGCGCGGGAGTTCCTGACGCACGGGACGAAGCGTCGGGAGCTGGTGGCCCACGATCCCGGGCGCCGAGAGGAGTGAACGCCTGGTCTCGGTGTCCGAGTCGACGACGAAGGTGCTCACGTTGCCCACGCCGCAGAAGTACAGGCTCCGCGTCAGTGTCTCGACGCGCACCACGGCGACGGCTCCCCCACGGCTTCCGCGGAGGGCCCTGTGCAGGTCGGCGAGGACGCCTTCGGGAGTCTCCGACCGGCTGTCGCGGAACGCCGTCACGGCGGTCTGGGCGGCACGGTGCGCGAGAGGACCATGACCGAGTCCGTCACAGAACATCAGCAACAGGGCAGGGACCCCGGTGCCGCTCGTACGCACCTGTGCGGTTCTCTCCAGCCGGGCTCGGTCCGGCTCCGGCCGGAATCCGGTCAGCGCCGCCCAGCCGAGCGGCTCGTCGGAGGACGCCCGTCCCGTCACCTGCCGTGCGGCTGTGGGCTCCGGTCGGTGCTCACCGCCGCCGACGGCGCGCGCGGCCCAGGTGTCCCCGCACACGGTCTCGCCGGTGATGGGCCGGGTGAGTCCGGCGACGACGGGCTCTCCCAGCGCGGTGGAACGGCCTGCGGCGTCCTTCGTCCAGAACCGGGCGGACATGACCGTGCCCTTGCCCGGCAGTGAATGCACGTCAAAGGTGTCGGCGAGGCGGACGATCGCCCCGAGGCCTATCCCCAGCGTGCCCGCCGAGGACGAACCGTCCACCAGCCACCTGTCGACGTCGGCCATGCCGGGGCCCTCGTCCGTCGTGACGAACTCGACGCCGGCGTCGTGCTCCGTACGCACGATCCGCAGCAGCAGCGCTCCGTCGACGGCGTGCTTGCGCAGGTTGGAGGCGGCCTCGCTCACGGCGAGAGCGACTTCGGCGCAGCGTGTCGCGTCGAACCCGAGGCGCCTGGCGAGCGCGGCGGCGGCCCCCCTCGCCGACGCGGGGAGCGACTCGTCGTCACGGAACCAGGCGATGTCCTCGGATTCCAGCAGGGGCGGGGTCAGCGAGCCCATTTGGTCACCGCGACCTGCGTGCCCTGGCCGACCTCGGTGTCCAGGGTGAAGTCGTCCACGAGCCTCCGGGCTCCGCTGAGGCCCAGGCCGAGGCCGCCGCCGGACGTCCAGCCGTCGGTCAGGGCCAGGTCCAGGTCCGGGATGCCGGGGCCGGAGTCCTCGAAGACGGCCGTGACCCCCACCCGGCTGTCCTGGCGGACGAGTCCGGTGCGCATGACGCCTCCGCCTCCGTACACCAGGGTGTTGCGCGCGAGTTCGCTGGCGGCGGTGACGAGCTTGGTCTGGTCGACGAGGGAGAGCTTGCACCGCTGGGCCAGGGTGCGCACCAGCTGGCGGGCTCGGACCACGTCGTCGTTCGAGTCGATGGTGATCGTCTCGTGATCGGCGTCGGGGACGGGCCGCGACCCGCTCACGTCGTCGCCGGAGGACGGCTGTCGGGCCGGGCCAGCATGTCGAGCCCCTTCTCCAGGGTGAGAGCCGTGCGGACGCCGCCGAGCGAGAGGCCCAGCTCCACGAGCGTGATGGCGACGGCGGGCCGCATGCCGACCACGACGGTCTCGGCGTCCAGCATGCGCGAGATGGCCGCCGTCGTCGCGAGCATGCGCCCGACGAACGAGTCGACGATCTCCACCGCGGTGATGTCGATGACGACGCCGGACGCCCCGGTCGCCACGATCCGCGCCGCGAGATCGTCCTGCAGGTCGAGGACGGTCTGGTCCTCGAGGTCGACCTGGATCGAGACCAGCAGGACGTCGCCGATCTTCAGCACGGGCACACGCTCGGTCACGCTCGTCCTCCGGGCAGGTTCAGCTCGACGCTGTTACGCCGCAGAGCGTGCTTGAGCGCGTCGGCGAGCGTCGCCTTGGTGACGATGTCACCGAACTGGATACCGAGCGCCACGATCGTCTGGGCGATCTGGGGCCGGATGCCCGAGATCGTGCACTCGGCGCCCATCAGCCGGGCGGCGACCACGGTCTTGAGCAGGTGCTGGGCGACCTCGGTGTCGACGGCGGGAACGCCGGTGATGTCGATGATCGCCTGGTCGGATCCGGTGTCCACGAGGGTCTGGAGGAGCTTCTCCATCACGACCTGCGTGCGCGCCGAGTCGAGGGTGCCCACCAGGGGAACGGCGACGACGCCCTCCCACAGCTTCACGACCGGGGTGGACAGTTCCATCAACTGCTCGGACTGGGCGCTGATGATCTCCTCACGCGCCTTCGCGTACACCTCGATGGTGTGGAGCCCGAGGGCGTCCATGAGACGGCTGAAGCGGAGGTAGGCGTGGATGTCCTCGGCCGATGTCGCGGTCGTCGGTTCGAGGATCTCCTTGCCGGCGAGCACGCTGATCGCCGTCTCGGTCGGCGTGAAACCCTGCCGCGCCCGGTTCCGGGACAGTTCACCGAGGAGGGCGCGGACTTCGGCGTACTTGTCGCCCTGCCAGTCGAATCCGCCCGCCCCGAGGCTCTCCACCAGCGCCGAGTACAGCTCCCGCAGCTCACGGTCCAGCTCCACCAGGGAGATGCGCCCGCGCAGGGTGCGCGAGACCGTCTGTACCCACGCCGCTTCGAGCGACTCCCGCTGCTCCGTGAGCAGCGTCACCAGGCGGGTGGATATCTCTTGCTCTGCCACCGAGGTGACCCCTTCTCTCATGCTCGTCATCACAGTTTCTTCGCAGCGTATGTCATCGCCGTGACGCCTCGGACTGCGTCCAGCCTGCCATGGGGGGCACGGGACCGACACCATGCCCGGCGGAGGGCCTCCGGTCCACGGACGGGCACCGGGCAGCACCTCGCCCGACTACGGCAGCGACCGTGCGCACGCCCGCCACCAGGGCATTCCCGCCCTGACGGGCCGGAGCGGCGCGATGACCGGAGGGGGACGGCGAGCGCCGTGGCCGTGATTCATCACACCTCCTCCAGCGCGAAGCCTGCGCAGAGGAGGACAAGGCCGAGGAGGAACACGAGGATGACGGGAAGCACCAGCACCGCGTACCCCTTCACACGCACTTCACACCTGCTCGGGAGGGGTTCTCACCGTGGGGGGCGTACGGAGGACGACGCGCTTCCGGCCGGGCGCCGTGAGAGGTCGAACCGGTCCCGGCCGCTCCCTAGGACTCCTCAGGTTTGCGCGCTCGTTTCCGGGTGAAACGGACCTGCGGTCAGCCAGGACGCGCAAGCTCCGGAGGACACGCACGGGAAGCGACCGTTCCGCGCCTGGGGAGGTCAACGGAACGCCGCTTCCCGTGCCCAGGAACCGAACGTCAGGCCTCGGGGGTGCGCGCGAACCAGGTGGGGCCGTCGGTGAGGGACTGCTTGATCCGGAACAACGAGAACTCGCTCAGCGGCGGCAGCGCGTCGACGTCGAACCAAGCGACTTCCAGCGACTCGTCGTCGTTCACCCGCGCCTCGCCGCCGGTGGCCCGGCAGCGGAAGGTGATGTCGACGTACTGGCACCGGTCACCGTTGGCGTACTGCACCGGCTTCAGCGCCTGGGTGAGCACGACGCGCTCCGCGACGCAGCGCACGGCCGTCTCCTCGTACACCTCACGCTCGGCGGTCAGCGCCGGCTCCTCGCCGGGCTCCCCGATGCCCCCGATGACCGACCACTTGCCGGTGTCGGACCGCCGGCCGAGCAGCACCCTGCCCGCGTCGTCGAAGACGATCGCGGTGACTCCCGGCAGCAGAAGCAGCTGGTGGCCGGCGGTGGCGCGGATGTCGCGGATGAAGTCAGGAGTAGCCATGCGAGGAGCCTACGTTGCGGCCCGGGCGTCCTGCGGGCCGGCCGTGGGGCCCTTCCGTACCTTCCTCCGACGCACCGAGCGGGTCGTCGCCCAGCCGAGTCCGGCCACGGCGAGCAGCGCCAGGATGCCCTCCGGGAGGGTTCCGAGCCGGGTGGCGGGGGTGAGCGAGGAACGCAGGGGCACCTCGTCGACCAGGGCGTCCGGGGTGAACATCTTGGTCTTCTCGACGATCGTGCCGTCCGGCCGGATCACCGCGCTGACACCGCTGGTGACGGGCACGACGACGGAACGCCCGTGCTCGACCGCGCGCACCTGGCTCATCGCCAGCTGCTGGTAGGTCATCTCGCTGCGCCCGAAGGTCGCGTTGTTGCTGGGTACGGCGATCAGCTGACCGCCGTCCTTGACCGTGTCGCGCACGGCGTCGTCGAACGCGGCCTCGTAGCAGGTCACGAACCCGACCTTCGTGCCCGCCAGGTCGAACACGCCGACCTTGGTCCCGGAGCCGAAGTCCCGCTGCACCCGGTCGACGTCCTTGCTGAAGATCCGTGCGACGGAGCGCATCGGCATGTACTCGCCGAACGGCTGGATGTGCCGCTTGTCGTAGGTGTCCACGGGACCGCTCTTCGGGTCCCACTGGATCAGGGTGTTGCGGAGCGGTCCGGTGTCCGGGGTGAGGACGGCGCCGATGACTGTGGGGGCGCCGATGGCCCGGACGGCACGGTCGATGGCCTCGCGGGCGTCGGCGTTGCGGTACGGATCGAGGTCGGAGGAGTTCTCCGGCCACAGGACGAAGTCGGGCTGGGCCACCTTCCCGGCTGCGACGTCCCGGGCGAGCTGTTCGGTGCGCTCCGCGTGGTTGTCCAGCACGGCCCTGCGCTGGGAGTTGAAGTCGAGCCCCAGGCGCGGCACGTTGCCCTGGACCGCCGCCACCGTGGCGGTGCCGTCCTCGGGCGAATCGTCCACGAGGGGGAGGGCGGCCAGCGCCGCGGCCACGGGGGCGGCGACGGTGACGGCCGCCGCGATCACGGCGGAGCGGGGCACGGTGCCGGTGGCGCGGTACCGGCGGGCCTGCCGGACGGCTTCCAGGAGCCCGAAGCCGCACAGCACCACGGCGAAGGAGAGCAGGGGGGTTCCGCCGAGCGCGGCGAGCGGCAGGAACGCGCTGTCGGCCTGGCCGAAGGCGATCTTGCCCCAGGGGAAGCCGCCGAACGGGACACGGGCCCGGAGCGCCTCGTCGAGGGTCCAGACGGCCGCCGCCCAGACGGGCCAGTACGGGAGCCGGGAGACCGCGGCGACGCCGACGCAGCCGACGGCGATGAAGAGGGCTTCGGCGAGCGCGAGGGCCAGCCAGGGGACGGGGCCGACCTCCTCGCCCGTCCAGTGCAGCAGCGGGAGCATGAAGCCGAGGCCCGCGAGGAGGCCGAGACCCAGCGCCGCGCGTGCCCTGCGCGCGGTCAGGACCCAGCCCAGCAGGGCGAAGCCGGGCAGCACCAGCCACCACAGGGGCCGGGGCGGGAAGCTCGCGTAGAGCAGCACACCGGACAGGACGGCTGCGGCCGGCCGGACGAGCCGCGGCCACAGCGTGCGGCTGCGGGACACGGGGGCGGGCGGCGGTTCGGCGGTGGTGATGGTGGCGCTCACCTGCCGGAGTCTACGGTGAGCGGCTGTGAGGACGTCAGCCGCGCCGGACGGCGGTCCCGGTCCGGCCCGGAGACGTGCGGCCGGGGCCCGGATCCGGCGGGGCTGAGGTCAAGGGGCCCGCGGGGCCCAGGGACCGGCAGGGGCCGGGTCAGGCCGGGCCCGCGGCCTTCCCGGTGGCCGGGAGGTGCAGCCGGTCGCGGATGAAGCGTACGGCGGCCTCCGCGTCGTCCACCGTGACGGTGAAGGTCCTGCCGTCCCCCAGCAGGAGCACCAGCCCCTCCCCCCGGCGTACGACCACGGCCGTGCCCTGGTCGGGACGCCAGCGGTAGCCCCAGCCGCCCCAGTGGCGCGGGGTGACCTTGGGGGCGAAGTCCGCGCCCACCACGTGGGTGAGCAGGATCCGGCGCCTGGGCAGTCCGGCGTGACCGCAGCGCACCTCGAGGGCGTCGCCGTCCACCTTCACTGCGACGTGGACGAAGGCGAGGGTCCCGAAGAGGATCAGGAGTCCGGCGGCGACACAGCCGATGACGGACATGAGCAGGGGGGCGATCCCGGCGCTCCAGGCCGAGTCGACGGCGAGCTCGATCCCGAGCGCCAGGCAGCCCGCCCCCACAGCGGCGAGCAGCCACTGGAAGCGGTTGGTGGCCCGGCCCGTCCAGACCGTGCTCGGGGCCTGGCTCGAACCGTGCCGCGTGTCACCGGGGTGGTCCGTCATGCCAAGCAGCGTACCCAGGTTCCCGCCCGTGGGGCGGGGTGCGCGGCCCCGGCGAGGCGCCGGACGGGGGTCAGACCGCGGGGCTGACGGCCTTGAGCAGCAGGCCCTCGGCGTAGGCCAGAGCGGGTTCCGTGAGATCCGAGGCGTGTCCGCCGAGGAGCACGGTGAGGGTGCCGGACGGTTCGGCCGACGGAGCGGGCTGCGCCCCGAACCGGCGCAGTGCCTGGGCGGCCACCGCGTCGGCCGAGCCGTGGAGCACGAGCGGCGCCCGGCCGGGGCGGTCGCCCTCGACGGCGGCGCGGATACGTTCCGCCACCAGCTCGTAGTGGGTGCAGCCGAGGACGACGTCCGTCACCCCGGCCGGGGTGAGCGCGGCCGCGGCGGCCACGGCCCGGTCGATCGCGTCCTCGTCGGCGTGCTCGACGGCGTCGGCGAGCCCCGGGCAGGGCACCTCGGTCACGTCCACCGAGCGGGCGAAGTCGTGGATCAGCCCCCGCTGGTACGGGCTCCCGGTGGTCGCCGGCGTCGCCCAGATGGCGAAGGGGCCGCCGCCCGCGGCGGCGGGCTTGATCGCCGGCACCGTGCCGATGACCGGCAGCGCGGGCTCCAGTGCGGCGCGCAGCGCGGGCAGGGCGTGGACGGAGGCGGTGTTGCAGGCGACGATCAGGGCGTCCGGCCGGTGGTCCGCCGCCGCACGCGCCACGGCGAGCGCCAGCCGGGTCACGTCCTCGGGCGTGCGGGGCCCCCAGGGCATCGAGCCGGGGTCCGACGACAGCACCAGGTCGGCGTCGGGCCGCAGCCGGCGTACCGCGGCCGCTGCCGCGAGCAGGCCGATTCCCGAGTCCATGAGTGCGATCTTCACCCGGTCACCATAGTCGACAGCCCTTGCGGCACCGTCGGAGTGGGGCACACTTCGACGGATGAGCGCCCTTGCCTGGATCGCCGTGGGTTCACTGACCGTGTGGGTGTGGCTGCTGCTGGGCCAGGGGTTCTTCTGGCGGACCGACCAACGGCTTCCCGCACGCGGGGAACCGGCGCGCTGGCCCTCGGTGGCCGTGGTCGTCCCCGCGAGGGACGAGGCGGACGTCCTGCCCCTGAGCCTGCCGTCCCTCCTCGCCCAGGACTATCCGGGTGACGCCGAGGTCTTCCTGGTCGACGACTGCAGCGGTGACGGCACGGGCGAGCTCGCCCTGACGCTCTCCGACCGGTGCGGGGGGTTGCCGCTCACGGTGGTCACCCCCGGTGAGCCGGAGCCGGGCTGGACGGGCAAACTCTGGGCGCTGCGGCACGGGATGGCACTGGCAGGGCAGCGGAAGCCCGAGTTCCTGCTCCTGACGGACGCCGACATCGCCCATGAACCGGACAGCCTGCGGGAGCTCGTCGCGGCGGCCGGGACCGAGGGGGCGGGCGGGTTCGACCTGGTCTCGCAGATGGCGAGGCTACGGGTGACGAGCACGTGGGAGCGCCTGGTCGTGCCGGCCTTCGTCTACTTCTTCGGGCAGCTCTACCCCTTCCGCCGGGTGAACGCGGCGAGGTCGCGGACCACTGCGGCGGCGGGCGGCTGTGTGCTGCTGCGCGCCGGGGCGGCGGAGCGGGCACGGATCCCTGAGTCCATCCGCCAGGCGGTCATCGACGACGTGTCGCTGGCGCGTGCGGTGCGCCGCTCCGGCGGCCGCATCTGGCTGGGGCTCGCCGACCGGGTGGACAGCGTGCGCCCGTACCCCTGCCTCACCGACCTGTGGCGGATGGTCTCGCGCAGCGCGTACGCACAGCTGCGGCACAGCCCCGTGCTGCTGGCCGGCACGGTCCTGGGGCTCGGCCTCGTCTACGTCGCCCCGCCCGTCACCCTGTTCGCCGGTCTGGCCGCGGGGGACCCGGTGGCCGCGTCGGCGGGCGGGGCGGCCTGGGCGGTGATGGCGGGGACGTACATGCCCATGCTCGGGTACTACCGGCAGTCGCTGTGGCTGGCGCCCTTGCTGCCCTTCACCGCGGTCCTCTACCTCCTGATGACGGTCGATTCGGCGGTGCGGCACCACCGGGGGCGCGGTGCGGCCTGGAAGGGGCGTACGTACGCCCGCCCCGAGGCCGCACCGGAGGCCTGAGCCCGGCCGCGGCCGGGCTCACTTGCGCCCGGGGGTCCAGTTCATGCCCCACCCGTAGGCGGCGTCGATGGTCCGCTGGGGGCTGACCCCCCGCTGGGGGACGAGGTAGCGCGCCTCGCGCTGCACGGTGAGGTCTCCCCCGTTGCTCGTGATCAGCGCGAGCGCGCAGACCGTGGACGGCACGGTGCACTCGTCGAGCGAGAAGTCGATTGCCGCGCCGTTCTGCGGCTGGAGCGTGACCGTGGCATGCAGGTCGGCGAAGCTCCGGGCACCTTCGTAGATGGTGACGAAGATCAGGACGCGGCGCAGCCGGTCCTTGTGGTCGAGGTTGACCGTGAGGTTCTCACCGCTGGAGACCGCGCCCGTGCGGTCGTCCCCGTCGAGGTGGATGTACGGCGGCTGCCGCAGGGAACCGAAGGCGTTCCCGAGGGCCTGCACGACCCCCTTGCTCCCGTCGGTGAGTTCGTACAGGGCGCAGAGATCGAGATCCAGGTCGCCGTGCACGGCGACGGCCCTGCCGAGCTTCGCGCCCCAGCCCTTGAACTGCTTGCGCACTTCCCAGTTGAGGTTGACGCGGAGCGCCCCGGACGTTCCGCCCTGCTTCGAGAGCGATACCGAGGGCGCCTCCTTCGTCAGGGTCACCTTGGTCAGCCTGACGGCCTGCACGACGGGGGGCGCGGGCGGGGGCGCCGGTGCGGCCTGGGGCGCGGCCGGGCGCGCCGGGGGCTGGGGAGCCCTCACCGGCTGCGGGGCCGGTGGCTGCGGGGCCGCCGGCGCCTGCTGCGGCTCGTCGACGGAGATACCGAAATCTGTCGCGAGGCCCTCGAGTCCGGTGTCGTAGCCCTGTCCCACCGCCCTGAACTTCCAGGCGCCCTGGCGCAGGTACAGCTCGCCGAGGATGAACGCGGTCTCGACCGTCGCGTCCGCGCTCTCGAAGCGCGCGATCTCGGAGCCGCCGGCCGCGTCGACGATCCTCACGTAGAGGCCGTTCACCCGCCCGAAGGTGCCGCCGTCCGCCGAGGCGGCCACCACGACGCGGTCGATCGCCGGCTCCATCCGCGCGAAGTCGACGACGAGACTGTCCGTGACGGCGCCCCCGTCGGTGCGCTTGCCCTCGTGGCGCACCGCGCCGGATCCGTGGGCCGGCTGGTTGTAGAAGACGAAGTCCGCGTCGCTGCGCACCTTTCCCGACACCAGGAGGAGCGCCGAGGCATCCACGTCGGGTGTCCCGGGAGAAGCCCGCCAGCCCAGTTCGACCCGCACGGCCCGCGCCGGCACCGCGACGTTGGTTCCCTTTTGCATGGTCATGCTCGCCCCCATCACGCGTCCGGCTTCCCGGAGAGTTTCCCGCCAACCTAATCCCCGGTCCACCGGGGAGCCCACCGTCTCGACGGGACAGGTGCCGTCGATCCGCCGGCGCCCCGTCCGCTCGCTCTCCGCACGATCAAAGCACCGCTCCGTGCCCCGTCCCGCACGTTCGCTCAGATTCGGGGACCAGGGTTCCCCACGACGCGTGGACCGGCCGCAACGGTCGGCGGGCCACCGCGAGGGCCCGCGGATGCGCCGGTTCCGGTCACCGCACCGCCTGAGTACGATCACCTACTCCGGTCCGAGTACGTGAGCGGGTGCCCGCCCCGTGCGGCGCTCGGAAAGGTGGACACATGCGCCGACTGCTGCTGCTCGCACCCCTGTTGCTGTTCACCGCCGGCTGCGGCCTGGTGCAGTCCTCCGACGACGAGGCGACGGATACCGCACGGGAGGTGGCCGGGAGGGCGGGCCGGCTGCTCCACAGCCAGCGTCCTCGCACGGCGGAGGAGGTCGGGCGCTCGGCCTCCGGCATCGACGGGGTCGAGGTCATGCGGCTGACGGGTACGTCGACACACGACGGGGACGGCGTCGACGTGGTCGTCCGCACCACCGGCTCGGCGTACAACGGATGGATCGACGTCGAAGAGGTCACCGTGCGGCGCTGCTTCACGGTACGCGTGTCGCCGAAGGCGGAGTGGGACGAGGCCCCCCGCGACGTGGACTGCCCGGACGGCCCTCCGCTGACCTTCGCCCCGCCGCCCGAACCGCCCCGGCTGCCCTACGAGGAGCTCCGCGCGCGACTTCCCCAGGTGCCGGAGGGCGGCCGGGCGGACGAGGCCGGGGTGCGCCGTACGCTGGCCTCCCTGGACCTGGACCCGGCGATCCGTACCGAGGTGAAGGCGGAGGGCGGCCGGGTCGGCGTCCTCATGTCGGTGCCGGGCAACGGATTCGACCCGCAGGACTGTCTCGTCGCCCGCGTGAGCCCCGGCGAGACAAGGGTGTGGGTGCCGTCCCGGATCCAGCGGATGCCCGGAGAGGGCGGCTGCAGCATCGGCAACGCCCTGAACCCGCAGCCCGCACCGCACTGAGCGGGGCATCCGGCAGCGGACCGGTCACGAGCCTGCTCCTCAGTCGCCGAGGATCCGCTCCCACAGCAGCCCGTCCCGCCAGCTCCCGTCGAGCAGGATCGAGGAGTGCGCGACGCCGTACGGGCTGAACCCGTTGCGGCGCAGCACCCGTTGCGACGGCAGGTTCTCCAGGTTCGTGGACGCCTCGGCGCGGTGCAGCCCGAGTTCGTCCGTCATGACCCGGAGTGCGAGCCCGACGGCGCGACCGGCGTGCCCCTGGTTCTGGGCGACGCTCGCGATCCAGTAGCCGACGGAGCCCCGGCGCAGGTGCGGCTGCGGCAGGATGCCTCCTACGGTGACCTGCCCGATCACCTGGTCGTCGGCGAGCACCGCGCCCGGCCAGACCGCGCCGGCACGGTGCCCGGCGAGCAGCCCGTCGATCCGCTCCGCCTGGCCCTCCGGGGTGAAGAAGTCGGCCGGCTGGGCCGGCTCCCACCGCCGGAAGGCCTCGACGTCCCGTACCCGGTGCGCGGCGATCGGGGCGGCGTCGGTGCGCTGGATCAGGCGGATCCTGGTGGTGCTGGGCATGGCTGATCCTCGTCGCGGTGCGTCGGATGGAACGGCCAAGTATGGCCGGGAGCCCGCGCCGCCACGCCCTGCCCCCTGTGCCTGCCGGAGGACCGGGGCGTGCCGGCCGGAGGACTGGGCTTCCCTGAGCGATCATGCCTTCGCCCCGTCACCCGCCCCGTCGGACACGGCGTAGTCGAAAGCGGCCCGGTGCTCGTGATGGCTCTCGCGGCCGTCCCGTGCGCGCAGGGAGAGGTCCGATCCGAGTCTTCGCGCCAGCTCCCGGGCCTGCCGGCTCGGTGCCGCTCCCTCGACGTACTCCAGGAACCGCACCAGGGACTCGACTTCTCCCGTGTGCAGCGCCACGTCGACGATGCCCTGCTTCGGCGCGGTGAGGGCGTCGAGGACGCGTCGCTGGTAGGCGTCGGTCCTCACGCTCGCGAATCGACGTTCGAAGAACCGCTCCTCTGCGGCGGCTTCGCCGTCGTCGAGTCCGTGGAGCCGGTCGAGCAGTGCCGTGGGTCCACTGCGCGGGGCACGGTAGAACGGCCGCTCGTCGCTGCCCGCGGTCGACGGATCGAGTCGCGCCGTGGAGAGGAACGCGGCGACCCGGGCCGGCGTCGGCAGCAGACCGGCGCCCATCCAGCGGGCCGAGTCCATGAGTACCTGACCGGATCCCTGCGGCGTGCGGAAGAGGCACCAGCCGGAAACGCCGCACCAGAGAAGACCTGCGCCGCCGTCCTGGCCGGACAGGCTCTGTTGAAACGCCTGCGTGAATTCCACGCTGCCCTCGACATCACCGTCGAATTCCGCCTGACCCGGATCGTCGTACGCGCCGAATGCGGAAATGCCGGCCACCGGCAGTCCCTCGTCGAGGAGTTTGGCCGCCACCGCCACCATGTAGTGGCCTATCGCGTCCTCGAGCTCTCCTCGGAGCTGCTCGGCCTCATCCTGATCGTACGTCACCATGTTCTCCGAATCCGGGCACGTAGCGTGCTCACCCTTCGTCAGACTTCCCGGAAGTCGCCTGCTCACACGGGCCCCGGGAGGCACGCCGGGCGGTCGGCCCGGACAGCGCCCGGAGGCGGGCGCGGCGCGGATTCCGGGAACGGCCTCCTGGCGGGACGGCCCCGCGGACAGCACCTCCGCGCGACCGCGGCACTCCCCGTGCTTCCATCGACCGCCCCTCTGCGGTCAGTTGATCGATAAGGTCGCACCGGGCGGGCGAGAAGCGGGACGAGGGGGCGGAGGCATGGGGGCGGTGACGACGCGTGCCGAGGGGGCGGCCGACGAGCGGCCCCGACTGATCAACGTCGCCTACCGGCTGCTCGGTTCCCTGGCCGAGGCCGAGGACGCCGTGCAGGAGGCCTACGCACGCTGGTACGCGTTGCCACGCGGCCGGCAGGAGGAGATCGTGTCCCCCGGCGCCTGGCTGACGACGGTGACCGGCCGCATCTGCCTCGACGTCCTCGGCTCGGCGCGGGTCCGGCGTGAACGCTACGTCGGCGCGTGGCTGCCCGAACCACTGCCCGACCGTGCCGAGCGGCATGGCGGTCACGGGACCGATCCGGCCGACCGGATGGTCCTGGACGAATCGGTGACCATGGCATTCCTCGTCGTCATGGAGTCCATGACGCCCGCCGAGCGGGTGGCGTTCGTCCTGCACGACGTCTTCCGTTACCCCTTCGCCGAGATCGCCGGGATCCTGGACCGCACGCCCGCCGCCTGCAAACAGCTGGCGGCCTCCGCCCGGCGCCGGGTGGGCGCCCCACGCGCACCCGTGACGACGGCCGGGCAGGCCGACACGGTGCGACAGGTCAAGGAAGCCTGGGAGGCGACCGACATCGCGGCCCTCGTCGACCTCCTCGACCCCGCCGCCGTGATGACCGCCGACGGCGGCGGCATGGTCGGCACCGTCCTGCGTCCGGTCGAGGGCGGCCCGCGCATCGCCCGGTACATGGTCGCCCTCGCCGACAGGGCCCCGGGACTCGAACTCCTGGAGCGGTCGGTCAACGGGGCACCGGGCCTGGTGGCCCGTCGCGCGGGCGTCGTGACGACCGTGGCCTCGTTCGACGTCACCGACGGCCTCGTCACCCGGATCTGGGTCGTACGCAATCCTGAGAAGCTGCGGCCCTGGGCGTGGGACGACAAGGCCGTGCACCGGGATGCGGCCGGTCGCCGACAGGGCGGAGCTCCTGTGCAGGCGGCCCCCGGCATTCGGCACGCTCCTCGACACGACGGAGTCGAACCACCCCTCCCGCACGAGGCAGCAGTTGACGGGCAATAGCCGGCTCCGACACGACAGACGGGGCGTCGCCCTTTGTAGTGCATTCGAAACCTACTGTCATCCATCGGGCCATCCGGCGAAAATTCCCCCGCCGCCAAGAGGAGTCTTGACGATGTTTTGCCAGGTCAAGCAGACAGAACCAGCATAAAAAGGATGACCCGAAGATTGGGTCTCCCCAACCGGCACATCGTGGGCTTAACTTATGTGTCATGACCTCCCCCCGCTCCACCTACGGCAGCGGCTACTACGCCGCGCCGTCGTTCCCCGACACCCCGATCTACGACTCCCTGGTCGCCGAGCGGGGGACCCCTCAGATCGCGCCGATCCGGGTCCCTGCCGCCTACGACACCGGGAACAGCTATCTGCCGGCTCTGCCGTCGGCGCTCCCGGCCCTGCCCGCGGCCCCGTCGCAGCACACCGGGTCCTACGGCTACCCGCAGCAGGCGGCCCAGCCGCAGTACCAGAACGCCGGGATGCAGCAGGCGCCGATGATGCAGCCCGCACAGCTGCAGCACGCGCCGGCGCCCTACATCCCGCAGCAGCCGTCCGCGCCCCGCGGCTACCAGCAGCAGGCGCAGCAGCAGCGGCCCGGCACCGGGTACGAGGCGATGCGTCCCGCGTCGCCCCGGCCCGCACCCGCGCCCGCGCAGTCGCCGTACGAGGATCCGTACAACCGCCCGTACCAGAGCCGGGGGTACTGACCGGCGCTGCCGCGCACTGTCAGTGACGGCTGGCAGGATGAGGGCATGCTTTCTCCCTCACTCGGTGCCGTGTACGTCCACCCGGTCAAGTCGCTGGCCGCCCGCGCGGCGGACGAGGCCGTCGTCGAGCCATGGGGACTCGATGGCGACCGTCGCTGGATGCTGATCGACGACGGGAGCAGGGTCGTCACCCAGCGTCAGCAGCCCCGCATGGCAGGGCTGTCCGCCGAGCCGCTGCCCGGTGGCGGGTTGTCGATGTCGGCACCCGGGGGTGCGTCGCTCACGGTGGAGGTGCCCGATCCGGCCCGCACCGTCACCGCCGAGCTCCACCGGAGCAAGGTCGAGGTGGTGGTGGCCTCCGATGACGCACACACCTGGTTCAGCGCGCGCCTCGGTGCGGAGGTCCGGCTCGTCCATCTCGACGCGCCGTCGCATCGAAGGCCCGTCGATCCGGAGTTCGGCCGCCCGGGCGAGACCGTGTCCCTGGCCGACGGCTTTCCGCTGCTCCTCACCGCACGGTCCTCGCTGGACGCGCTCAACGCGCTGGTGGCGCAGGGGAATCACCCGGAGGAGGGGCCGCTGCCGATGAACCGTTTCCGGCCGAACGTGGTCGTGGAGGGGACGGCGCCCTGGGCCGAGGACGGCTGGAAGCGGATCGCGATCGGGGAGGTCGCCTTCCGCGTCGTGAAGCCGTGCGGCAGGTGTGTCATCACGACCACGGACCAGCGGACGGCCGAGCGGGGCAAGGAGCCGCTCCACACACTCGCCCGGCACCGCCGCGACGGGAAGCACCTCCTCTTCGGCCAGAACATGATTCCGGAGGGCACCGGCGTGATCCGGGTGGGGGACCCGGTGCGGGTGCTCGACTGACCGTGCGTGGATGCACGGGGCCCTCCGAGGGAACCCGGAGGGACAAGGGGGGCGTTGGTGGCGTGAGGTTGCTCTCTCTTCACCGGATCCGGACGCAGTCGCCACCCTGTCGGGTTATCACGGGTAGGGAAGGGGGTGCATGACTGTGCGAGCGGTTCTGGGAATCCGGCGGTGGCGGCACAATCCCGTGTGCCGGCGCACCGACCGTCACGAGGCGTGGGTGGGGCTGTCCGCCCTGCTGTTGATGCTGCTGGTCGCCCCGGTGTTCGGCTGGAAGGTCGGTTCACTGACGGACGACGCGCTCCGTCGGACGGTGCGGGCCCAGCACGAGCACCTCCACCCCACCGCGGCCGTCGTGGTCCGCGTGCCCTCGGGCACGACGTCCCGTTTCGCCCAGGACCCCGAGGCGGCCGTCGCCGAGGGTTCCATGCGTACGTCGGTGGTGGCCGGCTGGCGCGCCCCGGACGGTACGGCACGTACGGGCACCGTGTCGACGGCGGCGACGAGGACCGCGCCCGGCACCCCGATCCGGATCTGGACGGACGGCTCGGGGAATGCGGCGCCGCGCCCCATGGACACCTCCACGGCGCACACCCACGCGGCGCTCGCGGGTCTGGGCGCCGCGCTTGCCGCGGGCGGTCTGACCGAAATCGCCCGCAGGGTCGTCGTATGGCGCATGATGCAACGGCGGTACGCCCGGCTCGACCGCGCCTGGGCCGAAGTCGGTCCCGACTGGGGCAGAACGGGGACGGGCAGCTGAGCCCGGGGGGCAGTTCCCCCCGTGCACGGCCGAGCAGGGCCTCTCAGCAGCCGACTTCGTCAACTCGCGCCCGTCACGCGCGCTACGGTGGAGCGGCCCGCCCGACTCCTCGGCAGGCGGGCCGGAGGGCTGCCGGTGGACCGGTGGCCCGGACGGACAGGCACGAGGCAGCGCACACGGCACGAGGTGGGGGCTCAGCAGCACCATGGCACAGGGCACGGTCCAGGTGACGCACACCGGCACATCGCGATGGCGGCGCCGCACGGGCGAATACGCTTCCCTCACCGCAGCCCTGGAGGCCGCAGCGGACGGTGACGTCCTCACCATCGCCCCCGGCACCTACCGGGAGAATCTCGTCGTCCACCGCGCGGTGACCCTGCGCGGTCCCGAGGGTTCCGCCGGCTCGGTCCGGATCGCGCCGGCCGACGGAGTCCCGTTGACCGTCCGCGCCTCCGCCGTCCTCCAGGACCTCCACGTCGAGGGCCAGGACTCCGCCGCCCCCGCACTGCTGGTCGAGGAGGGCGCTCCCGAGCTGTCGGACCTGCGCATCGTGACCAGGTCGGCCGCCGGCCTGGAGGTGCGGGGCTCGGCCAGGCCGACCGTGCGCCGCTGCACCGTCGACAATCCGGCGGGCGTGGGCATCGCCGTACTCGACGGTGCCGGGGGCGTGTTCGAGGAGTGCGAGATCGTCTCCGCCGGCCAGTCCGGTGTCTCCGTACGGGACGGCGCGCACCCACGGCTCGAACGCTGCCGCGTGCACCACGCGTCGGGCGCCGGTCTGAGCGTGACCGGGGAGGGCAGCGGACTGGAGGCGGTGGGCTGCGAGGTGTACGAGATCAAGGGCAGCGGGGTGCAGGTCGCCTCCCGCGGGACCGCGCACCTCACGGACTGCACCGTGCACCGCACGTCCTCCGACGGCGTCACCCTGGACACCGACGCCGTCGTCACGCTGGCCGACTGCGACATCCACGACATCCCGGAGAACGCGGTCGATCTGCGGTCCCGCTCGGTGCTCACCCTGACCCGCTCCACCGTCCGCAGATTCGGCCGCAACGGCCTCTCGGTCTGGGATCCGGGCACCCGCGTCGACGCCAACCAGTGCGAGATCCACGACAGTACGGGCGACTACCCGGCGGTCTGGGTCAGTGACGGCGCCACGGTGATACTCGACTCGTGCCGCGTCCACGACGTGCCGGACGCCCTCTTCGTCCTCGACCGGGGCTCGCGCGCCGACGTCGTGGACAGCGATCTGTCCCAGATCCGCAACACGGCGGTCTCGGTGAGCGACGGGGCCACGGCCCAGCTCGACGACTGCCGGATCCGCGAGGCGTCCACCGGGGCGTGGTTCCGCGACCACGGCAGCGGCGGCACGCTGAACAACTGCACCATCGACGCGGCGCAGACCGGGGTCATCGTGACCAAGGGCGCCGACCCGACGATCGAGAGGTGCACGGTCACCTCACCCGCGGAGGCCGGCTTCTACGTCTCCGCCGAGGGCCGCGGCACCTTCGACAGCTGCCGGGTCACGGGGAGCGAGGGCTACGGCTTCCACGTGATGGACGGCTGCCGCTCCACGCTGACGCGGTGCCGCACCGAGCGGTGCGCACGCGGCGGCTACGAGTTCGCCGAGGGCTCCGGCGACGGGCACACCGCCGGCCCGGTGGCACAGGACTGCACCAGCGACGAGAGCGGACTGCGCGGCGCCACTCCCCCGGCCCCCGCGGTGCTGACGGCGACGCAGACCACACCCGGGCTGCTCGGCGCGATGCCCGGACAGCGGACCTCCGAGCCGGCCGCACCCGCGGCCGCACCCGCCCCGGCCGAGCCCGCGCGCGACTCCGACGCCGTCCTCGGCGAGCTCGACGCGCTGGTGGGACTGGACAGCGTGAAGCGTGAGGTGCGGGCGCTGACCGACATGATCGAGGTGGGGCGGCGCCGCCGGCTGGCCGGTCTGAAGGCTGCGTCGGTGCGCCGGCACCTGGTCTTCACGGGCTCGCCCGGCACGGGCAAGACGACGGTGGCCCGGCTGTACGGCGAGATCCTGGCCTCGCTCGGTGTGCTGGAGCACGGCCATCTCGTGGAGGTCTCGCGCGTCGATCTGGTCGGCGAGCACATCGGGTCGACCGCCATCCGTACCCAGGAGGCCTTCGACCGGGCGCGCGGCGGTGTCCTGTTCGTCGACGAGGCCTACGCGCTGTCGCCCGAGGACTCCGGCCGCGACTTCGGCCGCGAGGCCATCGACACACTGGTGAAGCTGATGGAGGACCACCGCGACGCGGTGGTGGTGATCGTCGCCGGGTACACGCACGAGATGGAGCGCTTCCTCACCGTCAACCCCGGTGTGGCGTCGCGCTTCTCGCGGACGATCACCTTCAGCGACTACGAGCCCGAGGAGCTGCTGCGGATCGTCGAGCAGCAGACCCAGGAGCACGAGTACAGCCTGGCGGACGGGACGGGGGAAGCACTGGTCAAGTACTTCACCGTGCTTCCCAAGGGCCCCGCGTTCGGTAACGGCCGGACGGCTCGTCAGACCTTCGAGTCGATGGTGGAGCGGCACGCGGGCCGGGTCGCCCAGCTCGCCGATCCGAGCACGGACGACCTGACCATGCTCTATCCGGAGGACCTCCCGGCGCTCCCCTGATCGGTGCCGGTCCGGGCGGTGCCGTCCGGTGCGCCACCGCCCTGGGCACCCGCGCCGGCCTGCTGCTGGGGCAGGACGGGTCCGAGCCGTTCCAGAAGGGCGGCGCGCTCCACCGCGAAGACCGGGTCGGCCTGGTAGTCCGAGTGCCCCAGGACCGGTTCGGGGAGCGGGTGTTCGGCGGTACGGCCGTAGACCAGCGGGTCCTTCAGCGGGCCCCGGTCCACCTCGTGGCCGCCCCGCCCCTCGTCGATGCGGACCGGGCCGCCGATCGGGTCGGTGGCACGCCAGAGGTTGCGCCAGCAGTGCACGGACCGCTGCAGCCCCTCCAGGGGGACGCGGCCGAAGTAGGCGGGGAACCAGCGCCCGTACAGCCGCTCGATCGGAGAGCCGTACGTGAGCAGTGCGACCCGGCGCCGGGCGGAGTCGGGGAGCTGCCACACCGCTGCCGCGGCGAGCACGCTGCCCTGGGAGTGGCCGGAGATGACGAGCCTGCCGCGGGTGCGCCCCGTCCAGGCGCACATCCGGGACGAGAGGTCCGGTACGGCCCGCTCGGCGTAGCAGGGCG
The DNA here is from genome assembly GCF_036227405.1 of Streptomyces sp. NBC_01460. Taxonomy (NCBI): domain Bacteria; kingdom Bacillati; phylum Actinomycetota; class Actinomycetes; order Kitasatosporales; family Streptomycetaceae; genus Streptomyces; species Streptomyces sp. NBC_01460. The sequence goes on from NZ_CP109473.1 coordinate 774,369, forward strand.
GCGCGAAGGGGTGGGCCGCACGCGGCCAGAACGTGCCCACGTCCCAGAGGATGCCGATGGTGCGGCGTGCGGAGACGTCGCGGTAGGCGCGCCGACCCCACGTGACGAACAGTATGGCGCCGAATCCGGTCAGCCAGGAGCCGGTCGACTGGGCCGTCTCGGCGAGCGATTCGACGAACGGGCCCGTTCCGTCCATGGCGAGGCCGGGGACCTCGCCCGCGAGCCAGGAACCGGTGACCGCCCCCGTGCCGAGGAGCAGGGTGGCCCCGGAGAGCAGTCCGAGGATCCCGGGCGCGGAGTCGGTGAGCGCGGCGGTGGCCCTGGTCCGGGCGATCCTCCGGGTGCGTCCCGGCTCCGGGCGCTTCTCCTCGTACTCCGCCTCGATCGCGGGTCCCAGCCGACGCGCGCGCCGCATGGTGCGGACCGCGAGCCAGAGGAGGGGCAGGAGCAGGAGCAGGAGCAGGACGGGGATGACGGAGGCCTGCCAGCTGAGGAGCACGGGCGGTCCCGGTATGTCGGCTCCCGCCCCCATGCCGGGGGTGCCGGGGCCGTCGAGCCAGTCGGCGACGCGCTGGGCGATCCCGCCGGTCATCACCCCGCCGAGGGCGCAGGCGAGCATGGCCACGGCGGGGCCGCCGAGGCCGTGGAGGGTGGTGCGCGGCTCGGGTGCGCGCCGGTACAGGCTCAGCGCCACCACGGCGAGCAGGACGACGAGCAGGCCCTGGCCCAGGGCGAGTGCGCGGAAGACGGTCTCCCCGGGGAGGGTTCCCGAGGAGACCCAGCCGGGACGCGACCAGCCGGCGTACACCACCGAGCAGAGCAGCAGGCCGAGCGCGGCACCGGGCAGGAACGTGGTGACCGCCCGGTCGACCCGGTTGTCCAGGCGCCGCTCGCTGCGTCCGCGGTGGCAGACCACCGCGAGGACGACGAGGGCGCACAGGACGAGAGCGGTCTCGAACAGGGCACCGGCCGTCGCGGGGACGGGGCTGCCGGCGTCACGGTCGTACTGTGCGGCGGTGGAGCCGACCGCGGCGGCGACGGTGAGGAATCCGGCCGCGGTGTGCGCCGCGCGCAGCCGGGCCACCAGCCGGCGTCCGTACCAGAACCCGGGCCTGCCGAGGGCGGGACGGATCCGGCGCGGGCCGGACTCCGCCACCACGTCGGTGTCCGGGTCCTCGTCCGTCTCCGTGCTGTCCGGTTCGTCCCAGGTCAGCGGTCGCTGCGACTCGTAGGCGCTCCAGGTGCGGTTGGACAGGTACCAGAGCAGTCCGACCAGGGCGGCGGGCACGAGCGCGGCGACGGCGAGGCGTCGTCCGGGCTGGGCGAACCACCCGTCCTGGTGGGTGGAGAGGAAGCCCAGCCAGGAGCGCTGGGCGGAGCACTCGGGAGTGCCGGCGCACTGCCAGGCCACCAGGTCGAGGGCCACCTCGCAGGCGGCGGCGGTCAGCAGCACGGTGAGGGTGAGGGCGACGAGCCGCACCAGCACGCCGTACAGGCGCACGGCCCGGGTGCGTCCTCGGGCGCTGGGACGCATCCAGTGGGCGAGGTTGACGACCATGAAGGGGAGCAGGAGCAGCCAGAGGGCCCGGGAGCCGTTGCCCGAGGTCAGGTTGGACCAGCAGTAGGCCTCGGCGACGGGGCCGTCCCGGTGACGTTCCGGGTGCTGCTCGGCACCCACGTCCTCGGTGCGCCGGTAGACGGCCGCCGTGGCGTCACCGGTGATCCTGGTGATCCGCGGGTCGCCGAGCATCTCCTGCGGGGTGGTGCCGCCGACACCGTGGACGAGCAGTTCCAGTGCGGCGCCGCGGCTCTGCGCGGCCTCGGCCTGGTGGGCAGGGGGCAATGTCGGTGACTCGCTCTCTGGTCCGTCCGGTGGGGACCGGCGGGATGGGGCCGGCAGGGGGTGGGCTGGTGCGCGGGACCGAGCTGATGCGCAGTCACCACCATCCCGGACGCGGGGCACTCGACGCACCCGCTCTCACGGAATCTCCCCAGTGGGACGGCGGGCGTGCGTGCGTGAAAGGATGAGGCCGTCCGCAGGACCGCTGCCGGACCGTGCGGACAGACGGAAGGACCGGGGCCCGGCGTTGAGCGAGAACCAGAATCTGCTCGCGGAACAGCGGCGCGCGCTCATCCTCGACGATGTGCGCAAGCGCGGTGGGGTCAGGGTGAACGAGCTGACCCGCAAGCTGAGCGTCTCCGACATGACCATCCGCCGCGATCTGGACGCCTTGGCGCGCCAGGGCGTCATCGAGAAGGTGCACGGCGGAGCCGTCCCGGTCGTCGAGGCGAGCACGCACGAGCCCGGTTTCGAGGCCAAGTCGACGCTGGAGCTCAGCGCCAAGGAGGACATCGCCCGCACGGCCGCCGCGATGGTCGTGCCCGGCAGCGCCATCGCGCTCTCGGGCGGCACGACGACGTTCGCGCTGGCCCGGCATCTCCTCGAGGTGCCGGGGCTGACGGTCGTGACGAATTCGGGGCGGGTCGCCGACGTGTTCCACGGCGCGCAGCGTCCGACGTCGTCGGGCGGCGCGCGGGCCGGGGCCGCGACGGTGGTGCTGACCGGCGGTGTCCGTACGCCGTCGGACTCGCTCGTCGGCCCGGTCGCGGACCGCGCGATCGACTCGCTCCACTTCGACGTCCTCTTCCTCGGGGTGCACGGCATCTCGGTCGAGGCCGGTCTCTCCACGCCGAATCTGGCGGAGGCCGAGACGAACCGGCGCCTCGTCCGGGCGGCCCGCCGGGTCGTCGTGGTCGCCGACCACACCAAGTGGGGCACCGTGGGGCTGAGTTCCTTCGCCACGCTCGACGAGGTGGACACCTTCGTGACGGACGCCGGGCTTCCGGACGGCGCCCGGCAGGAGATCGAGGAACATCTGCCGGGCCTGGTGGTGGCGGGCCGGGCGTCGGACGAGTAGTCCGCCGCGCGCCGCCCGCGTGTTCCGTTCCCCGGCCCGCGGGCGCCGGACGTCCTAGGATCGGCCTGTGGCCGTATTCCGCATCGAGCGCTTCTCCCCCCTTCCCGCCGCCGAGGCGTGGCGACGGGTGACCGACTGGGACCGGCACGGCGGGACGGTTCCGTTCACCTCGGTCACCGTCACGACGGGCCTGCCCACCCGCACCGGTACGGTCTTCGTGGCCAGGACCGGTCTGGGGCCGCTGGGCTTCGACGATCCGATGGAAGTGGTGCGGTGGACCCCGCCCACCGCGGGCCGGGCGGGGCTGTGCGCGCTGGAGAAGCGGGGTTCGGTGGTGCGCGGCCGGGCGTCGATCGACGTCCGGCCGACCGATTCGGGTTCGCATGTCATCTGGGTCGAGGAGCTGCGGGTGCGGCTGCTGCCCCGCTGGGCCGATCCGCTGCTGGCCACCGCGGGCCGACGGGTCTTCTCCCGCGAGCTCGGCGTCCTGCTGGAGGACTGAGGGAGCGCGGCACGGCGGGCGGGTCTCGGACGTCCGCCCAGAAGGGGCGGCGGCCGGACGGGTGCGGTATCCCGGACTCATGGGTCACCGGCGAGGGCACGAGGGGACGCGGGACGGCACCCGGCCGGGCCCGGCGCTCCTCGTGGCGCCGTTCGCACTCATCGCCGTCGTGACCGTGATCGACATCAACGTGCCGCCCGAGGTGCACCTCGGGCCCTTTCTCGTGGCGGCACCGGCGCTCACCGCGTCGTTCGCCGGTCCCCGCATGACCGCCGTCGTCGGCGTGGTCGCGGTACTGGCCCAGGCCGCCGTGGCGCTGGCGCGCTCCAGCATCACCGACCTCAATCACATGTACCAGATCGTCGCCCTGTTCCTGATCTCGGCGATCGTGACGTTCTTCGCCCGCCTGCGGGAGCGCAACGCGGCGGAGATGGTGCAGTTGCGCACGGTGGCCGAGGCCGCCCAGCGCAGCGTTCTCCGCCCCCTGCCCGTGCGCAGCGGGCCCCTGCACCTCGCCTCGCTCTACCTGGCGGCCGAGGAGGGCGCGCAGCTGGGCGGCGACCTGTTCGCTGCGGCGCGGACGGCGGAGGGGACCCGCGTGATCATCGGGGATGTCCGCGGCAAGGGCCTGGACGCCATCAGCGGCGCCGCCGGGGTCCTGGGCGCCTTCCGCGCACTGGCCCGCCAGGAGGGGCGTCTCCCAGCTCTCGTGACACGGCTGGACACGAGCGTGGCCGCGCACCGGATCGACTCGCTGAACGAGAGTGGCGGGCGGTCCGACGACCCCGGGCTCGTCGAGGCCTTCGTCACCGCTGCCGTGCTGGACCTGCCGGACGCGGCTCCGGAGCTCCGGCTGGTCAGCTGTGGGCATCCGCCGCCCCTGCTGCTGCGGGCCGGCCGGGTGCACACGCTGGACGCCACGGAACCGGGCCCGCCCCTGGGGGTGGGGCCCCTGTCGGGGGCCCCACCCACCGAGGACAAGTTCGCCTTCCGGGCCGGTGACGTGCTGCTGCTGTACACCGACGGGGTCACCGAGGCGCGGGACCGCGCGGGGCGCTTCTACCCGCTGGCCGAGCGGGCGGCGTCATGGACCGGCCTGGGGCCGGAGCGGCTGCTGGAGGAGGCGTGCGCCGATCTCCTGCGGCACGCGGGGGGCCGCCTGGGCGACGACGCGGCCCTGGTCGCGGTGGAGAGGCTCCCGGACCCGGCCTGATCCGCGCGCCGTCCCGGAGCCGGTGCGCGGGCCGTCTCAGGCGGGCCAGGTGCCGGTGGCCAGGAAGTGGTCGATCGTCTCGGTGTACGGCCGGATGTCCAGGCCCTGCGCGCGCAGCCAGTCGTCGGAGTAGTACTTGTCCAGGTAGCGGTCGCCCGGGTCGCAGAACAGCGTGACGACGCTTCCGGTGCTCCCCCTCCCGACCATCTCGGACACCAGCTTGAAGGCGCTCCACAGCCCGGTGCCGGTCGAGCCGCCCGCCTTCCGGCCGATGGAGCGCTCCAGCACCCGGACGGCGGCGACACTGGCCGCGTCGGGCACCTTCATCATCCGGTCGATGGCTCCGGGCACGAAGCTCGGCTCCATCCGGGGTCTGCCGATGCCTTCGATGCGGGAGCCGCAGTCGCTGGTCGCCTGCGGATCGTGCCGGGTCCACCCGTCGAAGAAGCAGGAGTTCTCCGGGTCGGGTACGCAGATCCGCGTGTCGTGCTGCATGTAGCGCACGTAGCGTCCGATGGTCGCGGAGGTGCCGCCGGTGCCCGCGGTGGCGACGATCCAGGCGGGCTCGGGATACCGCTCCAGCCTCAGCTGCTGGTAGATGGACTCGGCGATGTTGTTGTTGCCCCGCCAGTCGGTGGCGCGCTCGGCGTAGGTGAACTGGTCCATGTAGTGCCCGCCGGTCTCGGCCGCGAGGGCCGCCGACTTTTCGTACAGCCGGCGGGAGTCGTCGACGAAATGGCACTGCCCGCCGTGGAATTCGATCAGACGGCACTTCTCGGGGCTGGTGGTCCGGGGCATCACCGCGACGAACGGCACACCGATCAGCTTCGCGAAGTACGCCTCCGAGACGGCCGTCGAGCCGCTGGACGCCTCGATGACCGGCTTGCCGCGGCGGATCCAGCCGTTGCAGAGCCCGTAGAGGAAGAGCGAACGGGCCAGCCGGTGCTTGAGGCTGCCCGTGGGGTGCGTCGACTCGTCCTTGAGATAGAGGTCGATGCCCCAGTGCTCCGGCAGGGGGAAGCGCAGGAGATGGGTGTCCGCCGAACGGTTCGCGTCCGCCTGGACCTTGCGCACCGCCTCTTTCAGCCAGTCCCGGTAGACAGGGTCGCTCCGGTCGATGTCCACGGTCTCCATGACGCCACCGCCGGGTGTGTGCTCACCGGTGTCCATCAGCGCTCTCCTTCGGGGATGACAGCGGTACTCCGTGGGGCCCACGATATTCTCCCCACCTGCACAAACGTTCACTTTGACGATCCATAGCCCTCCCTTGGCCCAGGTGTCCCCGTCCTCCGCACCCGCGCGGTGCCGGCCGCGATCGGTCGTGACGGACCCTGGTGCAGGAACCCCGTCCGCGGGCAGACTTGCAGAAGCCGGTACAAGGGGGGCGAAGTAACCATGGCCGAGACAGAGTTCAGCGCTGCGGATTTCGGCACGCCGGATTTCGGCACGGTGGAGTTCAGAGCGAGCGACGTCAGGATCCAGCGGTGGGCGAGGTCGCTGACCAGAGCCGGCCAAGTGATCGTCAAGGACGGCCGGATCGCCCTGCTCACGAGCAACGGCCGGGAGATCGCCAGCGCTCCGGTGACGGCGGTGAGCGCCGGAAGACCGTGGTTCCCGGCCGCCGACGCGGCGGTCGCCCGCATCAACGGGGTGCGGTACCGGCTGACCATGGGCCAGCGCAATCGCAGGCCCGGCGGAGCCGCCCCGGTGCGAAGATTCCTGGAGGCGCTGCGGAATGCCGCGGGACGGCACATCTGACGCTACGGTCCGGTGCGGACACCGCGAGTTGCGGACCCCAACCCCCTGAGTCACGCTGGTCACACGTCACTGATGGTGCACCGGCGGTGACAGCGCAAGCCGCCTCGCCGGGAGCCACGCAGGGCGGACCACGCATGACCAGAAACAGCAGCCAGCCATCTGCTGGATCCGTTCCTTCGTCTTCTTCCGGACCTCATTCGGGGAGTCGCAGCCGTGATCAGCGAGCCAAGCAGGCACTGCGCGGTGGAGCTCCAGGCCCTGCCGTCGCGGATCGGTCAGGTCCGCAGAATCATCTCGGCGCAACTGCGCTACTGGCATCTCGATCCTCTGATCGACCATGCGGCGCTCGGCGTCACCGAACTGCTGACCAACGTCCACCGGCACGCACAGCCGGACAAATCATGCACCGTCGAGGTCGAGCTGCTGCTCGACCGGCTGACGGTCTCCGTCCACGACCACGACCCCCGGCTGCCGACCGTGTGCGACGCCGATTTCTCCGCCACCTCCGGGCGCGGGCTGGCGATGATCGCCGCGGTCAGCGAGAGCTGGGGCGTACGACCGAGCGACGACGCGGGAAAGGTCATCTGGTTCACCCTGCTCGCGCCGACGTTCACCACCGCCCTGCCCCCTCTCCCGGTGTACGGGTCGACGACCGACGGCCCGTTCGGCTCGGACGTCGCGGGGTTCATGGAGACGACCGCGGCACGGACGCGGGTCCGGTCCGCCGTCGTCGGCTGACCGGGCCCGCCCCGCACCACGGACCGCGGCGATCCTCCTGGATCGCCGCGCTCCGTGCGCCGTGCGCCCGGTCCTCGGCCGGCGCACGCGGTCAGGACGGCACGTCCTTGTAGCGGCCGTAGGGCTCGTCCAGGACGGAGAGCCTGCGCCAGTACTCGTCCTCGTCGATCTCCCCGGCGGCGAAGCGCCGGCCCAGGAGGCCGATCGGCGAGTGCTCGCCCGCGGGACCGCCCTGCCGGAGGCCGTGCGGCTGCCACGGGCCGCGGCGTCCGCGCAGGACGGTCCGCCGCAGCAGTGTGACGACGCCGATGACGACAGCGGCCCAGATGAGTGGGAGGAAGAGGATCCAGGGTCCGGGTCCTCCGGAGTTCGCCAGGGTGTCCATCTCGGTCAGCTCCTCGGTCAGGGGTTCAGCCGTGCGTTCCTGTCACCCACGAGCCTGTCTCCCCGAGGGGCCGTGCGCGTCGTACGGGTGGCGGCCGTCCCTGTACGGCGAGGAAAGTACGCCGGGGCCCGTGGCCTGCTTCCGTGGATCCACCGAACGGCGTGGATTCTGTACCTACTGGTATGTACAGTGAGTTCATGAGCACTCCGGAGAGGTTGATCGAGGCCACCCAGGAGCTCCTGTGGGAGCGCGGTTACGTGGGCACCAGCCCCAAGGCGATCCAGCAGCGGGCGGGGGCCGGCCAGGGCAGCATGTACCACCACTTCGCGGGCAAGCCCGATCTGGCGCTCGCCGCCGTGCTCCGCACGTCGGCCGAGATGCGGGAGACGGCGGCCCGGCTGCTGGACGGCCCGGGATCCGCCTACGAGCGGATCTCGGCCTACCTGCTGCGCGAGCGGGAGGTGCTGCGGGGCTGCCCGGTGGGCCGGCTGACGATGGATCCCGACGTGGTGGCGAGCGACGCGCTGCGGGCCCCGGTGGACGAGACCATCGGCTGGCTGCGGGGCCGTCTCGCCGAGATCCTCCAGGAAGGCCTGGACAGGGGGGAGTTCTCCCCCGGCATCGAGCCCCGGGAGGTCGCGGCCGCCGTCGTGGCGACGGTCCAGGGCGGCTATGTCCTGGCCCGCGCGTCCGGGTCGTCGGCCGCGTTCGACTCGGCCGTCCGGGGGCTGCTCTCCCTGCTCGCCCCGCAGATCACGTCGTCCCGTCAGGCCTGAGGAGTTCCGATGTACGCCATGCAGTACGAGCTGACGCTGCCGGCCGACTACGACATGGAGATCATCCGCAGGCGGGTCGCGACCAGGGGCCACCTCCTCGACGACTTCCCCGGCCTGGGCCTCAAGGCCTATCTGATCCGCGAACGCGGTGAGACCTCTCCGGTGAACCAGTACGCCCCGCTCTACCTGTGGACGTCCGCCGAGGGCATGAACGCCTTCCTCTGGGGCCCCGGATTCCAGGGGATCGTCGACGACTTCGGCCGTCCCGAGGTGCAGCACTGGACCGGACTCCTCCACCTGGAGGGAGCGGCTCCGGAGGCACTCCCCCGCACCGCGCTCCGCCACCGCGAGCGGATACCGGACAGCGTGCGGCCCGCCACAGCGGTGGAGTCCGCGCTGGCGGAGAGCCGTCGGCTGGCCACGCTGTCCGGCGTCGTCGCCACGGCGCTGGCCGTCGACCCCCTCCACTGGGAGCTGCTCCGCTTCACCCTCTGGGAGGGAGAGCCGCGGTCCGGGATCCCCGGCGACCGCTTCGAGGTGCTGCACCTCTCGGCACCGGAGCGTGACCTGCTCGGCCGGGGGAAGCAGTGGTGACCCGGGTCCGCACGGTCCTCGGGGACGTCCCTGCCGGGGAGCTCGGCGTCTGCGACGCGCACGACCACCTCTTCATCCGCACACCCTTGCTGCCCGGGCTGGAGCTGGACGACCTCGCAGAGGCCCGGGAGCGGCTGCGGGACTTCCGCGAGCTGGGCGGGACAGCCGTCGTCCAGTGGACTCCGTACGGCATGGGCCGGCGTACCGAGGAGCTGGTGGCCCTGTCACGGGAAGCCGGGGTGCGGGTCGTCGCCGCCACCGGACTGCACCAGGCGGCCCACTACGCACCCGAGTTGCTCGGCCGGATCATGCCGGTGCTGGAGGACCTGTTCGTCTCGGAGATCGCGGACGGGATCGGCGCCACAGGGGTGCGGGCGGGCCTGATCAAGGTGGCCGGGGCGTTCCACGGCGTCGACGAGCATGCCAGGCGCACCATGACGGCTGCCGCCGGAGCGCATCACCGTACGGGCGCTCCGATCGCCGTCCACCTGGAACTGGGCACGGGTGCGCGGGACGTGCTGGATCTGCTGTGCGGGAAGCTGGGGGTGGAACCACGGCGGGTGGTCCTCGGGCACCTGGGCAGGTTCCCCGACGGCGTCGCTCAGCTCGACGCCGCGCGGGCGGGCGCGTTCCTGGCGTTCGACGGCCCCTCGCGGGCCCACCACGCGACGGACTGGCGACTGCCCGACCAACTGGCCGAACTCGCGGAGGCCGGGTTCGGCGGGCAGCTGCTGCTCGGCGGCGACACCACGGTGCCCGGGACCCCGGGCATGCCGTACCTGCTGCGGCGGCTGCGCCCGCGGCTGGAGCGGTCGCTGGGCCAGGAACTGCTGGGTGCGGTGCTCGTGGAGAACCCGGCGCGGGCCTTCGCCCTGGCCACGGTCTGAGCGGTCCGGACGGCGCGGACGCGGGACCGGCACCCGGACGGCGCGGACAGGGGCCCGGCACCCGGACGGCGCGGACGCGGGACCGGTCGGTCAGGCCAGTGCGGCCAGCGGGTCGTCGAGCACGGGCTGCCAGGCCAGTTCCGCCGCGCCCACCAGGCTGTTGTGGTCCAGGGTGCAGGCCAGGATCGGCACGCTCCCGCTGCGGCCCCACAGGCTGCGGTCGGCCACCACGGCCCGCAGCCGTTCGGGGTCGGCCTCCAGGAGGTCGCGGTGCAGCCCGCCCAGGATGATCCGGTCCGGGTTGAGGATGTTGACCAGCCCGGCGAGGCCGAGGCCCAGCCGGTCGATCAGCTCCTCGGCGGCGGCCCGCACCTGGGGGTCGCCGTACTCCGTGCGCAACAGGTCGCCGGACTGCTTGAGCAGCGACTCCTCGGGGCCTGGCTCCCGGCGGGCGGCGGTGAGGAAGGCGAGCGGGTCCGTCTCGACGTCGAGGCAGCCCCGCCCGCCGCAGTGGCAGGGGCGGCCCTCGGGATTCACCGTCAGATGCCCCACTTCGAGGGCGAGTCCCGAACTCCCGCTGTGCAGGCGGCCGTCGAGGACGAGGGCACCGCCCACCCCCCGGTGGCCGGTCGCGACACAGAGCAGGTGCTGGGCTCCGCGCCCGGCGCCGTGCCGGTGCTCGGCGAGGGCGGCGAGATTGACGTCGTTGCCGGTGAACGCGGGACCGGTGATCCCCGCGGCCCGGACACAGGCGGAGAAGATCTCCCGGACGGGCGCCCCGGCCGGCCAGGCGATGTGCAGCGGGTTGAGCGCCGTACCGTCGGGCTCGGCCACGGCGGAGGGCACGGCGAGCCCCGCGCCGACACAGCGCAGCCCGCTCTCGCGCAGGAGCCGGGCGCCGGCCTCGACCACCTCGCCGAGGACCTGGGCGGGATCGGCCATGACAGCGACGCAGCCGGGCGCGGTGGCGACGATCCTGCCCCCGAGCCCCACCAGCGCCGCACGGAAACCGTCGGAGTGGACCTGGGCGGCGAGGGTCACGGGGCCGCTGTCGCGTACGGACAACCGGTGCGAGGGGCGCCCCTGCGAACCGGCGGCGGATCCGGGGCTGGAGTCGACCTTGATGAGCCCGAGCGCCTCGAGCTCCGCGGCCACCGCGCCGGCGGTGGCACGGGTGACGCCGAGCTCGGAGGTCAGCACGGCGCGGGTGGGGGCGCGTCCGGTGTGCACGAGCTCCAGGGCGGGCCCGAGCGCGCTGCGGCCCCTCTCCAACTTCGTCCGCGTGGTGGTCGACTTGCCGTTCATGGGGGCGAGTCTCCCATGATCCCGGGCCGTTGCCGACGCCTCGGCATCCCGCCCCGTCCACCGGGCGGTCGCTGCGGCACCCCGTCTTGCGTACGTCGTCGGGGCCACCCTATGCTCACTTTGTGCCGCAAGTAAACAAACTGCGGACGGCCCTGTCGGGGGGAATCGGCGGAGACACCGCCCCTCCCTCGTCGGCCCGCCTCCGTACCGCGCTGACCGTGTTCTTCGCCCTCGACGGGTTCCTGTTCGCCGGCTGGGTGGTCCGCATCCCGGCCATCAAGCACCAGACCGGAGCCACGCCCTCCACCCTCGGGCTCGCCCTGCTCGGCGTCTCCGCCGGTGCGGTGATCACCATGATGCTCACCGGCAGGCTCTGCCGGCGCTACGGGAGCCACGCGGTCACCGTGGTCTGCGGTGTGCTGCTGTCGCTGAGCATCGCCCTCCCGGCACAGACGGGTTCGGCCCTCTCCCTCGGCCTCGTGCTCCTGCTCTTCGGCGCCGCGTACGGCGGCATGAACGTGGCGATGAACAGCGCAGCCGTCGATCTGGTCGCCGCGATGCGCCGGCCGGTGATGCCGAGCTTCCACGCCGCGTTCAGCTTCGGCGGCATGGCCGGCGCCGGGCTCGGAGGACTGGTCGCCGGCAGCCTCTCGCCCGCGACGCACCTCCTCGCCCTCACGGGGGTCGGCCTCCTCGTCACCGCGGTCACCGGCCCCGTGCTCCTGCGCGCCGGATCGGCCGCCGCCCCGCCCGCGGAGGAGCGGGTGGCGCGTACGTCCGGGCGGGAGGGCGCGGACCGTCCGGAGCAGCCGGGGAGGATGAGCGCCCGCGCGCGCCGGATCGTGATCCTCTTCGGCGTGATCGCCCTCTGCACCGCGTACGGGGAAGGCGCCCTGGCCGAGTGGGGCGCCCTGCACCTCAGCCAGGACCTGGGGGCCGAGCCCGGTCTCGCCGCCGCCGGGTACTCCGTGTTCGCGCTGACGATGGCCGTCGGCAGGCTCAGCGGCACCGCGCTCCTCGAACGGTTCGGGCAGACCCGGACCCTGGTGGCGGGCGGGGTGACGGCCGCGGCGGGGATGCTGCTCGGCGCGCTGGCCCCGGCCCTGTGGCTCGCCCTGGCCGGTTTCGCCGTGGCCGGCCTCGGACTGGCCAACATCTTTCCCGTCGCGGTCGGCCGGGCAGGCGCGCTGGCCGGTCCGAGCGGCGTGGCGGCCGCGTCGACCCTCGGCTACGGCGGGATGCTCCTCGGCCCGCCGGTCATCGGCTTCCTCGCCGACTGGTTCTCCCTTCCGGTGGCCCTCGTCACGGTGACGCTGCTCGCCGCCACGGCGGCGGTCCTGGGCTACGCGGCCCGCAACGCGGCGAACACCTGAGCGGTTGAGTAGGCGTACTCAGGCGCGGAACACTCCCCCGGCGCACGATGGAGGCATCAGCCATCCACGGGGAGTGGGACATGAACCACCAGGTGACGATCGCTCGGCAACTGCGCGCACTGGCGCGACTGACATACGGCAACACGGCTTCGCGGGTCTATCTCGGCCTCGTGCTGGCGGTCTCGGTGTTCGTCGCGGTGGACACCCTGTTCGTGTCCACCGACGACGCGTCGTTCGCCGGTGTCTGGGTCTTCCTCCTCGCCGCGCCGACCGTCTTCCTCTTCCTCCTGGGCAGCTCCGTGGCAGGTGCGGACGCCGGAGGGCCCGCCTGGTTCGTCTATCTCGCGCTGGTGGTGTCGGTGCTCGTCCAGGCCTGTGCGCTGGGCTGGTTCGCCGGGCTGCTCCGGGGCACCCGCCGGAGCAGCCCGGCACACCCCCATGGCGCCTGATCCCGCTCTGGCACAATCGCCGCCGTGGAGACCTCCGAACACCTGACCGCCCTTGTCGCCGAAGGCGACGCGCTCGCCTCCGCCGCCCGTGAGGCGGGCACGGACGCCGCCGTGCCGACCTGCCCCGGGTGGCGGGTACGCGACCTCCTCCGGCACACGTCCGCGATCCACCGCTGGGCCACCGCGTTCGTCGTCGAGGGACACCTGACCTACCGTCCGGACGGCGGGGAGCCCGACCTCGACGGGGAGGCGCTCCTGGACCACTACACCGAGGGCCACCGCACGCTGGTCGACGCGCTCCGGGCCGCTCCAGCCGGCCTGGATTGCTGGACCTTCCTTCCCGCGGCGTCACCGCTCGCCTTCTGGACACGCCGTCAGGCGCACGAGACCAGGGTCCACCGGGTGGACGCCGAGTCCGCGCGCGGCGGCCCGCTGACGGCGGTCTCCCCGCCGCACGCGGTCGACGGCATCGACGAACTGCTGGCCGGCTTCCACGCCCGCGCCAGGAGCCGCGTCCGCACGGACTCCCCGCGCACCCTGCGGATACGGGCCGTGGACACCGACGCGGTGTGGACGGTGCGGCTGTCGGCCGACCCGCCCCACACCGTACGCGGGGCCGCCGCCCTGGACACGCCCGCCGACTGCACGCTGAACGGCACGGCCGAGGACCTCTTCCTGACGCTCTGGAATCGCCTTCCGCTCTCGTCCGTCGATGTGTCGGGTGACCGCGAGGTGGCCGGACTGTGGGAGAGGAACTCCGCGGTCGTCTGATCGTGCGCCGGATCCGGATCCAGGTCCGGGTCCGGACGTCCTGGGACGGGGCCCTGCAGCGTGGCGCCACATGCCCCGGACCCGGAGGCGGAGGCGGTTCCGGGCGCGACGCGGAGGGACGTCCTTGTCGCCGGTCACGGCCCCTGTGACACTCAGGACATGTCACGACGCACGCAGGCGGAGCGGGACGCGATGACCGTCGAGATCGGCTACGCGCTCGTGAGCGGTGCCGTGGTGGCCGCGGTCACCTTCGCCGGGGTGTTCCTCCCCGCCGTGTTCCTCCAGCTGCCGGGCGGCGCCGAACACCTGCTGTCCCGGGCGGGCACCGTGCTCGGCGCGCTGGTGTTCGTCCTCCGGGTCGTGCACGTGCTGTGGCGTTTCCCCCGTGCGGCGGAGAAGCGCCGGCTGCGGCCCGCTCAGCCGAGCCAGCCGGGGCGCACGAGCCCCGACTCGTAGGCCAGCACGACGAGCTGGGCCCTGTCCCGGGCGCCCAGCTTCACCATGGCGCGGCTGACGTGGGTCTTCGCGGTGAGCGGGCTGACGACGAGTCTGCGGGCGATCTCCTCGTTGGTGAGCCCGATGCCGACCAGGGCCATGACCTCCCGCTCCCGCTCGGTCAGCTGGTCGAGGACGGTCGCCGCTGCGGGTTCCTTGGAGCGCGCCGCGAACTCGGCGATCAGCCGGCGCGTCACTCCCGGCGACAGCAGCGCGTCGCCGCCCACCACCGCACGCACCGCCCGCAGCAGCTCGTCCGGTTCGGTGTCCTTGACCAGGAAGCCGGAGGCGCCCGAGCGGATCGCCTCGAAGACGTACTCGTCGAGTTCGAACGTGGTGAGCATGACCACCTTCACCTCGTGGAGCGCGGGGTCACCGGTGATCGCACGGGTCGCGGCCAGACCGTCCAGGGTCGGCATCCGGATGTCCATGAGCACGGCGTCGGGGCGCAGTTCACGCACCAGGCCTACGGCCTCCGCACCGTCGGAGGCCTCGCCGGCCACCTCGATGTCGGGCTGGGCGTCCAGAAGTGCCCGGAACCCGGCCCGGACCAGCAGCTGGTCGTCGGCCAGCAGTACGCGGATCACGACGCGCCCTCCGACCCCGCCGCGTCCGGTGCGGCGCCCCGGCCGGGCTTCAGCGGGAGTTCCGCCGTCACCCGGAAACCGCCGTCGGGCCGTGGGCCGGCGGCGACCGTGCCCCCCAGAGCGGCGGCGCGCTCCCGCATCCCGATGAGTCCGTTGCCGCTGCCTCCCGCGTCGCCGCCGGTCGCCGGCCCCTCGTCGTCGACGACGAGCCCGAGGTGCTCCTCCCCGTACGTGACGCGGACGTGAGCGGTACGCGATCCGGAGTGACGCACCACGTTGGTCAGGGCCTCCTGCACGACGCGGAAGGCGGCGAGGTCGGCGCCGGGCGGGACCGGGCCGCGGTCTCCGTCGGTCTCGACCGTGACGGCGAGCCCTGCCCCCGCGGCCTGGTCGACCAGTTCGGGCAGCCGGTCGAGTCCGGGGGCGGGGGCGCGGGGGGCGTCACCCGGCGCCCGGAGGTTCTCCAGCACCTGGCGCACCTCGCCGAGCGCCTCCTTGCTGGCCGACTTGATCGTGGTGAGGGCCGTACGCGCCTGCTCGGGGTCGACGTCGAGCAGCGCCAGCCCGACCCCGGCCTGGACGTTGATGACGGAGATGCTGTGGGCCAGGACGTCGTGGAGTTCCCGGGCCATGCGCAGCCGTTCCTCGTCGGCCCGCCGCTTCTCCGCGGCAGCCCGCTCCGCCCTGGCCGCCGCCCACTGCTCACGGCGCACCCGGAGGAGCTCCGCCGCGGCGACGACCGCCACGGCCCAGGCCGTCACGAACGCTTCCTGGCTCCAGGGGGCCGGGCCGTCGCCGTCCGGCGGCAGCCATCGGTACAGCCAGTGCGCGGCCAGCAGATGCCCCGCCCAGAGTCCGCCCAGCGACCACCACGCGGCCGTGCGGTGCCCCGACACGATCGCGCTGAAGCAGCCGACGGCGACGGCGAGGAGGACGGGTCCGTACGGATACCCCAGCGCGAGATGGACGAGCGTCGCGGCGGACGTTCCGGCCACGGCGACGACGGGGTGACGGTGGCGCACGAGCAGCACCGCGACGGCCGCGAGCAGCAGCAGCCGCGCGACGAGGCCCAGCGGTTCGCGGCCCTGGCCGTGCGCCGCGACGCTGGTGCCGCCCATCACGATCACGCCGACCACGACCGTCGAGAGCCACGGGAGGCGGTCGCCCCGCGCTCCCGGACCGCCGGAGGGCCCGCCGCCGGCCGGCCGGCCGCGCCACGGTGGTCCGTGGACGGGCCACCGGCCGTCCGGGGCCGGGCGGGGGCCGGCGCCCGGGTGCGCTCGCTGCTGGTCCATACCGGCCACGCTAGACGCGCGGGCCGCCGGTGCACGTCAGCCGGGCGTGGTGGTCGCCCGTACTCCCTGTGGAGTACCCGTCCGGTCGGACGGCCCCGGTCCCGGCGCCTCCCTGCGTCAGGCTCCCGGGCCGTCGGCGCCGGTCGGAGCGCGGCCCTCCAGCAGTCCCACCGAGCGGCCGATCTCGTGCGCCGCGTGGCGGAAGAGCTGTTCGCGTGCCTCGACGACCCGGTTGAACTGGCCGAAGAGCTCGAAGGAGATCAGCCCGAAGAGCTGGGCCCATGCTGCGACGAGGGCGGCCACGACGGCCGGCGGGAGATCGGGGGCCAGATCGGCCGCCAGGCGTGCGGCCTCGGGACGCAGCCCGGGGTCCAGCGACGGAACGGCGAGGCCCTCGGCACGGTGGGCGTCGCGCACGACGCCGATGAGGACCAGGCCCACGCGGGACGCGGGACCGACCGTGTCCTGCGGGGCGGTGTAGCCGGGGACGGGCGAGCCGTAGATCAGCGCGTACTCGTGGGGGTGGGCGAGCGCCCACTCCCGTACGGCGCAGGCGACCGCCGTCCAGCGGGCGGCGTCGGGGCCGGGCCGGCCGTCGCCCTTCGCCCCGGCCGCCTCCGCGACCTCACCCACCGCGTCGTACGCGTCGACGATGAGAGCCGTCAGGAGGTCGTCGCGGCTCGGGAAGTAGCGGTAGAGGGCGGAGGACACCATGCCCAGCTCACGGGCCACCGCGCGCAGGGAGAGCTTCGCGGCGCCCTCGGCGGCGAGCTGTTTCCTGGCCTCGTCCTTGATCGCCGCGGTGACTTCGATGCGGGCGCGTTCCCTGGCCCCTCTGATGGTGCTCATGGGCTCCAGTGTGCCATGCGATCGGAGCGCCGAACACAAACGAGAGCACCGCTCTTGCTTTTGAGTGCCGCTTCCGTGCACACTGATCTCAAGCGAGAGCACCGCTCTCCCGGTGGAGCAGGAGTCACCCATGTCGCAGCAGCCGTACTACCTCCAGGCCAACGCCTTCGCCCAGCGGATGAACAACGTCGTCGGGTGGCTCGCCCGCCACGGCGTCAGCCTCCTCGGCTCCGCCGAGCTGTCGGTGCGGGGCCGCAAGAGCGGCCGGATGCAGCGCATCCCCGTGAACCCCCACCCCTACGAGGGCGCCCAGTACCTGATCTCCGCCCGCGGCCACTCCCAGTGGGTGCGCAACATGCGCGTGGCCGGGGGCGGAGAGCTGAAGGTGGGCCGGAAGGTCAGTGCCTTCACCGCCGTGGAGATCGCGGACGACGAGCAGAAGGCACGGATCGTCCGGGCCTACCTGAAGCGCTGGGGCTGGGAGGTCAACCAGTACTTCCAGGGCATCACCGTGAAGTCGACCGACGCCGAACTCCTCGCCGCCTGCCCCGACCACCCCGTCTTCCGGATCACGGTCGGGAGCTGACCCCGTCCGCTCCCCGGCGGTCCATCACATGGAGCGCCCGCTGGGCCAGCGGATGCGAACGGACGAGCTCGGCGAGCGAGGTCGTCCCCCGGGTGATCCCCGCGAAGGCGTTCCAGGCGGGGCGGAAGCCGGTCAGCACGGCGTGCAGGAGACCGGGGCGCCGCTCGAACAGCTTGAGCATGCGCCGCCCGACGCTCATCTCCACACCGAGTCCGGCCTTGATCGCGAACGCGTAGTTGAGCGCCTGCCGCCGGGCGTCGACCGCGTCGTGGGACTCCGCGATCCGCACCGCCCATTCACCGGCGAGCCGCCCGGAGCGCAGAGCGAAGGAGATGCCCTCCCTGGTCCAGGGTTCCAACAGGCCCGCCGCGTCACCGCAGACCACCACCCGTCCGCGGGAGAGCGGCGAGTCGTCGCTCCGGCACCGGGTGAGATGGCCGGAGGAGACCGTGGGCTCGAATCCGGCGAGACCGAGCCGGCCGACGAAGTCCTCCAGATAGCGCTTCGTCCCCGCTCCGTCGCCGCGCGCCGAGATCACCCCGACGGTGAGCGTGTCGCCCTTGGGGAAGACCCAGCCGTAACTCCCCGGCATCGGCCCCCAGTCGATGAGCACCCGGCCCGCCCAGTCCTCGGCGACCGTCTCCGGAACGGGGATCTCCACCTCGAGACCGAGGTCCACCTGGTCGAGCTTCACGCCGACATGAGCTCCTATGCGGCCCGCGCTGCCGTCCGCGCCGACGACGGCCCGGGCGAGCACCGTCTCACCGCCGGCGAGCACGACCGCGACCGTGCGCCGGTCGGGGACGGCGGGGCCGTGCTGCTCGACCCGTGTCACCGCCACACCCGTCCGCAGCTCGGCCCCCGCCTTCTGGGCCTCCTCCACCAGTCCGGCGTCGAACTCCGGACGGTTGATCAGCCCGAAGAGCATGCGCTTGGACCTGCGGGTGCGGGAGAGCTTCCCGTTGAGCGAGAAGGTGACCGCGTGGATCCGGTCCTTCAGGGGCAGTTCGAATCCGGGCGGCAGGGAGTCCCGCGAGAACCCGATGATTCCCCCGCCGCACGTCTTGTACCGGGGGATCTCCGCCTTCTCCAGCAACAGCACCCTGCGGCCCGCCACGGCTGCCGCGTACGCCGCGGACGCTCCGGCCGGGCCCGCGCCGACCACGACGACATCCCAGACCGAGGACTCCTGCGGTACCGACGACGACTCTTCCGGCTCACGTCCGGCGTCTGCGTTCTCGCTGCTCACGATGTGCTTCTGCTCCCGATCCGACCTGTGGCCCCAGTGCTCACGGCATCCTACGGCGCGTCGCGGCCGAACTCCGCTGTGGGAGGATCAGCCATGAATTCGTTGTACACGCAACGTCGCGTCCACGGCGTCGCCCCCGGCCGCGTACACACCGCGCCACAGTCCTAACGTCGCACCCACGAGGAGCGTGCCCATGACCGCCCGTCCGATTTCCGAGTCCGTCTCCTCGCTGATGCCCCGTGCGAAGACGGAGCTGGCCGAGCTGGTGGCCTTCCGGTCGGTCGCGGACCCCGCGCAGTTCCCCAGGAGCGAGTGCGAGGCGGCGGCCGGATGGGTCGCCGACGCGCTGCGCGCCGAGGACTTCCAGGACGTCGCCGTGCTCGACACCCCCGACGGCACCCAGTCGGTCTACGGCTACCTCCCCGGCCCGGCCGGCGCGCCCACGGTGCTGCTCTACGCGCACTACGACGTGCAGCCGCCGCTGGACGAGTCCGCGTGGCTCTCCCCGCCGTTCGAGCTGACGGAGCGGGACGGCCGCTGGTTCGGGCGTGGCGCCGCGGACTGCAAGGGCGGATTCATCATGCACCTGCTCGCGCTGCGCGCCCTCAAGGCGAACGGCGGAGTCCCGGTCTCGGTCAAGGTCATCGCGGAGGGCTCCGAGGAGCAGGGCACCGGCGGCCTCGAACAGTACGCCGAGGCGCACCCGGAGCTGCTGGCCGCCGACACGATCGTCATCGGTGACACCGGCAACTTCCGCGTCGGGCTGCCCACCGTCACCGCGACGCTGCGGGGCATGACCATGCTGCGCGTGACGCTGGACACCCTCGAAGGGAACCTGCACTCGGGGCAGTTCGGCGGCGCGGCCCCGGACGCCCTGGCGGCGATGATCCAGCTCCTGGCGTCGCTGCGGTCCGAGGACGGCACGACCACGGTCGACGGGCTCACGACCGACGCGGAGTGGGAGGGGCTCCAGTACCCGGAGGACGAGTTCCGCAAGGACGCCAAGGTGCTCGACGGCGTGGAGCTCATCGGGGCGGGCACGGTCGCCGACCGCATCTGGGCCCGGCCCGCGGTCACCGTCATCGGCATCGACTGCCCGCCGGTCGTCGGCGCCACCCCGTCGCTGCAGGCGAGCGCCCGGGCACAGGTCAGCCTGCGGGTGCCGCCCGGCCAGGACGCCGCCGAGGCCACGAAGCTGCTGACCGCCCACCTCGAGTCGCACGCCCCCTGGGGTGCCCGGGTCTCCGTCGAACAGGTCGGCCAGGGGCAGCCGTTCCGCGCCGACATCACCAGCCCGGCGTACACGTCGATGGCCGAGGCCATGCGGCAGGCCTATCCGGGTGAGGAGATGCAGGCCTCCGGCATGGGCGGCTCCATCCCGCTCTGCAACACCCTCGCCGCGCTCTACCCGCAGGCGGAGATCCTGCTCATCGGGCTGAGCGAGCCGGAGGCGCAGATCCACGCGGTGAACGAGAGCGTCTCCCCCCAGGAGCTCGAGCGGCTCTCGGTCGCCGAGGCACTGTTCCTGCGCACCTACGCGGAGTCCAAGAAGGGCTGAGGACACACCGGCCTCGGCGGTACGCGCCCAGCAGTACGCGCTCAGCGGCCGTCGCCCGGAGCAGAATTCCGGGCGACGGCCGCCGGCCGTCCGTACGTTCGCCGTACGGACACCGTCGAGGTACTCCACAACTGCACATGCTCAGCTTCCCGATCGGTCAGGCCTCCCCCGGCGGCACGGCGCGGAGATCCCGGCCCACCGGGCGGACGCCCCGTACGTCCGGAGCAAGGAGCCTGTCCCCGATCCTGTACCGCACGACTGGGAACGGCCCCCGTACGCGCGTGCGCTGACGGTCCTCAAGTCGCCGCCCACCCGGGTCGACCGCCCCACCGTCACCTGCTTCGGGCACGGTGACCCGCTCACCGTCGACGCGCCGGCCGTCCTGCGGGCCGCCACCCGGTGAACGGCGGCACCCGGGCGGCTACCGGCCGCCCACGGGCACCCCCGCCTCCAGATTCAGCACGGTGGACCGCTCCCGGGCGCGCAGCGCCCAGCGGAGCCGCTCGAAGCGGGTCGGCGGGAGCATCCCGGCTGCCTCCTGCTCGGTGACGAACCGCCAGTCGCGCAGCTCCGAGCCCGGCAGCAGCAGCTGTGCGGCCTCGTCGCCGCGCAGCCGGCCGCCGTCGAACAGGAAACGCAGTCCTCCGTACGCCGGCGGCTTCGGCGCCTCCCAGTCGACGACGAGGAGCTTCGGAACCGTCTCCAGACGAAGCCCGAGCTCCTCCGCGACCTCCCGGATCCCCGCTTGCGCCGGGGCCTCTCCCGCCTCCACCACGCCGCCGGGGAACTCCCAGCCCGGCTTGTAAGTGGGATCGACGAGCAGCACCCGGTCCTGCTCGTCGAAGAGCAGCACCCCGGACGCGACGGTCTCCGCACGCGGCTCGGGGGTCTGGACGATCCCGCACTCCCCGGCCTCACCGGTGCGCAGCGCCTCGGCGATCCGCTCGGCCGTCTCGTACGGGGTGAGCGCGCTGGTGTCGATCGTGTGGGCGTCGGCCCTGATCCACCCGAGCGCCGCCCGGTAGGGCTCGATGTGCTCGTAGGCCCACTGCCGGATCCGCTCGCTGCGCCCGGGGTCGTCGGCGCATTCCTCGCGCGCGGCGATCCGTCTGCGCAGGATCGTTTCCTCCGGTGAGAGCAGCACGTGGCACACCGGTATGCGCCGGGCGGCCAGTCCGCCGAATATCTCGTCGCGGTAGTCCTGCCTCAGCAGGGTCATCGGCACCACCAGTACCCCCGGGAGTTCCGCGAGAAGGGCTGCGGCCGTGTCGACCACCAGGCGCCGCCATATCGGCAGGTCCTGGAAGTCGTTCACTTCCGCGAGCTTCTTCTGCGGCAGCAGCCGGCTGAGCGCCCCGCCTGTCAGTTCGGGGTCGTAGAAAGTGCTGTTCGGGATCAGATCGATCAGTTCGCACGCGGCGCTGGTCTTGCCCGCACTGAACGCACCGTTGATCCAGACGATCACGGTTCCCCCTCTTCCGTAGCCCCCTGTGGCTTGCCCGCATCACCCCGCTCCGGAAACCCACCGGGGGAATGCGGTTGCGCCGGCGCGGCCGCCGGGGGCGTCACGCGGTGGAGGTCCGGACGCTCGCGCCGCCGTAACGGGTGGCGGCGGGACGTCGTTGGAACGGTCAGTCACTGGAACCACGAGGGGATGCGCGGTGCGTCGCACGGTACTTGAGCAGTTTCCCGCGGGAGGACCGCGGGGCAGCCGGCCGGCGGAGGAGTTCGCGGCGGCCCGCCGCGGTGAGGGCATGGCCGCCGAAGTCGTGATGGACCTCGAACGGGACGCCTTCCTCGTGGTGGTGCCCCAGCAGCCGGCGGACCGGAGCCGCTGACTCAGAGGGCCCGGCCCCGCCCGCGGCGCGTACGGGGACTACGGCGCGACGACCGCCCGCACACCGTTCGCGGAGCCGGAGCCGGAGCCGGACCGGATGGCCGAAGCCGCGGCGGCGGCGCCGACCAGCCCCGCGTCGGTGCCCATGACCGCGGAGGTCACGGTGAGGCCCTGGACGAAGGAGAGGGTCGCGTAGTCGCGCAGGGACCTGCGCAGCGGCGCGAAGAGCACCTCGCCGGCGCCGGCGACTCCCCCGCCGATCACGGCGATGTCGATGTCGGTCAGGGTGGCGGTGGCGGCGATCCCGGCGGCGAGCGCCTGGGCGGCCCTCTCGAAGGACGCGGCCGCGACGGGGTCTCCGGCGTGCGCGGCGGCGGCCACCGCGGCCGCGGTGGCATCGCCGTCCGGGCCGGGGCGCCAGCCGTTCTCCAGGGCGCGCCGGGCGATGTTCGGTCCGCTGGCGAGGCGCTCCACGCAGCCGCGCGCGCCGCAAGGGCAGAGGTCGCCGTCCAGGTCGACACTGATGTGGCCGATGTGCCCGGCGTTGCCCGAGGGTCCGGGGTGCAGCTTCCCTCCGAGCACGAGGCCACCACCGACGCCGGTGGAGACGACCAGGCACAGTGCGTTGTCGTAACCGCGGGCGGCGCCCAGCCAGTGCTCGGCCGCCGTCATCGCGACCCCGTCGCCGACGAGCGTGACCGGGAGGCCTCCGGTTGCCGCCGCCACCCGGTCGACCAGCGGGAAGCCCCGCCAGCCGGGGACGTTGACCGGGCTGACCGTGCCGGCCGAGGCGTCCACGGGCCCGGCGGAACCGATGCCGACCGCGCCGGCCCGGTGCCACAGCGGGGATGCCGTCAGCTCCGCCAGGACGTCGCCCACGGCGCCCATCACGGCTTCCGCGCCGTCACGGGCGGGGGTCGGGCGTTGCGCCCGGACGAGAAGGGATCCGCCTCCGTCCACCAACGCACCGGCGATCTTGGTACCGCCGATGTCGAGCGCGGCGACGAGGTCGGTAAGCATCGGTGTGGACTCTCCGGAGGGGTGAGGCGCAGGACCTGCGACTTCAGTCAGATGGTCCACCCAGTCTCCATTCTCTTGACAACGTTGTCCAGGGCCTATGCTCGACGCCACACCCTCCGGACCTCCCCGGCACCACCCGCGGAGCCCGGAATCACCCGTTCCCGACGACAGGACAGCGCACCGTGGCCGAGACCGCCCGCCATTCCGAGTCCCGCTACGGCAACAGGCCGACCATGAAGGACGTGGCAGCCCGCGCCGGAGTAGGCCTCAAGACGGTCTCCCGCGTGGTGAACAGCGAGCCCGGGGTCACCCCCGACACCGAGCGCCGCGTCCAGGAGGCCATCGAGGCGCTCGGCTTCCGCCGCAACGACAGCGCGCGCGTCCTGCGCAAGGGGCGCACCGCCTCCATCGGTCTCGTCCTGGAAGACCTGGCCGACCCCTTCTACGGCCCGTTGAGCCGCGCCGTGGAGGAAGTGGCCCGCGCGCACGGCGCCCTGCTGATCAACGGCTCCAGCGCCGAGGACCCCGAGCGCGAGCAGGAACTCGTCCTCGCGCTCTGCGCCCGCCGGGTGGACGGGCTCATCGTGATCCCGGCCGGTGACGACCACCGCTACCTCGAACCCGAGATGAAGGCGGGCATCGCGACCGTGTTCGTCGACCGCCCTGCGGGCCGGGTGGACGCGGACATGGTCCTCTCGGACAGCTTCGGCGGCGCACGCGCGGGAGTCGCCCACCTCATCGCGCACGGGCACCGCAGGATCGGCTTCATCGGCGACCAGCCGCGTATCCACACCGCGACGGAACGCCTGCGCGGGTACCATGCGGCACTGGCCGATGCCGGGATAGAGGTCGAGGATTCCTGGGTCTCCCTCGGCCCGACCGACCCGGCCCGTGTCCGGGCTGCCGCCGAGGCCATGCTGGGCGGCCCCGGGCCGGTGACCGCCCTCTTCGCGGGCAACAACCGCGTGACGGTCACCGCGGTCCGCGTCCTGGCCGAGTGCGACCGCAGGATCGCCCTGGTCGGCTTCGACGACATCGAGCTGGCCGACCTGCTCGGCATCACCGTGATCTCGCAGGACGCGGCGGCGGTCGGCCGCACCGCGGCGGAACACCTGTTCCGCCGCCTCGACGGCGCCGCGCACGCCCCGGCCCGGGTGGAGCTCCCCACCCGGCTCATCCCCCGCGGTTCGGGAGAGCTGCCACCGGCCTGAGGCAGTCCACGGCGCCGTCACCGCCCGGGAGGGGGTACGGCGCCGTCACCGCCGGAGGGGTCCTACGGCGCCGTCACGGTCAGCCCGCCGCGGCGGGGCGAGGCGAAGCCGTCCAGGTCCGCGCGGGTCAGCCCCGTGAGGCCGGTGACCTCGTCGGTGTCCAGGGCCCCGCAGTCGATGCCGCGCAGCAGGTAGCCGCTGAGCGCCTTCGCGGTGGCGGGCTCGTCCATGACGTCCCCGCCGGCCTTGGCGACATAGGCGGCGAGCCGGGAGGCGGCCTGGCCGAGGCCCTCCCGGTAGAAGGTGTAGACGGCGGCGTAACGGGTGGGCAGGTGCCCCGGGTGCATGTCCCAGCCCTGGTAGTAGGCGCGGGCCAGGGCGCGGCGGGTGAGGCCGTGATGCAGGCGCCAGGCGTCGTGGACCTGCGCGGTGGGCCCGACCGGGAGGACGTTCGTGGAACCGTCGCAGACCCGCACGCCGGTGCCCGCCGCGGCGACCTGCATGACCGCCTTGGCGTGGTCCGCGGCGGGATGGTCGCTGGCCTGGTAGGCAGGACTGACGCCCACGCACGCGCTGTAGTCGAAGGTCCCGTAGTGCAGGCCGGTCGCCCGTCCCCGCGCGGCGTCGATCATGCGGGCCACTGCGGCGGTGCCGTCGGCGGCGAGGATCGACTGGCTGGTCTCGATCTGGATCTCGAACCCGAGGCGTCCGGCCGGCAGGCCGTGGGTCTCCTCGAAGGCCTCCAGGAGGCGCACGAAGGCCGTGACCTGTTCGGGGTACGTCACCTTGGGCAGCGTCAGCACGAGCCCCTCGGGGAGGCCTCCGGCGCGCATCAGGCCGGTGAGGAAGATGTCGGTGGTACGGATGCCCCGGTCGCGCACGGCGGCTTCCATGCACTTCATCCGGATACCCATGTACGGGGCCGCGGTCCCGTCGGCGTACGCCTCGGCGACCAGGCGCGCCGCGCGGGCGGCGGCCTCGTCCTCCTCGGCGTCCGGGCGCGGTCCGTAGCCGTCCTCGAAGTCGATGCGCAGGTCCTCGACCGGCTCACGCTCCAGCTTGGCGCGCACCCGGTCGTGGACGGGTACGGCGAGCTCCTGGGGGATGCCGAGCACCTCGGCGAACGCGGAGGCGTCGGGGGCGTGCTCGTCGAGCGCCGCCAGCGCCTGGTCGCCCCACGTGCGCAGGGTGGTGGCGGTGAAGGCGTCGGCGGGGACGTAGACGGTATGGACGGGCTGGCGTGTGCCGGGGTCCCCCGGGTAGCGGCGGGCGAGTTCGGCGTCCACCGCCGTGAGGGAGGCGCTGATGTCCTGACCGACCGTGCCGGCGAGGCTCGTTGCCACCTTCTCCTGCTGACCCATGAACGTACCCTCCACGTGTTCAGAAATTTCCACTTCCCGGAATCTTTCATCCGCATAGTGAAGTTATAAGTCTCCAGGTCATGCGTCAATGGTGATCGGAAACGGCCCGGGGCCGCGCGGTGAGAACACCACGCGGCCCCGGGCCGTCGTACGGGCGGAGCTCCGGCCGGGTCAGCCCTTGCGGGTCTTGACCTCGTCGGTGAGCTGGGGGACGACGTCGAAGAGGTCGCCGACGACGCCGTAGTCGACGAGGTCGAAGATCGGGGCCTCGGCGTCCTTGTTGACCGCGACGATGGTCTTCGAGGTCTGCATGCCGGCCCGGTGCTGGATCGCGCCGGAGATGCCGGAGGCGATGTACAGCTGCGGGGAGACCGACTTGCCGGTCTGGCCGACCTGGTTGGTGTGCGGGTACCAGCCGGCGTCCACCGCGGCACGCGAGGCACCGACAGCGGCACCGAGGGAGTCCGCGAGCGCCTCGATGATCCCGAAGTTCTCGGCGCCGTTGACGCCACGGCCACCGGAGACGACGATCGCGGCCTCGGTCAGCTCCGGGCGCCCGGTCGACTCGCGCGGGGTGCGGGAGAGGACCTTGGTGCCGGTGGCCGTCGCGGAGAAGGAGACCGTGAGGGCCTCGACGGCACCCGCGGCCGGGGCGGCCTCGACGGCGACCGAGTTCGGCTTGACCGTGATGACCGGAGTGCCCTTGGAGACACGGGATTTGGTGGTGTACGAGGCGGCGAACGCCGACTGCGTCGCGACCGGGCCCGAGTCACCGGCCTCCAGGTCGACGGCGTCGGTGATGATGCCGGAACCGATGCGCAGCGCGAGGCGGGCCGCGATCTCCTTGGCCTCGGCCGAGGAGGGCAGCAGCACCGCGGCCGGGGACACCGCGTCGTAGGCGGCCTGCAGGGCGTCGACCTTGGGGACGACGAGGTAGTCGGCGAACTCCGGCGCGTCGGCGGTCAGGACCTTGACCGCGCCGTGCTCGGCGAGCGCGGCGGCGGTGTCGGCGGCACCGTTGCCCAGGGCGAGCGCGACGGGCTCGCCGATGCGGCGGGCGAGCGTCAGCAGCTCCAGGGTGGGCTTGCGGACGGCACCGTCCACGTGGTCGACATAGACGAGAACTTCAGCCATGGGACTTCAATCTCCTGCGTGCGAAAGAGGCGGGGCGGCGATGGAGGGAACGACCGGGGCTCAGATGAACTTCTGGCCCGCGAGGAACTCGGCCAGCTGCTTGCCGCCCTCGCCCTCGTCCTTGACGATCGTGCCCGCCGTGCGGGCGGGACGCTCGGCCGCGGAGTCCACCGCGGTCCAGGAGCCGCCCAGGCCGACCTCGTCCGCCTCGATCTCCAGGTCCTCCAGGTCCAGGGACTCCACCGGCTTCTTCTTCGCCGCCATGATGCCCTTGAACGACGGGTAGCGGGCCTCGCCCGACTGGTCGGTCACCGAGACCACGGCCGGCAGCGACGCCTCCAGCTGCTCGGACGCGGAGTCGCCGTCACGGCGGCCCTTGACCGTGCCGCCGTCGACCGACACCTCGGAGAGCAGCGTGACCTGCGGGACGCCGAGACGCTCCGCGAGCAGCGCCGGGAGCACACCCATCGTGCCGTCGGTGGACGCCATGCCGGCGATGACCAGGTCGTAACCGGTCTTCTCGATCGCCTTGGCCAGGACCAGGGACGTACCGATGACGTCGGTGCCGTGCAGGTCGTCGTCCTCGACGTGGACGGCCTTGTCGGCGCCCATCGACAGCGCCTTGCGCAGCGCGTCCTTGGCGTCCTCGGGACCCACCGTGAGCACGGTGATCTCCGCGTCGTCCGCCTCGCCGGCGATCTGCAGCGCCTGCTCGACCGCGTACTCGTCGAGCTCCGACAGCAGACCGTCGACGTCGTCACGGTCCAGGGTCAGGTCATCGGCGAAGTGCCGGTCGCCGGTGGCGTCGGGCACGTACTTCACACAGACAACGATCCTCAAGCTCACGCCGGCTCTCCTACTGCATCGTCATTTCTGGGCTGCCTTGTTGCACGCAGCATAGGCGCCTTATCGGGCGGTTTCCGGTCGGGGCGACCGTGCCCCCGGCTGAAATATTACTCGCCAGTACACCCAGTACGTTACCCATAAGCAAGCGCTTGGAACTGTGACGTAGCCAACGGCCTGGCCCCGGTGCCGCCTTGCCCGCCCTCAGTCTCGCAGAGCGGTGAACCGGCCTTGGTGGTAGACCAGCGGCCGGCCCCCTCCGGAGGAGTCCCCGGCCTCCACCCGGGCGATCACGATGCGGTGGTCACCTGCCGGGATCCGGGCCACCACCCGGCAGACCAGCCAGGCCACCACTCCCCCGAGGAGCGGCACCCCCTCCGGGCCGGTGCGCCAGTCGGTGGACGGGCCGAACCGGTCGGCCCCGCTGCGCGCGAACGTCGCGGCCAGCTCCGGCTGTTCCTCGCCGAGTATGTGCACGCCGATGTGCTCCGCCTCCGCGACCACGGGCCAGCTGGAGGACGAGGTGCCCACGCCGAAGGAGACGAGCGGGGGCTCGGCGGCGACGGAGTTGAGCGAGGTCGCGGTGAACCCGACCGGGCCGGCGCCCGCCGCGGTGATCACGGCGACCCCGGCGGCGTGCTGCCGGAAGACGGAGCGGAGGAGTTCGGGGGCAGCTGTCCGGGAGGTGCCGAGATCGGGGGAGGCCGTCATGGAGAGATCCTTCTGCGAGGAGGCGTACGGGGCCGTGGGGTCTTCAGGCACCCGGACAGCGCGCGCTCGCGTGGCGCACCAGGTCGACGTGGACCCGGCCGAAGAGAAGGAGTTCTGGCGGCATAGCGTCAGAGTGACGATGCGTGGTGTGCACAGTCAAGTGTGTCCCGCCATGTGGGAGATGCGTCACGGTCCGTCACATCGCCTGTCCCAGAGCGGCGACGACATCCGCCGTGCGGGGCTGCCCCACCGCCCGGCGCACCACCCTGCCCGCCGCGTCGAGCACCAGGACCGTGGGGGTCCGGGTGATGCCGAGAGCGCGTACGAGCGTGAGATGCGCCTCGGCGTCGATCTCGACGTGGGCGACGCCCTCGACCATGCCCGACACCTCCGCGAGCGTGCGCCGGGTGGCGCGGCACGGCTGGCAGAACGCGGTCGAGAACTGCACCAGAGTGGCCCGAGCCCCCAGTTCCGTGCCGAGTTGAGCCGCGTCCAGCGTGTCGACAGCCGCCTGCCCGTCCATCCCTGCCTCCCTCTCGGATCTCTGCGCAGAGCGTCAGCACCGTGCGACCGCATTACATTCCCGGAGGATTCACGTGACGAGAATCTCTCGCCCCGGGGCCTTTGGGGCTGGCCACGGCGTCGGACATGGGGCACGATCGCCACAATGCCGAAAACCTACGGCTGCGTAACTTCCGCCGGGAGAACCCTCCCCAGGCATTGAAGAAGGGTCTTCATCCAGATGGCAGAACTCGTCTATCGGCCGGTCATCGGCGCCGCTCGCACCCTGTTCAAGGCGCTCGACCTGAAGATCGACACCCAGGGTTCGGAGCACATCCCGAAGACCGGTGGCGCGGTTCTGGTCAGCAACCACATCAGCTATCTCGACTTCATCTTCACCGGCCTCGGCGCCCTGCCCCAGAAGCGGCTCGTCCGCTTCATGGCGAAGGAGTCGGTGTTCCGGCACAAGGTGTCCGGTCCCCTGATGCGCGGCATGAAGCACATCCCCGTCGACCGCAACCAGGGCGAGGACGCCTACGCGCACGCGCTCGCGTCCCTGCGCTCGGGCGAGATCGTCGGCGTCTTCCCCGAGGCGACCATCTCGCAGTCCTTCACCTTGAAGAGCTTCAAGTCGGGCGCCGCACGGCTGGCCCAGGAAGCCGGCGTCCCGCTGATCCCGATGGCGCTGTGGGGCACCCAGCGGCTGTGGACCAAGGGGCGCCCGCGCAACTTCCGGCGCAGCCACACCCCGATCACGATCCGCGTGGGCGAGCCCCTGGAGGCACCCACCGACCAGTACGCCGGGGCGATCACCCGTCGGCTGCGCGAACGCGTCCAGGAGCTGCTCGAAGCGGCGCAGCGGGCCTATCCGGTGCGGCCCAAGGACGCGGCCGACACCTGGTGGGTCCCGGCGCACCTCGGCGGTACGGCTCCGACGCCCGCAGAGGTGCGCGAGCACGGCTGACCGGCCGCCCGGCGGAGGAAACGTCACGCCGGGCCGCGGAACGCGTGGAGGGCCGGTCAGGAGCTCCTGACCGGCCCTCCACGCGTTCCGCTACTGCCGTGCCATCTCTTCCTTGAGCGCCAGCAGGAAGGCGTCGACATCGTCCTCGCGGGTGTCGAAGGCGCACATCCAGCGGACGTCGCCCGCCTTCTCGTCCCAGAAGTAGAACCGGAACCGCTTCTGCAGCCGTTCGGTCACCGCGTGCGGCAGCCGCGCGAAGACGGCGTTGGCCTGGACCGGGTGGAGGATCTCCACGCCGTCGACCGCCCGGACCCCCTCGGCGAGCCGCTGGGCCATGGCGTTGGCGTGGCGCGCGTTGCGCAGCCAGAGGTCCTTCGCGAGGAGCGCCTCGAGCTGCACCGAGACGAAACGCATCTTGGAGGCGAGCTGCATCGACAGCTTGCGCAGGTGCTTCATGGCCCGGACGGAGTCCGGGTCCAGCACGACGACGGCCTCCCCGAAGAGCGCGCCGTTCTTGGTGCCGCCGAACGAGAGGACGTCGACACCCACCGTGTTGGTGAACGTACGCATCGGCACGTCCAGCGACGCGGCGGCGTTGGCTATGCGGGCGCCGTCGAGGTGCACCTTCATGCCCCGCTCGTGGGCGTGGTCGCAGACGGCGCGGATCTCGTCGGGCGTGTAGACGGTGCCGAGCTCGGTGTTCTGGGTGATCGAGACGACCTGTGGCATGGCCCGGTGCTCGTCGTCCCAGCCGTACGCCTGCTGGTCGATGAGCTCCGGTGTCAGCTTGCCGTCCGGCGTCGGCACAGTGAGCAGCTTCAGTCCGCCCATCCGCTCCGGCGCCCCGCCCTCGTCGACGTTGATGTGGGCCGACTCGGCGCAGATCACCGCGCCCCAGCGGTCGGTCAGCGCCTGGAGGGCGAGGACGTTGGCCCCGGTGCCGTTGAAGACCGGGAAGGCCTCGGCGGTGGGGCCGAAGTGGCTGTGCATGACGCGCTGGAGGTGCTCGGTGTAGTCGTCCTCGCCGTAGGCGACCTGATGGCCTCCGTTGGCGAGGGCGAGGGCGGCGAGGACCTCCGGGTGCGCTCCGGCGTAGTTGTCACTGGCGAAACCGCGCACCTGCGGGTCGTGATGACGTCGCGCGTCGGTCCTTACGGTTGCGGGGTCAGCCACAGACGCTTTCCGTTCACTTCTCCGGCGGGCACGTCCCAGACACCGGCGATGGCCTCGGCCAGCTCCGTGACGTCCGTGAAGCCCGCGAACTTCGCATTCGGGCGCTCGGCGCGCATCGCGTCGTGCACCAGTGCCTTGACCACCAGGATCGCAGCCGCCGATGTGGGGCCCGCGTCGCCCCCCGCCTTGCGGAAGGCGTCGGCGAGGGCGAGCGTCCAGGCCTCGGCCGCCGCCTTGGACGCGGAGTAGGCCGCGTTGCCGGCGGTGGGGCTGCTCGCTCCGGCCGCGCTGATCAGCACGTACCGGCCACGGTCGCTCCGCTGGAGGACCTCCTGGAAGGCCAGCGAGGTGGACTGGACGGTACGGATCAGCAGTTTCTCGAGGAAATCCCAGTCGGCGAGACTGGTGTCCGTGAGGCCCGAGCCGCCGCGCCAGCCGCCGACGAGGTGGACCAGGCCGTCGACGCGCCCGAATTCCTTCTCCGTCTTGAGGGCCCACTCCCGCGCCGCCGCAGGGTCGAGAAGATCGACCGTGTCGCCGGTGACGGTCGCCCCGCCGTGGGCGTAGCGCGCGGCGTCGACCGCCTCCACGAGCCGTTCGGGATTCGCGTCGGAGGCGACCACGGTCGCTCCCGCCTCGGCGAGCCTGAGCAGCGTCGCCCGGCCCGCCGGACCCGCCGCCCCGGCCACCGCGATCACCGCGCCCTCGAGCACACCGCTGTCGGCCCCGACTGTTCCGTTCATGGCCACCGCCTCCTCAGAACCCGCGCTCACGCAGCTGCCCGCCCGGCGTCCGCCGCAGTGATCCCCTTGGTCGAGGCGATCACGTGCTTCAGCTTCTTGGAGAGCGCCTCATAGAACATGCTCAGGGGAAACTCGTCAGGAAGCACGTCGTCGACGAGCTTCCGAGGAGGCTGATCGAGGTCCAGGGCGTCCGGTCCCTTGGCCCAGCGGGATCCCGGATGCGGTGCGAGATAGGCCGAGACCAGGTCGTAGGCCGCGAACCAGTGCACCAGCTTCGGGCGGTCGATGCCGTCGCGGTAGAGCTGCTCGATCTCGCCGCAGAGCTGGTTGGTGACCTGCGGGGCGCGCGCCCAGTCGATCTTGAGGGTGTTGTCGGTCCAGCGGACGACGTCGTGCTTGTGGAGGTAGGCGAAGAGGAGCTGACCGCCGAGACCGTCGTAGTTGCGCACGCGCTCACCGGTGACGGGGAAGCGGAACATCCGGTCGAAGAGCACGGCGAACTGCACGTCACGCCCCTGCCCGAAGCCGTCGGCCTCCAGCTTCACGGCCTCCCGGAAGGCGGTGAGGTCGCAGCGCAGCTCCTCCAGGCCGTACATCCAGAACGGCTGGCGCTGCTTGATCATGAAGGGGTCGAACGGAAGGTCGCCGTGGCTGTGCGTACGGTCGTGGACCATGTCCCAGAGCACGAAGGCCTGCTCGCAGCGCTTCTGGTCGCCGAGCATCTCGCGGATGTCGTCGGGCAGCTCCAGGCCCAGCAGGCCGACCGACGCCTCGGTCACGCGGCGGAAGCGCGCGGCCTCGCGGTCGCAGAAGATGCCGCCCCAGCTGAAGCGCTCCGGCGCCTCGCGCACGGCGATGGTCTCGGGGAAGAGCACGGCCGAGTTGGTGTCGTAGCCCGAGGTGAAGTCCTCGAAGGTGATGCCGCAGAACAGCGGGTTGTCGTAGCGCGTGGCCTCGAGGTCGGCGAGCCACTCGGGCCACACCATCCGCAGCACGACGGCTTCGAGATTGCGGTCCGGGTTGCCGTTCTGCGTGTACATCGCGAACACGACCAGGTGCTGGAGGCCGTCGGCGCGGTCCCTGGCGGGCTGGAAGGCCAGCAGCGAGTCGAGGAAGTCCGGGACGTCGAAGCCACCCGCGGCCCACCGGCGGAGGTCGGTGACCAGTGCGCGGTGGTAGGCGTCGTCGTGCGGGAGCAGCGGGGAGAGCCGCTCGACCGCGGCGACCACGCGCTCGACGACGGCCCCGGCCGCCTCGGGGGACGGAGCGCCGTCCGCCGCGAAGTCGATGGAACCGTCCTTGGCCTGCCAGGGGCGGAGCTCCTCCACGGCACTCTTGAGCGCGGGCCAGGCCGGGTGCTCCACGACCCGCTGGGCGGCAGCTGTCCCGTCTATGGCGGGGGCTTGCTCAAGAATTTCCGTCATGACACTTCCTTCACGGGAGAACCTCGCGTCAAGCAACCGTATCCATGTTCGGTTCCTTCGGACAAGTGGAGGGCAGAAGATTATCCTGCCGACCCCCATCATCACCGTTATTTTTCCTGCCACACCTCGGTGTGACAACTTCTTCCGCCCGACCGACCGGGCAGAGGCCGTCCGCACGCGAGAACTGGTCCCCTGCGGGGTAGGAGCCGCACGCGGGGCGAACACACGGACGGAAGCGGGAGTGCCTTGACTTTTCTCACCATCGGTCATCGCGGGGTCATGGGCGTCGAACCGGAGAACACACTCCGGTCGTTCGCGCACGCGGAGCAGGCGGGCATGGACGCCGTCGAGCTGGATCTCCATCTCAGCAAGGACGGCGCGCTCGCCGTGATGCACGACGCCGCCGTGGACCGCACGACGGACGGGCACGGCCTGATCGCCGAGAAGACGCTGACGGAGCTGCGCGCGCTCGACGCCGGGCAGGGCGAGCGGGTACCCGTCTTCGAGGAGGTGCTCGACGCGGTCGGTTCGCCCCTCCAGGCCGAGATCAAGGACGTGGCGGCCGCCAGGGCGCTGGCCGAGGTGATGCTGCGACGCGATCTGGCGGGCCGCGTGGAGGTGTCCTCGTTCCACGACGAGGCGGTCGCCGAGATCGCGCAGCTGGTACCGGGGGTGCGGACGGTGCTCATCGCCAGCCGCTGGGAGGGCGACGTGGTGGACCGGGCGAAGGCGGCCGGCGCGGCGACGCTCGCCCTGAACATCCGGCGCCTGACCCTCGAGGTGGTCGAGCAGGCGCACGCGGAGGGCCTGAAGGTGATCGGCTGGGTGGTCAACACCCCGGACCACCTGCGTCTCGTCCGCGCGCTCGGACTGGACGGGGCGACGACCGACTACCCGGAGATCCGGCGCGCGGGCCGCTTCACCGCATGAGGGGCCCGCGCGTCCGAGGGGCCGGCCCGTCCCTGGGGCCCGCCCGAGGGGCCGGCCCGCCTGAGGTGGCGCGCGGACGCCGGTACTCCCCCGCGCGCCTTACAACTCCTTGACCAGCAGCTCGAAGGCGAGGTCGTCGCGCTGCGGGATGCCGAAGCGCTCCTCGCCGTACGGGAAGGGGGAGAGCTCTCCCGTACGGCGGTAGCCCCGGCGCTCGTACCAGGCGATGAGCTCGTGACGGACCGAGATCACCGTCATGTGCATCTCGCCGACGCCCCACTCCTCACGGGCCGTGTGCTCCGCCTCGGCGATGATCACCTTGCCGAGGCCGGCGCCCTGCAACTCGGGCCTGACCGCGAACATGCCGAAGTACGCGGCCTTCCCCCGGTGTTCGAGCTGGCAGCAGGCGACCACGAGGCCGTCCTGTTCGGCGACGAGGACCCGGCCGGAGGGGGTCGTGATCACCTCGCGCACCCCTTCGGCGTCGGTGCGCTGCCCCTGGAGGATGTCCGCCTCACTGGTCCACCCGGCCCGGCTCGCGTCGCCCCGGTAGGCGCTCTCCACGAGCCGCACGAGGACCGGCACATCGTCCTCGGTCGCGTCGCGGAAGGTCAGTTCTGCCCGTGGCGTGGCCGGTGCGATGTCCATGTGGTTCTTCCTCCGTGGTGTGCTGCCGCTGTGCGTTCCCGAGACTAACCCGGCCGCGACCGCCCCCCGCAGGCCCCGGGCGCGCTCCCCCAGTACCTCAATGCGCCCCGGTAGGAGCATCCGGGACGGGGCATCGATGGGGACGACACCGGCGTGATTCGCCGTAGGGGGAGGTGCACCGTGCACGGACCGGCGCTGTCCGGCTGGCTGCTCATGGCGTTGTGCGGGGCCACGGGGGCTTACTGCCTCCTGCGGACCCGCACCGGCACCGAGCGGGAACGGAGATCGGCGCGTGCGGAGGCGCTGATGGGGTTCGGGATGGCCGCGATGGCGGTGCCCGCGGCCCTGTACACCCTCCCGGAGTGGATGTGGGTGGTGTACGCGGTGGTCTTCGGCGCGGCGGCTCTGCACGCGGTCGTGCACGCCAGGGACGGCGGGCACCATCTGCACCATCTGGTGGGTTCGCTCGCCATGGTCTACATGGCCCTGGCCATGGCGCCGGGCGCCGCCCACGCGACGGGAGGCGGCCACTCCGGCCACGGAGCCGGGACGGCCGGATCCGCGGGAGGCGTGCCCGCGCTGACGGGAGCGCTGCTGGTGTACTACGGGCTGTACGTCCTGCGTTCGGCGGGCCGGCTGATACCCGCGCCCGCCGGTGTGTCCGTCGGCGGTGGTGGAGGCGTCATGACGGGCCCGGGCCCCGGCGAGCGGACGGATCTCGCCCTGGCGTGCAGGATGGCCATGGGGACGGCCATGTTCACCATGCTGCTCACCCTGTGAGACAGCGGGCCCGCCGCCCCGTGTCGTACGTCACTTGGCGCGCGAGGCCATACCCGTGGATACCACGGCCCTCATAGGCTGACGCCCATGTTGGTCTCCCTCGCGCTGCTGCTGCTCGGTGCACTGGCCGCCGTCGTGGCCCCGAGCCTGATGGCGAGGGCCCGCTGGCCGGAGCGTGAGCCGGTCGTGGCCCTGTGGGTCTGGCAGTGCGTGGTCGCGGGAGTCCTGTTGTCGTTCGGGCTCTCCATGACCTTGAGCGCGGCCGCCGCCTGGCAGGCGGTGCGCGGCCATGTGTTCGCGCCCGCTCCGCACGGCGTGGTCGAGGCCTACGCCCTGGGGGCGTACGGGCCGTGGTCCGCGGTCATCGCGGTCCTGCTGGCCCTGGGCGGGGTCTGGACGGCCGCCATGCTCGTACGGGAGATCCACCGCGCCCGGTCCCGCCGCAGGCGGCGCCGGACCGAACTGCTGGTCCGTTCCCCGCTGTTGCCGGGCGAGGAGCCCGGCAGCGAGCGCCTCGTGGTGCTGGAGGGCGAGCGCCCCGATGCCTGGTGGCTGCCGGGGTCGGCACCCCGACTGGTCATCACCACCGCGGCGCTCGGACGCCTGAAGGGGCGTCAGCTCGACGCCGTGCTGGCGCACGAGCAGGGCCACGCCCAGGCCCGCCACGACTGGCTCCTGCACTGTTCGGGCGCGCTCGCGACCGGATTCCCGCAGGTACCGGTGTTCGCCGCGTTCCGGGACGAGATGCACCGCCTGGTCGAACTGGCCGCGGACGATGTGGCCTCACGCCGCTTCGGGCGCCTCACGATCGCCCTCGCTCTGGTCGAACTCAACGAGGACCGCGGCGTGTTCGGACCCGGACCGGCCTCCGGCGCCCATGTGCCCCTCAGGGTCGACCGCTTGCTCGCACCGGTGGAGCGGCTCACCGCGGGCCGCCGGCTCCGGCTGACCGCCGCTGCTGCGCTGGTTCCCGTCGTACCGCTGCTCGTGGCCTTCGTGCCGGGACTCAGGGCTCTGGGATAGCTTCTCGCGCGGATCGTGGACGAGGATCGTCCCCATGCACTCCCCTCCTCTCCCCCCGCGCACCCGCTCCCCCCTCCTAGTGACCGGCCTCGTCTGCGGCGCGCTCTCCCTCGCCCTGCTCGTGCTGGTCGCCGTGCGGTGGACACCGCTCATGACACTGGACACCTCGGTGGCCGGGGCGCTGCACCGCAGGGCGGTCACCGAACCGGGGCTGGTCCAGGTCAACCGGGTGCTGACGGACTGGGTGTGGGATCCCTGGACGATGCGCGCGCTGACCGCCGTCGTCGTCATCGTGCTGTGGTGGCGCGGCTCTCGGCTGCTCGCCGGGTGGGTCGCCGTGACCAGCCTCGTCGCCACGCTCGTGCAGCAGGGCCTGAAGGCCGTCGTGGGCAGGGAGCGCCCCCGCTGGGTCGATCCGGTGGACTCGGCGCAGTACGCGGCCTTCCCCTCGGGACACGTCATGACCGCCGCCGTGACCTGCGGGCTGCTGCTCTGGCTGCTGCGCCTGCACGGCGCGCAGGCCCCCCTCGTGTGGACCGCGACGGCGGTCGCCGTGCTCTCGATGGCCGGTGTGGCCTACACGCGCGTGTACCTGGGCGTGCACTGGATGAGCGACGTGCTGGGCGGCGCGCTGCTGGGCGGCACCGTGGCCGCGCTGTCCGCGGCCGGCTACGCCGGGTACGCCAGGCACACGCGGCGGCCGGTCCGCCCGGGCGACACGCCCTTGTAGGCGCCGCCCGGGGCCGCGATGATCAGCTTCATGCAGACCAAGGGCGTACTTTTCGACTTCTCCGGGACCCTCTTCAGGAGCGAGCCCGTCGCGGCGTGGCTGCGCGCCGCTCTGGACGCGCGGGGCACGGCCATGGGGCAGGCCGAGTTCGAGCAGTGCGTGCGGCGGCTGACCGCTGCCGGAGCGCTCCCCGGAGGACCGCCACCCGAGCGGGTCCCGTCGGAGCTGGCCGCGGCGTGGGCGGGCCGCGACAGCAGCGCGGAGTTGCACCGGGAGGCGTACACCGGCCTGGCCCGCCGGGCGGGCCTCCCGGACCCGGCCCTGGGCGACGCGCTGTACGAGCGCCACATGAGCCCTGAGGCCTGGCAGCCGTACCCGGACGCGGCCGAGGTGCTGCGCGGGCTCCGCCGCAGCGGCGTCGCGGTCGGTGTCGTGAGCAACATCGGCTGGGACCTGCGCCCCGTCTTCCGCGCGCACGGCCTGGACGAGCTGGTCGACGCGTACGTCCTGTCCTACGAGCACGGCGTCCACAAGCCCGACCCCCGCCTGTTCCGCACGGCGTGCACCCTCCTGGGGCACGATCCCGCGGAGGTGGTCATGGTCGGTGACGACCGCCGCGCGGACGGCGGAGCGGCCGCTCTGGGGTGTGACGTGCGTTTCGTCGACCCCCTGCCCGTCGCGGAGCGGCCGGACGGGCTCCGGGCGCTCGGACTGCCCGGGGCGGACGGTGGGACGCCCGGCGAGCAGGGGTCGTGAAGGATTCCGGAAGACGGTGTGAGGGATATCCCTGTCCCTGAGTGGGGTCAACCGCCCGGCGGGGGTTTAGCTTGGTGGACATGTCCCCCTATCCGAACCCGTCCGCCACCGTGCGCACCGCCTCCGTGGTCAACGAAGAGATCCGGACCCTGTGGCAGCGCTCGGGCGGACTGCTGTCCCCGGACGACGAGACGGAGTACCAGCGACTGCTCGTGGAGTGGGCCGCGGCCGCGGGTACGAGCGTCCGTCCTGCTGCCTGAGCCCCGGGACGGTGCGCCGTCCCCCTGCTGATTCCGGCGATCCCCCGCATCGCCGGAATCAGGCGTACAGCATGTCCCCGCGCCACCACCTGGTCAATGCAATAACAAGTGCCCCGCCGGACGGAGACCGTCCGGCGGGGCACTCTTTTCCACCTGCGCGGCGGAGTGCGGATCAGCGGTCGAAGTAGTCCGGCTGCGTCTGCACGTTGAGCTCGGGCAGCCGCACCTTCTTCGCCGGGTCCGTCCGCCGGTCGTCGAGCTTCAGCACGTCGAAGCCCTTGGCGATGTCGTTGGAGTAGATGTAGCCGTTGTAGTAGTACGCCGACCACGGGCCGGCCGTGGTGACCGCCTCCGTGGTGACGGGACCGCGCTCGAAGTACGCGATCTCCTTCGGCTTGGAGGAGTTGGTGAAGTCCCAGACCGAGACGCCACCCTGGTACCAGGCCTGGACCATCAGGTCACGGCCCTTGACCGGGATGATCGAGCCGTTGTGCGCGACACACACCTCGGTGTCGGCCTGCGGGCGGTCGATCTTGAAGTAGCTGCGGAAGACCAGCTTGCGGTGGTCACCCCGGCCCGTGATGTCGTAGACGCCGTCGGCACCGCGGTTCGGGCCGATCTCGTCGTTACAGGTGGCCGCGCCGCCGCCGCCGAGCTCGTCGGTGAACACGACCTTGTCCGCACCCTGGTTGAAGGTCGCGGAGTGCCAGAACGCGAAGTTCACGTTGTCCTGGACCCGGTCGATGATCTTCGGGTTCTCCGGGTCCTTGATGGAGAACAGCAGACCGTCGCCCATGCACGCCCCGGCCGCCAGGTCCTTCGAGGGAAGGACGGTGATGTCGTGGCAGCCGGTGGTCTTCGAGACGCCCGGGTTGGCCGGCGCACCCGGGTTGCCGCCGTCCGGGAAGAGGACGGGGAAGTTCACGATGCGGGAGTCCTCGGGAGCGCTGCGCGGCACCTTGATGACGGAGATCCCGTCGTGCGGGGGCTGGCAGTCCGGGAACGTCTCGTTCGGCGAGTAGGACGAGACGTACACGTAGACGTTCCTGCGCTCGGGAACGATCGTGTGGGTGTGCGAGCCGCACGCGGTCTCGACGGCGGCGACGTACTTCGGGTTGCGCTTGTCGCTGATGTCGAAGACCTTCATGCCCTCCCAGGAGGACTTCTCCGTGGCCGGCTGGGTGGTGCTGGCACAGGAGTTGTCGCTGCGGGAGGAGTCGGTCGACAGGAAGAGGAGATTCCCGGAGACCGAGATGTCGTTCTGCGAGCCGGGGCACAGGACCTGCGCCACGGTCCTCGGCTTCTTCGGGTTGCGGATGTCGAAGATCCGGAAGCCGTCGTAGTTCCCGGCGAAGGCGTAGGTGCCCTGGAACGCCAGGTCCGTGTTGAGCCCCTGGAGCGCATCCTTGGGGATGTTCGTGAGGTGTTCGATGTTGTCGCTGTGGACGATCTCGTCCACGCCGGGTATCTCACCGCTCTGGATGGCGGCCCTGGCTTCGGCCTGCTCGCTCACGGAGACACCGCCGCGGGTGGCGGGGGTGTCACCCGGATCGGGTGTCGCGGCCGCGGGTCCGGCCGTGAACAGCGTGGCGATGAGCCCGGCCGCGGCTGCCGCCACACCCAGACGTCTGCGCCGCACGCTGGTGGTGTGCAACGAGGTCACTGCGTCCTCCCTTGTATCCGTCCGTCGACGAACGGTTCATGGACCCCGGCAGTATCGTCCCTCTCATGTACACACCAACAGATGGCAACAGAGACGTAATAAAAGTTTTTGATCATCGGCCGGTGGAAGGTGTTAGGACGGTGTGCGACACACTCACGTGGCAATGGAGGTCACCGTGCTGATGCCCCGTCGGACCACACGCGTGCGCGCGGTCGCGCTGCTGACGGCGCTCGCCGCATCCGTCCTCGCTCTGGGGGGATGCGACGGGGACAGCGGTGACGAAGGGGCGAAGGCCGGTGCGGACAAGGGCTATTCGGTCGTGGCGCCCGGGAAACCCGGCGAGCCGGCCAGGACCCTGTCCCCCGAGGAGGCGCAGAAGGCCGCCGGGGACGACACCCCCAACTCGGCCGACTTCCGCTACGCCCGCATGATGATCGAGCATCACGAACAGGCCCTCGTGCTCACCGGGCTGGTCCCCGGACGCGCGTCCTCCACCTCGGTCGAACGACTCGCGAAGCGCATATCGGCAGCCCAGAAGCCGGAGATCGGCGCCATGGAGGGCTGGCTGAAGAACAACGGCGGCGACGGGCGCGAAGAGACGCACGACCACGCCGCGATGCCCGGCATGGCGACCGCCGAGCAGATCGAGGAGCTGCGCGGCGCGCGCGGCAAGGCCTTCGACCGCCTCTTCCTCGAGCTGATGATCACCCACCACCAGGGGGCGGTCACCATGGCGACCGAGGCGCTCGCGGACGGCAACAACGTGCTGGTGGAGGAGATGGCCAACGACGTCGTCGCCCAGCAGACCGTGGAGATCGACCGGATGCGGTCCCTCATGGCCTGACGCGGTCGTGCCCGCGGTCCATTCGGCCCTGTCGGCTGGCGCCACGATCCGTGCCGTCCCGCGGCCGCGCATGGCGCTCGGCGAACGGTTCGTCCTGGAAGCCGGCTCGGGGCAGCTCGCGATCCGTGCCGTCCCATGGCGGCGCTGACGCGGTCAGCCCTGGGCGAGGCGCTCGGCCTGCCGGTCCGCTCCGCCGAGGACGCTGTCCAGCAGGCCGGGGAAAAGGGCGTCCAGGTCTTCCGTGCGTACACAGCTCAGCTTCGCCGTGCCGCGGTAGAACTGCGTGATGACGCCGCTCTCGCGGAGCACCCTGAAGTGGTGGGTCGTGGTGGACTTCGACACCGGGAGATCGAAGCGGGAACAGGCCTGCTCGTCGGCGGCTCCCGCCAGTTGGCGCACGATCCGCAACCTGATCGGATCGGAGAGCGCGTGGAGCACGCCCTCGACACGGATCTCGTCGCGCGCGGGGTGGGCGAGCACACGAGCGGCGTTGGTCGTCACGGTGGCTCCACTTCGTGCAGGGGCTCCCATTGTACGAGAGTCGTCGTATCTTCAGTCACGGGCCGCCGCCACGAGCCGGACGCGTGGGCTGCCGTCCGGTCTCCGGCCGAACTCCTCGAGCGGCAGGAGCCGCACCGTGAATCCGCTCCGCACGAGGTCGTCCACGACACCGGCCAGCGGGAAGGTGCGGTAGTACATGACGAAGGGCGGGCGCCACAGGGCGTTGCGCACCCGCATGGCCACGTCGAAGCCGAGCAGCGACCAGTAGGCCCGCGAGCCCACCGCGGGCGGTGCGCCCACCGGGAAGGCGAACAGACCGCCCGGCCGCAGCACCGCGTGCACCTGGTCGAACAGGGCCGGGCGCTCCTCCGGCAGGAAGTGGCCGAACGCCCCGAAGCTCACGGCCAGGTCGAAGGTCCGGGAGAACGGCAGCGCCAGGGCATCGGCCCTGACCCAGTCCACGGCCGGGCCGTCGGTGTCCCCGGCGTGCGCCGTGTGCGCGGACCGGGCGGCGCCGAGCATACCGGCGCTGAAGTCGACGCCGGTGACCCGTTCCCGGCACAGCCCGCGCAGCACGCCCACCCCGGCCCCGGTGCCGCAGCAGACGTCCAGGCCGCGGTCGAACGGCCCGAGGGGCCGCACCGCGTCGGTGACGGCCCGCAGCACCCGGTCAGGGGTCCGGTAGGGCGTCAGGTCGAACTTCGGGGCGAGCAGGTCGTATCCGCGCATCGTCGAGGAGAACGCCTGGACGGCCAGTTCGCGCAGCGTGGGGCCCTGGGAAGTGAACATCGCGGATCAGCGTACCCACCGGGGCGGCGCCGCACCGCGTCACCGTGCGGCGGCGCCCCGGCTCCGCCGGCGTCTCCGCCGTCAGACGGAGCGGTGGTACTGGTCCGGGACGTGCGGTTCGGCGCCGAGTTCGCGCGCGGCGTGCCGGGCCCACGACGGGTTACGGAGCAGCTCGCGGCCGAGGAGGATCGCGTCGGCCTCGCCGTTCTCCAGGATCTTCTCGGCCTGCCGCGCCTCCGTGATCAGGCCGACCGCGGCGACGGGCAACGTGGTCCCGGTCTTGACGCGGGCCGCGAAGGGGACCTGGTAGCCGGGGCCGACGGGAATGCGGACGCCTGCGGCGTTGCCGCCGGTGGAG
This sequence comes from Streptomyces sp. NBC_01460, assembly GCF_036227405.1. Taxonomy (NCBI): domain Bacteria; kingdom Bacillati; phylum Actinomycetota; class Actinomycetes; order Kitasatosporales; family Streptomycetaceae; genus Streptomyces; species Streptomyces sp. NBC_01460. Next base: position 816,861 of record NZ_CP109473.1, read on the forward strand.
GCATCGAGGAGATCGACGCCGTGGGCCTCGAGGTCGGTGGCGAAGCGGACCGTGTCATCGGCCGTCCAGCCCTCGCCGTCCTCGAGCCAGTCGGTGGCGGAGATGCGGAAGAACAGGGGCAGCTCGTCGGGCCAGACAGCGCGTACGGCGTCGACGACCTCGAGGGCGAAGCGGGTGCGGTTCTCGTACGAGCCGCCGTACTCGTCCGTGCGCCTGTTGGAGTGCGGGGAGAGGAACTCGCCGATCAGGTAGCCGTGGGCGCCGTGGATCTCGACGATCTCGAAGCCGGCGTCCAGGGAGCGGCGGGCGGCGTCGGCGAACTGCCGGACGACGTCCTTGATCTCTCCGACGGTCAGTTCGGTCGGCACGGGGTGGTTCTCGTCGAACGCGATCGCACTCGGCGCGACGGGCTGCCATCCGTGCGCGTCGGGGCCGACCGGGGCGCCGCCCTTCCAGGGCCGGCCGGTGGAGCCCTTGCGCCCGGCGTGGGCGATCTGGACAGCCGGAACGGTGTTCTGGCTCCTCAGGAACGTGGTGATGCGGCGGAAGGCCTCGACCTGGGTGTCGTTCCAGATGCCGAGGTCCTGCGGGGAGATACGGCCTTCGGGGCTCACACCGGTCGCCTCGACGATGACGAGGCCGGCGCCGCCGACCGCGCGGGCGGCGTAGTGCTGGAAGTGCCAGTCCGTCGGGGCACCGGCCGCCGGGCCGTCGGGGGCGGCACTGTACTGGCACATCGGGGCCATCCATACGCGGTTCGGGATCGTCAGCGACCGCAGGGTGTAGGGCTCGAACAGTGCACTCACAGGGGACTCCGGTTCCTCGGGTTGCGACAGCGCGGCGCGACGGCCCCGGGGAAGTCCCGGCCGCCGCTTCGTACGATGTTCACCGTACTACGACGATCGTCGAAATACGAAGCCTCTCGTACGACTCCCCTCTCACCTCCCCGGCCGCAGCCGGCGCCGGAGGCGGATGTCGGCATCGGCCTCGTACATCTGGCTCCAGCTGCGTCCGCCTCCCGATGTCCACGTCACCTGGACGCTCGCCCCGTCCACCCGCACGGCCTCCACCGTCATGGGGCGGTCCCCGTCCCGGACGTCGCCGCGGAAGAGCTCACGCGCCTTGACCGTGACCGGCTCGGCCCATCGCGCGTTCTCCGCCTCGGCGGCCGCCGCCACGAGGGCGGCGGCCAGCTCCCTGGCCGCCGCCGGGGAGCAGGACCAGGAGGCGCTCCCCGGGCCGCCCGCGATCAGGATGCCGACCTGGAGAGGCCCTTCCGCGGGCCCGGGGGCCACCTCCATGGCCGCCTCGCGCCCCTCGGTGTCCCTGATCTCGATGCTCATCCCTGCCGCCTTGTCGTCCTGCTCCGGTCAGCTCAGCCGGAGACTCTCCGGCGGGCCCAGGTAGCTGGGCTTGAGGCCGCCGGTGTCGATCACCAGGTTCTGGAGTACCACGGTCGGGTCGACCATCCAGAATTTCAGGACGTGTGCGCCCGCCCGCCCGATGTGGTGCGTGGTTCCGGTGCGGTTGACGTTGTCCGAGGTGTTGCGTGCCCACTGCGTGTTCATGGTGCCGTCGTCGGCCCCCGTGACCTCGGTGATGTTGACGGACCGCGGTGCGTCGTCGTCGAAGGAGACCGCGTAGGTGAGCCCGTCGGTGGCCAGGGCGTTGTTGCGGGGCGAGAGGTACGCCCAGACCGTGACCGGCCCGGTCGTGAACAGGCTGACCCGGTACTCCAGCCGGGGCCCCCGGCCGCCCGGGGTCCGGCGCGCCGCGGTGACCGGGAAGGGCTCCATGCCCGCTCCGGTGCGGCCGATGCCGGGGATGCGCCGCCAGGAGATCCCGTCACGGCCGACCGCCCGGTGGAAGTGGTCGGCCTCGACGGAGACGTATCCGTTGGCCTCGACGAACCCTTCGAGCCGTGCCCGTCCGATCCGCGGCCGGTCGACGACGGCCCGCACGACGACCTCGCTGCCGCCGGGGCCGGACACGGTGACGGGCACCCGTGTCACTCCCTTCGGGGCGCGCGACCAGTCGACCCGGAAGGTGACCCGGGTCTGGGCGTCCACCCGGCCCCGGGTGCGGTCGGCGATCAGCCAGGAGGCTCCCGTGCGGATGCGGAAGTCGAAGGGATCGGTGCCCCGGTTGAAGACCTCCACATACGGTGCGGGCTGGCTCTGGTAAGGGCTGAAGACGGGCAGGACCGCCTCCGCGCCGGACATCGGCCACCAGTCGGACGAACCGTCGACGGCCACGCCCATCTCGGCCCTGGCCGGCAGCTCGATCCGCCGCACGGCGGGGAAGATCTCGTCGGCGAGCGCCACGTTGTCCAGCTCGGGCTGCTGCCAGGGCGCGTTGGGCCCGTAGCGGTCCACATCGCCGTACCCGATGTGCGGCTGGGTCTGGAACCCCTCCCATTTGCCGTCGGCCACCTCCGTGTCGAACCGCTCGGCGAGGGCGAGGTCCTCGGCCAGGCCCGCCTCGGCGGCGGCCGCGAGCTGATTGGTCAGGGCGCGGCCCTGGGGGGCGTAGTGCAGGTTGGTGAACTCCGCCTCCCGCAGGATGTACAGATTGGCGGTCGCCCCCACCGCGTAGCCGACCAGCTGGTACCAGGCGTCCTGGGCGGACGCGGGCAGCCGCTGCCGGACGCGTTCGGCGGCCGCCGACAGGCGCTGCCAGTCCTCGGTGACCCGCTCCAGCTCGCGGTAGTCGACGATGCTGAAGGGCGTGGCCCGGTCGTCGTACAGGATGGCGGAGGAGTCCGTCGCCGGGTCCTTGGCGGGGTCGAGGGTGATCTTCCGGTTGAGCAGCTCGGGCTTGCGGCGGGACTGCAGCCAGGCATACGTCCGCAGGATGCCGGCGATCTCCTGCGCCTGCCGCTCGCCGAAGTTCTGCGCGGCGTACCGCTCCTCCCACTCCGGGAGCGCCTCCAGGGGCCAGCGGCCGGGGTCCCAGGCGTACTCCAGGAAGAACTGGGTGGGCAGTTCGTTGCCCTTGAGGTCGCCCACGTTGGTGACCCAGAGGCCGTGGTTGCCGTAGGCCGCGCACTGGTGGAGCTGGTCCCACATGTTGGGGAGCGAGGCGGTGTCGACCCACTTGTAGTTGCGGCCCACCCCCACGTAGTCGAAGTGGTAGTAGAGGCCGTAACCGCCGCTGCGGGCGTCGTTCTTCAGATCCGGCAGCTTGCGGACGTTGGCCCAGTTGTCGTCGGTGAGGACGACGGTGATGTCGTCCGGGACGCGCAGCCCGCGGTCCCAGTAGTGCTGGACCTCCTTGTAGAGGGTCCACACCTGCGGGACCCCGTCCGGTGCGCCCAGCTCCTCGGCGAGGATCTCGCGCTGGGTGGCGATGATCTCCGTCATCAGCTCGATGCCGTCGCCGTCGGGCAGGCCGACATCGCCGTTCCCGCGCATGCCGAGGGTGACCACGCCCTCGAAGTCCTCGTCGGCCATGCGGCGGATGCCCTCCCGCCAGTAGGCCTTGACGGCCTCGGCGTTGCGGCGGAAGGACCACTCGCCGGTGCCGCCGTAGGGGTCGTGGCCGGGCTTGGTGATGTTTCCCGCGCCGTCGCGCACGGCGGCGACGGCGTGCCGGTTCCACTCCTCGATGCCCCGCATCATGGGCGCCTCGTGCGAGGTGCCCATGACGACTCCGTAGGCCTTCGCGGTGGCGTGGTTCTCCGGGTCGTCCTCGGCGAAGGCGCGTCCCCAGACCGCGGGCCAGAGGTAGTTGGCCTTGAGGCGCAGCATCACCTCGAAGATCCTCGCGTAGAAGCCGGCGTTGAACCCGCCTTCGAAGCCGGGCGCCTTGCCGGGACCGAAGTGGGCGGGCGCCCAGGTGCCCAGGGCCGGATTCTCGTCGTTGATGAAGAACCCGCGGTACTTCACGGCGGGGGTCCCCTGGCTGTGCAGGCCGGGCAGGGCGTACAGCGCGTCCCGGTGGACGGGGGCGACGTCGTCCCACCAGTACCAGGGCGAGACGCCGATCCCCCGGGAGACGTCGTACGCGCCGAAGATCGTGCCGCGCTGGTCGCTGCCCGCGATGACGAACGCGCGGTCCACTCCGGGCAGCGGCTTCTCCACGACGGTCTGGAGGCTGGTCTCCCACCTGCCCGTGATCCCGGAGGCCTTCAGCCTGCCGGCGGAGATCAGGCCGTCGATCAGCGGGCTGCGGCCGATGGTGCCCACGAGGACGATCTCGCGGCTGCCGCGCGGCGGCGCGTTCCGTGCGAGCAAGGGGCGCACGCCGGTGACCCGCTCGATGTCGTCCCGGAGGTCACCGGCCACCCGGACGACCCCGTCATGGTCCTCGTCGCTGACCACGACCGGGGCGGCACGACCGGCCCTGACCAGGGGGAAGGCACCGGACCGGGGCGTGAACGAGATGTACGCGCCGGGGTCGGTGGGCCTGGCCGTCGCGGAACCGCCGGAACCCGCCGGCGCCGCGGCGGCCTCGCCGGCCAGTCCTGTCAGCGATCCGAGCGGCGTCGCCGCGAGCGCCGTGAACCCGAGACCGGCCCCGAGGACCGACCTGCGGCTGGTGTGCTTGTCCATGCTGCTCTCCCATTGTGTTCACACACATGACGAATTGGACGGGTGTACGCCCCTGACGGGTTTGCGGTGCGGGCCCCGACGTCGGTCGGTGACGCCGGGCGCGGCGGCCCCGGCGGGTCACCAGCGGGGTGTCCTCTTCTCGTAGGAGGGGTCGATCCGGCGGATGTAGCCGGTGTCGTCGCGGTTGCGCAGTCCGCACGCGATGTACTGCTCGTGCAGGCGGGCGAGTGCGTCGCGGTCCAGCTCGACGCCGAGGCCGGGCCCCCGGGGGACGCGGACCGCGCCGTCGGCGAAGGTGAGTGCGCCGGGAACCACGATCTCCTCGGTCTTCCACGGCCAGTGGGTGTCGCAGGCGTAGGTGAGGTCGGGCGTGGCGGCTGCCAGATGGGTCATCGCGGCCAGGCTGATGCCCAGGTGCGAGTTGGAGTGCATCGAGAGGCCCATGCCGAACGTCTCGCAGATCCCGGAGAGGAGCCGGGAGCGGTGCAGACCGCCCCAGTAGTGGTGGTCCGAGAGCACGATCCGCACCGATCCCCGCGCGACGGCGGGAGCCAGGTGGTCGAAGGCGACGACGCACATGTTGGTGGCGAGCGGGACCGGCGTCTCCCGCGCGACCGCGGCCATTCCGTCGAGACCGGGTGTCGGGTCCTCCAGGTACTCCAGGACGCCCTCCAGCCGGCGGGCCACCCCGACCGATGTGGGCACGCTCCAGGCCGCGTTGGGGTCGAGCCGCAAGGGGATGCCGGGGAAGGCGTCGCGCAGGGCGAGCACCGCCTCGGCCTCCTCCTCGGGGGGCCGTACGCCGCCCTTGAGCTTGATCGCCGAGAAGCCGTACGTGTCGATCATGCGGCGGGCCTGGGCGACGATGCCGTCCGGGTCGAGGGCCTCGCCCCAGTCGTCCGGTTGCGCCCCCGGGTGGCCGGCCCACTTGTAGAAGAGGTAGGCGCTGAAGGGGACGGTGTCCCGCACCGCGCCGCCCAGCAGGTCACTGACGGGGCGGCCCGCCGCCTTGCCCTGGATGTCGAGGCAGGCCACCTCGAACGGGGAGAAGACGCGGTCGACGACGCTGCTGGTGGTGATCATCCCGGTGAGCCCGGACCCACCGGTCCCGGCGTCCTCCGCCAGCGCCGCGGCCACCGCGCGGTGCATGGCGCCGAGCGCGTACACGTCCATGCCGGTGACCGCGTCCGCTGCCGCCCGCAGCCGGCGCAGGTGCCCGTCGTCGGCGTACGTCTCGCCGAGACCGACCGGGCCGTCGCCCGTGTCCACCTCGACGACCGCCCGCAGCGCGAAGGGCTCGTGCACGCCGACCGCGTTCAGCAGCGCCGGGTCCCTGAAGGCGACCGGAGTGATGCGCACTCCGGTGATCCGGAGGTCCGTCGTCATCCGTCGCCTCTTCCGTACCGGTGGGGTGGTCGTGGGTCAGCGCCGGCCCGCGGCGAGCGCCAGGGTCTGGCGCAGGGTGCCGTAGGCGGGCTTGGGGGCGTAGTTCTCGTCGAGGATGTTGGCCGCGCCCTGGCCGGGGAAGGTGTCCGGCACCCAGGAGTAGCTGTCGGTGAAGCCCCAGACGGTGAAGTCGTTGCAGCCGGGAGTGAGCAGGCAGCCGCGCAGGAGGACGCCGTAGCCCTCGGCCTGGGCCTGGGCCTCCAGCTTCGTGCTGTCGGCCGGCATGGGGATGCGTACGTCGGCCTCCGTGATCGCGGTCTCCAGGCCGAGGCGGTCGAAGCGCAGCATGTTGTCGGCGATGTCGTGCGGCGCGCTGTACTGGACGGCCAGGTGGCCCTGGATCCCGACGCCGTGGACAGGGACGCGCTGCTTGCGCAGGGTCGTGACCAGCTCGTGGAGGGCCGTGCTCTTCGCGTTGACGCCCTCGATGTTGTAGTCGTTGATGAACAGCCGGGCCTTCGGGTCCGCCTGGTGTGCCCAGCGGAAGGCGTCGGCGATGTAGCCGGGGCCCAGCTTCCGCAGCCAGATGCTGTCCCGCAGCGTGCCGTCGTCGTCGAAGGCCTCGTTGACGACGTCCCACTGCCAGACCCTGCCCTTGAAGTGGGCGACCTGGTCGGTGACGTGCCGGTGCAGGATCTCCCGCAGCTCGCCGGCGGTGAAGTCGCCCTCGTTCAGCCAGGCCGGGAGCTGGCTGTGCCACACCAGGGTGTGACCGCGGACCAGTTGCTTGTTCTTCGCGGCGAAGTCGACGAGTCGGTCGGCGGCGGCCCAGTCGTACGTGCCCCGCTCAGGCTCCACCGCCTCCCACTTCATGACGTTCTCCGGGGTCACGGACGTGAACTCCTTCTCGACCTCGGCGCGGTAGGGCGCGTCATCGGAGAGAGCGGTGGTGTCGACTGCTGTGCCGATGCGCAGTCCGGCCTTCAGGCCGAGGGCGCCGAGCGTCTGCCGGGCCGGTGAGCCGCTGCCTTTCCCGGCGTGCCGCCCGGTGTCGACGGTGGCGGCGGAAGCGCTGGAGAGGGCGAACGCGGAGACGAGGAGCACGGCGGCCGCGGAGCCCACCGCGACCGAGCGGTTTGCCTTGAACATGACAGATGCCTTTCCATGACGACGCGTGGAAGCGAAACCGCCCCGAGCGCGCCGGGCGGCCTTCGAAACTTTCGACATCTCCCCGCACACCCCTCCGGGATGCGCGGGGCGGGCGTGCGGGGGGCCTCGGCCCCCCGCACGTCACTTCTGTGCGAGCGGCGCGTCGACCGAGGTGTCGCAGACCAGGCGGCGCCGGTGATCGACGGTGCGCTCCGGCCCGGTGAGCCGCAGCCGTACGGTGTGCCGGACGTCGGCCGCGTCGCTGGAGGTGGCGAAGCGCAGCTCGAGGTCTCCGGGCTCGACGATGCGGTGCCCGCCGGTCCCGGTGAAGGAGACCAGGTCCGGATGGAAGCGGAAACTCACCCTCCGCGACTCCCCCGCGGCGAGCGGCACCCGGGCGTATCCGATGAGCCGTGCCTCTGGGCGCGTGGTCTGCGCGACCGGGTCGTGGACGTAGAGCTGGACCACCTCGGCCCCGTCCTGCTCACCGGTGTTGCGGACCGTGAGCGTGAGGTCGGTCTCCCCGTCGGTGGGGAGCTCGGCCGGCACGTCGGCGCCGGCCTCCCACGCGAACGAGGTGTACGAGAGCCCGTGCCCGAACGGATAGAGCGGGGTGGGGTCGAGATTGGTGACCCCGTTGGCCCGGCCCAGCGGAGGCTGCAGATAGGTCCACGGCTGACCGCCGGTGCCGTGGGGCACCCCCACGGGCAGACGCCCGGACGGGTTGACACGCCCCGACAGCACGCCCGCGAGCGCGGGTCCGCCCTCCTCACCGGGGAAGAACGCCTGCACGCACCCGGCCAGCCGGTCCGCCCGGCCGCCGAGGGCGTACGTACGGCCCGTCAGCAGCACCAGGACGACCGGCGTGCCGGTCGCGAGCAGCGCGTCCAGGAGCTCGCCCTGGAGGCCCGGCAGCGCGAGGTCGGCCACGTCGCAGCCCTCACCGGAGGTGCCGCGGCCGAAGAGTCCGGCCCGGTCGCCGAGCACGGCCACACAGACGTCCGCTCCGGCCGCCAGCGCGGCGGCCGCCCCGATACCCTCCGCGTCCGTGCCGTCCACGTCGCAGCCCTGCGCGTGGTCGATACCCGCACCTGGGAACTCCTCGCGGAGCGCCTCCAGCACCGTGGGGATGGCGATCCCCATGGGCGCCCCGGGGTGCTGGACCCCGACGTGGCTCGGGAAGGAGTAGCAGCCGAGCATGGCCAGCGGATCGTCGGCGCGCGGTCCGACGACCGCGATCCGTCCGGTGCCGCTCAGCGGCAGCGCACCCTCCGGGTTGGCCAGCAGGACGCAGGACCGCTCGGCGAGCAGCCGGGCCAGGGCACGGTTCCGCGGCGGGTCGAGGTCCACCGCCCCGCGCGCCCGTCCCGGTTCCACGCCTTGCAGCGCGGACGGCAGGACCTGGTGCTCCGGGTCGAGCAGGCCGAGCTCGCACTTCTGCAGCAGGACCCTGCGCAGGGCGCGGTCCACCAGTTCCTCGGCCACCAGTCCGTCCCGCACGGCGGCGACGAGTGCGTCACCGTAGCTGCGCACGGTGGGCAGTTCCACGTCGACGCCGGCGGTCAGGGCCAGTCGGGCCGCGTCGCCGCGGTCCGCGGCCACCTTGTGCAGGGTCTCCAGGAAGCCGATGCCGAAGTAGTCGGCGACGACCGTGCCGCCGAAGTCCCAGGTGTCGCGGAGGAGGCCGGTGAGCAGGGACGGGTCGGCGGCCACGGGGACCCCGTCGATCTCGGCGTACGAGTGCATCACCGAGCGGGCGCCGCCGTCACGGACCGCCATCTCGAACGGCGGGAGGATCACGTCGGCCATCTCCCGGGCACCGGCCCGGACGGGGGCGAGGTTGCGGGCGCCGGCCGACGCGGAGTAGCCCGCGAAGTGCTTGAGCGTGGCGACGATCCCCGCCGATTCCAGCCCCTTCACGTAGGCCGTGGCGATGGTGGCGACCAGGTAGGGGTCCTCGCCGATCGTCTCCTCGACACGTCCCCAGCGCAGGTCCCGCACGACGTCCAGCACCGGCGCGAGCCCCTGGTGGATCCCGACCGACCGCATGTCGCCGCCGATGCGGTGCGCCACCTCGGCGACCAGCTCGGGGTCCCAGGCGGCGCCCCAGGCGAGCGGGACGGGGTAGGCGGTGGCGCCCCACGCGGTGAACCCGGCGAGGCACTCCTCGTGGGCGAGCGCCGGGATCCCGAACCGGCCGGCCTCCACGATGCGGGCCTGGGCCGTGGCCAGCGAGACGGCGCCGACACCGGGGTCCACCGGGGCGGTGCCGAACGGGCGGGTGAGCTGGCCGAGTCCGCGCGTGGTGAGGGCCTCGAAGTCGACCGGGTCGACCATGTCGTTCTGGTGCGGCGCGACTCCGTCACCCTCCGCGTCTGCGCCCACCCAGATTCCGTACAGCTGGGCGGCCTTCTCCTCGAGGGTCATACGGGCCGCCAGATCGGCCACCCTCACCTCGGGGCTGAGCGAGGGGTCGCGCCACGGGCCGTCGACGGCGGAGGGCGGATCGGCCCGGCGGGCCTGCGGGACGGGGTGGATTGCCATGGCGGCAGGGGTTCCTCTCATGGGTGCGGTGGTCCGGGGCGGCGTCCGTGTGCTATTTGCCGCCCACCCCCATCAGTCCGTTGATCAGCGCCCGCCGGGCCACGAGGTACACGGCGAAGATGGGGATGACGGAGAGGACGATCGCCGCCAGCACCGCGGGGATGTTCACTCCGAACTGGCTCATGAAGTTGAACAGGCCGAGCGTCAGGACGCGTTGCTCCTCCGACTGGGTCAGGATCAGCGGGAAGAGGAAGCCGTTCCACGCCTGCAGGGCGGAGAAGATGGCGACCGTGCTGATCCCGGCCCTGGACAGCGGCACCGCCAGCTGCCAGAGCATGCGCACCGGTGAGGCCCCGTCGAGGGACATCGCCTCGTACATCTCCTCGGAGACGTCACGCATCGTGCCGCTGAGCACGAGGACCGCGACGGGCATCGCGAAGGCGGCGGTGGGCAGGATGATCGCCCACAGGCTGTCGTACAGCCCCATCTTCCCGATCATCAGGTACAGGGGCACGATCACCGCCTGCGCCGGGATCGCCACACCGAGGAGGAAGGTCCGGAAGGCGAGCGAGGAGAGGCGGCTGCGGGTGCGCACCGCCACGTACGCGACCGGGACGGAGAGCACCAGCACGAGGGCGACGGTGGCCACGGCCACGATCGCGGTGTTGCCGATCAGCGAGAGGAACCCGCTGTCCAGCACGGTGCGGTAGTTCTCGAGCGTCGGGTCGGTGGGGATCGCCAGCGGGTCGCCGTCGAGTGCCTCGTCCTGGTGCATCAGCGAGGCGGAGACCAGCGTGTAGAGGGGCACCAGGACGATGAGGAGCCAGATCAGCGAGCCGAGTCCGGCCACCGGGTTGCCCAGGGGCCTGCGCCGGCGGACCGGGCGTCCGCGGCGGGGCGGGGTGGGTGCCGCGTCGTGCCGCGGCGCGGCGGGGCGGGTGTCGATCGACATCTCGTCACATACCTTCCCGGGTCGACCGCATGGACCCGAAGCCACTGAGGCGCACCATGAGGAGCGAGATGCTGGTGGCCACGACGACGAGCGCGGTGGCGACGGCCGCCGCGTAGCCGAGGTCGTACGTCTGGAAGCCGGTCCGGTACATCAGGTAGGGCAGGATCGTCGTGTCGGTGCCGGGACCGCCCTTGGTCATGATGAGCACGGTGTCGAAGTAGGTCAGCGAGCCGACGATCATCAGGACCGACGAGGTCGTCATGGTGTGGCGCAGCTGCGGCAGCGTGATGTGGAAGAACTGCCGCACCATGCCCGCCCCGTCGATGGAGGCCGCCTGGTAGAGGACCTCCGGGATCTGCCGGGCACCGCCCTGGTAGATCAGCGTGTGGAAGGGCATGAACTGCCAGCCGCCGACGAAGGCCACCACGAGCAGGGCGCCGGTGGAGGAGCCCATGACGTTGGGGTCGACGCCGAGCCAGGGTCCGATGGTCTGGATCACGCCGAAGTTCGGGTCGAGCAGGGCGTGGAACAGCATCGCGATGGCGGTGGTGGAGAGCAGCAGCGGGATGAAGAAGATCGCGGACAGGAAGGCCCTGCTCCGCTGGCGTCCCGCGGCCCAGACGCCCAGCAGCAGGGCCACCGGCGTCTGGAAGACCCAGCTGATCGTGGTGAGCAGGAGGCTCAGCCAGGCTGCCTGGCCGAATTCGGAGTCCTTGAACAGGCGGGTCCAGTTGTCCAGGCCCGTCAGGGTCGGGGAGTCGAGCCCGTCCCACTCGCAGAAGGAGAGGTAGACGGCGATCGCCAGGGGGACGATCGCGAAGACGGCGAAGAAGAGGATGCCGGGGAGGGCCCAGGCGACCGGGGGGCGGCCGACGTTTCCGACGGCCGCCTTCCTGTCTCCGTGCCTCTTCGCAACCGGAGTGTGGTGGGACATCGTTACCTGGCGGCCTTCATTGCTTCGACGAACTGCTCAGGGGTCGTCTTGCCGGCGAACAGCTTGCTGATCTCCGTGAGCAGGGGCGTGGCGTACTGGGCTTCGAGCGCCTGGTCCCAGGAGAGGGTGAAGCTCGGGGCCTTCTGCACCATCTCGTACTGGTCGGTGGCGAACTGCGGGTTGGGGGAACCGCTCAGCATCGAGGCCGCGTTCGACGTGGTGGGCACATCACCGTTGTCGACGAGGGCCTGCGCGTAGGTCTTCGACGCCATGGCCTTCAGGAACGCGACGGCGGTGTCCTTGTGCTTGGTCCGGGCGTTGACGGACCAGTAGTTGGTGGGGTTGCCCACCACGTTCGCGGGATCGCCCACCCCGCCGGCCACGGTCGGGAAGGCGGTCCAGCCGAGGTCCTTCTTCGCGAACTCCGGGGCCTTGCCCAGCTGCGTCGAGTACTCCCACGAACCCATGAGGTGCATGGCGGCCTTGCCCTTGTTGAGCAGGGTCGGGGCTCCGCCGTTGCCGTAGTCCACGGAGTTGAAGTTCTTGCCGAAGGCGCCGCCGTCGACCAACTCCTTGACGGTCTGCGCCGTCCTGAGCACCGCCGGGTCGCCCCAGCCCTCGGTGTCGCCGTCCTGGATCTTCTTGAAGACCTCGGGGCCGCCGATCCGGTCCAGCAGGTACTCCATCCACATCAGTTCGGGCCACTTGTCGGAGCCGCCGAGCGCGAAGGGGGTGATGCCGGCGTCCTTGAAGGTCCTGATGGCCGCCTGCAGGTCCTCCCAGGTCTTGGGGGGCTCGATCTCGTGCTCGGCGAAGAGGGCCTTGTTGTAGAAGAGCATCACGGGCTGCATGCCGCGCATGGGCACCCCGTAGATCTTCCCCTCGAGTCCGCCGGCCGTCATGATCGAGGGCAGGAAGCCGTCCTTGAGCGTCGCGTCGTTCGTGACCGTCGACGTCAGGTCGACCAGGTCGTCGGAGTCGACGTACGGCTTGATGGAGCCGCCGCCCCAGTTGAAGAAGACGTCCGGGGCGCTGGGTGAGCCCATGGCGCTGCGCAGCTTGTTCACGTAGTCGGTGCCGGGGACCGACACCAGCTTGACCTTGACCTCGGAGGTCTTGTTGAACGTGTCGACGGCGGCCTGCTGAACCTTGACCGCGTCGTCGCCGTAGACATAGGCGGTGATGGTCCCGCTGTCACTGCCGCCCGCGCCGGAGCCGCAGCCGGCCAGCAGTCCGGCCATGGCCATGGCCGCACCCGCCGCGGCCCATCTCGTCGTACGTGTGCCCTGAGTGAATATCCCCGACCGCATGACCGCACCCTCTGTCGAATGTTTCGGCGTGCCTTTCGAATGTTGCCGGAACCGTACGGTCGTGTTTCGGGCCAGTCAAGAGGGCAGGAGCAAGGATTTACGAACCCTGCCCGGACGCGTGTGCGGGGCGTCGGGCGAGCTACGATTCGTGCATGAGCCCTGCAAAGGTCCAGCCCCAACAGGAGAAGGCGTCCGTCGGCGAGCCGTCGGAGAGCACCGCCACGCTGGCAGAGATCGCCCGAGCGGCCGGAGTTTCGGCTCCGACAGTTTCGAAAGTGCTGAACGGACGCGCCGACGTCGCCCCTGGTACGCGTACGAGGGTGGAGGAGCTGCTGCTGCGCCACGGCTACCGCCGCAGGCGTGGTGCCTCGCAGCAGTCCCGGCTCATCGATCTCGTCTTCCACGAGCTGGACAGCGCCTGGGCGATGGAGGTCGTCCGGGGTGTCGAGAACGTCGCCAGGGAGGAGGGCCTGAGCCTGGTCCTCTCGGAGAGCGCCGGCCGGCTCACCCCGGGCCAGACATGGGTGGACGGGGTCCTGGCCCGCCGCCCGGCCGGAGTGATCCTGGTGCTCTCGGACCTCGACGCGGCGCAGCGGGCCCAGCTGACGAGCCGCTCCATCCCGTTCGTCGTCGTTGATCCGGCGGGTGATCCCGGTGACGACATCCCGTCGGTGGGGGCCGCCAACTGGCAGGGCGGCCTGGCCGCCACACGTCACCTGACGGGTCTCGGCCACCGGCGCATCGGTGTCATCGGCGGGCCGGCCCGCATGATGTGCAGCCGGGCCCGGCTGGACGGCTACCGCGCCGCCCTGGAGACCTCGGGCGTCCCCATGGACCCCGAGCTCGTCCGGGAGGGCGAGTTCAACCATGAGGACGGCTACACGGCGGCACTGGAACTGCTCCGCCTCCCGGAACGGCCGACGGCCGTCTTCGCCGGGAACGACCTGCAGGCGCTCGGCGTCTACGAGGCCGCGCGCGAGCTGGGGCTGCGGATCCCGGAGGACCTCAGCGTGGTCGGCTTCGACGACCTGCCGCTCACCCGCTGGATCGGCCCCCCGCTCACCACGGTGCGCCAGCCGCTCATAGAGATGGCGGAGACCGCGGCCCGGCTCGTCCTCGACCTGGGCCGGGGCCGGCAGCCCGCGACCACCAGGGTCGACCTGGCGACGAGCCTGGTCGTCCGCAGCAGCACGGCCCCGCCGGCGCACTGAGGAGGGACGGCCGGTGACGCCCGGCGTGCGGAGCCTGCCACGACCGCTGTGACCTGGGCGGACACCGCGGCTCCCGGCCTCTGTCAGTGGCCGGGTGCAGACTGGCACCTGTCCGGCACGACGGCGTTTCGGGAGGTCCTGTCATGACCGATGTACTCCTCACCGTGGGCACGCGCAAAGGGCTGTTCATCGGCCGCAGGCGCGGTGGGACCTGGGAGTTCGGGGATCCCCATTTCAACGCCCAGGCCATCTACTCGATCGCGATCGACACGCGGGGGGAGACGCCCCGGCTGCTGGTCGGCGGGGACAGCGCCCACTGGGGCCCCTCGGTCTTCCACTCCGACGACCTGGGCGGGACCTGGGTGGAGCCGAAGCAGCCCGCCGTGAAGTTCCCGCAGTTCACCGAGGCGTCGCTGGAGCGGGTCTGGCAGCTGCACCCCGCGGGCCCCGAGGCACCCGACGTCGTCTACGCGGGGACCGAACCGGCCGCGCTGTTCCGGTCGGACGACCGCGGCGAGTCCTTCGAGCTGGTCCGTCCGCTCTGGGAGCACCCGACGCGGTCCAAGTGGGTGCCGGGCGGGGGCGGCGAGGGCCTGCACACCATCCTGACCGACCCGAGGGACGCCCGGGCGGTGACCGTCGCCGTCTCCACCGCGGGCGTGTTCCGCACCGAGGACGGCGGCGAGCGCTGGGCTCCCTCCAACAAGGGTGTCTCGGCGGTCTTCCTGCCGGATCCCGACCCCGAGTTCGGCCAGTGCGTCCACAAGGTCACCCGGGACGCGGCCGATCCCGACCGGCTCTACCTGCAGAACCACTGGGGCGTCTTCCGCAGCGACGACGGCGGCAGGCGCTGGAAGGACATCGGCGCGGGCCTCCCCTCGGACTTCGGCTTCGCCGCCGCCGCGCACCCGCACCGCGCGGACACGTTCTACGTCTTCCCGATCAACGCCGACGCGGACCGTGTCCCCGCCGGCCACCGCTGCCGGGTCTTCAGGACCCAGGACGCGGGCGAGACGTGGGAGCCCCTCACGCGCGGCCTTCCGGACGACGACCACTACGGCACGGTGCTGCGCGACGCGCTCTGCGTGGACGACGCCGACCCGGCCGGCGTCTACTTCGGCAACCGCAACGGCGAGGTGTACGCGAGCGCGGACGACGGCGACACCTGGCAGCAGCTCGTCTCGCACCTGCCCGACGTCCTCTGCGTACGGGCGGCGGTGCTCGGCTGACCAACTGCTGCCGGGGCGCGTCCGATCAGCTGAAGACCACGGACCGGACCTTCAGCCGCTCCGAGGCGCCCCCGCCCGGGCGCAGGGTGTAGTACACGTCGCCCTCGCACTCGGCTCCGAGGAAGACGGTCGCCGTCGCGTCCGTGAGGTTCTTCGGCGCGTAGGCCGGGGGCAGTGCGTCCGAGTCGGCACCGGGGAGGCTGATGCACTCCCCGCTGGGCGGGTCGTTGAGGAATCCGACCGCCTCGTAGCCCTCGTCGGTCTCGTACGTGTACCTGAACTGACCCTCGGCAGCCGAAGCCGAGGTCGGCAGGGTGATGACGAGCGCGAGGGCGCCCAGGGCGGCGACGGCATGGTGACGGAGGCGCATGGAGGTCTTCCTTCGTGGGAGGTGGGTTCGATCGCGCCTCCAGGCTGCCCCGGGCGGACCGCCGGACGGCACGTCTCCCACTCCGGTGGCGCGGCAGAATCGTTCCCCCCTCACTCCGTTGGAGGGCTTCACGCCTGCCCGCACACGGGCGAGGCGTCCCGCGCGGCTCACTCGTCGGTCGGCACGCAGAGCACCGGGACGGTCGACAGGTGCAGGAGCTTGTGCGGGGTGGAGCCGAGCAGCGCCCCCCGCATCGGGCTCTCGCCCCAGCTGCCCACCACGATGACCCTCGCCGCGTGGCGCGCGGCGGCTTCGATCAGCGCCTGTGCCGGGCTCAGGTCGATGACCTCGACCGTGGTCGGCACGTCGGCCTCCTCCGCCGCGGTGACCGCCCGTTCCAGCCCTGTACGCCCGGCCTGGCGGATGGCGTCGTAATGGGCGCGGTACTCCTCGCCGGTGGGGCCGGGCGGGGCCGCCCCGTAGACCAGGACGAGCCGCTCGCCGAACGCGGCGGCCACCTCGATCGCCGCCCGCAGGGCACGCGCCGCGCCCGGCGATTCGTCGTACCCGAGGACCACGGACATGTCAGCGCTCCTTGCCGTGCACGAGACCGGGATCGACCACACCGCGGCGCTCGGCCCAGAAGGCGGGTGACCGGAACCGCAGCACCACCATGAGCACCACACCGACGAGGCTGATGCAGATGCCGATGACGAGCGGCGGTCCCAGCCCGAACCATGATGTCCCGCTGTAGGAGTTGGCCGGGTCCGACATATCCATGACCGACCGGACGAGCAGCCATGTCAGCAGACCTGCGCCGACCACCGGGCCGAGGCCGATGAGGAAGAAGTTGCGCGCGCTCTCGGTGAGATGGCGGCGGTAGTAGACCGCGCACGCCACCCCGGTGAGCGCGTAGTAGAAGGCGATGAGGAGGGACAGCGCGGTCAGCGAGTCGAAGAGGGCGTTCTCGCTGATCCGGTTGACGACGAGGTACCAGGCGATGGCGATGACCGCCACCCACCAGGTGCTCACGTCGGGGGTCCGGAACCGCGGGCTGATGTGGGCGAAGTGCGCGGGGAGCGCGTGGCGGCGGGCCATCGACAGAGCGGTGCGTGAGGCCGGGATGATGGTGGTCTGGGTCGAGGCGAGCGCCGACGTCGCGACCGCGAGCAGCACGATCCAGTCCCAGCTCCCCATGACCTCGCCGGCGAGCAGGGCGAAGATGAACTCCTCCTCGTCGGCGTTCTCGGCGAGGTAGTCAGGACCGGCGAAGGCGACGACCGCGAAGCCGACGGACAGGTAGGTCACCAGCAGGATCACCGTCGACCACACGCCCGCCCTGCCGGGAGCGGTCGCGGAGTCCTCCACCTCCTCGGTGAGGTTGACGCACGACTCCCAGCCCCAGTAGATGAACACCCCCAGCAGCAGACCTCCCGTGAGCGCCGAGCCGCCCGCTCCGAAGGGGTTGAGCCACTCGACGGCGGGCGTGACGGAGTCGAAGTCGGTCGAGCCCGCGTAGACGCGGTAGAGCGCGACGATCACGAAGACGAGGAGGAACGCCACCTGAGCCAGGATCAGGACGTTCTGCACCTTGGCCGAGATCTCGGTCCCGATGACGCACAGGCCGGTCATCACCACGATCAGGACCACGGTGAGCAACTGGCGGACGAAGGTGTTCTCGGCCCAGCTGTCGAGGCCGACGGCCATCAGCCCGAAGCTGACGGCGACGTCCGCCAGTGACCCGACCACGAGCACACCGGTCATGGTGATGGCCCAGCCGCCGAGCCACCCGGTCCACGGCCCCAGGGCGCGGGTGACCCAGGAGAACGTCGTCCCGCAGTCCTGGTCGACCTTGTTCAGGTAGTAGAAGGCCGCGGCGATGAGGAGCATCGGCACGAAGGAGGCGAAGAGCGCTCCGGGTGCGTAGATACCGACGAGCGCCACGATCGGGCCGATGACCGCCGCCACCGAGTAGGCCGGTGACGTGGCGTTCAGTCCGATGACGAGCGCGTCGACGAAGCCGATCGCGTTCGGCTTCAAGCTTGCCGGCGGTCCTGATCCGGCACGGTCCTCTGCCACGCTCCCTCACTAGGGTCACAGGCCTGAAGAGAAGGCGGAATATGTCGTTTCGTATGCTATTGAGCTGATTCACGGTGTGCACGTCCGACGACTCCCTCGGGGCCGCCGCAGACGTGTTCACCGTCATTGCTCGCGCATGCCCCACGGCGAGCCGTACTCGGTCAGGAGATCGAGGAACGGCCGGGGCGGCATGGCCTCGGGGCCCAGCACCCCGGTGCCGCCCCACGCGCCGCCCGCCACCAGTTCGAGAGCGGCCACGGGGTTGATCGCGGTCTGCCAGACCACGGCCTGGGAACCGTACTCACGCATCGACCACTGGTTGTCGACCACGTGGTACAGGTAGACCTCGCGGGGCTTGCCGTCCTTGCTGCCCTTCACCCAGGTGCCCGCGCACGTCCTGCCGTGCATCCGTTCCCCCAGTCCGGCCGGATCGGGCAGGCAGGCGGCCACCACGTCCCTCGGCGACACCTGCGCGTCACCGGCGCCGCTCTTCACGGACACGGGGTCCGTACGGTCGAGGCCCAGCTTGTTGAGGGTGCGCAGCACCCCGATGAACTCGTCGCCCAGGCCGTACTTGAACGTGACGCGCCGGGCCTTCAGCCAGCGGGGGACGAGCAGGACCTCCTCGTGCTCGACGTTGACGCACTCGACGGGCCCGATGCCCTCCGGGAAGTCGAAGACCTCCGGTTCGCTGAAGGGGGCGGTGGTGAACCAGCCCCGCCCCTCCTCGTAGACGACCGGTGGGTTCAGGCACTCCTCGATGGTCGTCCAGATGCTGAAGGACGGGGCGAAGTCGTGGCCCTCCACCGTGAGGTCGGCGCCGTCGCGGATGCCGATCTCCTCGATCTCGTCGAAGAGCTCGTCGGAGGCGTACCGGGCGAACACGTCCGAGAGCCCGGGCTCGACCCCCATGCCGACCAGTGCGAGAAGCCCCGCGGCCTCCCAGTCCGCCGCCCGGTCGAACTGCGCGTCCCCGAGTTTGACGCCGCACTCCTCGTAGGGGCGGGACGGGTGGGGCCGGGAGAGCGACATCGCCATGTCCAGGTAGTGCGCGCCGTGGGCGAGAGCCGCCTCGAACAGCGGCATGACGAAGCGCGGGTCCGTGGCGTTCAGCAGCACGTCGCAGCGGTGTTCGGCGAGGGCGGCGCGCACGGCCGCCGGGTCGGAGGCGTCGAGCCGGACGGCTCCGAAGCGGTCCCCGCGCTCCCCGAGGGCGGCGACGGCGGCCTCCGCCCGTGCGGCGTCGTAGTCGGCGACCGCCATGTGCTCGAAGAAGGGCCGCCGGGCGGCGATCCTTGTGATCGCCGTCCCCACCCCTCCCGCGCCGACCAGGAGAACACGCATGGGACACCACTCCTCTGCCGAGCCGACGGCACGGCCGGGCCGGCCGGTCCGGTGGAGTGGGGACGCTAACAGCCCGGATGGCGGGCTGCGGGCAGCGCCGGGCCGGTGTCCCGTGTCCGGGATGCCCCGGCTCCGGTGAGCCACCCGGACGGGCTCCCCGGGGCCCGGGGCGGGAGCCGTGCCGGGTGGGGTCCTGGCCGTCGGCGTGACCGGACGCGGAGAAGGAGCCGGCCCCACCGGCGGGGGGATGCCGGTGGGGCCGGGTGCTCGCGGAGGTGCGGGGGGGGTGCACCTGCCGGAGCTCGGGTCACAAGGTCTCGTGCCCCGCTTCCGGGAACCTATGCACGGTGCCGGAGCGTGGATCCCGCACCGCCGGCGGGCGGGGTCCGGCGGGCCGTCCGGGGGACGCTCACGGAAGGCGCCAGTCCACCGGCTGCTCCCCCAGCCCGACCAGGAAGTCGTTGGTGCGGCTGAACGGCCGCGACCCGAAGAAGCCGCGGTCGGCCGACATCGGAGAGGGGTGCGCGGACTCGACCGCGGGCAGGTCCCCGAGGAGCGGCCGCACGTTGCGCGCGTCCCGCCCCCACAGCACGGAGACCATGGGCTTGCCGCGCGCGGCCAGGGCGCGGATGGCCTGCTCGGTCACCTCTTCCCAGCCCTTGCCGCGGTGGGCGGCGGGCTTGCCCGGCGCTGTGGTCAGCGCGCGGTTGAGCAGCAGCACCCCCTGCCGGGTCCACGGCGTGAGGTCTCCGTTGGACGGCCTCGGGATGCCGAGGTCCGCGTGCAGCTCCCGGAAGATGTTCTCCAGGCTGCCCGGGAGGCGCCGTACGTCGGGGGCGACCGCGAAGCTGAGCCCGATCGCCATGCCCGGGGTCGGATAGGGGTCCTGACCCACGATCAGGACGCGGACGTCGTCGAAGGGCTGCTGGAAGGCGCGCAGGACGTTCGCACCCGCAGGCAGGTAGGTGCGGCCCGCCCCGATCTCCGCGCGGAGGAAATCCCCCATCGCCGCGACCCGGCCGGCCACGGGCTCCAGGGCCTGAGCCCATCCGGGCTCCACAAGTTCACTCAACGGTCGCGCTGCCACGGGTGTCACCCTACCGGCCTACACCGACAACGTGATCATGCGGTCCCCGCAGGAGGCGCCCGGGGGTAGGCTGCGCCGCGTCGTCAGTCACCCCAGTCCCCCGGAGCCGTTCCATGAGGTCGCTCAGGCGGTGTCGTCCCCAGTGAGAGAAACCGTCGAACAGCGTTCGGCCGGGCGGTGGTTGCCGTGACCGGCGCCCGTGGCTCGTTCGTCCTCGGGGTGGACTCGGGCGGCTCCGGACTGAGAGTGGCCCTGGGGAGCCCGGACACCACGCACCCGGTCGCCACGGACGTCTGCGCCGAGCCGGTGCGGACGGGGCCGGCCGGCATCGACGCCGGACATCTGCTGGAACAGCTGCTGCCCGCGGCCCGGCGACTGCTGGAGCGGGCGGGTCCCGGGGCGTCCGTCTCCGCCGTGGTGGTCGGGGCGGCGGGCATGGCGACGCTCGGTGACCAGTTGCGCGCCGAGGTGCCCGCCGCCCTCGCGGACGCGCTGGGCGTACGGCGGGTGGCCCTGGCGGCCGACGCGGTGACCGCGTACGCGGGGGCGCTGGGGCAGCGGCCCGGGGCGGTCGTCGCCGGCGGGACCGGCATGATCGCGCTCGGCACCGATCTCCGGACCTGGCGCCGGGCGGACGGCTGGGGTCATCTGCTCGGGGACAGCGGCGGGGGCGCCTGGATCGGCCGGGCAGGGCTCGACGCGGCGATGCGGGCCCACGACGGCCGTCGCGGTGGTTCACCCGCGCTGCTGGAGCGGCTGGAGGCGGTCCTCGGTCCCGTCACCGGTCTTCCGGGCCTGCTCTATCCGCGCACGGACCGTCCCGCGCTGCTGGCCTCCTTCGCCCCCGAAGTCGCCGCCTGCGCCCTCGACGACGAGGTCGCGGCGGGGATCCTGCGGGGGGCCGCGGCCCACATCGCCGAGGCCGCGGCCGCGGTGTGTCCCGGCGCCGCCGAGTCCGGCCCCGGCGGCTGCGAAGTCGCCCTCACCGGTGGGCTCTTCCGCATGGGCGAGCCGCTTCTCGCGCCGCTCCGCGGGGAGCTGGCCGAGCAGGTCCCGCAGGCACGCGTGGTGCCGGCGGCGGGCGACCCGCTGCACGGCGCGCTGGAGCTCGCCCGGGCGCTCGCCGGACCGGGGCTGCGCATCCCACCCCACCCGCGCCTCCTGTTCGTACCGGGAGTAACGTAGACGATTCGAGCGATCATCCGCCCGGACAGAGCAGGTCAGTAGCCTGCTTTGCCACTCAACAGACATATACGGACAGATGACGTCCTGCCGCCCCCTCCCCGAACAGAGGGGCACCCAAAACCAGTAGCATGCGGCGCCATGAGCACCCCCACTGGGCCCGCTTCCGGCCTGCCTGTACGAATGCCGCGACCTCGCCAGTCCGGACGGCACCGCCGCCCGGAGCCCGTGGTCGCACCTGAGGGCGCTGCCGCGCTCGTTCTTGCCCTTCCCGGTACCCCTTCCCCGGCCTCGCGCAGCCTGGCCGAGGAAGTCATCAGCATCGCCCGATCCGAGCTGCCCGGCCTGAACGCGCAGATCGGTTATCTCGACGGCGACGACGCCGAATATCCGGCGCTCGCCTCCGTACTCACCCATGCCGCAGCCGAGCGCACCGCGCGCTACGAGCAGGCCACCGCCGCCGGCCGCGAGGTCGCCGAGCCCTCGGGCCCGTCCGCCGTCGTGGTGCCGCTGCTCGCGGGGCCGGACAGCGCCCTGATCCGGCGCATACGGCAGGCCGTCATGGAGAGCGGTACGCAGGCGGAGCTGACCGACGTCCTCGGTCCGCACCCGCTGCTCGCCGAGGCTCTGCACGTGCGCCTCTCGGAGGCCGGCCTGGCACGTGCCGACCGGGCGCGGCTCTTCACCGTGGCGACCGCGGCCGACGGCATCGTGCTGGCCACGGTCGGGGGCGAGGAGGCCGTGCAGGCCGCCGGGATCACCGGCATGCTGCTGGCCGCCCGGCTCGCGGTGCCCGTGATGGCGGCGGCCCTGGACGTGGAGGGGTCGGTGGCCTCGATCGCGGCGCAGCTGCAGAACTCCGGCTCCGCGCAGCTCGCGCTCGCGCCGTACCTGGTGGGCCCGGAGATCGACGCCGGGCTGCTGGACGCGGCCGCGAAGGAGGCCGGCTGCGCGACCGCCGAGCCGCTCGGCGCGTACCCGGCCATCGGCAAGCTCGTGCTCTCGCTGTACGCGACGACGCTGGGGATCACCCCCGCGACGCCGCAGGGGGCTCCGGCGCACTGATCCGCGCCACCCCGCACCCGGACGACGAGGCGCGGACCGGTTCCCTCCGGTCCGCGCCTCACGGCGTCGCGGGTCCCTGTCTCGGCGCCCGCCGGGGCAGGGACCCGAGGTCAGGCGAAGACCACGCAGGAGGCGGCCGGGACCTCGACGGAGCCGGCGTGCTCCGGAACACCCGTCTCCGCGTCCACGGCGAACCAGCTGACGTTCCCCGAGTGCTCGTTGGCGGCGTAGAGCCACTGCCCCGAGGGATCGAGGGTGAGATCACGGGGCCAGCGTCCGCCGCAGCCCACGGCCGCCGCCAGGACGGGCTTCTCGGCCGTCTCGTCGAGCGTGAGGACCGAGATGCTGTCGTGCCCCCGGTTGGCGGTCCACAGGAACCGGCCGTCGTGCGAGACCACCACCTCCGACGGATACGTACGCACGGCGGCACCCTCGTCGTGGTCGTACGGCAGCACCGGCGCCTCCCCGAGCGGCTCGAGAAGCCCGGCGACGGCGTCCCAGCGGCACACGGTGACGGTCGGTTCCAGCTCGTTCAGGACGTAGGCGTGTCGCCCGGACGGGTGAAAGGCGAGATGGCGCGGTCCCGTCCCCGGCCGCAGTGCTGTCTCGGAGTGCGGCAGCAGGGAGCCCTTGGCCGGGTCGACGGCGCAGACGCGTACGGAGTCCGTCCCGAGGTCCACGCTCAGCACCCACCGCCCCGAGGGGTCGGCCAGCACCTGATGCGCGTGCGGGCCGGACTGCCGGCCGTCGTCCGGTCCGCGGCCCTCGTGCCGCAGCACGGCCGCCGCCGGGCCGAGCGTGCCGTCGTCGGACACCGGCAGCATGGTGACGCTGCCGGACCCGTAGTTGGCGGTGAGGAGATGGTCCTCGGCGAGGGCCAGGTGCGTGGGACCGCTCCCGTCCACCGGCCGCACCTCGCCGATCAGCCGCGGAGTGCCGTCGTCATCGACGGCGAAGGCCGCGGCGGCACCTTCGTCGGCCTCGCTGACCGCGTACAGCACGGTGCCGTCCGCGCCTGGAGCGTGGCCGACGGTGAGGAAGGACGGGTCGGCGACGGCATCCGTGGAGGCGAGCACCGTCAGCGCCCCCGTGTCCCGGTCGACGGCGGCGACCGTGATGCCACGGCCGCCCGCCGAGGTGAACGACCCTATGAATGCCCGCTGTGCGTGGTCGGCGCCCATCGCGCTACCCCTCTTCACGTCCGTCACGATCTTCCGGCCGACGGTAGCAGGCAGCGCTTTTCGGCCCGGACCAAAGGGAGGACGGGGAGGGGATCAGGCTCCGATCAGCGGGGCGCGCGGCGAGCTGTGCAAGGGTGCGGCGAGCTCGGCGAGCGCCCTTTCCAGGCTGTGCAGATGGGCGAGCGCGGGTTCGGTGACACCGGCGGGCGGAAGCGCTCCGACGAGCGCCGGCGCGCGGTCCCTCCGTACGGGCGGCGTCGTCAGCGCCTCCACCGAGGCCTCGACGCGCCAGCAGGCGGCGGCCAGCCGGGCGTCATGGGACGCCTCCGGGTCCGCCGCGACCGACGCCAGACCCCGCACCTCACGAGCGCAGACGTCGAGCAGGGCGAGCACCTGCCCGGCCCGTGCCTTACGGGCGCGGAGCGGGCTCAGCGGATGCACCAGCGGGCCGAGGGAGAGGCGTACGCGCCCGAGAAGCACTTCCAGTTCGGCCACCCGGGGCGCGGGATCGGCGGTCGCCGAGCCCGCCAGCCGGGCGGCCGCCTCGGCGGTGCAGACGTGCACGCAGCGCAGAGCACGCTGGATCCAGGCGTCGGTCGTGGCGTGGGTGGTGACCGGCAGGATGACGAGCACCGCGACCATCGCGCCGAGGGCCCCGACCCCGGTCTCCAGGAGACGCAGCGCGAGCAGCGCCGGATCGAGGACGCCCAGCAGCCCGTAGAGCGTGCCCGCCAGGACCGTCACGGAGAACATCATCCAGGTGTAGGAGACGGCGGCGGTGTAGAAGATCCCGAAGACACCGAGCGCCACGAGGGCGGCGGAGGGCAGCGCCGCGCCGTGCAGCGGAGCGATGACGAGCAGCCCGACGGGGATGCCGGCCAGCGTCCCCAGCACCCGACGGAAACTCCGGACCAGGGTCTCGCCGCGCGAGGCCGTGTTGACGAAGACCCACCACGTGGCGCCGACGGCCCAGTACCAGCGTTCCCCGGAGAGGAGCTGACCCGCCAGCAGCGCCAGGGCACCGCCCGCCGTCGCCTGGACCGCCTGACGCGTGGTCGCCCTGGCCAGCCCCCGGCCCGTCACGGGGGCGAGCACCGCCGCCACGGGCAGCCGTCGCTCGTAGCACCAGAGCCCGAAGCGGACGGCCGAGGCGGTGACGAGTGAGAGCAGGACGGCGGAGTACACCTCGGGCAGCTGCTCGGGCAGGGTGTGCAGGAACTGGGTGATGAAGAAGGCCATGAAGGCGAACACCCCGAGCGAGTGGCCACGCGGCCCCCATCGCCTGGCATAGACGCCCGCGCCCATGACCGCGAGGAAGGCCAGGTCACGCGCCACGGGAAGGTCGTGCAGCGCGGCCGCGAGGGCGAACACCGGCAGGCCGGCCACAGGGAGGAGCGCCGTGGTGACCGCCTGACCGCGCACGGTGGGGTCCAGGACCGTGAAAAGGGCCAGAAGCGCCGCGAGCCCGCCGGTGATGGCGCCGACGAGCGAGTGGCCGGCCAGGCCGCACACGACGACTGCCAGCCCGATGCCCAGGACGGCCCTGGTCGCGTGACGCAGACGCAACCGCCCCGGGTCCGGAGCCACGAACGCCCTCTTCAGCACGGATGCCCCGCCCCTTCTCATGAAAAAGGGCGCCACGGAATCCGCAGCGCCATCGACGGGTCCATCAGACCACGCTGCCGACTGCTGGCTCAACAGGTGACCGTTGGACTGAGCCATTGGCCCATCAGGAGAGGTCTGATCTGTACCACGAGGTGACCATTGGCCGCACCCGAGTGCCGAGGCGACAGAAGAGGGCGCCGGTGCGACACGCACCGGCGCCCTCTTCACACGCCCGGCTCCGGGCCTGGCCCCTCGGACCGGATTTACGGGAGAGGAGGCGGCCTCCGGGGCCGCGCCGACTCACCCCTTCCTGCGGCGAAGGGTCACCCACGCGGCGACGGCCGCACCGGCGGCCACCAGAAGCACAGTGCGGTTGTCACGCACCGCACGAACACCCTGCGCCGTGGCGTGCCGCACCGGCTCGGGCGCCTTCTCCTCCCACGCGTCCCCGGCCTGTGCCGCCTTGATGCGAACCTGGTCGGCAGCCTTGGCCGCCTTGTCCTTGACCGGGTCGGGCACGCTGTCCTGCACCTGGTGCGCGGCCTCGGCGGCCTTCGCCTTCAGCTCCCCGGCCTTGGCCTCGGCCTGCGCCTTGATCTCGGACGACTTCTCCTTGATCTCGACGGACTTCTCCTTGGCCCGGGCCTTCACGTCGGCCTTGGCCGCCAGGGCCTCGACGGTCTCCCCGAGCTGCTCGCGGGTCTGCTCGACCTGCTCGCGCAGCTCCTGGGGGCTGGGGGTGCCGGGCTTCTCGTCGAACGGCTTGGTCATCGGTGAACACTCTCCTTGATCTCGGCCACGTCGGCCTTCACGTTCTCGATCGCCTGCTCGGGCGCGGGGGGCGCCGCCTTGTCGACCTGCCTCTTGCCGGTCAGGGCCATGAGCGCGGCGATCGCGCCGAGCACGGCCGTGACGATCAGCGCCGCGGCCCACACGGGCAGGACCACCGCCAGCGCGGCGATCGCGGTCACCACCAGGGCCTCGAGCATCAGGAACCCGGCCACCCCGGCCCCGCCGAACAGCCCGCCGCCCTTGCCGTAGCGCCTGCCCTTCTCCTTCATCTCCGCCTGAGCCAGCCTCAGCTCGCCGCGCACCAGTTCGGTCAGCTGGTGGGAGGCACGCTCCACCAGCTCACCCACCGGCGCAGTCTGGGAAGCCGGAGCGGTGCGGTCAGATCCTGTGGAGTGCGGCTGTGCACTCGACATGGCAGTCACCTCATGTCCTTCCTGGTCGGCCGGGATGCACTGAGGCCCCGGCGGTCCGTGAGCCCACGCGTACCCCCGACCGTGCGGTTCAGGCCGGGGCGCGGCACCCTCTGTCCCGGACGGCAGCCGGACCGCGCCCGGCGCCGGCAGGGCGGAGCGGTCGGGCGAGCGGGCCTGCAGGGGGGCGGTCACACGTCGCCCAGTCGGCGCAGGTCGCCCTCGTCCCACGTACGGGTGTCACGGGGCCGCGTGTAGGGCTCGGCGTCGGGCGGGTGCCCGCCTGCGATGGCCCGTTGCCTCGCAGTCTCCGCGTCGAATTCCAGGCCGAAGAGAATCGCCAGGTTGCTGATCCAGAGCCATACGAGGAAGACGACGACGCCGGCCATGGTGCCGTAGGTCTTGTTGTAGGAGGCGAAGTTCGCGACGTACAGGGCGAAGCCCGCCGACGCTGCCAGCCACAACGCCAGTGCCAGGAAGCTGCCCGGGGTGACCCAGCGGAATCCCTTGACCTTGGCGTTGGGCGTCGCCCAGAAGAGAATCGCGATCATGACGATGACCAGGACGATCAGAACGGGCCACTTGGCGATCGACCACACCGTCAGGGCCGAGTCGCCGATACCCAGTGCTCCGCCGGCCTGGCGCGCGAGACCGCCGGTGAACACCACGATGACCGCGCTCGCCACGGCCAGCACCATCAGCACGACCGTCACGCCGACCCGCACGGGAAGGATCTTCCAGACCGGCCGGCCCTCGGGCATGTCGTAGACGGCGTTCGCCGCACGGATGAACGCCGCCACATAACCGGAGGCCGACCACACGGCCAGCACCAGGCCGGCGATCGCCATGACCGATCCGGTGCCGGCGCTGTCCCGCAGCTCCTCCACCGCCTGGGTGATGATGTCGCGAGCCGAGCCGGGTGCCAGCCGGCTGAGGTTGGACACGAGCCTGTCGGTGGCCGACCTGCCGGTGATGCCCAGCAGCGACACCAGCACGAGCAGGGCCGGGAACAGCGACAGCACCCCGTAGTAGGTCAGCGCCGCGGCGCGATCCGTCAGCTCGTCCTCCTTGAACTCCCTCAGGGAGCCCTTCAGTACCGCGCCCCACGCCCGCCCGGGCAGTTCCGTCGGCTTTCCGGGCGCCGCCTCCTCCACCTCCGGCCGGGGCCCGGCCTCCTCCGGCTCCGGCACCGGGCGGCTGCCGCGGTGGTCCTCACGTCCTGGAAAACGAAGCTTCGCCATACCCACCGCGTAACCCCATGGCGCGGTCCTATGCCCTCGGGCCATCCGCGGTTGCTGCCTTCCGGACCTCTCCCGGACGGGCCGACGGTGCCGTTCCGCGGTGTCACTCCGTGAAGAGAGGGGCGGCCCGCCGAATCCCCGGGCTTGTCACGCGGCGTCGCGGCGATGCTCACGCCGACGACGCTCCACGGCATCACCGGTGCCACCCGTGCCGTCGACCAGCCGTAGGTGCCGGCCTCGCGCATGGCGCGCCGTCGGCCTGCCGAACAGCCGGTCCTCGAAACGGTCCATCCCGTAGAGCAGCAATGCGAGCGCGGGCACGATCAGAACGGCGACAGCGATCACGGCACGTACCTCCCGACCGGTGATACTCCGTCGGGTGCCCGGTGCGGCCCAGGTAACCGACCGCCGGAGTGAAGGTCCGGTGACCACCCGGTGCCCACTCCTCGACGCCCTGTCGTCACGGCTCCCCCGGCCGGCTACGGGACGTGCGGCGCGGCTCGGTCGTGACGGACCGACACCTCCCCGCCCGCTCCACGAGGTCGGCCCCGATCCCCGTCAGCGGCCGTACGTGGCGCGGCACAGGTCGACGATGTCGGCGGACGCGACCCCACGGCCGGTCGCGCAGACGGTGCGCATGTCGTGCGGCTGGGCCGGCCGGGCCACGCGCGGAGGGTGGGCGCGGCGGGGCTCCCGACGGGGCGGGGCCTGGTGGCGGGGCCGGTTCCCGGCCGGCCGACGGGCCGGAGGCGCGATCGCCTCCGGCTGCCGGACCGGCGCCCGCAGCTTCTCCGCCCTCTTCCGCTTCTCCTTGCGCGGCCGTTCCTCGGCCTTCCCCAGGGCGTCGTGCACCGCCGCCGGCGCGCTGGGCTCCGTGGAGGCCTGCGCGGCGGGGGCGTTGCCGGAACGCACGGACGCCACGGGAGCCGGCAGGCCGGTCTCGGCCTGTACGGACACGCAGCCGGCCGTACTCAGCAGGGCAACGAGCGCGAGGGACATCGACCGCAGGTTCATGCCGTGATCAACGACGGTCCGATCGACCGGACACGTGGACGGTCGGACCGACAGGACACCTAGGGGGCGCCCGGCCCCGCGCGTCCCCCTCAGCCGGACAGACCGGCCCGGGCGATGCCCAGCGCGCGGGCGATCGCGCCCGGCAGCGAGTCCGGGCGTGGGTCCGCGCCCCAGGCCCACTGCTCGACGGCGATGCGCAGCGCACCGTTGAACAGGGTCGCCTGCACCCGCGGTTCGAGGGCGTCCGGCGCCTGCCCCGTGCGCTCGGCGATGACCTCGGCGAAGACCCGCTCGGCGTCGTGGTGGACCTGGAGCCAGACGGCCCGCAGCCCGGGCTCGGTGCGGGTGAGCAGGACCAGGTCGCGCAGGGCTTCGGCGTCGGTGGAGGCGGAGGCCGTGAGTGCGGACGGGCCGCCGGAGACGGCCTCGGCCAGCGGCCGGTCGCGCGGCCACGACCTCATGAGCACGGTGACGGAGTCGAGGGCGTAGGTCAGCAGCGGGCTGACGCACAGCTCCTTCGACGAGGTGTAGCGCCACAGGGTCCGCTGCGAGATGCCCGCCGCCGCGGCGATGTCGTCGGCGGTCGTCGCGGCCACGCCGCGGTCGGCGAAGAGCCGTACGGCTTCGCGGGCGATCTCCAGCCGGGTGGCGGCCTTGCGGCGTTCGGTCAGCGGAGGGCGGCCCAGGCGCGCTCCGTCCTCCGTCGCCGATCCGGCGGTGGCGCGAGGACGTCCCTTCGTCCCGCCGGCGTGTGCGGTTCCCACGGCGTTCGGCCACCTTTCTTCCCGGCTGCGCCCATCGTAGCGATGTTCTTTCTGGCGCGATCCGACATCATGGCACGGCCCGCCAATAACGTAACGTGACGGCGGAATCGCCGATCTCAAGGAGCGTCTCGTGAGCGTCACCACCAGCGGCCCCGGCCGCAGCGTCATCGTCACCGGAGCCGGATCGGGCATCGGCCGGGCCGTCGCCCTGCGGTTCGCGGCGGAGGGCGCGCGCGTCGTGATAGCCGACGTCGATCCCGCGTCGGCCGGGAAGGTCGCCGGGGAGGTGGCGCAGGCCGGGGGCACGGCGGTCACCGTGATCGGGGACCTGCGGGACCAGGCCGTGGTCGACCGGGTCGCGGCAACGGCGGCGGCGGAGTTCGGCGGGATAGACGTCCTGGTCAACAACGCCGGGGTCATGGACAGCATGTCGGCGGCCGCCGACACCGGTGACGACGAGTGGGAGCGCGTCATCGGCATCAACCTCACGGCCCCGTTCCGTCTCACCCGGGCCGTGCTCCCGCACATGCTGGCCGTGAGCAGGGGCGCCATCGTGTTCACCGCCTCCGAGGCCTCCCTGCGGGGCAGCGCGGCGGGTGCGGCCTACACCGCCTCCAAGCACGGCATCGCCGGTCTGACCAAGTCCCTGGCGGTCATGTACCGCGACAAGGGGATCCGCACCAACGCCATCGCCCCGGGCGGCACCCTCACCAACATCAGGGTCGACGCGGACCGGGGCGCCCACGGGCCCGCAGCCCTCGCCCCCTACATGGGCAACGTCGGCACCCCCGCGCAGGCGGACGAGCAGGCGGCGGCCATCGTCTTCCTGGCATCCGACGCGGCGAGCAACATCAACGGGGCGATCCTGCCTGTCGACAACGGCTGGTCCGCGGTCTGAGGCCCCGTCCGTGCGGGCTGTCGCCGACGGCCCACTCGGACGCGCATGCGGCCCGACCGTTCGCTCCACCGCTTCCGGCCATCTCCGCCGGCGCCCTTTCCAGCGCGGAGAGCGGCGGGAGCCGCCGCCGCGGACGGACGGGCGACCATTTCCGGACAGCTTCACCCTGCTCCCCGGGTGACCCTCGATATGTATCGACCACACGATATGTATGCTGCACTAGCGCGGTACGGCGCACGGCACAAGTCCCAGGAGACCGAGGGGAATCGTCCCCGGACACCCCGTCCGGTGACTTCGCGGACGCCGAGTGACGACCACTCCCTCCCCTCGCCCCCGCCCTCTCCGCGCGGACCACTCGTCGGACATCGGCACCGGATCCATCCCCCGAGACGAATCCAGAGGAATGAGGCCGCACATGCCCTCCCCCCACACCTCACCCATACCGCCCACCGGCCCGGACACACACCGGCTGGGGTTCGATCCCCAAGCACTGCGCCTGAAGTACCGGCAGGAACGCGACCGGCGGATCCGCCCCGACGGCAGCGCCCAGTACCAGCGCACCACGGGCGAGTTCGGCTATTACGACGCCGATCCCCACGCCGACCCCGACTTCACCCGTGAGCCCCTGACGGACCAGGTGGACGCGGTGATCGTCGGTGGCGGTTTCGGTGGGCTCCTCGCCGCGGCACGGCTGCGCCAGGCGGGCGTCGAGACGATCCGCGTGATCGAGAAGGGCGGAGATTTCGGAGGCACCTGGTACTGGAACCGGTATCCGGGCATCCACTGCGACATCGACGCGTACACCTACATGCCTCTGCTCGAGGAGGTCGGCTACGTCCCGAAGTGGAAGTACGCCCCGGGCGAGGAGATCCGCGAGCACTCGGAGGCGATCGCACGGCACTTCGACCTCTACCGTGACGCCTGCTTCCAGACCGCCGTGACCGAACTGCGCTGGGACGACAGCACGTCGGAGTGGACGGTCGGCACGGACCGCGGAGACCTCATCAGGGCCCGCTACGTGGTGGTGTCCAGTGGGACGCTCAGCCAGGCGAAGCTGCCCGGCATCCCGGGCATCGAGACCTTCGAGGGCCACACCTTCCACACCAGCCGCTGGGACTACGACTACACCGGCGGCGACCAGAGCGGCGGCCTGACCGGGCTCGCCGACAAGCGCGTGGCACTGATCGGCACGGGTGCGACCGCCATCCAGGTCGTCCCGCACCTCGGAGCCGACGCGCGGCAGGTGTACGTGTTCCAGCGCACGCCGTCCTCCGTCGACGTGCGGGACAACCGGCCCACCGACCCGGAGTGGGCCACGTCGCTCGAACCGGGCTGGCAGCGCCGCCGGATGGAGAACTTCCTCAAGGTCGTCACCGGCAAGCCGGTGGACGAGGACCTGGTGGACGACGCCTGGACGAGCACCGCCCGTCTGCAGGAGAAGCTCATCCCGACCGACGCCTACAGGGACGTTCCCGCCGAGGAGCGTGAACGCGCCTACGAACTGGCCGACTTCCAGAAGATGAACGAGATCCGTGCCCGCG
The DNA here is from genome assembly GCF_036227405.1 of Streptomyces sp. NBC_01460. Taxonomy (NCBI): domain Bacteria; kingdom Bacillati; phylum Actinomycetota; class Actinomycetes; order Kitasatosporales; family Streptomycetaceae; genus Streptomyces; species Streptomyces sp. NBC_01460. Next base: position 848,702 of record NZ_CP109473.1, read on the forward strand.
TGGACTCCGTGGTCGAGGACAGCGAGACCGCGGAGAAGCTCAAGCCCTGGTACCGCTACATGTGCAAGCGGCCCACGTTCAGCGACCACTACCTCCAGACCTTCAACCACCCCCATGTGACCCTGGTCGACACCGCCGACAGCCACGGTGTCGAACGCATCACCCGCAACGCCGTGGTGGTGGGCGGGACCGAGTACGAGGTCGACTGCATCATCTTCGCGACCGGCTTCGAGGTCGGTGTCTCGGGCGTGCTGTCCGGCCGGCTCCCTGTGTACGGGCGGGGCGGGGCATCCCTCCTGCAGACGTGGAGCGAGGGCCCCAGGACGCTGCACGGGTTCTACAGCCACGGCTTCCCGAACTTCTTCCAGCTCGGGCCGCTGCAGAACGCCAGCGCCGTCAACTACGTACACATCCTCGACGAACAGGCCACGCACGTCGCGGAGGTCGTCGCCGAGTCACGCAGGCGCGGGGCCCGGTGCGTCGAGCCCACGGTCAGGGCGCAGGAGGAGTGGGTGGCCACGATCCGCCGGAAGGCGGCGAGCCTGCACGAGTTCCAGGCGGAGTGCACCCCGGGGTACTACAACAACGAGGGCAGGCCCCGGGCGCGGAGCGAGTCCTTCGGCGACGGCCCGGTCGCCTTCCACGAGCTGCTGAGGGCCTGGCGCGAGGGCGACGGCATGAACGACGTCATGACCGAGGCCAGGTGAGCGGGGTGCGCGACGGCGACGAGCGGCCTGCCGGCCGGCCGAGCAGGTTCGACGTGACCGGCCGACGGGGCGCCCACCCGTCCGCCGAGAGGCTCAACCCGGCCAACCCGCTGTGGGGGTCGAACGGCATCGCGTTCGGCCCGGACGGGCGGCTGTACGTCGCCGAGTTCCTGGGCGGCCGGATCAGCGCGGTCGATCTCGACAACGGCGACCTCGACGTCGTCGTACCGGCGGGTGGGCCGGTCCGGTCACCGGACGACCTCGCGTTCGGGGCGGACGGCTCGATGTACATCGCCGACCTGGTCCCGGGCCGTGTCTGGCGGCGTAGCCCGCAGGGCGCCTACACCCTCGTCAGCGACGCGGTGAAGAATCCCAACGGGATCACCTGCATCGGGGACCGGCTCTTCGTCAACGAGATGAAGCCGGACGGCCGCCTGCTGGAGCTCTTCCCCGACGGTGGCCGACCCACCGTGCTCACCGCGGGGCTCGCCATGGGCAACGCGATGCAGCGCGGTCCGGACGGCTGCCTCTACTACCCGCACATGATGAGTGAGCAGATCTGGCGCATCCCGCCGGACGGCGGTGCACCCGAGATGGTCGCGGACCAGGTGGACCGTCCGGTCGCGGTGCGCTTCGACCGCGACGGCGTCCTGCACGTCCTCTCGCTCGGGCCGGAGGGCCGGGTGACCCGGATCGACCTGCACGGCACGGGGTCCCGGACGCTGGTCACGAGTGGGCTGGCAGGGCTGGACAACGCGGCGTTCGACGCGGAGAACCGCATGTTCGTCTCCAGCTACGCGAGTGGCGGCATCACCGAGATGCACCCGGACGGGCGGACCCGCGTGATCGTGCCACGCGGGTTCGACGGCCCCTACGGGGTGACCGTCGACCTCGGCGGCACGGTGTACGCGGCCGACCACTACCGGGTGGCGAGCCCCCCGGCGTCCCCCGGAGGGGACGGCGGCACCGGTGCGGACGAGGGTGAACCGATCAGCCAGGTCCTCGCGCCCTTCGTGCACGGCATCGTGGCGGACGGTGGACTCCTCCACCTCACCTCGCAGTTCGGCGACGTCCGGACCTACGACCCCCGGCAGGGGTCGATGCGGACCCGCCTGGGCGGGCTGAACCGGCCCATGGGCATCGCGGTGGACCCGGCGGGCTCACTCGTCGTCGCCGAGACGGGAGGCGGCCGGATCGTGGCCGTCGACGGGAGCGACAGGGTCACGGTGCTCGCGGAAGGGCTCGGCCGCCCGGTCGACGTGGCCTTCGACGCGGCGGGGCGGTGCTACGTCAGTGACGAGCGGGCCGGCGCCGTGCTCAGGCTGGAGGAGGACGCCGGGACGACCGTCGTCGCCGACGGCCTCGGCGCACCGCAGGGAGTGACGGTCGTGGGCGACGCGTTGTACGTCGTGGAGACGGCGCACCGCAGTCTGCGCGCGGTCTCCCTCGTCACGGGCGCGAGCTGGACGGAAGCGGAGGACCTGCCGGTCGGCCCGTCGCCGGACGCCGTCCGCCTGCCTCCGGACGCCGAACCCACGCTGTTCGCCCACGGCATGCCGGGGCTCGCCGGCCGCTTCGCCGGGATCGCCTCCGCCCCGGACGGTTCGCTCGTCCTGTCGGCCGACGGCGAGGGCACCCTGCTGCGGCTGACCCCGTCGGGCCCCCGGTAGCGGCATCCGGACGGTCCCGCTCGCTCCGCCATGACCCACCTGTGTCATGGCGGAGCGCGGTGCGCCTCGCCGCGAAGCCGGGGTTCGCCGAGGCGGAGCGGTTCGAGGAGTACGGCGCCGAGCAGTGGTTCGGCGTGCGGGCCCCCGCCGTACCTTCCGACGGAGCCCGGGCGTCGCGATCAACTCCCGGGCTGTCCGCATACACTGCCGGACATGGCATGCCGCATCAGTGAGTTGGTCATCGACTGCGCCGACCCGGACCGGATGGCCACGTTCTGGAGCGAGGTCCTCGGTTACGTCGAGCTCGACCGGGAGGATGACGGAAGCATCCAGATCGGTCCGCCCGACGAGGGCTTCGGCGGTGCGCAGCCCACCCTCGTCCTCGGCGCCGGACGCGAGCCGCGCGCCGGGAAGCTCCCGCTGCACATCGACGTCAGCCCCTTCGACCGTGACCAGGACGCCGAGCTGGAGCGGCTGCTCGCCCTCGGCGCCCGGCCCGCCGTCGGCCAGACCGGTACCGAGAGCTGGCACGTCCTGGCCGACCCGGAGGGCAACGAGTTCTGCCTCCTGCGCACCCGACTGCGGCCCCTCTGACGCGCGGGTTCTGACGCGCAGGGCCTGACCACGCGAGGGCCTGACCACGGGAGGGCCTGACACACGCGGCCTGCCGCCGGGCGACCGCCGCCGGGCGCCGCGGACCGGCCGATGCCGCGCCTCGGTGTCCGGCCTGGGTACAGTCGGGCGACCTGCCACCGAGCCAGGAGGAGCACAGCCGGACATGGCGGTGGACGCCCTCGACACCCGGATCCTTCGGCTGCTCATCGAGCAGCCGCGCACCAGCGTGCGCGAGTACGCCCGCCTCCTCGGCGTGGCGCGCGGCACGCTCCAGGCCCGGCTCGACCGCATGGAGCGGGACGGGGTGATCACGGGCACGGGCCCCGCCCTCTCCCCCGCCGCGCTCGGACACCCGGTGCTCGCCTTCGTCCACCTGGAGGTCACCCAGGGGCACCTGGACGAGGTCGGGGACGCGCTCGCGGCCGTACCGGAGATCATCGAGGCGTTCTCGACGACCGGGGGCGGCGATCTCCTGACGCGTGTCGTGGCCCGCGACAACGGCCACCTGGAGGACGTGATCCAGCAGCTGATCCAGCTCCCCGGCGTCGTCAGGACGCGGACCGAGGTGGCGCTGCGCGAGCGCGTGGCCCATCGGGTGCTGCCGCTGGTCGAAGCGGTGGGGCGGACGGCGGACGCCGCCGGCTGATCACCGTCGGGCATGCTGGACGCCATGAAGACCCCGCATGCGTCCGCCCCGTCGGTCCTCTTCGATCTCGACGGCACCCTCATCGACAGCGAGCCGAACTACTACGAGGCGGGGCGCCGCCTCCTCGCCCGTTACGGCGTGCGGGACTTCAGCTGGGAGAACCACACCCGCTTCATCGGGATCGGCACCCGTGAGACGCTCACCGTCCTGCGCCAGGAGTACGGGATCGAGGCACCGGTCGACGAGCTGCTGGCCGGTAAGAACGCCCTCTACCTGGAGCTCGCCGGAGCGTCCACCACCGCCTTCCCCGAGATGCGCGCCTTGGTGGAGCGGCTGCACGAGGGCGGCGTGCCGATGGCGGTGGCGTCGGGGTCGTCCAGGGCCGCCATCGCGGCCACGCTCGCGGTCACGGGGCTCGACGCCCACCTCCCCCTGTACGTGTCCGCCGAGGAGGTGGCGCGCGGCAAGCCGGAACCCGATGTGTTCCTGGAGGCGGCGCGGCGGCTGGGTGTGGCGCCGGAGTCCTGTGTGGTCCTGGAGGACGCGGTCCCCGGAGTCCGGGCCGCGCACGCGGCCGGGATGCGCTGCGTCGCGATTCCGGACACCGAAGCGGCCGGGGACGGTGCGGCGTTCACGGAGGCGGAGCTGCTCTTCCCCGGCGGGCAGCAGGAATTCACCGCCGCCGCCGTGCTCGACTGGCTCTCCGCAGGGTGAGAACAGGCCGCTCGGGTCCACCGATTGGCCGGATCCGGTGTCCCGGTCACGGGCGGGGCGAGCGGAGGTCCAGGGGACGGATATCCTGATCATGCCGCGCACCCCGACGCACCGTACCGAGGCGATGAGCCCGTTCAGGTCGCCGCCGCGGCAGTCGGAGCGGTCCACAATGCGAGAGTGGTGTGCACAGGTGCTGGTTGCTGGACGGTACCGGCTGATATCCCCCATCGGCCGTGGCGGTATGGGTGAGGTGTGGCGCGGCACCGACGAAGTGCTGGGGCGTGCCGTGGCGGTGAAGCTGCTGCTGGGCGACCAGGCCGATGCCTCGTCGACCGCGCGCTTCCGCCTGGAGGCGCAGACGGCCGCGCGTCTGAGCCACCCTCATCTGGTGGCCGTGTTCGACTTCGGCTCATGGGAGGACCGCTTCTACCTGGTGATGGAGCTGGTCGAGGGCAGGAGTCTCGGGGATCTGCTGGAGGCCGAGGAGACGGTCCGTCCCGAGCAGGTCGCCCGGATCGCCGGTGAGGCCGCGGCCGGCCTCGCCGCGGCGCACCGGCAGGGCATCGTGCACCGTGACATCAAGCCGGGCAACCTGATGCTGGACGCCGACGGGTCGGTGAAGATCGGGGACTTCGGCATCGCCCAGTTCGTCGACGATCCGTCGACGGCGCTGACGACGGCCGGCCACATCGTCGGTACGAGCCTGTACCTGGCTCCCGAGCGGGCTCTCGGGCGGACGGCCGACTCCGCGTCGGACATGTACTCACTCGGCTGTGTCATCTACCAACTGCTGGTCGGGCAGCCGCCGTTCCGCTCGGACACGGCGACCGCGACGCTCTACCAGCACGTGGACACCCCTCCGGTGCCGGTCAGGCAGCGGGGCGTGGACGTCTCCCCCGCCTTCGACTCCTATCTGCTGGGTCTGCTGGCGAAGAAGCCCGAGGACCGGCCGACCGCGCAGCAGGTCTCCGACTGGTTCCGTACGGACGCCTGGCGTGGGCGGCCCGAGCCGCTGCCCCAGCAGAGGCCTGCCTCCCGGCGGGCCGCCGCCCCGGCCGTCCCCGCACCGGCTCAGGGTGGGCCGGCCGGCGGGGGTCAGTCGACGTACCGGCTGCCGCAGGCCACCGGCCGCAGACGGGCGGCCCCCGCGCCCCGGGCCTCCAGATCGGCGGCCAGATCCGCGACCACCCGCAGGATGAGCACGGGTGAGGCGATCCGGCGCCGCCCGCGTGTGGCGAGCGCCGTCGCCGGGACGGTCGCCTTCCTGGCGGCGGTGTACCTCGGCACGGTCCTCTTCGCTCCGGACACCGGAGCCGCCGGCACCCCGGATCCCGGAGTCACCCCGACGGCCGGACTCGAATCGCCCGCGCCGGCCGACCCGGCGGTGGCTCCCTCCGAGGACGGCGACGGCGAGGACGACTGAGCCCAAGGCTCACCAGCGCGGGTGGACCTCCGCGCGGATGCGGCGGTCGTAGAGGTCGCGCACGGCGTCCAGGGTGCTCTGCGGCAGCGGCGGAAGCGCTGCCGCCGCCGCGTTGGCCCGGGCCTGGTCCACGGAGCGCGCACCGGGGATGACGCTGGTGACACCGGGCTGCTGGATGATCCAGCGCAGCGCGGTCCCCGCCGGGGTGGCGCCTTCGGGTGCGAACCCGGCGAACTCCGCCGCGGCGGCCACACCGGTCGCGTAGTCGATGCCGGAGAACGTCTCGCCCTGGTCGAACGCCTCGCCGTGGCGGTTGTAGGTGCGGTGGTCCTCGGGCGCGAAGACCGTGTCGGCGGTGTACTTCCCGGAGAGCAGCCCGGAGGCGAGCGGCACGCGCGCGATGATGCCGACGCCTGCCTCCGCCGCCGCCGGGAGGACCTCGTCGAGGGGCTTGAGGCGGAACGGGTTCAGGATGATCTGGACGCTGGAGACGCCCGGCCTGGCGATCGCCGTGAGGGCTTCGGCGCATGTCTCGACGCTGACCCCGTAGGCCGCGATCCGCTGCTCGGCGACGAGCGTGTCGAGGGCGTCGTACACGGCGTCCGAGGAGTAGACGGCGGTCGGCGGGCAGTGCAGCTGGACGAGATCGAGGGTGTCGACGCCGAGGTTGGCGCGCGAGCGGTCGTTCCAGGCGCGGAAGTTGTCCAGTACGTAGTTCTCCGGAAGCTGGTCGACGCGCCGGCCCATCTTGGTGGCGACGAGGACGTCCGCGTCCGGCCGGTCCTTCAGGTAGCGGCCGATGAGCTGTTCGCTGCGGCCGTCGCCGTACACGTCGGCGGTGTCGAAGAAGGTGACTCCCGATGCGACGGCGGCGTCGAGGACGCCGAAGGCGTCGGCCTCCCGCACCTCGCCCCAGTCCCCGCCCAGCTGCCAGGTGCCCTGTCCTACGACCGATACGTCACGGCCGGTCCTGCCGAGTGTGCGCTGCTCCATGCGGATCATGCTACGTCGGTGCGCGGGGGCGGCGGCGGTGACCGCCGCCGCCCCCGCGCCCGTGCTCAGTCGCCGGTGGTCACACGGACGTAGTCGACCACGAGCTGCTGCGGGAGGGGGGTGCTGCCGTCCGGGTCGCCGGGCCAGTAGCCGCCGACGGCGAGGTTGAGGATGAGGAAGAACGGCTTGTCGAAGACCCAGGTGTTGCCGTTGAGGTCCGCGGGCGTCCTCCGCTGGTAGACGGTGCCGTCGACGGACCAGGTGATGGAGTCGGGGGCCCAGTCGACGGCGAAGGTGTGGAAGTCGTCGGCGAAGGCGGCCCCGCCGGGGAGGGTGTAGCCGGCACCGATTCCTCCGGAGCCGGAGTAGCCGGGGCCGTGCAGGGTGCCGTGGACGGTGCCGGGTTCGAAGCCGACGTTCTCCATGATGTCGATCTCACCGCTGTTGGGCCAGCCGACGCTGCCGATGTCGGCGCCCAGCATCCAGAAGGCGGGCCAGATGCCCTGACCGCGCGGGATCTTCATCCGGGACTCGACATGGCCGTACGTCGCGGTGAACTTGCCGGAGGTGTTGAGGCGGGACGAGGTGTACTCGCAGGCCCCGTACCAGCACTGGTAGTTGCCGGGGTTCTCCTTGCGCGCGGTGATGACGAGGTTGCCCTGGCCGTCGAGGGCCGCGTTGTCGGTGCCCCCGGTGTAGTACTGCCGTTCGTGGTTGCTGACGTTGTCGCCGGTCTCGGTGAGCCACTTGCCGCCGTCGACGGCGGAGCCCGCGGCTCCGTCGAAGGTGTCCTCGAAGGCCACGGCCTGCGCCCCGGGTGCCGTGGAGGACGCAGCCGTGTGGGGGTCGGGTGCGGCCGAGGCTCCGGCGGGAAGCGCGGTCATGACCACGGAGCAGCAGAGCAGGGAGAGTGCGGCGTAGAGCGTCGTACGGCGCCTCCTGGAGGGGCGGCGTACGGCGTGATGGGGGGAAGGCACGGTCATCACATCATTTCGGGGTGGGGGGAGATGAGTGGGGGATGACAGTCATGCGCATGACAGATACACACGAGAGATGAACACATGAAGCACTCGCCCCATGCGTATCTTTCAACACTTGATTTAAGGCAGCGGTCCGAGGCTCCGTCAAGGATCTGGTCCGGACCGGGCGGCCGTGGGTGGAAGTCACCGGATCGGGGAACGGACAACACATACACATCCGTACCGAAGCAGTTCTTCCCCTCGGCCTGGCCCTCGCCCTGTCGGTCCCCGCGGGAGCCGCGACGGCCTCGCCGGCCGTCGCGCCCGCTCCGCCCGGTTGCCGGGAGAACCGCCGCACCGTCACCGCGGCAGCCTCGGAACTGCCCGGGACGGTCCGGATCAGCATCACCGACCACGTCCGCCGGGCCTGCGTCGTCGACCGCGTCCCCACGGTCGTCCTCGGTGACCTGGACGGCCCCGCCCTGCCGGTACCCGAAGGCGGGAGCGGGCCGTACCGTGTGCCGGCGGGCGGATCCGCACACGCCACGGTGCGCACCCTGGACCCGGCCGCCACCGAGCTGCGGGTGGTGGAGCGGCTGACGGTCGCCGGCGACCCCGCGCACCGCGGGCGGACGTTCGGCGCCGCCGCCCTGGGCGCGCCGGACGGGATCCGGGTCCGGGAGCCGGTGACCACGCGGTGGCACCGCTCCAGCGCGGCGGCCGACGCGGCACTCGCGCGCTAGACCGGCTGACCTGTCCCCCGCACCCGGGCCGGCGTACGGGCGCCGTCGTGCGGTGCGCGGTCCGCGGCGGCACAGTGGAGAGACGGACTGTGCGGGGCTCGCGCGGCTCGGCCGGGCAGCCGCGCACCGGCCGACGCATCCCGGCGGAAGGATCAGGCGTGGACAGCGAGAGCACACGGCGTTTCGTGGTGCAGATCCACGACGCCCGGCGTATGCACTTCGACTTCCGTCTGGAGGTCGACGGCGTCCTGAAGTCCTGGGCCGTGCCGCGCGGCCCCTCGGACAATCCGAGCGACAAGAGACTGGCGGTGCCGACGGACGACCATCCCCTGGAATACCGCGAGTTCGAGGGGGTCATCCCGCAGGACGAGCAGGGCAGCGGCACCGTGATCGTCTGGGACCAGGGCACCTACCGCCCGACCAGCCATGACCTCGCGGGTGCTCCCGTGCCGTTCGCGGAGTCCTTGGAACGCGGACACGCCACCTTCTGGCTCGACGGGGCCAAACTGCACGGCGAGTTCGCGCTCACCCGCTTCCACATCGACGACGAGGACGGGACCCGGGGGCCGGAGGCCTGGTTGCTGATCAAGGCCAACGACCCGCAGGCCGTCCACGACCGGCCCGGCACCCCCGATCCGTACCACGCGCGTTCGGCCCGCACCGGCCGCACCCTCCACCAGGTCGCCGTGGCGGAACAGGAGAGCGCCCCCTGAGCCCTTAGGGCAGCCCCTGGTCGGGCCCGGTGAGCCGGTCGAGGACGTCCGTGTAGCGCGAGCGCCTGTCCGGGCGGGCGTGCCCGACGGCGTGGCGCAGAGCGGGAACTGCGGCTCCACCCATCCTCAGCAGCCCCTCGGCCGCCTCCGCCCGCACCGTCGGCCGGGTGTGGTCGAGCAGGGCCACCAGCGCGGGGACCGCGGGTTCCCAGGCGGCGCGGCTGAGCGTCCTGATCGCCATGCGGCTGATGTCCGGCTGGAGGTTGTCCAGCAGAGCCGCGGTATGGAGCAGGTGGGCCGGGCGGTCCAGCATGGTGCGCGAGGTCCGGTGGGCGTGGAGCCTGACCTTCGGCCTGGGGTGGGTCAGCAGCTCACCGATGACCTCCCTCAGGGCGGGGTCCCTGTCCGGTGCCCGGCCGCCGTGGTCCTCCGCGAGGCGGGAGAGAGCCCTGCGGATCTGCTCGGGGCCCCCTGTACGGGCCAGGCGGAGCAGTTCCGCGCGCCCCGGCCGGCCCGCCGTGACGGCGGGGGCCTCCGTGCGAGGGGCGGAGTCCGGGCCCTCGTCCAGCAGCAGCGCTGCGGCGAGGTCGTCGCGCCCCTCCGCGCGCAGCCGCTCCCGGATCCGCGTCAGCTCCGGGGAGGCGAGCAGCGGGCGGCCTACCAGCAGGTCCAGGAGACCCCAGGCGCCCGCCTCGAGCCGGGGGCCCAGGTGCTGGGCGAGTACCTCGGCGGGCGCGGAACGCAGGGCGTGACCGGCTTCCTCGCGGAGGTCCGCGGGGCCGTGTTCCCACCAGCCGAGCAGCAGGGGGATCAGCGGCACGACGTCCCAGGGGCCCAGGAGCCGGACGATCCGGACCACTCCGGCGGGCAGGATCTCCCCGGCCTCCAGCTCCGCGGGATCTAGGGTGACCAGCGCCCGGGCAGGCAGGTTCCCTGCCGGCAGGGGGACGCGTCCTCGCAGGTACGCGTCGAGGACGGCGCGTGCCGCCTCCGGTTCCGGCCAGTCCTGGAGCTGCCGGGCCGCGTCGGCCCGGCGGACGGGGTCGGGCGCCTCCAGCATCTCCAGCAGCCGCCCGCGCCGCGCGGCGGACCGCGGCCGGTCGGGCTCGCGTACGACTTCCGAAGCCGGACCGGTTGCCTCGGCGAGCGTCCACGGCGGGACCCCGGGGGGCTGGAGGTCCGTCATCCAGTCGAGAAGGAGCGCGCGCACCCCGTCGTCGCCGGCGTCGGGGTAGGCGGCCATCAGGGCGGCCAGGCGGTGCCTGGAGTCCGGTGGGTGCCGGTCGGCGCGCCGGAACTCCTCCACCGCGCCGCGCGTGCGGAGGACCTCGTGCAGCGCGGACCGCCAGACCTCCGCGCCGCTGCCGGACGGGGCCGGCGTGCCGAACACCTCACGCAGTACGGCGGTTTCGGCGTCCCTGTCGTCGGTGTCGAGGCGGGCGGCGGCGAGGGCTCGGTCCAGATCCTCTCCGACGAGCACGGCTCCGCAGGCCCGGAGCGTCCGCAGCGCGTCCACGTGCGGCGGCGGTGACATGGTGCGTACGGCGTCGGCGACCGCCATGCGCTCGGGGCCGGGAAGCAGGGGCGCCACAGCCGTGAGCAGGGAGAGGATTCCCCGTCGGTTCTCCCGCTCACCCGCGAGTGCCTGCGCCAGCACCGGGGAGAAAGCCGCGAAGTGCTCCAGTTCGGCGGCCGACCACGGTCCCCGGCGCAGCCGCAGGACGAGCGCCAGCACGCGGTCCCGGGTGGCCCCCGGAACGGACCCGGCCAGGCGCAGCCACTCCGGCAGCATCGTCCGGAGGTCCACCAGGTGCGCTGCCCGCCGCCCGCCGGGGCTGTTCACGAGTCGCAGGGCGAGCGGGGCGCTCCAGCCGTGGCCGACGAGCGCGGCGGCCACGGAGTCCGCGTCGTCCGTGGGTCCGTGGTGAGCGGTCGCGGTGATGCCGTGGGCCGCCCACAGCTCGGCGAGATCGGCGGAACTGCCCGCGCCGAGGGGGATCCGGCCGTCCGCCACCAGGGCGAGCAGCTCCGGCACGACCGGCGAACCCTGTTCGGCCAGGGCGAGGACCGTGCGGACCGAGAGGGCGCCGCCGAGGCCGCGCAGCAGCAGCGCCCGTTCCCGGGGATCCTGGCGGTGCGCGGCTGCGGCAAGGACCGTGGCGGTGCAGGCCGGGCCCAGTACCGCCCGCAGCGCGTCGACGAGCCCGGCGTGCAGCCCCGGATTGTCGTGGCGTGCGAGGGCGTCGAGGAGGCCGGGCACGGCGGCGGGGGTACCGGTGCGCAGCAGGGCCGACGCGGCGGTCTTCCTGATGTTCATGGTGGGGTGCTCGAGGAGGGCGGTGATCGCCGGGCAGGCCCAGTGCGCCTCCGCACGGCCGAGGGCGAGCAGCGCCTGGCGTACGGTCCGGATGTCCCCGGACCGGGTCAGGGCGATCAACGTGGCCGAGACCGCCTGGGCGTCCTCGCCCGAACCGCCCGCGGCCAGGAGCGCGATCACGTGCTTGCGCACATGCGGATCACGGTGGTGCAGCAGGCGGTGCACCCGGGGACGCGTCCGCGCGGACGGCGCGCGCCGCAGGACTTCGATCAGGACGGCCTGCTGACGGGGCGGCAGCTCCGGCCGGTCCAGCAGATCCAGGACGAGCCCGGCCAGCAGCGCGTCACCCGCCTCCCCGGCGTTCCGGGCGCCGAGCAGGCAGGACGGCCTGATCCTGCGCCGCTCGTACAGCCGTCCGCCCAGGGCACGTACGGCGTCCACGATCGTCTCGGGTACGACGGGTTCCTCGGCCCGGTCCGGTTCCGGGCGCGGGCCCGTCTCCACGGTCTCCCACTCCGTCGCCTGTTCGCTCACGACCCGCGCCAGCAGGGCGGTGACGGCGGGCAGGACGGCCGCGCTGCCGTGGGACGCGAGCGCGCACAGCGCCGCGACCGGGTCGGCGGGCGCGGGACCGGCCGCCAGCAGGGCCAGTTCCCGCTCGTCCGGGGCGCCGAGGTCGGCCGCGACGGCCGGGGGCGGCGCGGCGGGATCGACACGGGCCAGGAGGCGGCGCCGGAGCCCGGGGTCGGTGTTGAGCTGCCACAGGAGCTCCAGCGCCCGATGGCGTACCGGGCGGAGGAAGGGCGCGATCCCGCGGCCGCCGGTCTCCGGGCCGAGCGCGTCGGTCAGGGCGGCGACCGTGCGGTCGCCGCCGATGGCTTCGAGAGTGTCGAGGGCCGCAGCCGGGGCTTCGGGCAGCACGGCGAGGACGGCCTCCTCGGCGCCTTCGGACCGGAGCCGGCGGATGGCGTCGAGGAACGGTCCGGGGCGGCGCGCGGCGGGGAGCAGGCGGGTGACGGCGGCCCCGATCGGCAGGTCCCCCGTGCCCTGCCCGGCGAGGGCGACCAGGAGGTCGAGCCTCCGGGGCATGCCCGGATCGTCGGCCGGGGCGTCGACGAGCAGGTCGAGTGCTGTCCCCCGGGAGGTGTAGAGGATCGTCGCGACCGTCCGGGCGTCGACCGAGTGATCGGCCAGCGCCAGGCCGATGAGGGCAGGCGCGTGGGACGCGTCGGGGAAGTGCCCACGCCGGTGGAGCCCTTGCAGACAGGTCAGCAGAGGCCCGGCGAGCAGCAGCGGGTCCCGGGCGGCGATGTCCAGGAGCCCGCCGATGTCGCCGCGTTCCGCCAGGTCACCGAGGAGCTCCAGGGCCAGACGTCGTACGGCCGGGGGAACGGCGGGGTCGGCGGCCGTCCGGGGCAGGAGTGCGCCGTGCCCGTGGCGGGCCGCGGCGGTGAGCGCGAGGACCGCGACCGGAACCGCTCGGGAGGGGGCCAGGTACGGGGCGAAGCGGGCTGCGGGCAGAGGGTCCGACGCCGCCCAGGGCTCGGCCAGCTCCGCCAGGGCGGCGGCCGCCGCCGGCCCGTCCGGGTCCTCGTCGAGCAGTCCGGCGATGTGGGTCCGGGCGAGGCCGGGAGCCAGCAGGCCGGCGTGCAGGCCCTCCCGGATCCATCGGACGGCCTCGGCCCGGAGGACGGGGTCACGGGTTTCCAGCAGCTCGGCGACGAGCCGGTCGGGGCGATGGGCGTTCCCCGCGTCGATGCTCCGCACGGCCTGGTGGAGCAACTCGCCGGGCTCCTCGTCCCGCAGCACCGAGGGGTCCGTGAGGAGTTCGGCGCCGAGCCAGGCGATCCGCACCCGCTGCGGCAGCCGGGCCGCACGCCAGGCGGACAGCCGCCGGCGTGGGAGATGGATTCCCAGCCGCTGGTGGAGCCCGGCCAGCAGGAGCGACTCGTCCGGTGACTCCGGCACACCGGACGGCAGCAGCCCGGCCAGCTCGGCCGCCTCACCGACCCCCAGCAGGGGCGCGCCGGCCCACTCCGCGAGCAGGGTGAGCCCCCGGTACCTCGTACGGCGGTCCGCGTGTCCGACGAGCGCGGCAAGCTCCGGGACCGTGCAGATGTCGGCCTCCGGACCGCGCTCGGGACGGCCGGCAGAGGAGTGTTGAGGCCGGGCGTCGGCGGGCAGCGTGGTCACCGTCGGATGGTAGGTGCGTCCGGGACGGCTCAGCCGCCGCATATACCCGTGCCGTCAGGGGTTCGGCCGGACCACGACCCCTACCCGTGAGGCCAGTTGAGCGCGGAGCCGGGTCAGGCGGGCGATCTCCGCGTCGAGCAACGCCAGCCTCCGCGCGGCGACCCCCGGGCTCCCGGTGGCTCCGTCGCCGGAGACCCCGCAGCGCTGCGGCGGGTCGTCCCTCAGCAGGTCGAGCCGGTCCGCGCACCGCGCCAGGTCGTCCACGGTGAGCCCCAGGGAGAGCAGCTCGCGGATGAACCCGATCCGGGCCACATCGTGTGCGCCGTACTGCCGCTGGCCCGTGGCGCTGCGCGCCGGCGGGGGCAGCAGCCCTCGCTCCTCGTAGAACCGGAGCGCTCTCGGCGTCGTACCGGCAGCCGCCGCCGCATCACCGATCCGCATCTCCCACCTCCATCGCCACAGGGCCGTGCGGTCACGTCTCGACCACGACCGTGCCGAGATGCCGGCCGGCCATCAACTCGTGCAACGCACGCGGGGCGTTGTCCATGCCCGCGATCCGCACGTGCGGAAAGGTGATCTCGCCGGAACGCAGCCACCCGCCGAACCTCCGGGTCCATTCGGCATGGGTCTCAGGATGGTCCAGCCCGCTGATCCCCCGCATCGTGATCCGCTTGACGACCAGCTGGAACGTGTCGATCTCGACCGGTGCGGTCGCGCCGCCTCCCGGGCCGGACAGCTGGCCCGCCAGCGTGCCGACCAGGACGAACCGTGCGCCGGGCCGGGCGGCCCGGACGGCCGCCTGCAGCTGCTCTCCCCCGACCATGTCGACAAAGACATCAATACCCTCGGGCGCCGCCTCGGCCAGCCGGGCGGAGAAGGAACCCTCCGGCCCCCTCGCCACGACGGCGTCGTATCCGAGGCCGTCCGTCATCCGTTCGGCCTTGGCCGGTGAGCCCGTGGAGCCGATCACCCGTCCCGCTCCGAGCAGCCGCGCGATCTGCCCCGCCATGGAGCCGGTCGCCCCTGCTCCGCCCGACACGAACACGGTCTCTCCCGGACGGAGTCCCGCGATCCGGGTGAGCGCCGTGTACGCCAGGGAGCCCAGGGAGAGATGTGCCGCCGGGTCGGGGAGTGCGCCGTCGTCGAGAGTGGTGCACCCCTCGGCCGGCACCACCGCGTACTCCCGCCAGCCGAGGAAGTGCGAGACCCACGCCCCGACGGGCGGGCCGGCGGGCCCCGGCCGGGCCACGACCTCGCCGACGGCAGGCCCGAACAGGGGTTCTCCGGGGACGATCCCGGGGAAGGGCGCGCCCTCCACCCCGCCGCTCACGAGGGTGCGCAGGGCGGGGAAGACCTGGAAGTACGCGTTGCGCACCAGCACCTCCCCCGCACCGGGCCGCGGCAGCGGTGTCTCCACGACATCGAAGTGCTCGGGACGCGGCAGGCTTTCGGGGAGGGCGGCGAGCCGCACCTCGCGGGAGGTGCGGGGCAGGGCCGGGCGTGCGGTCATGGGCGGGCTCCTCGTCTGCGTGCTCCGGGCCGGCCGGCCCGGAGCACGCAGACGCTAAACCCTCACCCGTGCGTCAGGGGCAAGGGCCGGAGCGCCTCAGGACTTCTTGACGGAGGCCAGGTGGGCGAAGACCACCACGTTGTCCTCGTAGTCCTTCTTCTTCTTGTCGTAGACACCGCCGCAGGTGATGAGCCGCAGCTGAGCCGTGCCCTTGTCCGCGTACACCCGCTCGTCCGGGAAGTCCGCCTTGCTGAACGTCTCGACCGAGTCGACCTTGAAGGTGGCGACGGAGCCGTCCTCACGGGTGATGTCCACCGTGTTGCCGGCCTTGAGCGTGCTGAGCAGCAGGAAGACGGCGGGGCCCGTCTTCGTGTCGACGTGCCCCGCCACGACCGAGGTGCCACGCTCCCCCGGGGTGGCGCCGTCCTTGAACCAGCCCGCCAGATTCGGGTCGTTCGCGGGCGGGGCCTCGAGCTGCCCGGAGGACCCGACCGCGAGCGCGGTGAAGGGGGCGTCGACCGCGATGGCGTCGATGGAGATCCGCTTGGGGTAGGACGGGGGCAGTTCGAGCGGGCCGGTGGAATCGGAGGCGGACGGGGCCGGCGAGGCGGCCGGTGCCGCGGGGAGCGAGACCACGGCGGGAGCCGGCGGGACTCCCGCCGACGCGTCGAAGGAGTTGTAGACGAGGAGGAAGCCCAGCCCCACCGCCGCGACGGGCCACAGCAGGGAACGGCCGAGGGCAGGGGAGGCGGGATCTGTTTCGGACGGCTGCGGGGCGGCCATGCGCATGCTGCCTTTCGCGTACGAGAGGGACGGGCGGATGTACGGGGAAAATCGGCGCGGCCACCGCCCGGGGAAGGGGCGGCGGCCACGACAGGATTCATGCGGTGGTGCGGGGTGCCCGTCAGGCGGCCGCGGCACCCGAGGCGTTGCGGCGGCGCAGCTTGTACGCGACGGCACCCAGGCCGCCGAGCATCAGCACCGAACCGGCGGCCAGGCCGCTGCCGGACAGCGCCATGGCGCCGCCACCGGTGTGGACGCCGCCCTCGGGCTTCTCGTGCTTCCAGGTCTTCTCGCCGTCCGAGCTGCCGCTTTCGGAGCCGGACTCCTTGTCCTTCTCCCAGTCGTCGGCCGACACGCCGGCCAGCGCACCGCCACCGGCGTGCACACCGCCTTCCGGCTTCTCGTGCTTCCACGAGTCCGGCTTCTCACGGTCGTCCTTGCTGCCGGAACCGGACTCCTCGTCCTTCTCCCAGTCGTCCGCCGACACGCCGGCCAGCGCACCGCCACCGGCGTGCACACCGCCCTCGGGCTTGTCGTGCTTCCACGAGTCCGGCTTCTCACGGTCGTCCTTGCTGCCGGAACCGGACTCCTCGTCCTTCTCCCAGTCGTCCGCCGACACGCCGGCCAGCGCACCGCCACCGGCGTGCACACCGCCCTCGGGCTTGTCGTGCTTCCACGAGTCCGGCTTCTCACGGTCGTCGTTGCTGCTGGCGGAGGAACCGCTGTCCTTGTCCCAGTCGTCCGCCGAGGTCACGGCGTATGCGGCGGGGACGGAGACCGCGAGGACCGCCGTGACGGCGGCCGATGCGAACAGGGTGCGGGCAGAGCGCATGGATACACAGTCCTTTCGCCACCCCCGCGCTGACCGGCTGGTTGTCGGCTCATCGGATCACGGGTGCGACGTGATCCACCGTCAGCTGAAATCCGGCGGCCCACCACTCGGGAAGGCCGCATTCGAGGGACTCCGTGGGCCCATCGTGTGACAGGGAGCCAGATGTCACCCGTTGGAGGGCACGCCACGCCGGGCGGAGGTTTGGGCGGAAACGATCACCGGTGTAAAGGGCCCGCGGGGTGCTCGTAGGATCGGCGCCATGAACGACATGGCACCGGCCGGCTGCTGCTCCCCCGGTCGCGGGAGGCCTGACGGCCTGTCCGGGACCGCTCCTTCCCTCCGCTCCGTGCGAGAGGCGACGGAGAGGGTCGCCCAGCACGCAGGGGGCCCAGGAGCCGTCGACGGGACGGTGCTGCTCCCCGGCGGGACGTTCCTCATGGGGACCGAGGATCCGGAGGGGTTCCGGGCCGACGGCGAGGGGCCTGTCCGCGAGGTGCGGGTCTCCGCCTTCCGCATCGACGCGCACGCCGTGAGCAACCGGCGCTTCGCGGAGTTCGTGTCGGCCACCGGTCATGTCACGGAGGCCGAGCGGTTCGGCTGGTCGTACGTCTTCGCCGGGTTCCTCCCGGCCGCGCTCCGGCGCGGCGCCGGCCGCCCGGACGGCACCCCGTGGTGGTGCGGCGTGGAGGGCGCCCGGTGGGACGCCCCCGAAGGGCCCGGCAGCGGGATCGAAGGACGCGAGGACCATCCGGTGGTCCATGCCTCGTGGAACGACGCGCGCGCGTACTGCCGTTGGGCGGGCGCCCGGCTGCCGACGGAGGCCGAGTGGGAGTACGCGGCCAGGGGCGGCCTGGAGCAGGCACGCTACCCGTGGGGCGACGAGCTGACCCCGGGCGGGGAACACCGCTGCAACATCTGGCAGGGGCACTTCCCCACGAAGAACACCGCCGAGGACGGCCATGCGGGCACCGCGCCCGTCCACACCTACCGGCCGAACGGATACGGCCTGTACAACATGGCCGGAAACGTCTGGGAGTGGTGCCAGGACTGGTGGGGCACCACCCACCCCTCAGGACGCCGCAGCGACCCGCGCGGGCCCCGCGGGGGTGACACCAAGGTGATGCGGGGCGGCTCCTACCTGTGCCACCGCTCGTACTGCAACCGCTACCGGGTGGCCGCCCGCACGGGCAACACACCGGACAGCACCACCGGGAATCTCGGCTTCCGCACCGTGCGCACGGCCTGAGCCCGCCGTCATTGCCGCCGTCATTGCGGCAACATGAATATTTTTCCGGGTCATTGACGAAAAAATCGCGCGGTCATCATGCTGGGCGCCATGCACTCACACGGTGGACCTCTCTCGCGGCTGAGGCGCGGGCACGAGGAACGCGTACTCGGTCTGCTGCGCCGTCACGGACCACAGAGCCGGGCCGAGCTCGGACGCCAGGCCGGGCTGTCGCGCACCACGCTGTACGACATAGTCGGGACCCTGGTCGCGAGCGGTGCCGTCGTGGCGGCCGCCGCCGACCCGGGTCCGCGCCGGCGCGGCCGGCCGGTGGAGCACCTCACGCTCAATCCGGCGGCCGGCCAGGCCGTCGGCATCGACTTCGCCCGGCGCGCCGTGCATGTGGCCGCGGCCAAC
Organism: Streptomyces sp. NBC_01460; assembly: GCF_036227405.1. Taxonomy (NCBI): domain Bacteria; kingdom Bacillati; phylum Actinomycetota; class Actinomycetes; order Kitasatosporales; family Streptomycetaceae; genus Streptomyces; species Streptomyces sp. NBC_01460. The sequence goes on from NZ_CP109473.1 coordinate 867,162, forward strand.
GTGGCGCACGAGGTGATCGGTTCGGCGAGCCGGGCCCACCCGCCCGGGCTCTCCTGGGAGCGGCGGGTCGAGCTGGCCGAGCGGCTGGTGGCGTCGCTGGTCGGCGGCACCCTGCGCCTCTCCTCGCTCGGGACGACCGGCGCGGTCGGGGTCGGGGTCGTGGGGCCGGTGCGTACGGCCGGAGGCGCGCCGGAGGAGCCGCTGGCGACCCTGGCCGAGCTGCTGGGCAAACGGTTCGGGGCCCCTGTCCTGCTGGACAACAACACCCGGCTCGCCGCCCTCGCGGAGTCCACCTGGGGGGCGGCCGCGTCGAGCCAGGACGTGCTGTACCTGCGGCTCTCGCACGGCGTGGGCGGCGGGCTGGTCGTGAACGGTTCGCTCCACCGGGGCGTGGACGGCCTGGCGGGCGAGCTCGGGCACATCACCGCCGATCCGGCGGGCGGACCGTGCGAGTGCGGGGGCCGGGGGTGCCTGGAGACGATCGCGTCGATCGGGCCCGTCCTCGCCTCCTACCGCGCGCTCGGCGGCCGTGCGGACGACGTCCCGACCCTGCTGCGCGCCCTCGGCAACGGCGACCGGGCGGCGCACGAGGTGCTGCGGACGGCAGGGATCCGGACCGGCACGGTCCTCGCCGGGGTCGTCAACGCGGTCGGTCCGGGGGTGATCGTGCTGGGCGGTGAGCTCGCCCGGGCCGGGGAGGCACTGCTCGCACCGGTGCAGGAGGCGCTCGACGCGCATGTCATGCCGCTGGCCCGCGGGCGCGTGACGCTGCTGCCCTCCGGGCTCGGTGAGGCCGGTGGCGCGCTCGGCGGCGTCGCCCTCGCCCTCCATGAATCCCCTCTGCTCGCCCGCTATCCGGATGCGGGCGGCGACGACCTTCCCGAGGACGCCACATGAGTTCCACGGAGACACCCTTGAAGCGGGCCGCACCCGCGCCGGAGGCGGCGGAACGCACCCGTGAGCCTCGCCGCAAGGGCGTCCGCGTCCCCGCGTTCGCCCTGAATCTGATCGCCCTGGTGGCAGGTGTCGGCCTGTGGGCCTGGCTTGCCTCGCTCGGGGTCCAGGCGCTTCCCGGCCCGGCCGCCGTGGCGGGCAGGGCGGGCGAGCTGATCGCGGACGGCACGCTGGCCGAGGACTCCCTGGCCAGCCTGCGGCGTGTCCTGACCGGCTTCGCGCTGGGCACCCTGCTGGCGGTGCCCGTGGGCTTCCTGATGGGCTGGTACCCGGTGGCGCGCGGACTGCTGGAGCCGTACGTCCAGTTCTTCCGCACGGTGCCGCCCCTGGCGATGATTCCGCTGGCCATCGTGCTGCTGGGCATCGGAGAGCTCCCCAAGATCTTCGTGATCTTCCTGGCCGCGTTCCTGTCGAGCGTCGTGGCCGCCTTCCAGGGCGTCGTCGGGGTCGACCGGACACTCATCGACGCGGCCCGGGTGCTGGGCGCCCGCGACGGGACGATCTTCCTGAAGGTGGTCGTCCCCGCTTCCGCGCCGTTCATCCTCGTCGGGATGCGGATCGGGCTGGGCTCCGCCTGGGGAACCCTCGTCGCGGCGGAGCTGATCGCGGCGCAGGAAGGGCTCGGCTTCCGGATGCAGAACGCCCAGCTCTACTACGACCTCCCCACCATCTTCGTCGGCCTGATCACCATCGGCCTGCTCGGTCTCCTGATGGACCGGCTGCTGCTGCTCGCCGAACGACGCCTCACCCGCTGGCAGGAGACCCGATGAACGCCAAGATCTCCTTCCGGAAGGTCTCACGGACCTTTCCCCTGAAGAAGACCACCTTCACCGCCCTGGACGAGGTGTCGCTCGACATCGGTGACGAGGAGTTCGTCACCGTCGTCGGCCCGTCCGGCTGCGGGAAGAGCACCCTGCTCAATCTGGCGGCGGGGCTCACCCTGCCGACCTCGGGCGAGGTCCTCGTCGACGGCCGGCCGGTCACGGGCCCGGGGCCCGACCGGGGGGTGATCTTCCAGCAGTACGCGCTGTTCCCCTGGCTGACCGTGCGCGGAAACGTCGAGTTCGGACTGAAGCTGGCCTCCGTGGCGGCCGCCGAGCGGAGGCTGCGGGCGGAGCGCGCCATCGAGCTGGTCGGCCTCGGCGACTTCGCCGACGCGCTGCCGAGGACGCTGTCCGGCGGGATGAAGCAGCGCTGCGCCATCGCCCGGGCCTACGCCGTCGATCCGCAGGTACTGCTGATGGACGAGCCCTTCGGCGCTCTGGACGCGCTGACCCGGGTCCAGATGCAGGACCAGCTCCTGGAGACGTGGAGCCGGGACCGGCGCACGGTCATGTTCATCACGCACGACGTGGACGAGGCCGTGTACCTCGCCCGGCGTGTCGTGGTCATGGCCGCCAAGCCGGGCCGGATCCACTCGGTCGTCCCCGTGGACCTGCCCTACCCGCGTACCGAGGCCATGCGCCTCTCCCCCGCGTTCGCCCGGATCCGCAATGCCGTGTGGACCGCCGTCTACCACCAGACCCCGGCCGCTCCGGCCGCCTGAAGCCCCCACCCGATCACCCGCTCCCCCGAACTCCCCTAAGGAACCTGCGTCATGCGTCTACCTCAGCGTGCCCTGACGGCGGTCGTCGCCGTGTCCGCCCTGGCACTCTCCGTCACCGGCTGCTCGGGCGACTCGTCGGCGGACGGCGGCTCCACCGTCCGTTTCGGCTACATCAGCGACTACAACGGAGCCAGTCTCCTGGCCATCGCGGACAAGCAGGGGCTGTGGAAGGAACAGGGGCTGAGCCCCGAGTACAAGACGTTCACCAACGGCCCCCTGCAGATCCAGGCGCTCGGCTCGGGCAACCTCGACTTCGGCTACATCGGTCCCGGAGCCATGTGGCTGCCCGCCTCCGGCAAGGCGAAGGTCGTCGCCATCAACACGCTCGCACGGGCCGACCGCGTCATAGCCCAGCCCGGGATCACCTCCATCGAGGGACTCAAGGGCAAGAAGGTCGGCGTGCCCGAGGGCACCTCCGGTGCGATGGCGCTCAACCTCGCGCTGCAGAAGGCCGGGATGACGGAGAAGGACATCGAGAAGGTGCCGATGGATCCCTCCACCGTCGTCTCGGCGTTCGTCTCCGGGCAGATCGACGGAGCGGGCCTCTGGTACCCGCTGATCGACACCATCAAGGCGAAGAGGCCCGGCCTCAACGAGGTGGCCAGCACGGCGGACTTCACGGACCGCGCGTTCCCCACCGCCTTCGTCGCGCCCGCCGGGAGCGACGCCGCGCTGAACGCCAAGGTCGTCAAGGTCCTCCAGAAGGCCAACGACTGGCGGGCCGCCCATCCCGACGAGTCCATCGACGCGGCCGCCTCGCTGCTCAAGGTCGACCGCGCCAAGGTGGCGGCCGACGCGGCCAACGTGGAGACGCTGTCGACGGCCGACCTGGTCGCCAGGACCGAGGACGGCACCGTGGACGGCTGGCTGGACGGCCTCGGAAAGTTCTTCGTGGACACGGGTCAGCTCAAGAAGGCCCCCGCGGCGGACACGTACTACGAGGGCGACCTCTACGCGAAGGCGTACAAGAAGTGAACCTGTTGTTCCTGATGACCGATCAGCACCGGGTGGACACCCTCGGCTGTTACGGCAACCCGCACGTCGCCACACCCCACCTGGACCGGCTGGCGGCCACCGGCACGCGCTTCGACCGCTTCTACACACCCACGGCGATCTGCACGCCCGCGCGGGCGAGCCTGCTGACGGGACAGGCGCCGTTCCGGCACCGGCTGCTCGCCAACTACGAGCGCAACGTGGGCTATCTGGAGGACCTGCGCGAGGACGCGTTCACCTTCCCGGCGTCGCTGGCCGAACGCGACTACCGGCTCGGCCTGATCGGCAAGTGGCACGGCGGCACCCACCGCAACGCGGCCTCGTACGGCTTCGAGGGCCCCGATCTGCCCGGCTGGCACAACCCGGTCGACCACCCGGACTACCTGGCGTACCTGAAGGAGAACGGGCACCCGCCGTACCGCATCTCGGAGCCGATCCGGGGGACGGCACCCGGCGGGAACCCGGGGAACCTGCTGGCCGCCCGGCTGCACCAGCCGGTGGAGGCGACGTTCGAGCACTACCTCGCCACCCGCGCCATCGAGCACCTAGAGCGGTACGCCGCCGGCGACGAGCCGTTCTTCCTGGCCACGCACTTCTTCGGCCCGCATCTGCCCTATCTGCTGCCGGACGCCTACTTCGACCTCTACGACCCGGACCTCGTCGAGCTGCCCCCGTCCGTCGCCGAGACCTTCGAGGGCAAACCGCCCGTGCAGCGCAACTACAGCGCGCACTGGGCCTTCGACACCATCCCGATCGAGACGACCCGCAAGCTGATCGCCGTCTACTGGGGGTACGTCACCCTGATCGACGAGCAGATCGGACGCATCCTCACACGCCTCGACGAACTGGGGCTCGGCGAGGACACGTCGGTCTTCTTCACCGCGGACCACGGGGAGTTCACCGGTGCCCACCGGCTCCACGACAAGGGCCCGGCGATGTACGAGGACATCTACCGCATCCCCGGGATCATCCGGATCCCCGGGGCCGCCCCGCAGGTCAGGGACGAGCTGGTCAGCCTCACCGACTGCACCGCCACCCTGCTCGAACTGGCGGGCTGCGACCCGTCCCCGGCGGTCGACAGCCGCAGCCTGGTCCCGCTGGTGAGGGGCGAGCGGCCGGAGTGGCCGGGCGATCTGGTGGCGGAGTTCCACGGCCACCACTTCCCCTACCCGCAGCGGATGATCCGCGACGACCGCTACAAGCTCGTCGTCAACCCGGAGTCGGTCAACGAGCTGTACGACCTGGTGGCGGACCCGCACGAGCTCAGCAACCGGTACACGCACCCCGAGTTCGGGGAGGTGCGGGCCCGGCTGATGCGGCGGCTCTACGAGCTGCTGCGGGACCGGGGCGACAACTTCTACCACTGGATGACGTCGATGTACGACATCGGCACCTCCGATTACGACCCGAGCCTCAGCGCCTTCGAGACCGATGACACGACCTGGACCGCGGCAGCGGATCCGGGCGGGACCCTCACGGAGACCCCATGAGACGCACGCGAAGGACCCACTCCCGCTTCCTGCCGCGGTGGGCGGCCGGGGCGGCTGCCCTGGTCTGGATCCTCACCCTCGCCTCCGCCCCCTCGCACGGGGCCCCGAGCGGCCCGGCCGCCGGGAGCACGCGGAGCCGTCCGGCCGCCGCGACGACGTACACCAACCCGGTGTCCAAGGGTGCCGTGGACACGTTCCCCGACCCCGCGGTGATCCGCGGCAAGGACGGCCTCTGGTACGCCTACGGCACCCAGAACCCGGTCATGCAGAGCAAGGGCGAGGACGGCGAGCGCATGCTGCCGATCCTGCGCTCGGCGGACATGGTGACCTGGGAGTACGCGGGCGAGGTCTTCACCCCGGCGAACAAGCCCGCCTGGCACCAGGGTTCGCGCCTGTGGGCACCCGATGTGCGGTACGCGGCCGGCCTGTACCACCTCTACTACTCCGTGCCGGGGCGCAACACGGTCGGCCTGGTCACGTCCGCCACCCCCACGGGGCCGTGGACCGACCGGGGCGCCGTGCTGCCCTCGCCGAGCGGCTGCCCTGCGGGCAACATCGACCAGGCGCAGTTCACGGACACGGACGGCACGCCCTACCTGTACTGGGGCAGCTACGACACGATCTGCGTGGCGAGGATGAACGCCGACCTGACGCGGACCGAGGGAGAGGTCACGCAGGTGGCCCGGGGCCGCCGGGTCGAGGGCGGCTTCGTCGTGCGGCGTGACGACTTCTACTACCTGTTCTACTCCGACGCGGGCTGCTGCGACGGCGCGTACAGCGGTTACCAGGTGAAGGTGGGCCGTTCCACCAGCCCGACCGGTCCGTTCACCGACGACGAGGGCACCGATCTCATGGCCCTCACCAGCAAGGCGGGTGTGGTCGCCGGGGCCAACGGCAACCGGTGGATCGGCCCAGGCCACAACTCCCTGCAGACCGACCTGGCGGGCCAGGACTGGCTGGTCTACCACGGCATCCCCACCGAGTCCCCGGACCTCGCCCCGGCCTCGAACGGCACCCTGAAGCTGACCCGGCGCCCGATGCTCGTCGACCGGCTCGACTGGATCGACGGCTGGCCCGTCGTACGGGCGGGCGCGGGCCCCTCGGACGGGCCGACGGCCGCACCGGTGACCTCGCCCGTCGCCGGAGGGACGTTCAACGACACCGGGCTGAAGGGCTGGCGGACCGAGGGCGCCTCCGGCTGGTCCGCCGCGACCGACCCCGACGCCCGCGGCTACGCGACGCACACCCCGGCCGGCTCCGGTTCCGGCACGAGCACCTCGTACCTCCTGGCCGGGGGACGCGCGCCCGCGGCCCTGCGTGCGGAGGCCGACCTGAGGGTGACGTCGGCCGACGGCGCGGCGGGGCTCACCGTCGCCCACCGGGACCCCGGCAACCGGATCGTTGCCTGGCTCGACCGCACGCGCGGCGCCCTCGTCACCGACGTACGGGTGGGCGGCAGGAGCCGAGGGGAGCAGGTCACGGCGCTGCCGTCCGGATTCTCCTGGGACACCTGGAACAACGTGTCCGTCGAGCTGCGCGGCACCCGGCTGACGGCCGAGGTGTCCGGCGACCGGCTGCGGGACCCGGTGGCCGTGCAGTCCCGTGATCTGCCGGCCGCAGCCGTGCGCGAGGGCGCGGTGGGGGCCGTAGCGCGGGGTGCGGGCGCCGCGGCGGACAACGTGGGTGCCGCCGCCCTGTACCGGCCGGTGACCGAGCGGGTCGCCACCGCCGGGCCGGGGCCTCTCCTGCCCGGTCACAGCGACGAGTTCGACGGTGCCTCGGTCCCGGGCACGGACGCCGGCTCCCCCTGGCAGTGGGTGCGCGGACCGGCGGCGGGCGTCGAGGTCTCCGGTGGGGCGCTCTCCTGGCCGACCCAGGACGCCGAGCTGTATCTCGGCGACAACACGGCCTCCGTGCTGCTCCGGGACGCGCCGAAGGGTGATTACACGGTCGAGACGAAGCTCCGTTTCGCTCCCGACCGGGCCGCCCAGCAGGCCGGTCTGGTGCTGTTCGAGAACGACGACCGCTGGTTCAAGCTCGTCCATTCCGTCCTTCCGCTCACCAACGGCAACGGTGCGGTGCTCGATGTCAGCGAGTTCGGCAAGGAGGGCGAGCGCCCCACGACCACCCCGCCGACCGCCGTGGCCAACGCACCGATGTTCGGGGGCCCCACGGCCGACACGATGTGGCTGCGGATGGCCTACCACCGCGACACCGCGCACGGGGAGCACGAGGTACGCGCGTCCACCAGCCGTGACGGTGTCCACTGGTCGGCCGGCGGTGTCTGGACGCTCCCGGTCCGGGGCGAGCTGAGGATCGGCCTCGTCTCCCACAACCGCTCGGGCACCACGGCGGAGTTCGACTACGTACGGACGTACGCGGCACCGTGAACCGCCGCCATTTCCTGAATCCACGAACCGTCACATCTCACACTGCGTCACCCTTGGGAGGGCGCAGAGGGGGTGATCAAGAGGACGCAGTCATCAGTTCTTGTCACCAACAGGCGCTGGTACATCTGTTGTTGCACATCTCTTGACGTGTTCGTAACAAGGGTGGAGTATCACGCACAGCCAGAGAGCGCTCTCTGGCTGTGCGCGTCGTGTACCCGCCCCACGACTCAGGAGAATCCCCGATGTACGCACCCCCGAACCTCCACAGACCCCTCCTCGCCCTGACGGGAAGACGCAGCGGCGTGCTGGCCGTCATCGCCGGACTGGTCCTGTCGCTCCTCGCGTTCGTCCCCCAGACCTCCGCGAGCGCCGCGCCCACCCTGCTCTCCCAGGGGAAGACGGTCACGGCCTCCAGCCAGGAGAACGGCGGCACCCCCGCCACCGCCGCGGTGGACGGCAACACCGGCACCCGCTGGGCCAGCGCCTTCTCCGACCCTCAGTGGATCAAGGTCGACCTGGGTGCGGCCGCCTCGGTGAGCCAGATCGTGCTGCGCTGGGAGGCGGCCTACTCCACCGGCTACCGGATCGAGTTCTCCTCCGACAACAGCAGCTGGAGCACCGCCTACTCCACCACCACCGGCCCCGGCGGTACGGAGACCCTCAACGTCTCCGGCACCGCGCGCTACGTCCGGCTGACCGGCACCGCCCGCGCCACCGGATACGGCCACTCCCTCTGGGAGTTCCAGGTGTTCGGCACCACCGGCGGGGGCGACCCGCAGATCCCCGGCGGCGGTGACCTCGGCCCCAACGTCCTGGTCTTCGACCCCTCGACCCCGAACATCCAGGCCAAGGTCGACACGATCTTCAAGCAGCAGGAGTCCGCGCAGTTCGGCACGGGCCGCTACGCCCTGATGTTCAAGCCGGGCACGTACAACAACATCAACGCGCAGATCGGCTTCTACACCCAGATCGCCGGCCTCGGCCTCAAGCCCGACGACACCACGTTCAACGGTGACGTCACCGTCGACGCGGGCTGGTTCAACGGCAACGCCACCCAGAACTTCTGGCGCTCGGCCGAGAACCTCGCCCTCAACCCCGTCAGCGGCACCAACCGCTGGGCCGTCTCCCAGGCCGCCCCCTTCCGCCGCATGCACGTCAAGGGCGGCCTCAACCTCGCGCCCAACGGCTACGGCTGGGCCAGCGGCGGTTACATCGCGGACAGCAAGATCGACGGCCAGGTCGGCCCCTACTCCCAGCAGCAGTGGTACACCCGCGACAGCTCGATCGGCAGCTGGGGCAACGGCGTCTGGAACATGACGTTCTCCGGCGTCGAGGGCGCCCCCGCCCAGAGCTTCCCCGAGCCCCCGTACACCACCCTGAACAACACCCCGGTCTCCCGCGAGAAGCCCTTCCTCTACCTCGACGGCAGCGCCTACAAGGTGTTCGTCCCCGCCAAGCGCACCAACGCGCGTGGCGTCTCGTGGAACGGCACCCCGCAAGGTGAGTCCATCCCGCTGAGCCAGTTCTACGTGGTCAAGCCGGGCGCGACCGCGCAGACGATCAACGCGGCCGTCCGCCAGGGCCTGCACCTGCTGTTCACCCCGGGCATCTACCACGTCAACGAGCCCATCGAGATCAACCGCGCGAACACCGTCGCCCTCGGGCTCGGCCTCGCCACGATCATCCCGGACAACGGGGTGACCGCGATCAAGGTCGGCGACGTCGACGGCGTCAAGCTCGCCGGACTCCTGGTCGACGCCGGTACGCAGAACTCCTCGGTCCTCGTCCAGGTCGGGCCGGAGGGCGCGGCCGCCGACCACTCGGCGAACCCGACCAGCCTCCAGGACGTCTTCGTCCGGGTCGGCGGCGCGGGCGCCGGCAAGGCGACCACCGGCATGGTGGTGAACAGCGACGACACGATCATCGACCACACCTGGCTGTGGCGGGCCGACCACGGTGACGGGGTCGGGTGGGAGACCAACCGCTCCGACTACGGACTCCGGGTGAACGGTGACGACGTGCTGGCCACCGGCCTGTTCGTCGAGCACTTCAACAAGTACGACGTCCAGTGGTACGGCGAGAACGGGAAGACGATCTTCTTCCAGAACGAGAAGGCGTACGACGCCCCCAACCAGGCGGCCATCCAGAACGGTGACATCAAGGGGTACGCCGCCTACAAGGTCGGCGACTCCGTCACCACCCACGAGGGCTGGGGCATGGGCAGCTACTGCTACTTCAACGTCGACCCGACCATCCGCCAGCAGCACGGCTTCCAGGCGCCGGTGAAGCCCGGTGTGAAGTTCCACGACCTGCTCGTCGTCTCGCTCGGCGGTCAGGGACAGTACGAGCACGTCATCAACAACACCGGGTCCCCCACATCCGGTACGTCGACCATCCCGTCCCAGGTGGTGTCCTTTCCCTGAGCCGGGGTGAGATGAGCGGAGTCGGCTCATCGGACGGCGCGGGGCCCGGCAGTCACTGCCGGGCCCCGCGTCATGTCCCTCTCCCCCGCCCTCCGGCACTCCCGCCGCGCCGTCAGGCACCGAAGAGCGTCTCCAGGTAGGCGCGCAGTTCCGGGCCGTCCGCCGGGGCCGCGCGCACGCCGACGTACCCGTCGGGCCGCACGAGGACCGCCTCGCCGCCCAGCACACCGTACGTACGGCGGAACTCGCCCTGCCCGTCGTGCACGGCGGGCAGGTGAGGCGTGGGGGCGCGCAGTTCCGGCGCGAGGACCACACAGGTGTTCAGCAGGCCGTGCGCGGTCCGGGCCGCGGCCGTCGCCACCGCGTCGAAGGGCGCCGCCTGCTCCTCCTGACCGGCGTAGAGCAGCAGCGTGTGCTCCCGCTCCCTCAGCAGGCTGAACAGCCTCACGGGAAAGGCCCCGAGGGCGTACAGGAGACCTCCGCAGTCCGGTGCCCGGTCACCGGGGGCGGGGCCCTCGCGCCGGGACCCTTCGGGCCCCACGACCGGGCTGCCCCGGTAACCGAGCAGGAGCTGGGCCTCCCGGAGCATCGTCGTCCCCGGGTCCTCCGGGTCGGCCTGGACGCCGCCCCGCACATGACGCAGGGTCCGTGCCACCACTTCCTCGCCGATCGGGCGGCGTTCGGCGTCGTAGCTCTCCAGGAGTCCCGCGCCCGCGTGGCCCCGTACGGCGGCGGCGAGCTTCCATGCCAGGTTGAACGCGTCCTGGACCCCGGTGTTCATCCCCTGCGCACCTGTCGGCGGATGGATGTGCGCGGCGTCGCCGGCCACCAGGACCCGCCCCCGGCCGTACCGGCCGACGATGCGGTGGCTGATGCGGAAGACCGAGGACCAGCGCAGCATGGAGGCGGTCGTGGGGCGGGGGGCGAGCCGGTCGAGCACCGCCTGGATGTGCTGGACGCCCGGTACCGGCCCCTGGTCACCGCTCAGCCCGTGCGTCACCCCGTCCGCGTCTCCCGGCGCGGTCCGGGACAGTTCGGGCGGTGTCGCCATGGACATCCGATAGCGCTTCTCGCCGGGCAGCGGGATGCAGACAAGGATGTCGTCCGTGTGCCCGTCGACGACGTGCGAGGCCCGGATCGCGTACCCGTCCGGCAGGTCCCAGTCGACCTCCACGTCTCCCAGCATGTACTCCTCGGGCAGGGCCGCGCCCTCGAAGGACAGTCCGAGCCCCTTGCGTACGACGCTGTGGGCGCCGTCGCAGCCCACGAGGTAGCGGGCCGTCAGTTCCTCGGTGCCGCCCGAGGGCAGGGAAAGGATCGCTCGCACCTCGTCGGAGTCCTGCTCGAAGGAGAGGAGTTCCGTACCGCGTTCGACCCGGCCTCCCCGCCGGAGCAGGAGGTCCTCGAGGAGCCGCTCGGTCTCGTACTGCGGGAGGGCGGCGAAGCCGTAGGGCACCTCGGGGGGCAGTCGGAGGTCGGTCCGGGGCCCTTCCTCGCCGTTGACGTAGAGCAGCTGGCCCCTGAGGGGGACGGCCGTCTCCAGTGCCTCGCGGACCATCCCCATCCGGTCCCAGATCTCCAGCGTCCTCGGTTGGACGCCCACGGCCCGCGCGTAGGGGAGGCGGGCCGGGAGCCGGTCGACGATCCTGCACGACACGCCTCGCCTGCCCAGCTCCGCCCCGGCTGTCAGGCCCACGGGACCCGCCCCCGCGATGAGCACATCGACATCGACCATGGGTGCCTCCAGGCGAGGTGCATTCACTTCAATGCATCACACCGGGGGCGATATGTCCATTTCGATGCCGTGCGGGCCGATGCGGGGGAAGAGGGGCTCCTCCCCGCACCGGCCGCAGGCGTCAGCCGACGGTGCAGGCCTCACCGCCCAGCGTGAAGGCGGCCGGCTTCGCGTTGGCGCCCGTCCAGGTGCCGGTGAAGCCGAAGCCCGCCGAGGATCCGGGGGCCACCTTGCCGTTCCAGCCGACGTTCGTCGCGGTCACCTTTGCCCCGGACTGCTGGTGGGAGGCGTTCCACATCTGGGTGACCTTCTGGTCCCCGGGGAACGACCAGCCCAACTGCCAGCCGTCGTAGGCCGTGGTGCCGGTGTTGGTGACCGTGACATCGGCCTGGAATCCGCCCGACCACTGGTTGGTGACCTTGTACGTCACGGAGCAGGCGGAGTCACCCGGCTCCGGGTCGGGGTCGGGATCCGGGTCGGGATCCGTCCCCCCTCCGCCGGTGTCCGAGGTCTCGCCCACCTGGATCCCGCGTCCGTTGGTGGAGACGTAGACGCGCCCGTACACCCTCGGGTCGCCGGTGATGGCCGCCCCGGTCCAGGCCCACTGGTGCGCGTCGTCGTTGATCCGCGTCCAGGTCGCACCCTTGTCGGTGGAGCGGAAGATGCCGCGTACCCCGCCGATCTTCGCGCTGACGTAGACCGTCTGGTAGGAAGCACCCGGGGCCGCCTTGCCGAAGCCCACGCTGTCGGCCTGCTCGACGCCGGTGAACTTGCTGAAGGTCGCGCCCGAGTCGGTGGAACGCCACAGACCGTAGGAGCCCGTGGCCGCGCCGCCCGCGAACCAGATGTCGCCCTCCGTACCGGCCAACGCCTTGAAGCGCACGTTCCCTTCGGCGGGCAGGCCGGTCGCCCTGGCGGTGAAGCTGGCGCCGCCGTCGGTCGACACGTAGAAGGTGCCGGCCTTGAACCCGTAGAACTTCTTCGGGTTCACCCGGTCGGACTCGACCGTCGCCCCGGCCGGGATCCCGGTGGACGCGGTCCACGTGTTCCCGTAGCCGGTGGTGCGGTGGACACCCGCGCCCTCCGGGCTCCACACGAACCCGCTGCCGTCGGCCGCCGCCGCGACCGTGCCGCCGGCGGTGACTCCGGAGGGCTCGGAAGCCTGGAACCAGTTGGCGCCGTTGTCGGTGGAGAAGCCGATGTGGGGAGCGGCGTCGGCGTTGCCCACCCGTACGACCGTGCCGGGAGACGCTTCCGCGAAGTCCAGGCTGGTGGTGGAGTCGAGGTTCGGCGAGGTGAACATCATCGCGGGCACGGCGTCGAGGTCCGTGTGCCGGAAACCGCCGATGTCACCGAGCGCGCTGAGCAGCGGCGCGCCGGAGGGCGGGCTGGCCAGGTCGTTGACGGCCGTCTCCTCCAGCCCCTTGACCATGGGGGTGATCTTGAACTGGCCGCCGGAGTCCCAGGACGTGAGGTTCTCGGTGCCGTAGACCGTCGCGCCGGTGCCGTACATCATGCGGTTCGAGTCGAACGGGTCGATCTCCAGGGCCTCCGTCATCCACCCCAGCTTGGGGGAGGTCTCGGGCGGTGAGGGGTTGGCGCCCCAGCTGAGCCACGGCACGGAGGAGACGTCCAGGGTGTACCGGTTGGAGCGGTTCGGATAACTGGTGTAGTCCCAGGCCTTGGTCCAGGTGGCGCCGCTGTCCGTGGAGCGGAAGATCTGGGTGTCGGGCCACCAGGAACTGTAGGCGGTGGCCATCAGCGTCCCCGGCTTCTGCCGGTCGACGGAGAGGCCGCTGAAGCCGTAGTAGGTGTCGGCCTCGGCGACGGGGCTGACGTCCGCCCACGCACCGGACTTCGTGTCGTACCGCCAGATCCGCCCCTTGGCACCGTCGTACGGGCCGCCCGTGTCGCTCAGCGTCAGATAGAGGTGGCCCGTCGAGGAGTCGAGCACGCCCTTGTGCGCGAGGTATCCGGTCGGCTGGCCGGCGATCCGGGACCAGGTGACGCCGCCGTCCGTGGAGCGGTAGACGGTGTTCTCCTTGTCGGCGACCCCGACGTAGATGTCCTTGGTGGCGCTGCCCGCGGTCCCGGAGCGCTCGTCGAAGGTCACCCACACGATGCCCTGGTTGTCGTTGCCGTATCCGCTGGTGTCGGAGGGGTCGGAGGCGTAGTTGCCCGGGTTCGGGAAGGCGGTCACCTGGGACCAGGTGACGCCCGAGTCGGTGGACCGCCACAGGCCCTTGCCGCTGGGGGCGCCGAGGTACAGCACGGAGTTCTTGTTGGGGTCGACCGCGAGCCGCTCCCCCATCCCCCGGCCCGGCATGTTGCCGCCGAGCTTGAAGGGCAGGGTGGCGGCCTTCCAGGAGGCGCCCCGGTCCGAGGAGCGCAGGACGGCGCCGTTGGTCGGGTCCCAGCTGTTCGTGTACGTGCCGACGGCGGCGTACACGTTGTCCGGGTCGACCGTGTCCGAGGCGAGGCCCACCACCCCGGACCAGCCCCACCGGTCCCAGTCCACCCAGTCCAACAGCGGGGTCCACCGCTTGCCCGCCTGGTCCCAGCGGTAGGCGCCACCGATGTCGGTGCGCGCGTACGCGAGGTTCTTCTCGGACCGGTTGAAGACGATGCCCGGCACGAAGCCACCGCCGTCGATCCGGGCGTTCTTCCACGTGTACGTGTCCGCCGCGATGGACACATCCGATGCTTCGGCAGCGGCGGGCCGGTCGTCCGGGCGGGCGGCGGCCGGGTTCGCGGTGACCGACAACCCGACGGTGAGGGCAAGTGCCGCCAGTAGGGCGGCGATGGGTCTGGCGCTCAAGCGCACGGAAACGTCCTCTCCGAGCTGGACCGCCGACAGTGGCGGTACGGGACTGACACAGAGATGGGAGCGCTCCCATAAGGCATCACGATGGTAGCGCCGCGTGTCGCCCGAGAGAAGGGTGGTGCAGTCGTTTCATCGGATGAATACGGGGCCACGCCGTGAGGGCCCGGTCGACGGCCCCCGCTCGACCCCGCCCCGGCCGCACCGGACAAGGGCACCCTGGGGGCGGCGACGCCACACCCTCTCCACACAACCGGAGACGGTGTGATGCAAAGGGCACGCCATCCAGGAAAGCGCTTCATAAATACGCCGCCCATTCACGGGCGACCCGCACAGGGAAATAGAGCCGTGTTCATCTTTTACAATGGCGTGAATATCGATACCTTCCGAGCTTTCCGTGTCGGCCCGCAGCACCCGCCCCTGGAATTGCGATGGCCCGCTCGGGGAAACCTGCACACGGCGTGCGCACACCGATCACGCACCTCGGTGCGAAATGCCAGTTCCGAGGGGGTCCGAGGGGTGATTGGGGCGGGACTGCCCCACTTGGGGGGTGTGGAGGTGCGACGGCGCGGAATTCATCCGGTGAAGCTCGTGAAGAACCTGCTGCCGCGGAATGAACACTTCTGCACGCAATCCGATTCCAGCGGGCCGACAACCACAGATCCGCCGCAGTTCGATTGGCTGTACGAGGCACAGGCGTGCTTTGATCCTGGCCCATACGGAGGCCGCAGCACAGGTTTCCGTATATAGGCAATTTCCATACGAAGGGCAGCGCTCATCATGAACTACACCCCCCAGGTCGAGACCGCCGAGATCTCCGACAGCGACCTCGACAACGTCGCGGGCGGCCTCGTCGGCAACGTGCTCGGCAACGTCACGGGCACCGTCGAGGGCATCGTCCCGGTCGCCGGCGTCGTCGGCTCGGTCACCGGTCTCGTCGAGGGTGCCACCGGCGTGAACACCGGCGCGGTCACCGGCCTGGCCACCGGCCTCACCGCCGGTCTCTGAGACACGGCAGCACCCCGCCGAGCCCCGGAACCCGTCGGTTCCGGGGCTCGGTGCCGACCGCTGACAGGTGAGGGAAGAGTTCCGTGCAGTTCCGCCAACAGGCCCTTTCCAAGCTGCAGTCGCCCGAACAGCTCGACCTGCCGGTGCGCTTCGCCCGCCCGCAGGGCCTGCTCGTCCTCTGCGTCACCGTCGCCGTGATGGCGGCGGCGTGCTTCTGGGCCGTGACCGGTTCGGTCGCCAGCACCCTCGACGCGCCGGGCATCCTCACGCACTCCCGCGGCAGTTACCTCCTGCAGAGCCCGGTCGCCGGGCAGATCACCGAGGTGCTCGCCGACGAGGGCGAGACACTGCCCCGGAACTCCCCCCTGCTCAAGGTCCGTACGGACACCGGCGAACGCGTCGTCCGTACGATCGACGCGGGCCGGCTCACCTCCGTGACGGCCACCATCGGCGCGGTGGTCACCACCGGCGCGGACGTGGCGAGTGTCGAACGGATCGACGGTGCCGACGACCCGCTGGTCGCCCTGCTGTACGTCTCGGGCAGCGGTGCGGCCTCGGTCCCGGTGGGAGCCTCCGTCGACCTCACCGTCCAGTCCGTCCCGGCCCAGCAGTACGGGGTGCTCCGCGGCAAGGTGGCGGCGGTCGGCAGGGCGGCGCAGACGCAGCAGCAGATCACCCGCTTCCTCGGCGACGCCCAGCTCGGCGAGCAGTTCTCCGCGCACGGGCGTCCGCTGGCGGTCCTGGTGAGGATCGAGCGTTCCGGCTCCACCGAGTCCGGCTACCGGTGGTCCTCGGCCGAGGGTCCGCCGTACGCGATCGGCTCCATGACCCTGGCCTCCGGCTCCGTCCGTCTCGCCGACCAGCGCCCCGTCGATTGGCTGCTCCCGTGACCGCACCCCACCCGTCCCCCGCCGCCCAGCAGCTTCCCCCGCCCGGCCGCGGCAGGCACCGCCCGGAAGGCGCTCCGGGCACCAGGCGGCGTTCGCGTCCCGCTCCGAAGCCCGGGCGGACGAAGACCGTACGCACCCCCACCGTGCTCCAGATGGAGGCCCTGGAGTGCGGTGCCGCGTCGCTGGCGATGGTGCTCGGCCACCACGGACGCCATGTGCCGCTGGAGGAGCTCCGGATCGCCTGCGGCGTCTCGCGTGACGGCTCGCGCGCGAGCAACGTGCTGAAGGCAGCCCGTGGTTACGGCCTCCAGGCCAAGGGCATGCAGATGGAACCCGCCGCCCTCGCGGAGGTCCAGGCACCCGCGATCCTGTTCTGGGAGTTCAACCACTACGTCGTGTACGACGGAACGGGACGCCGCCTCGGCCGGAGCGGGGTGTACATCAACGACCCCGACAAGGGGCGCCGGTTCGTGCCCGCCGAGGACTTCGACACCAGTTTCACGGGGGTCGTCCTCGTCCTCGAACCCGGCGAGGACTTCCGGCGTGGCGGCCGTGGGCCCGGCGTCATGTCCGCACTGCCGGCCCGGCTGCGCGGCACCACGGGCACGATGCTCGTGGCCCTGCTCGCCAGCCTGCTGCTGGTGGCCGTCGGGGCGACGCTCCCGGCCCTGAGCCGCACCTATATCGACATGTTCATGATTGGTGAACAGACCTCGCTGCTGGGCGTGCTGTTCGCCGCCATGGGCACGACTGTCGCCCTCACCGTTGTCCTGACCTGGCTCCAGCAGGCCAATCTGCTGCGCGGGCGCATCATCTCGTCCACGCTCGGAAGCGCGCGCTTCTTCCGCCATCTGCTCCGGCTGCCGGTCACCTTCTTCTCACAGCGCAGTCCCGCCGATCTCGTCCAGCGCCTGCAGTCGAACGACGCGGTGGCCGAGACGCTCGCCAGGGATCTCACCGCGGCGGGCGTGGACGGCATCGTCGTCCTCCTCTACGCGTTCCTGCTGTGGACGTACGATCCGCAGCTGACCGTCATCGGCGTGGGGATCGCGCTGCTCAACGTCGTCGCCATGCGCATCGTCGTGCGGATGCGGGCCACCGGGACCCAGAAGCTGCGGGCCGACAGCGCACGGCTGACGAACACCTCGTACACCGGTCTCCAGCTGATCGAGACGATGAAGGCCACCGGCGGCGAGGACGGGTACTTCCGCCGCTGGGCGGGACAGCACGCGACGACGCTGGAGCAGCAGCAGCGTCTCGGGGTGCCGAGCGCCTGGCTGGGCGTCGTCGCTCCCGCCCTCGCCACGTTCAACAGCGCGGTGATCCTGTGGATCGGCGGGCTGCGGGCCGTCGAGGGCCACCTCTCGATCGGTCTGCTGGTCGCCTTCCAGGCGCTGGTCACCCGCTTCACCGCACCGGTCACCCGGCTCAACGGGGTGGCCGGCCGGGTCCAGGACTTCGCCGCCGACGTGGCACGCCTCAAGGACGTCGAGAACTTCCCCGTCGACGCGCTGTACTCCCGTCCCGAACCGGCAGCGAGCACCCGCCGTCTCAAGGGCCATGTGACGCTGGAGGACATCACCTTCGGCTACAGCCCTCTCGACAAGCCGCTGCTCACCGGCTTCTCCCTCTCGGTGGGGCCGGGGCAGCAGGTGGCGCTCGTGGGCGGTTCCGGCAGCGGCAAGTCGACGGTCTCGCGGCTCATCTCGGGGCTCTACAGCCCGTGGGAGGGCACGATCCGCATCGACGGGCAGCGTCTGGAGGACATCCCCAGGGGCGCCCTGGCCGCGTCGGTGTCCTTCGTCGACCAGGAGGTCTTCCTCTTCGAGGGGACGGTCAGGGACAACGTGGCGCTGTGGGACCCCTCGGTCCCCGACGAGGCCGTGGCCGAGGCCCTGCGGGACGCCGCGCTGTACGACGTCGTCGCCCGGCGGCCCCGCGGCATCCACAGCCGGGTGGAGCAGGACGGCAGGAACTTCTCCGGCGGGCAGCGCCAGCGCCTGGAGATCGCCCGGGCCCTCGTGCGCCGCCCCAGCATCCTGGTCCTGGACGAGGTCACCAGCGCGCTGGACGCCGAGACGGAGCGGATCATCATCGACAACCTGCGGCGGCGCGGCTGCGCCTGTGTCGTGATCGCGCACCGGCTGAGCACCGTCCGCGACAGCGACGAGATCGTGGTCCTGGACCACGGGACGGTCGTGGAGCGCGGCCGTCACGAGAATCTGGTGGCCGCCGGAGGCCCCTACGCCGACCTGGTCAGGGAGCACTGACGTGACATCCGCACATCCCGTCGCGGGCCCGGAGGCTCCTGGCCAGGACCCGGTCATCGGCGCTCTGGGAACCCTCGGCGGACCGGTCGACTGCACCGGGCTGCGGAGCCTGTCCCTGGAAGGGCCCCAGGTCCTGTGGCTGGTCGTGGGCGGCGCCCTCGACCTGTTCGCGGTGGACGCGCTGGAGCAGGGGCACTGGCACTTCCTGGGCAGGCTCGAACCGGGGACGCTCGTCCTGGGTCCGGTCGAGGGCCCGCAGCACACCCTGGTCGGCCGGCCGCTCCAGGAGTGCGTGCTGCGGCGGATCCCGCTGCGTGAGCTGTACCGGCCGGACTACGCCGACCAGGGGGCGTACGAGGCGCAGTACCGCAGCCGTTACGACACCGGGGACGCGACGCTCAGCCTGCTGGAGCACGCCTTCTCGCTCGGCGTGGGCCGGAGCCGGCGGGTGCTGTTCGAGGCCCCGCTGGACGGGCGGACCACCTTCGACGGGGCGGTGGGCGACGACGACGTCCTGTGGCTTCCGGTGTCGCCGGGCAGTGTGCAGTACGGCGCCGCGTTCAGCGCCGAGGCGGCGGGGGACCTGCTGGTCGACCCGTCGATGTGGCAGGGGATGGTCAACCAGCAGTACCGCCTGCTGTCGGCGCTGGACCGCTGGATCGAACAGCTGGAGCGTGCGCACGAGGACCGGACCGCGGCCGGCATGAAGGCGGGCGAGGCCGTCCGCAAGGAGGCCGACCAGGCGCTGCTGACCTCGATCGGCCGGTCCGGCAGGGGTGCCTCGCGTGCGACGGGCGCCTCGGACGACGCGGTGTACGCGGCGTGCCGTCTGGTGGCCCGGGACTCCGGGATCGTCCTGGCGGAGCCCTCGTCGGGCGGGGCGGTGAGCGACCGGATCGACCCGGTCGAGCGGGTCGCGGTCGCCTCGCGCGTCCGTACCCGCGCGGTCCGGCTGGCCGGGCGCTGGTGGCGGGAGGACTCCGGTCCGCTGGTGGGTCACCGCGCCGCGTCCGGGGCGCCGGTCGCCCTTCTCTGGCGCCGCGGACGCTACGAGGCGGTCAACCCTCTGACGGGACGGCGCAGCCGGATCGACCGCGCCTCGGCCGAGGAGTTCGAGGAGCGCGCCGTGATGTTCTACAGGCCGCTGCCGGAGCAGCCGCTGTCCAGGAGGCAGTTGCTGCGCTTCGGTCTGTTCGGGACCCGTGGCGACCTGCGGAAGCTGGTGCTCGCCGGTCTGGTGACGGTCGGGCTGGGTTCCCTGGTGCCCCTCGCGACCGGCAGGGTGCTCGGCGTGTACGTGCCCACCGCCCAGACCTCCCTCATCGTGCAGGTGTCGCTGGCCGTGATCATCGCCGGTGTCGTCTCGGCCGCCTTCATGCTGCTCCAGAACCTCACGATCCTGCGGATGGAGGGGCGTATCGAGAGCACGCTCCAGCCCGCGGTCTGGGACCGTCTGCTGAGGCTGCCGACGAAGTTCTTCACCGAGCGGTCCACGGGAGAGCTGGCGAGCGCGGCGATGGGGGTGAGTGCCATCCGCCGGGTGCTCTCCGGCACCGGGCCGGTCGTGGTGCAGGCGGGCACTCTCGGGGCGGTGAACCTGGGCCTGCTGCTCTGGTTCAGCGTCCCGCTGGCTCTCACCGCCGTCGCGATGCTGATGGTCATCGCCGGGGTGTTCCTCACCATGGGCATGTGGGAGCTCCGGTGGCAGCGCCGGCTGGTCGAGCTGGGGAACAAGCTCAACAACCAGGCGTTCCAGACGCTTCGGGGACTGCCCAAGCTGCGGGTCGCGGCGGCGGAGAGTTTCGCCTACGGGGCGTGGGCGTCGGAGTTCGCACGCAGCCGTGAGCTGCAGAAGCGGGCGGGCCGGATCAAGAACCTCACAACGGTCCTCAACGCGGTCTACCTTCCGCTGTGTTCGCTGGTCATCTTCGTCCTGCTGGCCGGCCCCGCGCGCGGGTCCCTGACGGCCGGTGAGTTCCTGACCTTCAACACGTCCGTGACGATGCTGCTCACGGCCGTCACCCAGCTGACGGGTGCCTTCGTGTCCGCCGCTGCGGTGCTGCCGATGTTCGAGCAGATCAAGCCGGTGCTCGACGAGGCACCCGAGGTGCGCGGTGCCAGCACCCAGCCGGGCGAGCTGACCGGGGAGATCGAGGCGAGAGGCGTGACCTTCCGCTACTCCGACGACGGTCCCGTCGTCCTCGACGAGGTCTCGCTGACCGTGCGGCCGGGCGAGTTCGTGGCGATCGTGGGCCCCAGCGGGTGCGGCAAGTCGACGCTGCTGAGGATGCTCATCGGCTTCGACAGGCCGGTCTCGGGCAGTGTCCTGTACGACGGGCAGGATCTGACGTCACTCGACCAGGCGGCCGTGCGCCGTCAGTGCGGGGTCGTCCTGCAGAACGCCCAGCCGCTGTCCGGGTCGATCCTGGACTGCATCTGCGGCGCCGAGGTCTTCACCCAGGAGGAGGCGTGGGAGGCCGCCGCCATGGCGGGGCTGGCCGAGGACATCAAGCGCATGCCGATGGGGCTGCACACGATGATCTCCGGGGGCGGCTCGATCTCCGGCGGGCAGCGCCAGCGGCTGATGATCGCCCAGGCTCTCGTCCGGCGTCCCCGTGTGCTCTTCTTCGACGAGGCGACCAGCGCACTGGACAACGAGACCCAGCGCACCGTGATCGAGAGCACCAAGTCCCTGCGGGCCACCCGGGTCGTGATCGCGCACCGGCTGTCCACGGTCATGGACGCCGACCGGGTCGTCGTCATGGCCGACGGCCGTGTCGTGCAGGAAGGGCCGCCGGCCGTGCTCCTCGCGGACACGGGCGGGCAGCTCCACGAGCTGGTCCGGCGCCAGATGAGCTGAGGGTGCGCGCCGGGCGAAGGTCCTCCTCGATCGGCGGGGTATCACCGGACCTGCCAGCCGGCCTCAGCCGGCCGCGGGCAGGGGCTGCTCGGTCCAGATGGTCTTCCCGGAGCGGGTGTAGCGCGTTCCCCACCTCTGGACGAGCTGCGCGACGATGAACAGGCCGCGCCCGCCTTCGTCCTCGTCGCCGCTGTGGCGCAGGTGCGGTGAGGTGTGGCCCGTGTCCGCGACCTCGCACAGGACGGTGCGGTCGCGGATGAGACGTACGTGCAGCGGCCCTTCGGCGTACCTGACGGCGTTGGTCACCAGCTCGCTGACGACGAGCTCGGTCGCGAACGACAGCTCCTCCAGGCCCCAGCGGCGCAGTTGTGCGGTGGCCAGCTCCCTCGCCCGGCCGACGGCGACCGGTTCAGAGGGCAGCTCCCATTCGACGACCTGCGAGCTGTCGAGCTCACGGGTGCGGACGAGCAGCAGGGCGGTGTCGTCGGGTGTCGCGCCGTCCGGCAGGAGTTCCGCCACGGCGCGGTCGCAGAGTTCTTCGAGCGACGCGTGCCGGTCGCCGAGTACCCGCCCCAGGGTGTCGAGTCCGTGATCGATGTCGCGGTCGCGGGCCTCGACCAGGCCGTCGGTGAAGAGGGCCAGCAGGCTGCCGACCGGCAGCTCGACCTCCATGGACTCGAACGGCAGGCCTCCCAGGCCCAGGGGCGGGCCGGCCGGCAGGTCGGGGAAGGACGGCCCTCCGTCCGGGGCGACGACCGCCGGCGGCAGGTGCCCGGCCCTGGCCATGACGCAGCGCCGCGAGACCGGGTCGTAGACGGCGTAGAGACAGGTCGCCCCGGTGGTCACATCGGCGTCCGTGCCGACGGGTGTGCCCAGCTCGCCCCAGCGCTCCTCCGCGGACTGGCCGACCAGATCGTCGAGCCTCGACAGCAGTTCGACGGGGTCCAGGTCCAGCTGGGCGAAGGCCCGTACGGTCGTGCGGAGCCGGCCCATGGTGGCGGCTGCCTGGAGGCCGTGGCCCACCACGTCCCCGACGACGAGCCCGACCCGGGTCCCGGACAGCGGGATGACGTCGAACCAGTCACCGCCGACCCCGGTCACGCCGTCGGCGGGCAGGTAGCGGTAGGCGAATTCGACCGCCGACTGCTCCGGCACGTGGTGCGGCAGCAGCTGGCGCTGGAGGGCCAGGGACGCGGAGCGTTCCCGGGTGAACCGACGGGCGTTGTCGATGGACACCGCTGTCCGGGCGGCCAGTTCGTCGGCCAGTGCCACTTCGCCGCTGTCGAACGTGGCCGAGGGGGTACCGCGCAGGAAGGTGACGAGCCCCAGCGTGCTGTCCCCGGCCCGCAGCGGTACCACCAGCGCCGCGTCGTCGAGTACGAGACCGCCGGAGGAGAGGCTGCGGTGCTGCGGCGAACCGGGCGGGTACTCCACGGGTGAGGGGTGCGCATCCGCCTTCTCCCCCGGGGAGGCCTCCGCCGAGCAGCGGGCGACCCGGACCAGGGACATCGCCGCCGGGTCGCCGGTGGCCGGCACCTCTCCCTCCAGGACCGCCCTCGAGAGGTCGACCGTGACCGTGGCGGCGAAGTCGGGGACCGCCACCTCGGTGATCTTCTCGGCGGTGGCCCTCACATCGAGGGCGGTGCCGATGCTGCGGCCCGCCTCGACGAGCAGGGCCAGACGCTGCTGGGCCTTGTAGCGGTCGGAGATGTCGAAGGCGTCCTCGCACACCCCGAACACATGGCCGTCGGCGTCCTGGAGCCGGTAGTAGGCGCAGGACCAGACGTGGTCCGTCCCCGGGTCGCTGGGCGGCCGGCCGCGGAAGTGCAGGTCCAGGATCGGGTCGCCGGTGTCCAGTACGTGCTGCATGACCGCGTCGAGCGTGGGCGGATGCCCCTGCGTCACGAAGCGTCCCTCGGAGTACAGCTCGTCGGCCCGGCGGCCGCGGAACTCGGCGAACGGCTGCCCGATCTCCTGCTCGTACGCCGCGTTGCACCAGGTCAGGCGCAGGTCGGTGTCGTAGATGGCCAGCCCGAGAGGTGACTGGGTGGCCAGTCCGTTCAACAGGGCCAGCCGGGACTCCCACAGCCGGAGATCCGTCAGCTCCGTCGCGAGGAGGACGCGTTCCGCCGCGCCGGCGCCCGGGAGAGGACACACCGCGGTGGCGACGGTCAGCTCACGCCCGTCCCGGTGCCGGGCGGCCCGGATCTCGTTCCCCCGGTGCGGAGCGGGGAACGGACGGGCGTGGGGCGCCGGGCCGGAGGACAGGAACGTGGCCAGGGGCCGCCCGACCACCTCGTGCGGGCGGTAACCGAACAGCCGCTCCGCCGCGGGGCTCCATCCGATGACCGTGCCCTGGGCGTCGAGGACCGCCGTGGCCGCCCGGCTGACGTCGAGGGGACCACGGAAGTCGGCAGTCTGCTCCGTGTTCCATGCAGTCATGGCGCCACACCGACCGCCCTTCGTCCCCTACAGAATCCGCCGCACCCGGGGACACCACAACCGCGGCACACCGCTCCGACAGCGTAGACAGTGTCTACGGACCCTGGTAGACGTCGCCGTCCTCACCCTCGCCATGCGGACACCGACGCACTCCCGTGCCGGGGCCCAGCGGCTGGACCTCACCGGCGCGGCACTGCTCGCCACCGCGCTCGCGGTCCTGGTCCACGCCCTGTCCGGCATACCGGCGCACGGGTGGACGACCGAGCCGACCTGGCTCGGCCTCGCCGCCGTCGCGGGCCTCGCGGCTTCGCTCGTCCTGCACGAACGCCGCACCGGGCACCCGATCGTGCCGTCGCCGGTGGCGCGGTCCGTACCGGTGACGGCATCGGTGGCGCTCCTGATCCTCACCACCGGCGGCATGTTCGGTGCGCTGTTCGTGTCCACGTTCTTCTTCCAGGACGTTCTCGGGCTCGGTCCTCTCGCCAGTGGCCTGAGGGGGCTCCCGCTGACCGTGCTCATGGTCCTCGGTGCGCCTGCCGCCGCCGTGGCGCTGCGCCGGTACGGCCCACGCCGCACCGCGGTCCTCGGTACGGTCCTCGTCGTCCTCGGCACGGCCGGTCTGTCCCGGCTGGGCACGGCCGGCTCGTGGGCGGTCACCGGTGTGGCCTTCGCCGTCCTCGGTGCGGGATTCGCCGTCGTCATGGTCACGGCCACCGCGACCGTCGTCGGCGAGGCGCCGTCCGGATACGCAGGGGTCATCGGCGGACTCAAGCAGACCGCCATGAACGTCGGCCCGACCCTCGGGATCGCTGTGGCCGCCGGCCTGATGCTGCCCGGACCGTCCGACGCCGGGCACCGGGTCATGTCCGCCTCGGCAACAGGCCCCACCCTGCTGGTCCTCGCCGGACTCGCGGCCCTCGCCCTGCTCCCGGCATGGCTGCTGCCCACGCGGCCGGTCCGCGCGGCACCTGACGCGCCGGCAGTGGCGGATTCCGGCGTCCTTCCCGTCGGCCGGCCGGAGCGAAGCGGGTGACCGGCCGGTGCCGGTCGATCCTCGGGGAGGCCGTGCCCCGGGGCACGGCCTCCCCAGGGGGTCAGGACCGCTGTCCGCCGGGCCTCGGGGGCTCCACCGCGTCCCGGATGCTGGCGCGCGCGGCCGAGGCGACCGCTTCCGCCGTGATGCCGAACTCCTCGTACAGCCGCTGGTAGTCGGCGGACGCGCCGTAGTGCTCCAGGCTGACGATCCGCCCCGCGTCACCGACCACCTCGCGCCAGCCCTGGCCCACGGCGGCCTCGACGCTGACGCGGGCGCGCACGTCGGGCGGGAGCACGTCGTCCTGGTAGGGCAGCGGCTGCGCGGCGAACCATTCGCGGCAGGGCATCGAGACGACGCGTACGGCCAGCCCCTCGTCGACCAGCAGCTTGCGGGCGTCGAGCGCGATCTGGACCTCGGACCCCGTCGCCACCAGGATGACGTCGGGGGCGCTCCCGGCCGCCTCGACGAGGATGTAGGCGCCGCGCGCCGCTCCCTCGGCGGCGGCGTGGACACCGTCGGCGCGGTCGAGCACCGGCAGGTTCTGCCGGGTGAGGACGAGGCCGGCGGGGCGGTCGGTGTGCTCCAGGATCGTCCGCCAGCAGACCGTGGTCTCGTTGGCGTCGCCGGGGCGTACGACGTCGAGCCCCGGGATGGCGCGCAGCGCGGCCAGGTGTTCCACGGGCTGGTGGGTGGGGCCGTCCTCCCCCAGGCCGATGGAGTCGTGGGTCCACACGTAGGTGGCGGGCAGCTTCATCAGGGCGCCGAGGCGGACCGCGGGCCGCATGTAGTCGCTGAACGTGAGGAAGGTGCCGCCGTAGGGGCGGGTCAGGCTCTGCAGGGCGATGCCGTTGAGTACGGCGCCCATCGCGTGCTCACGGATGCCGAAGTGCAGCGTCCGGCCGTAGGGGCCTCCGGCGAACTCCTCGGTCTGCCGGTCGGCGGGGACGAACGAGGGCTCGCCGTCCATGGTGGTGTTGTTGCTGCCCGCGAGGTCGGCCGAGCCGCCCCACAGCTCGGGCAGCACGGGCGCGAGGGCGGTGAGGACGTTCCCGGAGGCCTTGCGGGTGGCCATGCCCTTGGCGTCGGCCGGGAACACCGGCAGGGCGTCGGTCCAGCCCGCGGGCAGCTTCTGTTCGCGCAGCCGGTCCAGCAGGGCCGCCCGCTCCGGGGCCGCGGTCCGCCACGTGTCGTAGGCCCGCTGCCAGCTCTCCCGGGCCGCCCGGCCCCGCTCCCCCACCGCCCGGGTGTGGGCCAGGACGTCGTCCTCGACGGGGAAGAACGCCTCGGGGTCGAAGCCGAGGAGCCGCTTGGTTCCGGCGACCTCGTCGTCACCCAGCGCCGCTCCGTGCGCCTTGCCGGTGTTGCGCTTCGTCGGGGCGGGCCATCCGATGATCGTGCGCAGCATGATCAACGAGGGCCGGGACCGCTCCTGCTTGGCCGTCTCGATCGCGGCGAGCAGCGCGTCGACGTCCTCGACGTAGTCACCCGTCCGGGTCCAGTCCACCGTCTGCACGTGCCATCCGTACGCCGCGAAGCGCGCCGGGACGTCCTCGCTGAACGAGATGTCGGTGTCGTCCTCGATGGAGATGTGGTTGGAGTCGTAGAACGTGATGAGGTTGCCGAGCTGCTGGTGGCCGGCCAGGGACGCGGCCTCGGACGCGACGCCCTCCATCATGTCGCCGTCGGACGCCAGCACGTAGACGTGATGGTCGAACGGGCTGGCCCCGGGGGCGGCGTCGGGATCGAGCAGACCCCTCTCCCGGCGGGCCGCCATCGCCATCCCCACGGAGGCGCCCATGCCCTGGCCCAGCGGGCCGGTGGTGATCTCGACGCCCCGGGTGTGCCGGTACTCCGGATGGCCGGGGGTCGCCGAGTCCCAGGTCCGGAGCGCCTTCAGGTCGTCCATCTCCAGGCCGTAGCCGGACAGGTAGAGCTGGATGTAGAGGGTGAGGCTGGTGTGGCCGCAGGAGAGGACGAAACGGTCCCTGCCCAGCCACTGGTCGTCGGCTGGGTCGTGGCGCATGACCTGCTGGAACAGCAGGTAGGCGAGCGGTGCCAGGCTCATCGCCGTACCGGGGTGGCCGTTGCCGGTCTTCTGGACGGCGTCGGCGGCCAGCACCCTGACGGTGTCCACCGCGCGCACGTCCACGTCGCTCCAGCCCGCCCGTTCGGCCACGGGAAGGGCGAGCCCGGCGTCTCGCGATGCCGTGCTGCCGGAAGAGGATCGCTCGGGCGCCATGGTGTTGTCTCCCTCGGATGTCGCTTCTCGTACGACGGGGCCGGTCGGTGCGGCTCGCCACCCCTTCGCATCCTCGGTTCACTCGACGCCCTCCGCACCCGGAGCGGGCCCGGCGGTGCGGTGGAGCGCCCGATGCCCGCCGGGCGCGGACGCGCCCGGCGCGGGTGGCGGGGACGCACGCCCCGCCGACCGGTCGCCTACCCCCGGCGGCCCCCCACAGGCGTGTGCCACCCCGCGTCGACCAGGACGGGCCCCCGGATTCCCGGAGGGCCGGTACAGCGGGCGGAGGGTGTGGCACAGTCGTGCGGTGGACGGTCTGCGGCCCCAGGATCCCTCGCGCATAGGCGCCTACCAGCTGATGGCCCGTCTCGGTGCCGGCGGAATGGGGCAGGTGTATCTCGGCCGCTCCCCCGGAGGACGGCTCGTCGCGGTGAAGGTGATCCGCGACGAGATCAGCGAGCACCCGGAGTCGCTGGCCCGCTTCCGGCGCGAGGCCGCCACCGTGGAGACGGTGCGCAGCGCGTGGACCGCCCGGTTGATCGAGGCGTCCCTCGACACCTCGCCCTACTGGCTGGCCACCGAGTACGTGCCGGGACCCACGCTGTACGGGGCGGTGCGGGACGGCGGCGCGTTCCCGCCCGACAGCGCGCGGAAGCTGTGCGCCGCCCTCGCCGAGGGGCTGGCGGCGGTCCACGCCCACGGAGTCACGCACCGGGACCTGAAGCCGCAGAACGTGATCCTCTCGCCGCAGGGACCGCAGCTGATCGACTTCGGCATCGCGCGGGGGCTCGGGCAGACGGTGCTCACCCGGGACGGGACGGCCCCGGGAACCCCGGGGTTCGCGGCGCCCGAGGTCGTCCTGCGCAACGAGACCGGCCCGGCCGCGGACGTGTTCGCGCTGGGGGCGACCCTCGCGTACACCGTGACCGGCAGGCCTCCGTTCGGCTACGGGGACCCGGCCACGGTGAGTTACCGGGCCGTGCACGAGGACATCGACCTGGAGGGCGTGCACCCCGCGCTCGCCGCGCTGATCGAGGAGTGCGTCGCCAAGGATCCCGCGGAGCGGCCGGATCCGGCGGCCCTGATCGCACGGTGCGCGGTGGACTCGGCCCTGGCGGGGGACGCCCACTACCGGGCCCTGACCGGTGCGGAGGCCGCTGCCGCAGTGGCGGACGGCGCGAAGACCGCCGTCCTGCCGGCCGGAGCGACGACGCGGGGCGAGGACGGGGCGGTCGTCTCCGCGGGGCCGCCCGGCCCCACCCCGCTCGACGGACCGGACCGCGGGGCACGCCCCTCCCGCACGGGTCGCCGCGGGGCCCTGGGCCTCGCGGCGGTCGCGGCCGTGCTGGCGGCATCGGCGACGGCCTGGCTGCTCTCGGGCCCGCCGCAGGACCGGGACACCGGGGCGGGGCCCACGGACAGCGCGGAGGCACCCCGGCGGCCTGCGACGACGTCACCGGAACCGGCCGCGGGGCCGCCGGACCACATCGTGGACGACCGCACGTCACAGGATCGCTGGGCCTTGTCCGAGGACCCCGCACAGGCGGCCCAGGGCATCGGCTCCTGCGACCTGTCCGCCCCGGCGACGGCCTCGCTGCCGGTGGACCTCCAGTCGTCCGTGTCGCACACGACGGGCTCGGACACGGCCTCGGTGACGATGCGCCCGAAGGACGCCGGCGAGGGGATGCGGCCGGCGCCCTACTACGTGGCCGTGGGTGTCCGCCCTCCGCACGGGACCGACCCCGCCACGGGCCGTCCCACCCGGTCCGTGGGCGAGGGCGTCGGCTTCACCAGCAAGCCCGTCGACCTCTTCTCGACGTGGTCCTCCGGCGGCTCCCTCACCTTCCGGTATCCGGAGGACTTCCGGGCCCACTTCGACGACCGGACCGTGGTGCTGTACCACGTCGAAGGCGGCCCCCGTCAGTTCACCTCCGTCGTCTGCAACGGCTTCCACGCCTGAGACAGAGGCTCCGGGCAGGGGTCCGAGCCCTCGGAACCCGACCGACGAACTTGTTCGTGACGAACATGTTCGTTACTGTCGAGGGGTGACTCCGCGAACCCCAGCCCCCCGCAGCCGCCGCGAACGGCCGGCCAAGCCCGCCCTCACCCACGAGGCCATCGTCACCGCCGCCGTCCGGCTCATGGCGGCCGAAGGGCTGGAGCGCGTCACCATGCGCCGGCTGGCCCAGGAGCTCGACACCGGTCCCGCCTCGCTGTACGTGTACGTCGCCGGCACCGCCGAGCTGCACGCCGCGATCCTCGAGGAACTGCTCGGCGCGGTCGACCTCTCCCCCACGACCGGGGAGGGCGACTGGCGCGACCGGCTGGCCCAGGTGCTCCTGTCGTACACCCGTGTCCTGTTCGACCACCCCGGCCTCGCCCGGTCCGCCCTGGTCACCCGCCCTTCCGGGCCGCACTACCTCGCCCTCGTCGAGAGCGTCCTCGGCCTCCTGCACGAGGGCGGCGTGCCCGGCGGGCAGGCGGCCTGGGGGGTGGACGTCCTCCTCCAGGTGGCCACCGCGACCGCCACCGAGCAGTCCGTACGCGAGGGCGCCCCCGACGCCGAGGACGACCACGACGCGCTCGTCGAGGCGCTGGGGCAGGCATCCGCCCGGACCCATCCACGCATCGCCGCGCTCGGCACCGACCTGTTCTCCGGCACCCCGCAGGAACGCCTGGCCTGGATCTTCCGGGCGGTCGTCAACGGCACGGCCACCACACCCCGCTGAGGCGGCCGGGGGCCCCTCCCCCACAGCGAAAGCGAGCATCGCCATGAACACCACCCCGCACCACCCCCTCACCGTCGTCGGCGCCGGCCTCGGCGGCCTGGTCCTCGCCAGGGTCCTCCACGTGCACGGGATCGAGGCCGCCGTGTTCGACCTGGACGCCGACCGGCACGCGCGCACCCAGGGCGGCATGCTCGACATCCACGAGGAGACCGGGCAGGCGGCCCTGCACGCCGCGGACCTGTACGAGGAGTTCCGCGCACGGGTCCACCCCGGCGGTGAGGCGATGCGCGTCCTCGACAAGGCGGCTCGCGTCGCGCTGGAGGAGAAGGACGACGGCGACGGAGGCCGCCCCGAGATCGACCGGGGCGATCTGCGCGACCTCCTGCTCGACGAGCTCCCCGAGGGAACCGTCCGCTGGGGCGCCAAGGTCGCGGGCGCCGAGCCGCTGGGCGACGGACGCCACGCGGTGACGCTCGCCGACGGCACCACGTTCACCACCGGACTGCTCGTCGGCGCCGACGGCGCCTGGTCGCGGATCCGGCCACTGCTCTCCGACGCCCGGCCCGCCTACACCGGCATCTCCTTCGTGGAGCTCGACCTCCTCGACGCCGACACCCGCCACCCCGGGTGCGCCGAACTGATCGGGGGCGGCATGTTCTTCGCCCTCGGCGACCACAAGGCGTTCCTCGCCCACCGCGAGACGGACGGCAGCCTGCACGTCTACACGGCGCTGCGCGCGGCCGAGGACTGGCTGCCCACCATCGACTTCACCGACACCGAGGCCGCGAAGGCCGCGCTGCTGGAGCACTTCGCCGACTGGGCACCGGGCCTGCGCGCCCTGGTCACCGAGGCCGACGGCGCACTGACCCCCCGCCACATCCACGCGCTGCCCGTCGAGCACCGGTGGCAGCGGATCCCCGGTGTCACCCTCCTCGGGGACGCCGCCCACCTGATGTCCCCGTTCGCCGGCGAGGGAGCCAACCTCGCCATGTTCGACGGCGCGGAGCTGGGCCGCGCCCTCGCCGCACACCCGGGTGACACCGAGGCCGCACTGACCGCGTACGAGGACGCCCTGTTCCCGCGTAGCGAGCGGACGGCCCAGGATTCCGCGCGGAGCCAGGAGATGATCTTCCACGACCGGGCACCGCAGCCGCTGGTCGACATGTTCACCTCCTTCGCCGTGGAGCCGCGCTCGGAGGGATGAGCGGTACCCGACCCGGCGGCCTCGTCCTGGCGGTGCCGCAGACTGGGCGGATGGCAGACACCGAGGACGCAGCCACCGCACACGCCTGGGCAGCTCTGGGGGGCCGCGCCCGACTCGTCCGGCGTGTCTCCTTCCAGGAGGCGGGCCCTGTCCTGCCGTCCCGGCTTCCTGTGCGAGAACTGGCGCGGGCCTGCGTGGGAGTGTCCTCGCTGGCCGCCGCGGAACTGCTGGCGCTGCGCAACCGCGTGCCGGTGCCCGCGGTGCGGGTGGACGAGGCGGCGGTGGCCACCGCGTTCGTCAGCGAGCGCCGTCTGAGGATCGACGGCCGGGCCCCGACGTCCTTCGCTCCGCTGTCCGGGTTCTGGAGGACCACCGACGGGTGGGTGCGCACGCACGCCAACTACCCGCACCACCGCGCCCGGCTGCTCGGCGCACTGGGCATCGCGGACACCGGAGGCGACCGGGAGCCGGTCGGTGTGCTCGCGAAGGAGCTGGCATCGCGTCAGGCCCGCGAGGTCCAGGAGACCGTTTACGCGGCGGGCGGGCTGGCCGTGGCCGTGGCGTCCGCCCCTGCTGCGGCCGGCCCCGCCCTGGTGGAGACGCCGCAGGTGACCGAAGGCGGCCACCGGTCTCCGGCACCCGCGTCCCTGCCCGCCCAGGGGGTGCGGGTCCTGGACCTGACCCGCGTCATCGCCGGCCCGGTCGCCACCCGCTCACTGGCGCTGCTGGGCGCCGACGTGCTGCGCGTGGACACTCCCCGTATCCCCGAGGACCCGGATGCCCACGCCGACACCGGCCCGGGCAAACGCTCCACGCTGCTGGACCTCACCAGTACCGGCGACCGCCACGTCTTCGAGGACCTTCTCGGCCGGGCGGACGTCGTGGTGACGGGCTACCGCCCCGGCGCTCTGGACCGGCACGGGCTGAGCCCCGAGGTGCTCCTGGCCAAGCGTCCCGGGCTGATCGTCGCCCAGCTGTGCGCCTGGGGCTGGTCCGGCCCCTGGGCGGGCCGCCGCGGCTTCGACAGCCTGGTCCAGGCCGGTACCGGCATCGCCTCCATCGAAGCCGGGCCCGACGGCCGCCCCGGTGCACTGCCCGCGCAGGCGCTGGATCACGGAACCGGATACCTGCTCGCCGCCGCCGTCCTCCGCGCACTGAGCGACCGCCTGACCACCGGCGGCGGGCGGCATCTCCGTCTCTCCCTGGCAGGCACGGCCTCATGGCTGCTGCACGACATCCGCCCCGCACAGGAAACGGCCGGCACCTACGACCCCGGCCACTGGCTCACGGAGACCGGATCGCCCTACGGCCTGCTGCGACATGCCCTGCCCCCGGTGCACTACACCGGCGCACCCGCGAACTGGGACCGTGCGCCGACCCGGTGGGGCACCGATGCGCCCTCCTGGGCATAGCGCGGGGGCGCGGGACGACCGGACCGAGGGCCTGCGGCACACGCCGTCGGTGTGCGGGGTGCACCACGACCGCACGGCTCAGAGAACCGCCACACGGGTGAAGCGGGCGGCGGTGTGCAGTTCGGCCTCGATTCGCCCCGCGGTGAGGCGCAGCAGGGGCAGCACCTGCTCCAGGCACTCCTCGATGGTGCGGCTGCTGCTGTGCATCGCGACGTTGATCGAGGCGACGGCGGTGCCTGCCCGGTCGCGCACGGGTACCGCGATCGAGCGCAGGCCGGCCTCCAGTTCCTCGTCGACCAGGGCGTACCCCTCGGCCCGCACACGCTCCAGAACCGCTTCCAGCGCGGCACGGCGGGTGAGGGTGTGGGGAGCCAGGGGGCGCAGTTCGGAGTGGGCGAGGACCGGCTCGAGCGCCGCGCCGGACAGGTCGGCCAGCAGGACCCGGCCGAGCGAGGTGGCGTAGGCGGGGAAGCGGGTCCCGACGGTGATGTCGACGGTCATGATGCGGTGGGTGGCGGCGCGCGCCACGTACTGCACGGAGTCGTCGACGAGGACCGCGAGGGAGGTGGAGTCCTGGATCCGTCCCGCCAGCGCGGCGAGGTGCGGCTCGGCGATCCGCGGGAGCGTGGTGCGGGAGAGCACCGGGTACCCGAGGGCCAGGACGCGCGGTGTCAGCCGGTGGCCCCGGCCGTCGGCCGTGACGTAGCCGAGGTGGTCGAGGGTGATCAGCGCCCTGCGCGCCGAGGCGCGCGAGAGTCCGGTCGCACGGGCCACGTCGCTGAGCGTGAGAGCCGCTCCGTCGTCACCGAAGGCGGTGACGACGGTCAGGCCCCGGGCGAGGGACTCCACGAACTCCCGGCCCAGCTCCTGCTTCGAGGCCGCGGTCCACGAGGCGAGCGTCCCGGGGCCGGCCGGTGGGCTCGCGGGGGGCGCGTCACGCAGTCGCCCCTCCATCGCGTCGGCGGCGGCGCGCAGCCGGGGCAGGAGGCTGTCGCGGAGTCCTCGCGCGGTGTGCCTGCTGGTGTGGCTGACCACGCTGAGGACGCACGCGATGGATCCGGCGGGGTCCCGTACGGGTGTGGCGAGGGCGAGAAGGCCGGGCTCGATCAGCTGGTCGTCCAGCGCCCAGCCGTCGGCCCGTGCGGCTTCCACGCGGTCCTCGAACAGGTCGTCCTCCGGGCCCGGGCGCCCCCGGAGGGACGGGAAACCGGCTCCGTCGGGATCGGCCTCCCGCCGCTCCCGCCAGGCCCCCCAGGCCTCGGGACCCCAGAGGGTGGCGAACAGTGCGCCCGGGGCGGTGCGCTCGGCGGGCAGCAGGTCACCGATGCGGAAGCGCAGGGACATGGCCCGGCGCCGGGTGGCCTGATGCACGAAGCGGATGCCGTCGCCGTCGGGCACCGCGAGGGAGACGGACTCGTCGAGTTCGTCCGCGAGTGCGTCCACCTCGTCGCCGAGCAGGCCGGGGAGCCGGATCGAGGACAGGTAGGCGTTGCCCAGCTCCATGAGGCGCGGCGCGAGGGTGACGGTCCTGCCGTCGACGCGGACGTATCCCGTGCGGGCGAGCGTGAGCGTGACCCGGTCGACGGTCGAGCGGGCCAGACCGCTGGCACGCTCCAGGTCGCTGAGGCTGAGGGAGCCGTCCGCGTCGGTCAGCCGGCGCAGGACCGCGATGCCGCGCATGAGCGGGGCGACGGCCTCCGCGGGGACGTCCGTGTCCGGCCGGGCGGTGCTGGTCGGGGGCATCTGTTCTCCGTCGGGTGGGTCCGTGCCGGAAGGACACGGTACGGCGCCGCGCGGCCTCCCGGGCGCGCGCCCTCCCGCCGGGGGCGTGGTCCGGACGCACCCGGCGGGAGTGGGGGCCGTTGACACGGCTCCGGTGCGGGCGGCAAACTCCAGGCATTCGAGTGAAGGAAACTTCACTGGGCGAACACTAGTGGAGGGACGGTCCCATGGACAAGGTGGTCGCGTCGGCGGCGCTGGCCGTCGCCGACGTGCCGGAGGGCGCGTCGGTGGCGGTGGGAGGCTTCGGCCTCAGCGGTGTGCCGAACGTGCTGATCGACGCCCTGCACGCGAGCGGGGTCAGCGGGCTCGCCGTCGTGTCCAACAACTGCGGGGCGCTGGACTCCGGTCTCGCGGTCCTGCTCTCCGCCGGCCGCATCAGCCGGGTGACCGGCTCCTACATCGGCGGCAACAAGGAGTTCGCCCGGCAGTACCTCGGGGGCGAACTGGAGCTGGAGCTGATCCCGCAGGGCACCCTGGCCGAGCGGCTTCGGGCCGGCGGCGCGGGGATACCCGCGTTCTACACGCCGGCCG
The DNA here is from genome assembly GCF_036227405.1 of Streptomyces sp. NBC_01460. Taxonomy (NCBI): domain Bacteria; kingdom Bacillati; phylum Actinomycetota; class Actinomycetes; order Kitasatosporales; family Streptomycetaceae; genus Streptomyces; species Streptomyces sp. NBC_01460. The sequence continues at coordinate 901,977 of NZ_CP109473.1, forward strand.
GGGTGGGCACCCAGGTCGCCGACGGCGGTCTCCCCTGGCGCTACGACGGCGAGGGCGGGGTGGCGGTGGCCTCCCCGGCCAAGGAGGTACGCGACTTCGACGGCACCGAGTACGTCCTGGAGCACAGCATCCGTACCGACTTCGCGCTCGTCAGGGCGGCGAAGGGCGACCGGCACGGCAACCTCGTCTTCAACAAGTCCGCACGCAACTTCAACCCGCTCGCCGCCATGGCCGGACGCGTCACCGTCGCGGAGGTCGAGGAGCTGGTCGAGCCGGGCGGGATCGACCCCGACGATGTGCATCTGCCCGGCATCTTCGTGCAGCGGGTCGTCGCGCTCACTCCCGGGCAGGCCGCGGACAAGAAGGTCGAGAAGCGGACGGTCACGGAGAGGGAGGCGCGGGACTGATGGCCTGGAACCGGAACGAGATGGCCGCCAGGGCGGCCGCGGAGTTGCGCGACGGCGAGTACGTCAACCTGGGGATCGGGCTGCCGACGCTGATCCCGAACCACCTCCCGGGGGGCGTGCACGTCGTCCTGGAGTCAGAGAACGGCATCCTGGGCACCGGCGCGTTCCCGTACGACGAGGACGTCGACCCCGACCTGATCAACGCGGGCAAGGAGACGGTGACGGTCCGGCCGGGCGCCTCGTTCTTCGACTCGGCGCTCTCCTTCGGGATGATCCGCGGCGGCCACATCGACACCGCCGTGCTCGGGGCCATGGAGGTCTCGGCCCGGGGCGACCTCGCCAACTGGGCGGTGCCGGGCAGGATGGTGACGGGCATCGGCGGAGCGATGGACCTCGTGCACGGGGCACGCCGCGTCATCGTGACCATGACGCACACCGCGAAGGACGGCAGCCCGAAGATCGTCGAGGAGTGCACCCTGCCGCTGACCGGCAAGGCCTGCGTCCACCGCGTCATCACGGACCTCGCGGTGCTCGACGTGACCGAGGACGGCCTGGTCCTGATCGAGACCGCCCCCGGGGTGAGCATCGCCGAGGTCCTGGAGAGGACGGCCGCTCCGGTCCGTGCGGAGTGACCCTCTCGCGCGGTCGGGGCTCCCTCCGCCGCCCCGGGCGTGCCGCTCCCGAGCGGCGGAACGGGCGTACCGGATGAATGATGAACAGATGCCACGGTGGAGCGGGTGCCGCCCGGCGTCTTCACCGGGCGGACCGGGCCGGCTCCGGCCATGAAGCGGAAGGCACGAGCGCATGACCTCCCAGAGCGCGTCTCCGGCGTCGGACCGGGTGCCGCCCGTGCCGCCGCCGGGAGGACCTGCGCGCGTGGGGACGGCGGACACGGGCGGAGAGGCCCGCCCGGCGACGACGGAGGGCGCCCCATGAGGTCCACGGACGGGGCACTGGAGATCGGCTTCATGCGCACGGTGTTCGACAGCCTCGGAGCGGGGGTCTTCGTCACCGACACCGCGGGCCTGCTCACCGCGTGCAATCCACGGGCACAGGAGCTGCTCGGCCGCACGCTGGAGCAGATGCTCGGCCGCGACATGCACGACCTGATGCACCGCGGCCCGGACGGCGGCACGATCCCGCGCGACGCGTGCGGGCTGCTGGCCGTCCTGGACAGCGGCCGGCCCTCGGAGGGCAGCGAGGAACTCCTCCTGCGCGGGGACGGCACCCTGGTGCCCGTCATCTGGGCCGCCACTCCCCTGCGGGTCGAGGGCCGCACGGAGGGCGCGGTGATCGTCTTCCACGACTTCAGCCTGCACCGCGACGCCGCCGAGCAGACCGCGGCCTACCTCGCCGCCCTGGAGGGGCTCACCGCCCGGCTGACGATGGTGGCGGAGGTCTCGACCGTCCTCATCTCCACCCTGGAGACAGAGGAGATGCTGAACAGGCTGGCCGGGCTGCTCGTGCCGGACATGGGTGACTGGGCCGCGATCGACGTGCGTACCCCGGGACGTGTAGGCGAGATGCGGCGCGTGGCCGTCCGCACCCCCGGCGACCGAGGGCCGGCGGAGGCGCTCACGGGGCCGTTGCCGCCCCTGTCCGAGTCGACCCGCTCGGCCGTGGTCCGAGCGCTGCGGGGAGGCGAGCCCGTCGTCCTGGACGCGGCCGACCTCGCCGAGCCGCCGGACGGTCCTCTCGCCCTCGCCCACCGGGTGCTGTTCGACCGGCTGGGAGGGACCTGCGCCGTCGTGGTCCCCCTGCACACGCGGCGGCAGGTCCTCGGCGCGCTGACCGTGGCGCGCGTGGCCCCGGACTCCTCCTACAGCGACGCCGAGGTCTTCGTACTCGCCGACATCGCGCGCCGGGCCGGCATCGTGATGGAGGCCGCCGAGCTGTTCGAACAGCAGCGCCACGTCGCGGAGACCATGCAGCGCCAGCTCCTCACCCCCCTGCCACAGGTCGACCACCTCACGCTGGCGGCCCGCTACCGGCCCGCGGAGAGCGCCGCCGAGATCGGCGGGGACTGGTACGACTCCTTCCTCCTCGGCGACGGGGTCCTGACGATGGTCATCGGTGACGTCGTCGGGCACGACCTCAAGGCCGCCGCCCACATGGCCGAGGTCCGCAACATGCTGCGCGCCCTGGCCTGGGACCGGACGGAGCCGCCCAGCCTGATCATGCGCCGTCTGGACGAGGCCATGACCCACACCAGCGACGCCCCCATGGCCACCTGCGTCTTCGCACGCGTCGAAGGCGAGGAGGGCGGCCCGTGGGAGCTCCACTGGGTCAACGCCGGGCACCCGCCGCCCCTGCTGGTCACCGCCGACGGCGACACCCGCTTCCTCGAAGCGGGTCACGGCCCCCTGCTCGGACTCAGCTCGGCCCTGCACATGGGGCTTGGGTGGCCCGACGCCCGCGCCGAGCTCCCGCCCCGGTCGACCCTCCTGCTCTACACCGACGGGCTGGTCGAGAGCCGCGCCCGGGACATCGAGGCCGGTCTCGCCCTGCTGCGCCGGCACGCCGCGGACCTGGCCCACCATGACGTCGAGGACTTCCTCGACGAACTCCTGGCGCGCATCGACCCCAGCGGCGACGACGTCGCCCTGCTGGTGCTGCGCATCCCGCCGGAGGGTGTCGGTGCCGGCGACGACGAGGCACCGCCTCAGCACTCCCACAGCCCGGCCGCCGCCGACCGGGGTGCCCCGGGCTCCCGTATCGAGGGCACCCCGGTCAGGGACACCTCCGAGCCGGCCTGATACACACAACTCGCGCCTCCGCAAGGGGGGTTGGGGACACCCTGGATCCGGGTACGGGGCGTACCGATCTTCCGTCGGCGTCCTGGCAGGGTCATCGGTGAACGACCGACCGGCCCGCGAAGCGCGGGCCACGACCCAGGGGGAACACACTCATGCGTCGCACACGCCTCGCCGCCGCAGTCCTGCTCGCCGCCACCCTCACCGGGGCACTCTCCCCCGCGGCAGCCGCCCGTCCGTCGGATCCGGTGCAGCGCCGGCTCGATCTGCTGGTGGAGCGGGACGGCGTCCCGGGCGCCCTCGCGTACGGCGGCGGGACGACCCGTACGGCCGGAGTCTCGGATATGACGACGAACCGTCAGATGGTGGGACCACAGGGCCGGTTCCGGCTCGCCAGCAACACCAAGGCCTTCACCGCCACCGCCGTGATGCGTCTGGTGGCGGACGGGCGGATACGCCTCGACGACCGCGCCGGGACCTACGTGCCCCAGCTCGCCACGCACGCCGTCACCGTACGGCAGTTGCTGAAGCAGACGAGCGGGCTCCCGGAGTACACCGCGCTGGTCGACTGGTCGAAGGGCGGCACGTCGCAGGAGTATCTGGCTCTCGCGCTCGGCGCGGAGCCCGATTTCGAGCCCGGCACCGACTGGGGGTACTCCAACACGAACTACCTGGTGCTCGGCATGGTGATCGACCGGGCCTCCGGCGTCGGTTTCCGCACCTATGTCGAGCGTACGATCCTGCGCCCGCTGCACCTGGACGACACCTACTGGCCCGCCCCCGGCGAACTGGCCCTGCGAGGACCGCACGCCCGTAACTACGGTGTGCACCCCGCGTTCCCGGAGGCGGGGGTCGTCGACGTGACGGAGCTTCCCGGGTACGAGTTCGGTGCGTCCGGCGGGCTCGTCTCCACGCCCGGGGACCTCGACGCCTTCTGGAACGGTCTGTTCGGCGGCCGTCTCCTGCCGGGCTGGGCACTGGGTCTGATGACGCGGGACACCACCGACGTCGGCGGCCGGGACGTGTACCCCGCGGGCAGCCGTTACGGCTACGGCATCGCCTCGCACCCGCTCAGCTGCGGCGGGGTCTACTGGGGCCACGGCGGCGACCTGCCCGGCGGCTCGGTGGGCGGCGGCCGGGCCACGGGCGGCCGGGGCACCGTGACCGTCTACACCACGACGTGGGCGGGCGGCGGCGAGAGCCTGGGCCACCTCCAGGGCGCGGTGGACGCCGCGTTGTGCGCCGGCGGCCGCGGGTGAACCGAAGGCCCGCCGCCACGCCGGCGGGCCCCGCACGCCAGGGCCTCAGCAACCGGCGGGCCAGCGGTGGGCCCACGGAGCCGCCCGCTCGAACGCGGCTGCCGCACGCAGGACCTGCGCGTCGGCGAGATGCCGGCCGACGATGTGCAGCCCCACCGGCAGACCGTCCCGGGTCCAGCCGGCGGGGACGCTCACGGCGGGCTGGCCGGTGAGGTTGGCCGGGAAGGTGAAACCGGTCCAGGCGGTGTCCGCCACCTCCCGGCCGTCGATGTGCCCGGGCCCCTGGATGCCGACGGCGAACGGCGGCACGGCGGCGGTCGGGGTGACCAGCAGGTCGTACGTGGACATCAGCCGCGCCGTCCGGTTGACGACCGCCTTACGGACGATGTTGGCGTCGGTGAACTCCTCGGCCGTCCAGCGGCGTCGCATCATCGCCACGAGATGGGGCGACATCCGCTCGCCGTGCACATCGACGAGGCCGCGCATGCCGGTGAGGTCCGTCTCGGCGGCGATGAGGGCGGCGAAGGCCTCGGCGGGGTCGTCCCACCCGGGGTCCACCGCCTCGACCCGGCAGCCGAGGTCCTTCTCCAGGACGCCGACCGCGGCGTCGACGACTCGGCGCACCTCGGGGTCGACGGCGAGGTAGCCGAGGTCGGCGCTGTAGGCGACGCGCAGCCCTTGAACACCCGCCCCGTCGGGCGCCCCGTTCCAGTCGACGTCACCGCACGGGATCGAGTGACGGTCGCGCGGGTCGGGCCCGGCCAGCACGGACATCATCAGAGCCGCGTCGGCGACCGTGCGGGTCAGCGGGCCGATGTGTTCGAGCGACTCCCAGCCCGAGACCCCGGGATAGCGTTCGTCGCGGCAGCCGGGCCACACCGGGACCCGTCCCATCGCCGCCTTGAAGCCGACCAGCCCGCAGTGCGCGGCCGGCACCCGTACCGAGCCGCCCCCGTCGGATCCCAGCGAGACGGGCCCGAGGCCCGCGGCGACGGCCGCCGCCGATCCCGCGCTCGAACCGCCGGGCGTGAGTGCCGTGTTCCACGGGTTGCGGGTGGCGGGGAAGACCGGGTTGTGGCCCACGGCGCTGTATCCGAACTCGGTGGCGTTGGTCTTGCCGAGCACCACTGCCCCGGCACCGAGGACGCGCTCCACCACGATGTCGTCCTCGTCCGGCACGAAGTCCTCGTAGGCGGGCGAGCCGGACGTGGTACGGATGCCACGGGTCGCGATCAGGTCCTTCACCCCGATCGGCACGCCCGCCAGCGGGCCGACCTCCTCGCCGTGCGCGAGGCGCTCGCCGATCCGGCGGGCACGGGCACGCGCCTGGTCGGGGACGGGGGTGCAGTAGGCGTGCAGAGCGGGATCCAGCTCCGCCGTCCGGTCGAGGACCGCATCCACGGCTTCGAGGGGCGACACCTCCGACTTCCTTATGCGGGAGGCGAGTTCAGTGGCGGAAAGGCGGCAGATCTCGTCGCGTGCGGCGCGGTCCACAGGTGTTCTCCTCGGTGGGCGGATCGGGTCAGGCGACCTGGGCGACGGGCGCGGGCGCGGTGCGTTCGACGGCCAGGAAGACGCCGCACGCGACGGCCATGCCGATGAGCGCGTCGACGGAACCGGGCAGGAGGTAGTGGGCCACCGTCGCGGCGCCGGCGCCGGCCCCCCACGCGACGAGGGCGCCCGGCCTGTAGGCACGGGCCTCCCGGCCCGCCGTGCGGCGGCGCAGGAACAGCTGGTCCGTGATCAGGACGGCGCCGATGGGCGGCACGAAGATGCCGAGGAGGTTCAGCCAGTCGAGGAAGAGGCTCCACACCCCGGTCATCGCCGCGACCAGACCGAGGACGCTCAGGGCGATCGCGAGGGGCCGCATGCGGAACGGAGTGATGGCGGACCAGCCGACGGCCCCGTTGTAGAGGCAGTGCGAGGCGACCGAGCCGAGGTTGACGAAGACGAACAGGACGGCGACCGAGGTCAGCAGGGGTCCGTGGCCGGTGAGCAGCCCGAGGAATCCGCCGCCGTTGACGGCGGGGTCCACGGCCCCGCCGACCGCGACGACGAGCCCGCCCACGAGGTACGAGACGCTGTTGGCGAAGGGGAACGCGCAGCTCGCCGCGGCGACGGCGGCCCGTCCGCTCCTGGCCCAGCGGGTGAAGTCGGCGGTCATGGTGCCCGAGTCGGAGAACCCCGCGATCACGATGCTCATGGCCGCGCCGAAGGACAGGGCGTGACCGGCGCCCTCGTACGACAGGGCGTGGCCCAGGGATGTGCCGCCCTCGGCCAGGCCGAACCAGAGGGCGACACCCGCCAGGACGACGAACAGCGGGGTGGCGACGAGCCCGATCAGCGACAGGGCGCGGATGCCGAGGACGGTGAGCACGGTGTAGAGGACTCCCCCGGCGAGCGCGCCCAGCAACGGCGCCCACCCCAGGGCCTCCTGGAGCGTGGTGCCGCTCAGCCCGATCTGGAAGGAGTACCAGCCGATGACGACCGTGGAGAGGAAGGCCGCGGGTATGCGGCTCCCGAGCGTGCCGAACGTCCGGGCGGCCTGGTGGGAGAAGTTCTCGCCGGTACGGCCCGCGAGCCAGCTGAGTGCGCCGACGTAGGCGAAGAGCACGAGGTTGCCGAGGAGGATGGCCGCCGCCCCCTGCGCGAGGCCCAGGTTGTAGACGATGACGCCGCCGAACACGGCGTTGCCGAGGTTCATCGGGAAGCCGAACCACACGGCCGACACGGACAGCAGCCCGCGGCGCGCCCCCTGGGGCACCGGCTCGTGCTCGTACTCCTCGCCCAGCGGACCGCCTTCACGCAGGCGCGGCTCCTGACGTCGTGTTGCGCTCGTGGTCGTGGTCACGGGCCCTCCCGGTTTGCGGTATACCGTTCTGACGCTTGGACGGTAGGTTCCGGGTGTTTCCGCCGACGGCACGGCTTGTTACGGGATGGGGACGCCGGGACCGCGTGGCAATCCGGCCCTCGGAGGTCAGCCGGCCGTACGCGCGGCCATGTCGAGCAGCCTCTGGATGTGCAGGCCGTGGGCCGCGTCGATGCCGGTGCCCCGGCCGGTCCGTACGGCGGTGGCGAACTCGCGCCGGAGGACGGGCCAGCACTCCTCGTGGTCGATGCCGGCCGTGTCGTAGACCAGCTCCTCGCCGGGGCCGAAGAGTTCGACCCGCGTCCTGGCCCGCTCCAGCCGCACGCTGCCCGACAGGGACGCCTGGCTGACCGCGCCGTTCTCGTGCTCGCAGGTGAGCTCGATCCAGCGGCGCGGATCACCGGCGGCCCGTACGGAGACGATGGGGCCGACCGCACTGTCGAGGATGTCCAGGAGGTGCGGACCGAGGTCGAGCAGCGCCCCGTGCTCCAGCCGCCACGACGTGGCGAACTCCCCGCCCAGGAAGGCCCCGTGCAGATAGCAGGAGCGTGCTCCCGTCACCTCGCGGTTGGCCGCCTCGGCGAGGAAGGCGCGGGTGGCCGGGTGGTAGCGCTTGGTGAGGACGAGCTGGGAGATCACCCCGTGGTCGCTGACGGCGTCCGCCACTTTGCGCGCCGAGTCGAGGTCGGCGCCGAGCGGCTTCTCCAGCAGGAGGGCGCGGCCTGCGGCAGCGGCGCGTGGGGCGAGGACGGCCTGGACGGCGGGGGGCACGGCGAACGCGACCGCCTCGCACCGGTCGAGGAGTTCTTCGAAGGACGCGGCGACCGGCGCACCGTAGGGTTCGGCGACCTCGGCGGCGGCCTCCTGGCGGCGGGCCCAGACCGCCGCGAGTGTGGTCTCCGGCCCGGCCGCCAGCATGCGGGCGTGCATGGTGCGGGCCCAGGGGCCGGCGCCGACGAGGCCGACGCGGACCGGTTCGTGGGGCCAGACGTCCGGGAGGGGTGGGGTGGACATGGTGCTTCTCCGTCGTTCAGCTGTGGGTACGGTGCGCGCGCCGGGCGTGGGGTGCCGTCCGCGCGGTGCGCCCCGGCGCGTCGGTTGTGGTGCGCCGGGCCCCGGCCGGCCCGGCGCCCGGCGTTCAGGCGCCGACGCGGGCCAGGGCCGCGAGGCGGGCGTCGGCGCGGTCGGGGGCGTAGAGGTGGTCGATGACCATGTGGGCGGCTCCGGCCAGGGCCGCGCGGTCGCCCAGTTCGGAGGTGACGACCTGGAGGTGGGCCGTGGTGCGTGGCATGGCGCGCTGGTAGAGGAGTTCGCGGACCCCGGTGAGGAACGGGGTGCCCGCCAGGTCCCCGCTCAGCATCAGCACACCGGGGTTGAGCAGGGTGACGACGGTGACCAGGACCTCGCCGACGCGCTGCCCGGCCTCGCGGGCGAGCCGTACGGCGTCCGGATGCCCCGCGGCGAGGTGCTCGCGGACATCGGATCCCGAGGCGGTGGGCACTCCGGCGTCGGTCAGTTGCGCGGCGATCGACCGGCCGCTGGCGACCGCCGCGAGGCATCCGTAGGAGCCGCACATGCACAGTGCGTCGGGGCGGTCGTGCAGCCGGATGTGTCCGATGTCGCCCGCTCCGCCGTCGATGCCCCGGTAGATCTCGCCGCCGACGACGACGCCGGCGCCGATCCCGGTGGAGGCCTTGATCAGGACGAAGGCGCTGCACTCCGGGTGTCCGGCCTGCTGTTCGGCCAGGGCCATCAGGTTGGCGTCGTTGTCGACGAAGACCGGCAGCGGTCCCGCGGCGGGCATGGGGCCGACGTGCTCGGTCCAGGCCTCACGCATGCGCTCGCGTACAGGGAAGCGGTCCCATCCGGGCATGATCGGGGGCTGGACGATCCGGGCGGACTCCCAGTCGACCGGGCCGGGCACGGAGAGTCCGATGCCGCAGACCCGCTCGGGTCCCACGCCCGCCTCGGCGAGCAGCGGGCCGAACCGGCGGGCCAGTTGGTCCAGGGCCCGGTCGGGGCCGTCGGCGATGACGAGTGCGCCGGTGTGCTCGGCCAGCACCTCTCCGGACAGGTCGAGCACGGCGAGGCGTGCGTGCCGGGTCTCCAGGTCCGCCACGAGGACGACCGCGTGGGTCGCGTCGAACTCCAGCCGGGCGGAGGGGCGTCCGCCGGTGGAGGTGCCGGTGGCGCCACGCAGCCAGCCCGCTCCGAAGAGCTGGTCGAGCCGGTGTCCCACCGTCGAGCGGGACAGTCCGGTCGCCTGCTGGAGCTCGCCGCGCGTGGTGGCCTCGCCGCTGCGGATGAGCTGCAGGAGGTGCCCCGCGCTGGCCTGGTTTCCTGCCATCCCTGCTGTCCTCACCCTGTCTGTCGCGTCCGTGCCCGCTGCCCCTGGGGGCCAGGCGGTTAGTCCTGCCTGCCCCCCTGACCCGGGGTCAGCCCTTGTCCGCACCGCTGGTCAGACCCTCGGTGAGGAGCCGTTCGGCGGAGAAGAACAGGAGTACCACAGGGATGGTGAGGACCACCGACCCGGCCATCAGCACCGTCTTCGACACCTCGATGCCGTTGGCCAGTTGCTGGAGTCCCAGCGAGACCGTCCACCTCTCGGGGTCGGCCGCGAGGAAGAGGAGGGCGAAGAGGAACTCGTTCCAGGCGATCATGAAAACGTACAGCCCGGTCGCCATGAGGGTCGGCAGGGCGAGCGGCAGGATGATCTTGCGTACGGTCTGCAGGCGTGACGCGCCGTCGATCGACGCCGCCTCCTCGATGCTGTACGGGATGGTGACGAAGTAGTTCTTCAGCATGTAGATCGAGACGGGCACGGTCTGCGCGATGTAGACGATGGCGAGTCCGACCAGGCTGCCGGAGAGTCCCATCTTCGCGAACATGACGAAGAGCGGTACGGCCAGCAGGGTGGCCGGGAAGAGGTAGACGGCCAGGAAGACCGCGCTGACCTGCCGGTTGCCGAAGAACTTCAGCCGGCTCACCGCGTAGGCCCCCGGCACCGCCGCGGCCAGCGTGAGCAGGACCGTGGCGACGGCAACGAGCGCCGAGTTGACCAGCATGCCGAGGAATCCCTGGCCGCCGTCGGACGAGGACTTGAGGACGCTCTCGTAGGTGTCGAGCGTGAAGTCCTTCGCCGAGACCCAGAGGTTGCCGGGGTCCAGGAGCAGGGCGTCGATGGGCTTCACCGACAGCATGAGCATGTAGTAGAAGGGCACGATCGTGATCGCCGCGAGGAAGGCGATCACCACCCAGCGCAGCACGCCGAAGAAGCGTTCCTCGAACTGGGCGCGGGTGAGCCGGGGGCGCCTGGCCGCGGGCGGCGGGCTCGTGGTCCGCCCGGTCTCGTCGCGGGTCAGGGTGTCGGTGGCGGTCATGCCGATTCCTCCTGCATCTTCTTGCCGAAGAACTTGAAGTAGACGCCCAGGAGGGCCATGAGCACGACGGCCAGGACGAGCGCCTGCGCGGAGGCGGCACCGACGTCGAAGCGCGAGGTCAGGAAGTCGTACACGCGGACGGCCACGACGTCCGTGCCCGATCCGCCGCCGGTGAGCAGGTAGATGTCGTCGAACTTGTTGAACGTCATGATGAAGCGCAGGACGGAGAGCAGGGCGATCACGGGCATCAGCTGCGGCAGCAGGATGTGCCGGAAGCGCTGGGACAGGGTGGCGCCGTCGACCTCCGCCGCCTCCTCGAGTCCGGCGGGTACGGCCTGGAGCCGGGCCAGCATGAAGAGGAAGGCGAACGGGAAGTAGCGCCAGGTCTCGAAGGCGATGACGGTGAGCAGCGCGAGCGGGATGTCGAAGTGGACACCGAGCAGGCCGACTTCGTAGGACCGGGTGGAGAGGAAGGCGATGGGGTCGTCCCACCCGAAGAGCTTCTGGCCCCACTCGTTCACGATGCCGTACTGCGGGCTGAGCGCCACCTCCCAGACGAAGGAGACCGCGACCACGGGGGCCACGTACGGCAGGAGCATGGCCGCGCGCAGGACACCCCGGCCGCGGAAGGGCCGGCGCAGCGCGAGGGCGGCGATCAGCCCGAGGACGACGGAGCCCGCGGTGGCGCCGACGGTGTAGAGCAGCGTGGTGCCAAGGCTGCTCCAGAAGCCGGGTGAGCCGAAGACCTGCGAGAAGTTGTCCAGGGTCCACCGGCCGAAGAGGCCGTTCTCCTGGATGTCGACGAGCCGGGCGTTCTGGAAGGCGAGCAGGACGGTCCACAGGATCGGCAGGATCACCACGACCAGGACCACCAGGAAGGTGGGGGTCACGAAGGCGAGGCCCGCGCGGTTCTCCCGCCTGCTGGAACTCTGCGCGGGGACGCGGCGCTGCTTCGCGCCGCTCTGGGTTGTGCTCATGGGTCGGTTACCTCGCGAGGGAGCGGCGTGCGGCTACTGGAGGGACTTCTGGAGGGCGGTCACTTCGTCGTCGGCCTCCTTCGCGGCCTCGTCCGGCGAGAGCTGGCCGCTGGTCATCGCCCCGATGGCCTTGGCCACGGGGAGTTCGCCGTTCGTCGCGCCGACGAGCGCGCCCTGCCCCTGGGTGAGTCCCCAGCGCTTCATGTCGCCGACACCGGTGACGAGCCGGTCGAGGAGGGCCGAGGGGTAGGCCTTCTGCATGGACTCGCGGCGGTCGACGCCCATGACGCTGGCGCGCCACGCCTGCTCGAAGGAGCCGGGCTTCTGCACCGTGCCGGTACGGACGGGGATCTTGCCCTCGGGGGCCATGCCGAACCAGTCGGCGTACCCCTTGCCCATCATGTAGTCGATGAACTTCCTGGAGGCGCCCGTCTCGGCGGTCCTGGTGACGGCCCATGACGTGATCTCGCCGAACTGGGCGGGTTCCTTGCCGTCGGGGCCCTTCAGGGAGGTGACGACGCCGGTGTTGCGGGCCAGGAACTTCGGGTCCTTCTTGCACTGCGGGCAGCTGGGCAGCGCGTCCGACCGCAGTCCCGCCAGCTCGTCGAGCAGGAAGGACGACCAGACCATCATCGAGGACTGTCCGGCGAAGTAGGTGGCGCGGGTGGTGTCCACGCTCTGGGTGCCGGGCGCACCGTGCTTGCGGGCCAGATCGTCGTACGCCGCGAAGGCGTTGCGGCAGGCAGGGGAGTCGAGGGCGGGCTCGCCCGTGCCGTCGACCAGCTCGCAGCCGTTGGCCAGGGCGAGGTCCTCGAAGCTCTGCTGGGTGAAGACGTCCGAGGGGTCGGTGGCCAGGGAGATGCCGTCCCGGCCGTCCTTGTCGAGGGAGGCGGCTGCCTTCAGGGCGCTCGCGTAGTCGTCGGGGGCGTCGAGCCCCGCCTCGGCGAAGAGGTCCTTGCGGTAGACGAGGATCTGGAGCCAGGCGTCGGAGGGGACGCCGAGCCGGGTCCCCCCGTCGGCCGTGAGCGCGAGCGCGTTGCTGTTGAACGTGCCCGGGTCGAGGTCCTTGACGATGCGGTTCGCGACCTCGGTGTTGAGGAGGCCGTTGCCGTACATCTGCCAGACCTGGCCCATCGGGACCGCCCCGATCACGTCCGGGAGCTTGCCGGCCGCCGCCGCGGACATGATCAGCTGCGGCAGCTGGGCCTCGTCCACGCCGACGAGATCGACCTGGACGCCGGTCTCCTTCTCGAAGCGGCTGACGACCTTCCTGGTCGCCGCCATCCTCGGCGGCAGGTTCTCCTGCGACCACACCGTGATCCTGTTGTCGGGCCGCTCCGCACCGGAGCCGCCCGAGCAGCCGGCCAGCAGACCGGCCGCCAGGGTCGCGGCGAGCCCGAACAGGGTCGCCCTCGACCGTCGGGTCTTCATCACCATGCTCTGTCCTCACGCCACTTACGCACTTTCCTGATGCATCACAGCATTACTTTTGCGTGTTGACAAGACATAACTCTGAGATATCTTCGACTGAAGTCAGCGAGCAACACCCCTCCCAGCGCTACCGGAGCTCCCCGTGGAACGCGTCGTCCAGTTCACCGGCCCCCGTCAGGTCGAAGTCGCCGAGCACGAGAGCGCTCCGCTCCCCGCGGGACACCTGCGGGTCCGCACCCGCTACTCCGGCATTTCGGCAGGAACCGAACTCACCGCCTACCGGGGTACGAACCCGTACCTGACGCGCACCTGGGACGCCGAGGCCCGGATCTTCCGCGACGGAGCGGCCGGGATCGAATACCCGGTGGCCGGCTGGGGCTACTCCGAGGTCGGCGAGGTCACCGAGGTCTCGCCCGAGCTCGTCGGCACGCCCGGCATGCCCGTCACGGGCGATCTGGTCTGGGGCATCTGGGGCCACCGCAGCGAGGGCATCGTCCCCGCCGAGCGCATGGTCGGGCACACCCTGCCCGCCGGTCTCGAACCCCTCGCCGGAGCCTTCGCCCGCGTCGGCGCCATCGCGTACAACGCGATCCTCGCCGCCGACATCCACCTCGGCGAGGACGTGGCCGTCTTCGGCCAGGGCGTCATCGGGCTGCTCACCACCCGCCTCGCCCAGCTCAACGGCGCGCGGGTCACCGCGGTCGACGCGCTCGACGGCCGCCTCGCGACCGCCCGTGAGTACGGCGCGCGGCACACCCTCAACGCGCGGACCGACGACGTCGCCGAACGGATCCGCGCCGCCACGGGCGGGGCGGGTGCCGACGTCGCCATCGAGATCAGTGGGGTGTACCCCGCCCTGCACGAGGCCGTCCGATCCGTCACCGTCGGCGGCCGTGTCGTGGCGTCCGGCTTCTACCAGGGCGACGGCGCCGGGCTGCGGCTCGGCGACGAGTTCCACCACAACCGGATCCAGCTGATCTGCTCCCAGATCGGCGGGGTGCCCCCGCAGCTGGCCGGACGCTGGACCGTCGAGCGGCTCCAGCAGACCTTCCTCTCACTGGTCGCCGAAGGCCAGGTCGATGTGAAGTCGCTGGTCAGCCATGTCGTGCCGGTGGCGGAGTCCGCCGACGCGTATGTGCTGCTCGACGAGACGCCGGCCGACGCCCTCCAGGTCGTCCTGGAGTTCTGAGTCCGTCGGCCCTGAGCCCGTCGGCCCGGGCGACCGGGCAGCCCCTCCACCCCACCCGTACCGCCAGAACACCCGAGCGCCCTCCGAAGGCGCTGAAAGGCATCCCATGCTGAAAACCGCCTGCCAGGAACAGCTCCTCCCCGGTGACACGCTCCAGGAGAAATGGACCTTCGCCCAGGAGGCCGGCTACGACGCCGTGGAGCTGCGGTCCAAGGGCGACTTCCACTTCCGCGACCGTCTGCCCGAGCTGAAGCAGGCCCTCGCCGACGGCGTCGTCATGCCGACCGTCTGCGTCGACATGCTGCACTTCTTCGCCGCGTTCGACGACGGGCTGCGCCGTGACGCGCTGGAGCAGATGAAGTCGCAGCTGACCGTCGCGGCCGAGATCGGCGCGCTGGGTGTGCAGACCCCCGCGTCGTACGGGATGTTCTCGCGCAGGCTCCCTCCCTTCGAGCCGCCGCGCACCGAGGAGCAGGACCGCGAGGTGCTGCTGTCCGGCCTCTCCGAGCTGGGCGAGCACGCGCGCGCCGAGGGCGTCACCCTGTATCTGGAGCCGCTCAACCGCTACGAGGACCACATGGTCAACCGGCTGGAGCAGGCCGTCGACCTCATCCGCACGGTCGGCCTGGACTCCGTCCGCATCGGCATCGACAGCTACCACATGAACATCGAGGAGTCCGACCCCTCGGCCTCGATCCTCGCGGCGGCCCCGTACATCGGCCACGCCCAGGTCAGCGACTCCAACCGCTTCCAGCCAGGAGCCGGCCACCTCGACTGGCCGGCCTGGATCGGCGCCCTGCACAGCATCGGCTACGACGGCTACCTCGCCGCCGAGTGCCGGCTGACCGGCGACCCCGTCGCGGCCGTACGCTCCGTCCCCGCGTTCCTGCGGAGGTCCGGCGCGTGACGTCGCTGCTCGAGACCCCCGTGCCCACCGCCGCCGATCACCTGACCCTTCGGCGCGGTGCGGCACGGGTACTCCTCACCAACTGGACGGGCTCCTCCACCGTCCCGTCCCGCGGGCTGTATCCGCACCAGTGGAGCTGGGACTCGGCCTTCATCGCGATCGGCCTGCGCCACCTGTCGGTGCGCAGGGCCCAGCGCGAGCTGGAGAGCCTGCTGGGCGCCCAGTGGGCCGACGGACGCGTCCCGCACATCGTGTTCAGCCCCGCGGTGCCCCTGGACGCGTACTTCCCCAGCCCCGACTTCTGGCGCTCCTCCACGGCAGGCGCCCCCGCGGGCGCCCCGGCCGGGACCGAGACCTCCGGCATCGTGCAGCCCCCCGTGCACGCGCTGGCCGCGTGGCTCGTCCACGAGGCCGACCCGGAGGCCTCGCGCAGCCGCGGCTTCCTGCCCCGTGTGTACGACCGGCTCGTGGCCTGGCACGACTACCTCACGGGCGCCCGCGACCTCGGCGGCGGCGGCCTGGCCGCCATGGTGCATCCGTGGGAGCCCGGCATGGACAACAGCCCGTGCTGGGACGGCCCGTTGCGGCGCGTCGAGCCGGCCGCCCCGGGCTCGTACCGGCGCGCCGACCTCGACCACGGGCAGGCCTCGGAGCGCCCCACCGACCTGGACTACGGCCGCTATGTGCGGCTCGCCTCCGACTACCGGGACAGCGGCTACGCGGACGTGCGGGGGACGCACGCCTTCGCGGTCGAGGACCCCTGTGTCAACGCGCTGCTGATCGTCTCGGAGCACGCGCTCGCCCGGATCGCCGCCGGGACGGGGGCGGACCCCGCCCCGCACGAGGCGCGGGCCGAGCGGCTCACGGCGGCGCTGGTGGAGCGGCTCTGGTCGCCCGCCGACGGCATGTTCCTCTGCCGCGACGTGGTCGGTGACGAGCTGATCCCCGAGCGCAGTGTCGCCGGGCTCGTCCCGCTCATCGTCCCCGGGCTCCCCCGGCACATCGCCGACGCCCTGCTCGACACGGCGTCGGGCCCGGGCTTCCGCCTGGGCGACGTGCCGATGGCGCCGTCGTACGACTTCGCCGGGCACGCCTTCGACCCCTCCCGCTACTGGCGCGGTCCCGCCTGGTTCAACACCAACTGGCTGCTGGAGCGCGGGCTTCGCCTGTACGGGCGCCCCCGCACGGCGGACGCGCTGCGCACGGCCATGCTCGACGCCGCCGGGGCCAGCGCCTTCGCCGAGTACGTGGACCCGGTCACGGCCGAGGCCCGCGGCACCCGTGCCTTCGGCTGGACGGCGGCCCTCACCCTCGATCTGCTCGCCGCGGCCGGGTCGGCCTCCGGCGACGGCGGCCCGAGCACCCCTTCGATCGGAGTACGCACGTGAACGGCGCAGCGGACACCACCCTGGTCCGTGCGGGCACCTTCGCCGTCCTGGGCCCCGACGGCGGTGTCGGTGGCCGGCGCGGCACCTCCCCCGACGGGCTGTTCCACCGCGACGCGCGCCACCTGAGCCGGTGGACGCTGACCGTCGACGGTGCGGCACCGGACGTGCTGGTGCCGTCGGGCGGCGAGGCCTCCGCGCTGTGCGTGCTCACGCCGCCGGGCACCCGGGACGAACCGGCCGCGTACACCGTTTTTCGTGAACAGGCCGTGGACTGCGGCGTCCTGACGGAGTGTCTGCGGTTGGTGAACAACCGCCCCGTGCCTGTCACCGCCGTGCTGTCGCTGACCGCGGACGCCGACTTCGCCGACCAGTTCGAGCTGCGCTCCGACAAGCGCCGGTACGAGAAGGACGGCGCCCGGCACTCGGCGGCCGTCCACCCGGACGGAGTCACCTTCACCTACGAGCGCGGCGACTGGCTGTCCCGGACGGCGGTGTGCGCCTCCCCGGCTCCGGCCGCCGTCCGCCCCGTAGGCGAACGGGACACGGCGCACCGGCTGGACTGGCACCTGGAGCTGCCCGCCCACGGCGCGGCCGAACTCCTGCTCTCCGTCACGGCGTACGCGCACGGAGCACCCGCGCCGGCCCTCGTCGGCTCGCCGGCCGAGGCGGTAGCGGAGCAGGCGGCCGACACGTCCGCCTTCACCGGGGCGCCGCTGCCCATGCCGCCCGGCGCTCCGGGCGGTCTGGCCGCGGCGTGCGCGCGCGGGCTGAGCGACCTGGCCGCCCTGCGGGTTCCCGCGACCGGCCCGGACGGCGAGCGCCTGCGGGTGCCGGCGGCCGGAATCCCGTGGTTCCTCACGCTGTTCGGCCGGGACTCCCTCTTCACCTCGCTGTTCGCGCTGCCCTACCGGCCCGAGCTGGCGGAGGGGACCCTGCTGGCCCTCGCGGCGACCCAGGGCACCGTCCACGACGCCGGCCGCGGGGAGCAGCCGGGGCGCATCGTCCACGAGATCCGCCACGGCGAGCTGGCCCACTTCCGCCAGGTGCCGTACGGCCGTTACTACGGCTCGGTGGACGCCACCCCGCTCTTCCTGGTGCTGCTGGACAGCTACACGGAGGCCACCGGCGACCGCACGCTCGTCGCCCGCCTGGAGCGTGAGGCGCGGGCCGCCGTGAGCTGGATGTTCCGCGACGGCGGCCTGGACGACAGCGGCTATCTGGTCTACACGCCCGACCCGCAGGGCCTGGTGAACCAGAACTGGAAGGACTCCGAGGGCGCGATCTGCTTCCTGGACGGCACCCAGGCCGAGGGCCCGATCGCGGTCGCCGAGGCACAGGGGTACGCCTACGACGCGCTGGTGCGCACCGCGCGCACGGCCCGCTCGGTGTGGGACGACCCCGCGTACGCCGACCGTCTGGAGAAGGCCGCCGCCGAATTGCGGGAGCGGTTCCTGCGGGACTTCTGGATGACCGGCCCCGACTTCCCCGCGCTCGCGCTGGACGGCCGGGGCCGGCAGGTCGACTCGCTGGCCTCCGACGCCGGGCACCTGCTGTGGTCGGGCATCCTGGACGGCCGGCACGCCGAGCGCGTGGGGCGGCGTCTGCTGGAACCCGACTTCTTCTCCGGCTGGGCCGTCCGCACCCTGGCGTCCGGCCAGCCCGCGTACCACCCGCTCTCGTACCACCGGGGCACGTCCTGGCCGCACGACAACGCGGTCGTCCTGCTCGGTCTGGCCCGGTGCGGGCTCGACGACGAGGCGCGCACGGTCGCCCTCGGTCTGCTGGAGGCGTCGGCACACCACGGGCACCGTCTGCCCGAGGTCATGGCGGGCTACTCCCGCGCCCAGCACCCCCGCCCGGTGCCGTATCCCCACTCATGCTCACCGCAGGCGTGGGCGGCCGCCACTCCCCTTGCCGTCCTCACGGCGCTGCGGGGGATGACGGACTAGCCGGGCCGCCACGGGAGAGGCCCGGACACCGCGCCGGCCGGCCCCGGACGCCGGTGCGGTGTCCGGGGCCACGGGTTCCTAAGGTGCAGGCATGCGCAGAACCACACATCCCTCCCCCGCGCGGCCGGAGCACCTCCGCCGCGACCGCCTCCCCGCGTCCGCCCCGCACGAGGAGGCGGCATGACCCTCAATCAACTGCGGGCCTTCGTCGAGGCGGAGCGCCTCGGGTCCTTCACCGCCGCCGCGCAGGCCATGGACATCGCCCAGGCGTCCGCCTCCGAGCTGGTCCGCCGCCTGGAGGCGGAGCTCGACGCGGAGCTGTTCCTCCGCGGCAGCCGCACCCTGAGCCTGACGGCGGCGGGGCAGGAGCTCCTCCCCTACGCCCAGGAGGCGCTGGAGGCGGCGGACAGCGGGATGCGGGCCGTGCACTCCCTCGGGTCCCTGGGCGGGGGCACGGCCACCTTCGGGGTGCTGCGCAACGCCGACTACTACCTGCTCGCCAATCTCGTGCAGATGTTCCACGCCCGGTACCCGTCCGTCCGCGTGAGGCTGGTGGGGCAGAACTCGGCCGAGACCGCCACGGCCGTCGCGGCGGGCCAGATCGAGGCGGGCCTGGTCATCCTGCCCGTCGACGAGGACGGACTCGCGGTCACCCCGCTCATGCGCGACGAGGTGTACTACGTCAGCGCGAGCGCCGAGCGCACCCGGACCCCGGTCACCATCGAGGCCTTCTCGCGGGCCCCTCTCGTGCTCTACGACGCCCACTACGGGTGGAAGGACCCGACCAGGAGGCAGATCGCGGCACGCGCCCAGCTCGCCGGGGTGGGCGTCGATCCGCTGATCGAGCTCGAACACGTGGAGGCGGCGCTGAAGCTGGCCGCGGCCGGCATCGGCGACACGATCGCCAGCCGGGCGGTGATCGCCAGCCCTTCCTTCCCCGCAGGACTGCGCACCGTTCCCTTCGCCGAGCCGCTGTACGACACCATCGCACTGGTCAGACGGCGTGGCCACCCCCTCTCGCGCGCCACCAGGGAACTCGCCCGCCTCGCCGAGGACACCCTCCGCGAGATCGGCAACGGCCTGCCGCTCTGACCCGTCCCGCGAACCACAGGGAAACCCTGTGGGAGACGCAGGCAAGGCCCCTCTGGTCCTGTGGCAGCGTCGCGTCTACCGTCCCAGGCATGCAGATCACGCACGACGAACAGAAGACCCTCGCCCCCTTCCGCTGGATCAAGAAGCCGGCGGTCGACGGGCCTCCCGCCCAGCGCGACCCCCAGGTGGTCGAGCGGGTCTCCCAGATGCTGAAGGAGATCGAGAACAAGGGCATGGACGCGGTCCGTGCCTACGGCAAGGAGCTCGACGGCTGGTCCGGCGAGCTGGAGATCGGGGCCACCGAGCTCAAGAAGTCGGGGGACTCCCTGCCCGCCGACGTCCGCACCGCCCTGGAGATGGGCTACGAGCGCACGCACCGCTTCGCCTCCGCCCAGCGCGAGCACCTGACCGACTTCGAGATCGAGGTGGCCCCCGGGGTGGCGGGCGGCCAGCGCTACGTGCCGGTGTCCCGGGTCGGCGCCTACCTCCCGGCCGGCCGCTTCCCCCTGCTGGCCAGCGCGTTCATGACCGTGGGTGTGGCCAAGACGGCCGGCGTGCCGACGGTGGTGGCGTGCACGCCCCCGTCCGGCGAACACGGCGCCCACCCCGCCGTCCTCTACGGCGCCTACCTCTCCCGGGCCGACCGCGTCTTCGCCGTCGGAGGTGTCCAGGCCCTCGGCGCGATGGCGTTCGGCCTGCTGGGCGAGGCCCCGGTGGACATGCTGGTCGGCGCGGGCAACGCCTTCGTGACCGAGGCGAAGCGGCAGCTCTTCGGCCGCGTCGGGATCGACCTGCTGGCCGGTCCGTCCGAGGTGGCCGTCATCGCCGACGACAGCGCCGACCCGGCCTGGGTCGCCGCGGACCTGCTCGGGCAGGCCGAACACGGCCCCAACTCACCGGCCGCCCTGATCACGACCTCCGAGCGGACGGGCCGTGCGGTCGCCGCCGAGATCGACCGCCAGCTCGAGACCCTCACCACCCGCGACATCGCCGGGCCCGCCTGGCGGGACTTCGGCTCGGTCATCGTCGTACGCGACCGTGACGAGGCCGTCGCCGTGTCGGACATCCTGGGCCCGGAGCACCTGGAGATCCAGACCGAGGACGACGACTTCTACCTGCGAAACCTCACCAACTACGGTTCGCTCTTCATCGGCCCGTGGTCCACCGTCGCCTACTCGGACAAGGGCATCGCGGGCACGAACCACGTCCTGCCGACCGGCAAGACGGCCCGTTACAACGCGGGGCTCTCGGTCTCCCGCTTCCTCAAGCCGCTGACGTACCAGCGGACCGCCCGGGAGGGTACGGCCGCCCTGGCGCCCGCCGTCGAGCGGATCTCGGCCTTCGAGGGGCTCGCCGCCCACGGGGCGACCGCCACGGTCCGCATCGACCGGATCGGGCGCACCTCCGGCGCGTTCGACTCCGTCCCCGAGGCGCTGCGCGAACAGCTCTGACGACGCTGCGCGAACAGCTCTGATCCCGTCCCTCGCCTCCGCCTCCATGCCGCCCCGGCGGGGGCGAGGGGTTGTCGGCGCCCGCGACACCGTGCACAGTCGTAGCCGGTGTTCCCGGGCCGCCGGCCGGCGTCGCCCGCCCGAGGCGGACGAGCACAGTCCTGCAGCAGGGGCACCTGCGCTCCCACTCCCGCGAGGATTCTCCCCATGCACCATCCCTCACCGGCCTCTCCCCCGTCGGACGGGTCGGGTCCCGCGCTCACCCAGGGCCTCAAGGGACGCCAGATCACGATGATCTCCATCGGAGGCGTCATCGGAGCCGGCCTGTTCGTCGGCTCGTCCACCGCCGTGGCCGCCGCCGGTCCCGCCGTCCTGATCTCCTTCCTGCTGGCCGCCACCCTGGTGGTGCTCGTCATGCAGATGCTCGGAGAGATGGCCGTGGCCCATCCCGACACGGGCTCCTTCTCCACCTACGCGGACCGCGCACTGGGCCGCTGGGCCGGCTTCTCCATCGGCTGGCTGTACTGGTGGTTCTACATCCTCGTCATCCCCATCGAGGCGATCGCCGCGGGCGAGGTCATCGCCGGGCTCACCTCGCTCCCCAGCTGGATCCCGGCTCTCGCCATGATCGCCCTGCTCGCGGGCAGCAATCTGCTCGCCGTGCGCAACTACGGCGAGTTCGAGTACTGGTTCGCGCTCCTCAAGGTCGTCGCGATCATCGCCTTCCTCGTGCTCGGCGCCCTCGCGATCTTCGGTGTGCTCCCCGGTTCGGACACCCACGGGGTGTCGAACCTGTGGAGCAACGGAGGGTTCGCCCCCAAGGGCGGGGTCGCCGTGCTCGCCGGCCTGCTCACGGCGATGTTCAGTTTCCAGGGCAGCGAGATCGTCACGATCGCCGCCGCCGAGTCGGCGGAGCCGAGGAAGAACATCAAGAAGGCCGTCCGCGCCGTCGTGTGGCGCCTCGGGCTCTTCTACGTCGGTTCGATCTTCGTCGTGGTCAGCCTGGTGCCGTGGAACGCCGACGGCCTGGCCGCCGGTTCCTACCAGGCGGTCCTGGACCGTATGAACATCCCCGGCGCGGGCCGGATCATGGACGTGGTCCTCGTCGTGGCGGTGAGCAGCTGTCTCAACTCGGCCATCTACACCGCCTCACGCATGGCCTTCTCGCTGGCCCGCCGCAAGGACGCGCCGGCCGCACTGGCGGTCACATCGGCGTCCGGTGTCCCCCGGAACGCGGTCGTCGCCTCCACCGTCATCGGCGTCGCGGCGGTGATCGCCAACTACCTCCTGCCGAGCGTCTTCACGTACCTCATCGCGTCGAGCGGTGCGATCGCCCTGATGATGTACATGGTCATCGCCATCACCCAGTACGCCACCCGCCGCAAGGAGGATGAGCCGGGCGAGGTGCGGATGTGGGCCTTCCCGTATCTGACCCTTGCCACGATCGCCTTCATCGCCGGGGTGCTGGTCCTCATGGCGGTGCTGCCCGGTCACCGTCTCGAACTCTGGCTCTCGCTCGCCCTGGCCGCGGTGCTCGTCGGCGTCGGCGTACTGAGGCAGAAGCGGTACGGCGGCCGGTCCGGTGCGGAGGGGGCCGCCCCAGGAACCGCGGAGAGCGGCCGCACCGCGTCCCTCCCGGCCGGATCGCCGCAGCGCTGACGGGCCGGGGGACGCCGACGTGCGTATCGCCGACGGCCCTGGCGACGCCGGGATGCGTGGCGCCGACGGATCAGGAAAGCCGGGCGTGCGTGGCTGCGACGGGTCAGGAGATCCGGGCGTGCGTGGCGCGGGGTACGAATTCGGTCGGCAGGACGAGGCGTTCCCCGGCGGGGTCCGCGCCGCCGTCGATGCGCCGCACCAGCAGCCGCGCAGCCTGACGCGACAGCTCCCGCAGGTCGTGCCGGACCGTGGTCAGCCGGAACACCTCCCAGGCGGCCATCGGGAGGTCGTCGAAGCCGATCACGGTCAGGTCGTCGGGAACCCTGAGCCCTGCCTTGAGGGCGGCGTTCAGGACGCCGATGGCGACCACGTCGTTGCCGCAGAAGACCGCCGTGGGTGTCTCGGCAGCGTCGAGCAGGAAGGGCAGGGCGCCGTAGCCGGTGTCGTACTCGAAAGCTCCGCGTGCCACCCGGTCCTCCGGGAGCCCGATGCCCGCGTCGGCCAGGGCCAGCCGGAAGCCCAGCTCGCGTTCACGCCCGGTCGTCGTGTTGGCCGCGCCGAAGATGCCCGCGATCCTCCGGTGGCCCAGGCCGACCAGGACGTCGGCGACCAGGCGCCCGCCGCCCTCGTTGTCGACGACGGAGGCGTAGTCGCCGCTGCCGCCGGTGTCACGGTTGAGGAAGACGTAGGGCATGCCGCGGCGGTCGAGCTGGGCCGGAAGACGGGAGTCGGTGGTGGCCGTCGCGAGGACGACGCCGTCCAGGGACTGGTCCAGGAGCTTCTCCTCGGCCACCGCCTCGTCGGAGCGCTCCATGAGGAGCATCATGCGGTAGCCCAGGCGCTGCAGCTCGTCGTGCAGGGGTGCGATGACGTGGGGGTAGAACGGGTTCGTCAGATCGGTCACGATGACGCCGATCCGGCGCGTGGAACGGGTCGAGAGGGTCCGCCCCGCCTCGCTGGGCACGTAGTTCAGCGCTTCCGCGGCCCGCCTGACCTTCTCCCGGGTGGCCGCGGACACGCGGTTGTCGTCCCGCAGGGCCCGGGACACCGTGGGCTGGGAGACGCCCGCCAGCCTCGCCACGTCGTGACTCGTGATCGCCATCCGCCCTCTTCTCCTCGCCCAGGGCGCCACCGCCGGCTCCCCGGATTTCAGTATACGTATGTAGCCAACACCCCATGGCTGACCGGCGCCTCTGCACCTGGGGCCGCCGCGGCAGGCGCCACGCCCCGGACACCCGCACTCCCTCCGCCCAGCGGTCGCGCTTCCGGAGCATCCCGGCGGATCCCCCGGCCCGCACACCGGGAGCCCTGCGCACCCTACGCCCGAAATCGACCTCGCATGATCCCTTGACATTGCCCGAGGGAAGGCCTGTCATGGGAATGCATACGTATTCCAAGTGAGGGAGCAAGCCATGCCCGACGCCGTCGTGTCCACCGCGGAGCTGGGGCGCCGCACGATCCGCCGCAGCGACTTCGTCTCGTGCGACCAGGCCTTCATCGACTGCCGTACGCCGGGATCGGACCGGAAGGAGAACTACGCCATGATCGGGCCCGGCGTCTCGCAGGCCGCCGGACAGCACGTCAACCTCCGCCTGCCGCACGGCTACAACATCGGCGCGGCCGCCATGCCCCACGGCGTCACCAACAACCTCCACCTCCACTACACGGCCGAGGTGTTCGTCTGCACCGAGGGCGAGTACCTGCTGCGCTGGGGCGCCGACGGCACCGAGGGGGAACACCTCCTCAGGGCGGGCGACATCGCCTCCGTGCCCACCTGGATCTTCCGCGGCTTCACCAACACCGGCCCGGACGACGGCTGGATGTTCACCGTGCTCGGCATGGACCACACCGGCGGCATCATCTGGGGCCCCTCGGTCCTGCGCGAGGCCGAGGGACACGGCCTGTACCTCACCGCCGACAACGAACTGGTCGACACGGTCGCCGGCGACGAGATCCCGTCCGGCTCCGAGCTGACCCAGCCGATGGCCCAGGAGCACATCGACCGGCTGCGCCACTACAGCGCCGACGAGATGAAGCGCCGTGTCGCGGCGTCCGGCGAGCTGGTCTGGTCCGACCGGCCCTTCCTGGACAGCACCCTGCCGGGCGGAGGGGCGCGCCTGAGCTGCGTCATCGGATACGGCATGACCGAGGATCCGCACCAGGAACCCCGGATCTTCAATCCGCACGGCCACAACGCCGCCTGGCTGCGCGCCGAACCGGGCCAGGGCGTGTCGCTCCACCGGCAGCACGAGACGCAGACCCTGATCGTCAAGGACGGCCTGTGGGAGGTCACGCTCAACCGCACGGACCCCGTCTCGGTGAGGCTGGGACCGCGCGACATGCTGTCCGTCCCCCAGGACGCCTGGCGCACGCTGCGCAACGTCGGCGAGGAGGAGGGCGATCTCCTGGTCGTCAACTCCGGTGACGGCCGCGTCCGTCTGGACTGGGACGAGGAGGTCTCCAAGAGCGCCGCCGACGCGGGTCTCGGCATCGACCACAACGGCTACCTCGCGCCCTACGCGCTGCTGCCCCGCTCAGCGCGCCGCTGGTGACCGCCGTGCCCCGCGTCGGCCCGTCGCGCCCGCTGCCCCTGGTGGTCGTTCCCGGGATGCTGTGCGACACGAGCCTCTGGTCCGAGGTGGAGTACCCCGAAGGCCACGACGTCCACCACCTCGCGCTGGGGAGGTCCACCATCGGTGCGCTGGCCCAGGACCTCCTGTCGTCGGTGCCGGGCCCCTTCGTCGCCGTCGGACTGAGCCTCGGAGCCGTCGTCGCCTTCGAGGCGCTGCACCTGGCCCCGGAGCGGATCGCCGGCCTCTGCGTCATGTCGGCGAACGCGGGCGCACCACGCCCCGACCAGTACGCCGCTTGGCGCGCCTGGGACGGGCTGATCGCCGACGGACGCTTCGCGGACGTCGTCGAGGAGACCCTGCCGGGTATGTTCCCCGCTCCACCGGGCCCCTCGGGCGGGGAGGCCGAGCGGTACCGGCGGATGGCCCGCGCCGTGGGCCCCGCCGCCGCACGCGCCCAGCTCGCCGCGCAGGCGACCCGCTCGGACCGCGTGGACGCGCTGCGCACCGCCCGCTGCCCCACCGTGGTCCTCTCCGGGGCGCGCGACGCCCTCTGTCCCCCGGACTTCCACCGGCTGATCGCGCGGGCCGCCCCGGACGCCGAGCTGCGTGAGGTGCCCGGGGCCGGACACCTGCTGCCCTGGCAGTGCCCCTCCGACGTCTCCGCCGCGCTGCGGGACCTGCTCGTACGGGTGCGGAGTTCCCGGCCGCCCGCGCTGTCCTGACCCCGTCCGGCCGTACGGCCGGCCGGTCCTCTCCGGCCGGAATCACCTCCTCCCCACACCGCCACCGCCACACCGAGAAGAGAGCCGTCATGCCTCAGTTCCTCAAGTCCCCCGTGCCCGCCGGTCAGGTGCGCGCGGCCCGCGCGGATGTCGCCGAGCGCGTCCGCGCGATCCTCGACGACATCCGTGAGCGCGGTGACGAAGCGGTCCGCCAGTACTCCGAGAAGTTCGACGACTGGAGTCCCGAGTCCTTCCGGCTGAGTCAGGACGAGATCGGGAAGATCGTCGCCGGGGTTCCGGAGACGGTGCTGGAGGACATCCGCTTCGTCCAGCGGCAGGTGCGCACGTTCGCCCAGGCCCAGCGCGACTCGCTGCGGGACATCGAGATCGAGACCCTGCCCGGCGTCCACCTCGGACACCGTCACGTCCCCGTGTCCGGTGCCGGGGCCTACGTGCCCGGCGGGCGTTACCCGCTGACCGCCTCCGCGCACATGACCATCGTGACGGCCAAGGTGGCCGGGGTGGAGCGGGTCGCCGCCTGCACCCCGCCGATACGGGGCGAGATCCCTGCGGCGACGGTCGCGGCGATGCACCTGGCGGGCGCCGACGAGATCTACCTGCTCGGCGGGGTGCAGGCCGTCGCGGCGCTCGCCGTCGGCACCGAGACGATCGGCCGGGTGCCGCTCATCGCCGGCCCGGGCAACGCGTACGTCGCCGAGGCCAAGCGGCAGTTGTTCGGCGAGGTCGGCATCGACCTGTTCGCGGGCCCGACGGAGATCCTGGTGATCGCGGACGAGCACGCGGACCCGTTCGTGGTGGCCGTCGACCTCCTCTCGCAGGCCGAGCACGGCCCGGACTCCCCCGCCGTGCTCGTCACCACGTCCGAGGAGCTGGGCCGGGAGGTCGAGGCCCACATCGAGCGGCTGCTCCCGGGCATGCCGACGAAGGACTTCGCCGGTCCGGCCTGGCGGGACCACGGCGAGATCGTCGTGGCCGGCTCCCTGGCGGAAGCCTTCGAGATCGCGGACTCCTACGCCAGCGAGCACGTCGAGGTCCTCACCGAGAACCCGCGCCAGGCCCTGGACCGGATGCGCGACTACGGCGCACTCTTCCTCGGCGAGGGCACCTGCGTCTCGTACGGGGACAAGGTCATCGGCACCAACCACGTCCTGCCCACGCGGGGGGCCGCGCGCTACACCGGCGGTCTGTGGGTGGGCAAGTACCTGAAGACCGTTACCTACCAGGAGGTCACGGACACCGCCTCGTCGGCCCTGCTCGGCGAGGTCTGCGGGCGCGCGGCGCGCGTCGAGCTGTTCGAGGGGCACGCCCGCTCCGGTGACGTACGGGCGGCGAAGTACGGCAACGGGACGCTGCCGTGGAACGACGAGGCCGGCGCATGAGCGGCGGTACGGCCCCGCTGGCCGGGCGCACCGCGCTCGTCAGCGGAGGCGGCAGCGGCCTGGGCGCCGCGATCGCGCGCTCGCTGCTGTCCGACGGGGCTCGTGTGGTGATCACGGGCCGCAACGGACACACCCTGGAGGCGACGGCCGCCCGCCTGGGGCCGGGTGTGGTCCACCGCGTCTGCGACGTGTCGCGGCCCGAGGAGGTCGAACGGCTCGCGGAGAGCCTCGCGCACGAGGAGATCTCGGTGCTGGTCAACAACGCGGGGATCGCCGGCCCGGTGGCGCCGCTCACCGAGATCCCGGTGCGGGAATGGGACGAGGTCTTCGACGTGAACGTGCGCGGGGTGTTCCTGATGTGCCGGGCGTTCCTTCCGTCCATGACGGAGCGGGGCGCGGGCGACGTGGTGAACATCGCCTCGGTGTCGGGCAAGCGGCCGCTGCTGCGGCGCACGCCCTACTGCGCGTCGAAGATGGCGGTCATCGGGCTGACCGCGACGCTGGCGGGCGAGGTCGGGCCCTTGGGGGTGACCGTGAACTCGCTGTCCCCGGGGCCCGTGTCGGGGCCCCGGATGGAGCGGAACTTCCGCCTGGAGGCGGAGCGCACCGGCAGAAGCCACGCGGAGGCCGAGGAGGAGTTCGTGTCACGGTCGGCCCTCGGGCGGATGGTCACCGAGGAGGAGGTGGGCGCGGCGGTGAGCGCGATGCTGCGGATGCCGGGACTGTGCGGCGCCGACATCGACCTCTCCGCGGGGATGGTGGCACGGTGACGGCGGCACGAGCGGATCGCCGCCCGGCCCCCGCGGGGCGTCCTTCCCTCAAGGCACGGCTCGCGGCCGGCGAACGGCTGTACGGTGCGCTGCTGCGGCTTCCGTCGGAGACCCTGGTGGAGATGGCGGGTGTCGCCGGCCTCGACTACGTGGTCATCGACTGCGAGCACGGGCCGGCCGACATGACGGTGCTCCAGCACCACATGACCGCAGCGGCCGCCCGGGGCATCGACGTCCTGGTCCGCGTCGGCACCTCCGAGCCCGCTCTCGCCCTGCGCTGCCTCGACCTGGGGGCCGCGGGCCTCATCCACCCGCACGTCGACAGTGCGCGGGACGCGCGCCGGGCGGTGGAGGCGGTCCACTATCCGCCCCTGGGGACACGGGGCTTCGCGACGTACAGCAGAGCCGGCCGCTTCGGCACCGTGTCGGCGGCCGAGCACGTCGCCGCTTCGCGGGACGCCCTGGTGGTGGCGATGATCGAGACGGACAAGGCCGTCGCCGCCGCCGGGGAGATAGCCGCCTCGGAGGGGGTGGACGCGGTGCTCGTGGGACCGGCCGACCTCGCGGCGGACTGCGCCTTCCCCGGGCCGGACGTGATCGACGGGCTGGTCGCCGCCGCCCACCGGGCGACCCACGCGGCCGGGCGGGCGGTCATGACGATCGTGCCGGGCGTGGAGGGCGCCCGGGAGGCCGAGCGGGCGGGGGCGGAGCTGGTGCTCTACAACACGACCCAGGTCCTCATGGACACCTTCCGGTCCCTCGCGGCCCCTGCGTCGCGCGGGGAGGGCGACCGGCCGTCGTGAGACGACGTACCGCCCCGCACCGCCACGCACCGCCCCGGCGCCGTACCGTCCGGGTCCGGCGTCATACCGTCCGGCGTCATACCGTCCGGGGCATCCCGGCCGGGGGCGGCGAGGAGGCGCCTTGTGTCCTCCGCAGCGGCGTCCCGCGGGGCGCCCGTCGGGGCTTCCGCAGGGCCGCCCTTCGAGGCTTCCGCCAAGAGGGGCGTGAGGGCACCCGTCGAGATCCGGGGCCCCGACGGCCCCCTGGGCCCCGCAGTCCGCGCGGGGCCCAGGTGAGGGGCGTACACCCCGGCCTCCCGCGCCGTCGCGCGGCAGCCCGTCACGGCCTCCCGGAGCGCGCCGAATCCGTCGCGCGCACCTCTTGACGCCCCACTCCGCGCTCCCTAGTGTTCGGCGGAAGTTCATACGTATGCATAACTCTCACCGCGCGAACGGAGAACCCATGTCCGCTGTAGCGCCGCCCACCGCCGTCGCCACGCACGAGGTCGACCCGGAGAAGCGGAAGGAGATACGCCGAGCCATCGGCGCGGGAAGCGTCGGGAATTTCGTCGAGCAGTTCGACTACGGCCTCTACGGCTACATGGCCCCGGTCCTGGCCCCCGCCTTCTTCCCGGAGAGCAACCAGGCGGTGGCGGTGCTGAGCACCTACGCGATCATCGCCGTCGCCTGCCTCTTCCGCCCCCTGGGGGGAACGCTCGTCGGCCGCTGGGGAGACCGGGTCGGCCGGAAGAAGACACTGCTCTGGACCATCGTGCTCATGGGGGTGAGCACCGCCCTGATCGGTGCCCTCCCGACGTATCACCAGATCGGGATCCTCGCGCCCCTGCTGCTCCTGTTCCTGCGCGTCGTGCAGGGGATGGTGTCGGGCGGGGAGTACGTCGGGGCGGTGACCTTCATCGTCGAGTGGGCGGAGCCGAACCGGCGTGCCTACTACGCCTCGTACGCCTCCAACAGCTGCTTCGTCGGGATCCTCGCCGGCGCCGGCACCGCCGCACTCGCCAGCTGGCTGTTCCAGGGCCCCTCGCTGGACTCGTGGGGCTGGCGCATCCCGTTCCTCCTGGCGCTGCCCCTGAGCGCGGTCGGGATCTGGCTGCGCCGGCGGATCGAGGAGTCCCCCGAGTTCGTCCGGGCCACCGAGGACGGCGCCGTGGTCGTCAAGGCCCCGATCCGCGAGGCCCTGCGCACGCAGTGGCGTCCGATGCTCGCGTTCTGCGGCATCTCGATCATGGCCGCGATCCTGTCCTACAGCTGGGTCACCTTCTACCCGGAGTACCTGACGGGAACGCTCGGCCTGCCCCGCTGGATGGCGCTGACCTCCAACGCGATCTCGATCGCCGTGCTCATCCCGATGCTGCCCCTCGCCGGAATCCTCTCGGACCGGATCGGCCGCAAGCCCATGCTGATCGCCGGAGCCGTCGCGTGCATCGTCCTGGTGCCGCTCGCCTTCCGGGTCGGCGAGCAGGGCACCTTCGGAGCGGCCGTCGCGAGCCAACTGATCTACATCGTGCCCGAGTTCTTCCTGACCGGCATCGTGACGGTCTGCGCGGCGGAACTCTTCGCGACACGCACCCGCTTCAGCGCGAGCGCCATCGCGTACAACAGCTCGTTCTCCATCTTCATGGGGATCACCCCGTTCGTCGCCGCCCTGCTCGTCACCACCTTCGACACGATCTACGCCGTGTGGGCCTATCTGGCGGTGGCCGCGGTCATGGCCCTCGTCGTGGTGAGCGCCTTCATGACGGAGACGTACCGGAGTCATCTCGGGGCGGACAAATTCGCCCGGTGAGGGATACCCGTCACCGCGCCGCACCTCCTGGGGACGCCCCCTCTCCGCCCCACTGAACCATCCTCCAATACATACGCATTCCATTGTTCGAAACAGATCGAGAAAGGTACGTCCCATGCCGCTGGACCCCGCCGCCTACCTCCCCTACAAGGACCCGGACGACTTCATCCGTGAGGTGACCGACCGCATCTGGGTCGGACGTGACATCTCCTACATCGTCGACAACTACGAGCCCGACTCGATCGTGCACACCAGCCTCGGCACCGTCGTGGGCCGCGACGGCGTGATCGAGGGGAGCACGATGCGCATGGGCAGTACGCCCGGACACATCGGCCAGGCCGAGGACGTGGTGTGGGAAGCCCGCGGGAACGACGCCTTCCTCAGCTCCCACCTGGTCTTCTCCGCCGACGAGCACCTGGTCGACGGGCGCAACATCCGCATCCGCAAGCGGACCGTCGCCAACTGCCTCTACCGCCGCGGCCGCATGGTCGAGGAGTGGGTGGTCCGGGACGAGCTGGCGGACTGCCTGCAGCGGGGCGTGGACCCGGACGAGGCGGCCCGCGCCCTGCGGTTCCAGGGATACAGCGGGTCGATGACCGAGGAGCCGCCCAAGGATGTCCTGTCCGTGGGCGTCAGCGGCCCCCGCCCGGACGAGTTCCGGCCCGAGTGCGAGATGGTCCTGGAGTTCATCGACGAGGTCTGGACCCGGCGACGGCTGGACAGGGTCAACGACTTCATGGTGCGGGACCTCTTCCTGCACACCATCGGCGACCGGACCGTCATCCGCCCCGAGCGCTACCAGAGCGATCTGCTGGCCATGGTCGGCGCCTTCCCGGACGCCCGGTTCGAGGTACGGGACATCCAGACCAACCACGCGCCGCGGTACGCCGGACTGCGGGTCGCCGTCACCTGGACGATGCACGGGACCTACCGGGGCACACCGGTCTTCGGCCCGCTGACCGATCAGCCGGTGACCGTGCTCGGCGTGTCCCAGTTCCTGATCCAGGAGGGCCGCATCGTGCGGGAGTTCCGCGTCTACGACGAGATCTCGCTGCGGGCCCAGATCAACAGCACCCGGGGGGACGGCCCGGCCGTGGAGGCCAACATCTACTGAGCGGCAGTCCTCGCGCCGCTGGGTGGGGGAGAGGGGAGCCGACGGTGCGGCCCCCTCTCCCCCACCCCTGCCCGGCCGCCGGCCGTCCCCCTCACGGCATCCGCACGGGAACACCGGAATCGTCGGGTGTCACCGCGTCCCGCCCCACGAGGAGTGGCAGAGTCGTATCCCGTGGCCGCGTCGGCGCGGACCACGCCGGAGCGGAAGAGAGGGATGTGTGATGAAGCTTGTCGTTCAGCAGTTCCTGACGCTCGACGGTGTCTCCCAGGGCCCGGGGTCCCCTGACGAGGACCCCTCGGACGGCTTCGACCAGGGCGGCTGGTTCGTGCCGTACCTGGACGAGGAGTTCGTCGAGGTGGCGGCCGGCTGGCTCGGCACGGCGGACGCGCTGCTCTTCGGGCGCCGCACCTACGAGAACTTCGCCCGCGACTGGCCGACGATGACCGACCACCCTTTCGCGCCCCGGATGAACGGCCTGCCGAAATACGTCGCGTCCCACAGCCTGACCACGGCCGGGTGGGACCCTACGACGATCCTGGACGGAGACGTGCCGTCGCAGGTCGCCGAGGTGAAGCGCCGGCCGGGCCGGGACCTCCAGGTCCACGGGAGCTCCCGACTGGCCCGGTCCCTGCTGACAGCGGGCCTGGTCGACGAGCTGCGGCTCGTGATCGCCCCGGTCGTGGTCGGCCGCGGCCGACGGCTCTTCCCGGACGACGGCACTCCGGCCGGCCTGCGACTCGTCAGCCACCGGACGACGCCGCGAGGGCTCTCGGTGCACACCTTCGAGCCGACGGGACTGCCTGATCACGGGGTGTACGGCGCTGAATCCCAGGACTCCGCGCCCTGAGGGCCCGGGCCGGGTGAGTGCTACCGGCCCCCACGTCCCTTCTCCTGCAGCCGGCGCCCTTCGTCCCGCAGTCGCGGGTCCTGCAGGGCCTTGCCGTCCGCTTCCATGATCCGCCCGCGCAACTGCTTGATCGCGGAGGTCATCCTGCCCATGGATCTTCACCTCGTGTCGTTCGGGCGAGTTGATCACGGCAACTTCGGAAAGTCGCCTATGCCCTTCTTCCCCACATTTATCCCGCGCCTCGAACTCGAATGCAAGTACGGCAGCCAAGCTGTTCACTCCCGACCCCTCGGCCGCCCTGGCGGGAGGGCCGCAGCCCGCGCGGACTGAGGCTCGACCCGCGGCGTCCGCGCCGGCTGCGGACCCGACCAGCACCCGCAGCGCCCCGCGGGGCCAGGACGCCGCCGGGCGGCCATGCTGCGGGTGCCGGCGACAGGACCTGCGCCGGTCGGTCGGTCCGGTCTCACTTCCGCCAGAACAGGTGGTGCGTCACGCCGCTCGGGCTGGGGACGACGTCCCGGTGGAAGCGGTCGAGCAGCTCGTCGGGGGACTCCCACAGCCGGGCCCCGGAGCCGAGCTTCGTCGGCGCGACCGCCACGTGCAGGGTGTCGAGGAGGTCGGCCTCGAGGAACTGCCGGACGATCGTGGCCCCGCCGCCGAGCCGGACGTCCTTGCCCCGCGCGGCTTCCTTCGCCTGGGCGAGCACCGCGGCCGGGTCGCCGTCGACGAAGTGGAACGTGGTGTCGGAGAGCGTGAACGACGGGCGCGTGTGGTGCGTCATGACGAACACCGGCGTGTGGAACGGCGGCTCGTCACCCCACCAGCCCTGCCACTCATGGTCCTGCCAGGGCCCGCGCTGCGGCCCGAACTTGTTGCGGCCCATGATCTCGGCGCCGATGTTACGGGCGTAGTCCCGCGTGAAGTAGTCGTCCAGACCTCGGCCACCGGGTTCGGAGCGTTTGATGGGTGGGTGGTCGGTGGCGAAGGCCCAGGCGAGCAAGTTCCCCGGATCGGCATGGCCGAACGGCTTCTCCAGGCTCTGGCCCTCGCCCGCGCCGAACCCGTCGCTCGAGACGGTGAAGTTCTGGACCCGCAGTAACTGGCTCATGCCACTCCTCCTGCTGCGCGCGTTCTGATCACTCGGCGAACAGTAGACCGGCCGGACCAGGAGAACTCATCGCCGCGTCGTGCGGTCCTCGTCGAGCTCCCGCGGCCCGCGTACGGCTCACGGTGCGAGCAGTCGGCCGAATCAGTGACCCGCGAGAAGACGGAGGGCTAGCGTGGGTCCCATGATCGTATGGCTCAACGGGACCCACGGCGCGGGCAAGACGACGACCAGTCCACTCGTGCAGCAACTGATACCGGATTCGAGGGTGTTCGACGCCGAGAAGGTCGGCGAGACGCTCATGGACATCAGGCCGGGGCTGCCCGACACGGACAACTTCCAGCACTGGCCGCCGTGGCGGACGCTCGTGGTCGAGACCGCCCGCCAGGTGCTCGACTACACCGGCGGCGTTCTGGTGATGCCCATGACCGTCCTGGTCGAGCAGTACTGGCGCGAGATCAGCTCCGGTCTCGCCCGACATGACATTCCCGTGCGGCACTTCGTCCTCCATGCCGACCAGGACACCCTCCTCGGGCGCATCGAGGGCGACACCGTTCTCGGCCCCTCCGCGTTCCGCCTCGCCTACCTCGAACCGTACGCCGAGGCGGCCCGCACATGGCTGCACAACGAGGCCGAGGTCGTCGACACCACCCACCTCACCCCCGCCGAGGCGGCCCTGCGGATCGCGGAGGCCGTCAAGAGCTGAGGTCCGCCTTCCGCGCGAGAACATGCGCAGGCGGCATGAGGGAACGCTCCCCGCGCACGTTCGTCGCCGGATCCTTGAGAGGACCGGGCACAGCCCGTCGAGGGCTCAGCGGCCCTCAGTTCGTCCCGCCCTTCGATGCCGGTCAGCCCTTGACGACCCTGGTCTCGACTACGGGGAGCCCCTTGTCCCACCAGTGCCCGTACCGCCGGTACACGGCTGGATCCCGGTCGGCCAGCAGGGCGGACAGCTTCGCCGCCTCCGCCGTCAGCCCCTCCCACCCGGGCCTGCCCAGTGTGTGGAAGGAAGACAGTTCGAGGCCCGCCTCGGTCGCGCGCCACACACCGGCGACCCGCCCGTCGACGAGTATGCAGGGCAGTACGTCGCCGTTCCGCCGGACGACGAGCGGTCGGTACTCCGCAGGAACGGTCCGGCCGGGGCCGGCGTGGGCCAGCATGGTGCTGTCCCACATCGGCAGCAGTCTGGGCGGTGCCGGGGTGTCCTCGGCGGGGACGACAGCATCCGCCAGGTCGAACAGGACGGCGCGGCCCGGGCCTGTCAACCGCGCCAGTCGGTCGTCGAGCTCGTGCAGAGCCTGGGTGATCGCGGCGCGCGGCAGCAATGTGAACCGCGCGAAGTCCTGGGCCGACGCCGGTCCGAACGCCCGGAGGTGGGCGAGCAGCAGTTTCCGCACCCCTGCGGCGGTCTCCGGCGGTGTCGGCGCGGAAGGGGCCAGGGAGGAGCGGTAGACGTTCGGCAGGGCGAACGACCAAGGGCGA
The DNA here is from genome assembly GCF_036227405.1 of Streptomyces sp. NBC_01460. Taxonomy (NCBI): domain Bacteria; kingdom Bacillati; phylum Actinomycetota; class Actinomycetes; order Kitasatosporales; family Streptomycetaceae; genus Streptomyces; species Streptomyces sp. NBC_01460. The sequence continues at coordinate 937,290 of NZ_CP109473.1, forward strand.
CCGGCGGGGACATGGTGCAACGGCGCGTACGTCCGCAACGCCCACCACACGCGGTGCGCGTGCTCGCCGAACCGACGCGTCACCTCCTCCTCCACCTCCGGGCCGGTGTGGGGCTCCCCCAGGAACTCGGCGAGAGCGGGAAGCAGGGCGTCCGCCTCCTCCGGCGACAGCCCGGTCGAGGTGAAACGGCGGTCGTACAGCCGGGACGCCCGCAGACAGCTCGACATCGCGGCGTGGAAGGGCGCATGGTCCTCCGCGTGCACGGCGTGCAGCGTGATCCGCATGAGTGTCGCCTTCACGATCCGGCGGTCCGCGAAGGCCTCGTCGAGATCCGCGGGCTCGAAGTCCTCGACCCGGTTCCACAGGGCCACGTACGGGGAGGCGGGTGACTGCGCCTGGAGAGCGCAGAGCCGGCGGACCGCCTCGGCCACGTCGATCCGCTGCCGCTCCAGGAGGAGTTGACGGTCCAGCGTGGCAAGGAGGAGCTGCCGTGCGGTGAGACTCATGAAGGGATTATGGCTCCGTGGTCCGCCGCTCCGAGGACGCCTCCCTTCCTCAGAGGTCGTTGGGGCCGTCGACCTTGAGGAAGGGGACGCCGAGCAGGTCGGCCGCGGCCTTGAAGTCCTTGGCACGGTGACCGGTGCAGACGGTCCAGTGGTGGCCGATCCCGGTCGAGGACCAGGCATCGGTCCACTCCCCCGGGTCGAAGCCGAAGTCGACGCGCGAGGTGGTGTTCCCGATCTCCAGCAGCGGTCCGGGGACGACCTCGCCCTCGGAGACGATGAAGCTGAACGTGCCGTCCGCCTCCTGTCCGATCCCGAAGGCGGTGACAGGCCCGTGCTTCACGTCGAACTCCACGCTCACACCCCAGCCGCGCTTGCCGTGGTAGACGCCCAGGCCCCGGAGGAGCGGTTCCTCGGACGAGATGGCGAGGTGCGCCGGCCCGTCGTGGCCCATCTCCACCACTCCGTCGCGGAAGTTGAGGGCCTGGAGCTCGGTGAACGACCCGCCTGCGCCCAGGGTGTCGGCGATCAGCATGGCGAGGCTGGTACGGAGTTCGTACTCCCCGGCGACAGGGATCCCGCGCGCCGTCAGCAGAGAGGCACCCAGGATCATGCCCGCGCCGAGCCGCTCGTGGATCTCGCCGTCGAGGCCGCGGTGGTAGTAGGCCAGGCTGTCGAGCTCGAACTCCTCCACCAGGCGGTCCAGTCCCACGGAGACGCGGGCCGCCCAGTCGAGGTCCTCCTCCTTCACGGAGGCGTCGAGTGTGAACACCTGGCGGACCAGTGCGACACGCTCGGCGGCCTCCTCGTCCGTCACCGCGGCAACCCTGACCCTCAGGTCGTCGAACTCCAGCACCTCCACGTGACCACCGAACTGGCTGGACACCAGGGTCATGTCCGTCGATACGTCCAGCATGCCGGGGTAGAGGTGGCCCATCAGACCGTGCCTCCCGTGACGCATCGCGCCGCGCACACCCGCCGCGGCGATCCACCTGCCGATCCGTGTCCACGCGTTCTCGTCGTGCAGATGCCCCGAGACGGACCGGAAGGAGATCCCGCTGCGCCGGAAGACATTGGCGACCTCGGGCAGTGGGCACTGCCCGCAGTAGGCCAGCCACGCACCCGTGTCGGTGTTCGCGTGGTCCATCGCCTCGGTCGGCTGGAGGTCGATGACCAGGACGGGCGCGTGGGTGCGCTGAGCGATCGGCAGCACCATCGATGCCGTCAGATACGTCGTCAGGAACGTGACGACGATGTCGCAGTCGGCCTTGCGCAGTTCCTCTGCGGCCTTGGAGGCCTCCTGCGGGTCGGAGACGAAGCCGGCGTCGACCACCTCGCAGCCCATACCCTCGAACCGCCGCGTGACGAAGAGGGCCGACTCCCGCAGCCGGTCGAGGAGACCGGGGAACTGCGGCCAGTACGCACCGAGCCCGCCGGACACCAGCCCCACCCGTGTGGGTCGTCGCCGGACAGGGACGAGGGATCCGTCGAGCGCTGCGGAGGAGACGTCGTCAGTCATCAAGCACCCCTTCGTGGATGTTCCGATGCCGAGCGATTAAACAGCCCTCGCACACCTCCGACAAGGGGTTGAAACGTATCAATCTTCGAGGTGAGGGACGGTCGCGGGACCGGGGCGCACCCGGATTCCAAGGAGAACGGCACCTGACGACCACCACCGAGGAGGCGTGAAAGCGCCCCCAGGACACCATGTTCGCCGTGGTAGAAACAGACCATGTCAGAGGAGACCAGCGCCGAGGGGGACCACCGGAGGGCGTCGATCATGACAGCACTCCGGGAGGGGGTGCGCCGCGTCGATGATCTGGCATCGGCCTGCGGCGTCAGCACGATGACCATCCGGCGCGACCTCCAGGTCCTGGAGCAGCGGAACGAGATCCGCCGGGTGCGTGGCGGAGCCGTGCCCGTCGACGCCTGGACGTTCGACCACCGCCTGGGACGCTCGGCAGCGGCCAAGGACGCGATCGCCGCGAAGCTCCTGACCCTCGTGCCGGACAAGGGCGGCATCGGCTTCGACGGATCGACGACCGTCCACCGCCTCGCCCGGCGCCTGAAGGAGCAGCCGACGCTCGACCTGACGGCGGTGACCACCGGCTTCGAGACGTTCCACGAGCTCTCCAGGACCCCTGGATGCAGGGCCTACGCGACCGGTGGCACAGCGGATCCGCACACCGGAAGCCTGGTGGGCCCGCTGGCGGAGGTGACGCTCCGGCAGTTCGCCCTGCACACCTGCTTCCTGTCCGCGACCCATCTGGACGGATCCGTCGGATCGACCGAGTTCACCGCTGACGAGGCGGCGGTCAAACGCGTCCTGGCGGCCGTCTCCGAGCGGACCGTCCTGGCCGTCGACTCCTCGAAACTGGCGCGCCGTGCCGTAGCCACGTGTCTGTCACTGGACGAGATGGACGTCCTGGTGACCGACCTGGACCCCGGGGACGATCGGCTCGAACCCTATCGAGGGCTGGTCGAGATCATCTGACGCCCGGCCGGCCGGCCCGCTCGGACGGCGGCCGTGCCGGGCCAGGTGGTTCCGGCGTGGGTGAGGCTCCGGGGGCCAGGTCGTGCCCGGCCCCCGGAGCCTCCTCTCCTTCCGGTCGTTCGCGGTCCCCGTCCGCTTTCGGACGGTCGCCGCCTCGCCCCCGTCTACTTCCGGGCGGCCGCCGTTCCCGCGCTGCCGTTGATGACGAACTGTGATCCGGGTTCGATGACGACGTCGCCCTCGGCCGAACCGGTGATGGTCACATCGGTCAGGGTCGCGCTGCCCCGTGCCCCACCGTGGGCCAGGATCCCCGACCCGTTGACGGAGTCGGTGATGCGGACGTGCGAGATCTGCGCCCCGGGCACGGATCCGCCGCCCGACTTGAATTGGATCCCGTCGTAGGTGGAGTCGTGGATGTCGGTGTCGCGGATCGTGACCCCCGGTATGTCCTGGCCCGCCGCGAACAGCGTGATCGCGCCGAACTCCTGGGCCTCGCCCCAGAACGCCCCTCCCGTGCGGTGGAGCGCGTTGTTGGCGATCAGCGTCTGCCCGGAGAAGGGCAGCGGGTCGTGGTCCGTCGCCAGCATGATGCCGGGGTAGTTCATCGTGTCGGAGATGATGTTGTTCTCGATGGTGTTCCCGTAACCCCCGTAGATCGCGATGCCGTTGGCCCTCCAGGGCAGCTGGATCGTGTTGTTGCGGAAGTGGTTGTCGTGACCGACGTCCACCGACGGGTTCTTCACGTACTTGCTCGACCACACGGCCAGCGAGTCGTCACCGGTGTTCCTGAACGAGGAGTTGAACACCGTCGAGTTACGCGTGCCGTTCGCGAAGTTGATGCCGTCGGCGTAGGTGTTGCGGATCCGCATGCCCGTGAACTCGACGCCGTCGCCGGGTCCCCAGAGGTCCGGGATGTTGTCGTAGTCGCGGCCGACCCAGACACCCACGTTCGCGTGCTCCAGCCACACGTTGGTGATCTTGGTGTCATCGCCGAAACGCCCGTTCAGGCCCACTCCGCCCTCGGCGTTGCCGTCACCGCCCCGGATGGTGCCCGAGCCGAAGATCGCCAGGTCCGAGATCTTGGTGTTGTCGTCGATGTCGAAGCCGAAGTTCCCCTCGTGCGGGTGGTTGATGCCGCCCGCGTTCTGCGGCTGGGTGAGGGTGTGGAGCTGGGAGTGCCACATGCCCGCGCCACGGATCGTGACGTCCCTGATGCCGACCTGGTTGAACTGGCCCCGGTTCAGGGGGTCGTCCGTCAGGATCTTCTGCTCCTGCCGCCACTGCCCCGGCGGGATCCACACGCAGCCGATGTCGCCGTTCTGGTCGGCCGTCACCGCCCGCTGGATGGCGTCGGTGTCGTCGATGCCGTCGTTCGGGACGGCTCCGTAGGTGGTGATCGACGTGCATCCGGCCGGCTGGGCGGCCGCCGGTGCCACCTGCTCCAGGTCCACCAGGTCGATGATGTAGAAGGAGGCCGAGTCACCGGCGTCGCGCTGGAGACGGAACTTCGTCCCGGCGGGGTAGGTCCGGCCGAGCAGGGCGTTGGACTCGTCGAACAGCCTGCGGGCGTCCGTCCCCGGCTGGTTGGTCAGGCCTTCCGGGCTGTCCGTGTCGCCGTAGAGCCAGCTGTGCTTGGAGGAGAGCGTCAGCTTCCGCACGAAGGTGTTGTCGGCGTACAGGCTGATCGTGGCCTCCGCCCCTCCGCCACCCGGTGCGTCGGGGACGGAATTGCGGACCACGATCGAGTTCGACGGGACGGTGGAGGTGACCTCGACGTACTCGCCCGTGGTGTTCAGCCTCACGGACTCGCGCCCCGACGACTCCGTGGCGAAGTTGGTGTGCCCGAAGGTGCGCTCCTTGTCGGACTTGAGCAACGCCCCCTTGTACGTGCCCTGTTCGGCCTCGTACTCGGTGTAGGGGACTGCGGCCCCGCGGCCGACCACGATGGCCCGCGAGTAGACGTTGTTGTTCTCGTTGGTCTCGGCGACGACACCGGTCGCGTCCGCGGTGGCGGTCAGGTTGGCCCCGCCGCTCTTCGCGGTCCAGCTCCCGCTGACCGGCACGGTGACGGTGGCCCCGGCCGGGATGGCGCCGGTCGCGCCGTTCAGGGTGGTGCTCTCCGCCAGGAGACGGGTCACGGTCGAGGAACTCACCGCCGTCGTACCGCGGTTGCGGACGGAGACGGTGAAGGTGACGGGTGCGCCCACGGCGGGGTTCGACGGGCTGGAGGTGATCCCGAGCACCTCCAGGTCGGGACCGGGGCTCTGGCCCACCACGAGCTTCGACGAGGCGGTGCGGCTGTTGTTGCTGTTGTCCTGCTCGACGACCGTGTCGGTCGGGTCGACCACCGCCGAGACGGTGTACGAGCCCATCGGACGCTTGCCGACGCCGACGGCCACCGTGGCCGAGGCCCCGGCGGCGAGGCCTCCCACCGGCGCGCTGCCTGCGACGACGCCCTCCACGCTGACGTCGACGGTCGTCGCGGCGGCGGCCGCCGTGCCCGTGTTGCGCACGGTGGCGTTCACGGTGACGTCGTCCTTCTCGGACGGCGAGGCCGGCGACCACGTCAGGTCCGTGACGGTCAGATCGGGGTTGGGGGCGGCGGTCCCGACGACCTGGATCTCGGCGACCTGGGCACCGGGAGCGCCCGTGTTGGTGAAGAACGTGAGCCGGACGTCCGCGTACCGTCCGCTGACCGGGATGGTCACGGTGTTCTGGTTGCCGGAGGGGCTGAACACGTGGTCCGCCCGGTCCTTCAGCGAGGTGAAGCCGGTGGCGGACTGGGCCCGGCCGAGCACCTGGATGCTCTGGGTGCGGGTCCCCCACGCCTGGTCGGGGTTGAGTCTGACGACGACGGCCTCGATGTCGGCGTTCGCGCCGAGCTTCACCGTGAGGGTCGAGGGGTGGCCGTTCGACTCCCAGTACGTACCGAGCTTGTCGTCATTGGCGTTGGCCGCCACATAGGTCTGCGCGACCGAGGAGGCCTCGATCGGCTTGTTCAGCGCCAGGTTGGAACCGCTCGCGGGCGGCGGGCCGGTGTCCTCCTCGCCGTAGACCTCCACCTGGGAGAGCTGCGCGGCGTTCCAGCCGGTGTTGGCGGTCACCTGGACGCGGACGTACCGCACCTGCTTCGCGGTGAAGCCGATCGTCACGGTGTTGCCCGCCGACGGGCTGAACGCCCGTGCGGCCGAACTCGACAGCGCGCTGAAAGTGCTCCCGTCGGTGCTGCCCTGGACGTCGAGCGTCTGGGTCCGCGCCTCCCACGTGGTGGGCAGCTTCAGTACCACCTGGTCGACGTCGAACCGGTTGCCGAGGTCGATCCGGACCCACTGCGGGAAGGTCCCGGGGCTCTCCCAGTACGTCTGCTGGCTGCCGTCGGTGACGTTCGACGCCGGGTAGGCACCGTGGGACCCGCTGGTCGTCGCCTGCTTGCCGAGGGCCAGGTCGGTGCGCTGGGCTGCCGCGGTCGCGGTGACCGGCAGGAGCCCGACGGTCATCAGCGCGGCTGTCACCGCGCCGGCGACGAACCGCCAGCCGAGTTTCTTCCATCTCATGCTGTCCTCTGTTCCGTGAGGCTGCGGGACCGGAAGGAGCACACCTGAGCGTCGCCTCCGGCGCGACGCCTCTACGGCGTCGGGCGGGCGGCGACGGCCGGGTGGCGGCTGCCGGTACACCGATGGGGGGACGATCCCGGACGCCGACAGGTGAGGGAGCAGGCCACCTGCCGGGAACTCGCGTGTATTGCCTAGGATTTTGAGTGATCCGGTCAATATTTTGCGGTGCTGGGGTGACAGGTTTCTAGCAGGTCACACATTTGTCAACGGTCCTCACACGGGCACCACCCGCACACCCACCGTCCGCGCAGCTCAGCGGCCGCGAGAGGATCACCCCCTGCTGCGCGCTGATCCTGTTCGCCCGGGGGACCTGACCGGCCATGCCTTCGAGGACCGGAACCCAGCGCTCTCCGGCCCCTGATGCGCGGGGCCACGCTCCGGTCGGGGGGCTCGGTCACCGGACCCGAAAGCGCCTCCGACATCTGGACGTTGCGAGGACCGAGAGGGGCGGCCGAGCCCGCGCTTCGCGACAGAGCTTCCGGATCACCGCCCGAGGGCGAGAGAATGCGGATCCCATCCACTCGTGAGAACCCAGGAGGCCATCATGAGCACCGCCGGCCCCCACCTCTGCCTCTGCGGTTGCGACGCCCAGATCGGCGCGGACAGCACCTTCGCGCCCGGACACGACAGTACGTACATGTGGCGGGTCCTCAAGGAGGACTTCGGTGAGGGCAAGGGTGTCAGCGAACGCTTCCTCGACTGGTACCTGAAGAACCGCCCTCGGGCTTCATGACCAGAGATTCTCGGCCCGCCGCGGCAACACTCCGCCGGCACCAGGATCCAGCAGAGGGCTGACCGCCTACGAGCCTTCAGCGGCGCCCGGGACTCGCAGGAGGCGGCGTCTTCATGCCACGGCCCGGAAATCGGGGGTGGGCAGCATGATGGGTTCACCTCGCCGCCCGCGTTCCGCGGGAGGTCGCCTTTCGGACTCCGGCGCTGTTGCCGGCGGCCCACTCGATTCCCGTCCGGTCCCGGTAGGGGGGTGCGGTGAGGGAGATGCCACGGACGCACCTGGCTGTCGAACAGGACCGGCTGGAGGAACTGCGCGACCTCTTGGCGGCAGGAGCCGACATCCACGAGGAGTCCAACGGATTCACCCTCCTGCACCGGGCCGTCGACGGAGAGATCGGCGGACACGTCCAGACCGGGGAGCCCCTCCATGTGGGTGCCACGTGCTTCCTGCTGTCCCAAGGCGCGGATCCCACACGTCGTTCACACGGCGGCACCGGAGTGTCAGCCCATCATCCGGCCTTCGCAACAGGCATCGGCTTGCAGACGCTCTCTTCGGAGCCTGGCTCACCCGCAGGGACACCAGAAGCGGTCTTTGAAAGATGGAGCCTGGACGCCTGAGGCCGGGCAGGGCGGGCCGTCGTACATCACGGTGCAGAGGGCGGCGTGTCCCGTCTCGCCGGAAAGGGCGGGACACACCCGGAATCGCGCGGCTACGGCGACTACGTGTCACATCATTCCGCCGTGAGGACTCCAGCGAAGAGCAGTACACCGCCTGAGAGGTCCTCACAGAAGCCGTTGATCATGTGACTGTCGGCTTGGATGCTCGTTGAGGCATCCGTGGCAAAAAGAAACTCTCGGCCGTGGATCGTCTCGGATGAACTGTGGGTGCTCATCGAGCCGTTGTTGCCGGTCCCGGTGCCGAAGCTGGTGACAGGCAGGCCGCGAGTGCCCGACCGGCGGGCTCTGTGCGGGATCCTGTTCGTGCTGCACACCGGCATGCAGTGGGAGTGCCTACCCCAAGAGCTCGGCTTCGGGTCCGGCATGACGTGCTGGCGGCGCCTTGCGCGTGGAACGAGGCCAGGGTGTGGGACCGGCTCCATGCAGTCCTGCTGACGAAGCTGCGGTCGGCGAGGCAGCTGGACTGGTCCCGGGCGGTGATCGACTCCACCCACGTCCGGGCCGCCCGACGCGGCCCGAAAGCGGACCCAGCCCGGTCGACCGAGCACGTCCGGGCAGCAAGCACCACATCCTTGTCGACGGGCAGGGCATCCCACTCGCTGCGTCGCTGACCGGCGGAAAACGCAACGATGTGACGCAGCTGTTGCCTCTGCTTGCGAAGGTCCCGTCCGTAGCGGGCCTGCTCGGCAGACCACGGCGCCGGCCGGACGTGCTGCTGGCCGACCGGGGCTACGACCATGACAAGTACCGCTGTCTCGTCTGGGCCCAGGGCATCAAACCGGTGATCGCCCGCCGCGGCGTCCCGCACGGCTCCGGCCTTGGCGTCGACCGCTGGGTCGTCGATCGCACCATCGCCTGGTTCCACGGCTTCCGGCGCCTACGCGTCCGCCGGGAAAGACGCGACGACATTCACGAAGCCTTCCTCGGCCTCGCCACCTGCCTCATCACCTACCGCCACGTCCAACGCCTCTGCCAGGGGCCTTGATCCGCAATTCGATCGACAGTTCGGCGCATCTTCGGCAACGATGCGGTGCCGTCGAACCTTCACCGGGAGCCATCAGTGTCGTCCAGGACCGCAGACATCGACTTCACCTTCGCCCACGAGCTCACGGTCCGCGCCGGCATCAGGGCGTTGACCGCCACAGGTTGGGCGCTGGAGGATCCGCTCTCGTTCATGGTGAATGACGACGACGACCTATACGACTGGCGGACCACGACCCGCGACCACACGCAGGATGTCTTGGCCATCCTTGACGCACCCGAGCACGCGAACCACCACGTGGCCGTCTGCATCTACCACGGGAAGGCGAGCACAGGCGGTCAGCTCCTGTTCTTCCCTGGCCGCATGACCTGCAGCTTCATCCCGACCATCAACCGGCGGCGTCTACCTGACTCGGTCGAGTTCACCGACCTGAGCTGGTACATGCACACACTCGTGCCGCCCCTGCTGACGGTCGGGCTGAAGAGCTACGAAGCATGCGACATCGGTCACTGAAGCCGCCTGATTGATCAGCCCCCGATCCACGCAAAGCCTTTGTCAGGACCTCTAAGAGCATAAATATGCCGGCAGCCCCCGGCGCGAATCCTGCCACCTCAGGGCGCCGAGAATCCTCTTGCCCGAATACTCCTCACTGGTTCCGGACGCGCCTCGAAAGATATGTTCGGGCGAAGATCAGAGCGAGTCCACCGATCACGAGGAAAGACCCAGCGAATACCGTTTCGACGCCCAATTCCATCTCACCTCAGGTCAATTGATGGCCAATCCTGGAACGCTACACCCGGCCCGCCCGAGCAGGCGGCCGGCACTCGCATCGCCCCTCAGTAGAACTGCGCCAGGCAGAACTCGTGCCCTTCGGGATCGGCCATCACGACGACGACACCCTCGTCGTAGTCGTGCCGCTCGCCGGTGGACCGGCCCCCCAGGGCGAGGACCTGCGTGATGCCCTGGTCGATGTCGTCGACCAAGACGTCCAGATGCAGGCGGACCTTGCCCGGGTTCGGCTCGGCCACCGGCTGGAAGACGAGGCGCGGCTGCGGGTCGTCGTGACGGCCGAGGTAGACCCAGCCCGGCCGGGAAGGGCCCGGCGGACGGTTGAGCAGCACGCTCCAGAAGGCCGACACGCGCTCCACGTCGACGCAGTCGACGGTCACTCCCACCCAGCGGTTCGCCACGGTCCGGCACCCCTCGTCGCTGTCGCACGCCTCCGGCCGACTCCCCCGGCTCCACTGCGGGCAGGCCACCGGACCACCTCCGCGCCGCAGTACGGTCCGGCGCGCAGATCCTACGGTTCCTCCCCGCAGGGCAGCGTCTCGCACATCCGTCGGGCAGGGCGGCGCGCTACCCGAACCGGGATTCATAGGTTAGGTTAGGCATACCTAAGTAGCCGTAATGAGGTCTCCCCGCCTGCTCTCTGGAGAACTTGGATGCGTCCTTTCACCTCCCGCGTCACCCAGCCCACCCCCGCCGAACGCGTGCTGTCGATCCTGACCGCGGCCCATTCGATGACGGTGGTGAGCGACGGACACGACCCCGTCGAGGTGCACCGGCTCGACGGAACGGCCGCGATGGGCCACATCCACCTCCACGAACCGTCCGAGCCGGGCCTCGCCCCGGCCGGGCCGCGCGTCCCGGTCCGGCTGGAGTTCACCGACATCGCGCCCACGCCGGTACGTGACCGCACACGCGCCCGTGTCACGGTGACCGGCCTGCTGTCCGCCCCGTACAGCACGGAATCCGCGGAGAGCACCTGCATGGAGTTCGGCCAGGCGGTCTTCGAGGACGACAGGGGCCGGGCATTCGTCACCCTGGACACACTGCAGGAGACGGACCCCGATCCGATCGCCAGCAGCGAGGCGGGAATGCTGACCCACCTCGTGGACGACCACGGCGAGCTCGTCCCGCTGCTCCTCCGCCTCGTGCAACCACAGCCGGACAAGGGCGTGAAGCGCATCCTCCCCCTGGCGATGGACCGCTACGGCGTGACCCTGCGCCTGGAGTACTCAGGCAGCCACCGTGATGTGCGGCTGCCGTTCGCGAAGCCCCTGGCCCGCCTCGACCAGGCCGGTCCGCAGATCCACGCCCTGCTGGCCGCCGCACGTCGCGCCTCCCACCGCAACCAGTTGCTCACCTGACCCGGGCGGGCTCGGATACCGCGCACGATCGGGCACACGGCATCCCGCGCGGCCGGTAGCCTGCTGCGGATGAGGACGGGAAGCGAAGAGACCCGGCTGATCGTCGTACGGGGGAACTCGGCATCGGGCAAGTCCTCGGTGGCGGCCGGGGTCCGCGACCGGTTCGGCCGCGGCCTGGCCGTGGTCGGGCAGGACAACCTCCGCCGGACCGTGCTGCGTGAGCGGGACCGGCCCGGCGGCACAAACATCGGGCTGATCGACACGGTCGCGCGCTACGCGCTCGAAGCCGGCTACCACGTCGTCGTCGAGGGCATCCTGTACGCCGACCGCTACGGTGAGATGCTCACGCGCCTGGTCGCCGACCACCGCGGCGTCTCCCGCTGCTACTACCTCGACATCCCGATCGAGGAGACGTTCGTCCGCCACGCCGCCAAGGCCGATCCGGTGTACCTCGCGCAGGTGACGGAGTACCAGCTGCGTGACTGGTACCGGGAGCGCGATCTCCTGCCCGGCGGCATCGAGTCCGTCCTCGACAGCCGGAGCACCCTCGACGGGACGATCGACCGCGTCATGCGCGAGACCGGTCTCGCGGGCCTGCCCGCCCACGAGGACTGAGGCCTCCGGAGTCGGGAGCAGGGACCTGGCGCACGTCACGCACCCGCTCTTCGGCGGCTCCCGCCGAGGATCGGCTCCGCTCCGGCGTACGCCTGCGGGTGGGCTACGGCGGCATGTTTTCTGGGCACTTCTCTGGGGGTCGGCCGACGCTTCCGCTGAGCGTCCGCCCCGGTGCGTACCGCGGGCCGGGGGCCGACCGGAGACGGGGGAGGTACGCGTGAGGGAGCAGGACGGGACCGACCACGGCCGGGGAGGCCGTACGTGAGGGGATTCTTCCGGCGGGCCCGCATGATCGAGCCGGTGGTCTCCGCCGCCGAACAGGAGCTGTTCGGCGGCCCGTTGCGCTACGACGGCGTGTTCGCCGAGCACGAACGCGCCCGGCTGGACCTGACGATGCTGTCGGCGGTGCGGGCCATGCCCCGCCTGATCAGCTCCACGTTACGCCGGGCCTGGGCCGCCGACCGGCCGGCGCTGCTGGCCGTCGGCGTCAGCGAGATCGGCCAGGGCATCGCGGCCGCGGTGACCCTCCTCGCGGTCAACTCCGTGATGCACGCCCTGCTCGGCGGCGGCGATCCCGTCGAGCGGCTGCGGGCCGCCCTGCCCGCGCTGATCGTCGTGGCCGCTGTCGCGGTGGTCAACGCCGGTCTCGCCGGCCTGTCCACGTCACGGGCCGGCCGCCTGGAACCGCTGGTCGAACGGATCGCGACGACGGAGTACCTGGAAGCGGCGACCGTGGTCGAGCTGGAGGCGATCGAGGACCCGGAGTTCCGCCGGCTGATCGACGTCGCCCAGTTCGGAGCGGCCTCCGCCCGTCGGATGATCGGCGCGTGCGTGGCCGCACTGAACGGCACGATCTCCCTGGTCGCGACGGCAAGCATCCTGACCGTCCTTCACCCGGCCCTGCTCCCCATGCTGTTGCTGATCGCGGCCCCTCGCGGCTGGGGGGCGATGCGGGTCGCCCAGGAGCGGTACGCGTCCGTGATGGCGTGGGTCGAGCACCTGCGTGCCAGTCGGCTGATCGCGAACCTGCTCACCGAGCGCGGCGCGGCCCAGGAGGTGCGGATCCACTCCGTAGGCGCGTTCCTCCTGGAGAAGTACCGCGGCATGGCGGAGAGCGCCGAGGCCGAGCAGAAGCGGCTGGCGAACGGCAAGGCGATGACCGAGCTGATGGCCGCGGCACTGTCCGGTCTCGCACTCGCCTCCACGTACGGCGTGATGCTCTGGCTGATCCTGGCCGGCCACATGAGTCTGGCGGTGGCCGGCACCGCGGTGATCGCCGTGCGGTCCGGCTCGGCGAGCCTGGGGGCCCTCGTCATGAACGTCAACCAGCTCCACGAGGAGAGCCTGTACGTGCAGGACCACGAGCGGTTCCTGGCGGAGGCCGCCCGGCGTGCCATCCCCGGCAGCGGGGGGCGTCTGCCGGAGCGCGTGGGCCGGGTGGTCCTCGACGGCGTCACCTACCGCTACCCGGACCGCGACGCCCCCGCACTGGACGGGGTGTCGATCACGCTCCCCATGGGCTCGGTCACCGCCGTCGTCGGTGAGAACGGTTCGGGGAAGAGCACGCTGATGAAGATCCTCGCGGGGCTGCTGCTGCCTCATGGCGGCACGGTGCGCTGGGGCACGGCGGAGCTGTCGGCCCTCGACCGGTCGCAGGTGTTCGACCGCGTGGCGCTGCTGACGCAGGACTTCCAGCGCTGGCCGATGACCGCGGCCCTCAACATCGGCATCGGCCGCCCCGGCCGCCACGCAGGGCAGGAGGAGCTCCGGCCCTCCATCGACTACGCCGGAGCGGGCCCGGTCATCGAGAAGCTCCCCCACGGTCTGCGGACCCTGCTGGCCCGCATGTTCCGCGGGGCGTCCGAACTCTCGGGCGGCGAATGGCAGAAGATCGGTCTGGCCCGCACCCACTGGCGCACCGAGACGTGCCGGGCGGACAGCGTGCTGATCGTCGACGAGCCCACCTCGGCGCTCGACCCGGAGGCCGAGATCGCCGCCTTCGACGCCATCCGGCGCCTCGCCGGCCCGCACCGGGCCGTCGTGCTCGTCACGCACCGCATGTCCGGCGTCCGCCACGCCGACACCATCCACGTCCTCTCCGGGGGCCGGCTCACCGAGCAGGGAACGCACGACGAACTCATGGCCGCCCAGGGGCGCTACGCGGCCATGTTCACCACGCAGGCCGCCCAGTACGCGGCGGAGCCCCACAGCTCCGTACCGCGCCCCGCCTCACCGCCGACCCGGAAGCCCGCCTGAGTCCGGCCGGCACCGGACCCGCAGCGGCAGAAGCAGGAGCAGCGGCAGCGGCAGCGGCAGCGGAGACGGGCATCCGGAACGCGTCCGGGGGGTGGCAGGTGCCACCCCCCGGATAACCGTCGCCGCTTCCTCAGGTCTGAGGACGGCTGCCGTGGTTCGCGCCGTTCTTGCGGCGGGCCTTCTTCTTACGACGTCGCTTCGAGGACATCGAACCTCCTCATTCGGTAGCTCTTGCACCCTATCCACCGGATTGTCGGATACGGCGATCACAGAGCCCCTTACCCCCCGTTGCGGCGCCAAACACCCCACGCTCGCACGAACGAGTGGCGTACCTCACGGTCAGCCACCGGCGCTGCACTCCCCGCGCCGAGGCCTCCGGGCACGCCGCCGATCGGCGCTCCCGCCTCCATGGACAGCCGCCGACCTGCCGTGATGTGATCCGTGCGGCGGAACGGCCCTGCCCGGCGCTGCTCACCGGGCGATCCCCAGGTGCGTCGCGGGCGACGGCCGGAACCCCCTCGTCAGCCCTTCGCCGCTCGCACGCCCGTGGGACCCCACATCGCCACGGCGAGCGCCCGGGTCCCGTCCCCCCAGGCTCGAAAGTTCCGTACACATGCAGAAGACCAAAGCCGCACTCTGGGAATTCCTCCAGGGGCTCGGCAAGACGTTCATGCTCCCCGTGGCCCTGCTCGCGTTCTGCGGCATCATGCTGGGCATCGGCTCCTCGCTGTCCAGCGAGGCGGTCACCGACAACCTCCCCTTCCTCAAGGCCGAGGGCTTCCACCTCGTCTTCACCTGGATGGCCAACACGGGGCTGGTCGCCTTCACCTTCCTGCCCGTCCTCTTCGCGATGGCCATCCCGCTCGGCCTCGCCCGTGAGGACAAGGGTGTCGCCGCCTTCTCCGGCTTCGTCGGCTTCGCCGCCATGAATCTGGCGGTGAACTTCTACCTCACCGCCAAGGGCGTCGATCTCGAGGACGGGAAGGCGATCGAGCACTACGGCATAGCCGACGTGCTGGGCGTGCAGTCCATCGATACGGGACTCCTCGGAGCCGTGGCCGTTGGCATCGTTGTCAGCCTCCTCCACCAGCGCTTTCGTACCCAGCGGATGCCCGACGCGCTGGCCTTCTTCGGCGGCCTGCGCTTCGTACCGATCATCTCCGCCCTGGTCCTGAGCGTCCTCGGCCTGCTCATCCCGCTGGTGTGGCCGACCTTCAACGGCTGGATCACCGCCGTGGGCCGGGGCATCGGGCACACCGGTGTCTTCGGACCGTTCTTCTTCGGCATGGGCGAGGTGCTGCTGCGGCCGATCGGCCTGCACCACATCCTCGTCGCCATGTTCCGGTTCACCGACGTCGGCGGCTCGGGGGCCGTGTGCGGGGACCAGGTCTCCGGTGCCCTGAACATGTTCTACGCGCACCTGGACTGCGCGGGGGCACCGAACGGGGCGGTCACCGACGCCACCCACTTCCTCTCCCAGGGCAAGATGGCGTCCTACCTGGGCGGACTCCCCGGCGCGGCACTCGCGATGTACCACTGCGCGAACAGGAAGATGCGCCCGGAGATCAAGGCCCTGCTGGTGTCGGGTGTGGTGGCCTGCGTGGTCGGCGGCATCACGGAACCGCTGGAGTTCCTGTTCCTGTTCGTCGCACCGTGGCTGTATGCCATCCACGCGGTCCTGGTGGGGCTCGGATTCCTCACGGCCGCCCTGCTCGGCGTCTTCATCGGGAACACCGACGGCAACGTCATCGACTGGCTGGTGTTCGGCGTCCTCCAGGGATCGACGACCAAGTGGTACCTGGTGCCCGTGATCGCTGCCGTGTGGTTCGCCGTGTACTACTTCCTGTTCCGCTGGGCGATCACCCGCTTCGACCTCAGGACCCCCGGCCGCGAGGACGAGTCGGAGCAGGCGGAGGAGGACTCCGAGCCCGTCCCACAGGACGGCGAGGCGCAGCCCGTACGCGAACTGGTGGCGGGGAAGTACGACGCCGCGGCCATCCTCGACGCGATCGGCGGCGCCGGCAACATCCGGTCCCTGGACAACTGCATCACCCGTCTGCGCATGACGGTGGAGGACGCCGGAGAGGTCGACGAGGCGCGGCTGAAGAAGCTCGGCGCCGTGGGCGTGATCAAGCTCGACGACCACAACGTGCAGGTCGTCATCGGGCCGCAGGTCCAGTCCGTGAAGGACGCCATCGCCACCATGATCCCGGTGGGCTGATCATGGCCACCACTTCCCCCGGGGCGACCGGGGCCACCCGGGACCCCTACGACTTCGGCACCCCGGTGGACCGGCACGGCACCTGGTGCACGCAGTGGGACTACGTCGAGGACCGCTTCGGCGTCCCCGGCCTGCTGCCGTTCACGATCTCCGACATGGACTTCGAGACCGCCCCGGAGATCATGACCGCGCTCCGCGGCCGCCTGGACCACGGCGTGCTGGGTTACTCGCGGTGGCGCCAGGACGACTTCCTCTCCGCGATCGTCCACTGGTACGCGACGAGGCACGCGACCACCGTCGATCCCGCGTCGGTCGTCTACGCGCCCTCCGTCGTCTACCAGGTGTCGCAGCTGCTCCGGCTCTGGTCGCGTCCCGGTGACGGCGTGGTCGCCCACACCCCCATGTACGACGCGTTCCCCAGGACGGTGGCGGCCCACGGGCGGCGGCTGCTGGAGTGCCCGCTCGACGACCGGGCGGAGCTGGAACGGCTCCTGGCGCTGCCCGACACGGCCGTGCTGCTCCTCTGTTCCCCGCACAACCCGACGGGCAGGGTCTGGTCCCAGGCCGAGCTGGAGCGCATGGCGCGGCTGTGCGAGCGGCACGGCGTCGCCGTGATCAGTGACGAGATCCACTCCGACCTGGCTCATGCCCCGCATGTCCACCGCCCCTGGGCGGGAATCGGCGGCGAGGGCCGGTGGGCCGTGGTCACCTCGGCGTCCAAGTCGTTCAACATTCCGGCGCTGACCGGCAGTTACGGGATCATGGGCGATCCCGTGTCCCGTGACGCGTATCTGAGGCAGCTCAAGGAGGCGGACGGCCTCTCCTCCCCCGCCGTGCTGTCGCTGGTGGGCCACATCGCCGCGTACAGGGAGGGGGGCCCCTGGCTGGACGCCCTGCGCGCGTATCTCGCGGGGAACCTCACGATGGTCGCCGACCGGCTCCGCGAGGAGTTCCTGGGGCTCGGCTGGGAGCCTCCGCAGGCCGGATATCTCGCCTGGATCGACCTCCGGCCGCTGGGCGTCGACGACGATGCCCTCCAGCGCGAGCTCGTCGAGGTGGAGAAGGTGGCCATCATGCCCGGCGCCGCCTACGGCGCGCCGGGATGGCTGCGGCTGAACGTCGGGTGTCCCCGGTCCAAGGCGGAGGCGGGCGTCGAGGCCCTGGTGCGCGCGCTGCACCGCCTCACGCGGGCCGGGCGGGCGCCCGGCCTGTC
This sequence comes from Streptomyces sp. NBC_01460, assembly GCF_036227405.1. Taxonomy (NCBI): domain Bacteria; kingdom Bacillati; phylum Actinomycetota; class Actinomycetes; order Kitasatosporales; family Streptomycetaceae; genus Streptomyces; species Streptomyces sp. NBC_01460. Next base: position 954,748 of record NZ_CP109473.1, read on the forward strand.
GCCCTGAGGACATCGGCGGGATCGGGCTGCGGCCCCTGCGACGGGCGGCTCCGGACTCATGATCCGGGGGCCGCAGCCGCAGGGGCCGCTTCCGTACGCCCCGGTATCGCCGGACACGCGGACGGGGCGGGCATTTTGCCCGTCCATGGTTCCGGCTCGACTCTTGACATATATATAATTGCCATATGCATCAATCGTCGTCCCCGGCAGGCCCCACCGACGAGCAGCGCATCGAAAGCGCCGCTCGGGGCCTCCTCCGAGGCATCGGACGGCTCTCGCAGACACTCTTCCGCACCGGCGACTTCGGGCTCGGCCGCAGCCAGGTGGCCGTACTCGACTCCCTGGAGGACGGCCCCCGCCGGGTCACCGTTCTCGCCGCGCACACCGGTATGGCCCAGCCCCGCGTGACCGTGGTGCTGCAGGGCCTCGAGGAGCGCGGTCTGGCCACGCGCGAACGACGCGCGGCCGACCGGCGTGTCGTGGAGGCGTCCCTGACGCCGGCCGGACGGGAACTGCTCGACCGGGGGCGTCGGCGGATGGCCGCGGCGCTCCTGCGAGGTCTCGACGCGGGCGTCGACGACTCCGAGCGCGCCGTGGGTGCCGCCCGGGACGCCCTCACCACCCTGTTGAACGCGATGGATTCGGAGCCCTTTTGATCAGCCCAGGCACCAGGCAGTCGGACACGGCACCGGAACGCACACCGCCCACGCCCCCCGCGCCCACGGCCGTGCGCGCCGTGGCACCGCACCGGGTGGGCGGACCCCGGCGGCGGTGGGACTGGGTTCTCGCGGCGGATCCAGGCCTCGGACAGCTCCAGGCGGGATGGCGCACGCTCGTCGCGATGGTGACCTCCCTCGCGGTCGGCTACGGGATGGCCCGTGCCCTGGACGTCCCGGCCATGATCGGCATGATGGTCGGCGGGATGATGGGCCTGATGAGCGCCTTCGCCGTCGCCGAGAACACCTGGCAGCGGCTCAGCCGCGCCATCCTGTGGATGCCCTTCCCCTACGCCGCCGTCCTGTGGCTGGCCGCCGAGCTGCACGGCGACCGCGGCCTGGAGATCACCTTGATGGTGGTCGCGCTGGCACTCACCTTCTTCCTCGCCCGGTTCGGCCCGCTGCACCTGCTCACGGGCATGATGCTCTTCAACGGCCTGATGGTCGGCATGATGGCGAACATCCCGTCGGCCGTGACGGGCAAGGCCTTCGCCGTCGCCCTGGTCTCCGCCGTCGCCGTACTCCTGACGCGGTTGCTGCTGTGCTACCCGATGCCGCGCGAGGACCTGCTGCGCACCCAGCGCGCCTTCGTCGTGGAAGCCCGTCGGGTGGCGGACGCGGCCGTCGAGGCGCTGGACCCCGACGCCGACCAGGAGCGGGCCGTACGCCGGATGGCGCGCGCCCTGCACCACCTCAACGTCACCACGGTCACCATCGACGGCCGGCTCGCCCAGCCGGAGGTCGCCGCCGACCCCGACATGGCCGAGCTGCTGCACCGGCACCTCTTCGACGCGGAACTGGCCCTGCGCGGCATCGGCCGCGCCGTGCAGGACCTGACCCGCCTCGACGTGCCACCGCAGCTGCGCGAGGCGATGACCGTCGGTCTCGTCATCGCGCGGGACACACCCCTCGGCAGCGCCCAGGGCCTGCGCCCGGCCGCCGAGCGCATCCGCCGTCAGGCCGACCGTGTGCGCGACGACCGCGGTGGGGACGGGCAGGCGGAGACCGTCGAGGCGGCCCACCGCGTGGCGCACCTCCTCGACTCGCTGGCCGGCTCGCTCTCCCGCTGGCTCTCGCTGGGCTGGAGCACCCCGGACTCCCCGGCGCAGGTCCCCTTCCAGCCGACCGTGGCCCTGGAGCGCGACCGCCCCGCCGGATCGGCGGCCGCGACCCAGCGTGTCCTCGCCGCTCGGACGGAGAAGAGCTGGCGTCGGGCGGTCCCCTACGTACGTGCGCCCCTGCACGCCGGGATCGCCGCGGCCGTCGTCTGTCCCCTCACCGACGCGATCGACCCGCAGCGCTTCTACTGGGGTCTGGTCGGCGTGATGATCACTCTCTTCGGCACGAACACGACGCACGAGCGTCTGCGCAAGTTCGGCCACCGCATGGCGGGCACCGTGATCGGCGCGGTGCTCGGGATCACGCTGCTGCATCTGATGGGCCCCGGTCACGTCTACGGCACACTGGCCGTCATCGTCGCGGGCCTCACCCTCGGCGCGTGGGGGATGCAGCGCGCGTACGCCCTGTGGGTCGTGGGACTGGTGGTGGCTCTGGTGCAGTTGTACGGGCTGACGACCCCCTACGACGGCATGGACCACCTGCTCGGCGAGCGCCTGCTGGACAACGGCCTCGGCATACTCGTCGCGACCGCGTGCGCCGCGCTGATCTTCCCGCTGTCCAGCCGGCGCATCACACGGGAGGCCGAGCGCGGCTACGTGTCCGCCGTCGACGACCTCGTGGCGCAGCTCGCCCTGCGCTGGGAGAACCCCGACGCCCCCGTCCGGCTGCGCGGAGCCGCCCGCGCGGTCGACTCCGCCCTGTTCCAGGTCGTGAGCCTGGCACGTCCGCTGGTCCGGATGCCGCGCGGCCTGCGGGGACGTGACGCGGACAACCGCACCGCCCTGCTCACCACGGCCACCGGTCACGCCCGCGCGCTGGCCGCGGCGGCGGACGTCGACATCGATCTGGCGCCCCGGTCGGCCGAACGCTTCGCTCGCGTCACCTCGACGCTGAGCCGTTCGCTGCGCGCTCTGGACCGCTCACTGACGACCGGTGAGCCCGAGGAGGGCTGGCAGAGGGTGAGCCCCCTGCTACGGGAGATGAGGGCGGACCTGGACAAGGCACCGCCCGGACCGCGGGCGGCGCGCATGCGCACGGCGCTGCGGGAGCTGGCCGCACTGGACGAGACGCTCGCCGGGTACGCGGAACGGTGCGGCCTCACCGTGCACGACAACGCGTGCGAGGCGACGGCGGGTTCCCCGAGGGAACGCCGCACCCAGGCACTGGTGGCGCAGTGGGCCGCGCACCCGGCGACCGCGGGTGGAGGCGCGGGCGCAGGGGTGAACCCCTCTCGTACGCCGGTCGCTCCCGCGCCCCGGACGGCCCGGGTTCCGGCGACGGAAGCGGCGGACGCCTCGCCCGCCTCGTACGGAGGAGTCACCGCCACCGGCGCCGTCCGGTGCGGCGAACACCCTGCGGGGTGCTCCGGCTGGGTCACGGTGATCGACGCCCGGGGAAAGCGGGTCGCGGCGGGGCCCGTCCGGGCGGGCCGGTACCGCGTCGAGGGACTCCGGCCGGGAAGCCACACGCTCATCGTGTCGGCGGCAGGCCACGCCCCGCACGCGGAGTTCGTGTACGTGTCCCGGACGGAGGCCGCCGATCCCGTCACTCACGACATGCGGCTCTAGTGGTGCCCGCGAAGGGGCTCGGCTCGTGGATCACGGGGTGGTGACAGGTCGCCGTGAACCGTCCGATGCCGACGGGGAGTTCGTCCGGCCGTCGCCACCCGAGTCGTTGCGAGGGCACGGCGGAAGCCGTTGGATCCCGATCTTGTGGGAGCCCGAACAGCTACCCTGTCGCGCATGGCGATACGGCGGCGGACGTGGCGGAACGTGGACGGCGAACGCGTTGAGGGCACCTGGCGGCACGCCTTCATCCGCAACGGCGGGGACCACTTCCTCACCGACCTGCTGATCTACGCCGACGGAATGGTCGACTGCTGGGGTCTGGAGACCCTGGACGGCTTCGCCGGCAAGCTCGCCTCCGGATGGGTCGCCACCGACCTGCCCGAAGGCGCCCGGGCATCGGCCCACCACCTCGCCTCGTGGAAGTTCGCCGAGCCGAAGAGCTGGCTGACGCCTGAGATGCTGCTCGGCGAGGTCCGCGACGACATCGACCAGCTCAACGGCGTTCCGGATTCCACCGGTCGCTGCCTTGCCGCCGTTGACGTATTCCGAGACGCGCCGACCGAGGCCAACCGGAACGCTGTTCGAGAAGCCTACGAAGCCATCCCGGAACACCTGCGGAGATACGCCCTGGGTGACATGGACCGCAAGGATTTCCCCCTCCGGGTGATCGTGGCCGGTCCGGAGAAGCAGATCGAGCTGTGGGGCGGAAGCACCGTCGATGTCACCGACGAGATGCATGCCTCCGCCCTGGAGTACTTCGCGGAGCGCGAGCAGCTGCGAAAGCGGTACGAGACGAAGACGCCCGCCGACGGCCCGACCGAACCGGCCGAGAGCAGCGTCCTTATCAACCAGGTGGTCTTCCCGCGCGGCTGGCCCGAGAACCCGGGCACCCTCGTGCTGCGCAACGAATTCCCGTCGCCGCTCGTCATCGGCAACCGGACCTACCCCACGGTCGCGCACGCCTACTGGGTGCTGGCGGTCGCCGACGAACACCGACAGGCCGAGATCCTCGGCGCGGAAAGGCCGTATGACGCGCAGAAGCTCGCCGAGGGTTCCGCTCTGCGCGACGACTGGCCCCAGGTTCGGGTCGCCGTCATGACGCGCCTGCTGCGCGCGAAATTCCAGCAACACCCCGAGTTCGCCGAGACCCTGATGGCCACAGGCGCCACCAGACTGATCTACACCGAGGTCGGATCCGCCTTCTGGGGGGAACACGGGCTCGAAGGACGGAACTGGATGGGCCGGCTGCTGGAGCTGGCCCGCTCCGAACTCGTCGCCGCCAAGCTGGACGTCGTGCCCTGACCGACCGGAGCAGTCCGGCGCGGATCGCCTCGGTCGAGTGACACCGCGTGAAGCTGCACCTGTCTTCCGGCCGATCATGTGACAGAGACAGACGCAGAGGGAGACGGCGGTGGTGCGTGGGTTACAGGTTCGCCGTCTCCACCCTGCCTGTGAACCGGCCGCCCACTTGATCGGCGAGCCAGGGGACGCGGGCGATCTGGTCACCGTTCCGGTCCCGGGCGTGCACGTGGATGGTGTGGTCCTGCGACGGTTCGTCCTGGTAGAGGTCCCGGGAATTCACCGTCAGCGTGAGGTACGCGTACGTCTGCGAGATCGCCTCCAGCCCCGCTTCGGGAACGGCGGGCCACGCGTCCAGATCCCACCGAACAGCTGCGGCTTCTGGCCCCAGGGCGGCGATGAAGGGCTCCGCGCGGTCCAGCGGACGACCCCAGTCGAACACGCGGATCGGCAGGCAGGCCGCGGGGTCGTCGCCGCACTCCGACGAGCCGCGCTCCTTGTCGGCCGACGCCCACCATTCGAGGTCGGGCAGTACGTCACGTACGTGCGCCAGGACATCCGGCGACCTGATCACGGCTTCGAAGTCGACCTCCCCCCGACCGATGTCCGCGATGACCAGCAAGGCACGCACCGCACGTATCGCTTCAGACAGGTCGGCCGTGGTGAGGACAGCAGCCGCAGCAGAGTTACTCATCCCGGAACCATAGGACGGGGCCACAGACCGGCCGAACGATTTCGACCTGCCCCGCAGTCGTCAGGAGCAGGGGCAAGAGCCTTGGGGGGCTTCCACGTTCGTGCGGGCCTGGAGCGCACCCGCCAGGCGGCCGACAGCGTCGTCAGGCACGGCGTCGAGCTCGTGGGAGCGGGAGCCGTCCTTGCCGTGATCGGAGACGTCGGGCTTCCCGTGCGCCGACTCGGTGATGTCGAGCACCGCCGGCAGCGCCTTCCGGGCGTCGCCAAGCGTCATCCCCTGGACGAGGCGACGGGTTCTCCTGCCGCTGCTGTTCGGTCAGCGTCCGACCGTGTACGTGAACCGCTCTGTCACGCCGGTCGCGCGCCCCGGGCAGAAACCGGTCCCTCAGGTCATGACAGCGGGCCGGCCCGGTCCGGGGCCGGCGAATGACAACGGGCTCCAGCACAGGAGGACCTGGTGCCGCTGAGCGGCTCCACTCTGGAATCACGTGCCCCGAGCTCGCCCCTCGGGCCGTCGTCCCCCTCGCTCGGCCCGGGGTGCGCCGGGCTCATGAAGCCGCCGCCCGGCCCTCGGGGAGCGAGGACGGGGCGGCGCCATGAGCTGTCGTGTCGTGCCGGGTGTGTGGGGTGGCGGGGGTCAGAACTGGAGCGACCAGGCGTTGACGTAACCGGTGTCGTTGACCCAGTTGTCGGAGACGCGCAGCTTCCAGGTGCCGCTCGCGGTCTCGCCGGAGGCGTTGACCGTGTAGGTGGCCTGCACGTTGTCGGCGCCGTCGTTGCTGTTGTAGGTCTTCAGCGGGTAGGCGGTGCCGTCGGGGGCGATCAGGTCGACCTTGAGGTCTCCGCGGAAGGTGTGGCGGATGTCCACGGTGACGGCGAGGTCCGAAGGCGCGTTGCCGGTGAGGCCGGTGACCGGCAGCGGTGACTCGACGGTGGCGTTGTCGCGGATCTGGTAGTCGTCGGTGTTCTCGAACCTCTCACCTGCGGGCGGCGGGGTGGTGGTGCCGGCACCTGTGTACAGCAGCTTGTTCGGCGAGCCGGTGCGGACGTCGGTGACCTTGTCGGGGGTGGCGTCGGCGACCAGCCTGTCGCGGACCTGGGCCGGGGTCCATGTCGGGTTGGCGGCGAGCAGCAGGGCGGCCGCGCCGGCGACGTGGGGGGAGGCCATGGACGTACCGCTCATCGACTGGGACGCCGTGTCGCCGGAGTTGGACGTGGAGACGATGCTGTCGCCGGGGGCGAAGAGGTCCAGGCAGGAACCGTAGTTGGAGCCCTGGCCGTTGGACCAGCCGCTGGCACGGGCGTCCCGGCTGTTCGTCGCGCCGACCGTGACGGCCGACGGGGTGGAGGCCGGAGAGTACGAGCAGGCGTCGGCGTTGTTGTTGCCCGCCGCTACCACCCAGGTGATGCCGGAGGATATGGAGGTGGCGACGGCGTCGTTCACCGACTGGGTTCTGCCGCCGCCGATGCTCATGTTGGCCACGGACGGCTTCGCCGCGTTCCTGGTGACCCAGTCGATACCGGCGAGGACCGGGGCCCAGGTGTCGCCCGAGCTGCCCTGGCAGTTGAGCACGCGGACGCCGATCAGTCCGACGCCCTTGGCGACTCCGTACGCGCTGCCACCGACGGTCCCGGCGACGTGGGTGCCGTGCCCCGCGCAGTCGGACGCGTTGCTGTCGTTGTCGATGAAGTCGTAGCCGCTCACCGCCCGGCCACCGAAGTCGCGGTGGCTCATCCGGATGCCGGTGTCCACGATGTACGCGTTCACGCCGGAGGCGGGGGTGCTGTAGGTGTAGCTGCTGTCCACCGGCAGGTCACGCTGGTCGACACGGTCCACGCCCCAGGAGGGCGGGGAGGTCTGGGTGTCGACCGCGTAGGCCGCGGCGTCGGCTTCCACACGGGCCACCGAGGGGTCGGCGGCGAGTTCCTCGGCCCGGGCCTCCGTCATCCGTACGGCGAAGCCCCGCAGGGCGGCGGTGTAGGTGTAGCGCAGGCTGCCGGCGTGCCGCTTGGCCAGTGCCTTCGCGGAGGCGGGTACGTCCCCGCGCGGGACCGAGTCCTTGAAGGTGACGATGTAGGAACCCTCGACCGCACCGGGGCGGTCGGCGCCGACGATGCGGCCTTCACCGCCGGGCGGAGGTACGGGGGCCGCTGTCGCCCCCGTGGTCGTGGCGGCCCCGGCGAGCAGGGCGGCGCTGGCGCAGACGGCGAGTGCACGCCGGAGGACGCGGGCGTCGAACTCCATGGTTTCTCCCTTTGTCGGTTGTGCGTGGGCCAGGTGCGAGGCGTAGGGGTGGCCGGCGCCGCCGGCCGGTTCGGGGCAGTCACCGTGGGCGGGGTGTGCCCGCGCCCATGATCGACGTGTCAAGGTCATGACATGAACGAAGCTGGGGCGTGGATGACGGTCGCGCGGCGCCTTCGGGTCACGGCGTCCACGGGTGGCGGGACGAGCGCTGTGCCGCACGGAGGGGGCCGCGCGGCACGGGCTCGGTCACGCCGGACGGCTGGGGGTGTGCAGCCGCCCCCTGTCCCGGTTCCGTCGGCCGGAACCCGGCGTACGGTGTTGGCGATTTCGGGCTGCCCAGAGCTTCGGTCGTGCGGGAGAGGTCCCGCAATCCGTAGCGGTACCTAAGAAGTGACGGCGCGGACGGTGGCCCCTGCGGGCCCGGACGACATGGTGGCCGTCCCGGGGGGTGTCTCCGCGCGGGTCGCCACGGACGGGACCGGGACCGGGTGAGGGCGCCGGCATTTCGTAGGTGGTGAACCCCTATTGCGGCCCGGGCGTTCGGCGGGGTAGACCACGTGCGCAGCGGAGGCCGTGGTCCGGCCGGAGAGCCGGGCCGGGTCGACGGGCCCCGGTGCGCGGTGCGGGGACGAGTGGTCGTCGGGAGGCGGAGCCGTGGAAGCACGAGGTGCCGAGACGGAACACGGCGCGGAGATCACCGGCGGCGGATTCGTCGGACGGGTCGAGGAGGCACGGCGGTTGCGGAGGGCGCTGCGGGACGGGCCCAGCGTCGTGGTGGTCCGAGGGGAAGCCGGTACCGGCGTCTCCCGGCTGGTGGACGAGGTACTCGGCGGAGCAGAGTGTGCCGGGTGGACACACCTGCGCGGGGTCTGTCCCGACGTGATGGACCCGGCGCCGCTGGGGCCCGTCGCCGACGCTCTGGCGGGACTGCCTCACCGACCGGTCGGCGCTCCCGGCCGAGCACTGCCTTCCCTGACCGGAGTCGTGGGGCTCGTCGTACCCGAGCTCGCCGACCGGCTGCCGCCACCGCCCGCGGCGGCGGCCGACCCCGAGGTGCGGCGCGGGCTGCTGCCCCGCGCGGTCCAGCGACTCCTGACGGCGATCGGCGACTCCGTGCTGGTCGTGGAGGACCTCCAGCACGCGGACCCCTCGACGCTCGGCCTGCTGCGCCACCTGATGGCCGCGATGCCGCCCCGGCTGCGGCTGGTCCTCACCGAGGACGCCGCGCCCGGACTGCCCGGCGTCGGCGTGCGCGTACCGGCGCGGGTGCGGGTCGAGGAGGTCCGCGTTCAGCCCTGGGTTCCCGGGGAGACGGAGGAGTTCGTCCGGCAGTGGCTGGACGCCCGGCCGGGGTGGACCGAGGAGCACGGTGAGGTGGCGGGGCTGGTGCACCGCCTGAGCGGCGGTCTTCCCGGGGTGGCCCGCGCGCTGCTGCAGGAGGCGGGCGACGCGCTGTGGCGGGCGGGCGGGGAGGGCGCTCCGAGGACTACGGGCGACACGCGGGCGGGGCGGGCCGGCGGCGCGCATGCGGCGGCGCAGAGCGGTGTCCGCGCCGGCGGGGAGGACGGCCCGCCGGCCGGGGTCGTGGCCGCCGCCGTACGGGAGGCCGGCGTCCCGCCGCGGGTGCGGCTGGAGTTCGCCCAGCGGTGTGTGCGGCTCGACGAGGACGCGCACCGCATCGTGGACGCGGCGGCGGTGCTCGACCGGGCTGTGCCCCTCGGCGTCCTCGCCGAGGTGGCGGGCATCGCACCCGAGCGGGCCGGGGCGGCCCTGGACATGTGCGTACGCGGAGCGGTGCTGCGGGCCGTCGGGCCGTACCCGGGCTTCCGGCACCCGTTGGATCGCGAGACCGCACTGGCCCGGATACCCGGACCACGCCTGGCCGGACTGAGCCTGCGCGCCGCCCGGGCACTGCGACGGGCGGGGGGCGGCCCGCTGCCGTTGGCCGACCTCGCCCGGCTGTACAGGGCCGCCGGGCGGATACGCGAGAGCCTGCGCTGCCTCGTCGTCGCCGCCGACCGGGCTGCGACGGCCGGCGACTACTCCACCGCCACCACCCTCTACACCCAGGCCGTCGTCGAGGACCCCCGCGCGGCGGGACGTGTCCACACCGCCGAGAAACTGGCACGCACGGCCCATCTGGCCCGTGCCGGGGAGGAGGTGGTGACCGCGGTACGGCGGGTGCTGGAGGAGGACGACCCGCCGCCCCGGGTGCGCGGTGAGATCCGGCTGCAGTTGAGCGTCGTCCTGCGCAATCAGAGTGGAGGCGCCCTCGACAGCCTCAACGAGGTCGCCCAGGCCATTCCCGACCTGGAGATGTCCGACCCGCAGACCGCGGCCCGCGCCATGGCGGTCGCCGCCATCCCCTCCATCAAGGGATGGGCCATCGGTCGGCACCAGGAGTGGCTGGACCGCGGTGAGGCGCTCGCCGGCCAGGTCACCGACCCTGTGGCCCGGGCCTCCATCGCCGCCAACCGGGCCACCGCCCTGATGCTGCTCGGCGACCACCGGGCCTGGGCCGCCGCGGAGACGCTGCACGGGCCGGCCGCGACCGCCATCGAGGCCGCGCACCACACCCGGGGGTGGACCAACCTGGCACACGCCGCCACCGCCCTGGGGTACGACGTGCGGGCCCAGGAGTTCCTCGACCGGGCGACCGACGGGCTCGCGGAGACCAGCAGCCCGTACGTGGAGGGGCTCACCCAGACCGCCCGCCTGGTGCTCGCCTGGCACGGGAGCCGCTGGCACGGACTGCACGAGGCGGCCGGCCACACCGCCAGGCTCTACCGGGAGATACCCGACCTGACAGCCGAGGCCCTGCTGGTCCGGGGGCTGACCGCCCTGCACGTCCTGGGTGACGTACCCCGGGCGCGGCGCGATCTCACGGACGCCACCCGCATCACCCGCTACGACACCGGCGTCATCCTCACCGCGTCCGCCGCCGCCATCGCTCGCGTCCATCTGGAGGCCGGACGGCCCGGGCAGGCGTGCGACGCCGTGGAGGAGACCCTGCACCGACTCGACCGGACCGGCGGCTGGGTGTGGGCCGGAGAGGTCGCACCGACTGCGGTGGAGGCCCTCGTCGGCAGCGGGCAGACCGCACGGGCTCGACGGCTGGTCGCGGACTTCGCCGCGGGGACGGCGGATCGTGACGCGCCCGCCGCCCGGACCGCGCTGACCATGTGCCAGGCGTGGCTCGCCGAGGCCGAGGACCAGCCGGACGAGGCGATCCGGCTGTGGGCGGACGCGGAGGCGCAGTGGGTACGGCTCGGCCGCCCCTTCGACGCGTCCCGGGCCGCGGAGGCCCGCGGGCGCTGCCTGCTCAGCCGGCACGGGGAGACGGCGGCCGGCGCCATCCAGGAGGTGCTGGAGGTGTACCGGGAACTGGGCGCCCGCTGGGACGTGGCCCGCTGCCAGCGGATGCTGCGCCGCCACGACATCGTCACCACCCATCGCCGCGGTCGCCTCGGCTACGGCGACGAGCTCTCCCCACGCGAGCAGGAGGTGGCCCGTCTGGTCGTCCAGGGGCGGGCCAACCGGGACATCGCCGAGAGCCTCGTCCTGTCCACGCGGACCGTCGAGCACCACGTGGCGCGGATCATGCGAAAGCTGAACGTCACCTCCAGGAACGACATCTCCCCGGTGGGCTGAGGGCTGCGATCACCGCGCGTACGGCTCCCCGCGCCCCCTGCACGCCGGGGCCCGACAAGGCAGACTGCGCTGGGTGAACGACTACGGCATGGTGCACCGCGAACCCGCTCCCGAGAGGTACGGGCTTCTGCGCGTGGAGGGCGACGATCTCAGTCCGACCGACTGGATCACCCGAGGCGCCTCCGGCTACGGCGGCTTCGGAACGGTGGCGGGCGTCGCCGCGCCCGGATACGCCGCCTACGCACGGATCCTGCATCCGGCCGAGCTGGACGAGCGGCCGGTGAGGTGGTCGGCGGTCGCCTCCGCCTACGGGCGTGAGGTGGCACCCGGCACGGACTGGCATGCGCTGATCGGGATGGACCGCGACTACCAGAACGTCTCCGAGTACGGCCTGCCCGGCATCTGGGACGAGCACCCGGCGGAGGGCCCTACCCCGCCGGCTGTCGCCTCTGTTCTGATCCCCGTCCTGGCGCGGCACACCCGTACGCCCGAGCGCTGCTGGTACGGCCTGTGGAACGGCTACGGGCGCTTCGACTTCGACCGCACCCCCACCTTCGAGACACCCGGCCGGGACGAGCTGCTGCTTTCCGGCACCTTGGCCGAAGCCGTCTCCCCGGTGTCCCTGGAAGCGTTCGCCGAGCTGCCCGACCTGTGGTGGCCGCAGGACCGGGCCTGGTGCCTGGGCGGTGACGTGGACCTGGTGAGCACCTACGTCGGCGGGTCCGACGCGCTGATCGCGGATCTGCTGGCAGCACCGGAGCTGGAGGCCCACCGGGTGGCGCCCGGCGACGCCGTCGGCTGAGCGGGTGGGATGCCCCGCCCGGTCAGTGCCGGCGGCCAGCCGGACGGTCAGCGCGTCGAGCGGGTCGTCGCCGCCCGGCGGCGTGCGGGTGACCTCCCAGTAGGTCACCGCGTCGCGGGTCGGTTCCGTCGCCTCGGGGGTCGCGAGCGTGATCAGGACGTCCTGGGAGTCGATGACCAGATGACAGACCAGGTCCCGGACGAGCCAGCCGGTACATCCGGACGGCCGCGTGAAGTCCTCGTCCGGAAGCTCGGCGACCGCGGTGCGCAGAGCCGTCCACGAGCGTGAGAAGAGATCCACGCCGACACGCTAGTGCGGTGCCGCCGGGGCGGACAAGCACCGTGCCGGGTGGGTGGGCTCAGCCGCCCTCGTCGTCGGGCCCCCTGTCAGGGGGCGATCCCGACGCCGTCGATCCGGCTCCACGCCTTCTCCTGCGTGGCGGTCATCGCCGGCCATGCGAGGCCGCCCGGCCTGGGCCGGACCAAGGAGGCGTACGGCGCGGGGCGGAAGCCGTCGTCGTAGAAGCACCCGCTCCCGTAGGTCCGGTCGTACGTTCCGCAGGAGGCAGCGACCGAGTGTGCCGTCGGGGTGCGACCCGAGCGCACCCAGGTGTCGAGGGCCGCGAGGGAGGTGGCGTACTCGGAGTCGCTCAGTGCGCTGTGTTCGGTCTCCGTCGTGAACGTCTGGACGAGGTTCCGCCCTCGGCCGGCGGCCCGCAGCGTGTCGCGGTAGGCCGCCTCGTGCTCGACGAAGGCCGTCGGGTCGCCGATCGCGTGCAGGGTGAGGACCGGGAAGGGCACCTTGCCCGTCAGATCACTGTCGTAGGAGAGGTCGCGGTGCGCGGTGGGGTCGGCGGTGAAGCGCTCGACACCGGCGTCGAGCGCCTTGTCGTCGTGCGAACCGGTGTACCGGACGCCGCGGTTGCCGAACGGGTTCCGTCCGCCGAGCCTGTTCGTCACGATGTCCCGGAACGTGAACGTCGCGAAGCGCAGGTGCGATTCGAGCGAGCGCTCCGGAATACGGGTGACGGCGAGGATGTCGTCCAGGTTGCGCTGCTGCGGCGCGGTGCGCTCCGCGGGTTCGGAGGCGAACCCGGTGCACTCCTGCAGACGGGCGCGCAGCCCCTCGCTCGTCATGGTCGAGCCCGCCCGCAGCCCCTGCCACAGCGGGTACTGCGGCTCGGACGGCCGGGGGTGGTTGTGGCAGTAGTACTGGTAGACCACGCGCAGGTCCACGCGGTAGTCGTATCCACGCGAGCCTCCGCCGAGGACGCCGCTGGTCAGCAGCGCCCCGTCGTACGCCCCGGGCCTGGATCCGTACGCCTCCGCGACCTTCGCGGCGACGTTTCCGCCCCAGGACTGGCCGTGTACGTACGTCCGTTCGGGCTTGCCGAACTCCGAGACGAACAGCCGGCGTGCGCTCTCGGTGTCGGCGGCGGCCATGCGCGTCCCGTAACCGCCGCGACGGTAGGAGGAGCCGACCCACGCGTACCCCTCGTCGACCATCACCGCCCACCGTGCGAGGTCGTCGCCGCTGCGGGAGGGATCGGAGGAGTCGCCGAGATCGGGACCCCCGTGCGCGTGCACGACGAGGGAGCCGTTCCACCGGGTGGGCAGCGCGACCGTGTAGTACGCCCCGTCGGCGTCCTGGCCGGAGTAGCACGTCGCCGTGTCCGCCAGGCGGGCCGGGCAGTCGACGGGGGCGGGGTGCCCGGTCCGCGCGACGGCTGTGGTGGTGCCGAGCGTTCCGAGGAGCACCGCCGCGAGCCCGGCGGCCAGCACGGACGGCAGGCGTCGGCGGAATCGGGGCGGCCGGGAGGTGTCCGAGGGTGCGTCAGGCGTGTTCAAGGCACGGCTCCTGTGTGTACGGGACGCGAAGTCGCGCCGCAGGCCGGGATGCTAGGGAGCCCTGCCTCGCGCGGGCCAGCCCTATGGCCGTTGCGTTCATACTGTTCGCCCCGCGCGCCGTCCCCGGAACCGCGGTCCGGCCCGGTGCCGGACCGCGGTTCCCGCGTGGATCAGAGCGCCGTCATGACGTGCTTGATGCGGGTGTAGTCCTCGAAGCCGTACGCGGAGAGGTCCTTGCCGTAGCCGGACTTCTTGAACCCGCCGTGCGGCATCTCCGCGACGAGTGCCATGTGGGTGTTGATCCACACACAGCCGAAGTCGAGGTTCTTCGACATCCGCATCGCCCGCGCGTGGTCCTTGGTCCACACCGAGGAGGCCAGGGCGTAGTCGACGCCGTTGGCGAACTCCACGGCCTGGGCCTCGTCCGTGAAGGACTGGACCGTCATGACCGGGCCGAAGACCTCGTTCTGGACGATCTCGTCGTCCTGGCGGAGGCCGGAGACGACGGTCGGGGCGAAGAAGTAGCCCTGGTCGCCGACCCGGTGGCCGCCCGCCCGGATCTCGGCGTGCGCCGGGAGGCGCTCGATGAAGCCGCTGACCTGGGCCAGCTGGCCGGCGTTGTTGAGCGGGCCGTACAGCACGTCCTCGTCGTCCGGCTGCCCGGTCTTCGTGTCGGCCGCCGCCGCGGCGAGTGCGGCGACGAACTCGTCGTGGACGGACTCGTGGACGAGGACCCGGGTGGCCGCCGTGCAGTCCTGGCCCGCGTTGAAGAAGCCGCCGACGACCAGGTCCTCGACCGCCTTCGTCAGGTCGGCGTCCTCGAAGACCACAGCCGGGGCCTTGCCGCCGAGCTCCAGGTGGACCCGCTTGACGTCCTTGGACGCGCTCTGCGCGACCTGGATGCCGGCGCGCACGGAACCGGTGATGGAGGCCATCGCCGGGGTCGGGTGCTCCACCATCAGACGGCCGGTGTCGCGGTCGCCGCAGACCACGTTGAAGATGCCGCGCGGGAGCTCCAGCTCGGCGAGGACACCGCCGATGATCTCGGCGACCAGCACCGTGGACGCCGGGGTGGTGTCCGAGGGCTTGAGAACGACCGCGTTGCCCGCCGCCAGCGCCGGCGCGAACTTCCACACCGCCATCAGCAGCGGGTAGTTCCAGGGCGCGACCTGCGCGCACACTCCCACGGGCTCGCGGCGGATGATGGAGGTCAGCCCCTCCATGTACTCGCCCGCCGAACGGCCTTCGAGCATCCGCGCCGCGCCCGCGAAGAAGCGCACCTGGTCGATGGCCGGGTCGAGCTCCTCGCTGCGGGTGAGGTGGAGCGGCTTTCCGGTGTCGCGGCTCTCGGCGGCGACCAACTCGTCCGCCCGTGCCTCCATCGCGTCGGCGATCTTCAGCAGCGCGCGCTGGCGCACGGACGGTGTGGTGTCGCGCCAGACCGGGAAGGCGGCGGCCGCGGCGGCCATCGCCGCGTCGACGTCCGCCTCGCCCGAGAGCGGGGAGGTCGCGTAGACGGCGCCGGTGGTGGGGTCCACCACGTCGAGCGTGCGGCCGTCCGAGGCGTCGGCGAACGCACCGTCGATGTAGTTGCGGAACGTGGTGCTCATGGAACGTCTCCCGGTCAGGCGGTGGTACGGGCGGAAAGGTGTTCGTGGACGGCGGTCCAGCGGCCGTCATCGGCGCGGGCGAAGACGATGGTCTCCCGCTCATGGACCGTCTCCTCCCCGACATGCGTGGCGATCCGTGTCTCCACGTCGTGGCTGAGGACGGCCGTGTCGCCGAAGGGCTGGATCAGCGGGGCGGACGACGTGCAGCCGAGGATGCGGAAGCCGTCCCGTTCCACCCATTCCTGCCAGAGGGCGCGGTACTCCGCCGTGGAGCCGAGCCGCCGGGCAGTGGTGTGGAAGACGAAGGTCGCGTCCGGGGCGAACGCGCCGAAGTAGTCGTCGAGGCGGCCTTCGGCGAAGGCCGCGACGAGTGCGTCAGCGGCGGCCCGGACCTCCTGGACGGTGGTGGTGCTCATGATCTGCTCCTGGTCACGGGCGTCGTCCGCCCGGGGTGCGGATGGGTGGGACGGCGAGGGTCAGAGCGCCGGGGCGGGGTCGGTCACGCGTTCGCCGCCGGCGCCGGTGATCGGCGGCACGGGCGTGTCGGACGCCCGCACGAAGCGGGGACCGTCCGGGCCGTACACGGCGCGCGGCTCGGGGAACAGGGTGAGGAGAGTGAGGTGGAGGACGGCCGCGAGGACGAGGCCCACCGGCAGGGAGATGTCGGCGCCGTCCGCGAGGTCGCCGAGGGGGCCGACGAACTGGCCCGGCAGGTTGGTGAAGAGGAGCGCCACGACCGCCGACACCAGCCAGGTGGACATGCCGCGCCAGTTCCAGCCGTGCGTGAACCAGTAGCGGCCGCCGCGCTGACGGCGGTTGAAGACCTGGAGGGCCTCCGCGTCGTACCAGCCGCGCCGGGTGACGTAGCCCAGCGCCATCACGATCATCCACGGCGCGGTGCAGGTGATGATCAGTGTCGCGAAGGTGGAGATGGACTGTGCGAGGTTGAGCGCGAAGCGGCCGACGAAGATGAACGCGATGGACAGGACGCCGATGAAGAAGGTGGCCTGGACGCGGCTGAACCGCGTGAAGACGCTGGAGAAGTCGAGCCCCGTGCCGTACAGGGCCGTCGTGCCGGTGGAGAGGCCGCCGATCAGGGCGATGAGGCAGAGCGGCAGGAAGTACCAGCCCGGCGAGATCGCGAGCAGTCCGCCCACGTAGTTGGGGGCGGCAGGATCGACGTACTTCGCGGCCTTCGACGCGATGATCGACGCCGTGGCCAGGCCGAAGAGGAACGGCAGCAGGGTGGCGATCTGGGCGAGGAACGCGGCGCCCATCACCCGGCGGCGCGAGGCCCCGGCCGGGATGTAGCGGGACCAGTCGCCGAGGAAGGCGCCGAAGGAGACCGGGTTGGAGAGCACGATCAGCGCGGCGCCGATGAACGAGGGCCAGAACAGCGGGTCGGCGGTCGAGGCGAAGGCTCCCGCGTAACCGGGGTCGAAGTCGCCCGCGAAGGCGAAGGCCCCGAGCACGAAGAGGGCGGAGGCGGCCAGCACCGCGATCTTGTTGACCAGCAGCATGAACCGGAAACCGTAGACGCAGACGGCCAGCACGAGACCGGCGAAGACCGCGTAGGCGATGCCGTAGCTGAGGTCGGACTCGGGTACGTCGACGAGCCGGTGCGCGCCGCCGACGAGGGCGTCGCCCGAGGACCAGACCGAGATCGAGAAGAACGCGATGGCGGTGAGCAGCGAGAGGAACGAGCCGACGACCCGGCCGTGCACGCCGAGGTGCGCGAAGGAGGAGACGGCGTTGTTCGTGCCGTTGGCCGGTCCGAAGAGTGCCATCGGGGCCAGCAGCAGCGCGCCCGCGACGAGCCCGAGGAGGGTCGCGGCGAGTCCCTGCCAGAAGGAGAGGCCGAAGAGGATCGGGAAGGCGCCCAGCACACAGGTCGCGAAGGTGTTGGCGCCGCCGAAGGCGAGGCGGAACAGATCGATCGGGCGGGCGGTGCGGTCCGCGTCCGGGATCCGCTCGACACCATAGGTCTCGATTTCGGTGATCGAGGTCGTCACGGACGCTCCACCTTCCGTTCATGCGTAGGGGCGTCCCAGCAGTCTGTGGCCCTGCATGATCGGCGACAACTGTGTCCGGCACAGAGATGTACGCTCCTTTATGTGGCCAGCAACAAACTCACCGTCGAGGATCTGCTCTCCTTCCCCGCGCTCCAGCTCTCGGTGAAGGCCGGCAGCAGCGGTCTGGGCCGCTCCGTGTCGTGGGCGCACGCCAGCGAGCTCGCCGATCCGACGCCCTGGCTGCTGGGTGCCGAGGTGATCATGACGGCGGGTCTGGCGGTCCCCCGCACCGCGGCCGGGCAGCGCGCCTATCTGGAGCGGCTGGACGACGCGGGGGTGTCGGGCCTCGCGCTCTCGGCTCAGCTGCACATGCCTCCCCTGCACGACGCCTTCTTCGAGGCGGCCGAGGAGCGGGGCTTCCCCGTCCTGGAGGTGCCGCTCGCCGTCCCCTTCATCGCGGTCTCGCAGGAGGTCGCCGCCTCCGTCCAGGAGGACGCCCGGCACCGGCTGGGGGCGCAGCTCCAGGTCTTCGGCTCCTTGCGCTGGCTGGTCGCCGAGGACCTCGACACCCCGGCGCTGCTACGCCGGCTCGAAGGGCTGTCGGGCTACGACGTCTACCTCTGTACGCCGCAGGGCCGCCCCCTCCTGCCGGGCGTCCCCACGCCGGATCCCGGTGTGCTGCCCGCCTCCGTCGACGCCCCGCCCACGGTGCCCGGCGGCTTCGTCCTCCCGGTGCCGGCGCCCGGCGGCCCTGCGGGCTTCCTCGTCGCGTACGAGCGTCAGGGCGCGCAGCCCGCGGGGCTCGCCGTCGTCCAGCACATCGCCACCGTGGCGGCGCTGCGGCTGGCGATGGTGCGCAACGAGCGCGAGGTGCTGCGCCGCGAGGGCGCGGAGACGCTGGCGGAGCTGCTGCAGGAGGTGCTCGATCCGGAGGCGGCCCGGCGTCGGCTCGCCCGGCACGCGATCGAGGGTGAGGCCGTGCTCCTCGTGGTCCGCAACGCCGGCGACGAGGCGCTGCCGCGCTGTCTGGAGGACCACCCCCATCTGCTGCTCACCTGGGGCGAGGACCGCTATGTCCTGGGCGCTCCGGAGCTGGCGGAGGCCGTCGGCGGGCTGCCGTCCGTGGCGGCCGGGATGAGCCGCCCCTTCCTGCCGGGCGTCGCGCTGAAGGTCGCCGAGCGCGAGGCGCTCTGGGCGGTCTCGAAGGCCGTGGAGTCGGGCCGCCCGGTCGTCCGGTACGGCGACGACGCGACGGGACGATGGCTCCCCGACGACCCCGCCGTCCTGAGCGCGCTCGTCGAGCACGTGCTCGGCGAGGTCCTGCGGTACGACGAGGCCCATGACTCGCACCTGCTGGTCTCCGCCCGCACCTGGATGGAGCGTGACCGTCGTACCGAGACGGCCGCGGCCGCGCTCCACATCCACCCGAACACCCTGGCCTACCGGCTGCGCCGCTTCGGCACCCTGTCCCGGCGCGATCTGACGTCGACGGGTGCCCTGGCGGAGGTCTGGCTGGCGATCCAGGCGGCAGGGGCTCTGGGCCTCACCGACTGACCGGGGCGGGGCCCGGGGCGGGGGAATCGACCCCGGCGGGAGCTGGCTGATTCCCTCCGGTGACGGCCTTCCGGGCGTGACAGCCCCACCGCGCGTCCCTACAGTGACCTTCCCGCGTCTCGCGCGTTGTCAAGGACGCCGAGGCCGGTCGCCCGGTGACGGTGGCTCCGGCACAGCGCGCGATCACACGGGTACGAGGTGGTCGGCAGCCTGGGGGAGCGATGATCATCACCGAGCAGTCGCGCACTGCCGTGGCGGAGGCCGTCCGCAGCCATCCCACCCTGCTGGGCCAGGAGGGCGACAGTTCCCGGCCCGGCAGCGATCCGCATGCCGAACAGCACACGACGGTCCTGTCCGACGAGGCGAAGGCGGCCGCCGTCCGGATCCCCCCTCGGCCGGGGCTCGACAATCTGCCCGCTCCCTCGAAGCAGCCCTTCGTCGGCCGTTCCGAGTCCCTCACCCGGTTGGCCGCCTCCCTGGAGGACGGCGGCGGAGTCATCACCCAGAAGTCGGCGACCACGGTGAGCGGCCTGGGCGGCATCGGCAAGACGGCGCTGGCGCTGCACTACGCGCACGAGCGGCGCGACGAGTACGCGCTCGTCTGGTGGATCACCTCGGAGAGCGAGGAGCAGATCGCCTCCGGCCTGGCCGACCTCACGCTCGCCCTGCACCCGGTCTGGGCGAGACGGGCCACCCCGAAGGAACGTACGGAGTGGGCGCTGACCTGGCTGGAGGCGCACCCCGGCTGGTTGCTGGTCTACGACAACGTCGAACGGCCGGAGCACCTCACTCCCTTCCTCGGGCGGCTGCTCTCCCGGGGACACCAGCTGGTGACGAGCAGGTGTCGTGACGGTTGGCCCGAGGGCGCCGAGCTGATCAGCCTCGATGTGCTCAGCCACGACGCGGCGGTGGATCTCCTCTGTGCGCCGGGTACGGTTCAGGACAATCACATCCCGCCAGGACGTACACCCGCCGAGCGCGCGGAGGCCGAGCTGCTGGCGGACGACCTGGGCTACCTGCCTCTGGCTCTGGCACAGGCACGCGCCTACCTGAGGGAGACCCGGACGGGGCTCGCCGCCTATCGGGCGAAGCTGACCCACAAGGCCGAGGCCGGCTTCGGGGGCGACAGCGCGGCGGCCCGCGCGGTCGCCCGGATCTGCCGTACCAGTCTGGAGGCCATCCGCGCCCGGCATCCCCTGGCCGTGTCCCTGCTCCACACACTGGCCTGGTACGCCCCCGAGGCGTTGCCCCTGGTCGTGCTGAAGCACATGGACGGCCGGGAGGAGGACACCGAGGCGGCGCTGCAGGCCCTGAGGAACTATCACCTGGTCGCCATCGGGCCAGCCGGGATCGCCCTGCACCGGCTTCTCCAGCGGACGCTGCGCGAGGCGGCGGCGACGCAGGTACCGGATGCCCGCGGGCGGGCCGAAAGGGCACTCGCCACCGCGGTCGGCGCGGCACCCGACGGCGTCAGACCGTACCTGACCCACATTCAGGCACTGGCGGCGACCGGGACGGCGGAGGACGCCGAAGCCGAAGCCGGGCTGGTGGCCATGTACCGCCAAGGTGCCGAGGAGTTGGGGGCCCGCGAGCAACACGTCCTGGCCATCCCGCTGATGCAGCGGGTCGTCGACTGCAGCACACGCCTGTGGGACGTCGACCGCGAGCCCACGCTCGGCTACCGCGACCGCCTGGCCGAGCTCCACGCGAAGGCCGGCGACCCCGTCACGGCGATCAGCCTCTGCAAGGACCTCTTCCTCGACCGCACCGCGGTGTCGGGCGCCGAGGCGCCGGAGACCCTGGCCAGCCGGGAGCGGCTGGCGTACGCCTACCGCAAGGCGGGCGAGGTGATGCGCGCGGTCACGGAGTTGCAGGCGGTCGTCGGGATCCGTCTCCGCGTGCAGGGTCCGGACCACGAGGACACGCTCCGCAGCCGCAACGACCTGTCGTACGCGCTGCAGACCGCCGGACGCCACGTGGACGCGGTCAGGGAGTTCGAGGCGGTCGTGGCCGACCGCGAACGCATCCTGAGCCCCCAGCACAAGGACACCCTCACCAGTCGCACCAACCTCGCGTACGCCTACCGCTCGGCAGGTGACCACGCCACAGCCTTACGCCTGTACGCGCAGGCGGTCGGCGACCGGAGCTCGATCCACGGGCCGGACCACCCCGAGACCCTCACGAGCCGCGGCTGGCTCGCCTCCGCGCACATGGCCGCGGAGAACCCGAAGGCCGCCGCCGAGATCTACACGCAGGTGGTGGAGGCCCGGACACGCGTCCAGGGAGCGGATCACCCGGACACGCTGCGCAGCAGACAGGACCTCGCCTACGCGGTCGTGGACGCCGAGGGCCCGGAGTTCGCCCTCGCCTCCTTCGAGTCGCTCGCCGAGGACAGCGCGCGTGCGCAGGGCCCGGATCACCCGGCGACGCTGGACTACCGCAACGACATCGCCGTCGTCCACCGGCTCCGCGGGGACTACGCCAGGTCGTCCGACCACTACGAAGCGGTGATCGCGGGGTACAGCAGGGTCCGGGGAGAGTTCCACCAGGACACGCTCCGTGCCCGGGGAGCCCGTGCCTACGCGCTGCAGATGTCCGGAGACCTGCGCCGCGCCCTGGACGAACGCAGAAGGCTGGTGGCCGACAGGACCACGGCGCAGGGGCAGGAGCATCCCGCGACGCTCACGGCCCGCGTCGGCCTGGCCAACACCCTCCGTGCGGCGTCCGAGTTCAAGGACGCCATCACGCTCTTCACGGAAGTCCTGGCCGACCGGATCAAGCTGCTGGGACCGGAACACCCGCATGTGCTGGGCACGCGCGAGATCCTGGCCTTCACCCGGCAGGACGACGGCCGGCACGCCCAGGCGGTCGAGGAGCTGCGGAGCCTTCTCGCCGACATGGAGGGGTTCCTCCGGCCCGACCACCCACGGATTCTCGCGGTCCGCCAGTCCCTGGCCGAGTTGTTCGCGGCGGAGCGCCGCCATCCCGATGCGATACGCGCGTACCAGGAGCTGATCGAGAACCAGACGCGCGTCCACGGCGAGGATCATCCGAGGACCCTGCACATCCGCGAGCGGCTCGGTGTGGCGCACCAGGCGGCCTTCGAGTTCGACCGGTCCCTCGCCCTGCTGGACGCGCTGGTGGCCGACCGCACCCGTGTCCAGGGCGCCCGGCACCCCCACACCCTGCACACCCGCGACCTGCATGCCTGGGTCCTGCGCTCGGCCGGGAGGTACGACCGTGCGACCACCGCGTACGAGCGGCTGATCGACGACCGGACCCGGCTGCTCGGCGCCGAGGCCCTGAGCACGCTGGACACCCGCAACGGGCTGGCACTGGCCTACCTGGGAGCGGACGACCACCAGAGGGCCATCACGGAGTTCTCCCGGCTGCTCGACGCACACCGCCGGTACCTGGGGGACGAGGCGCCCGCCACCCTGACCGTCCGGGAGAACCTCGCGGATTCGTACTCAGCCGCGCAGAACCACCAGCAGGCCATGGCCCTGTACGACGAAGCGGTCGCGGCGTGGGACCGCGTCTGGGGCCCCTCGCACCAGCGCACGCTGTCGGCCCGGCGGGACCTCGCCCTCGTCCAGCGGGAGGCCGGGCGGCACGAGGTGTCCCTGGCCACCCTGATGACCGTGCTGGAGAGCCAGGCCGACCGCGACGGGGATGATCACCCCGGTGTCCTCGCGCTGCGGCTCGACGTCGTCGCGGGGCACATCGCGGCGGGCAACAACCTCCTCGCCGAGGAGTTGGCGGGCCCGCTCGTGGACGACTACGTCCGCGTACGCGGCCGGGACCACACGGACACCCTGAACGCGCGCTCCTGGCTCCTCTACGCGTGGATGCGCTCCGGCCAGGTCCACCGGGCCATCACCGGCCTGCGTGCCCTGCTCGCGGACCGTGTCTCGTTGCAGGGGGATTCCCACGTCGCGGCGCTGAGTACACGCACCACGCTCGCGTTCGCCTTCGAGGAGGCCGAGGAGTACGAGGCGGCCCTCGCGCTGGCGGGGAGAGTGGTGGCGGACCGGACGCGCGTACAGGGCGCGCACCATCCGATGACCCTGGCCGCGCGGGCGACTCTGGCCAGGCACCGCGAACTCGCGGGCGACCGTGCGGGAGCCCTGCGCGACCTGTTCCGGCTGCGCGGGGACCACGAACGTCTCCTGGGCCCGGAGCACACCGACACGCTCGAAGTGCGTGACGACGTCGTCCGGGTGCTGCTGGGCGGTTCCACGGCCGGGTCCGCCGTGCGCGCGGCCACGTCGCTGGTGGACGACTGTGCCCGCGCCCTGGGGGCGGACCACCCACGCACCCTCAACGCCCGTGCCAGGCTCGCCCGGGCGTACACACAGGCCGGCGACGTCGGCACGGCCCTCCGCCTCCGGGGGCAGCTCGTCGAGGACTTCGGCCGGGTCCTCGGGCCGCTCCACGACTCGACGCTGCTCGCGCGCCTCACCTGGGCATCGTTGTTCCGGCCGGCGGGTGACCGGCAGCAGGCCGTACGGCATCTGCTCGAACTGGTCGCCGACAGCGACCGGATCCGGGGCGCGGACCATGTCGCGTCCGTGGCCTGCCGGGTGAACCTGGCCTTCGCCGTCTGGGAGACGGGCGACCTGCCCTGGGCCACGTCCATGCTCGAGGAGCTGCTCAAGCGGTGCGAGGAGGTTCTGCCGGACGAGCACCCCTGGACGTCCCACATCCGCGGCAACCTCGCCTGGGTCCTCGCCGACTCCGGGCTGACGGACCGTGCGGTACAGCTGGCACAGCGGTTGGTCGACGACACCGTCGCACTCTTCGGCGCGGACCACCGTCGTGCCTGGGGCCCGGCGGCGGTCCTCGGGCACACGCTGCTGCAGGCGGGGGCGGCCGAGGAGGCCTTGGACGTCCTGGAACAGCTGCTCCTGGACGTGAGCCGGCTGCAGCCCGACCCCGCGTGGCCGGCGAGCATCGACGGTCTCGTCCGGGCCCATCTGAGGGCGGCGGCCCTCGGCGCCTCGGAGGGATGCGGGATGGAGGGGACTCACCCGGAGGCCGCGGCCGTCGACGAGGAGGTCGTCCGGCTCCGTACGGTGGTCGAGTTCCACGCCGACCGCCTCGGCGTCCGTCTGCCCAGCCTGCCGGTCGAACTCTCCCGTGTCCTCTCCGACTCCGAGCGCCACGCGGAGGCCGTGACCTTGCTGGAGGCTGTCCACGCGGGGCGGAGCCGGGTACTGGGGCCGGACCACCCGGACACCCTGGAGAGCCACGCCGAACTGGTCCTGGCCCGCCTGGAGACCGCCGCGCCCGCGTCCCCCGACTGGCAGAGCGATCTGCTGTCCCGCTGGGAGAGCGTCTTCGGCGCGCAGCACCCCGAGACCGAGGAGCTCCGCTGGCGTCTGCGCACCGCCCGGCCGGCCTGGCAGCCGAGGCTCACGCTCACCGGCACCGCCGCCGTCGGCCTGACGTCGTCCGTGGAGGTGCGTCTGGAACGGCAGAAGGACGTGCCGGCCCTCGATCTGCCCCGGATCGAGGTGGTCGCGGACTGCCGCACCGACGCGGTGCTCCTCCCCGCCGTCGTGGAGTACGCCCCTGGTGGCGCCCCTGCGGTCTTCTCCTTCACCCCGCGGGAACCGGGCGCGCACAAGCTCCGTTTCACTCTGTACGACCATGCCTCCGGCCTCGCACTGCAGGAGTTGGAGACGGTGGTCCAGGTACCCGGCACCGAAGGGCGGCACGGTGCGCGGACGCAAGGGAGCGACTGACCCGGATGGCACAGGAACTCAACTTCGAGATAGTGCGCAATCCGTCGTCCGGATACACGGTTCCCCCACCACGGGCCGCGCAGGACACGGGTGGTGGGAAACCTCGTGACATGCGCATCATGCTGCGTCACGCCGAGCGCGACGGCCTGACCATCACCACCCACGCCTCGTGGCTGCCTCCCCGCGACCAGTGGCGCAACGCCCGCCTGGAGACGACGCCGGAAGCGCTGCTCGGCAAGGCGGGCACGTTGCGCTTCGAGTGGAAGCGCCTGGTCGTCGACCACACCGACGACAGTCCCGGACCGGGGATGCGGGTGGGGGGCCGCCCTCTGGCCGAGGAGCCCGATCTGACCCAGCACTCGACCCTGGTCGAGACGTTGGTGAAGACCCTCGCGGAAGAGGGCTTCGAGGTGCTCGACGTCATGCTCGACGGAAGCGACCCCGGTCTGAGGCGTCTGCGTACGTTCCTCCTCGAGACCCTGTCCGAGGAGAAGGACCTGCGGATCAGCTTCGATTCGGACCTGCCCCTGCCCTGGTCCATGCTGGCCGTCGATCCGTCCCGGTTCTCGGATCCGTGGGACGCCTTCCTCGGACACCGGCACCAGGTCGAACAGACCAGCCCGGCGTACTCCTGGGTGGATCAGCTGACGCTGGAACCGCGTCGGCGCGCGGTCACCAGCCTGAACACCGACACCACGCTCGACAGGGTGGGCCGGGCCTCGGATGTGCGGGACCTCCTCGACAGCCGCTCCCACCTCACGGTCCGCACCCGGGCGGTGGACCTCCTGGACGCCCTCAACAACGCGGTCCTGCCCGAGGACCTGATGTACTTCTGGTGCCACGGGACCTTCATGGACGAGGGCACGTCGGACCGGCGTCTGGTCATCAAGCTGTCCGACTCCGATCTGATCGACAGCGCGAAGGTCCGCCGGAGGCGTCGGCGTCTTCGCGACATGCCGCAGAGATTCAGGCCGTTCGTCCTGCTCAACGCCTGTCACACCGGCCAGGCGGCCACCGGCACGCACGTCGAGCACCTCGGCGCGGCGCTGATAGACCTGGGTGCCGACGGTGTCCTCGGCCCTCAGATCGAGATACCGCAGGTCTTCGCGTCGGAGTACGCCTACTCCTTCCTCGAGTTGTACCTGGCCGGCACGCACACGGCAGGGGAGATCAGCCAGCTGCTGGTCCGGACGTTCGCCGAGAAGTTCCACAACCCGCTCGCCCTCACTTACTCGTTGCACTGCGGACTGCACAGCCGTCTGGACCTCGCCTCATGACCGCCGGCGCGTTGCCGCGTGTCGTCCCGGAGCCGCTCGTGGTCGACCTGGACGAGCAAGGACGGCTGAGGACACCCGAGGACGTACCCGTGCCCGTCGACCGTGTCGCCGAGCACTTGGCACGGCGGCTGCGGATCCCCGGGTGGGCGACGGACATCCATGTCTACGTGCACGGCTGGCGGACGCCTCCCGCGACCGCCGCGCGCAGCGCGACGAAGCTCCTCTCGCAGGCCATGGACCTGTGGACGGCCCGTCCCGACCGCTATCCGGGGCTGTCGGACGGCTACCGGCCGTGGAGCGTCGTGGTGCGCTGGCCGTCCTCCAGCCGCCCCACGCTCGGCGGTTACCGCCTGATCCGCGACCGGGCGCACTCCATGAGCGCCGAGGGGCGGGGCCACGCGCCGTACGTCATCGGGCATCTGCTCGGCTACCTGGATGCCGGGCGCGTCGATCCGAGGGCCTCCGCCGTACTGGCGAACCGCAACGGCCAGTACCTCCACCTGACGGGCCACTCGTTCGGCGGCCGCTTCCTGTGCGAGGCGATGCAGCGTGCGGCAGAACGCCCGCCCGTACTCGGGTGGAGCACCCCGTACGACTCCCGCCGTCCCTTCACCGTCGACAGTGCGCTGATCTTCCAGATGGCGGCGCCCCGCGACGCCTTCGTCCGTCACTACGCCGATCTGTTCCCCTCCGGCCGGCATCCCGGGGCGCCCCTCCGGGGACCACTCGTCCTGACCCACTCCCGCTGGGACCGGGCCACCGGTTTCTGGCATCTGCGGGCGGAGCGCCGGCCAGGGATCGGGCACTCGGGAGCGGGTCCCGCTCCGGTTCCGCAGTTCTCGACCACGCTGCTCGGAACGGACACGCCCTACCCCCAGCACGTCCTGGACCACCGGGTCGTCAACGTCAACGCCGACGGGCTCTACCGCGGCAGCCGTCTCACCCGCCTCTCCCCCGCCGGGGCACATTCCGACTTCCTGCGCCCCGAGTCGGCCCACCTCCTGCTGACCCTGGCGGAGCGCTCCCGCTGAAGCGGCAGAGGCCGGGCCCGGCGGCCGCGAGCCCCTGCCGGGCGCGCACTCACCGCGGTGCCGGGCCCCCGGGCACTCGCCCGGGGGCCCTCGGGCGTCCTCGGTTACAGTGGCGCCCTGATGAACGCGCAGCACGGGCCCCACCGCACCACCCCCGCCCCACCGCTGCTGCGTCTGCACCTTTTCGGCGGGTTCCGGGTCACCCGTGACGGCGGCCCCGCGCTCGCCGAACGCTGGCCGAGGCCCAGCGCACAGGCCCTCGTCAAACTGCTCGCCGTGTCGCCCGGCCACCGTCTCCACCGCGAGCAGGCCATGGACGCCTGCTGGCCCGACGCCGATCCGCAGGCGGCGCTCGGCAGCCTGCGGGTCTCGCTGCACGCCGCCCGCCGCGCCCTGGAGCCCGAACTCGCGCCCCGCGCCGCCTCGTCGTACCTGGTCTCGGACGGTTCGATGCTCCTGCTCGCCCCCGCCACCGTGTGGATCGACGCGGACGACGCGGAGGAGGCGGGGCGGGCCGCTCTGGCCTCCGCCGGAGTTCCGGAACTGGTCCGGGCCCTCGGCCGGTTCACCGGTGAGCTGCTGCCCGAGGACCGTTACGCGCCCTGGGCGGAGGCGCGCCGGGAACGGCTCGCGGCGCTCCAGGAGAAACTCCTGCTCGGACTCGCCTCGGCGCACCTGGACGCGGGGGCGGTGCAGAAGGCCGTGGCCGTCGCCGAAGAGGTCCTCGGGGCGAGCCCCGCCGAGGAGCTGGCCCACCGCATCCTCATGGACGCGTTCCTGCGCCAGGGGCTGCGGCGGCGGGCCGTACGGCAGTACCACGCGTGCCGCCGGCTGCTCGATCGCGAGTTCGGTGTGCGGCCGGGCCCCGAGACGGAGCGTCTGCACCGGGAGGCGCTCGAACCGGGTCCCGTGCCCCTCCCGTCCACGCCCTCGCTCCCCGCGCTCCTGCGGGTTCCCGCCGCGGCCCCCCTGCACGGACGCGACGCCGCCCTGGGCCGTCTGCTCGCGCGGGAGGGCCCGCCGGTCCGGCTCCTCACCGGTGAGGTCGGCGTGGGGAAGACCCGGCTGGCGGGCGAGGCGGCCCGGCGGGCCGCCTCCACCGGCACGGCCGTGCTGTGGGGCGCCGGACACGACGAGGAGGGGCACACGCCCTACGGGGTGTTCGCCGAGGCCCTCGACGCGTGGCTCGCCGAGCGGGACGCCGCACAGAGGGCCCGGGTGGGCGCGGAGTACCCCGAACTGGCCTCGTTCCTGCCGTCCCTGGGCCAGGTGCGGGAGGTCGGTGGACGCAGCCCGGAGGAGGAACGGGACCGGCTCTTCCGGGTGACCTCGGCCCTGCTCGCCGAACTCGCGGCCGCCCATCCCGTACTGATCGTCCTCGACGACCTGCACGCCGCCGACACCGGCTCGTATCAGCTCCTCAGTCATCTGGCCCGGCGCGCGGCGGCCACCGGCGCACGGCTTCGGTTCCTCGTCACCTGCCGGGAGGAGGAGCTGCCCGACGGCGACGCGCGCCGCACCTGCCTCACCGCGATGCTGCGCCAAGGGCTCGCCGTGCGCGAGCGGGTGGGACCGCTCGACCGGGACGCGTGTCTGGCGCTCGTACGGGACGCGACGGGGACGGCACCCGGCCCGGACACGGCGGGGCAAGGCCCCGGGGCACCGCCCGCACCTGTTCCCGACGGACGGATGCGCCGTGTCTGGGAACTCTCCCTCGGCAATCCCCTGTACGCCGTGGAGCTGGCCCGGGGGCTGGGTGACGGCCTGCCCGCCGCTCTGGCGTCGGACGGGGTGCGCCGACTGGTGGGTGAGAGGCTCGGCAGGCTCGACCAGGACACCCGGCGCATCGTCGAGGCGCTGTCCGTCGCGGGAGGCGAGGCCGCTCTCTCCGAGCTGCTCGACGTCGCCGCGCAGGGGCTCCACCCGGCGGTCCACGGGCCGGCCGCCGCCGACGCGCTGGAACGGGCCGTCGCCGCCTCGCTCGTCGAGGAACGTCAGGTCGTGGTCTCCGGGCGGCCCGAGGAGGGGCTGGCCTTCCGTCACCCCCTGGTCCGCCTGACGTGTTACGACAGGCTCTCCGCGATGCGTCGCCGCGAACTGCACGGCGCCTTCGCCCGCGCGGTGCTCCGCCGCCGCCCGGACGCCGTCGACGCGCTCGCCTCCCACTTCGCCCGCGCGGACGACTCGCGGGCCGCCGAGTACCTGCGCCGGGCGGCCGAGCGGGCGGCCTCCCTCTACGCGAACGACAGCGCCGACCGCTACTACCGCGACCTGGTGAACCGTCTGGACGTGGACGCGGCCCGGGCCCGGCTCGCCCACAGCCAGGTGCTGCGCAGGATGGGCCACTTCACGAAGGCGGCCGACTCGCTACGGCTGGCACTCGACGAGTTCGTACGGCGTGGCCACCACGACGACACCGTGCTCGCGGCCGCCCGCCTCGCCGAGACCCTGGTGAAGACCGGGGCCCGTGACGCCGGCCTCCAGGTGCTCCGCGACCATCCGGTGGCCGAGGACACCGCGCCCGAGGCCGTCGCGGACCACTTCCTCGCGCTGTCCGTGATCTGCGGGGTCCAGGGACGGTACGCCGAGGGGTTCGAGGCCGCCCGGCAGGCTCTCGCCGCGGCAGTGCGGGTGCCCGGGGCGCCGGGGCAGGGGCTCGTGGCCCGCTCCTACGCCCAGCAGGCCAGCACCCTCGGGCTCGCGGGCCGCTTCGACGAGGCGCGCGAGGCGGGCGAGCGCGCCCTCGCACCCGCCGAGGCCTACGGCGACCCCACGCTGCACGGTCTCGTCCTGTCCACCTCACGGGAGAACGCCCGGCGCGGCGGACGTCTGCGTGCGGCCGTCACCACGGGCCGGCGGGCGCTCGAACTCGCCGAGCAGTCGGGCGATCCGACGGCCGCCGCGTTCGAACGGGCCAACCTGGCCGAGCTGCGGTTGCTGCTGGAGGAGATCGACGAGGCACGGGCGCTCGCGGAGGCCGCCGTCGCGGGCGCCGAGCAGGAGGAGGCCTGGTGCCTGCCGTACACCCTGGCGACGCTGGCACGCGTGCGACTGCGCACCGGCGCCGACGCGGAGGCCGCGGTCCTGCTGGACCGGGCCGGGGCGTCCGCCGCCGGGCTCGGCGACCGGCAGGCCACGTACGAGGTGCGGACCGCACGCGCGGAACTGGCCCTGGCGGCGAACCACCCGCAGGCTGCGCTACGGGCCCTGGACGGTTCGGTGGCGGAGGCACCGGTGCTGGCGGCGTGGGCCGAGCTCCTCGCGGGGCGGGCGGAACCTGCCCGGCTGCTCGCCCTCGCGGAGGCCGCCCGGGCGGAACGGACCGGTGAGCGCCTCGCCGAGGTGGAGGCACGGGTGGCCCTCGCCGTCTCCCTCTCCCGGCTGTCCCTCGCCGACGAGGCGGTGGACGCCCTCCGGCAGGCGGAGGCCCTCGCCGGCGCGCTCCCCTACCCGGCGGGGCTGCGTCGCGTGCGTACGGCGCGCGGGCTCATGGACGCCTGAGGCGGGCCCGGAGCGGAGACGTCACCATGCCTCGGCTTCGGAGCCGGCGTCCGAGGCGGTGGCCGTCCGGCCCTGCCCGCCGGCCTTCGACCGCAGTCGCGTGGCGAGCAACGGCAGCACCAGGACGGACAGCATCGCGGCGCCGACCAGCGAAGCGGCCTCGTTCGAACCGAGGAGGTCCTGGTCCACCCCGATGGTGGTGATCGCGACGACCAGCGGAAGGCAGGTCGAGGCGAAGAGGGCCAGTCCGGCCCGGTCGGCGGAGCCGAGGTCCTTCGGGGCGAACACGTACACCGGTCCGCCCCGCACCAGCAGGAACAACAGGAGGAAGAGCGGCACCACCAGCAGGGCGGCCAGGTCGTGCACCAGCGCGTCCAGGTCGAATTCGATGCCGGTGACGACGTAGAACAGCGGTACGAGGAAGCCGAAGCCCATCGCCTCCACCTTGCCCAGGACCTCGTCACTGCTCTCGGGCGCGGCCCGGTGCAGGACGAGACGGGTGAGGATCCCCGCCGCGAACGCGCCGAGCAGCACGTCCAGGCCGAACACCTCGGCGAGCCCCAGCATGCAGGCCAGCAGCAGCATCACGAAGCGGACGGCGAACTGGCCGCTGCTGTGCAGGGTCCGCTCCGTCAGCCGTGTGAACCAGGGCTTCCGCGGGCGCAGGGCCCAGAAGACGGCTGCGGCCGCGATCACCCCGAACGCGGCGAGGAGAGCGGCGGACTCGGCCGGGCGGCGGCCGCTGAGCAGCAGCGCGACGGCGACGACGGGACCGAACTCGCCGACCGCGCCGAACGCCGTCATGACCGTCCCGAAGCGGCCCTTCAGCTCCCCGCCGTCGCGCAGCATCGGCAACACGGTGCCGAGGGCCGTGCTGGTCAGCGCCGTACCGATGACGAATGCCTTGAACACCTCTCCGCCGCTGATGAGGAGGGCCAGCCCGATCGCGGCGACGAGGGAGACGAGCCAGGCCCACAGGGAGCGGCGCAGCGTGTCCCCGCGGATGGCCGCGAACTCGATCTCGTAGCCGGCGAGGAAGATGAGCATGGAGAGCCCGAGGTCGGAGAGCGTGTCGATGACCTCGTCCGTGTGGGCCCAGCCGAGCACGTCGGGGCCGATCAGGATCCCGAGCGCGATCTCGAAGATGACCAGCGGAACGCGGAACCGGCGCCGCGTCGCGTACACGAGCAGCGGTGCCAGAACGGCTGCCGCCATGATGAGGACGAGGGTGCCCGGGTGGGTCATACGACGCCGCCGCGGT
Organism: Streptomyces sp. NBC_01460; assembly: GCF_036227405.1. NCBI lineage: Bacteria > Bacillati > Actinomycetota > Actinomycetes > Kitasatosporales > Streptomycetaceae > Streptomyces > Streptomyces sp. NBC_01460. The sequence goes on from NZ_CP109473.1 coordinate 986,681, forward strand.
GGCGGGTCACGGGGTGGCGGGTCACGGGGTCGCGATGGGGCCGTCGGGGTACGGAACGCCCCGTTCCGGGGGGCTGTCCGCCTCGCTGGGGAGGCGCTGTCCGCGCGCCCGAGTCGTATCCGCCGGCTCCGTGTGCCGGCCTTCCGTGGTCCGGGACATCGGGATCTCCCTCGCAGACGGCATGGGGTGGCCGAGGACGCGACGACGCGCGGTCCCTGTCACTCTCGCCGCTGCTCCGAGGTCGTACTACCGGGTGTACGCCGTCGGGGTGAGCCCCTGTCCGCAGCGCCCGGGTCGGGATCCGTTCGCCGGCCCCACGGGCGTCCGGAACCACGTGTCACCGGATGGCGGGCCGTCGCGGAGGGCCGGGAGCGCGTGATCACGGGCCCCTGCTCGATCCCCGCCGGGAGTCGTGCCTCTGTTCAGGGCTGCCGGCCGAGGACGTCGTCACCGGGATCGTCGGCGAGGACGACGGCCGCGGTGATCCGCTTGCCGACGGGTTCCCGGTGCACGGCGAAGCTGCGCGACACGGCCATCACGATCTCCAGGCCGTGCTGCCCGATCCGCGTCGGGTCGGGTGCCAGGAGGGAGGGCAGTGTCGTGCCGCTGTCCCACACACTCACCTGGACGGTGCCGCTCTCGATCGTGAGCACCAGCAGGCAGGGCCCCGGCGCGTACTTCTGCGCGTTGGTCACCAGCTCACTCACGACGAGCTGCACCGTCCCCAGCACCCTGCTGGAGACCGGCAGCCCGTGAACGGCCTGCACGTCGCCGAGAAAGGACCGGGCGAGCCCGCGGGCCTCCGCGATGCCCTCGCCCCGCTCGAAGACCGCGGAGACCTCGATGGTTCCGCCGGCCGAAGACTGCTGCACACGGTCCTGTGCCACCTGGTCCATGGAACCCGCCTGATCTGAAGTGATCCTCATCCTGCTCAGCGTCCTCTACCCCGAAAATCCGGGGTCAGACCAAGAGAAAAATCCGCTCGGCGACGTGGGCCGTGTGAGGCACAGTGACCCCATGGACGAGCGAGGGCTGGACCACGACGGAACCATCGCACGCGAGGGCGCCCTGGACCGGATCACGGCACCCTTCGTTCCCGTGGTCGACGCCGCCCGCACCCACATCGCCGAGACGTTCGGCAGGGGGCGACTGCACAGCGCCTACCTCTACGGGAGCATCCCACGCGGGACCGCCACACCCGGAGTCTCCGACCTCGACCTCCAGCTCGTCCTGCACGACGAACCCACCCGGGCCGACCGTGCCGACGCGGACAGGACCGAGGCCGCGATCGACCAGGCGTTCCGGCAGATCGACGGCGTCGGAATCCTGCTGTCCAGCAGGCGCGTCCTGCTCAGCGACCTCGAACGCCACGACGGCGGGTTCTTCGTCGCCTGCCTCTGCACCCCGCTGCTCGGACCCGACCTGGCGGAACGTCTCCCCCGTTACCGCCCCACCTCCCTCCTCGCCCGCGAGACCAACGGCGATCTGGGGCGCGTTCTTCCGCGCTGGCGCGCCAGGGCCGCCGCAGCCGTGACGGACACCGACCGACGCACGCTCAGCCGTCTCGTCGGCCGCCGCACCGTCCGCACGGGGTTCACGCTGGTCATGCCGCAGTGGGGCGGCTGGACCAGCGATCTGAACAGGTCCGCCGAACTCTTCGGCCGTCATCACCCGGAGCGCGCCGAGCAGATGCGCGTCGCGGCGTCGGCCGGCCGCACCCCCTCGCCCGATCCGGCGGTACTCGGCATGCTCATCGATGACCTGGGGCCTTGGCTCGCCGCCGCGTACACGGCGGTGCACGGCGAGAAGGCGCCTCGGCCCTGACGGCCCGGCCGCGGTCCCGCCGGGGCATGGGCCCTCACCACAGACCTCTCCCAAGTAGCGGTGTCAGAGGGGGACTTGAGGGTACCCGTGGAGTTGGCCGGTCGATATCGGGATCAGGCCTCTTGACGATCACGAAGGAGTGGCAGATGACTGCGCAGTACGACAATCAGCAGACCGGGCAGCACCCTCATGGCGCACCGCAGCGCACGGCGAGCGGCAACGTGCTGAGCATCATCGCGATGGTGCTGGGCGTGATTTCGCTCATCTTCCTGCCCATCGTCTTCGGTGTGGTCGGCCTGGTGCTGGCCATCGTCGCCAAGACCGTCAGACACGAACGGCTCGCTGTGCCCGCCATCGTGGTGAGCGCCGTGGGCCTGGTCGGCGGCATGCTCCTCGGCATCCTGCTGGCCGGCTCCTGACCTGAGCCGACGACCGCGCCACCTCGGCCGGTTGCTGCGCCCCGGCCTCGACGGCGGGGCGCAGCAACCGGCCGAGGTGGTTCATGCGGGTGAGCGCACGACGCACACCCCGGCCGGCGGCGCCGGGTCAGCCCACCAGGTCCGGCGCGCGCAGCATCTCCGGCGGGATGCCCCAGGCGTCGACGAACCCGACCGCGAGGGGCCGGACCTTGCGGCAGAGGTCGTTCACCTCACGACTGATCGCCTTGGAGCGCTGGACGGTCAGCCGTCCGTGTTCCATGAACCAGGCCCGGTCCGCCTCGATCGTCGACAGGGCGAACAGATCGCACAGCAGGCCGAGGGCCACCTTGTTGTCGCCCTCGGGCAGCGCGCCCACCTTCTCGACGAACGCCTCCAGCACCAGCCGCTCCACATGTGCGTGGGCGACCGCGATGACGTGGTCCTGGACCTGCGAGAAGACGACGCCGGGATTGCGTTTCTGGTCGATCCCGCGCTTGAGCCGCCGGGCCACCCCGGCGAGCATGTGCTCCTCGCGGTAGCGGAGCATCGCGAGGTGGTACTCCGAGTCGAGCAGGCCGGCTTCCTGGTCCCACTCGTCGCCGCCGGGAAGCAGGTCACGTACCCGTTCGAGCAGCTTGTGGGCCGACGTCTTCTCTATCACCGTCTCGACGGCGAGGTTGGTCACGTAGCGGACCGTGCCCAGCTGGTCCAGGTCCTCGAACTCACTCGCGTAGTGGGTGAGCAGGCCCTTGGCCACGAGCTGCAGCAGCACGTGGTTGTCGCCCTCGAAGGTGGTGAAGATGTCGCTGTCGCTCTTGAGCGCGGCGAACCGGTTGACCGCCAGGTAGCCGGCGCCGCCGCAGGCCTCGCGGCACTCCTGGACGACCCGGGTGGCGTGCCAGGTACCGAGCGCCTTGGTCCCGGCGGCCCGCGACTCCAGCTGACGCCGCGCATGGGCGTCGTCCTTGATGCCGGAGAAGACCGCGTGCAGCTGCGTACGTACGACGTCCTGCGCGAAGTGCAGTGCGTACGTACGCGCGATGAGGGGCAGCAGGCGCCGCTGATGCAGACCGTAGTCGAGGAGCAGTTGCTCCTCGGTGTCCGAGGCCGCTTCGAACTGCCGGCGCTTCACGGCGTACTTCGTGGCGATCGCCAGGGCGACCTTGGCGGCGTTGACCCCGGCCCCACCGACGCTGACACGGCCCTGCACCAGCGTTCCGAGCATCGTGAAGAAGCGCCGGTTCGGGTTCTCGATCGGGCTCTCGTAGACGCCTTCGGCGGTGACGTCCGCGAACCGGTTGAGCAGCGCCTCGCGCGGAACCCGGACGCCGTCGAACCACAGCCGGCCGTTGTCCACCCCGTTGAGACCCATCTTGCGGCCGTCGTCCTCGATCCGCACACCCGCCGCCGCCTCTCCCCCGACCCGGATCGGGACGACGAACGCGTGGACGCCCTCGGACTTCCCGCCCACCTCCAACTGGGCGAACACCACGGCCAGCTCGCCGTGGCGGGCCGCGTTGCCGATGTAGTCCTTGCGCGCCTGGTCGCCGTGGGTGGTGATGACGAACTCCTGGCAGGCGGCGTCGTACCTCGCCACGGTGCCGAGGGCCTGGACGTTGGAGCCGTGCCCTGTCTCGGTCATGGCGAAGCAGCCCATCAGCTGCCCGGTGATCAGATCCGGAAGGTAGGCCTCGTGGTGGCGTCGGGTGCCCAGGTGCAGGATCGCGCCGCCGAAGAGTCCGAACTGCACACCTACCTTCACCAGCACCGACAGATCGCCGAAGGCAAGCGTCTCGAATGCGGCGATCGAGGCCCCGATGTCGCCTCCCCCGCCGTACTCTTTCGGGAACCCCATGCCCGTCTGTCCCGTGGCGGCCATCTCGACGACGAGCTCACGCACCCGCTCCCGGAACGCGTCGACACCGAGCTCGTCAGCCTCCTCGAGCACGGAGGCGTACGTCGCCAGGTTGGTCCGGACGAGGTCACGGATCTCGGCGTACTCGCCGTCGAGCACCTCCGTCAGTGCCCGGACGTCGACTTCGGGCTGCACGTAACCGCTCTCAGCAGTGGATCTGTCGGTAGCCATGCACTTTCGCTACCCCGCGCGACGACGATCAAGCAGTCGCCCCGGGCTCCCGGAGCCGTACGGGGGAAGCGGGGAGGGCCGTCGGTACACGGTGGACCGGCCTGTACCGAGGTGCACCGCCGCATCCCGGACGGGCCCCTTCAGCCCGGATCAGGTCCGTCGGCGGTCGGGCAGAGGTAGAACAGCTCGGGGTCGCCCTCATCGAGGCCATGGACCAGGCCGGCCGGGGTCCACCCGGCGCGTCGGAGCAGTCGCTGCATCGGCTGGTTGGACACGTTGGTCGACGTGAACAGCTTCGGGGTCGCGCAGGAGGCGGCCGCCGCGTCGAGCAGGCGACGGCCGACACCCTTGCCACGGGCAGCCGGAGCCACCATCAGCATGGTGACAAAGCCCTGTGCGAAGAACGTGTACTCCACCACGCAGTAGCCGAGCGGGCCGGACACGTCCTCCGCCGCGACTGCCAGGCCCTGGTGACACCACCTTCGGATGCTCGCCTGCCGCCCGACATCGCCCTGGGCCGCGAACGGGTCGATCCGGCAGAGCGCCTCCGACTCCCATTCGCTCACGCTGCGCACGACGAACTCGCCGGGGCCCGCTCCCTCGTCCATGAGCCCATGCTCGCAGTTCGGGCCGGAGGCCGTCCCCGTTCCGCGACCGTCACGCGCGGGGCGCACCGACCCCGGGCCCGAGGGCCCGTACATCGAGCCCTCGTCACGTCCGGCGCGGGGCAGCCTTCGACGAGCCGACAGGCGCGTCAGGTCTAGACCTTGACGCGTGCATGGCGGGCCGTTAGCTTCCTGAAGACATCAGCCATTCACGTCCGCAGGAAGTGTTCACATACAAGAACATCCCCTCGGTTAGAGAGGCACACCCCCCATGCGCAGCAGATTTCTGAGATCCACCCTGATCGCGACCGTAGGCGGGCTGCTGGCAGGCCTCCTCGCGCTGCCGGCCTCGGCCGCCCAGCACGATGCCGCGAGCACGGCCGCCGACGCGGTGCCCGCCTCGCAGGCCGCCCCCGCCGCGTTCACCCACCCCGGAGTCGGCGTCAGCCGCGCCCAGTTGGACACCATGCGCAGCCGCGTCGACGCGGGCACCGCCCCCCAGGCGGCCGCCTACAGCCAGATGATGGGTTCGCGGTACGCCTCCCTCTCGTACACCCCCCACCCGCGCGCCGTCGTCGAGTGCGGTTCGTACTCGAATCCCAACTACGGCTGCACGGACGAGCGTGAGGACGCGATCGCCGCGTACACCCACGCCCTGGCCTGGTACGTCACGCGCAACGCGGCCCACGCCACGAAAGCGATCCAGATCATGGACGCCTGGTCGGCCACCGTCCGGGACCACACCAACAGCAACGCGCCGCTGCAGACCGCCTGGGCCGCCTCCTCCTGGCCCAAGGCTGCCGAGATCATCAAGCACGTCTACGGCAACTGGCCCAACTCCGGCCGCTTCGGCACCATGCTCCGCGACGTCTACTACCCGGAGATCCAGAACGGCTCGAACTCCAACGGCAACTGGGAACTGAGCATGACCCAGGCCATCATCGGCATCGGGGTCCACCTGGACGACAAGGGCATCTACGACCGGGCGGTGTCGCTCTACCGCAACCGGGTGCCCGCCTTCGTCTACCTCACCTCGGACGGCGCCCTGCCACGCACGAAGCCGGGTGACGGCCGCGACACCCGCGACGAGATCATCGGCTACTGGCACAACCAGACCACATTCGTGAACGGGCTCGCCCAGGAGACCTGCCGCGACTTCGTCCACACCGGCTACGGTATAGCGGCCATGTCCCAGGTGGCCGAGACCTCCCGCATCCAGGGCCAGGACCTGTACCCGGAGTTCGGCGAACGGATACGGCACGCGCTGGGCCTCCACGCCACGTACGAACTGAACAACCCGCCGTCCTGGCTGTGCGGAGGCAGCATCAACCGCGGGCTCGGCCCCGTCACCGAGGTCGGCTACAACGCGTTGCACAACCGGCTCGGGAACGCCATGAGCAACACCGAGGCCTACACCCGGGCCGGGCGTCCGATGGGGACGAACAACCTCTTCGTCGCCTGGGAGACGCTGACCCAGGGGGACAACCTGTCCTGAGGCGTCGCACGGCACCGAGTCATTGACCGGCTTACGGATGGACACGCCGGGCGGGTGCGCGTCCCCCGCCCGGTCTGGTCGGCAGGCGTTGCGTCACGGGGTGCTGAAGTTCCTGGCGCACAGCGCGTGCTCGATCAGGGCGCTGGCCGCGTTCTCCTGCTCCAGCATGTGCTCCTTGGTGTCGCCGCGCGCCTCGGACATGGAGACCACGGCGCTTCGACGCCCGTCGTCGGTGACGCCGTTGAGCGTGATGTAGCCGCCGTCCCCGCCCTCATGGCTCCAGTAGGTTCCTCCGCATCCCAGGGGGCGTTCGACCAGGCCGAGCCCGTACCGGCCCTTGGGCCAGAGCTCTTGGACCTCCGCGCTCACGGGGACGGTGCGCTTCATCTTGGCCAGCTGCCGTGCCGGCAGTAGGCGGCCGTCGAGCAGAGCGCGGAGGAAGCGGTTCTCGTCCCGAGTGGTCGTGACCCACGAAAGGTTCGCGTGGTCGACCGGTATCTGGTCGGTGACATTCACCCGGGAACCTGGGCCGAAGAGCTGGTAAGCCTGGGCGTGGGGTCGGGGCAGGGTCGGCGAGGTGCCCATCCACCGGGTCTGGTCGAGGCCCAGGGGGCGCAGGATGCGTGTGTCGATCTCTTGGTGAGCGGGGTGACCGGTGACCTTCCGGATGATCAGGTCGAGCAGGATGTAGCCGGTGTTGGAGTACGCCCAGCCCTTGCCCGGGAGGAACTCTTCCGGCTTATGGGCCATGGCGAACTCGACCAGCTGCTCGGGTTCGTAGATGTGGTGGCGCTGCTGGTGGTACTCCTCCGGCGTGGTGTATCCGGGCAGGGCGTCCCGGATGGCGCTGGTGTGCTGGAGCAGGTGACGGATGGTGATCCTGCTGCCGTCGTTGCCGTTTCCTCGCACCACTCCGGGCAGCCAGTGGTCGACCGTGTCGTCCAGGGACAGCCTGCCCTCGGTCTCCAGCTGGAGGACCACGGTGGCGACCAGCGTCTTGGACGTGCTGGCCATGCGGAAGTACCCGCCGGAGGAGACCGGTCGGCCGGTGTCCAGGTCGGCGGTACCGCTGGTGGCGACCGACTGCCGACCGTCGGGCGCGATCACGCGGGCCTGTACACCGCTCACGCCGAGGGCGTGGATCGCCTTGGTGTCCCGGCGTAACTGGTCCAGAGGGGAGGGGCCGGCAGGCTGAGCGATGGCGGGGACCACTACGGCAGCGAGCTGCGTAGCGACACCGAGTGCCATGACCTGGAGCTTTCGCAGAGTCGAAGTCATGGCTGCACGCTATTTTCGCTCCCACCGGGGCGCGATCCGGCGAACCCGACGGTCGGAACGGGGGATAACCCCCAGCGCGGGCGGTCGCCGGTCCGGCGTCGACCTGCCGAGCGCGGTGCGACGGTGCGCGGATCCAACCGTACCCAGCGGTCCCGCCGTCGGACGGCACCGCTCTCGATCACTCCGCCGAGCTGGGACTCTCACGCTGGTTGGCGTGGAAGCGCGCTTTCTTCTGACGATTCCCGCACGTGTTCATGTCGCACCATTTGCGGGTGCGGCTCTGACTGGTGTCGAAGAAGGCGGCTCGGCAGGTCGGTGAGGCGCACAAAGCCAGCTTTCCGTCGCGTTCGCCCGCGATGACGCTGACCGCGTCGGCGGCGACCACGCCGAGGGCGTCTTCCACGCGGGAAGCCGGGCTGAGCCGCCACTGACGCTTGCCCTCGGGCGTCAGGGTCGCTGCGGCCCGGCCCTGGACGCTGAAGTCGTTGATGGCACGGACAGCGGCCGCCGGCAGAGCGTCCTGGATCGCGGCCGCTGTCGCGGCGGCATGGATCGACTCCCTCAACTCCCGGGCGAGATCGAGTTGGGCCAGGGTGCAGGAGTCCACGGCGAGGCCGTTCACCGCCAGCCAGTCGACGAGCCGCTGCGGCACGGGAATGCGCTCCACCACGGTGCCATGACGCTCCGACAGGGTCCCCGTGAAGCTGGTCGCCAGCACGGCACCGAGGCGGAAGTCAGGGAACGCAGCACACATGGAACCACCTTAGCCGGTTGCAGCATGACTCGGAGACCTGTTAGAACCGTCTTAGCCGGTTCTCGGTTCGTCCTGGCCGGCGCCCCCCCGACGGCCAGGAGGCCCCATGCACCGTCCGACCAGCGACGTGCACGCATTCGAAGCCCACGCGACCGACGCCGACCTCGACGATCTGCGCGCGCGACTGGCCGCGGCACGCCTGCCGGAGGCCGAGACGGTCCGTCGCGCCGCGCCCGGCCCTCACCGGTGGGAGCAGGGCGTTCCCCTCGCCGACCTCGTCCGTGTCGTGAACTACTGGCGCACCGGGTACGACTGGCGGTCGTTCGAAGCACGCCTCAACCGGATCGGCCAGTTCCGCACCACCATCGACGGTCTGGGAATCCACTTCCTGCACCGCCGGTCCGCGCGTCCGGACGCCACTCCTCTGATCTTGACGCACGGCTGGCCGGGCAGCATCGCCGAGTTCACCGATGTCGTGGACGAACTGGCGGATCCGGACGACGCGGACGCCCCGGCCTTCCACGTCGTGGTCCCGTCGCTACCGGGCTTCGGTTACAGCGACAAGCCGGCCACCACGGGGTGGGGAACCGAGAAGATCGCCGCCGCGTGGGTGGAACTGATGGGAAGACTCGGCTACAGCACGTTCGCAGCCCACGGCGGCGACTGGGGAGGGGTGATCACGACCGTCCTCGGAGGCAGGTTTCCGGAGCACGTTCTCGGTATCCACAGCGTGCTCGCGCAGGCACCGCCCGGGTTGACGACCGACGGACTGACGGAGGTCGAGCGCCGATGGACCGAGGAGACCCGCGCTTTCTGGCTCCACCGCTCGGCGTACGCGAAGCAGCAGGCGACCCGGCCGCAGACCATCGGCTACTCGCTCGTCGACTCACCTGTCGGACTCCTCGCCTGGATCCTGGACAAGTTCGCCGAGTGGACCGACACCGAGGACAGTCCGTTCGAGTCGATTTCCATGGACCGCGTTCTTGACGACGTCACCCTGTACTGGCTGACGCGGACGGGCGCGTCGGCGGCCCGCATCTACCACGAAAGCCACCACTCGCTCGATCCCGAACTGCGGGTCGACGTCCCGTCGGCCCTCACCATGTATCCCCGCGACATCGAGAAGTGTCCGCGCCCCTGGGCTCAGGAGCGGTACCGGCAGATCGTCCGGTGGCGGTCGCCCGGTGTCGGGGGACATTTCCCGTCGCTGGAGGTTCCCGGGTACTTCGTCAGAGATCTGCAAGAGGGCCTCGCGGCAGTGCTGGCCGCTCGTCGGTGAAGGCGGCCGGGTGCCGGTTCCGGACCGGCGTCGGTCCTGACGGGCGTACCCGCCTCACTCCTCGCCGCCGCCACGGAGCTGCCCGCCACGGGGGCCTTCACCCGGGCGGCTCCGTGCCTCCGGAGGGGGCGGCCCGACGGCCGTCGGCGGAGCGCTGGCGGGAGACGGCCCGCGCGGCCGCCCGCACCGCGGCGCCGTAACCGGCGTCGGCGAAACCGGTGCGGGGCGCCACGACCGACAGCGCGGCCACCACCTCGCCGCCGTCCCGTACGGGCGCGGCGGCGGTGCTCATCTGCCAGGGACGACCCTGATGGGCGACCACGGAGTCGCCACGGCGCACTTCCGCGAGCAGACGGCGCAGGTCGGCCGGAGAACGGACGGTGTCGTCGCCCTCCCCCGGCACGTAGTCCTCGATGACGGAGTCCTGGAGGGCCGGTGGCGCGAAGGACAGCAGCACGAGTCCCACGCCCGTCGAGGTCAGCGGGAGACGTCCGCCGACGCGGTACTGCACCGGACTGGCGTCCAGCGAGGAGAGCCGCTCGACGAGGAGCGCCTCCCCCTGGTCCAGCACGGCCAGCAGCACGTGCTGGCGGGTCACCTGGAAGAGGTCCTCCATGAAGGGCATGGCCACCGACCGCAGCCCGTGGCCGCGTGGCGCGAGGGAGGCGATTTCCAGAAGCCGCAGCCCCACGGTGTACCGGCCGTCGTCGAGCCGCTCCAGCGCACCGACGTCCACGAGCGTCCGGGCGAGCCGCAGGGTGCTGCTGCGGGGAATGCCGCTACGGTGCGCGAGATCCGCAAGCGTCTGCACACGGTGGCCGCTGTCGAAGGCGCCGAGCAGCGCGAACGCCCGGTTGATCACCGGTTGCCGCTCGACGGGCTTGCCTCCGCGCCGAGGCCGGGGGTCGCCGCCGGAAGGCTGCGTTTCATCCATCGGAATCACCGGTGCCATGCTACGGCCCCGTTTCCACGGTGGCCTCTGTGCGGCTCGGTCAACGGCAGGCCGCCATGGACCACCTGACTCATCGACGTCCGTGCCCACCACTTCACCGACAGCTGTGTCGCGGCGGCACGGTCCGCGGGCGTCGGGCACCCCGACGGGATGGCCGGCCCACCCGGTGCGCCGAGCAGCACCTGGACCTGATGGGGCGCGGGGCATGGAGAAGTCGCACCTCTCCGGGGCAGAGCTCCCCGGGGTGACGACCTCCGTCGCCCTCCGGGTGGACGTGGTGGACGTGGCAGTTCCGCGACGGACCGAACCATCGGGTTCCGCACGGACACCGGAGGACGAGGGGGGCGGCCTCAGGAGGCCGGGCCGCCCCGGCGTCCCGTCAGCGGGTGGCGAGGAGTTCGAGCGTGTCGATCACGCGGTTCGAGAAGCCCCACTCGTTGTCGTACCAGGCGACCACCTTGACGTGGCGGCCGTCGACGCGGGTGAGGTCCGAGTCGAAGATCGACGAGGCGGGATTGCCCGTGATGTCGGACGACACGAGGGCGTCGTCCGAGTACTCGAGGACGCCGGCGAGCGGCCCCTCCGCCGCCGCGCGGTAGGCCGCCAGCACGTCATCGCGCGTCACGTCGCGGGCGACGGTGGTGTTGAGCTCGACGATCGAGCCCACGGGCACCGGTACGCGGATCGAGTCGCCGGACAACTTGCCCTCGAGGTTCGGCAGCACCAGGCCGATCGCCTTGGCTGCACCCGTCGTCGTAGGCACGATGTTGACGGCGGCGGCGCGGGCGCGGCGGGCGTCGCGGTGCGGACCGTCCTGCAGGTTCTGCTCCTGCGTGTAGGCGTGCACCGTCGTCATGAAGCCGTGCTCGATGCCGGCCAGCTCGTCGAGCACCGCGGCCAGCGGCGCGAGCGCGTTGGTCGTGCAGGAGGCGTTCGAGACGATCGTGTGCGTCTCGGGGTCGTACGCGTCGTTGTTGACCCCGAACGCGAGCGTGACGTCGGCGCCGTCCGACGGCGCGCTGACGAGCACCTTCTTCGCGCCCCCGTCGAGGTGGGCCCGGGCGTCCTTGGCCGACGTGAAGCGGCCGGTCGCCTCGAGCACGATGTCGACGCCGAGCTCGGCCCACGGCAGCTGCGCCGGTTCACGCTCGGCGAGCACCCTGATGCGCCGGCCGTCGACGACGAGGGTGTCCCCGTCCACGGTCACCGGGCGGCCGAGGCGGCCGGCCGTGGTGTCGTAGGCGAGCAGACGGGCGAGGGTGGCGGGCGCCGTGAGGTCGTTGACGGCGACGACTTCGAGGTCGCTGTCGCGTTCGAGCAGCGCGCGCAGCACATTGCGTCCGATGCGGCCGAATCCGTTGATGGCGATGCGAGTCATGAATGGTGTCCCTTCGGGTCACCACCAGCGTCGCGCGCCGCATCCGCCTGTGACAGCGGCGCGATCGCCATGGTTCAAAAGGATCGCGCCACGTCGGATCGCGCCACGTCGACGCGGGCTACTCGCCCTGTGCGAACGTGCGCCGGTATTCGCTCGGCGTGGTGCCGAGGATGCGCTGGAAGTGCAGCCGCAGATTCGCACCGGTGCCCAGACCGGCCTCCGTGGCGATCTGTTCGACGCTCTGCTGCGAGCGTTCGAGCAGCTCACGGGACAGATCGATGCGGGCGCGCATGACCCACTGCATCGGTGTGTACCCGGTGTCCTCGACGAAGCGTCGCGAGAAGGTACGGGGCGAGACCGCCGCGTGCCGGGCGAGGACCTCGAGCGTGAGGGGTTCGCCGAGCCGGTGCAGCGCCCATTCGCGGGTGGCGGCGAACCGCTCCCCCAGTGGATCGGGCACGCTGCGCGGCACGTACTGCGCCTGCCCGCCACTGCGGTAGGGGGCCGCGACCAGGCGTCGGGCCGCGTGGTTGGACGCGGCGACCCCGAGGTCACCGCGCAGGATGTGCAGGCACAGGTCGATGCCCGAAGCGGCGCCGGCCGACGTCAGCACACTGCCCTCATCGACGAACAGGACGTTCTCGTCCACCTGTACGCGCGGATGCCTCGCGGCGAGCGCCCGCGTGTAGTGCCAGTGCGTCGTGGCGCGCCTGCCGTCGAGCAGGCCCGTGGCCGCGAGCGCGAAGGCGCCGGTCGAGATCGCGGCGAGCCGCGCGCCCCGGTCGTGGGCGGCGATCAGCGCGTCGACCACGGCTCGCGGCGGGTCGTCACGGTCCGGGGAACGGTAGCCGGGGATGAAGACGATGTCGGCCCACGCGAGTGCGTCGAGGCCGTGGGCGACGTGGTACGACAGGCCGTCGCCCCCCGTCACGAGGCCGGGAGCCGCGCCGCACACCCGCACCTCGTACGGCATGCTCGCGCGGGTCGTGAACACCTGGGCAGGGATGCCGACGTCGAGCGGCTTCGCACCCTCGAGCACGAGGACGGCGACGTGATGCAGGCGGGAGACCACGGGCAACAGGGTACGCGGGAGGGGTCGGGGGCAGCGTCGGCTCCCACATCGATGGAGGCCGACGCCCCGTACCGAACCGTCCGGCTGTCGTCGTCGCCCCCACCGTCGGCAACCCCGGAACTGGGACACCCGTCGGCACCCCGGAAGTGGGACACCGTCGCGACGCCCGGAGCATTGACGTGGGCATGGCGGCTTACTACCGTCAGAGAGCGCTCTCCTCCACGCAGAACCTCCCCCCACCGCGACCAGACGTTTCGGGAGCCCTTCCGTGAAGCCACTGAGATTCGGACCAGCCGCCGCACTCGCTACTCTGACAACGTTGTCTTCCCTTGTCGCAGGGGGGATGGCGTCGCCCCCCGCCGCGGCGGCACCCGCAGCGGCCGTGTGCAACACGTACTGCGACGCGCGGGATCCGGCGCTGAGCACGAAGGACCGCGTGCCCGTCACCGCCACGGTCTCCTCACGATCGATTGCTCTGCACGTCGACGACACGGCGGCGATGGGCTGGGCGTCCCTCGACAACGGCGGTACCGGCGACCAGGTCTGGCTGGACCGTTCCATGGACGGCGGCCGGACCTGGGCGTCGGGAAGCCGCCTCGGCGCCACCGCCGTGCCCTCCGGAGGGCGCGGCTGGCGCACCCAGATGTACAACGTCGACGACTGGAACACCCGGGAAGTCGGGGCCCTGAGGGCCTGCGGACAGCCGGCCGGCGGGGCCATCGCGTGCACGCCCTGGGCACGCACCACGTGGAACGCCGGCAGCCGGAGCACCGCGGCGGCGACCGCGCTGATGATGTCGTTCGACCGGAGCAGCAAGCTGTTCGGCGGCGACGGCTGGTGGACCGGCGCCAACGCGCTGACCGCGATCATCGACAACGCCCGGATCAGCGGCATGGGCAGCTACACCTACGCCATCGCCGAGACCTACGACAAGAACATCAACGCGCAGGGAGGGCAGTTCCGCAACGAGTACCTCGACGACACCGGCTGGTGGGGCCTGGCCTGGATCGCCGCGTACGACCGCACCGGCGACCGGCGGTACCTCGACACCGCGCGTGCCGACGCGGACCACATGTGGGCCAACTGGAACAACACCTGTGGTGGCGGGGTCCGGTGGAACACGAACGGCAACTACAAGAACGCCATCACCAACGAGCTGTTCCTCCAGCTGAGCTCGGCCCTGCACAACCGCATCGCCGGGGACACGACGTACCTGGACCGGGCGAAGAGCGAATGGAACTGGTTCCGGAACAGCGGCATGATCAACGGTGACCGCATGATCAACGACGGTCTCAGCGACGCCTGCGTCAACAACGGACAGACGGCCTGGACCTACAACCAGGGCGTGATCCTCGGGGCTCTGACCGAGTTCCACAAGGCCACGGGTGACTCGGGCGTCCTGACCACGGCACGCGGACTGGCCGACGCCTCCACGGTCCGGCTCCAGACGGACGGTGTGCTGCGCGAGCCGGGCGAGGGAGACAGTTGCACCGGGGACGGCCCGAGCTTCAAGGGCGCCTACGTCCGCGGACTCGGCGCGCTCAACCGTCAGCTGTCAGACCGCCCCTACACCCCGGCCCTCACCCGCTGGGCGAACAGCGCCTACGACCGTGACCGCAACGCCCTCGACCAGTACGGCCCGCACTGGACCGGAGGCAGCGGCACCACCGGCTACGGCTGCCAGCAGAGCGTTCTCGACCTCCTCAACGCCGCTTCGGGCTGAGGCGTCCCGGACGGGCCCGCGATCCGCACGAGCGTCCGCCGCGCGCGGCGGACCACGTGTCGGACCGGGCCCGGACGGCGGGCGGCCGCCGGCCGGTCGCCCGCCGGTGCCCCGGCGTCGGGCGAGGAAGCGGCCGGCTCCTTGCCGCCGCCGGTCAGCCCGGCTTCGGCGGATTCTGCGCGTCGAAGGCGAAGAGGGTGTTCTTGTCGGCGGCCACGATGACCGCACGCCCCGCCACGACCACGCGCGGGCTGGCGCCCTGCTCGCCCGTCAGGCCGTCGGCCTGCGGGTCCGTCGTCCACAGTCGCGTGCCGTCCTTCGGCGACAGGGCGACCACGCGGCCGGTGGCCGAGCTGAAGTACAGCGTGCCGGCCCCCTCGACGGGACCCGACGCGCCTTCCACACTTGTCTGCCGTGACCACTTCTTCTCGCCGGTCGCGGAGTCGATCGCGGTGACGAGACCGGTCTGCCCGCTCACGTAGACGGTGCCGTCCGCCATGCCGGGAGTGCCCTCGTACGTCGTGGCGAGACGGGAGTACGTGACCTTCCGTGAGGCGGGGTCGACCCGCGCCACCCCGTCGTAGCCGGCCAGTGCCGGTCCCTCCAGGTGTTCCTGCAGGAGGACGAGTTCACCGTCGGCGACGCCCATCGGCACGGCGGGGCCGTCGACCTCGATGGGCCTGCCCAGCGTCCCCGAGGCGCGGTCCATGGTGTGCAGGGTGGGGTGGCGCACCTCCAGGGCATCCACCTCCGCCCGCGTCGCGCACATCGCGAGGAGCTGGGAGCCCATCGGGACGGGAGCGCACTGCGACCCCTCGGGGAACGACGTCGTCCAGGTCACCTCGCCGCTGTGCGCGTCCCGGGCCTCGAAGCGGGAGTTGGAGGCGTCGACCGTCACGACGGCGGAGCCGACCACGAGGGCGTCCTGCGTCCGGCCCGTGACGGCTGTCGACTGCGCGCCGGAGGGCACGGACCACAGCTCGCGGCCGCTGTTCGCGTCGAGGGCCACCACCTCGGTGGGCGGGTCCTGCGGAGCGTCCTCGGCGGCGAACCGGTACCCGAGCACCGTGTCGTCGGTGGCGCCCACCATGTGCATGCCCTGGACGGGTACGCCCGGGCTCTTCGCCGTCCACACCCGCGAGCCGTCCTGGGCCCTGATCCTGGTCGCGACAGCACCACCGCCCCCGCAGAACAGCGCGTCCCCTCGCGCCACGCACCGCAGCTCGTCGGTGATGTCGGCGTGGCCGCCCGGCACGGTCCCCCGCCACGGTGCGAAGCCGTCCGGGAGCGCGGCGCCCGGCGCCGCGACGCTGTCATCCTTGCCGCCACCGCTGTTCTCCCCGATGCCGCCCGCCTTCAGGGCGGCGGCTCCCCCGCCGATCGCCGCCACCGCGACCGCGGCCGCGAGCACAGGACGCCATCGGCGGCGCAGACGACGGCCGACGGGGGTCCCGCCGCTTCCGGCACCGGGGCCGGCCGGGGCGTCGGTGCTCCCCGCACCAGGACCGACCGGTGCGCCGACCGCTTCCTCGGCAGGGACGTCGACCGGGGCGGCCGCCGGGGCGTTCGGTGCCGGCGTGGCCGGCGTCGCGAGGTGATGCTGGGTGATCATGTCGCGGGTCCGGCCCGCGCCGGCAGCGTCCCCGTCCGTGCCACCGAGATCGGTCGGCAGGTCCCGCAGCAGCACCAGGAGTTCGTCCGCCGAGGGGCGCCCCTCGGGGTCCTTGTCCAGACACGACTCGACGACCGCGCGCAACGCCGCCGGTACGGCGCCCAGCGACGGCTCCTCGTGCACCACCTGATACGCCGTCATGTACGGACTGTCCGCGTCGAAGGGCCCGCGGCCCGTGGCCGAGTACACCAGCAGCGTCCCCAGCGAGAACACGTCGGACCGCGGCCCCACACCACGCGGCGCCTGCAGCTGCTCCGGCGACATGAAGGGCGGCGTACCGATGACCCGTCCGGTCATCGTCAGCGTCTGCTGGTCGACGGCGCGCGAGATGCCGAAGTCGATGACGCGCGGCCCCTCGGGAGAGAGCACGACGTTCGACGGCTTGAGGTCACGGTGGACGACCCCTACCCGGTGGATGTCACGCAGGGCCTCCGCCAGCCCGATGGCGAGCCTTCTGAGCTCCGCTCCGTCCAGCGGCCCCTTCGCGGCGATGCGCTGGGCGAGCGTCTGCCCCTCGATGTAGGTCGTCGCCATCCACGGCTGTTCGGCCTCGGGTGCGGCGTCGACCACGGCGGCGGTGAACGCGCCGCTCACCCGCCTCGCCGCCGCCACCTCCTGCCGGAAACGGATGCGGAATTCGTCGTCCCCCGCGAACTGCTGGTGGATCAGCTTGATCGCGACAGGCCGCCCCGAGCTCGTACGGGCCAGGAAGACCGTGCCCATGCCGCCCGATCCGAGCCGCGCCTCGAGCGGATAGCCGCCGATCTCGGCCGGGTCACCTCCGCGCAGCGACACTCTTCCCGCCCTCCCGTCCCCCGTGCACCACTCTCACCACGGGCCCGCGTACCTGTCCTGCACACAAACTAGCCGCAGGGCAGTGCGGCGGAGCGAAGCGGGTGACGAACGGGGGACGCGGGACGGCCTGCCGACCGCGCTCGGCAGGGGCTCGGTCGCGGCGACGCCGGTGAGAACGGCTGAACCGGTGAGGGCGCCGTGCGGCCCCTGCGTCACGGCAACGAGCGTGTGAGCCATGCCACTTCGCCGTTCTCCTCCGTGGAGACGTGATCCCGCTCGAACCCGAGCTTCTCGAGGACTCGGAGAGACGGGGTGTTCCACGTGCCGACGGTCGCCCATAGCCTCTTCCGCCCTGTCGCGGCAGCGGCGTCGAGCACCGCCCTCGCCGCCTCGGTGGCGTATCCGCACCCGTGCACGCGGCGGAACAGCTCGTACGCGATCTCCGGCTCCTCCACGGTGGAACGGCCGATGATCAACCCGCAGTAGCCGATGAAGTCGCCTTCGTCACGCCGCTGGATGGGCAGGAGGGCGAACCGCGTCGTCTCCGTCTCGGTGAGCAGCTTCGCGATGGCCGTGCGGGTGCGGTCGACCGTGGGCGTCTCCTTGCCGCGTTCGGAGAGGAGTGCGCGGAACTCGGCGGCATCCGACTCGTCCCACGGCCGCAGTACCAGCCGCTCGGTCCCGAGGTGGAAGGGCATCGTCTCGTAAGGGGGCATGGGCCCACTCTGCCGCCTCGACGCGGCGGGGCCCCAGCCATGCGCAGAACGGCTCGGCACGCCCGCCGTCGCCGACCGGGCAGGCGGCACGGACACGCCGCGCGGCGAGTCGCGTCAGGATGAGCGCCATGTCCGGATCAACGTGGTGCGAGCGACCGCAGGACGCTCCTCCCCCGTATTTCCTGCCCACTGGACGCGGTCATAATCCACGATGCGGCTCGACGGTGTGATGTGCGCCTTGACGTGCGCTTTCGCGTGTCTGCCCTCGACGAATCGCCGGGCAGGAAGGACGTTCCGGGTGAGGTCGGCGAAACCCGGGGAATAAGTGGCGACAGATGATGGGAGGTTGCCATGGATGGCAGAGATCTGGAACTCGGCGAGCTTCTGGCCGCCGCGGAGTCCGCGCCGCCCGGGGAGTCCGTCGGCGTGATCGCGCACGACCTGCGCAAGCGCTTCGGAGCGGAGAGTGTGTCGTTCCTGTTCGTCGACCTCATGGGAGAGCGACTGCTGCGCCTGACCGCACCCGTCGAGGGTGACGTGGCCGACCCCGCGGAGCAGATCGCCTTGCAGGGCAGCGTCTACGACACGGTGCTCCGCAGCCAGCGCCAGTACGTGGAGCCGGACGGTCAGGGCGGCAGCCGCGTGATCTCACCGGTGAGCAATCGCGGCGACTGCATCGGTGTGCTGGAGGTGACCCTGCAGTACGCCGACGACACCGTCCTCGGGCAGATCAAGGACGCGGCGCACGCACTGGCCTACATCATCGTGACGGACCGCCGCTTCACCGACCTGTACCACGCAGGCCGGCGCACCACGCGGACCAGCCTGGCCGCCGAGGTCCAGCACCAGCTGCTCCCCTCGTCGTCCTGCTGCGAGGCTCCCCAGTTCACCCTCGCCGCCGGCCTGATCCCGGCGGACGACATCGGCGGGGACACCTACGACTACACCCTCGATCGGAACACGCTGCACCTGTCCATCACCGATGCCATGGGCCACGACACCGAGTCCGCCCTGCTGGCCACGTTGGTCACGGCCGCGTTGCGTGGCGCCCGACGCACGGGCTGCGACGCCCTGCGCCAGGCCGACCGCGCCCACGAGGCCCTGCTGAGCCACAGCCGTGGGCTGGTCACCGGACAGTTGCTGTGCATCCGTCTGGACACGGGCATGTGCGAACTGGTCAACGCGGGGCACCCCTGGCCTCTGCGCCTGCGGGAGGGTGCCACGGAGGCCGAGGAGGTCCAGCTCGCCGTCAACCTGCCGTTCGGCGTCGCCGCACCCACCTCCTACCGGCTCCAGGAGCTGCAGTTGAACCCGGGCGACCGTCTGGTCCTGCTCACCGACGGCATGCAGGAACGCGGTGCCTCGGCCGTCGACCTGGCCGCTCTCGTGGGCGAGACCCGCGCCTCGCACCCCAGGGAGGCCGTACGCGCCCTGACCACGGCGGTGCTGGAAGCCTGCCGCGGCAACCTCAAGGACGACGCCACCGTCGTCATACTGGACTGGCACGGCACCGAGGGGCCCGCTCCACTCGGTGCGTAGACACTGCACGGTGGTCTCCTGCGCCTGCGTCCGTCCAGCAGGCCGAGCACGACCGGCATCGGGCGCAGGGGGCGTCGGCGTCGTAGGGCGCGGCCGCACCCGTGCTCCACGTCGTGCGCCCCGTCGCCCGGTCACGGCAACCTTTTCCGTCCCGGCTGCCACTGGACTCCGACGATTCTCCAACGACTCTGCAGAGAAGGTCGGATGAGCCCTACAGCCATGGCCGGTGGCAGCCGCAGACGCTTCCTCCTCGGCGCCGCCGGCGCGTTGGGTGCCGGAGTCGCGGGCGCCCTGGGCGTTCCCCGTTCCGCATCCGCCGCCGCCCCTTCCGCATCCGCCGCCCCCGGAGGAAGGGGTGCGGCGGCGACCGGCACCGTGTACATCGCGAGTGACTCCACCGCGCAGACGTACAGCTCGGGCTACTACCCGCAGGCCGGATGGGGGCAGAAGCTGTCCTCGTACTTCACCTCGAACGTCACGGTCACCAACCGCGCCATCGGCGGGCGCAGTTCGCGGTCGTTCATCGAGCAGGGACGTCTGGCCGCGATCCACGACGTGATCAAGCCCGGTGACTACCTCTTCGTGCAGTTCGGACACAACGACGCGACCGTGGGCAATGCCGAGCGGTACACACCGCCCGCCGACTACAAGGAGTACCTGCGCAACGACTACATCCGCGCGACCCGGGCCCTGGGCGCGACACCGGTCGTGGTGACGCCCGTGTCGCGGCGCTCCTTCAACGCCTCCACCGGGAAGTTCAACGTCTCCTTCCCCGCCTACGTGGACGCTGCGAAAGCCGTGGCGCAGGAGGAGGGTGCGGCACTCGTCGACCTCGCGGCGGCCAGCCGGGCCTACCTCGACGGGCTGGGGGTGGAGGCGTCCAAGGCGATCTTTCTGTGGCTGAGCGCCGGGCAGTACCCGAACTTCCCCGACGGCGTCCAGGACAACACCCACTTCCAGGAGCGGGGCGCCGTCGAGATGGCGCGCCTCGTCTCCCGTTCGGTGGCGGGGCTGGGCCTGCCGCTCTCGGGTGAGGTGGTGCCCACGGCCGCCGGATGAGGAGGCGCGCGGTACGGGTACGCCCGAGCCGGTGCCGATACGGCCGCGGCGGTACGGGCACGCCCGTGCCGGCACGCGTCCGGAGCGCCTCGTCGTGGAGGCGCTCCGGAGCGTCCGTTCCCTCAGGACGCTTCCTGCTTGGCGGCCTTCGCCGCCCGGTCGCCTTCCGGGCTCGCGGCACGCACCAGCTCCGCGGAGCGGATGGTGCGCGTACCTCGCGAGACCCTCAGCCGCACCTGGGCGCCGGTCGCGATGCCCTGCGACGCCGCGGGCAGCGCCCAGGCGGTGGTCACGTCCGTGTCTCCCTCGTCCAGGGCCAGGAACCGCGCCGCCCTCCTGCCCTTGCGCGACTCCATCCGCAGCACCTCACCGGTGACCGTGTCGGGCTCCCGCCGTTCCAGACAGGCGAGTGCCAGGAAGTACACCGCCACCGCGCCGAAGACCGTGATCACCGCCCACTCGGCGGCCACAGGGCCCTCGTGGACCGCCGTGTCCCTGAACCATCCGTGGCTGCCGGGCGCGAAGTTCCCGGGCATCATCGCCAGGAACGCGACGAACAGGGTCCACCGGCGGAACATGTCTGCCACCACGAGGGCCAGCAGCGCCACGCCCACCCAGACGGCGCTGAGCACCACCCCCGGCCTGCGCAGCGAGCCCTCGTCGACCGCGACCACCCAGTCGGGCTGCCTCAGCACGGCGAAGGCGCAGAAGCCCACCGCGACGACGGCCGCCGCGGTCGCCAGATGCAGCAGCCGGTACGTCGAGCCACCGAAGCCGGGGCGCAGCCGTGGATAGCGGATCCTCACCGGGCGCCAGGTCCCTCCGTACGAGGACCAGACGCGTCGCCGGTCTCCGGAGTCGAAGCCGAGGAGCCGGCTGGTCAGGCTGGTGACGCCGAGCGCGGTCCCGTACGAGAGATAGCGGTCCCACACCGTCACGGCTGCGGGGGGCAGCTGGGCGAAGTCCTCGTGAGCCGTCAGCCAGGCGCGTAGTCCGGCCCAGTGCCCGGCGCGTTCGAGGCCCTTCGGCGTCGCCCGCTCGCCGAGCGATCTGGCGAGCAGGAAGGCCAGCGCGACCCCCGGGGCCACACCGACGGCGGCCGCGGCGCGCACGCCGTGCTCTCCCATGACCGCGGCCACGGCGAACAGCGCGCCGGGCACGAAGGCACCGATCAGCAGGGCGCTGCCGAGCAACGGCGCGAACCGGTACCGGGACAGGCCGCGCAGCCGGGCCTCGGCGATGATCTCCTGGCGCAGCGCCGTGTTCCACGCGGCGGCGCGCTTGTCGTCGCGGAAGGCGATCGCGCCGATGGGCGCTCCGCCGTTCGCCGCGCGCGCGAGGACGCGCTCCAGCACCCGCTGCTCATGCGGCAGGAGCAGTGGTGCCGACCGGCCGGCCTCGGTGACGTGCACGGTACTGCGGGCCGGGTCGTCGCCCGGCTGCCGCAGCTCGACCAGTCCGCGGGCCGCGAGGTCCAGCAGGGTGGCCGCGGCGGCGTGCTCCACACCACGCCAGCGGTTGCCGAGCAGGCTGACCACGGCCGGTGTTTCGGGTTCGTCCCCGAACTCCTGGGTCGCGGGCCCCGGCGTGACCACGCCGTTCCGGGTGGCGGCCAGGGCGAGCCCGAAGACGACGAGCCAGAGCACGATCAGGCCGGCGCCACCCCAGTAGAGCTGTTCGATGAGCGTCACGCGAACCTCACCTGGACGGCGTCCTGCGCCGCTCCGGGAGCCTCGAAGTACTCCCGCCGCTCATGCGCGCCGCCCAGTCCCGCCACGATGTTCCCCGGGAAGCTCTCGAGGGCGGTGTGGTAGCTCTGCACGGCGCTGTTGTAGAACTGCCGCGCGTACGCGATCTTGTCCTCCGCCGACCTCAACTCGACCTGCACCGTACTGAAGTGCTGATCCGCCTTGAGCTCCGGATAGCTCTCCCCGAGCGCGAACAGCTTCCCCAGCGTCGCGGTGAGCGCGTCCTCGGCGGCGGCCCGGTCCGTCGCGCCGAGCCCACCGCCCATGGCCTCTCCGCGCGCGGCGGTGACCGCTTCGAAGGTGCCGCGCTCATGGGCGGCATAGCCGCGCGCCCCCTCGACGAGATTCGGGATCAGCTCGTGGCGTCGCTTCAACTGCACATCGATCTGCGCCCACGAAGCCTGCGTCTGATTCCGCAGCCGGACGAGCCGGTTGTAGGTCCGGACGACCCACCATCCGCACACAACGACACATACCGCAAAAATCGCACCCACAATGACACCCACGGTGTCGCCCCCAAAGGCCCTGAAGATCCGACCCCCCTGGCCGATCGTCGCGATCTTATGCGGGGCTGTCATGCTCCGCACAGCGGGGGCGTTCTCGACATGGCTGGCGGTGGCCGCGTTCGGTCGCGCGCACGGTCCTGCCGTCTCAGCGGCCTGAATCCGCGGCCTCCGACCCCGCCCGGACTGCGATCCGTGCAGGTTGCGGCTCCGGGCCCGTCGATGGCCGGAGTACGGCCGCGGTGACGTCGGTCCGCTGACGTATCCTTCCGGCCACCGCACGCTGACTCGGAGGACCAAGAGAATTGACTGGCCTGCCTGCCTTCCCGCTGCCTTTCCGCACCTCCCGTTCCATATCGTTCGCGACACCCCGGACGCTGCGGGAACTCCAGATGATGCAGTGCAGCGCGCACATCCGGGCGAAGTCCGGGTGGTTCGACAAGATGAACGATGCCGACATCGTCGCCAGGTGGACGAACGAAGCCGTGGCCCAAGGACTCACGGAAGCGCAGGTTCGCTACGTGCTCGCCGAACTCGCGCACTACGCCGCGCTGCGGGACGGTGAGACCGGCATCGAGGTGTCGGCCGTCGACGGCGTGTGGCAATCGGACACACTGGTCGACGACACGCTCAGGGGCCGACTGCGCGAGGCCGCCCGGGTTCTGGAACAGGTCCCCGAAGCAGAGCAGGACTGGCATCCCGGATCTGACGGCCAGGTGATGGACCTGGTCCATCCCTCACTGTTCTGCCTGGTGAGAGGGGTGAGCGGTGCGCCGGAGCACGCTTGGCGGAACCCGACGGACCGCTACTCGGCATACGAGTTCTCGGAGAAATTCCAGTGGCTTCCCACGGACATCGACATCAGTTCCGACGGTGATGTCCACTTCCGTTCCTACGTCAACAACGTCCACCCGGAGAATCATCATCAACTGGTCTCCGTCCTCCCGGAACTGTTCGCACGCCTGCGTCCCCTTTTCGAGAACGTACTGACCGATCTGCGCCATCCGCGCCCCCTCCGGATCGAGGCCGATCCTTACGGGTGGTACGACTCCGAGCCTGAGCACCCGGAAAAGTCGTCCTACGGAGATGACGAGGCATACGCGGAAGCCCTCGGCGCGTGGGAGCAGGCCCAGGACGACTGGTGGGAAAACCGCCGACCGGTCATCCCTGACGCCCCCGCCTTCGCCCCGCCCGAGTTGCCCGACTCATCTGCCCGGGTCGACCTGCGTGGACGCCGCCTCCAGGTCATCGTCAAGCTCGCCACCATTCACCTCACCCCGGACAAGTCCGAGTACGCGGGCGGTTCCTGGCATGTCGAGGGGATGATGAACGAGCGGATCGTCTCGACCGGGATCTATTACTGGGACAGCGAGAACATCACCGAAAGCCGGCTGGGTTTCCGGGCGGCGCTCGACGACCCCCGCTACGAACAGAACGACGACAACGGACTGCGTGAGGTCTACGGCCTGGAGGACGAGGACGCACTGAACCAGCCACTGGGATCGGCGACGACCCCGGCCGGCCGCTGCCTGGCGTTCCCGAACGTCCTGCAGCACCGAGTCGGCTCATTCCGCCTCGCGGACGCCACCCGCCCCGGATATCGCAAAATTCTCGCGTTCTTCCTGGTCGACCCTTCGGAAGGAATCGTCTCGACGTCCGATGTCCCTCCGCAACAACCATGGTCCGAGACCACGACCATGACGCTTGAACAGGCCAGGGACTTTCGCGAACAGCTCATGCAGGAGCGCAAGTTCTTCGTCGACGAGCACAACGAGCAGCTCTACGAACGGGAATTCTCCCTCTGCGAACACTGAGCGTCTTCCGACCTGACGGGGGTGCCCACCCCCGCCTGACCCCGCCCCGACCGGTGCCGCCCAGGGCCGTGGCCGACGCGGACCGAGTCCAGGAGGCTACGCTGCCGGGGGTGCCGGCGGAGGAGTTCGGTACGCAGAGCCTGCTCTCCCGCGTCGGCCGGTCAGGACTGCTGGGGCTGCAACGGCCAACCACGAGCTCTGGTGGTCCGGCAGCTGCGGCCGGAGCAGAATCGGGCATCGGCGGCGGATCCCGCATCCGCCGGACAGAACCGCAGGAGGGGAAGCGTGACCGAGACGAGCGACACCCGATCCGCCGGCAGTGAAGCCCAAGAGGCGCCACGGAGCCGGCTGCAGCGCCTGATGCGCTACATCCCTCTGATCGCCCCCGTCCTGCTGTGGGTCGTGCCGTGCTGGGTGCTCGTGCACGGCGGTCAGCACTGGCCCCTTCCCGTCACGCTGATCGGCACCGCCCTGTTCGCCCTCGGCCTGATCGGCATGCCGCTCGCGATGGTGCGCGGCCACGGCCGCCGCCAGCAGGACCGGGCGGCGATCGTCGGTGACACGCTGCTGGGCGGCATCTGGGTCCTGTTCACCTGGTCCGTCCTGCTCGGTGTCCTGCTGCGGCTCGCTCTGACCGTGGCCGGTGCCGGTGACGGTCAGAGCCGGGCGCGCATCGTCACCTGGGCCGTCCTCGGCGTAGCCGCCGTGCTGCTCGCCTGGGGGAACTTCGAGGCCCGACGCGTGCCACGCGTGCGGCAGCTCGACGTGCGACTCCCCCGTCTGGGGGCTGGGTTGGACGGCACCCGGGTCGTCCTGATCACCGACACCCACTACGGTCCGCTCGATCGCGCCCGCTGGTCGGAACGGGTCTGCGAGACCGTGAACACGTTGGAAGCCGACGTGGTCTGCCACACCGGCGACATCGCGGACGGAACAGCCGAACGACGCCGCGCCCAGGCCACCCCGCTGGGCAGCGTGCAGGCGACTCGGGCACGTGTCTACGTCACCGGCAACCACGAGTACTACAGCGAGGCCCAGGGCTGGGTCGACCTGATGGACGAGCTGGGCTGGGAACCGCTGCGCAACCGCCATCTGCTGCTCGAACGAGGCGGTGACTCCCTCGTGGTCGCCGGCGTCGACGACGTCACCGCCGAGTCCTCCGGGCTGGCGGGCCACCGCGCCCACCTCGACGGAGCCCTCCAGGGCGCCGACCCCGAGCTTCCCGTCCTCCTCCTCGCCCATCAGCCCACGTTCGTCGACCGCGCGGCAGCCCAGGGCGTCGATCTCCAGCTCTCCGGCCACACCCACGGCGGCCAGATCTGGCCCTTCCACTACCTGGTCCGCCTGGACCAGCCGGCCCTCGCCGGCCTCAGCCACCACGGCGCCCGCACCCTCCTCTACACCAGCCGCGGCACCGGCTTCTGGGGCCCGCCCTTCCGCGTCTTCGCCCCCAGCGAGATCACCCTGCTCGTGCTCCGCTCCCCGCAGCAGGCCACCTCGCCCCAGTGACCTGGTTCGGGAATCCGGCAGCGGCAGCGATCGATGCGGTCGGTGATCTGGTGTCCCGTGCGCGACCGGCAGGCGCTCCACCTGCCATCCGGCGTGCCTCACCCATCAAGACGGCCAACGCGCCCCACCTGTGGTCGACCTTGACGTCATGACCTCGTCCGCCGGGCCCGACCGTACGAACTGGTTGTCGGCGAGCTCACTCCTTCCGGTAGCGGAGGCCGCCCCACCGTCACGCTTCTCGCCATACGCGGTTGGGCAGTTGCACCCATTGAGCCACGTCCGGGATCCACGGACCGCAGGAGACAGGGGACGAACGTGCGAACTGAGGCCACCGAGAGGGCCGAGCTGGTCTTCTCCCTCTTCGACGCCAACGGCAACGGGGTCCTCGACTCCGACGACTTCGACCTGATGACGGCACGCGTTCTGGAGGCGGCGGTCGCATCGGACGACGGCGCCAGGGAGGCCATCCGGGCCGCCTTCCGCCGTTACTGGACCACGCTGGCCACGGAGCTGGACGCCAACGGCGACGGTGTGATCAGCGTCGACGAGTTCCGTCCGTTCGTGCTCGACCCCGAGCGTTTCGGTCCTACGATCACGGAGTTCGCCGAGGCGCTCGCCGTACTCGGCGACCCCGACGGGGACGGCCTGATCGAGCGCCCGCTCTTCGTGTCGCTGATGAGGGCGATCGGCTTCGCGGAGGCGAACATCCACGCGCTATTCGACGCCTTCGGCCCGGACGCCGAGGACCGCATCACCGTGACCACCTGGGCCAGGGGCATCGAGGACTACTACGCCCCGGACCTGGGCGGGATTCCGGCTGACCAACTGGTGGCTGTCCGGGCCGTCTGACACAGCCCGGGCATGAGCGTCCCCGTGGCGGCCGCGGGCCGTCACGGGGACGCCGCCTGGCGCCACCCCCCACCCGGCTCGCACCCACGCGCGGGCGTTCGGTCCCCTGTGGGAGCACCGCGGTGCCGGGGGCCGTGCGGACGGCGTGAGGTCACGGCGGTACCAGGACCTCAGCGATGTCGTCGTGGACCGAGGTCAGGGTCGGGGCTTGTTCGCGAAGACCCACCGGTTCCCCTCCAGCGCGTCGTTCGGCGCAGGGAGAGGACCACGTCCGTGCAGACGGGTGAAGTCGAAAGGCGTGTGCATCGAGGTGGACCAGCCCTTGGCCGCCAGGGCACCCGCGGAGTCGGGGCGCGGCCCCCTGTCGAAGAGGTCGAGCAGATCGATACCGATCTGTTCCCGCGTCGCCCTGTAGATCGGGCTGTCGCGGTACGCCAGCAGGTCCTTCTCCAGTTTGGCCTCGAAGGCCAGGGCGCTGCCCCCGGTGGTGAGCCGGTCCACCGTGTCGATGAGGTAGGTCTCAGCGGGGCCCGGCAGGTAGAAGAGCAGTCCCTCGGCCAGCCAGACGCTCGGGGCGGCAGGGTCGAAGCCGGCAGAGGTCAGCGCGGTGACCCAGTCGCCGCGCAGGTCGACCGGTACCGCGACCCGCTTCGCCTTCGGGGCGGCCGACAGCTCCGTGAGCACCTGTTGCTTGAAGGCGAGCACGCCCGCCCTGTCGATCTCGAAGACGACGCAGTCGGACGGCAGGTCCAGCCGGAAGGCGCGGGTGTCCAATCCCGCTCCCAGCAGGACCACTTGGCGAACGCCCGTACCGACCGACCGGTGGAGGAAGTCGTCGAGGACTCTGGTCCGCAGACCGAAGTAGCGGGCGAACCTCCCCCACAACGGGTTGTCGTCCCCGTCCTGGACCTGTTGGATGCTCACCGGCCAGTCCGCGCAGGCGGGGGCCGCGCGTACGAAGTGTTCCGCGTACACGTCCTGGGCCAGGCTGTCGTGGCGGTGGGTCTCGATCGCCCGTGCGGCGGCGACCAGGAGGGCGGTCAGCCCCACGCCTGCGTCCACGCTGTCCGCGCCGGTCCGCCGTGTCGTGGTGGTGGTCGTGTCCCCTCCGGTGGGTGCGCCGGACACGGAAGGGGTGGGACGGGAGTCTCCGGTGGTGGTCGTTTCACTCATCGGTCTCTTCTTTCCGGCAGCAGGACGGGCTTGATCACGCGTCCGGCGTCACAGTCGCGTTCGGCCTCGTTGATGTCGGCCAGCGGATAGGTGCGGATCAGTTGGTCGAAGGGGAAGCGGCCTGCCTGCCACAGACCGATCAGCCGGGGTATCAGCAGTTCGGGTACGGCGTCCCCCTCACAGATGTGCCGGATACTGCGGCCTCCGTCGAGCGTGCCCGGTTCGAGTGGCAGTGCGGTGTGGAGGCGTGCCACGAGACCGAGGGTGCCGGTCGGGCGCAGAGCGCGGAGCGCGTCGTTGATGAGCGGGGCGGAGGCCGTTGTGTCGAGGGCGTACTGCGCGCCACCGTCGGTGTGCCGACGGATGCGCTCGGCCAGCCCGACCGTCACGGCGGGCATCGGGACCGCGCCGAACCGCTCGGCCAGGTCCAGGCGCCCGCGATGCCGGTCGACGGCCACGGTCCGTACGCCGGCGGCTGTGGCAGCCATGACCGCGGCCAGGCCCACCGCTCCCGCGCCGAGTACGACGAGGGTGTCGCCGGGACCGGCACGGAAGGTGTTCAGCACCGCTCCGGCACCGGTGAGGGCGCCGCAGCCGAGCGGACCGAGCAGTTCGAGCGGCAGGTCCGGGTCGACCCGGACGGCGTTACGTGCCGGGACGAGGGCGTATTCGGCGAAGGAGGACTGGCCGAACCACCGGGATCCCAGCGCTCCCCCGACGGCATCGGTGAACCGTGACGCGCCCTCCTCACGTCCCCCGAAGAGGTTGAGTGAGGCGAAGGAGTCGCAGTAGGCGGGGGCCGCTCCGCGGCAGTTACGGCAGTCTCCGCAGGAATCGAAGCTCAGCACGACGTGGTCACCGACGCCGATCGCGCTGTCCGCGCCATCGCCCGACGCCACCACGACTCCGGCTCCCTCGTGTCCGAGGACCGCCGGCAGCGGTGTGCGGCCGGCTGATCGCCGGACCGCGAGATCGGTCCGGCACATTCCGCATCCCGCGATCTCTACGAGGATCTCACCGGCGGCCGGCCCGGTGCTCAGGACGATCTCCTCCACCGCGAACGGGGTCTCGTACGAGCGCAGCACGGCGGCTCGGTACTTCATCTCTCCTCCTCCCGCGGCCGGTACCTCATCTCTCCTCCTCCCGCGGCCGGTGCACGACGAACGGACGGAGGTTGCCGTAAAGGCCCCACGGTCCCCCCGCGACGCCGACCCCGCTGTCCTTGACGCCGGCGAAGGGCTGGGCGAGGGAGAGTTCGGCGTGGTGGTTGATCCAGGCCGTGCCGCATTCGAGCCGGTCGGCTGTCGCCGCCGCCCGGTCGAGGTCGGTGCCCCAGACGGAGCCGCCCAGCCCGAAGCCGGTGCCGTTGGCCGCTTCGACGGCTTCGTCGAGGTTGCGGTACGGCAGCACCGGCAGGACCGGTCCGAACTGTTCCTCGGTCACCACCGGGTCGTCGGGAGGGACGTCAGTGAGGATCGTGGGAGCGTAGAAGTAGCCTGGTCCGTCGAGCCGGTGACCGCCGGTCGCCGCCCTGGCACCGGCCGCCAGGGCGCGTTGCGTGACCCGCTCGACCCGGGCCAGCTGATGGACGTTGTTGACCGGCCCGAGCCGGGTGCCCGAGTCCAGGCCGGGTCCGACGACGACGGTCTTCGCGCGGTGTGCGAGGGCCTCGACGACCTCGGCGTGGAGCCGGGCCGGCGCGTAGACGCGTTTGACCGCCATGCAGACCTGCCCGCAGTTGCGGAAGGCGGCCCAGAACAGCCGGTCCGCGATCCTGTCCACGTCGACGTCGTCCAGGAGGACGGCCGCGTCATTGCCACCCAGTTCCAGGGTGACACGGGCGAGGGAGACGGCCGCGGCCCCGGCGACGGCCCGCCCGGTCGGAACCGAGCCGGTGAAGGTGACGTGACGGATACCCGGGTGGGAGGCGAGGCGGGCGCCGAGAGGTTCCCGGCCGGTGACGACGGTCAGGACGTCCTCGGGCAGGGCTGTGGCGAGGACGGCACCGAGCAGTCGGGTGGCAAGGGGGGTGTACGGGGACGGTTTGAGGACCACGGTGTTGCCGGCCGCGAGCGCGGGCGCGAACTTCGCCGACGCGAGCTGAAGGGGGAAGTTCCACGGCACGATCGCGGCGACGGGTCCGAGGGGGCGCCAGCGGATCTCGCTGTGCACGGGCCGGCCGTCGTCGATCCGGCGGGTACGGGGAGCCAGATCGGCGAAGTACCGCAGCCGCGCCGCCGTACGGGCGACCTCGGCGTACGACTCGCTCAGGGGCTTGCCCTGTTCCCGGGTGAGCAACGGAGCGAGGTCGTCGCCGGCCGCCTCCACGGCGTCGGCGGCGGCGTTCAGCCCGGTGGTGCGGGCGGCCGGGTCGGCGCGCCATCCGGCCCAGGCCTGCCGGGCCCGCTCGATCACGTCGTCCAGCTCGTCCGGATGCTGGTCAGGGGTCTCGCCGAAGCTCTCCCCGGTGGACGGATCGATGACGGCGAGGCGTGGGGCACGGTGTCCGGGGGCGTGGCCGGCTTCCGGTGTCGGCATCCCGGTGGTCAGTTCAGGGCCGGGACGTCGGCGGCGTGCTCCCGGGCCTGCCGGTCCATCTCCGCCCGGAAGGCGGCGACCAGGAGCGGCTGGATCCTTCCGGCATTGCGGTCACCGCCCGAACAGACCGCTCCCCGCACGCCCACGATGTCCGTGCCCATACGGGTGAGCGCGGCGAGGTCGGCCTGCTTGACGCTGCCCGCGAGGGCGGCGAGCAGACCGGAGGCGTGGGCGCGGCGGACGAACTCGGCACAGGCATCGGGCGGAACGTGGTCGAACAGCCGCGTCCCGTCCTTGATCGCGGTGTCCAGCATGGCCGCGTCGGCACCGGCGCGGACCGCGATGTCGGGCAGGGCGAGCGGATTGACGCAGCCGACGCGGTGGGCGTCGGCGTAGCCCGAGGCGACGACGAGCGCATCCGGACGGTGATCCTTCACCGCCCGGACCACCGCCCGCATGACCTCGACGCCTTGCTCGGGAGTCGTGCATCCGTACAGGCCCACCTTGATGTACGTGGCTCCGGAGACGGCCGCGCCGAGCGCGGCCTGCGCCACGGTGCCAGGCTTGTACGGCACGTCGCCCACCGTGGCGGACACCGGTTTGTCCGCCGGTACCGCGTCGCGGATCTCCCGGATGACCCAGGGGAAGTTGGCGCCGAGAGAGCCCTCATCGGGCTTTTTGACGTCGACGATGTCGAGGTGCTCCGCCGCCTTCGCGCAGGCGAGCGCTTCCTCGACGCCGTCCGGGGAGATGAGAAGCAACACCGTGAACTCCTTTCGCCGCCAGTCCGTCCGGCCTGGAGCCGGGGAACTGCGGATCACCTGGTTCATGTGCGGTGCTCATCATTTCCCGTGCCCGCACGCATCGGTAGGGCTTGCGGAGTTCCCCGGGCGGCGCGCGTTCCTACGCCTGGGACTCCGTGTGCACCGGCGCGAAGCGGACCTGTCGAGCCGTACCGAACTGACCGCCCTGCTGGGCGCGCTCCTCGCGCTCCATGCCGCCAACCGACAGACAAGCGGTGGGACGGCCGGCCGGCGGAAGACTGCGCGAGCGGTCCAGTCGGTGCCGCCGGACTTCCCCTCCCGGCACGAGGCGTACACCGGCGCGAGGCGTACGACGCAGGGGGACGGGACCTCGCCCTCCCGCCGTGGTTCGCCGCCGCCCAGAACTCAGCTGATGTCCCCGCCGTGCCCGGGCTTCGGAGCGCCCGGCGGTACGAAACACGCGGTGACGGTCTTGCCCGACGCCTGCGGATGCGTGGCCCAGCCGTCGGAGAGCGCGTCGATGATGGCCATTCCGCGCCCCCCGGTCGTCGTGAGGTCCTCGGGCTGCTTGGCCGGGGGCACGGGGTCGGAGTCGTGGACACTCACATGCAGGCAGTGGCTGTCCCAGGTCAGAACCAGCTGGGCGTCACTGTGCGCGTGCACGTGTGCGTTGGTGACCAGTTCGGAGACACTGAGCAGGATCGAGTCGACCATGTCGGGGGCTTCCCTGGTCCACTCCAGGGAAGCCAGGTGCTCACGCGTCCAACGGCGGCCGGCCCGCACGCCTTGCGAGACCGGAAACGACTGAGCCCATCCCACCGCGCGCAGCGATGTGTCCTTCGTCATCGTCCCTCCCTCACTCGGCACTCCTCACTCCTCTACCCCCGTCTTCGGGGAACACCCTCGCACCCCCGGCACGCGGCCCGGCCACCGGCGCCCCGGAGCCGAAGCGGGAACAAGGTCTTCCTGCCGGGTCTCGGGGCGCGCACCTCACCCCCTGGTGGGGGGGCACTCCATGCCCGATCGGCGCCAGATGCCCGGCCGCCGCATTCATGGGGACCTTGCCAAGCCCTGGTGCGCGGGACGGAGGCCGGGCAGGCTAGTTTGCTCGGATGAGTCTCCTTGATGATGTGGCCGAGCGCGACGGCTGGCGCTGCTGGGTGTGCGACGAAGCGGTCGACCCCGACGAGTCGGTGAACGACCCGCGAGGGCCCAGCGTCGACAGCCGGACCGCCGACCGGAAGGCCAAGGTCGCCGAGCGGCTCGCGCACCGCGGATGCAACACCCGCAAGGGCGCGGTCAAGGTGACCATCGCCTGGCCGGACAGCCTGTACGTGGTCGAACCCGCGCCGCTGATCACCGTCGCCGGGCGGCTGGAGCGCAAGGGGGGCCGCGAGATGGTGGGGCGTTGTCCGACCGAGCGGGACGCCCAGGCGGCGGCGGACTGGCTGGTGGACCGGTTCTCCCGCCTGGTGCCGGGGCTGCCGGTGACCGCCGGCATCGAGCCGGGCGGCGGCCAGTTCCTCGTCGTCCTGTCCACCGGCCGTCGCTGACCATCACCGGCGCACCCTCACGCCGAGCTGAGTCGGCTCCCACGGCGGCCACGCCGAGATCGTCTTCACCGACGTGCCCGCACCGACTGTTCCGGCACACCTACGCTGCTGGGGATATCGCATGTGAACGAAGGACACAAATGGCTCGCCCTTACAACCCCGGACCAAAACAGTTCGTCTTCGCTGTAGGTGACGGAAACGACCAGCAGGTCTCCGTGGGTGACCCTCAGGAAGCGTACGTAGCGTTCTCCGCGTTCTTCCGGGAGCGGGATTCCGACACCTACACCATCGAAGATGTGCCGGCAGGCCAGAAACTGGTGCTCATGCCCGGTCAAGGTGTGATCGCCCGGATCGAGGCGGCGGACCGACGCCGGTCCGAATACCTCGCGGTCGACAGGGCCAATCGCTACACGCCGAGCGCGATGCTGTTCTTCGAGAACGGATATGCCGGCCTCGACCACTTCGGCCAGTGGTTCCCGGACTTGGCCGACCTCGATGCGCCACCGGAGACTCGCGGTGTCGCCCGCGCCGCCACGATCACGACCGAATCCGCGGCAATCGAAGAAGTCGCCCGGATCTGGGCGAATTCTGGAATCGTAGACCCGAGCAACCAGTATTTCGTCTTCTTCGATTCGCACGATGCCGACGATGACCGGGCTGAACGAGCCGAACTGCTCCGGTTGATCGAATTCCTCGGTCTCGAACGAGTCGACGCCCCGGCTGAGGCCGCCGACGGTGAAGTCTGGGTGCGCGTCGACACGCGCCTCGACGCCGAGTTCGAACGGTGGTCATAACAGCTGGCGCCGTTCCGGAAACGACTCGCCTGCGAGTCAATCGGCTCCCTGTTGTCGCAGCACGTGAAGTCAAGGCGGAGCGAAGTGGTGGATCCGAAGGAATCACGCGCCCGGCCATGGTGAAGTCGCCGCCGCGCATCAGGTTGCTCATCACCTGTCCACCCGGAGGGAAGCCATCGGGGCACTGTTCGTCCCCGGAGCCGTCAGATCAAGACGAAGTTCTGTTGCATGCGGCGCTCGTCACGCGAGGGCGCGGATCGCCTCGATGGTCCGGTCCACGCTGAGGGTTCCGTTCGCACAGTCGCGCAGCAGGGCCGTAACCCGTTCGTCCTGGTATTCGCGCAGAGGCGCGGGTGGGGCCTCGGGTGCTGCGGCTGGGGCGACGTCGTCGCGGGTCAGGAGGTGGTCCGCCAGGGCGGCGCAGGAACGGTGCTGGAAGATGACGTCCGGCTTGATCGGAACGCCGAGGACCGTTGCGGCCCGGCGGGCCAGGCGCACGTAGATGATGGAGTTCAGGCCGAGCTGCCGGAACGACGCGTCCTCGTCGAAGCCCAGCGCCTCGTCGCCGATCTCCGGCTGGAGGATCTCGCGCTTGATGCGCTCGATCAGGTCTCGGCGTGGGTCGGGCGCGGGCTCCTGCGCGGTGGTGATCCGGTCGATGAGCGAGGTGAGCACCTTCGATTCGCCCAGTTCCGTGAATTCCGACACGCCCGCGTCCCGCAGATACCGGATGCAGTCGGTCCAGCGGACGGGCTTGGCGATCTGTTCGGCGAGCAGTTCGCGGACTTCCTGCGCATCGGGGCCGAACGGCCGGCCGGTCACGTTGGAGATGACCGGTGTCCGCAGTTCACCCACGTCGACCGCGGCCAGCAGGGAGCGGAAGCGCGCGGCGGCCGGGGCCATCGCCGGCGCGTGGAAGGGTCCGCTGACCCGGACCGGGATGAAGCCTCGGACACCCTCCACCTTCTCGAAGACCACCTTGATCCGCGCCAGTTCCTCGCGGCTGCCGGAGAGCACGAACTGCTCGGGCGCGTTGTAGTTGGCGATGACGACTCCGGTGGCATCGTGCTGCGCCAGGGTCTCCTCGACGATCTGCTCGGAGACACCGACGACTGCGGCCATCGCACCGCCGCTGACCTGGCTCATCAACTCCGCACGGCGTTGCACCAGCGTCAGGCCTGTTTCGAAGTCGAAGGCGCCGGCCGCGAACAGTGCGCTGTACTCGCCGAGGCTGTGGCCCGCGAAGTAGTCCGCGGGTGGCAGGTCCTCCTGCGCCGCTGACCAGTGCAGCGCGTTGACGACGTAGATCGCGGGTTGCGCGTACGCGGTGTCGGACAGCCGTCGTTCCGGGTTCTCCAGACAGAGCTCTTCGACCGAGTATCCGAGCGCCCGGTCGGCGCGGCCTCGGAGGTCGGGGAACCTTCCGAACAGGCTCCGTCCCATCCCCTTCTTCTGGGTGCCCTGTCCCGGGAACACGTAGCAGCGCATCAGATCCGCCCGCCCCCGAGGTCGAATCCGGCGGGCCGCGTCGGCCACTCGGGAAGCTCCATGATCCGGACCACGGCGCACGTCCAGGTGAAGCCGGCGCCGACGCCGAGCAGCATGCAGAGGTCGCCGACGTCCACGGCACGCTCCTTCACGAGGTGGTCGAGTCCGGCGATCTGGTCGCCCGCGCCGAGGTGGCCGACGGTGCGGCCCCAGGACCAGGTCGTGAGATCGAGGTCGATGTCGAGTGCGGCGAGGACCTCGCGCTGCAGCACGATGCGCCCGAAGTGCGGAACGACGAACCGGGCGACGTCGCCCAGACGAATGTCCGCGTCGTGCAGGGCTCGATCGACGCAGTCGCTGAGGCCGGCCCGGAATCGGCGGGTGAACTCGTCGAGCTCCACGTCTCCCAGGTACTGCAGTTTACGCAGACGCAGATCGATGGGGAGCGTGGGGTCGTGGTGCGGGGTGAAGGGCGCGTCGCCGCGATGCAGGCGCTCAAGGGTGGGATCCGACACCGTGGAGGTGCTCAGCACCTGTGCGAACCCGGACCTCTTGCTGAGCACCATCGCCGACGCGCCGTCGCCGGGGACGATGCCGATGTCGCTGTTCCAGCGGTCGATCGCCGGCGGACCGACCTTGTCGGCGGTGGTCACCAGCGCCGCCACGTCGTCGGTGGCCGCGAGGGAGCGCGCCGCGATGTCCAACGCGGTCATGCAGCCGTTGGAAGCGTTCTTGACCTCGAAGGCGAGCGCCGAGTGGTCCCCGAGTACTTCGCGGTGGATGTAGGAAGCCGTCGGGTAGAGCTCGAGGCCTTGGAAGTACACGCAGGCGTGCAGAAGCAGCGCGATGTCCTCGGCCCGGTGACCCGACCTTTTTAGGGCGTCCCTGGCAGCGGCCACCGCCATCTCGGGCGGAGCTTCGTCCGTGGCCTCGCAGACCGACTCGAGCTGCGTGTCCTCGGCGTCCTGGGCGTCGAACCGGCCGTCGGCGACGGCTTGTTCGACCTTGGTCGCCGGGGGGAGGTAGGTCGCCGTACCCGCGATGAACAGGGCCTCTGTCTTCACTTCTCGTTCCCTCTCAGGGTGGTGGCCTGGTGGAGCAGGAGCCCGGCGATGGCCTCGGCGGTCGGGTAGTCGAACACCAAGGTGGCGGGCAGCGTGGTGTTCAGCCGCTTGGCGAGGCGCTTGCGCAACTGGACCATGGTGAGCGAGTCGATCCCGAGGGAACGCAGTGCTCTGTCGGCCGGCACGCTGTCGGGTCCGGGCAGGCCGAGCACGTCGGCGGCCTCGCTGCGGACGAGGTCCAGCAGCAGATCCGCCCGTTCGGCTTCGGAGGCGCCGGCCATCCGCGTATCGAGCGACTGCGCGTTCTCGGAAACCTCGGCTCGGCGCCCTTCAGTGGTGCGCGGCAGCATGTCGCGCAGCAAGGGAGGCGCTTCCGTGTCGCCGAGCGCGTGTCGCAGCGATGCCAGTTCAAGGTGCACGGGCATCAGCTGGGCCTCGGGCCGCGAAAGTGCGACGTCCAGAGCATGCAGGCCCTCAGCCAAGGTCAGGGCACCGATCCCCTGACGCCGCAGGCGTCCCAGCTCGCCCTTGCCGAGGTGGGCGGTCATGCCCACTCCGGCCTGTTCCCAGAGCCCGAAGGCAAGGCTGAGTCCGGCCAGACCCCGCTTGCGCCGGTTCGCCGCCAGGGCGTCGAGTGTCGCGTTCGCCGCGGCGTACCCGCCTTGTCCTGCGGTGCCCAGCGTTCCGGCCGCCGAGGAGAAGAGCACGAACGCAGCCAGGTCCAGCTGCTCGGTCAGCTCGTCCAGCAGGCGCGCGCCCCGGACCTTGGGTGCCATCACCCGGTGCAGCCGCTCCGCGGTGAAGCCCTGCACCAGGCCGTCGTCGAGCACGCCGGCGAGGTGGAACACGGCGGTGAGGGGATGGCGCGGGTCGATCCCTTCCAGTGCCGCGGCCACCGCGGCCCGCTCCGCGACGTCGCCCGCGACCAGATCCACTCGCTCGGCGCCCGCGGCTTCGAGCTCCCGCACGAACGAGCCGGCTTCGGGGACGTTGCCACCGCGCCGCGACAGAAGCACGAGCCGCCGCACTCCGTGCGTGCGGACCAGGTGCGTGGCGAGCGCGCTGCCGAGCTCGCCGAGACCGCCGGTGATCAGCACCGTGCCGTCCGGGTCGAGGGCGCGTGGCACGGTCAGCACGGTCTTGTGCGCGGCCTTCTTCCGCGCCTGGCGCAGGGCACACGGCGCGTCGCGTACGTCGAAGGCAGTGAACGACACCTCGTCCTGCCTCGAATCGGGGGCGGACGGATCAGCGGCCGCCTGCGCGAAGGTGAGGTGCGCGGGCAGCGGCCTGAGGGTGGCACCGTCCCCGCTGATCCGATTGCCCAGAGGGCCTGCCGCGCTGCCCATGACCCGGTCACCCGCGTGCAGGGAGGTGACGTCCCTGCCGACCTCCATGACGATCCCTGCGAACTCCAGTACCTGTGGTGCGTGCCTCGGGCTCATCCCGGCGGCGCGCACCGTGACGCGGACGTCCCGCGGCCCGACCGGCTCCGGCGCGCCCTCGTCGTGCGGGGCGGCGACGACGTCCAGCTGATCGTCTTCCCGCTGACGCACGTGCCAGCTTCCTTCGTCCGGCAGGACGAGCGCGTCGGCCTCACCGATGGTCGGCCTTGCTCGTGGCACGTGGGCGGTCTCGCCGCGCAGCACGCACTCCGGTTCGCCGCCGGTCTCGATCACGCGCGCCAGGAGCCGGAAGTCCGGCGTACCGGGGTCGAGGTCGATCAGGCGCAGGACGCGCTCGGGTTGTTCCGTGCGGGCCGTGCGCACCATGCCCCACACCGCGGCCTGGGCCCAGTTCCCTACCTGATCGTCAGGGCTCGATGACACTGCGTCTCGGGTGATCCAGATGAGTTCCGCGCCTTGAAGCCGGGCATCGCCCAGGCACACCTGAAGCGTCCGCAGCGCTTCGGCGGCGCTGCGTTCCGCGTCGTACCACTGGGCGGACGCGCAGTCAGGCAGAGCGAACAGCAGTCGCCGAGGCGTGTCCGCCCGGACATCGAGCCGCTTCACGAGGGCGTCCAGGTCGGGTACGAGGTCGGCGCCGAGCCCCGCGCCCAACTCGGCGTCGCCGACCACGAGGGTGCCCGCGGGGTCGGGGGTTCCGGCCACGGGGTGTACGCGTTCGAAGCCGACGCGGTAGAGATGCTCGGCGGCCGGGTGTCCGCGACGTCTGCCGCGCTGGAACTTGAGCCTGCCGATCCGGGCCACCAACTGCCCTGCCGGGTCCGCCAGCCATACGGTGGCCGGTGCGAGGCCCTCGTCTCCGCCGGATTCGAACGACACCCGCACGGTCAGTTCTCTGCCTGCGGCACGGTACAGCTCGACGTCCGACCAGATGAACGGGACGAGCGGCCCGGGAGCCGCACCCGCCTCCATCAGACCGGCGACGACGACCTGCAGTGCCGCGTCCAACAGTGCCGGATGCAGGCCGTGGTCGGCCGGATCCAGCGTGTCCGGAAGGGATACCCGCGCGTAGTGGACGCCGTCGCGGCAGGCGAGTTCGCGCAGTCCTCGGAAGGCCGGGCCGTAGTCGAGCCCGTTCGCGAGGGCGCGTCCGTAGAAGGCTTCGATGTCGAGGGCCCGGGCATCGGGCACCGGCCAGTCGCCGATGTCCGGCGGCGTCGTGGCACCGACGCCCGCGCGGGTCACGCACTCCCCGGTCACGTGCTGCTGCCAGGCCAGCGGCTCATCCGTGTCCTCGGGCTGGCTGTGGAACGCGAAGGGGCGTCGTCCGTGCGCGTCCGGATCGCCGACGGTGGCCTGGATCCGCAGCGCGCGGCCCGGAAGGAGGACGACCGGCTCCAGCAGCGTCAGGTCTGCCACGGTGTCGGCACTTGCGGTCCGGGCGGCGAACAGCGCGGCGTCGGTCAAGCCCGCGCCCGGCACGTAGACCTGCCCGCCGACGACGTGATCGGCCAGCCACGGGCACGCGTCGAGCGACAGCCGGCCGGTGAACAGGTAACCGCCGCTGCCGGCGAGCGTCGTGATCGCGTCGAACCACGGGTGCGCGTCGCGGGGCTGACCTGCCGTCACCGCGACGGGCCCGGCCGGAGGCTCGCCCAGCCAGAAGCGTTGGCGTTGGAACGCGTACGTCGGGGCGTCGACCTTGGCGGCGCCACGGGACCCGAGCACTCGCTCCCAGTCCAGGGAGAAGCCACGCTCGAACAACGTGGCGGCCGCTCGCCAGAGCTGGTCCAGGCCGCCCGAGGCACCTTCGGAGGGCGGGCCGACCTCGACGAACGTTCCGAAGCCCTCGGCGCGCAGCCGCTCCAGCGCGTGGTCGAGCCCCATGGGCTCCGGCTCCGGCAGGTCGCGGAACCAGTAGGCGCCGCTGAGCTCCGGGCCCGGCACGACCTCACCCGTCAGGCGCGAATGGAAAGGGATGGAGGTCCGGGCAGGGACGATCCCCGACATCGCACCGCCGGCCGCGTCCCCCGAGAGCGCGCGAGCTCGAAGGGCGATGACGCGGGCGCCGTCCTCCAGGCTCAACGCCCCGCTCACCACGGCGGCGGCGACCTCGCCGTGCGCGTCGCCCACCAGCGCCGCCGGCTCGACGCCCCAGCTGCGCCACAGCGCCGCACGTCCGAGGTGTGCCGCGAACAGCGTGCACGGCAGCACATCCTGACTGTTCACGTCCTCCTCGCCACGCATCACCTTCAGCACGGACCAGCCGGTCAACGGCGAGAGCGCCGCGTCGCACTCCGCCACGGTGTCGCGGAACACCGCGCTCTGCTCCAGCAGTTGCCTGTTCGTCCCTGGGGGCTGCGCGTCCTGACCGCCGAACACGAAGGCGATCTCCCCCAGCGCCGTACCGGAGCCGGGCTCGACCGCACGCAGGGCTTCGGCAGCATCCATGGCGTTGCCCGCGAAGACCACGGCGCGCGCGTCGAAGTGCGTACGGCCGACAGCGGAGGTGTACGCGATGTCCCGCACCGACGTGGCGGGCCGCGCGTCGAGCCACTCGGCCCAGTGCTGGGCCTGCGCACGCAGAGCGGCCGTGTCGGTGCCTGAGATCACCAACGGGTGGACGAGATCGTCGCCGGGCCGGTCCGCGACGACGGTCTCCGGTGCTTCTTCGATGATGATGTGCGTGTTCGTGCCACTGATACCGAAGGAGCTGATGCCGGCGCGACGCACCCGTCGGGTCCGCGGCCACTTCCTCGGCTGCCGCAGGAGCTCCAGTTCGCCGCCGGTCCAGTCGATCCGGGTGTTCGGCCTCTCCGCGTGGAGCGTGCGGGGCAGCAACTCGTGCTGAAGCGCCATCACCATCTTGATGACGCCGATGACGCCGGAGGCCGCCTGAGCGTGGCCGATGTTGGACTTGGCCGATCCCAGGTGCAGGGGCCGCACGCGGCCCGAGAACACTGCGGCAAGGGCGCCGGCCTCGATGGGATCGCCGAGCACCGTGCCCGTGGCGTGCGCTTCGACGGCGTCGATGTCGGCCGGGGCCAGTCCCCCGTCGGCCAGGGCGCTGCGCAGCACGCGCTGCTGCGCGAGGCCGTTCGGCGCGGTGAGACCCTGGCTGCGGCCGTCCTGGTTCATGGCGGTGCCCCGCACGACGGCCAGCACACGGTCACCGTCGCGCCTCGCGTCCGAGAGCCGCTTGAGCACCAGGACGCCGCAGCCTTCCGCCCAGCTCGTCCCGTCGGCGTCGTCGGCGAAGCTCTTGCAGCGGCCGTCGGCCGCGAGCCCGTTGAGGCGGCTGAACTCGACGAAGATCTGCGGGGTGCTCATCACGGTCACTCCGCCGGCGAGCGCCAGGTCGCACTCGCCGCTGCGCAGCGCCTCGCACGCCAGGCGCAGGGCCACGAGCGACGAGCTGCACGCGGTGTCGATGGTGAGCGCGGGCCCGGACAGGCCGAGGGTATAGGCCACACGCCCGGAGATCAGGCTCGACCCGTTGCCGGTGATCTTGTAGCCGTCACTGCTCCCGACGTCCCAGCGCTGAGCGACGTCGTAGTCCGAACTCATCGCCCCCAGGTAGACGCCCGTGTTGCTGCCCTCGATGGACGCAGCGGGCAGACCGGCCCGTTCGAGTGCCTCCCACACGACTTCCAGAACGAGCCGCTGCTGCGGGTCCAGGGACAGCGCCTCACGCGGGCTGAGCCCGAAGAACGCCGCGTCGAAGTCCTCGACGTCGCGTACGAAGCCGCCCTTGCGCTCGAAGCGCCTGCCGGTGGCGGCGCGCTCCGCCTCCTCGATCGTGCTGAGATCCCACCCGTCCCAGCGCTGTGGGAA
The DNA here is from genome assembly GCF_036227405.1 of Streptomyces sp. NBC_01460. Classification (NCBI taxonomy): domain Bacteria; kingdom Bacillati; phylum Actinomycetota; class Actinomycetes; order Kitasatosporales; family Streptomycetaceae; genus Streptomyces; species Streptomyces sp. NBC_01460. The sequence continues at coordinate 1,028,361 of NZ_CP109473.1, forward strand.
CGGGGAGGAGGCTTCGCGGCCGTCGACGAGCAGTTCCCAGAACGCTTCGGGCGTGTCGACTCCCTCCGGAAGCCGGCAGGCCATGGACACGATCACGACGGGGTCGTCATCGTCGGGCCGCACGGGCACCGCGGCGACGGCGGTCGAGACTTCCGGGGCCTCGTACGGCGCATCCGCGTGCGTCAGCAGCAGCGTCGCGATCGCTCGCGGCGTGGGGTAGTCGAAGGCGAGGACCATGGGCAGCGCGACCCGTGTCCGTGCACTGAGGCGGTTTCGCAGCTCGACCACCATGAGGGAGTCAAGCCCCTGATCGCGCAGCGTCGTGTCGGGGCGCACGCCTTCCACGGGCCGGCCGAGCAAGGCCGCGGCCTCCTCCGTGACGAGTGCGACCATCGATCCCAGACGCTCGGGTTCCGGCAGTGCCCGCACGTCCTCGCGCCACGAAGCACCGTCGACGACCGGGATCGCGTCGTCGTGTTCGTCCAGCCAGTACCTGCGGTGTTCGAACGCGTACGTCGGAAGGTCCGCCCTTCGCGTGTCCGAGGTCGGGAACACCCGCTTCCACGGGATCGGGACCCCTTGGACGTGCAGCTCCGCCAGCGCCCGCAGCGCCTGTTCGATCCCGCCGTGACCGCGGCGCAGGCTGCCCACCACGACGGCCGTCCCGTCGGCTTCGGTTCCCTGCGCCAGGGCTATCCCGAGCACCGGATGCGGACTCACCTCGACGAAGATCCCGAACCCGTCCGCTCGCAGGCGTTCCAGCGCGCGGTCGAAGCGCACCGGCCGGCGCAGGTTGCGGCACCAGTAGTCCGCGTCGAGCTCCGGCCCGGTCACCCGCTCCCCCGTCACGCTCGAGTAGAAGGCGATCCCCGCGTCCGCGGGGGCAAGGCCGGTGAGCTGCTCGCGCAGCGCGGGCAGCAGCGAATCCATGTGCGGGCTGTGCGATGCGTAGTCCACGTCCACGCGCTGGCAGTACGCGCCGGTGGCCTCCATCTGCGCGAGGAAGCGGTCCACCGCCTCGGCGTCTCCGGCCACGACGGTCGATCGCGCGGTGTTCACCACCGCGACGGACAGCGCGTCGCCGTAGGCCGCCAGCTCCTCGATGACCTCGCCCACCGGGCGCTCCACGAGTCCCATCGCCCCGTCCGGCGCATGATCGTGCACGGCCCGGGCACGCAACGCCACAATGCGAGCGCCGTCCGCCAGGCTCAGCGCCCCGCTGACGACCGCCGCGGCCACCTCACCCTGACTGTGGCCGACGACCGCAGAGGGCTCGACGCCCCAGGCGCGCCACATCGCGGCGAGACCGACGTACATCGCGAACAACGCCGGCTGCACCACGTCCGTGCGCGTGAAGGGCGGCGCGAGACCGTCCTGCCCACGCACCACCGCGGCGACCGAGAACCCGGTGTGCGGGGAAAGGGCCTCGTCGCAGGCCGTCACGGCCTCGCGGAACGCGTCGTTCTGCTCCCACAGCGACCGGCCCATCCCCCACCACTGGGCGCCCTGGCCGGGGAAGACGAACGCGACGCGGCCACGACCGGCAGCCGCGCCCGTCACTACCGCGTCATGGCTCTCGTCCGCGGCGAGCGCCCGCAGACCGGCCACCGCCTCGTCCGTCGTTCCGGCGATCACCACGCCGCGGGTGGGGTGCTGCGTGCGGGTCGTCGCCAGCGAGTGGGCGACCTCGGACAGCCTGGTCCCGGGCGACTGCCCGAGGTGGCTCGCCAGCCGTGCGGCGTTACGCGCGAGCGAGTGCGGGCTCGTGCCGGACACCGTCAGGCAGACCGGACCGCCCGCATCCGGTGTGGCCCGTACCGGCGCGCCCTCGGGCGCCTCGCCGAGGGCGACATGCGCGTTGGTGCCGCCGTATCCGAAGCTGCTCACCCCCGCGAACCGCGGCCCGGCCGGCCACGCGGCTGCCTCGGTGACCACTTCCAGACGTTCGGCGGGGAAGTCGATGCGCGGGTTCGGTGTGCGGAAGTGCAGGCTGGGCGGAATGACGCCGTGGTGCACCGCCAGCGCGGCCTTGACCAGCCCGAGCACGCCGGCCGCCGGCTCGAGGTGGCCGAAGTTGGTCTTCGCCGAGCCGATGCGCAGCGGCGCGGTCCGGTCGGGCCCGAACACGGTGCCGAGCGCGCCCGCCTCCGTCACGTCGCCCAGAGGCGTGCCCGTGCCGTGCGCCTCGACGTACGACACCGCGCGCGGCGCGACGCCGGCGTTCTCCCACGCCGACCGCAGCACCTCCGTCTGCGCCTCGTGGCCGGGGGCGGTCAGTCCGTCCGTCGCGCCGTCGTTGTTGACGGCGCTGCCGTGCACCAGCGCGTAGACGCGGTCACCGTCGGCGAGCGCGTCGGACAGCCGGCGCAGCACGACCACCGCGCAGCCCTCGCCCCGGGCGTAGCCGTCGCCGTCGCCGTCGAAGGCACGGCACAGGCCGGCAGGGCTCTGCGTGCCGAGTTTCGTCAAGGCCACCGAGGTGTTCGGATGCAGCATCAGGTTGACGCCGCCGGCGAGTGCGAAGTCCGACTCGCCGGAGCGCAGACTCTGCACGGCGAGGTGCACCGCGACCAGGGAGGAGCTCGACGCGGTCGCCACGCCCATCGCGGGGCCGCGCAGCCCCAGCGCGTAGGCGATGCGGGACGGGATCACCGAGTTGTCCCAGCCGATGGCCGAGTGGGCGTGGATCGCCTCGGCGGCGCCCTGCGTGAACAGCGGGTACTCCTGCCACATCGCGCCCATGAAGACACCGGTGCGTGTGCCCGCGAGACTCGCCGTGGAACGCCGCGCGTCCTCGACCGCGGCGCACGCCACCTCCAGGGCGATCCGCTGCTGCGGGTCCATCTGCCGTGCCTCGGCCGGCGGGATTCCGAAGTGCTCCGCGTCGAATCCCATGACGTCGTCGAGGAATCCACCTCGACGGTTCGCCGCCCCGCCGGACGCCTCCGCGTCGGCCCACGCGGTGGCGTTCCACCGGTCGGCCGGCACCTGACGCACCGCGTCGACGCCCTTGAGCAGAGCCTGCCAGAGTGCGGTCGGATCCTCGATCAGTGCCGGCAGTCGGCAACCGATGCCGACGATCGCCACCGGCTCACGGCGGTCGTACGTCCGGGCGGCGGTCCGGTCAGCCACGGGAAGCCCCGATCTCGTCGGGCGCGTAGAGCGCCAGGCAGGTGTCCTCGATCGCGGCGAGCGGCCCCGCGTCGTTCAGGATCGTCATGTGGTTCGCGGCGTCGATCTCCACCAGGCGAAGGCCCGGCAGCTCGCGCCCCCAGTCCTGCTGGTAGTTCACGTGGTCGAGGGAGAAGGTCTCGCCCGCGACCTGGAAGTAGGGCTCGACCTCGCCCAGGAAGAGCCCGCGCCGGTTGTGGAAGTAGGTGCACGCCACGGCTTCCGGCCGCGGCAGAGGCCTGATGGTGTGCTCGCCGAGCCGGTAGGCGAGCTGGATCGCCATGTTGCGCCTGATGAACCGCGCGATCTGGGCGGGTCTCATGGCGAGCCCGCGCTCGGCCGCCGACTCGGCGAGCCGCAGGACGAACGCGTCCTCGTCCAGGTCCTCCGCGACCTCGTCCCGGTGGACGAGACGGGCACGCAGGACCGCGGGGTCCTTCTCCCCCGGCGGCCAGAGCAGGGAATTGACGACCTGGAGAGCCGCGCTCCGCGCCGACTGGGCTCCGTTCGCGTTGGACTTCGCCAGGCCGGTCTCGTCCGGCGAGTCCACCATCGTCAGCGAGGCCACGTCCTGGCCCTGCGCCTGCAGCCGCCGGGTCACCTCGTAGGCGACGATGCCGCCGAGGCAGAATCCGCCGATGTCGTAGGGCCCCTCGGGCTGCACCGAGCGGATGAGCTCGGTGTAGTACTCGGCCATGGCCGTGACGCCCTCGATCGGCGCGTCCTCGGTCAGCAGGCCACGGGCCTGGATGCCGTAGAACGGGCGGTCGATCCGCTCGGCGATCGTGCGGTACGACTCGACGCCGGCGAGGGCGCCGTGGATCCAGAAGACCGGCCTGCCCTCGGTCGCGCCGTTGAGGCGCACCAGCTCCGGGGCCGGCACGGGCGTGGAGCGGGCCTCCGCATCGGGCAGCCTCGCGACCACGTCGTTCAACGTGTCGTGCGGCTGCCACCATTCGGGCTGGAACCCCGGAAACACCTGGCTGATCCGGCCCAGCATCGCGACCAGGAGCAGGGAGTTGAGACCGTAGTCGGCGAGCGACCTCGTGCCGTCGATCTCGTGGCGCGACAGGCCCAGTACCGAGGCGACGAGGTCGGCGACGAAGGCGTCGCCGTCCGGAGGGCCGACGCCTGTGTGCGGGGCCTGATCCGGCGGCGGCGCCTGCTCGGCGAAGCACGTCAGACGTGCGAAGGGATACCCGGGCAGTGGCAACCGGCTGCGTCGAGCGCCGCGATGCATCAGGTCCCAGTCCATGAACCCGCCCGCGGCCCAGTGTTCCGATACGTGGTCGAGCCGCGTCGGCTTCCCGTCGTGCTCGGCGCCGGCGGCAGGATCGACGCCGTCGGCGAACGACACGTGGGCGAGCGTGTCCGGGTCGCCGTCGAGCCAACCGCCCAGAATGCGAGCGGCCTCGTCCGTGTCCTGCGCCACGAACGCCAGCCGGCAGCTCATCGCCTCCCGGCCGACCTGCAACGTGTACGCGATGTCCGCCCAGGAGCGGGGATCCGCTTCGGCGAGCCGATGGATCAGCCGGCGCGCCCGCTCGCGCAGAGCGTCGACACTCTGCGCCGAGAGCACGAGGACCTGCGCACCCGGTGCGTCGTCCGGGTGCGCGGAGGCGATGTGCCGCTCCAGCACGACGTGCGCGTTCACGCCGCCGATCCCGAAGCTGTGCATGCTCGCGCGGCGGGGCAGTGACCGACCGGCGTCGTCGGTGCGCACGGGCCATGGCAGGTTCTGCGTGGCGATGCGCAGCCGCGTCCCCTCGAGGGAGAGGTCGCGGTGCAGCCGTCCGAAGCCCGGGAGCGCCGGGATCACGCCGTGCCGCATCGCCTGCGCGGTCTTCACGAGCGCGGCGAGGCCGGAGACCACCTCCGTGTGCCCGATGCAGGGCTTCACGCTGCCCAGATACGTCACGTGTCCGCTGTCGTCCTCGCTGCGGAGTCCGGCGCCGAGCGCTGCCAGTTCCGCGCTGTCCGCCAGCATCGAGCTCATGCCGTGGGTCTCGATGTAGTCGACGGCGCCCGGATCGATCGCGGCGTCGGCGTAGGCGTGCGCGAGCGCTGCCTTCATGCCCTTGATGTTCGGTGCCGTGAAGGACACACCTCTGCCGCCGTGGGCCACGCCGGTGCCGCGCACGACGCAGTGGACGAAGTCCCCGTCCTCGATGGCCCGGCTCAGTGGTTTGATCAGTACGGCGGCGACGCCCTCGCTGCGCGCCGTTCCGTCGGCGCCCTCCTGAAACGGCCGGACGTCGCCGCGCGGGCTGAGCATCCCCGCGGCCCGCATCCCGCCGAAACCCGCGGGCGACATCACCAGGTTCACCCCGCCGACGATCGCCTGCTCGCACTCGCCGTCGCGGATGGACCGGATCGCGCGGTGCAGGGCCACGAACGAGGACGAGCACGTCGTGTCGCACTGCTCGCTGGGCCCGTTGAGGTCGAGCAGGTACGAGATCCGGTTGGGCACCATCGCGGGCGACGGCAGGCTCATCAGGTCCATGGCCGCGGGCCGGTACTCGCTCTGCGTCGTGGCGACGAACACGCCCGTGGGCCGCTTCCGCAGCTCCGACGGCCGATAGCCCGCGTCCTCGACGGCGTTCCACGACGTCATCAACAGCAGGCGCAGCTCCGGCGTCACCTGACGCGCCTCGGTCATCGACATGCGGAAGAAGAGAGGATCGAATTCATGCACCCCGTCGAGGAACCCGCCCCGCAGCGCGGCTGCCTCGTCGCCGTGGCACGCCCAGTCCGCACGCTTCTCCGGCGGTGCGGTGATGCACCGTCCGCCCTGCTCGACGATCCGCCAGAACGCGTCGACGTCGTCGGCCCCGGGGAAGCGTGCGGACATGCCGACGATCGCCATGCCGTCGAGCGCGGCCTCGTCCGGCGCGGCCTCGCCGAGTGCAGGCTGAGGTCGAGGCTGAACGGGATCGGGCGCCCGATCCGGCGATGCGGGCTCCGGCGGAAGCACCTCCCGCAGGTCCTCGGCGTATGCGGAGACGATGAACTCGCCGAGCTCGGCCAGGGTGTTGTGCTCGAACAGCACGGTGATGTCGAGGTCGATGCCGAGCGTCCCGGCCAGGGTCCGGGCCACGTTCACCGCGAAGATCGAATCGAGCCCGTAGTTCGAGAAGGACTCGCCCCGCCCGATCCTCGTCCGCGGGATGTCCAACGCCTCTGCCAGCACATCGAGCGCGACTGCCTCGATGTGGGCGCGCAGCCGGTCTCCGGGCTCGCTCCCGGCGTTGTGATCGGCCACGGCCGGCGCCGGACTCTCGCGCACCGGCGCCACCTGCGGCGCGGACGGGCGCGGTACGGCCGTCGCCTGTCGTACGACGCCGTCGCTCTCGGCCACGATGATCTGCTGTCCCAGGTCCTCGGCATCCTGCGCGGGCAGAGCGATCGCGCGGAATCCCTCCTGCGTCAGGACGTGCCGCCAGTGCGCCGTGGAGAGCAGCGGGCTGCCCTGGATGCGCAGGTGCGGGTCCTCGTAGCGCCACCATCCGTCGAGGAGGCCGAACGAGAACTGGCTGAGCAGGTTGTTCGCGGTCAGCTCGTTCAGGACCAGCAGTCCGCCCGGCCGCAGAAGCGCCTTGGCGTTGCGCAGGGTGTGGCGGATGTCCCTGGTGGCATGCAGGACGTTGGCGGCGACCACGGCGTCGTACCCGCCGAGGGTGAGGCCCTGATCCGCCACCGGGCGCTCGATGTCCAGGATTCCGCAGGTCAACGAAGGATTTCCCGCACCGAACGTACGCTCCGCGTGGTTCAGGAAGGCCCTTGATATGTCGGTGTAGCAGTACTCGCGCACGTCCAGCCGCGCGGACCGCAGCGCCTCCAGGACGACGGCGCTCGTGGCACCCGTGCCGGCGCCGATCTCCAGGATCCGCGCGGCATCCGCCGTCAGGGATCGTGCCCGCCGTCGCAGCCGCGCCACCAGGTCGTCGGCCAGCACCCGGTTGAAGAACGCTGACGCCGGGTTGGTCGCGTAGGCGTTCTGCACCAGCTCCAGCGATCCTCCGGGGAAGATGACCTCGGTGGCCGGTCGCCGTCCGCTGAGAATGTCGGGGAAGGCACGCAGGGTGGTCTCCACCAGTAAGTGGGTGGCCGCGAGGTCGGGGTTCTCCCGCCACGCGGGCCTCGCCGTCTCCCACTCGCGCCACAGCTGCCCGATCGGCCGGTGCCGCACGGCGTCGTCGAGCAGGATCCTGCCGTCCCGCCGATCGATGTAGCCGGCCCCCTCGAAGACGCGCAGGCACTCGTCGAACCAGGCGTCGTACCCCGGCGCGAGGCCTGCCGCCTTCCGTGCGGCCTCCGGAGTCTGCCCGGATTCACGGAACGCGCCGAGCGTGCGCAGATGGGACCAGAGAAAGTCGAGCAGCAGCTGTTTCATGATCAGTCCCTTCGAAGGCCGCGATCAGATCGCGAGCGCGGTCAGCTCTGCGGTGCGGGCGCGTAGCCGCTCCAGTTCGCCGCCCGGCGCCGCCGCCGGTTCCTGGACGTCGGCGGGCACGGCGTCCGGCGGCACGGCCGTGGGGAGGATGACGTCGTCGTCGCCCAGAACGATGCCCCGGTTGTTGAGCGCGGGACTGAATTTCATCAACGTCAGCCTGCTGACCGGCCCCGCGCACAGCCGTTCGATCGCCGCCGTCAGCTCGTCCGGCTGGATGAGCGGCGCCTGCGCTCCGACCACCGCGCCCCGCTCTCCCTCGGTGGGTGCGTTGTTGAAGCAGTAGCCCAGGTTCAGCACCTTGCCGGCAGCGCCGTGGTGGCGTTGCACCGTCAGTGCGAACGAATCGAGGAACGTGCAGGCGGCCGCGTAGTTCGCCTGCTTGATGGCTTTGAGGTAGGAGTTGATCGAGGACAGGAACAGCGCGAAATCGAGCGAGTCACCGCCGAACACCTGCATGCACCGGACGCTCGCGTCGACCTTGCCGCGCAGCACGTCCTCGAACTGCGTCTCGCTCATCCGGGCCAGGCTCGCCCCGGAGAACACGAGGCCCGAGTGGATGACGCCGTGCACCGCGCCGAACCGTCGTACGGTCTCGTCCTTCGCCGCGCGCAGGGACGCGAGGTCGGTGGCGTCGGACCGCAGGTACAGCGGCGCAGGTCCGTCCACGCCGGTCGCCCGAGCGATGGCGGCTTCGACTCGCGCGTCCTGCGGCCTGCGTCCGAGCCACACCACCTGGGCGCGGTACCGGCGGATCAGGTACGCGCTGATGGCCGTGCCAAGGGCGCCCGCCCCGCCGATGATGACGTAGGTGCCGCCCTGCCGCAGCCGGGACGACGTCGGCAGGGCCGGCTGAACGGCCATCAGCCGCTGCCCGTGCCACCGGCCGTCGCGGTGGATGCGCAGGTCCCCGTCCGGGTCCGCGGCCAGGTCGAGCACCGCGGCGAGAGAGGACGCGTCGTGGTCCTCGACGTCCACCACCCGCACCCGCCAGTCCGGGTACTCCTTCGCGGTCGACCCCGCCAGGCCGGCGACACCGGCGTGCGCCGGGTCGACGACCTCGGCCTCATGGACGGCGTGCGCCCGCTCGGTGATCAGGGTCAGGCCCAACGAGCGATCGCCGTACCCTGCGGCCAGAAGTGCCTTCACCGTGCGGAAGGCATGCAGCGAGCCGCTGGACTGGCCCTCGACGACGCTCGCACCGGACCGGTCGTCCACGGCTCCGGGCGCCACCCAGATCAGATGGTCGAGTTCCGGGACCGACCGGACGGACGTCTCCAGGTCGTCGTGCGTAGCCTGCGCCGGGTCCGCGACCACGTGCGCGCCCGGAAAACGCGCGACGAGAACGTCCCGCGCCTGCCCTGGGGACGCGATGATGCCCACCGACTCGGGACTCCGCGGCCACGTCACGGATTCCGTCTGCTGAAGGGGGTCCCACACCGGCATCAGCGTGACGGCACCGTCCGACGGGTCCGACGTGGCGCCGCCGTCCGCCCGGTCCCGGGTCTGCTCGGCTCGACGGCCGGCGATGCCTCGCAGACGCAGGCACACCGTGCCGTCGTCGGTCGCGAGGTCGATGTCGATCCGCTCCGCGCCGCGCGTGTCCTCGGCGCGACGTATCAGGGCCCACATCGTGGTCGCGCCGGGGGCGAGGACTTCGGCCGACTTGATGGCGAACACCAACCCGACCTGATCGTCGCCGTCGAGCAGTCGCATGCACTGCATCGCCGCGTCCACCAGCGCCGGGTGCAGACCGAGGCCGTCCATGGTTCCTGACGCCTCGCCAGGCAGCCGCAGTTCGGCGAGCACCGCGTTGTCGCCGCGGTGCACCGCCACGACCCCCTGGAACGTGGGGCCGTAGGCGATGCCGCGATCCCGCCACTCGGCGTAGAAGCGCAGGGGATCGAAGTCGGTGGACGGGAGATCGCGAAGCAGCGCGGGCAGATCGAGCGCCTGCGCAGCCGTCGGCTCCGCAGCGGACACCTCGCCCTGACAATGGAGGACAGGGTCGTCTCCGGCGGACTCTGCGGAGGACACGCTGAACCGGGTGACGTCGCCTTCCGCGCGAAGAGCCACCTGCAGTGTGCGCGGCACGCCCGGGACCGCGAGGGGTCGGAGGAAGACGATGTCGTCCAGGCGCACCGCGTCGCTCGCGGTCCGCCTCGCCGTCGCGGCGACCCACTGCAGATGCATGGCCCCCGGGGCGATCCCGGTTCCCTGCACCTGGTGTTCACGCAGGTAGAACTCGTCCCCGGTGAGGACAACCCCGTCGTGCCGCGGCCGATCGTCCGCCGGCGCGCGGACCGGCAGCGCATAGCGTTCCCGCTCGAAGGGATAGCCCGGCAGCGGAACGCGGCGGTAGCGGCTGTCGCGGAACAACTCGGCGAAATCCGGTGCCTCACCGTCAAGGAACCGCTGGGTGAGTGCCCCCAACCTGGAGTCCGCGCTCTGCGCCGGACTGTCCTGCCCGGAGAGCCAGGTGGTGCACAGGTTCTCCAGTTCTGCGATGTCCCGGACCACCCGTGCCCATCGGTGCCGCAGGTGCCTGCGGCCGAGCAGGAGTGTGTGGCTCACCTCGCCGACCTCGAGGTCAGGGTGCTCGCGGCAGTGGCGCGCGAGCCGGGCCACCTGTTCACGCAGGGCGTGCTCGGTCGCCGCCGACAGCGCGATCAACCGGGCCCCGTCCTGCCTGCTCCGCGGCGGCGTGGGCGGCTTCGACGCCTGCTCGATGACGGCGTGGGCGTTGGTCCCGCTCGCTCCGAGCGACGTGACCGCGGCGCGCCGCCTGCCGCCTTCCGGCACGTCCCACCGTCGCGGCTCCGTGTGTACGAAGAACGGGCTGCCGGCCAAGGTGACACTGGAGTTCGTCTCCGTGTGGTGGGGCAGACCGGGGATCACCTCGTGCCTCATCGCCAGCAGTGCCTTGATGACGCCGATCACGCCGGCCGCGGCCTGCGCGTGGCCGATGGAGGCCTTCGTCGAGCCGAGCGAGCAGAACCGCTCGGCGTCCGTGAAGCCGCGGAACGCGCGGTCGAGCGCCCGGAATTCCACCGGATCGCCGAGCTTGGTCCCGGTGCCGTGTGCCTCGACCAGCCCGATCCCCGCGGGGTCGATGTCGAAGTCCTGATAGATCTGCCGGATCAGCCGTTCCTGCGAGGTCCCGTTCGGCGCGACGATCCCGTTCGTCGTGCCGTTGTGGTTGATCCCGATCCCGCGGATCACGCCGTGGATGTGGTCGTCGTCCGCTTCGGCGTCCGAGAGCCGTTTGAGGATCAGGGCACCGACTCCCTCGGCGGGCACGAATCCGTCGGCCGCCTGGTCGAACGAGCGGGACCGGCCCGTCGGGGAAAGCATCCCGGCCCGCGACGCCGCCAGATACAGCCGCGGCGAGTTCTGGACGTAGACCCCGCCCGCGATCGCCGTGGTGACCTCGCCCGCCCACAGCGCCTGGCACGCCAGGTAGAGGGAGACCAGCGAGCTGGAGCACGCGGTGTCGACCGCGATCGCCGGCCCGTGCAGGTCCAGGTAGTACGCGATGCGGGACGGCACGAGCGAGTTCATGTTGCCCCACAGCGCCTGGCCCGGGTAGTCGGACGGCACCGTCATGTCCAGGTAGTCACCCGCGGCGCAGCCCACGTAGATACCGCACCGGTCGCGGTCGAGCGACTCGCCCGCGTGGCCCGCGTCCTCGAGCGCCCGCCACGCTTCCTGGAGGAACAGCCGCTGCTGCGGCTCCATGTAGACGGCCTCCGCACCGGAGATCCCGAAGAAGAGCGGGTCGAACTCGTCGACACCGTCCAGGAGACCGCCGTCCAGGCACACGCTGCCCAGCGACGCGAGGTCCCAGCGGGACACCTTCGAGACGGCGTCCCGGCCGGAGGCCATCAGGTCCCAGAACTCGTCGGCGTCCCGGGCGCCCGGGAACCGGCCGCTCATGCCGACGATCGCGACGGGCTCCCTGCCACCGGCCGACGGCCCGGACACCGCGGACGGCCCGGATACCGCGTACGGCTCAGGCACCGCGGACGGCTCGGATACCGCATACGGCTCAGGCACCACGGAAGGCTCAGGCACCGCGGAAGGCTCGGGCACCACGGAAGGCTCAGGCACCACGACGGCGGCGCCTTCCTCGTCGACGATGAAACTCGTCAGCCGCCTGATCGACGGGTTCTCGAACAGCACGCTCGGATCGAGGTCGGTGCTCAGCGACGCGTTGAGCCGGTGCACCAGGGAGACGCCGGTGAGCGAGTCCAGTCCGTAGTCGGCGAAGGGCTTGTCGGCCGCGAGTTCGTCCGCGGTCAGCTTCAGCGTCTCGGCGAGGATCCGCTCGACGGTCACCCGGACGTGCTCCGCGAGCGAACCGGGCGCGACAGGCTGCGGATCCCGGCGCGGGACGGGCGAACCGGCGCGCGCCAGCAGTACCTGCTGGCCCAGGTCACGGGCGGGCTCCGCCAGGAGTTCAACCGTGTCGAACCCGCACTCCCGCAACACTTCGCGCCACGCGTTCGAGGACAGCGCCGGTCCGCCCTGGATACGCCTTCCGTCCGTGAACCGCCACCACCCTTCGAGGAGCCCGAAGGTCAGGTGCGACCACCAGTCGTTCCGGGCCAGCTCGTTGAGTACGAGGACTCCGCCGGGCCGCAGCAGTGCTCTGGCATGACGCACGGCCTGCACGATGTCCTCGGTGGCGTGCAGGACGTTGTTGGCGATGACGATGTCGTAGTCGCCCACGGTAAGACCCTGTGCGCCGGGCTCCCGCTCCACGTCGAAGGTCGTGAAGGACACGTACGGCACGTGGCCGGCGAACCGCCGCTCCGCGTCGATCAGGAACGCCTTCGAAACGTCCGTATAGCGGTACTCGGCGAGGTCGCTGCCCTTCAGCCGGGCGAAGACGCGCTCGCTGGTGCTGCCCGTTCCCGCTCCGATCTCCAGCAGCCGGATCCCGCCGCGGCGGGTGTCCGCCTCGGCGCGCACCGCGCCGGCCGTCACGTCGTTGAAGTAGTCGGCCGTCGCGTTCCCCCGGTACGCCGGTTCGACCAGCTCGAACGAGCCGCCCGGGAACATGACCGCCGTGGCCTTCGTCCGCCCGGACAGGATCGCGGGCAAGGCCTCGATCATGCGCTCGGTCAGGCCGGTCTTGGCCGCCAGCTCCGCATCTTCGGCGTGGGCGTCCTTCCACGCGCGCCAGGTGCGCCACGCCTGTTCGAGGCCTGGCGCACTCTTCCTGGGTGCCACGCGTTCGCCCTCACGCACGAGTTCTCCGTGGCTCAGCAGCACGGTCACCGTATGGTCGAGCCACTGGGCGAAGGACGGCGTGATCCCTTGCCCGATCAGGTCGCTCAGGTCGCTCAGCTCGCCCAGGTCGCGACGAACGGGCACGTCGAAGAGACCCGCCGCCACGAGCTGTGCGAGCACGAGCGGGCGCGAGAGGCTGTCCATCTCGTCCGTGGCGGACGCGCGACCGGCCAGGAACGTCTCGACGCTCTCGGGCCCGGCCGCGGCCACGAGCAACGATCCCGCGTCGAGCGGGTCGGCGGCCCGGGGAACCGACACCGCCTCGGCAGTCGGCCAGTACCGTTTCGCAGCGAACGGATACGTCGGCAGGCTCACCCGCACCGGCGGGTTCGCGCCGTGGTGGACGTGCCAATCGACGTCGACGCCGTTGACCCACAGGGGCGCGATCTTCTCCCACTTCCCGTGTTCGAGCCACCCGGCGACCAGGTCCCGCAGTTCCCCGGGGCGATCGAAGAGGCCGAGCAGCTGGTCCTCAGGCCGTCGGGCCGTACCTTCGAACACCGTTCCGCGCGCCCCGCGCTCGACGTACTCCTGAAGGGTTGCGATCAGCCCGTCGACGTCGTTCACGACGAAGACCACTCGTTCGGTCATCGCCCGCCGCCCGACCTGCAGCGTGTACGCGAGCGACGCCAGATCGCCGCGCGCGTCCCGGTACCCCGGCAGGAACTCCAGAAGCTGCCGCGCGAGGACGCCGAGCCGCTCCCCGTCGCGGGCCGAGAGGACCACCGCGTGGGGTCCGGGGCGCCCTGGGGCCCGCGCACCGGTCGGCGCCTGTTCCAGTACGGCGTGCGCGTTGGTGCCGCCGATCCCGAAGGAGCTCAGTCCGGCCCGCGCGGGCTCGTCGCCGCCCAGCGGCAGATTCCGGTCGGCCACGAAGAACGGCGACTCGTCCCAGTCGATCTCCGAGCTCGGCACGTCGCAGTGCAGGGTCCGCGGAACCTCTCCGTTCTGCAAGGCCAGGGCCACCTTGATGAGGCCGGCGATCCCCGCGGCCGCGTCCAGGTGGCCGATGTTGCTCTTGACCGAGCCGATGCCGCAGTACTGGCTGCGTGCCGTGTGGTGCCGGTAGGCCTCGGTCAGAGCCGCGACCTCGATGGGATCGCCGAGCCTCGTGCCCGTGCCGTGCGCTTCGACGTAGCTGATCGTCGACGGGTCCACGCCCGCCTTGTCCAGCGCCTTGCGGATCACCTCGGTCTGGCCGCGCACACCGGGCGCGTAGAACCCTGCCTTGTCACCGCCGTCGTTGTTCACCGCGACGCCGCGGATCAGGCAGTAGATGTGATCGCCGGCAGCGATCGCCTCTCGGGCGCGCTTGAGGACGACCACGCCGACACCTTCACCGCCGGACATGCCGTCGGCACCGTCGGAGAACGCGCGGCTGCGCCCGTCGCTCGAGAAGTTCAGGCCCGGCTGGTGCACGTATCCCAGTTCCCCCGCGGAGAACAGGCTGGCCGCGCCGACGATCGCCTGGTCGGCATCGCCGGCCAGGAGTCCCTGGCAGGCCACGTGCACCGCGCTCAGCGCCGAGGAGCAGTTGGTGCTCACCGCCATGCTGGGGCCACGCAGGCGCAGCTTCGTGGAAATCATCGTGGGCACCGTGCCGCCTTGGGCGAACAGCCACGCGGCGTAGGTCTCGGAGCTCGCCAGGACCCGCGGGCCCGACGCGTTCGCCATCAGGGCCGGGAGCAGGGCCTGGTAGAAGTTCGTGCTCGTGGACGTCGTGACGCTGGTCCCGGGTACGTCCTCCGGGCGGTAACCGGCGTCCTCCAGCGCCTGCCACGCGTGCTGCAACAGCAGGCGTGCCTGTGGGTCCATGAACTCGGCGTCGCGGGGGGAGATGTCGAAGAAGGCTGCGTCGAACTCCGCCCTGCCGTCCACGACCGACCGCTGCGGCACGTATCCGGGTCGGGTGATCAGCTCCTCCGGCACTCCGAGCGCGCGCAGTTCCTCACCTGACCATGACGTGCCACCGCTGCGTCCTTCCACGAGCGCGGACCAGAACGCGCGGTGGTCCATGGCTCCCGGGAACCGGCAGGAGATGCCGATCACCGCGATCGAGTCATCGAGCGAGGCGTCGTCGGCCGCCGGAGTGGCACGGCGCGGATCAGGGGACTGCTCGGGCTCGACCGGCTGCGCAGCGGGTGCCTGCCGGGCAGGCAGCAGCCCCGTCAGGTGCCGGGCCATCGCCGCGACGGACGGGTGTGCGAAAACGCTGGTGGGGCGCAACGAGCAGCCGAACGCGCGGTTGATCCGCTCCACCGCTTCGATGGCCGCGAACGAGTCTCCGCCGATGTCGAAGAAGCCTGCGGCACGATCGACGTCACGCGCGCCGAGGACCTCCTCGAAAATCCCGCGCACGGTCCGCTCGGTGTCAGGCCGCTCGATGGCAGGCGCGGCCACCGGGCTGTCGGCGGCCTGGAGCGGCACCGCCTGGGCGGCCTCGGTCAGCTTCGCCCGGTCGATCTTGCCGTGCGCCGTGAGCGGAAAGGCGTCCAGGGCCACGAATGCGGCGGGCACCATGTAGGCGGGGAGGGTCTTGGCGAGTTCCGCGCGCAGCAGCGCGGCGTCGACCGGTGCGTCCCCGTTCCCGGTGCAGTAGGCCGTGAGCCTGTCCGACAGGCCGACGTGCTCGAGCAGCACGACGCTTCGGCCGATCTCCGGGCGGTCGTTGAGCACCGCCTCGATCTCACCGGGTTCGATGCGGTGGCCCCGCAGTTTGACCTGGTTGTCCATCCGGCCCAGGACGACGATCTCGCCGTTCGGCAGCCGGCGCGCGAGGTCACCGGTCCGGTACAGCCGTCCGGGAGCGAACGGGTTGTCCAGGAAGCGCTCGGCCGTCAACTCCGGCTTCCGGTGGTAGCCCAGGGCGACCCCGTCGCCTGCGATGTGAAGCTCGCCGGTCACGCCGACGGGCAGGGGACTCATGTTCTGGTCGAGGACGTACAGCTGGGTGTTGGCGATGGGGCTGCCGATGGTCACCGGCTCCTCACGACGCAGCCGCTTGGCCGCTGACCAGATGGTCGTCTCCGTCGGCCCGTACAGGTTCCAGGCCTCGCCGCGCGCCACGAGTTGGTCCTTCAGCCCGTCGGGTAACGCCTCGCCGCCGCACAGCACCTTGACGCCCTCGGTGTTCTGCCACCCGACGCGCACCAGCATGGCCCAGGTCGCCGGAGTGGCCTGCATGACGGTGGGCCGCCAGTCGGCGACCTTCTCGGCCAGCAGCGTGGCATCGGCGGCCGTGGCCTCTTCACAGACGCAGACCTGCCCGCCGGTGATCAGCGGGAGGTAGAGCTCCAGGGCGGCGATGTCGAAGCTGTGCGTGGTGAGGGCCAACAGCCGGTCGTCGGAGGCCACTCCCAGCGTGTCCGCCATGGCCAGCAGGAAATTGGTCAGCGCGGCGTGCGGGACCACGACGCCCTTGGGCTTCCCCGTGCTGCCCGAGGTGTAGATGACGTAGGCGGCTGGAGGCGTCGAGGCTCGCGCGTCCGGCGCGTCGGCGGACGTCTCCCCCGCCTCTGCCCGCACCTGGGCGACCTGATCATCCTGACGGTCCGTCGGATACAGTCTCGCCTTCGGCGTCCCCACGGCGGCCAGCCTGTCCATCACCGCCTCATGGCAGACGACGAGTTCCGCGCCACTGTCCTCGACCATGTAGGAGAGGCGTTCGGCCGGCAGTCGGCCGTCCAGGGGCAGGTACACCGCGCCGAGCCTCATGACGGCGAGGAGGGCCACGACAAGGTCGAGTGACCGTTCGTAGCAGACCCCTACGACGTCCCCGGGGCCGACGCCTTGACGCGTCAGCGTCTGTGCCAGCGCCGAGCTGCGGTCCGCGAGTTCGCGATAGGTGAGAGTCCGCTCCCCGCAGGTGACCGCCGGGGCGTCCGGGTTCGCCTCAGCCTGATCCGTGAAGAGGTCCCAGCACGTCCGATGCGCGGGGAAGTCGGCCTCGGTGCGGTTCCATGCCTCGACGACGAGGCGCCGTTCCTCGTCGCCGAGCAGCTTCAGCCTGCCTGTCGGCGACTGCCCGTCCGAGTCGAGGATGCTGTCCACCAGGGTGGCGAAATGCTGTGCCATGCCCGCGACGGCGTCGGCCGAGAAGGCGTCGGGGTGGTACTTCCAGTTCACCAGGAACCCGTCACCGGGAGCCACGTCCACCGTGAGGTCGTACTCACCCAGCTGGTACAGCCCGTCGACGAGCTCGAAGTCCGTCTCGCCGGTGGCGCGGGCCCGCTCGCCCAGGTATCCGGAGAGAGCGGAATCCTGATAGTTGTACACGATCTGGTAAACGGGCGACCGCGGATTCACGCCCCGGGCACCGAGATCACCCACGATCCGGTGGAACGGGTAGGTCCCGTGCTCGAGTACGTCGAGCACCGTGGACCGTACGCGCCGGGCGAAAGACGTGAACTCCTCGGAGGCGTCGGGCCTGCTCCGGACGGGCAGGGTGTTGACGAAGGAGCCGACGATCCGGTCGAAGTGTTCCGTCGGGCGCCCGGCCACCGGCATCCCGATGACGAGGTCCTCGCTGCCGGTGTACCGGTGCAGCAGGGTCAGGAAGGCCGTCAGGAAGAAGATCCCCGGGCTGATCCCATGGGAAGCGGTGAAGGCCGCGACGGCGGCGGTCCGCTCGTTCGGCAGCCGGCTGGTGTACACCTCGCCCACATGAGGCGCGTCAGGCGGCAGAGCCGCCTGCGAGGGTAACCCCGTGAGGACGTCCGCGCCGGCGAGCTCCCGCACCCAGAACTCGCGGTCCTCCTCAGCGCGCTCGCCGGCGAGTACGTCCCGCTCCCACGCGACGAACTCACCGAATGAGGCGGATCCCACCTCGATCGGCACGTCCCGCCCCTCGACCCGCGCCCGGTACGAGCCGAACAGCGTGTCGATGACGAGGCGCCCCGACACCCCGTCGATCACGAGGTGATGAACGACCAGCAGAACGTAGGCCTCGGACGCGGAGCGACGCAGGACGGCCAGCCTGGTCAAGGGGTCACCGGCCAGGTCGAACGGCCGCCTCGCGCTCTTCTTCAAGAAGTTCAGCACGTGACCGGACGGCACATGGGAGATGTCCACGTGGTCGACGACGAAACCGTCCGCATCTCCGTGGGACAGACGCGGTCCGTCATCCGTCTCGCGCACCGTGGCCGAGAGAAGCGGATGCCGGGAAAGCGTGTCGCGGAATGCGGCCTGAAGCGCCGCGGTGTCCACGTCCGCAGACGAGAAGCACAGGGGAACGTTGTACGCGTACGTCTCCGGCTCCATCTTGGCAAGCACCCACAGGCCGCGCTGCCCCTCGGACAAGGGAATGTCCACGCGTCTGTCGAGTTCGGCCAGTACCCCCGTCGTCGACATCTCACCGTCGGCGTACATGCGGGCGAGCGTGAGCAGGTTCATGACGGACTCCCTCCTGCCACGCCACCCGGGCATGACGCTGCGGCACCGGCACCGGCTCCGGATTCCGGGGGGCCGAAGATCAATGGGTCGTGTGATCCGGCGTCAGCTGCTCGACCGGATCCCGGGCGGTGGTGTCGAACGACTCGGGACGGTCTGGCGGCTTCGGCACGCTCACCAGCGCGTCGGCCAGGTCGTGGGGCCGGCCGTGGTGGGTACAGGCGCACGTGCGGATCGAGCCGAGATCGGCGCGGGACACCAGGGTGCCGCAGTGGGCCACGAGCCGGTGCGGGCGCGGATCCGGGCGAACACACGGCCCCGCTCCTGACGGCAGCGTTCCGCATCGGTGAACCCGGCATGGTCCACCCGTCCGCCCTCGGTGTCGACGAGCCCCGGGAGATCGGTCGAACGCGACATCCCGGCCGGGCGCTCGAGGCCTGCGCGCAGCATCGAACAGCAGGCGCCCACGGATCTGGCCGTCGGTGTCATGACAATCAGTATGGCCTGCGGAGCGTTGCGTGTTCTCGCGTTCGCTCGATGTGGGGCACATCACTTATCGGTCCGGCCGACCGGACGGGACCGGCGCTCGAAGATCCGCTCACCCCTGGCTCCGTGCGGACGGTCTTCGGATCGACGGCGGAGCGGCTCGGGGCCGGAGCCGTCGCGGACTTCCCTCGCCACCGGTGTGCAGGACTCAGTCCGCCGCCAGCCGTTGTCCGAGAAGGTCCAGTCCGTGCCGGAGCCGGCGGAAGTAGGTGGCCCGGCTCATGTGGAGCCGGAGTGCCAGTTGCTGATGGGTCTGCCGGCGTCCGAGGTAGTAGTGCAGCAGGATCTGCCCGGCCTCGGCGTCTTCGGGTGCGTCGCTGTCCGCCAAGGTGCGCACCCCCTCCCGCAGCGCCTTCCGCAGATCCTCCGCCGTCCCCGTACCCGGGGAGCGCAGCAGCGGGCTGTGCGCCAGCCAGGCGAGGTCGGTGAGGTGCGCGAGTGCCTGTCCCACGTCGCGGCCGGTGGCCGAGGGGCCGCCCGGCCCCGGCCCGAGGGCGAGCCGCTCCACCCAGTCGGCGATCGCGTCCTGCTCGAAGTCCTGGCTGTAGATCTCGGGTTTCCGGCCGCACCGGTAGACGTCGTCGGTGGTGGTGCCGTGCTGGTGGAAACGTAAGCTCGTCAGGAGGTGCTGGTAGCGCGGGCTCGGCGTGGAGACCGTCAGCAGCAGGCTGTTGGCCATGACCTGGTGCAGCAGGTCCCGCAGCAACCGCGCGTGCAGTCCGCGCTCCGGGCAGTACGCGGCCCCGAGGACCAGGGACCGGGCCCGCTGCCCGCCCATCAGCCGGTCGGTGTGCTGCTGGAGCAGGGGTTCCATGCTGCCGACGGTGCGGTCGGCGACGCGGACCAGACCCATGACACCCACGGCCCGGCCGTCGCGGTCCCGGGCCATCCGGAAGCCGGCGGGGTCGTCGTGCAGCCACCGTTCCACCAGGCGTTCCGTGCGCCGGGTGTCCATGCCTCCCTGCCGGGCCCACTGGTGCATCAGCCCGCCGATGTCGTCGGCGTCGCCCGGGGTCGCGGTCTGGATCGCGCCGTCGCCGGCGCTCGCCGGGAACAGCGTCTCGCGTATGACGGTGTCGTCGATGAGGGCCATGGTTCCCTCGGCGAGCCGCCCCTTGCGGGCGACGCTCGCCTCCGCGGCCAGCTGCCGCCTCCGATGGGCGTGCGCGCGGGACCGTACACCGTGGTGGGCGGCGGGCTGCCGCCACCGATGGGCCTGTTCGAACACGGCGCGGAACGGTTCCAGGACGGTCAGACCGAGTTCCGTACGGGTCACGAGACTGAGCCGGCCCAGGGTGTCGAAGAGCTCCCGGCCCTCTCCGAGGAGTTCCCGGTCTCCGCCCCAGACCACGGCGAGCTTGTCCAGGGCGCGCTGCCACCCGTGGGCGGGCCGCTCGCGCGAGAGCCGCTCGGTGATCTCCTGCACGACCTGGTCGGCGACGGCCCCGGGGGCGTCCGGCGAGGCGCCCGCGTGCAGGGCCCGGCAGGCCGCGCAGGCGACCAGCGGGTTGCCCCCGGCCATGCGGACGACCAGGTCCCGTGCCACCGGGTCGGCCAGTTGGGCGCCGGCCGCCAGCCGGGCGATCCGGTCGTCGGACCACGGCGCGGTCTCGATCACAGCCGCTCCCGAGAGCGTCCAGCCGGGCTGGGCCAGTAAGGACCGTCGGCTCACCAGAAGCAGGGGTGCGGCGGGCGCTTCGCGCGGGAGCCGCACGTGCTCCAGCGCCGCGAGGGCCTCCGGGCCGTCGGCGCCGTCCAGCACCAGCGACCGGGTGGTGGGCTCGGCGAGCGCGTCCCGCACCGCGTCCGTGGCGTCAGCGCGGGACAGGTCCAGCACGCGTGCCGACGACAGGCGTGACACCAGCCACGACTTGCCGCTCCCGAGCGGCCCCGTCAGGTTGACCAGCCGGTGGCGGCCCATGGCCACCCGCAGGACGTCGGGCGTCGCCCGAGCCGGTGCACCGGTCGCCGCCGCCTCGGTCATGACGTCTCCCACCACGCGTCCCGCAGGCCCTTCGTCGATCACGGCGACACCCTATTGACCGGGCTCCGCGACGAGAAGACCGCGAACCGGACAGGCCTCTGAGACTCCTGTGAGACCGCTGTGGGACTCCACCGCCCGGGGGCGGTGGCTAGCGTGGGTCGGTGATCGCACCGGGCGACCGGACCGAGCTTCTCAGGGGGGCCACATGAACACCAACAGCATGTCCGTACTCGGTCTGACCAGCATCGAGGAGGACGTCTACCGCCACTTCCTGCGGAATCCCGGAACATCGGAGGGTGAGGTCCCCAGGCCGTCAGCCGGCGATCGGGAGAGCGGAGTGCGAGCCGTCGCGCGGCTCCGGGAGCTGCGCCTGCTGCACGGGGACGAGGCGAACACCTGGGCCGTGGATCCCGTCGTCGCCGTGCCCCGGCTGGCCGGGGAGCAACTGGACACGGCGCACCGGACGATGCGTCAGCTCGTCGACGTACGACCGATCCTGCGGTCCCTGCGGCATGAAGGGCCGGTGCTCGGGACCGCTGCTCCGGGAGAGGGCGCCGCCGCCCTGTTCCGGCTGGAGGACCTGCGGGAGGTACGCGCCCGGGTGGGCCAACTGGCCTTCGGCGCACGGTCGGAGGTGCTCGCGGCCGACCCCTGCGACGCCCTGGCGCCGGAGAGCGCCGGCTATGCCCGGCACCTCGACCTGGGGCGGCTGAGCAGGACGGTGCGCGTACGGGTCCTCGTGCGGGCGACGGCGCTCGCGGACGCCGGGAGTCTCGACCGAATGCGGCACCTGCACGTCGGCGGGGCCGCCATCAGGGTCGCGGACGAACTGCGCGAGACGGTCCTCGTCTACGACCGGCACGCGGCGCTGGTGCCCATCGACGCCCGCGACACCGGGCGCGGCGCCCTGTACACCGAGGAGAGCGGGCTGGTGAGCAGCTTGGTCGGCCTCTTCGAGCGGCTGTGGGCCACCGCGACCGACTTCGCCGACCTGGTGACGGCGGACACGGGGCAGGTCGCCCGGCTCACCGACACCCAGCGCCTGGTGATCACCGCCATGTGCGCCGTCAGCAAGGACGAGACGGGCGCCAGGCAGGCCCGGATGTCCCTCCGCACCTACCGGCGGCACATCTCCGACGTACTGAGTCTGCTGGGCGCCTGCAACCGGGCTCAGGCCGCGCTGCTCGCGCGTGAGCGCGGCTGGGTGTGAGCGTGCCGCCCGGGGCCGGGTGACCGTCCGGACCGGGCAGTCACAGGGCCGCCCGTCGGCGGCCCCCGGTCGTCGGCCGTCGCGCGCCACCGCCGACGACCGGCGTACGACAGGGCCCGTGCGCCACGGCTCCGAGGAAGAGGCCTCAGCCCGCGGCCGCTCCGTCCCGGTCGGCGCCGCCGGCCCCTGCCCCGGTCCGCCCCAGCGGCGGCACCCGCAGGCCGAACTCCCGGCGCAGAGCGGTCCGGGCGGCCAGCAGGCCGCACATCCCGTGCACGCCGGGGCCCGGCGGGGTGGCGGCCGAGCAGAGGTAGACCCCCGGCAACGGGGTGCGGTACGGGTCCCAGCGGGCGACGGGCCGGAAGACGGACTGCCGCAGGCCGAGGGCCCCCGTCGCGATGTCCCCGCCGACGTAGTTGGGGTTGTAGCGGGCCAACGCGGCGCCTGAGACACCACGTTCGGCGACCACGGTGTCGGTGAAGCCGGGGGCGTACCGCTCGATCGCCGCCCGCACCAGCGGGAGCGGGTCGCGGGTGGAGCCGTGCGGGAGGTGCGCGTACGCCCCCACCGGACGGCGCCCGGGGAGGGCACGCCCCGGGTCGGCGACCGCCGGGTCCACCACCAGCACGAAGGGCCGGTCGCCCGACGTGCCCCGGGCGTTGGCCGTCTCCTGCCGGAAGACCTCCTGCGCCGTCCCTCCGAGGTGCACGGTCACCGCCCGGCCGACAGCGGGAGCGGCCCAGGGGATCGGTTCCGAGACGAGGAAGTCGGCCTTGCCGGCCGCCGGGCCGTAGCGGTAGCGGCGCAGCGCCCGGGCGTAACCAGGGGGCAGCCGGTCCCCGGCGAGGGACGCCAGTGCGGTGGGAGAGAGGTCCAGGAGCACCACCCGGACACCGCCCAGCTCCCGCAGGTCGGTGATCTCCCGCCCGGTGTGCAGGACGCCACCGTGCGCCCGGATGTCGGCGGCCAGGACCTCCGCGATGCTGCGGCTGCCGCCGCGCGGTACCGGCCAGCCCGGCCCGTGGGCGAGTTGGGCCAGCAGCAGCCCGACGGCGGCGCCGGGCAGCGACGGCAGCGGGCCGGTCAGGTGCGCGGCGGCACCGGCCAGCAGCGCCCGGGCCTCCTCGCCGCGGAAGGCGAGCGGCCCGAGCCGGGTCCCGTGGAGCAGGACCCGGCTCAGCAGAGCCGGGGCGGCCCGGAGCCCGGGAGGCCGCCGCAGGTCGGACAGGAGCAGCCCGGCCAGGTCCGCCCCGTGCGCCAGCAGGGGTTCCATCAGCCGGCGCCAGCGCGCTCCGTCCGGTCCGAGCCCGGCGCAGGTCACGTCGAGGTCGTGCCAGGCCAGAGCGGACCGCCCGTCGTCGAGGGGGTGGGCGTAGCTGATCTCCGGGCGGAGCATGTCCACCCGCTCGGCGAGGCCGAACTCCCTGAAGAACGGGGAGGACATGCCCATCGGATGCACCGCCGAGCAGATGTCGTGGACCACTCCGGAGTCGAACAGGTCGGCTCCGCGCAGCCCGCCTCCCAGGGTGTCGGCGGCCTCGTACACCTCGACGCGCAGGCCGGCCCGGGCCAGGGCGACCGCGGCGGCGAGGCCGTTCGGACCACTGCCGACGACGGCCGCGTCCGCTTCGCTCACCGGGGGCGTCCCGTGCCCTCGGCGACCGGCCGGCCGTCGCGGGGACCGGGCGGGCGGTGCCGGGTCCCCGACGGCACGGTCCGGGCGGGTGCGGGGGTCATCCGGCCACTCCCGCGGTGGGCTGCCCGGACGGTACGCCGGTGGCCGCCTCGGCCGCGGCCTCGGCACGGGCGCCGTCCGCGAACTGCGCGGCGGCCAGCCGGCCGTAGAGCGCGTCGTCCCGGATGAGTTGCGGGTGGGTGCCGACGGCGCGCACCCGGCCGTCGTCGAGGACCACGATGCGGTCGGCCTCGACCACGGTGGAGATGCGGTGCGCGATGGCGACGACCGCACAGCGGCGGGCGATGCGCCGCAGGCTGTCGCGCAGGGCCGCCTCCGCCTCGGAGTCGAGGTGGGCGGTGGCCTCGTCGAGGAGGATCACGGCAGGCTTCTGCAGCAGCGCCCGGGCCACGCAGAGCCGCTGCCGCTGGCCGCCGGAGAGGCCGATGCCGTGGTCGCCGAGAGGTGTGTCCAGGCCCTCCGGCAGGGCCGCGACCACGTCGGTGAGCCCGGCGAGTTCGACCGCCTCCTCGATGTCGGCCTCGGTGGCGTCGGGTGCGGCGTAGACGATGTTCTCCCTGAGGGTGCCGCGCATCGCGGCGCTGTCCTGCTGGACGTAGCCGACCCCGCTGCGGATCTCGGCGGGTGACAGGTGCGCGATGTCCTTGCCGTCCAGGAGCACGGCTCCCCGCCCAGGGCGGTAGAACCGCTCGATGAGCTGGAAGACCGTCGTCTTGCCGGCGCCGGAGACCCCGACCAGCGCGGTGAGCCCCCGCCGGGGGACGGTGAAGGAGACCGCGTCCAGGACGGGCCGGTCGCCGTAGCCGAAGCGGACGTCGCGGAATTCGACGGCCGGGTGCCCGCCCTCCGGAGCGGGCGACGCGCTGTCCCGCGCCCGGCCCGGGGCGGCGTCGGTTTCGGGGCCGGGGGCGGCGGGAGCGGGGGTGTCCTCCTGCGGGATGCCGGACAGTTCGTCCACGCGCTGCACGGCGGCCCGGCCCTGCTGGTAGGTGCCGAGCGAGAGGAACACGAGGACCAGCGGGGAGACGAGGTAGAAGAGGTACATCGTGAAGGCCGTGAAGTCGGCGACGCCCAGGGAGCCGGTCGCCACCCTGGCCATGCCTACGCCCATCACGGCGGCCAGCGAGGCCTGCAGGCCGACGTTGAGGACCGGCGAGAACAAGGCGTTGAGCACGGTGACCCGGTTGCCGGACCGGCGGACCTTGTCCGCGCGCGCCGCGAGCCGGTCCTCCTCGCGGCCTTCGGCGCCTGCGGCCTTCACGGTGGGCAGGGCGGCGAGCACCCGCTGGAGGTCCGCGCCGAACTCGCCGGTGTCCGCGCGGTTGACCAGGGCCGCCCGGCGCAGCCCGCGGGCGACCCCGATGGAGGCGACGCTGGCGACGCCGAGGCAGCCGATGGTCACCAGCAGCAGCCAGACGTCGATCAGGGCCATCATCACCACGCCGCCCAGCACGATCAGCCCGTTGAGGAGGATCTGCGCGAGGCTCTGGGTGAGCGCGATCTTCATCAGCGCGGTGTCGCCCACCAGCCGGGTGTGCACGTCGCCCTGCCGCTGGGTGTTGAGGTAGGAGAGGTCGGCGCGCAGCACCCTGCCCGAGAGCAGGACCCGGGCATCGCGGACGATGTTCTCGCCGGCCCGGCCGATGAGACATCCCTGGGTCGCGGAGAGCGCGGCGTCCGCGACGAACAGGACGGCCAGCAGGGTGACGAGGAGGGCGACCGGCTCGTGCCGGCCGGCCGCCTCGATGAGATGCGCGACGAGCTTCGGTTGCACGAGGGTGGATGCCACGCCGAGGATCCCGAGCAGTATCCCGCCCGTCAGGAGCCGGGTCTGGGCACGGGTCAGCTCCGCGACGAGGCCACGCGGCGCGGTCGTGGTGCTGGTCATGACGTCTCCGTACGGTCGGCGCGGACGAACCGGCTGATGTGGACGGGGCTCTGGGCGGCGACGAACGGCCCGCCCGACCAGTCTCCGTGGAGGCTGACCCGTTCGAGTCCGGCTTCGGCCGCGTAGGCCTCGATGTCCTCCGGGGTGGTGAGCCGCGTGATCTCGGTTCCTATCCGGGTGCCGCCGGGCTCGTGCAGCAGGTGTGAGGTGTGCCAGAGCCCCTGTTCGGTGAGGAGCGTGGAGTAGGTCTGGAGCCCGGTCCCTGGTGCGGGGTAGGGCGCGAAGAACGAGGTGCGGCTGAGTCCCTCGTGCAGGGTGTGGACGAAGCCCGGGTTGTGGGTCTCCACCACGAGGGTTCCCCCGGGCGCGAGACGGCGCGCGGCACCGGCGACGGCGGCGCGCTGGCCCGCCGGGTCGAGGACGAGGGACATCGTGCCGCAGACGCAGTAGACGAGTCCGTGGCGGTCGCCGTCGTCGTAGGTGCGGATGTCGCCGTGCACGGGGGTCACGGCGACCCCGGACTCCGCGACGGCGGTCCGCAGCCGTTCGAGCATCTCCGGGGACGAGTCCACTCCGACGACCTCGCCGGTGAGACGCGCGAGCGGTACGGCGATACGGCCCGTGCCCACCCCGAGTTCGAGGGCGGACCCGCCGGGATGCCAGGCGGCCAGCGCCGCGGCCGTGCGGTCGGCCGAGCCGTCCTGGGGGAAGAGCCGGTCGTAGAAGTCGGCGAAGACCCTGCCGTAACCGATGTCCGCGATCGTGGGGGCGGCGGTGTCCGAGGGTGCGGTCGCGGTGCTCATGCCTGCTCGCTTTCTGCCGCCGGAGCGGACGGATGACGCATCGGGGTGTAGGGGGAGACGAAGATGATCTCCGGCTCCTCGGAGTCGTCGTAGCCGGCGTTGCGGGCCAGCGTGAACTGGAAACCCTTGATCCCGGTGGCGCCCGAACGTTCGATGCCGGCCCGGAAGTAGGCGCTCAGGATGCGGTATCCGGGCAGGGTGCGGGCCGTCGCGAACCCTTTGTCGAGGTGACGCATCACCTCGGTGCCCAGGTCGAAGACGGCCTTCTCGGTCCGGCGGGCGGGGAACCAGACGATCTGGTGGGCCCTGCGCCCCGCGATGACCTCCACGGGCGCCCAGTCGGAGGTCTCTCCGGCCTCGTCGAGGGTGCGGCAGTAGAACTGGAGATCGTGCTGGGCCGGAGTCGGAGCGAAGAAGCGCCAGTTCGGGAAGAGCGTGGAGAAGACGTCGAGCCGGGCGAGCCTGCTGAACGTCGGCTGGGGGTGCTGGGCGCAGAGGGTGCCCAGCAGCAGCAGGCCGGCGAGCAGCCGTACGTGGCCGTCCGGGCCGCCGAAGTGGCGGGCGAGCAGCCGGCCGGCCGGGGCGGCGGAAGCGGTGCCGGTCATCGGGCCCCCTCCTGGCCGGCCGTGGCGGAGGGCCGTCCTGCCGTGGCGGAAGGCCGTCCGGCCGTGGCGGAAGGCAGCACGGCCGTGGTGTCGCCGAAGAAGGCCACGAGTCGGCGGGCCGCCTCGCAGGCGAGCTGCGGGTCGGTCAGGATGCCGTCGTGGTCGGCGGCCTCGACGACGGTGCTGCGGACGGTCCGGCCTTCCAGGTGCGCGTCGGCGAGGTCCTTGTGCAGGAGCAGGTGGTCGGGGTCCCGGTCGACCGTGTGCTGGGCGGACAGCACCAGGGCGTGGGCGTCCAGCCGGGGCAGGGGGCCCTCGAAGGACCGGAAGTCCCTTTCCGCGGCCCGCCATTCGCGCAGTGCGGCGGTCCACACGCGATGGTCCGCGTACTCGGCCATCGCCCTGCTTCGCACCGGGGCGGGCAGGTTCCGGATCCAGCCGGGAGTCTGCATGAGGACGCCGAGGCCCGCCCGCAGGCTGACGGACGTGGAGCGGATCATCTCCTCGATGTGCCGGGCGTTCGCGCCCTGCTGGCTGGACCGGTCGAGCTGCTGGGGGTGGGAGCTGTCCACGTAGACGACGGAGTGCACCCGCTCGCCGAGCCGGACTGCCGCCCGTCGGGCGAGCTCACCGCCCAGGGAATGCCCGACCAGCGAGACCTGGCGTCCTTCCGGGACGGCAGCCTCGATCAGGTCGACCAGGTCGTCCACCGATTCACCCAGGTGGTACGGCGTCGGGGCGTGCCGTCTGCTCGCCCCGTAACCGGCCCGGCTGTAGGCCAGCCACTGGCGTCCCTCGGCGTTGAGGGCCTTGGCGTACCAGCTGAAGTGCGCGGGCAGGGCGCCGAGGCCGTGCACGAGGACGGCCACCGGGCCCTCCCCCGTCCGGCTGACCGTGCCGTCGTAGGCCAGTTCGTTGCCGTGGCGGGTGGTGACCGTGGCACCGAACGCGTGATCGGTGGTCCGCAACCTGCGGTGGACCGCCACTACGGCCGCCGCGGCCGTGGCGCCGGCCAGGAGCAGTGCCGCGGCCGCCGGCATCCGGTCGTCCCGTCCGGCGACGGCGGGGTGGCTGCGGGGCGTGCTGGTGTACGCGACCATCGGGTGCATCGCGGTGAAGGCCGGAATGAATCTGCCCAGCCCCATGACGGAGCCGTTGGCGACGTGGAAGACCGCGACGCCGGCGATCACCGGGCGGGCCAGCAGGCCGCCCTTCAGGTACAGCACCGGGAACAGGCATTCCATGGCCAGCACACCGTGGGCGAGGACTCGTGCGGACCGGGGGTGGCGGCGGGTCAGTCGCCACACCTTCTCGTGCCCGTAGGTCCTGGTCCGCATGACACCGGTCAGGGCGGAGCCGGTGCGCCAGTCCTTCCCGAGGAGCTTGATCCAGCCGGAGACGACGTACGACAGGTTGGACTGGAGCGCCACGTACCACACCAGCGCGTCCTGGGCGGCGGGCGAGGGGGCGAGCCGGGCCAGGCCGGTCGCGGTCTGCACCAGGTTGGACGCCTGGTCGGAGCCGTCCGTGCCGTAACGGTGGGTGGGATAGAGCAGGGCGCCGCTGAGACCGAGGAAGAGATTGGCCGCTCCGCGGGCCCGGCTGTCGCCCGGCAGCAGGAGAACGGCGCTCGCGGCCACCCGGGCGGCGTGAAAGGACCGGCTGGTCCGCTCGTCGGCGACGAGGTCGAGCAGCTTGCGCAGTGGCCTGCCGTAGTGGGCGTGCCCGTACCGGGCGAGTGCCCAGTCGTTCAGTCCGCCCGGGCGTTTCTGATCCGGGGTGGTGAGGTGCTCCAGGCTGGACAGCAGGGAGGTGACGGCGGCGATCCGTTCGGAGGCGCCGATGGCCTGGCTGCGGGAGACGGGCAGGGGACCGGTGAGAGCCGAGAGCGCCGCCCGGGCGGTGGGCCCGGAGGCTCTGAGCTTGGCGAGGCGAGCGAGCATGGAAGGTACTCCTGGGCGGAAGTGGGGCAGGGGCGGCCGGCGGCGTGGGCGTCGGCTGGACCGGCGACGGGGCGTTCGGCGTGCGGACTGCCCGGATACGGATGCGCTCCGGTGCGGGAGGCCGGTGTCCGGCCGTCCCCGTCCGGTCCCGGCCGGGCGGCACGCCGCTCCGGCCGGGACCGAACGTCTGTGTCAGCCGAGGAGTTCGACCTCGATGGGGGGCTCGAGAGGTCCGCCGTCCCGCCCGGCCACGAACGCGTTCACCAGGGCCACGCCGATGATCACGCCCGACACCACTGCTGGCGTGGCCATGACAGGAGTTTGGGTGGTGATGACCCGGCCCTGCGGGTCGTCGACCCTGATATCGGTGAGGGCACCGGGTCGTGTCAGGAAGGAAGTGTCATTCATCTGGCTCTCCTTGTCCGTGTTCCGGTTCGAGTGGGGGCCGCGATCACTGCTCGACGGGCGACGTGTCGCCGATCGCGTCGCAGACCGCCACACCCGCCACGAAGCCGGCGGCGAACACGGCCGTCGCGAGGACGGGCGTGGCCGCGACGGGGGCCGTGCCCGTGGTGGTGAAACCGGGGTCCTTCTCGGTCAGGGGGCTTGCCGCGGCCGGGACGGCCTGGAAAACGGCAGCGTTCATGGACTTCCTCCTAGGGTGTGAAGGTGTGTGGGGCGGTGTCACGGGGTTGTTCAGAGCTGCGGCTCGTGGGTGCCGCCGATGCCGCCGGTGCCGTCGATCGCCGGACCGACGACGAACTCCGCCACGACGAACTGCACCGAGGCGATCGGGCTCGCGGCCGGACCGGTGTACCCCGCGTCGCTCTCGGACAGGGCGCGCATCGTGACCGCGGTGGCGGGGCATACGGAGGTCGTCGCCCACCGGGTGCCGGTCACAGCGAGGGCTCGGTGGTGCTGCCGATGATCGCTCCGGCCGCGTAGGCGACGACCACGGCGGCGGCGACCGTCACGATCACCTGGGTGGCGGCGATCGGTGCCACACCGCCGAAGGTCTGCCCCTCGGTCCTCTCGTCGAGCGAGCCGACGGCGGCCCAGCCCGGTGTTCTGACCTGCTGCATGTTTCCTCCTCTGTCAGCCTGGACGGCACCCGGAGGCTCCCGCCACAGGTCCGTACGGCAGCGCGGCCCCCCGGACCCCGAGGGCCCGGCCGGGCGGCGTTCCGTCTGTGCCGTCAACGATGGCGGGGCCACCGGCCGGGCGGAAGGCCGTCAGCTGGCACAAGGCTGCAGGGCTGCCCGCAGGATGGTGCAGGCGCGGCGCTGCCGCCGCCGACGCGGTGCGGGGAGGGCGGGAACGGCGCATGAGCGGTCGAGAAGGTCGAAAGAGGTTTTCTCATCGGTGAGCGAACCGAACAGCATCGCGCCGAGCGCGAGCACGCTCACCTCACGCCGGTGGGCGGGGTCGGTGCCTATGGTGCGGTACTTCATGGTGTTCTTCCTCCCCTTCGGCCGTCGTCCGGGCTCGAAGGGGAATCTGCATTTTGAAGTGCACTCCAGGTCAAGCGTTGCCGGGGCGCACCAGGGACGGAATCCCCGGGGCGCCCGTCGACGGACGTCGGCCTGCCGCCGCCGATTGCCTGGCAGGCGTCAGGTGGTGAAGGCGAGGTAGGTGGTGGGGCCTGAGAAGGTGATGAGCTGTCGGGGCTTGAGGCACGTGAACGCGGCGTGCATGGCGATACCGGCTGCCACTGCGTACCCACTGGGACTGCGTATCCCACCCGCCCGGCGGCAAGACCGCCCGCGCCGAGCTTCTCGACACCAGCTCGTGATCCCGTCGGCGCAACAGCGTGTGCGGGCTGTCGTCAGCGGGCGCTTGCACAGGGGCGGGTTCTCAAGCCGGCACTGGAACCCGGCGAGCTCTTCGAGCTGCGGCTGCGGGATGCACTGGGCCTCACGAGATGAACGACCGGTCCGTCAGGTACGCATCCCCAGCTTGAGGGCGGCTTCGCGGGCCTTCTCGTCGGCCATGGCT
Source organism: Streptomyces sp. NBC_01460 (assembly GCF_036227405.1). Classification (NCBI taxonomy): domain Bacteria; kingdom Bacillati; phylum Actinomycetota; class Actinomycetes; order Kitasatosporales; family Streptomycetaceae; genus Streptomyces; species Streptomyces sp. NBC_01460. The sequence goes on from NZ_CP109473.1 coordinate 1,059,335, forward strand.
ATGAACCGTTTCCGCGTGCCGTACGTCTGGAAGTCGGCCTGCGACTTGACCAGCAGGGAATCCGCCCGCTCCGTCAGCTTGTGCGCCGCCTTCAGCGCCTTGATGAGGTCCTTGGTGCACCGGTTGGACGGCAGGGCGTGCACCTCACTGGTACGTGCACGGACGCGAGTGATCAGACGGAGCACGGTCTGCCGCTGGGCATCCAGCTCGGCGGAACGCTGACTCGCGCGCGCAGTCGGCGTCCAGCCTCGCCCCGAAGCCGCCTGGTCGGGACTGGAGATCGTCCGGCTCCATCCGGCCGACGGGGCCGGACGAGCGGACAGGCGAACCGCTGCCGGGTTGAGCGGAGTGATGTCACCGAGTTCCAGAATGGTGAACAGCGCCACTTTTCTCTCGTCGGCGAACTGCCGGGCGCTGGCCGTGTAGCCACCGGACGCATAGAACAGCAGGTGGTGGTGGGAGTCCGCCACTCCCCGCAGTTCTCGAATGGGTCCGACACCGATCGGCTGGCTGTAGTGCTTCACCTGCGCCACGGCGTCGCGGGCGACCACGTCGATGCCCCCGTCCGCACCGGCACCCGTCACCCGCGCGTCGGTGAAGCCGAGACTGCGCATGTGGTCGGCGGCGGCGAGCTCGGCGTCCTGCCATGTGCGGATGCTCCCTGTATGGCACCTCCCCTCCGGTGAGCTTGCGCTTCCTTCCGCATACGGAGGTGCGGGAGCCTGGCCGGGTGCCCCTCGGCCCGGTCCTGTCATCCCGAACAGCTCGTGGTCGTGCTGCGCGACGTGCGGAGGCGCACCAGAGACGTTGCCGTTCCTGCGCCGCCCGGCGCTGACCAAAGCCCTGGCCACGGCCGGAGAGAGAGAATTGAGCTCTATCGCGCCTTCGGAGCCGTCGAGCACGACTGCCTCGCCGAAGCGGGATGGGCCTCTGCCCTCGATGAGGGTAAGGGGACGGCTCAGTTCCATGTGGGCCACCTTGAAGGTGCCCCGCCACAGAAGGAGGCGTCGACCGGTCAGCGCGCCCTGGAACCGGAGAGTGGTGAACAGTAGCTCGACCCGTTCGTTCGGCTCCAGGCGCGCCAATAACTGGTCAGCTTGTGGAGAGTTGGCCACCCAGCCGCTGCCGCGAACGGCAGCGGAGGTGCGAGGGTCATTGCGGAGACTTGACACCATTCTATTTTGCAGCGACTCCCTCCGTCTGACATGACTTCCGACGCGGACGTGATGTGACGTGGGCTGGCAGGCCATAGGCCATGGCGCCATCCTTGCCGGGGGTGCATGTCCGTCAACCGTGGTGCGGACCGCCGACAGGGAGCGTCGCCACACCCGAATCAGCCAGCTCACGCCAGCAGCGTGTCGACGAAGCCAACACTGCCTTGTCCAGAGGCCGTTGCCACGCAGGGGGAACAGGAGGCGATGAACCGTGAGGGTGGACGACACCGGTGGATCTGGCCGGACCGTCACTGCGGCACAACTCTTGGACGAGGCCGGACCGTCACTGCGACACAACTGTTGGACGAGGCCGAACACGAAGCCGGCGACCAGGCGTCTGCCGGGCACGTCCAACGGCCGCGAGGACAAGGGTGCCGCTTCCGCGTCCACCGACTGGGAAGCGGTTCACGCCGTCGCCGCGGACCGCTCCCTCTACACGCACCCCCTCGAACCCCGCGCTGGCAAGGCGGCCTTCGGTCATCCGGCAGCGCGCCCAGGCAACCCAGGGCGTCGAGACGGGTGTCGATCTGCGACGACTGCGCGCCCGAGCGAGGCCAGGAAGTCGTCGAGCATCGCGGTCTGCACGTCGGCAGAGAACCGGTCGGGGTCGAAGAGCGCCTGCACGACCAGCCCATGAGTGAACGCGACTGCCGCAGCCGCCAGTTGTTCGGCGTCGGCAGCCGCATCGCTCAACTGTCCCATTCGGCCGGCCGCTTCGAGATGCGGCCGGACCATCCCCCGCAACCGTGCGTAGCGCCCGGCCTGCTCGCCGGCCAGCCCCTCGTCGGCAAGCGCGAGGTCCCACGAGCTGACCCAGATGCGGTTGCGGGCGGTGTCGTCCGGCGTCAGCAGCAGGATGTCCAGCAGCATGGCGCGCACCGACGGCAGCCCCTCGGCAGGCCGCACGCGGCGCGGGCGTTCCGCGGAACGTACCTCCAACAGGTCCAGCGCGTGCGCGATCAGAGCCCGCTTGGTCGGGAAGTAGTGCATGAGCATCCCCGTCGAGCCGTTCATCGCGGCGGCGACGGCTCGCAGTGTCAGCCCGCCGAACCCTTTGTCTGCGAGCACGGCCCACACCGCCTCGGAAACGTCCTTGCGTCGGGCTTCGTGGTCTCCGGGTGCGGGTGGCGGCATGCTGCTAGCTTACGTACCGAACGCTCGTTACGTACCCCGCATCATCGAACCGAGGTCCCCGTGTTCATACGCCCGCTCCGCGTGAACGCCCAGCTCCGCCCTCTGGAGCCCGCGCACGCACAGGAGTTCCTCGACCACATCGACCGAGCCCGCCCGAACGTCGACCCCTGGATCCCCTGGGCGACCTTCAGCACCGACCTCGCCTCCGCCACGGCCACCCTCCAGCGCTACGCCGACAGGCAGGCCACCGACACGGGCCGGATCTACGGGATCTGGCGGGACGGCACCTTGGTCGGCGGCGTGATGTTCACGCGCTTCGACACGGCGTCGGGGAACTGCGAGATCGGCTGCTGGGCGGAGGAAGCGGGCCAAGGCCTGGGCCTGGTGAACCAGGCGTGCCGGGAACTGATCGACTGGGCGTTCGGGGAACGCGGGATGAGCCGCGTCGAATGGTGGGTCTCCTCGGTCAACACCCGAAGCATCGAAGCGGCCCGCCGCCTCGGGCTGACCCGGGAGGGGGTGCTGCGGCGGCACACCGAGTACCGGGGCGAGCGACTCGACATAGAGATCTGGTCGGTCCTCTCCGACGAGTGGCCGCCCGCATCCGGCAGCACAGCACCGGCCGACAAGGCAGAGCTCGACCGCCTGATGACCACCTTCCTCGGCGCGTTCGACAACACGAACGGCTCCAGCCCCGAAGTCGACCTGATCCGGCAGGTGTTCATCCCTCAGGGAATGATCATCAGCAATACCAGGACGGGCCCCGTGGTCTACGACCTCGACGCGTTCATCGAACCCCGGGCGAAGCTGCTCACCGATGGGACGCTGACGGAGTTCTCCGAGTGGGAGGTCTCCGAGCGGACGGAGATCTTCGAGTCGATCGCGCACCGCATCAGCCAATACCGCAAGTCCGGCTTCCACGACGGCGAACGGTTCGAGGGCGCGGGCCGCAAGACGACCCAGTTCGTACGGACGCCCGTCGGCTGGCGGATGGCCGCGCTGACCTGGGAGGACGAGTAGACAGCCCCCGAACGTTTCCGACCCGCGTCCACCTGTCCGTCGGGAAGCACGTCCCGTCGTGAGCCGTCAGTCCAGCAAGCGCTCGGCGCGGTCCGCAACGCCACGGATGTGCCGCCCGTCGGCGACCATCCCGAGGAGGAGACGGGGCCCCTCCACATGATGGATGAGCCCGTCCACGGCGGCCTCGCGCATGGGGGTGACGGTGCTCTTGACGGGAATACCGCGCGCCGCGGCGTACTCGCCCGCGTCGCGGTCGTCCGTGATCCAGACGGCCCCGGCGAACTCCTCTCGTTTTTCGCCCAGATGACGCATGGGCTCGCTCGGAACGCCGCCGAAGACCGCTCGTCGCAGTCGGTCCGCGAAGGCGATCTCAGCCTCGGTGCACAGTTCGATCGGCTCCCCCAGCCAGCTCTCGACGGGGAGTTGACCCCGATCTCGTGTACAGCGCCATCGCGGCCTGCTGGTCCGCCGGCCTGGACACCATGGACGCCTTTCACCAGGAGCTACGGGACAGCGACTTCGACCTGAACAGGGAAGCCGTTCTGCGCCTCATGAGCCTCCTCGTGGGCACCGGCGCCCATCACATCAAGCTCATCGGAGCGGAGGTGGACGAGACCGCGCTGAAGGAGACATCGCACGCCACCGAGAGGGCCCTTCGCTTCGCCATCGACTTCCTGAAAGGCGAGTGCTCGATCCCCCGGTCCGAGATCCTCTCCTCGCCGAACGGCACGACCGTGCCTGCGCTGCTGCTCCATCACCGCTGGCTGACGGACAAGCTGCTCGAACGGCGCCGTTCCGATTCCAGCGGCTCGTCACCGATCAGAGCTACGAGCAGCAGTGGATCCTGCCAGATGGCCGGGAGGTCCACTCGACGGAGGACCGCGGGACGGCTGGATCACAGAGGCGAAGTGGACCGGCGGTGACAGAATCGGTGAATGGAGGAGTCCCCGCCCTCATCGAGGACCTCGGAGGCAAGGGGGTCGGCTCTATGGTGTCCAATGAATGGGGTGCCGCGCATGTGATGGAAGTGCTGTCCAGGGCCTTCCCCGAGGCCTGTGCCAGCGGGCAGCTGAAGGTGTATCACGTGCCCGGCAACAGCATGAGTGGAATGAGTTCGTGGCTGCAGTGATCGCAATGCTGGAAGAGCTCCGGGGCCTCGCCCCGCTGACTGCCGAGGGCGCGGCGGCGCGGTTCTCGGCCCAGGAGTGGACACCCGGAGGTAAACCCCGCCACGGTGTGGAAACGTCGTGGGACAAGGGCAGCATCGGGGCCTGGATCCAGACGTTTACCAGTGGGACGGTCAGTGTCTCGTTCGCCGTCTGGATCCGCGATGTCGACGAGTCGGGTTATTTCGACGATCTGGAGGCCGTCTACGAGCAGGGGGAGCAAGCGCTGGCCGACTTCCTACCCGAGGTCGAGGAGTCCCCGCTTGTCGGCCACCTCATCGAGGCCGAGCCGACGGAGGCGGACCGGGACGAGTTCATTACGGTGACGAAGTGGGCCCTTGACGCCCGGATCCTGACTGCCGGCGTGATCCAGCAGGACACAGATCTTCCGGTGACGGTCGTGGTGGCGCTGGAAGAGCCCGGCATCGCGTGACCCACCCTGGACGTTGGGCGCCCCGGCCCCGCCAGGGGCCGGGGGACGCCCTGGCATGCGGGAAGCTCGGCGCGCTGGCATCCGTTGGACCGTGTCGCGGTGATCACCGCGAGGGAGCCTGGCAACGACCAGGACTCCCTCGGTGGTTTGGCGGAGGCACCCAACGCGGGCCGCGCCCACCGCTGGGCACCTCGCGGGCGAGGGCCTGGACGGACTGAGTCCCCTAGGCGCCATGGCTGAGCCATCATAGGGCCCATAAGGTTGGCTCTTGCTCGGCTGGCCCGGGCCTTGATCGCTCCCCTTTCTGCACCGAACGCTTCGAGTGCCACCGGCGTGGGGGCGCTATCCCGGTCCACGCCACCAGACGGCAATGGAACCACTCGAGAGCCCACGGCCGAACCGCAGCGACGCGTTCCCGTTCCCTACTGAGGGCTGGACGCTGCTCGCCGCCAAGTCATTGACGACGGCGTTGACTGTGGACCAGCACAGGTCGGCTGTATCGAAGTCCGCGCTGTGCTCGGCTCGCTCGCGGCGAGCGGGTGAACCAGATTACGGTAGGCCCGCAGAAATTCAGCCGCTGCCCGCGTTCGAGTTCACCGGCGAAGCTACGGCGGCGCATCCGGAGGTCGGCGGCGAAGGCCGGCTTCGGAAGACAGGCGAACCCTCCCCAGTGACCATCGTGTTCGTCCAGCACCACGGGCGCATGATTCCCCTAGGCGTACATCGCCGCGCGGCACCGCTCGCCCAGCCCTGCGGGGAGCCGGGGCTCGCTCAATTGGTACGGGCGGACATCACCCCTGCAGTGACGACGGACGCAGCTCTCCAGACGCAGCCCTACCCGAGGAACGACAGCCGCACCCGCCGCTCCGCATTGTCCACGTTCATGTCCACCAAACTCCGTTAAGGCAACCCCGAGGATAGCTAGCCGCCTGGGACCTACAGCCGCCCGTCCAACGTGTACGAGGAGTAGAGGGGAACCGCTGCTGCTGGTCGACGCGTGCCATTTGGAGCGCAAGACTGGGTGGGGTTCTACACACACGAATGGCACCCATGAAGTTGTGGGCCAGGTCGGCCCACAACTGTCCTGCCTGGCAGCGCTCCTGCCTGTGCACTTCTCGGATAGCAGCGGCCCATACTCGCGGGGTGAGTTGAACGCCCGCCCTTCATGGGCCGACGGCATCGGACGTATCACCGGCGTTGAGCGACTTGTCCCTCATGGCGCCAACCTGTCACACGCATCCGACGTCTCGACCGTCTCGGTGAAGGAGACGATCAGACGCTTCATGGCGTCGGCGTCCTCGTGATCAGAACCGTAGGCCTGAACTCCGGTGTAGAGCTCCTGCTTGTACTTCGCGTCCACGCAGTCCTGTGTCTTGCCGAAGGCCTGGTTGTCGGAATACACGTACCGCCCCGCGTCCGCGGTCTTCTCCACTCGCTCGAGGGTCTGACTGCGGAGGAAGTACGCCGTGTCATGCCCGCCCTGCCACCATTTCTGAACCGTTCTGACAGCGAGCTTTCCGTCCACGGACACATCGCACCAGTTCGCCGAAGGCGAGATGTCGGGCTTGACGGAGAGCTTCTTCCCCGGCGGGAGAAACGGCGTGAGCTCCTTGGTGTCGAACGGTATGCCGCAGAGGGCGCCTGGCACGGAATAGTCCCTGGTCTCCTCATCGGCGCCACATCCTGTGACCGTGGCAGCCAAAACGGCGAGAACGACGGCGGCGAAGGCAGGACCGGAATGTGATCCGGAGATCGGTAGGCGGCGGGCCATGGTGGTACCTCTCGAGGGCGGCTTGGAATCTGGGCGGAACTTGGCGACTTCGTCAGGACGTTGTCCGGCTACCCGGGGTACGGCCGTCGACGATCGACTGGGGCGTTGTAGAAACCCTGTGCGCCGCTTTCGCGAGCCCACGTCTCGGCGTCCGCGGGGCCGACCATGCCGTGCTCTTCCGCGGCCAGCCGAGCTGCCTGGCCGGACCGGTTGCCGTCGTTCTTCAGGCCGTCTTGCCAGAGCTCACCCCTCGCGTCCTCGGTATCCTCCAGTTCCGTGCTCTTGAAGTCCTGGAACATGGATTCGAGGACGGTGCCGGTGATGGTGGTGGTGGCTCCACCCGCGACAGCTCCGATCCAGCGAGTGGCGACGAAGGAGGTTCCTACGCCGACCTCCGTACCGAGACCACCCGAGATACCGCTCTTGACCAGGTCCATCGAGTCCTTGTACGCCTCGTCCCTCTCCTTCCCGGCAGCCGCCAGTTCCTCCTGGCGGCCCAGGGCGAGAGTTCCGGAGACCTCCCCCGACTTCTCTGCGATTCGGCGCACGACACCTTCCGTGTCGTCGTCCACGACCTGACCGGCAGGCAGATCGGGATTGAGGTGGTACTCCATCAGCTGGCTCATGTAGGCCTTCTGGCCCACTTCTACCGCCGCGTAGCCGTCCGGGCTCTGGCCCACGGTGAAGTGAACCTTGGTGACGTCTCGCGGCTCGAGTACGGCCTCTTCCCCGACCACCGGATACATCTTCTTTGTCTGCCCCCACGACGTCGAGTCGGTGTCGGTCCGGTCAGCGCCGCTGATGTACCGACTGATGTCCGGCAGGTACTCGGAGGTGATCTGCCCCATGCTGTCGAGCATGTGTCCGTGCTCGAGCAGACGCTTGTCCGGGTCCTCGCCGATGGACGACACGATTCGTTCCATGAGCGTGGTCTGCTCGGCGTTGTGGTGCGGCGTGTCCAGCGTCGGCAGCTCACCGGCCGGGTGACCTGTGGTGGCGGCCTCGAGGGCCATCGCCAGGTTGTTCCGTCCTGCGATGCTCTCCTCGTGTTCGGAGTCGTAGTCGGTGGGCCAGTCGCGCTCCTCAAAGAGGTAGTCGAAGTTGGTCAGAGAATTCTTGACCTCCCTGTCGTCCTTCTTCTCGGTGAAGTCGTGGTCCTCGTCCTTGGTGAGGAAGGTGTCGTTGAAGAAGGATGTCGCGGCGTCCGGGTGGTTGGCGAGAGCCTTGAGGCACCCCGTCATCGGGTTCCATCCGGTATCCGTACCGGTGTGGTTGAGCGTCGCGTCGGGCCCCAGGCGCTGCAGGCTTCGTGCTGCCCGTTGCCTGTGAACTTCTTCTCCGTGGCCATGAGCTTGTCGCCGTAGCTGTTCAGGAACTGTCGTCGTAGTCGCCCCAGCGCATCAGGTTGCTCATCACCTGTCCACCCCGAACAGGACAAGCGGAAGGAGGATCCGTGCGGTGCGCCGCTCGCCGGCCGCTCCGGTGGCCCAGGAGCTGCCCTTGCTGCGGTAGATACGTCGCAGAGCGAAGGCGAACAGGACGGCGAGGACGCCGTCCCAGTCCAGGTAGATCATCGTCAGGTATCCAACCGCAGAGGCCGGAATCATGGTCAACGGGGTGGCCCAGGCGGCGGTGAGGTGCTGCTTGCGGCGTTCGGTCGCGCGAATCGTGTCGGCCATCGCCTGGGTGCTCTTGCCAGCCCACCCCCTGGTCCGAGGAATCCCCCTCAGGGCCCGCCCCGACGGGATCACCGGCACCCGAGCTGGCCATCGCCCACCTCCTCGTCGAGGGCCACGTCGACGAAGCGATCGCCCGCCGCCTCGGCATGAAGGTCCGCACCTGCCGCGGTCACATCGCCAAACCCTCCGCCGCCCTCGGCAGCGGTAGCCGCGCCCAACTCGGCTACCTCCTCGCCCGCTCGGGCATCCTCGACGACCGCACGGCCGACCCGGCGGACTGATACCGGCCCTCCTCCCCCGTACAACCATCCGCCGATCTCCGCTGTCTTGATCCCAGTGAAGAAGACGCTCATCGCCTCCGCCGCCGCACTCGGCGCGCTCGCCGCCGTCACCGGCCCGGCCGCGGCCCCCGCCGCGGCCGCCTCCGACGCCCTGTGGCTCTGGTCCGACCCGTACGAGATCACCCTCGCGGGCCCGTCCGAGGACGGCTCCCCCGCACTGTCGCAGTCGCTGACCGTGCAGATCAGCCACGACAACACGGCGACCACCGTCCCGGCCGGCACGCTCACCGTCGACGCCTCCGGAGTCGCCTCGTTCGCCGAGGTCACCTGGCCCGCGAACTGCCACCCGGAGAACGAGACCACCGCCGTCTGCACCACCCCCGAACTCCCCGGCGGCGCCAACGCCCCCGCCGCGCGGATCGGCCTGACCACGAAGCCGGGCGCCACCGACGGCAACGACGGCTACGTCCGCTACACCGCTCAGGCCGGCGGCATGAACGCCTACCCGGGGGAGACCTACGTCGCCGTCAACGACGGCCCCGCGCTCGGCCTCACCCAGGCCGAATACCGCACCGGCATGGCACCCGACCAGTCCTTCGACTCCTCCGTCGTCCTCGGCAACCAGGGCAACCGCACCGCCGACCGCACCCTGCTCACCGTCTTCACCTCCCGCGGCATCCGCCTCGGCATGTCCGTCCCCTCCAACTGCGAGTCCACGAACGCCGTCACCGGCCGTACGTTCCTCTGCGTCCTGGACGAGCGGACGACCCCGGGCTCGTACCACTCCCTCCCGCTGAAGTTCCGCACCAAGGACATGGCCCTCTTCGACCGCGTCGACTATTCGGCGCAGCCCTACTCCGAGCAGGCGCTCGCCGAGGCCCGCACCGGCCGCGCCTTCACCCCGGGCGCCGGCCCGGAGCTGAACCTCACCCCGGCCGCCGCCCCCTCCGACGAGCTCCAGCCGTACCGCAGCTTCACGGTGAAGACCGTCAACCAGGCCGACTACCGGCTGACCGCCTCCACCGTCTCCGGCGCGGCCGGCGACACCGTCACCGCCACCGTCACCGTCCACAACGCGGGCCCCGCCTGGGTCGCCTCCCTCGGCGCGGGCGAACCCGCCGCGACCGTCGACATCGACATCCCCGCCGGCACCTCGGTCGCCTCCGCCCCCGACGCCTGCTGGTCCCAGTCCGAGACCCGCTACCGCTGCAACACCCCCATCTACCTCACCGAATCCGGCAAGCGCGCCACCCACACCTTCCCCTTCACCCTCCACATCGACGAGGTCATCCCGAACGCCACCGCCCGCGCCGCCCTCTACAACGACGCCTACGAACCTGCCGTCCGCACCTTCGACCCCGACCTGACGAACAACACGGCCACCCTCACCGTCAACCCCTCGACGAGCTGACGCACGCCCCCTCATGCTGCCCGGCCCGACCCCTGCGCCGGCCCTGTACGAGCCGGGCAGCCGACCCCCGCACCTCCCCGGCAACCCCACCCGCACCACCCGTGGGCGACTGGCCCGCCCAGAGGGCGGAACGGGCGGGCACGGGCGGACCAAAGCGCCGAGCGAACAGGCGGGTGTCGGCGTCAATGATGACCTGATGGTTGGTGGAGTAGCGGTAGTTCTTGGACTGCTCGGCGATGCTGTGATCGCGGGTGGGCACCAGGGTGCCGTCCACGATGAGCGCGGCATCTCTCGCGAACCGGCGCCGGGGCTGCAGCGCGAAGAGCGGGCCGAGTTGGTCGATGATCCGGTCGGCCGCCGACTTCGATATTCCGAAGAGTGGGGCGAGTTGGCGCATGGTCAAGTTCGTACGCCAATACCCGGCGACCAGCAGCACCCGGTCTTCCAGCGGCCGGCCCCGCCGTACCGGATTCGCACCCTCCCGGCGCAGCGCGGTCACCAGCTTCCCGAAGATGCGCGGGCTCAGCCCGGTGAACGGGGCTATCCAAGACGGCTCCGACGCCGTGATCACACCAGCCATGGCGAGATCATCTCTCGGCAAGATCGTCGGAGGTCGTGTGTCAGTCGACGAGCAGCTCGTCGAGGCGCTGAACGGACGTCGGGGTGCCTATTTCTTCGGCCATTGCCACCAATTGGTCGTGGTACTGGCGCGTGATGGGCGGGGCATCCTGGTAGATCCACGAGCACATGGTGTCGAACGCCAACTCCTCCTCGCCATGCGAGAGCAGGTGGCACACATCCGTGGTGACGGCCTCCGAAGTGAGAGGCGAGTCCTCAAGGAGCGCCGCTACCCGAGTTCCTCGCCGTCTGACGGAGGGCTGTCGACTCATCTCATCCGTTGCGAGACAACCTTAAACGACTGCGTGACGGGCTACGGAGCCCCGCCATGCGATGGCGGGGCTCCGTTGTGCGTCACGGCAAGGTTCCATGCAGTGGCTTCCCCTGCCACCGGGACAGCGAAACCACAGCATTCACATTCAGGGCAGGAATTCGAAGAACGGACGGTCAGGCGCGAGGTTACGAGAACACACCGTTACGTCCTCACCCCTGAGATACGCCAGCAACCACTCACTGAACGTCATCTCATGGAGAGTCCACGCCGGACTATCGAATTCCTGAACCACGACACGCCAAGGCGACGAGGGGGTTTCGGGAACGCGAAGGAAAACGGCTTCGCCTGTCGTGGCCGTCGCCACAGGCATCAGTTCTCCAGGGCCGGCTCCGACCGCACTGGGCAGGAACTCCGCCATGTCCTCCTCACGCCAGAGCTCAAGGTCCAGCCTGATGTTCTTTCCCAGGCTGTGCAAGAGATGACCTGCAGGATGCTTCAGATAGAGTTGCTTGTTGATCGAGATGGAACCGTAGGCGTCCACGATCTCACGGAAGTCTGCCGGGAATTTGATACCGAGTTCCCGCTCCAGTTCGATCCAAGGCGCTGGATCCGACCAGTTGAACTGGGGTTCACCCAAGAGGGCTTGGATCTCTGGGAGAGTTGCCACCACTAGGCCCCTTCTAGCACTTCGATCCGATGCCGGTCGGGGAGTTTATCGCAGTACACGAGTAGGTGTCCGTGATATTCCCTTGCGGTCCGTATACAGTCATTCCCACCTGCACGGTTGTCGGAACGGCCGAATGAGGGTCTCCGTATACGGGCACGACCGACATGAACAGCTTATTGTTCGCGTTCAAGGCTTTCCATCCGAAGGATTCGACCTTGCTCGCCATTCTCGCATTTGCCCTGCCGTGCAAAGCAACCAGGTTTCGAACGTCCTGGCCGGTACCCTTGCCCCAATAACCTATCAGGTGGCCGGCCTGCGGGTTCCCGCCTCCTGCAGCTATCTCTCCCATACCGTCCGGCTGAACGGAAGGTTCGCATTCGGCGCATTTCGGCATACCGCCTGCCCCGGTGCGCGACCTGCGGTCGGCCTTGGTGAGGAACGCATAGGCGCCGGTCGCTCTGCAGCCCTTATTCCCCTGGTGATCCGTGTACTCCTCGAGGCCGCCGTAAATCCGCCCCCCGTCGATCAGAGGCATCGGGTCGCAGGTGGGGCTGTTGGTGTCCGTGGTCCGCGGTGCGGGCCTGGGCGCGGGGCCCGGCGATGGCTGAGGGGTGGGACCCGGACGCGGCTCGTCGGACGAATCGCTGGAACTGGCCTCGTCCGCGGACGGCATCAGCAGACTGCCCAGGGCCGCCCCCGCGTCCGCCAGGCCCTGCTTGCCCTGCGGAGTCGACGCGTAGGCGGCGGTGCCCAGCAGCGCGGCTGCCGCCCAGTAGACCGCCGGGATCGCGAACCAGATGACATGACCGTCCAGCTCGACGAGGCTGGTGGGGTTGCCGCCCGTGAAGGCGTAACGGTTGCTGGTGTACGGGTCCGCGCCCAGACTCATGTCGGCGAGGGCACCGTTGTACATGTCCCGGGTGGTGAAGCGGTTGAGACCCGGGCTGTAGTCGCGGAAGCCCATGTCGTACGTGCCGGACTGGGCGTCCCAGCGCTTGGCGTTGTAGCGGTAGGGGTTGTACTCCTCCTTGTCCGGCTGGCCCGTCTCGGGCTTGTCGATGCCGGTGAACTCGGCGGCGTCGTTGTTGCCGTAGGCGGTGTAGCCGTAGGTGGCCTTGGTGTCGCCGTTCTTGTCGGTCAGGGTCTCGACGTCGGTGTGGCTGTTGTAGCCGTAGTAGCCGTCTTCGGTCGAGCCGTCGGCATTGTGCTTGCTCTGCGACAGACGCTCGCCCCACGGGCTGTACTGGAACGATTTCGTCAGCGCGCCGGCGACCTTCTCGTCGAGGACCTCGCCGGACAGACCCAGGTACTCGAAGTCGGTGGTCTTGCCGTCCACCGTCTTCGACGCGGTGCGGTCCAGCGGGTCGAAGGCGTACGTCGTCGACTTCATCGCACCGTCGGCGTCCAGCTTCTGGGACTCCACGACATGGTCGAAGCCGTCGTAGACGCTCCGCTCGATGACCTTGCCGCCGGAACTGACCGACTGCTGGCGGCCGAAGGGGTCGTAGGCGTAGTCGGCGTCGACACCCGACGTCGTACCGGTCAGCAGCCTGTTCCGGTCGTACTGGAATGTGGTGCTTGCACCCTTGACGGCCTGGCTGATGACGTTGGCGTTGTCGTCGTGGACGTACGTCTCCGTGCCGGCGCCGTTGCCTGTCTTGACCGACTTGGTGAGCCGGTCGGCCGGGTCATAGGTGAGGTCTGTCGTGGAGTCGAGGTACGCCGCACGGTTGTCGGCGTTCATCTTCTTCGCGACGTCCTGCGCCTTGTTCCCGTTGGCGTCGTAGGCGTAGGTGTGGGATGCGACCAGCGTGGTGCCGTCCGCCTTCTTCTCCGTCGTCGACTTCAGCGCGGCGTCGAGGTAGTAGGTGTAGTCGACGGTGTTGCCGTTGTCCTTGGTCTCCTTGAGCTTCTGGCCGCGCGCCGTGTACGTGTACGCGGTGACCTTGGGGTCGCTGTCCGTGGCGGACTTGCCGACGGACACCGTCTTGACCTTTTCCCGCAGGTCGTAGGTGTACTTGGAGAACTGGCTGGGGTGGGTGACCGTCTCCGACTGCCCGTTGGCGTCGTACGTGTACGACGTCGCCTTCTTCTCCTGACCGGCCAGGAACTCGGTCACTTGCCGGACCTGGTCGAGCCCGGTGTAGGCGACTGCGTAGGCGTCGGCCCTCGCGCCGGACGACGTGTCGTCGATGGTCGTCAGGTTGCCGTTGGCGTCGTAGGCGTAGGCGTAGGTTCGCTTCTCCGTGTCGGTCTCCGCGGAGTTGTCACGGACCAGTTTGACGCCGTCCGCGACCACGACACCGGCGCTGTTCTGCGCCAGCTTCAGCTTGGTGTCCTCGCCCTGCTCGAGGGTATAGCTGCCGAGGCTGACCCAGGTGCCCGCGCCGGTGTTCTGGTCCTTGGTGACCGCCGGCTCGGTCGCCGTGCCGTGCGAGAGCGTGTACTTCGCGGTGGCGGCGGCCCCGGTCACCTTCGGGTACTTCACGTACGCGGCGTACGTACCGTCCTCCGGGATGTCGAGCGCCCATGTGAAGGCGTCGGTGCCGGTGCCGGCCGCGTGGGTGCGGTGGTCGTAGCCCTGCTGCCCGCCGATGTCCCCGGTGGCCCATGTCCCCGTCGAGGAGGTTTGCTGGTTGTCCGAGTTGTCTGCCAGGACCACGGACTTGCCGACGGGGACACCGTCGTCGGAACGGGACTTGACCTTTCCGTCGGGGTAGAAGGACCACGTCATCGTCCGGTTGGACGAGCCGCCCGCCGATGTCAGCGTCCTTGTCGTCTGCTGGCCCAGGGCGTTGTAGTCGTAGCTGGCGGCGATGTCCCACGGATCCGTGGAGCTCTTCGTCCACCCGTTGTCGAAGTACTCGTTCGTCGTGACGTTGCGGATCGTCTGCCCCTCCGAGGGCGGCATCGAGGTCTTCGCGACCCGTCCCACGGCGTCGTACTCGGTCTCGGTGTAGACGTTGGGGTCGTTGTGGCGTGCGTCCGCGGGGTCGTACGGCTGGTACTGCCGCTTGGGACGGTTCAGAGCGTCGTACTCAGTGCGGGTGGTGAAGGCCGTGGTCGTCTCCGCTTCGACGGCTCGCGGACTGATCACCTTGGTGGTGTTGCCGACCTGGTCGTACTCGGTTCGGGTCGTGCGGTAGGTGATCGGCGAGGTCCCGCTGCGCGGGACTTTCACCTCGGTCTGCTTGCCGCGCTCGTCGTAGGTGACGAGCGTGGTGTTGTCCTCGGCGTCCGTCGTGGACACGACCAGGTTGTCCTTGTCGTAGGACTTCCTGTTGGTCTTGCCGACGGCGTCCGTGACCGTGGTGACCCGGTGGTTGAGGTCGTAGGCCGACAGGGTGGTGTAGTCGGCTGTGTCCGCCGTGGCGTTCTTCTTCGGGTCGACGACCTTGGTGGCGTTGCCGACGCTGTCGTACTCGTAGCTGACCTTGTCCCCGTTCGCGTTGACGACGGAGGTGAGCTGGTAGATCTCGTTGTAGTAGTTGGTCGTGACGAAGTCCCCCGCGTCCGACGCGGTCAGGGCCCCCTTCGGTTCGGTCGTCGTCTTGAGGTTGCCGACCTTGTCGTAGGTGTAGAGCGTCTTGCGTTCGTCCGACGTCGTGGTGTACTTCGGCGCGGTCGCCGAGGTCATCTGGTCGGTCGCGTCGTACACCGCGGTGGACACCGCGCCGTTGGGCGCCGTCGACGTGGTGACGTTGTCGTTCTGGTCGTACACGGGTGCCGGTGCGGTGATCAGGTCACCGGTGGCCTGGTTCTTGGGTTCGGACTTGACCAACGGGCGCCCGAAAGCGTCGTAGGTCTGCGTGGTCTTCTTGCCCAGCGCGTCGACGACATCGGTGACCTGGCCCCGCTCGTCGTAGACGAAGGTCGAGGACCTTTTCAGTGCGTCTGTCATGGTCGTCGGGAAACCCGTGGGACCGAAGCCGCTGTTGGTGTCCTCGTTGCCGTTGGCGTCGGTCGCCTTGGTCAGCTGGCCGTAGGAGTCGTACTCATACGATGTGGTGTAGTCACCCGCAGTCGGGGTGGCGACGCCCTTCGGGTCAGTGACCGCCCTCAGGTTGCCGAAGGTGTCGTATCCGAACTGCCATTTCCGCCCCTCGGGCGACGTCTTGGTGAACAGATCGGCCGAGTAGCCGTCGGCACGGGTCTGGTACACGTACTGGGCTGAGTTCGCCGGGTAGCTGCCCGGCGCGCAGTCGGACTGGGGCGGCACACCCCCCTTGTTGCTCTCCGCTTCCCGCTTCCAGAGCGGGAAGCCGGTCTTCTGGTCGTAGCAGTACGCCGTCCTGGCGCCGTTGTTCTCCTCCGTGTAAATGACGTTGTTGTCCGCGTCCCACGACAGCTTCATCGTCTGCGACTTGGCGTTCGTCGACTGGACGGCGCGGCCGAAGTCGTCGGTCACGTATTCGGAGGCACGCGTCTCGGCGTCCGTGACCTGGGTGTCGGTGAACTTGGCGTTGTCGGCGTTCTCCGCGTAGGTGAAGCCGGTGGTGCCACGGAGACGGTCGGTGATCGTCTTGGTCCACCAGTGGTACTTCGGGTCGTCCCCGGTCTGGGGGAAGTTGTACGCCAGCGACGTGGCGTTGCCGCGCGGGTCGGTGGCCTTGACGAGCTTGACGTTCTTGTTGCCCTGGGTCGCGTCGTACTCGAAGCCGAAGACCTTCGGCTGAGTGGAGCCGGCGCCGTCGGTGAGCTGCGTGAGCAAGCCCTTGTCGGAGTACTCGAAGGTGACCTTCCGGCCCGAGATTTCGGTCATCGACTTGATGTGGTCGATGATCTTCGGATTGTTGTCGTCAGCCTTGGAGTAGTACTCCACGGTCAGCGACTGGCGGCCGGCCGGGTCGGTGACGTATTTGAGGAACTTGGTCGGCTTGTTGTTGGACTTGCGTTCCTCGTATGTGTAGGTCTGCGTGTTGCCGTTCTTCTCGATCAGCGAGGTCATGTAGCCGTCGCAGCCGAACAGGAATCGGGTGCCGTCCGGACGAGTCATCGTCCAGGCGTCCGGGATCGGGTCCTTCAGCGGCGTACAGTCCAGACCGGGCATCGCCGACAGCTTGTAGTGGACGCCCGCAGGGGCCTTCCACGAGCCATCGGGCTGCTTGCGGAAGACGTGCGTGGTGCCGTCGCCGTCCGGGAGCCGGATCTCGGTCGGGTTCGGCTTCGGGTGGAACTCCAGCGGCGCACCGAGCCGGATCGGGCCGGCTGCCTGGAAGGACCAGCCGGGACCGGAGACCGTGTCGGAGGTGTCGAGACTGTTGTACGCGAACCGGGCGAACGTGGTGACTCCGCGGCCAGGATTGGTGAAGGCGTTGTACTGCCAGACACTGTTGCCAGACGCCAGGTCGCTCATCACTGTCGAGCCGGCGCCGGTGTTCTTGCCCGTGTATACGTAGAACTTTTCCATGCCGAGCTGGTTGGAGGTCGGGTCCTCCACTGCCACGTTCTGCTGCAGGCCAGGGATGCCCGAAGTGCCCGAGGTCCAGGTTCCGGTCGTCTTGTTGAAGACGTCCCAGGTCAGGGCGTAGTCGGTGCGCTTGTTGCCCGAATCGGAGTTGATCGGGGTCTTGACCTGTGCCTGGAGGCTGACCGAGTCACCCGGTGCGACGTCCCGCGGCAGGGTGGTCTGGATCTGGTTGCCGCCGTTGGTGACGTCGGTGCCGTCGGGGAGAGCCCACTTGTAGGTGAGGGCCTGGTCGGTGGCCTTCCACGTGGTCGTGGTGGTGTTGGTGAGGTTGAAGTCGACCGTGTAGGTGGTGTTCGGCGTCATCCGGGCCGGGGTCTGCGGCGCGAAGTACGTCGAGGCGGTCGTCGAATCGATATATGTGACGACGATCTTCGGGTGGAGCTTGGGCTCGGCTCCCTCCGAGGACAGGAACAGGGTGCGTTCCTGCTTGAGGGTTTCGTCGGCCATTTTTATGGCGACGCCCTTCTGGGACGTCGGGGTGCTCACCCAGGACTGCGCGAGTGAGGTGACGTTCCAGTCGTGCCGCGCCGGGTCGTTGGTCTTGGACCCGTTGTCGGACACGACCGCGCCGACATCACCGCCCTGTGCCGTCCAGGTGGTGGCGGCGTTCGCCTTCACCCACGTGGCCGTCTCATCGAAGTCCCGCGCCAAAGGCCGGAGTTCGTAGACCGCTCCGGACGCGTCCTGACTGGTCTGGGTGCCCCACAGACGTACCGTCGCATCCAGCACACGTGCGGTCGCGGGGATGCTCAGGGCCGGGAACTTCAGCAGGGCGCGGGTCTTGCCGTAGGTGAGGGAGTTGTTGCCCGCGGAGATCCAGTTCTGCGGGCCGCCTTCGGTAAGCGTGTCGTGGGCCAGCGAGGGTTCGGCCGAGGACAGGGTGGTGTCGGCGGACGCCTCCAGGACCTTTGTCGTCCGGCCCGCCTTCGGGAGGCGGACCAGCTGGGTCTGCGCGGGGAGGACCTGGCGGTCCTTCGTCTTCACCGCGATCATGTAGTAGTACGCGCGGCCGAACGGGTCCACATCATCGGCCCGGGTCGGGGCCGCGGTGGTGTCGGTGAACGACGTCGTGCCCGGCGCCACCGGCGCCACCATGGTGGCCGGGGACGGGGTGAACGTCTGGTTGATGGAACGGTGCACCTGGTACTCGACCAGGTCGTCGTCCGTGCTCAGGGCCGACGGATCCACGTACGCGGACCAGTTCAGTTCCGCACCGGTGTCGTGGATGGTGGTCGGGGCGGTGAGGTCGACGCCCTGGCGGCCGTAGGTCAGGACCAGCTTCGGATAGTTCGCCGACTCACCCGCGTAGCCGAACTCGCTGCCCTCGTAACGCGGTCCGCCTTTGGGCCCGTTGACGCTCTCGTCACCGGCTTTGATGACGAATCCGTTGTTGGCGTTCGTGCCGTCGATCCAGGACTGGACGGTCTTGGTGACAGGGAAGGTGTGCCAGGTGTTGAGCTCACCCGGCTTCTTCGTGACGACACCCCCCTTGGTGAAACGCACCGCGTCCGCAAGAACGGTCGTAGACGTCGAGGCGGGGCCGTCGCCCAGGACGACCTTGCCAAGAGTGCCCGCCTTGAACGGGTGCGTGCCCAGTGTCTTCCAGACCCCGCCGGTGCCGGCCTGCTGATTGACGGTGTACGCCTTCGTCCCGCCGCTGTACGTCACGGTGTAGGGAGCGTTCGTGGCGCGGTCGGTGGCCGGGACGTTGTGCGTCTCGACCTGGTAGTCACCGTCCTCCGGCAGGCTCGGCTGCCAGGAGTATGTGTCTCCCGCGACCGTGTCCTTGTTGTAGAGGTAGTCCTGGTTCGTGGCGTACTGCGTGTAAGCGGTGTTCCCCGACGCCGGCCACGCACCCACCGCAGCGGTCCGCCCTGTGTCACCGTCATCGACGACAACAGAGGTGCCCGACAACTCACCGGTGAAGGTGTTGGCACTGTTCCACGTCGCCTGCCCCTCGGTCCACGGCTGCGTGGCTCGGTGCGCTTCCAGCTGCACCTCGGTGTCACCAGTGGTGTGGGTCTGGTCGTAGTACAGTTTCAGATCGGCCGAGTCGAGCTTCGTGCCCGCCGGTACTCCGGTCAGTGGGAACCGCATGAGCGCACGTGAGGACCCTGTGCTGGTGTTTCCGACCGACAACCGCCAGTTGTCGTCGTAGTTCGTCCCCGGACCGTCCGAGGAGATCATCACGTCCTGTGCCGTCGTCGGCGTCGGCGCGATCGAGATCGTGGGATCGACCGTCACGGGGTACTGCCGCTCTGCTGCGGCCAGCCACTCGGCATCGGGCGTGACCCTGAGGTTCCAGCCCTTGCCCGCCCTGGTCAGCTTCTGGCTGACCTTCTTGCTGTAGGCGAACCCGTAGGGCGAGCGGACGTCCTTCTTCGCGTCCGTCATGAAGGCCGAGGGGATCACCAGGACCGGATTCGCGCCCTCACCGTAGAAGGAGACCGATCCGTCCCGACCCTGCTTCGGTGTCAGCCCGCCGGCATCCAGCGTGAAGGTGAAGGAGACCGGGCCCGTGGGCTTCCGGCCCAGGACGATGTTCTCCTTCACCCGTCCGGGGCCGACCTGGTAGGACAGGTCCGCTCCGGCCACGGCGTCCCTGTAGGTGACGGTGTCACCCTTGGCGACGGGGGCGAGCTTGCCCGCGCCCTGAAGGCCCAGGGTCACCGCGTGCCCGTCGCCGGCCTCGAACCTCAGCAGCTTGTCAGGGCTCGAGCCGAACCAACTGTGCGCGGTATTGGTTGTGTTGACAAATTCGAAACCTTCGGCACGGGTCTTGGTGACCGACGGATCGATGTCCTTCCAGGACTTGCCCGACCGGTAGCCGGTCGGCGCCGCCGACACCTCGGCCTGCACCCGGCCGTCGGAGAGTTTCCAGTACCGGGCGTTCGCCGTACGCCTCCCGGTCAGTTCGGCAACACGCTTGGCCTTACCGGCTGCCTTGCCCTTCGGCAACTTCTCACGGCTCGGCAGCACCGGCGTTCCACCGGTCGACGGCTCGTCCGGCTTGTCGGGCCCCTTGTCGTCGTCCGAGAACCAGCCCGCAAAGCCATGGGCAATACCCTCGTCGCGATCACCCGAAACCGGTGCTGCGTAGGCGACTTGCGGGAGCATCGTCCCGGCGACCGCCGATACCACGAGGCAGGCTATCGCCCGCCCATATCTTACTTTCACGCCATTCCCCTCACGTCACGGAAACCCATCCCGCGCAAGGCGGAATGGGGGCATCCATATGCGTCGGCGCGGGCACTCCGTCGCCGGTCATACTGGATCTGACCTGGACCGGAACCACTTCGAGACATGTCAAACCAGGCCATTTCACATGCGGAGAAATGGCCTCGCGAAAGATGAGCCGGTCACTGCGGGGGGATTCTTCAACACGGGGGCGAGGGCACGTCAACCACATTCACATACCAGGCATTTTGCTGCGCAGATCGAAGGCAATTGAAGGCACCTTGCCCGAATTATCCATCGCCTGGCATCGATCGGTTCCGATGGTGTATAACCCAATCGAATTTGCCTCGACGGAAAGTGTGGCCATGCCTGTAACAGGAACTCCGGTAAGCCCGGAGGAGTCAGAAATCCCGGAGACCACAGAGATTTCCGAGGCCCGGTACGACCGCGGCATCGACCGCAAGGGCATCGCCGTCGCGGCGGCGATACTCCTCGCGTGCGGCGGGTTCGTGGCGTACGGAGTCCTGGACCCCGAGGAAGCGCGGTCACCCCGGCAGGCCGTGCCCGCCGCCAGCGTGACCTACGAGGTACTCGGGGAGGGCACGGCCGACATCTCCTACCGCGGTCCGAGTGCAGCGAGGGCGACCGTGGTCACGAACGCCCGTCTCCCGTGGAAGAAGACCGTGAGCGTCCCCCTCGGTGCTTCCTCGATCGTCAGCGTCACCCTCGGAGAGAACGGGGGAACGGCCAGCTGCACCCTCGCCGTCGGCGGCAAGCACATCCAACGTGGCACCGCCATCGGCTCCTTCGGCCGGACCACTTGCAGCAGTGAACTTCTCGCACCCGCAGTATCCTCAGCCTCCGAAGAAGCCACGTGAAAGCACAGTTCCCCTTCCGCCTTGCGGCTGGGGTCGCCGGGTCGCTCGCGTCCCTCGGGCTCGTCCTCCTGCCCCGGGCAGCCGCGGCGATCTCGAACGCCGAGGGCTTGCGACGCATCGCATCGGACGGGCCCGATCCCGTGCGGTGGTCCTTGTCCGCGCGCCCCACAGAACAAATTTTCTGCCCCACGACTCGTCACTCGGCCGAGACCAGTCGGCAGAGGTCCCGCTCTCCGTCGGCGCGAGGGCCGGCGTGCCTCCCGTACAGCCGCCCGACTCACCTTCGCCTCCGGTATACCCCTCGAACGGCTACCCGTGCTTTCCGGAACTGCGGGCGTGCTCGGCACTCTTATCTCGTGAAGGAGAGGCCGTCGGGCGCTCCTTCGGCTGCTCCGGCGGCCCCGTCCTCTTGGCCGGCTTTCCAGGCGATGACGGAGCCGTCCCCCCTGCACCGGAGAGCGCGGCGCAGTAGGACTCCACGCCAGACTCTCCTCCTGCGGCATCGGCCAGTTGCTGAAACGCCTTACCTCGGTGCTTGCCGTTTCCTTTACCCCACGCCTGGCACAGCGCCGCTTGGCTCTGGGATGCCGGAGCATGTGCCGAGGGCGACGATGTCGGTGGCAGACTTCTCCGGCCCGTCTCTTTCCGGCTACTGCCGGGGAGTCGCGGGGCGTCCACTCCTGGCGGCGGCTGGGGATTATCCACGACGTCGTCGGCCTCGCCGAACGGAACAGGTAGGGCACCGGTGCCGACCGCCAGCGCGACGCCGCCAAGAGTGACGGTCGCGAGTGCGGCACCGAGCGCCGTCTTGACAGAGGCAGAGGCAGAGGCTGGGGAACGGCGCGACGGGCGCCAGTCGTCACGCCTTCGGGGACGCTGCGGGCCGATGTCTTCCGCAGCACGGGATTCCCGGAAGGCCGCGAGCGCACGCTCGGCTCCCTCTGGTTCGACGCGTCCTCGCAAGGCATCAGCGAGCGCACCGACCTCTGGCACGGAGAACGCCGCGTCGCCGTCTTCAGCCTTGCGTCTCATGTCTCATCCCTCAGTGTGCCCGGCGCCACGGCTACGGTGCCTTCCTCTCGGCTCCCCGAGGTCAGCTGTTCGGCCAATCGTCTCAGCCCTCGGTAGGCCGCGGTCCGCACGGCACCCGGTCGCTTGCCCAGAACCCGTGCGGCAGCGGGCCCGTCCAGAGCGACCACCACGCGCAACAGCACCGCCTCCGCCTGATCCGGCGGCAACCGCGCGATCTGTGCGATCGCCCACTGTGTGGATATCGACTCCAACACCTCATCCGCCGTGTCCGTCCGCCCGGGGAGTTCCAGGACGTCCCGCTCGATCAGTGTCGTGCGGGGGCGGCGCTTCTGCTTGCGAAGGTGGTCCAGCGCCCGATGCCGCGCGATGGTCGCCGTCCAACCCCGAAAACCAGCACCATCCCCCCGAAAACGCTTCAGGTCCCTTGCGATCTCCAGCCAGGCGTCCGAGGCGACGTCCTCGGCATCCTCCCCGACCAGCCCGCGCATGTACCCGAGGAGGCCCGGGTGCACGAGCCGGTAGGCAGTCGCGAAGGCCTCCTCATCCCCCTGCTGAGCTCGTGATACAGCCAATCCCAGCTCCGCGTCGTATGCCGAAGCACGACGCTGATCCCCACCCCTGCGCACACGTGCCTCTTCAATCGTCCAAGAACCTTCCCCACTCCTTCTGCGCCCTGACACACAGAAATGTCACAGCCGCTGCCTGCACCGCTCCGGCTGAGATCCGGCGGTGAGCTCAGCCCGCCGGCTTCGTTGTGACACGCCCGTGAAGCAGTAAGTACATCTGCTGTACGGATTCTTCCGGTCCGACTGCGAACCGTTTCGACACCTTGCCAACCGGATTCCATACGCGACCATCAGGCATCCGAATGCCCACCACTTGGCCGAAGAGCTCCTGCTGTGTCAGGTCGAAGTCCACCCACTCGGCACCAGCTCGCCGTACGAACACCTCGCCCACGTAAGCCCCGAGCCAGAACAGCTCACGTGCCACGCTTGCCTGGTCCGGCCCAGCGGCACGGAGCCCATCGGTGATCCGATCCACTACACGCAGGCTCGCAACCGAGTAGTCCAGAGGCAGCCGGTTCCGAACTGCCACCCTCCGGATGAACTCAGCTACTCCCTGCGGAACCTGACGTGCCAACACACGCTGTTTCTGCTCTACACCCGAACCCACTGCATCCCCCCACACCTCGTTCGGTCCCGGGGGCCCATCAGCGCCCGGAGAGGAACTCGCTCCCTCCTCCAGTCAAGCGAGACCGAGGCCGCTGACGTCACACCTCCACGTGGCGTAGGGGCAGGTGGTCCAGAGTCTTCGTGCCTGACGCCGCCCCCGTGATGTTTCCGCGTCGGGCGGCGCTCATGTACTGGGGCCCGGACACTCCGGCCCCCCTAGGAGGGGCAAAGTGCACATCAAACGCGCCGTACTGGCAGCAGCAATCGCCGGCGCAGCTGCTCTGTCGACAGCAGGGACCGCCACGGCGGAGCCGAGGACGGCGGCCAGCTGGATCATTGCCACCGGCTACTCCTCCGGCTCCCCTGCGCTGATCTCGCTCGACCCCGTGAACGGCAACGTCATCCGGACCTTCGCGCAGGACGCCGAGGACGGCGCCCTCTCTCCGAAGGACTCCGCCGCGGCGTACATCCAGCGCGGCAGCACCTGCATTCCCCAGACCGAAGGCTGTGTCTACCCCCGGAACCTGGTGGTCGCTGACGGCGACGGCAGCGACCCGCACGTTCTGGTCCGAGGTATCGCGCCCGAAACCAACGAGGCCCCGTATGTCGGGCACCCCGACTGGTCGCCGGACGGTAAGCGGATCGTCTACTTCAGCCCACGCGGTCTGGAGTGGATCAGGAGTGACGGCACAGGACAGGAGGTACTCACGGCAGCAGGCGGCGCCGGCACCTTCTCACCCGACGGCCAGAGCATCGCCTTCGTGAAGGCCACCGCATACGAGACGCCCGACGGCTGGCAGTACGGCAGGGACGTCTGGGTCATGGACATCGCCACCCGGCAGATGCACCAGATCAGCACAGCCCGCGACGCTGTGTCCACGCCCGTCGACTGGTCCCCCGACGGGCAGCGCATCGTCTACGTCACAGAGACCGGCCTGAACACGGTCGACGTGGTGACCGGCGCTGTCACCGAGCTGCACAGCAGCTGGGTGACCTCCCTCAGCAGCGTCCAAGGCCCCGTCTTCTCGCCCGAAGGCACCCACATAGCCTTCTCTGCCACGGACGACCTCGAGTACACCCGCAGCACCTACGTCGCCGACGCGGCCGACGGAAAGAACCTGCGGGTCCTCACTGACCAAGCCACAACCCCGACAGACTGGCTGAGCAGGTAGCAGGAACGCCGGCCGCGGGCCCGGGGATACCTGCGGCCGGCCGTTCCGAGGTCGGCAAAACCGCCCGAGGGGGATGGGGCGCGACCGGGCCCGATGAGGTGCAGCAGGTACGACGTCGTCGACCACAACCCCGATGCGGGCACAGCGGTGCCGTCCCAGTCCGGACACCGGAACGGTGAGCCCGGCCTGGGACGGCGTGCTCCGAGCCGTTACCTGAGGTAGACCAAGCCATCGGTGGTGATGGCCGGGCGGCCGCTTGTGCCGACGACGACGATCTTGACGGTGTGCTTCGCGCTTGCGGTCCAGGACTTGGTCCAGATCGCGTCGCGGTACTTGGTGGTGGAGGACTTCAGGTCGACGGTGGCGGTCTTGACTCCGTCGACGTAGACATATGCCTGCCCTGAGGTGGAGGCGCGGGAGACCACCCAGGCTGCCGACCTTCCGGTGAAGGTCCAGGTGAGGCTCGCGTTCTTGGCGGAACTGGAGTAGGACTTTCCGCCCAGGTAGCTGGTGGACGACCTTGTGGTCCAGGTGCCGGACCGGGCGGCGGAAGTCTCCTGAAGGATCGTCGGGGTGCCGGCGACGGAGGCGGTCCCGGTGTTCCCGGCTCGGTCGTAGGCCGTCAAGGCCCAAGTCGTGGCCACGCCCGACTTCGCGCTGTGGGCGGCACCGTAGGTGGTCGGGCCGTATGTGGCGGACACCGGTGCCGTCAGGCGGACTTCCTTCAGCGCGGCGTTGTCGGTCGCCTTCCAGCTCAGGGTGATGGGGACGCCGGTGGTGTTGACGGTTCCGGTGCGCAGGGCGAGGGCGGGCTTGGTGGTGAACGTCGGCGCGGTGGTCTCCGCGACCACGGTCGCCGTTGCTGTTGTGGTCGTCTTGCCGGACTGGTGGACCGCACGGACGCTGATCTTGTGAGAGCCGACCGCGAGGGTCGCCTTGGCGGAGGTGGCCGTGCCCGCGGCGGTGGCGCCAACCTTGCCGTCGACGAGCAGCTCGTACTTCGAGATCAATGAGGCCGGCGTAGTGGCCGACCATGTCACCGTGATGGGAGCCTTGGTGTAGTACGTCGTCCCGGACACTCCGGCACCGGTGATCGACTTGATCGCCAGGCCGGTGACAGGGCCGGCGGTCCAGGAGCGGATCGTGCCGAGCTGGGCGTAGAAGGCGTTGCCGGGGCACTGCGTGTTGTAGCCGTCGCGGTGGCCATGGATGACCGGGAAGGACAGCTGCGCGCCCTTGGCCCAGGTCTTGCCGAAGTAGTTGAGGCCGCTGTCACCTGCGGTGAGAGTGGTGGTGCCTGCCGGGTCGACACCGTACTGGCCGAGCTTCCATGCGGCGATCCGGGCGACCGAGGTCATCGCGGCCAGGGGCGGTGCGGCGTCGGTGTAGGTGCCCAGAACCGAGATCCCCGTGGTTTCCGTGTTGAAGCCGTACGCGTGCGCGCCCAGTACGGGGCGGTCGATGCCGCCCTTGCGTCCCTCGTAGATCGTGCCGCATTTGTCGACGAGGAAGTTGTAGCCGAGGTCTTTCCAGCCCAGTTGCTGAACGTGGTAGGCGTAGATGCCGCGCACTACCGCCGGGCCGTTGGCACAGGTGTAGGTGTTTGACTCGGCGGTGTGGTGCACCACCACGGCCTTGATCTTCCCGCCGGGCAGATACCCCGGTTCCTCCGGGCTGATCGACTCGTCCGCACCCCAGCCCGCACGTGACGTGATCGGCGGCTGCGGCGCTGTCGACGGCGGCGCGGGCGGCACGCTCACGGTCGGTACGGGGCTCGTCGTCGCGGAAGCGGACGGCGACGGCGGCGACGTCGAATCGCTCGGTGCTGGTGGCGTGGTGGGCTGCTCGCTCACCGGAGGCTCGGTGGGCGGCCCACTACTCGCAGGAGTCTCGGCTGGAGTCGTGCTCTGCGTCGGCTCACCCGAGTCGGATGGCGAATCCGTCGGCGTAGGCTCGCCGCTCTCGTCAACGGCGAACGCAGCAGGCTCCATGCCCGTGCCCTTGCCGCCTCCGGGATCGACCATGTCCAGACGCAAGCCCGCAGGCAGTCCTGCCGACGCCGACGCTCCCGAACGCACCCGTGCCTCGACACCGTTGGAGGCGCCGACCCACGCCGGCTCGGTGCCCCCGCGTACGGCACCACCCTCGCCCTGACCACTGTCGCCATCAAGCCGCATCCAGCGGGACCACTGCCCCGATTCCACCGACCGCGTTCGCACCTCGATCGCGCCAGGGACGTGCAGTGCCGGATCCGTCCACGTCACCCCCACCATGCTGAACGGCTCTGCGTCCCGCCGCTCCAGGGCGGCGGACCGGCCGTCGTCGCTCGCGGCGAACTGCGCTGTCCTGGCATAGGCCTTGACCGGGCCCCGACTTTCGTCCGCTTGGACACCAGATCCCGTACTGCCGGTGACCCCCTGGAAGACCAGCACTCCGGCCAGCCCCGCGACGGCCGTAGCCGCAGTCACCCATATTCGACGCTGCTTCACGCAGCCCCACCCCCAAACTGACTCGACTGGCTCGGCTCCTCACGGCCCCGAGCCGCATTACCGATAACGGACGACATCTGCCCTGGTCGCGAACGCGACACTGATGCCGTCCATGGATCTTTGGCGAGATTCACCCTCGGAGAGCGAGACGCCAAGTCACCCAATTTTTTGGCTTTTACCCGTCATCTCATGTCATGTGCCACCTGGACCTGCGATTCCCCGCCCCGGCCGGACCGTCCGGCCATCACCTTGATGTGTTGCATGTGCGTGAGCGTGCGAACCAGTCGGACCGTGAGCACGGCACAGACAATGTCGAAAACGTCGGAGAGCACGAGCAAGCCGATGCTTGCGTTTGTCCGGTCGATGGATTCGGCCGCTTCGTAGGACACGCCTCCGACCAGCGCGAAGAGGCCCTCGGCGAGCCAGAAGCCCCACCACAGATTGATGAGTCCATGGCCCGGACGGCTGGTTGTTGCTTGCGACTCCGCGGATCGGCTCGCGTTCCAGATGTCCAGAGTGACCCGGCGCGGGAACCACAGGTTGACGACCGGGATGAGCCAGCCCCAGCCAGTCCAGCTGCGACCGTGTCGGTGAGCGCCGGGGGCGAAGACTTCGGCATTGTCGCGCAGGCGGTAGAGCCAGCACACGTAAACGATCCCCGTCGAGAGATAGAGCAAGCTCTGAAGCATGCCGGTGAGGTCGTAGTAGAGCTGTCTGTTGCCAGCGTGCGATACAGCGTCGAGGGCTGCCGCTGAGTCCGGCAGATCGCGCAGCAGGACGTACAGGTATCCACCCGAGGCGATGGACAGCATGTCCGTGATGATCACGGCGACGAGCAGAAGTGAGACGGCCACCCCCAGACCGACGGGTGAGCGCACCGCCGCGAGGTAGGCAGGCGCAGGTATGGGTGCGCCGTACGTGGTTGTGTTCACGGTTCATGCAGCGCTACCACCGTTCCAGGCGTCACACCCCCAGCCACTTCAGGTAGTACGAGGCACTCTGCTGCCAGGCTCCGCCAGACGGTTTCCGGCTGCGCGACGAGCCAGGACGGGCGTAACGCTGGGGGCCTGACCCCCGCGACTGTGTGTACTACCCGGGGACGCGCTTGGAAGCGCGATGGGGCCGTCGGAGCTCGGCACCCCGCCGTAAACCGGATCTACGGGCTCCGGGCGGGCCCCTGAGCTCGTCCGTTCCCAGCCGCCCACTCGGCAACGGCCGACCGCAAGGACCATCGCTGGCAGGGGCGAGCCCCACCTGGTCGATGCCGAGGCCGCAGACCTTACCTCGCTCGCGGGACATCAGGCCGAGGGACCGTGGAAGCATTCCTCACAGCCGTGGGATCGCCACACGACGCAGCGCGACGTTCGCGCTCTTCTGATCGCCGTCTTGGAGACCAGCGCCTCCACCGTCACTGGCCAGCACACGCGTTCTACTCGCTGCCGAGCCCGGCTGGACGGCCGAGACAGCAGCCCTGCTGCTTCACCTTGGCGATCTCGAACAGTTGCTGGCGACCGCTGAACGCAGGCCGACCACCCGTGACAGGAGCCCTGCCCTCGTACTCATGGCGGACTTTGCGGGCCGCCGAGTCCGTCCGATGCGGTGGTGGACCGTCAGCCGGGCCCGGCCCCGGCCGACTGAGGCCGGGTTGTCGGACCAGGCACTGGCACCCACAGCCCCTCACTGAGCCTTACAGGATTCCCATCTTCGCCGAGCACCGGCTTGTGCTGGTGCATCAGGTAGCCGAGCGTGGCTTCGGATATGAGGATGTTCCTCAGACTCTGCGGGGCCCACGGCCGCCCTCCGGCAGACTTGCCGTACATCATGGCCAGGTGGTCCGCGGGCGATGCCTCGCCCGCACGGTTGAGGCGGGCCGCTTCACTGCTGGTGGTGACGTTCTCGGGGTCGGCCAGGATGCGCCGGGCGACATCTCGGAGCACCTCGGAGGCATGCGGGTACAGTTCCACGTGGTCGACCTTGCCGCCCATGACCTTTCGCACGTACTGGAAGCCGTACCACGGCTTGCCCTTTGGCCGGCCGGCTGCCCTGATCTTGATCGTGGCGTCGCGGTTCCGGCGCTGGATCGCGCGGAGTTCCATCTGCGCGCCCCAGGCTTCCATGGTGAAGCGGTTCTCGTCGGCCGGGTCGTCCAGCTCCCACGGACCGTCGTGTCCGTACGTGACGAGCATCTTCTTCTCGTCCCGCATCTTGTATCCGGTGTTCAGGCAGTCGACGACGTTGCGGCCCAGCCGGTCCACGGCAGCCGCGACGAGACCGTCGTAGGGGCCCTCTCGTCCCGGAGCCAGGGGCCCAGCTTCGGGCGGAACACGGGGTCGGTGGCGCCCGAGACCTCCCAGTCGTCGGCCCAGCCGATGATGTGCGCGCCAACGGACGCTGCGGCTGTGAGGACGTTCTCCCGCTGACGCTCAGGGGACGACGCGCCAGCTCCACGCGCGACAGACGCCGCACGCCGAGCAGGCATTTGCCGCATCCGTCGTAGGGGCGTTCGATCGCATATGGGGTCGTACCGTGCAAGATTCCCTCCGTTCGCGCACGCATGGTACGGAGAATCGGCGGCACGACCCCTGGGAGCGATCTTGGTCAGCCCAGGAAGCTCAGCCGCACCGTCCGCTCCGCATTGTCCACGTTCGTGTCCACCAAGCACACCGACTGCCACGTCCCCAGCTCCAGTTGCCCCCCGATCACCGGCAAAGTGGCGTGCGGCGGCACCAGGGCGGGGAGCACGTGGTCGCGGCCGTGGCCCGGGCTGCCGTGGCGGTGGCGCCAGCGGTCGTCGGCCGGGAGCAGGGTCTGCAGGGCGGTGAGGAGGTCGTCGTCGCTGCCGGCCCCGGTCTCCAGGATCGCGATTCCGGCAGTGGCGTGGGGGACGAAGATGTTGAGCAGGCCGTCTCTGCCGTGCGCGGTGCGGGCGAGGAACCGCGCGCAGTCCTCGGTCAGGTCCATGACCGTCTCGGTCCGTCCCGTGGTGACGCTCAGCAGGTGCGTGGTGAAGGTGTCGGGCATGGGCCCATTCTCCCGCCGTCCGGGCACGTCCCGCCCCGGGAAGATCCGGAGCCCCGCCAGGGTTGGTAGAAGCGTGAACGACTTCGGGACGCGCGAACTGGACGTGGTGGTCATCGGCGCCGGGCAGGCGGGCCTGTCCGCCGCCTACCATCTGCGGCGCGCCGGCCTCGGGCCCGACCGGGACTTCGTGGTGCTGGACCACGCGCCCCGGCCGGGTGGCGCCTGGCAGTTCCGCTGGCCCTCACTCACGTACGGCAAGGTGCACGGCATGCACTCCCTGCCCGGTATGGAGCTGACGGGCGCCGACGACAGCCGCCCCTCGTCCGAGGTGATCGGCGCGTACTTCGACGCGTACGAGAGGCGCTTCGACCTGCGCGTGCACCGCCCGGTCGAGGTGAGCGCCGTGCGCGAGGGCGACGGTGGGCGGCTGCTCGTCGAGACCTCCGAGGGTGCGTACGCCACCCGCGCGCTGATCAACGCCACAGGTACCTGGGACCGGCCGTTCTGGCCGCGCTATCCGGGCCAGGAGACCTTCAGGGGCCGGCAGTTGCACACGGCGGACTATCCGGGGCCGGACGGGTTCGCGGGCCTTCGCGTGATCGTGGTCGGCGGTGGCGCGTCCGGGACCCAGCACCTGATGGAGCTCGCCGGGACGGCCTCCGAGACGTACTGGGTGACGCGGCGGCCCCCGGTGTTCCGGGAGGGGCCGTTCAGCGAGGACCAGGGCCGGGCCGCGGTGGCCATGGTGGAGGAGCGCGTACGCCGGGGGCTCCCTCCGCAGAGCGTGGTGAGCGTGACCGGGCTCCCGCTCAACGACGCCGTGCGCCGCGCTCGCGAGCAGGGGATCCTCGACCGGCTTCCCATGTTCGAGCGGATCACCCCGGGCGGGGTGGCCTGGCCCGACGGCAGCACGGTGGACGCCGACGTGATCCTCTGGGCGACCGGCTTCCGCGCCGCCGTCGATCACCTGGCACCCCTGAGACTCCGCGAGCCGGGCGGCGGCATCCGCGTCGAGGACACGAGGTCGGTGCGGGACGCACGCGTGCACCTGGTCGGGTACGGCCCCTCCGCGAGCACGATCGGCGCGAACCGGGCCGGCCGGGCGGCGGTCCGCTCGGTCACCCGCCTGCTGGACCGCGTGCCCGTCTGAGACCGATGGACCTCCTGACCGACCTGCTTACCGTCGTCGTCCACTTCGTGAGTTGACTCGTCCGACCGTCTCAGCACCCCGGCAGCACCGCCGCTCCCCGTCCCACGGGTGCGGCGGCGCTGCCGTGCGTCCGTGTCTCAACCCCGGGGCCCCTGAGAGCGGGGCCGGTGAACGGGGGCAGGCTCGCGAAGGACGGGTCCGGGGTGACCGCCTCCGCGAGGGCGTCGAGCGTGCGACGTACCCGGGTGAGCGGGTGGCCGGGGAACTCCGCGTCCCACCGGGCGTGGTCGGCCGCGTGGAAAGGGAGGCCACCCTGCACATCGGGGGCCTAGGGGTGCGGCCGGACGTACGCCTCGGGGCCGACCTGGGCCATGACCACGGCCTCCCGCGTCCCTGTCGTCCCGCGTTCGGGAGCCTGGATCTTCACCACGGTGCTGCACTCCTGGCGGGGCACCGTGAAACTGCCGATGAACACCTACCCATGGGCCTGGTGGGGCAGCGGCAGCTTGAGTATCTGCCGCAGCGCGGGCAGCTCACCGAGCCTCTTCACCAATGCCTCGATGAGTCCGCCGCCCGCCTGCGCCGTCCAGTGGGTGAGGGTCTCGCGTAGCGCGGGGCCCTCGTCCAGTGCGGCCGGAAGGTCCGGTGGCAGGTCGAAGCAGTGCACCGACAGCACATCACCGTCGTCATTCGTCCAGGCGTCGATCCGGTCGTCCAGGGGCCATTCGCCTGAATCCGGGGAGTTGTACCCCCGAGCAGTGCTCTCATGGGTGGCGATCATGCCGGACCTCCGTGCCGCTCCGCAGCCGGGTCGACGCTTCAGGTCGCGACGGGGGCCGGCTGGCTGTCGCCGTGGATCAGGGCGGCGTAGCGCCCGCCCTGGGCGAGCAGTTCCTCGTGCGTTCCGCGCTCGGCCGCGCGGCCGTCGTCCAGGACGACGATCTGGTCCGCGTCCCGGACGGTGGAGAGCCGGTGCGCGATGGTCAGGGTGGTACGGCCCTTCGACAGGGCGTCGATGGCTTGCTGTACAGCGTGTTCCGTACGGGTGTCCAGGGCGCTGGTCGCCTCGTCGAGGATCAGCACCGGCGGGTCCCGGAGGATCGTCCGGGCAATGGCCAGCCTCTGCTTCTCACCGCCCGAGAACCGGTACCCGCGTTCGCCGACGAGGGTGTCGTAGCCGTCGGGCAGCCCGGCGATGTGCGCGTGGATCTGCGCGGTGCGGGCCGCGGCCTCGATCTCCTCGTCGGTGGCGTCCGGTTTGGCGAAGCGGAGGTTCTCGGCGACCGAGGCGTGGAAGAGGTAGGTCTCCTGGGAGACCACGCCGACGGCCCGGGCGAGGGTGTCGAAGTCCAGGTCGCGGACATCGACCCCGTCGATCGTGACCCTGCCCCCGGTGACGTCGTACAGCCGCGGAACCAGGTAGCTGAGCGTGGACTTACCCGATCCGGTGGGGCCGACCACGGCCAGGCTGTTCCCCGCGGGCACGGTCACGTCGATGCCGCTCAGGGTCGGGCCGCTCTTCGCGTCGTAGGCGAAGGTGACGTCCTCGAAGGCGAGGTCGCCGCGGATCTTCTCCAGCCGGACGGGCTTCTCCGGCTCGGTGATGTCCACGTCGAGATCGAGGTACTCGAAGATGCGCGCGAACAGGGCGAGGGACGTCTGCATCTGCACACCGGTGGAGAGCAGGCTCACGGCCGGCCGGAAGAGGCCCTGCTGGAGCGAGACGAAGGCGACCAGCGTGCCGATGGAGACGGCTGTGACACCCGACTGGAGGGTGAGGCCGGCCGCCCAGTAGATGACCGCCGGCATGGCGGCCATCACGATCCCGATGGTCGACATCCGCCAGCGCCCGGCCATGCTGGAGCGCACTTCGAGGTCGACCAGGCGCTCCGACTCCTCGGAGAAGGCCTTGGTGAGCGAGTCGGAGCGTCCCATGGTCCGGCCGAGCAGGATCCCGCTGACCGAGAGTGATTCGGTGACCGTGGCCGCCATCGCGGCCATCTGCTTCTGGCGCTGGGTGGTGATCTTCTTCCGCTCCCGGCCGACACGACGGCTGATCCAGACGAAGACCGGCAGCAGGAGGAGCGAGACGACGGTGAGCCGCCAGTCCAGCGCGAGCATGGCGACCACGGTGGCGACGACGGAGGTGAGGTTGGAGACCAGGGAGGTAGCCGTGGAGGTGACCGTCGCCTGCATCCCGCCGATGTCGTTGGCGATGCGGGACTGGACCTCACCGGTGCGGGTCCGGGTGAAGAAGGCGAGCGGCATCCGCTGCAGCTGGGTGTAGACGGCGGTGCGCAGGTCGTGCATGACGCGCTGGCCGACCGTCGTGGAGATCAGGGTCTGCAGGACACCGAAGACGCTGTTCATCACGGCGGTGAGGATCATGCCGAGCGCGAGCAGCGTGAGCAGCCCCGTGCGCCCCTGGGGGATCGCGGTGTCCAGGATCTCGCGCAGCAGGAACGGTGAGGCGACCGACACGAGCGAGGACGCGCCGACCAGCAGCCCCACCACGGTGAGTCTGGCGCGGTAGGGGCGGAAGAGCCTGAAGATGCGGCGCAGCTCGGCGGGTGGCTGCCCGGTGTCTGACGCCGGCGGTGTCCAGTCGGGTTCGTCGGGTTTCATGAGCTCCTTCGAGCGTGTGCGGTGGAAGGGGTGCGGGGCGTGCGGGGCGTGCGGGGCGTGCGGGACGGCCCTCGCGGCCGACGGGCCTTCGGAGTCCGGCCCACGAGCCGCTTTGGGGAGCCTAGCTCATTGTTACCTCTATTCACAATGAACCAGGTCCTGATATTGTTCCCGTATGGACTCCCCCGACTCCGATGGCATGCTGGCCGAGCAGTTGCTGCGGCTCACCCGCAGGCTTCAGCGCATCCAGGGCCGGCAGCTGGAGCCGATAGGCATCACCCCGGCCCAGTTCCGCCTGCTGCGCACGACCGCGCACTACGACGGTCCGCCCCGGATGGCCGATCTCGCCGAGCGGCTGGACGTCGTCCCGCGCGCGGTGACGACCCTGGTCGACGGCCTGGAGGCGAGCGGCCGGGTGCGCCGTGCCCCGGATCCGACCAATCGCAGGGTGATCCGGATCGAGATCACCGAGGAGGGCCGGGCGGTGCTCCGTTCGATGCGCGACGCGCGGAAGGCAGCCGCGGAGGAGATCCTGGCTCCATTGACCGCCGAACAGCGTGAGGTGCTCGGCGGGCTGCTCACCGCTCTGGTCGACGGGATGCCGGAGCGCCGCCGCTGCTGAGGCACGCGGTGCGGCCACCGCACCGCACCGTCGAGGGGATCCTGACATGCCGCTGCTGGAGCCGAAGCCGGAAGCCCTGCGCCCGCGTACGGCACGGACGCCGCCCCCCGATCGGGTGCCGGACTCGAAGGCGTCGGGGACCCCGGCGGAGCTGCGGGCCGGTCTGACGGCCCTGCTCGGTCCCGAGAAAGTGCTGTGGAAGGTGTCCGACCTGGTGCGGTACGCCTCGGACGCCAGCCCCTACCGCTTCCTCCCGCAGGTCGTGCTGGTCCCGGAGGACCTCGACGACATCTCGGCCATCCTCTCCTACGCGCACGGCAACGGCCGGGGCGTCGTCTTCCGGGCCGCCGGCACCAGCCTCAACGGGCAGGCGCAGGGTGAGGACATCCTCGTCGACGTACGCCGGCACTGGACGGGGATCGAGGTCCTGGACGACGGCGCACGGGCCAGGATCCGGCCCGGTACCACTGTCATGCGCGCCAACGCCGCCCTCGCCCGGCACGGCCGGATCCTGGGGCCCGACCCCGCCAGTGCCATCGCCTGCACCATCGGCGGGGTCGTGGCGAACAACGCCTCGGGGATGACCGCGGGGATCACCAGGAACTCGTACCGTACGGTCTCCTCGCTGACCTTCGTCCTGCCGAGC
The DNA here is from genome assembly GCF_036227405.1 of Streptomyces sp. NBC_01460. NCBI lineage: Bacteria > Bacillati > Actinomycetota > Actinomycetes > Kitasatosporales > Streptomycetaceae > Streptomyces > Streptomyces sp. NBC_01460. The sequence goes on from NZ_CP109473.1 coordinate 1,094,457, forward strand.
GGCACCGTGGTCGACACGGGTGAACCGGGCGCCGACGAGCTGCTGCGTCACGCGGAACCGCACCTGTGCGACGAGCTGCTGGCCCTCAAGGCGGAGATCGAGGCCGATGAGCGGCTCACCGCGCGGATCCGCGCCAAGTACGAGATCAAGAACACCAACGGCTACCGCCTCGACGCGTTCCTCGACGGATCGACACCCGTGGAGATCCTCCGGGGCCTGATGGTCGGCTCCGAGGGCACGTTCGGTTTCATCTCGGAGGTCGTCTTCGACACGCTTCCCCTGGACCGCCGGGTCTCCTCCGCGCTGCTGTTCTTCCCTTCGCTCACCGCGGCGGCGGCAGCGGTACCACGGTTCAACGAGGCGGGAGCGACGGCCGTCGAGCTGATGGACGGCAACACCCTGCGCGCCTCGGTCCGGGTCGACGGTGTCCCCTCCGACTGGGCGGCGCTCCCCCTGGGGACGACAGCGCTCCTGGTGGAGTTCCGTGCCCCGGACGAGAGTGCGCTGGCCGCCTGCGAACGGGTGGCGGCCTCGGTCGTCGCCGACCTCGATCTGGTCGCTCCGGCCGTCTCCGTCACCAACGCGTTCACCCGGGACGCCGCCACCGTCTCCGGCTACTGGAAGGCGCGCAAGGCGTTCGTCACCGCCGTCGGCGGCTCCCGCCCCTCGGGCACGACCCTGATCACCGAGGACTTCGCCGTTCCGCCGTCCAGGCTCTCGGAGGCCTGCGAGGCGCTGCTCGCCCTGCAGGCGGTCCACGGCTTCGACGCCGCCGTCGCAGGCCACGCGGCGCACGGAAACCTGCACTTCCTGCTCGCCTTCGACGCCGCGAACCCGGCCGATGTCGACCGGTACGCCGCGTTCATGGACGAGTTCTGCACACTCGTCGTCGACCGGTTCGACGGGTCGCTGAAGGCGGAGCACGCCACCGGACGCAACATCGCACCGTTCCTGGAACGGGAGTGGGGCCCCACGGCGACGGAGCTGATGTGGCGTACGAAGCAGGCCATCGACCCCGACGGGGTGCTGGCACCCCGGATCGTGCTCGACCGGGACCCGAAGGCACATCTGCGCGGGCTCAAGACCATTCCCAAGATCGAACCGGTCGCCGACCCCTGCATCGAGTGCGGCTTCTGCGAGCCGACCTGCCCGAGCGAGGACCTGACCACGACACCGCGTCAACGGATCGTGCTGCGCCGGGAGATGATGCGGCAGCAGCCAGGCTCGCCGGTGGAGTCAGGACTGCTGGACGCCTACGGCTACGACGCGGTCGACACCTGTGCGGGTGACTCCACGTGCAAGTTGGCGTGCCCGGTCGGCATCGACACCGGGGCGATGATGAAGGACTTCCGCCACCATCGGCACTCCCCGCGTGAGGAGCGCGTGGCGGCTCTGACGGCACGGCACTTCAAGGTCGTCGAGGCTTCGGCCCGTGTCGCCCTCGGTGTGGCCGGACTCGTCACACGCCACGCCGGTGACCGGCTGCTCGAGGCCGTGACGCGGATCGCCCGCAAGGCGGTGGACCCGGATCTGGTGCCCGAATGGCTGCCGGAGATCCCCGGAGCCGCCTCCCGCTCCCTGCCGCCGACCACCCGGGCGGGTGCGAGCGCCGTCTACTACCCGGCCTGTGTGAACCGCATCTTCACCGGCCCGGCGGATGCGGGAGCGCTGTCCCTCGCCGAGTCCGTCGTCTCCTTGTCCGCGCGGGCGGGCAGGCCCGTGTGGATCCCCGAGGACGTGGCCGGGACCTGCTGCGCGACGATCTGGCACTCCAAGGGGTACGACACCGCCAACGCGGTGATGGCCAACCGCATCGTGGAGGCCGCCTGGGGCTGGACAGCGGGCGGCTCGCTTCCTCTGGTCGTCGACGCGTCGTCGTGCACCCTGGGCCTGGCGCACGAGGTCGTGCCCTACCTCACCGAGGACAACCGCGCGCTGCACCGGGAGTTGAAGGTCGTCGACTCGCTGGTGTGGGCCGCCGACGAGCTGCTCCCCTCGCTGACCGTGTTCCGCAGGACGGATTCCGCCGTCCTGCACCCCACCTGCTCGATGGAGCATCTGGGTGACGTGGCACAGCTGCGTACGGTGGCCGAGGCGTGTGCCGAGGAGGTCGTCGTGCCGGACGACGCGGGCTGCTGCGGGTTCGCCGGGGACCGGGGCATGCTGCACAAGGAGCTCACCGACTCGGCGACCGCCAAGGAGGCTGCGGAGGTCAACACCCGGGAGTACGACGCCTATCTGTCGGCGAACCGGATGTGCGAGATCGGGATGGACCGGGCGACCGGACACCGCTACCACTCGGCGCTCATCGAACTCGAGCGCGCGACCCGGCCCGTCCTCTGAGCAGGCGGGCGGAGAGCGCGAGAAGACGGAAGGCCAAGACCGCCCGCCCCCTTGGAGCCGGACAACCCGGCCGCACCCGCCACCTCCGGCGTCGCGACGCCCCGGCCCCGCACCTCCCCTGGAGCGCGGCTGGGATTCCGGAGGCCGGAAATAATCGGTTGCCCCGGACAGGGGCAGGAAGCGAACCTTGCACGGTTTGGTCCCCCCACTGTTCCATGAGGTCCGCCACGGATCTCCGCTTCCGATTCTTTGGGACGTCATGCAGATTCGCGATCTTCCGTACTCGGATCCAGGCGATCCCGACGTACGGTCAGGCCCCCGCTTCCTGATCTGGCTCGGGCGACGTCAGCTCGCGGGCCAGCTCAGATCCCTCTCCTGGGGGCTGCTCCACCACTGCGCGATCGCGGGCCTCCCCCTCGCCGTCGGCCTGGCGGTGCAGGCCGTCATCGACGATTCCGGCCGGGACCTCGCGACGGCCGGTGTTCTTCTCGTGGTCCTCGGCGTCCTCATCGCCGTGGGCGACACCATGCTCCACCGGACGGCGGTCACCAACTGGATCACCGCCGCGGCGCGGGTGCAGCAGCTGCTGGCCCGCAGGACGGCCGAGCTGGGCTCCGCGCTGACCCGGAGGGTGGCGGCCGGCGAAGTGGTGGCGGTGAGTACGGGCGATGTCGAGAAGATCGGCTGGTTCGTCGAGGCCCTGTCGCGCTTCCTGGCCGCCGCGACGGCACTCGTGCTGATCTGCGTCGGGCTCGTCGTCTACCTGCCCTCGCTCGGTGTGCTGGTCGCGATCGCCACCCCTGTGCTGGCCCTGGCCGTCCTGCCCCTGCTCCCCCGGGCCACCCGACGGGCGGACCTGCAGCGGGAGAAGGCGGGCAAGGCCACGGAGCTGGCGTCCGACACGGTGGCAGGGCTCCGGGTGCTCCGCGGCATCGGCGGTGAGGAGCTGTTCCTCGGACGCTACCGGCGCGCCTCCCAGGAGGTCCGCAAGGCAGCCGTGCGCAGTGCGCGGATGTGGGCGCTCATCTCGGCGATCCAGGTGTTCCTGCCGGGAGTCCTGCTGATCTCGCTGGTCTGGTACGGCGCCACGCTGGCCCGGGACGGTCTGATCGACGTCGGCCAGCTGGTCACCGTGTACAGCGCGGCGACCCTGATGCTCTTCCCCCTTCGCAACGTGGAGGAGATCGCCATGGCGTACTCCTTCTCGCGGCCGTCCGCCCAGCGTGCGGTCCGGGTGCTGTCCCTGCGCCGCACCACACGCCGGTCGACGGCGGACGCCGTGATCCCCCGGGGCGATCTGTACGACCCGGTGACCGGACTGATGGCGCCTCAGGGCCTGTTCACCGCTGTGGTCTGCGGCGATCCCGACGAAGCGGGACGGCTGGCGGAGCGGCTCGGCGGACACGCGGAGCCGCCCTCCGCAGCGCGGGCCGACCCGCACGCAGAACCGCACGCCGACCCGCACTCAGACCATCACTCAGACCCGGACGGCACGTCCGGGCCCGTCCCCTCGGTGCTGCTCGGCGGTGTTCCGCTGGACGAGCTGCCGCTCGCCTCGGCACGGACCGCGGTCCTGGTCCAGGACAAGGACCCGGTGCTGCTCTCCGGGACGCTCCGGGAGCTGCTGGACGTCCCGTCCTCGGGCTCCGTGACGGCCGAGGAGGCGCTCGCTGCCGCCCGGTGCGGTGACGTGCTGGACGCCCTGGCCCAGGCGTCCGTCGACGCGGACGGCGACCCGATGAACACCCGGATCACCGAGCGGGGCAGGTCGCTGTCCGGTGGCCAGCGGCAGCGCCTCGCACTGGCCCGTTCGCTGGTCACCGACCCGGAGGCGCTGGTGCTCGACGAGCCGACGTCCGCCGTCGACTCCCACACGGAGGCCAGGGTCGCGGCCGGCATCGAGCAGTTGCGCCGGGGCCGTACGACGGTGGCCTTCGCCTCGTCCCCGCTGCTGCTGGACCTGGCGGACCGCGTCGTGCTCCTCCACAAGGGCACGGTCGTGGCGGCGGGCACCCACCGCGAGCTGCTGAGGGACGAGCCGCTGTACCGGGCGGTGGTGACCCGTGAGACCGACGAGGAGGCCGCGGCACCGGCCGCCCACGACGGACTCGCCGCGATCGACGGCCTCCGGCCGGCCCCGGCGGTCGAGGAGATGGCCCGTGCGGCCGAGGAAATCGAGGAGAGAGCATGATCGGCCTGGCACCACCGGTGTACGACCCGGCCGCACCGGAGTCGTCGACGACCCTGCCGGTCGGTGCACCGACGACCGTACGGACCTATGTGCGCGCTCTGCTGCGGCGCCACCGCAGGCCGTTCGCCGTGCTCATCGCGGTCAACGCGGTCGCGGTGATCGCTTCGATCACCGGGCCGTACCTCCTGGGCGGCCTGGTCGAGGACCTCTCGAACGGGGTCACCGACCTCCACCTGGAGCGCACCGCGGGGGTGTTCGCCCTGGCGCTGGTCGTGCAGACCGTGTTCACGCGGACGATGCGGCTGCGTGGCGCGATGCTCGGTGAGGAGATGCTCGCCGATCTGCGCGAGGACTTCCTCGTACGGTCGGTCGGGCTGCCGCCCGGCGTCCTGGAGCGGGCCGGCACCGGGGACCTGCTGTCCAGGATCACGACGGACATCGACCGGCTGGCCAACGCGATGCGTGAGGCGGTGCCGCAGCTGGCGATCGGCGTGGTCTGGGCCGGGCTGCTGCTCGGCGCGCTGACCGTCACCGCCCCGCCGCTGGCCCTCGCGGCGCTGATCGCGCTTCCGGTGCTGGTCGTCGGCTGCCGCTGGTACTTCCGGCGGGCGCCGTCCGCGTACCGCTCGGAGGCAGCCGGGTACGCGGCGGTGGCGGCCGTGCTGGCCGAGACCGTGGACGCGGGGCGGACCGTCGAGTCCCACCGGCTGGGGGCCCGCAGGATCGCCCTGTCGGACCGGCGGGTCGCGGAGTGGACGGCCTGGGAGCGGTACACCCTTTTCCTGCGCTCGGTGCTCTTCCCGGTCATCAACACCACGTACGTGACCATTCTCGGCGCGGTGCTGCTGCTGGGCGGCTGGTTCGTGATGGAGGACTGGATCACGGTCGGGCAGCTGACGACGGGGGCGCTGCTGGCGCAGATGATGGTGGACCCGATCGGTCTGATCCTGCGCTGGTACGACGAGCTGCAGGTCGCCCAGGTGTCTCTGGCGAGGCTCGTCGGCGTACGGGAGATCGAACCCGAGGCGGGTGACGCCGGTGTCTCTCCCGACGGACGGGACGTGCGGGCGGAGACCGTGCGCTTCGGCTACCGCGAGGGCGTCGACGTCCTGCACGAGGTGTCGCTGGACGTCGCCCCGGGCACACGGCTCGCGCTGGTCGGACCGTCCGGTGCGGGCAAGTCCACGCTGGGGAGGCTGCTGGCCGGGATCTACGCGCCCCGGACGGGCTCGGTCTCACTGGGCGGTGCCGAGCTGTCCGGGATGACGGCGGAGCGCGTACGGACCCATGTGGCGCTGGTCAACCAGGAGCACCACGTGTTCGTGGGCTCGCTCCGGGACAACCTCCTGCTCGCCCGTACGGACGCCGAGGACGCGGAGCTGTGGGCCTCGCTCGCGGCCGTGGACGCGGACGGCTGGGCGAAGGCGTTCGACGAGGGGCTGGACACGGAGGTCGGCTCGGGCGGTCTGGCCCTCACTCCGGCACAGGCGCAGCAGATCGCCCTGGCCCGCCTCGTCCTGGCGGACCCGCACACGCTGGTCCTGGACGAGGCGACCTCGCTGCTCGACCCGCGGGCCGCGCGTCATCTGGAGCGTTCACTGGCGCGGGTGCTGGAGGGCCGTACGGTCATCGCGATCGCGCACCGCCTGCACACGGCACACGACGCGGATGTGATCGCTGTCGTGGAGGACGGCCGGATCAGCGAACTGGGCAGTCACGACGAGCTGGTGGCCGCCGACGGCGCGTACGCGGCGCTCTGGCGCTCCTGGCACGGCTGAGCGGGCCCAGGACCCTGGAGGCGGCTGCTCTGCCGGCCGCCCCAGGGTTGGGCGGTCATGCGGCGTCGGCCGCCCGGTGCGCACCGCACCCGGAGCTGGCCGGCCATGAGGCCACCGACGGCCCATCGGGGGGCCGCGCGGTCACAAGAGGCGAACTCGGTCCCCTCCGGTGAGGATGAGGGAGTGACTGGCTCCGGATCCGGGGCAGGCGAGCGATGACCGCGTAAGCCCGAGAAGGGACGCACACCGTGGCACGACCCAGGATTCTCGTTGTCGGCGCCGGCTTTGCCGGGGTCGAGTGCGTGCGCCGGCTGGAGCGCAGCCTCGCGCCCGGCGAGGCGGAGATCGCTCTCGTCACCCCGTTCTCGTACCAGCTCTACCTGCCACTGCTCCCTCAGGTCGCCTCCGGGGTGCTCACCCCCCAGTCGGTCGCCGTCTCCCTGCGCCGCAGCCGGCGCCACCGCACCCGGATCGTGCCGGGCGGGGCCATCGGAGTGGACACGAAGGCGAAGATCTGTGTGGTCCGCAAGATCACGGACGAGATCGTGTACGAGCCGTACGACCACATCGTGCTGGCCGCCGGCAGCGTCACCCGGACCTTCGACATCCCAGGGCTGGTGGACAACGCCCGGGGCATGAAGACGCTGGCCGAGGCGGCGTACATCCGGGACCACGTCATCTCCCAGCTGGACCTGGCCGATGCCAGCCACGACGAGGAGGAGCGGGCGTCGCGGCTGCAGTTCGTGGTGGTGGGCGGCGGGTACGCCGGCACGGAGACGGCCGCGTGCCTGCAGTTGCTGACCACCAACGCCGTGAAGCACTACCCCCGGCTGGACCCCAAGCTGATCAAGTGGCACCTCATCGACATCGCGCCCAAGCTCATGCCCGAGCTGGGCGACAAGCTCGGCCGCAGCGCCCTCGAGATCCTGCGCAAGCGCGGCATCGAGGTCTCGCTGGGGGTCTCCGTGGCCGAGGCCGGCCCGGACAAGGTGACCTTCACCGACGGCCGGGTGCTGCCCTGCCGCACGCTGATCTGGACCGCCGGGGTGGCTGCGAGTCCGCTCGTCGCCACGCTCGACGCCGAGACGGTACGGGGCCGGCTGGCCGTGACGCCGGAGATGAGCGTGCCGGGCATCGACGGTGTGTTCGCGCTCGGCGACGCCGCGGCGGTACCGGACCTGGCCAAGGGCGACGGGGCGATCTGCCCGCCCACCGCTCAGCACGCCATGCGCCAGGGCCGCAAGCTGGCGGACAACATCATCGCTTCCCTGCGTGGCCAGGCTCTGCAGCCGTACGTCCACAAGGACCTCGGCCTGGTCGTGGACCTCGGTGGCCGGGACGCGGTGTCGAAGCCGCTCGGCATCGAGCTGAGGGGCATGCCGGCCCAGGCCGCCGCGCGCGGCTACCACTGGGCGGCGCTGCGGACGAACGTCGCCAAGACGCGGGTGATGACCAACTGGCTGCTCAACGCGATCGCCGGTGACGACTTCGTGCGCACCGGGTTCCAGGCCCGCAAGCAGGCCACCCTGCGCGACTTCGAGTACACCGACGCCTATCTCACCCCCGAGGAGATCCGCGCGCACACCGCCGAGGCGGGCATCCGCGGCTGATCCGCCCGGCCCGGCCTCCTCCCCCGGCCTCCGCCGCGCGGGCGGGGGCCGGCGTCATGTCCGGCGCGAGAGCACCGTGTCGACCGTGTCCGCGTCCTGGGGCCGTTTGTCCTCGCGGTAGCGCAGGACACGGGCGAACCGCAGCGTCACGCCCGCCGGATAGCGGGTGGAGCTCTGGAGGCCGTCGTAGGCGATCTCCACGACGAGTTCCGGGCGCACCGTCACCACATGCCCGTCGTCGCCGGTGGACAGCTCCCGGAGCCGTTCGGTCTGCCAGGCGAGCATGGTGTCCGTGAGCCCTTTGAAGGTCTTGCCCAGCATCGCGAACGTGCCGTCCTCCCGACGTGCCCCCAGGTGGAGGTTGGAGAGCTTGCCGGTGCGTCGGCCGTGGCCCCACTCGGCGGCCAGCACCACGAGGTCCAGGGTGTGTACGGGTTTCACCTTCAGCCAGGTGGCTCCCCGCCGGCCCGCGCTGTACGCCGCCGCTGTGCCCTTGACCACGACGCCCTCGTGCCCGCGGGCCAGCGTGGCCTCGGAGAACGCCACCGCGGTCTCGCGCTGCGACGCGTCCCCGGGGTCCTCCACGACGACGCGCCGGACGCGCATCGGTTCGGGCACGAGTGCGGCCAGCTCCCGGTGGCGTTCGGCGAGGGGGAGGTCGAGGAGCTCGCGTCCGTCCACGGACAGCACGTCGAAGAAGACGGGGACCACGGGGACGGATTCGGCCGCACCGGCGACGTCCCGGCGGGAGCCCAGCCGGCCGGCGGTCTCCTGGAACGGCCGGGGCCGCCCGTCGGCCCCGAGCGCGATCGCCTCGCCGTCGAGGATGAACCGGCCGGCGGGGAGGGAGGACACCCTTTCGGCGAGTTCGGGGACCCGCTCGCTGATGTCGTCGAGCGTCCGGGTGTAGACGTGCACCCGGTCTCCGTCCCGGTGCACCTGGACGCGGATGCCGTCCAGCTTCTCCTCGACGACGCAGGGCCCCAGCCGGTCGATCGCCTCGGTGACCGAGCGGGCGGTGTGCGCGAGCATCGGCTGGACCGGCCGGCCGACGGTGAGCCGGAACGACGCGAGGGCTCCGGGGCCCTGCGTGAGCAGCGCACGGGCGACGGGGGACAGCGCCCCGGCGAGCATGACGGCGCGCCGCACCTCGACGGGCGGTGCCCCGGCAGCGTCGGCCAGGGCGTCGACGGCGACCGCGTCCAGGGCTCCCTGGCGGACCTCTCCGGTGAGCAGGCCGCGCAGGAAGTACTGCTCGTCCGCGGTGGCGGATCCGAGCAGCCGCACCAGGCGTTCCTTACGGGCGGCCTGCGAGCCGGGGCCCTTCAGGGCGCCGATCGCCGTCAGTTCCGCGTCCGTCTCCGCCACGGTCAGCGTGGGTGCGTCGGCGGGTGTCACCGGAACGCGCAGCGTGCTCCAGCCGATCCCGAGCCGCCCCTGCGGGAGGCGGCCTGCGAGATAGGGGATGACGACCGGGACGTCGTCCGGCCCCGCCTCCCGGAAGAGTCCGGCCAGCAGTGCGGTCTTCCGGGTCCGGGCCGAGGTCGCGGCGACCTCCAGGGACACATGGGCGAGCCTGGCGAGCAGCATGCGGCCATGGTCCTACGGCGGCGGTCCGGCCGCTCCCGGAGCGCGCGGACCCGCCGTCCCCGGAGCATGCGGACCGGACGTCAGATCACGTTGAGCGCGGCGGCCGCGCCCACTGCCCCGAGGATCATGAAGGCGGGCATCAGCACCTTGATCTCCACCCAGCTGCCGGCCCGGAAGCGCATGAACTTCGGGGGGCCGAGCGGGTACCAGCGCTTGCGTCCCAGCGGGATCGGCCACAGGATCGGGCAGCCCGAGACGGTGAGCGCGTCGCCGACGCAGTGGACGAGGGCCCCGAGGACGATCGGCAGCCCCAGCCACAGGTACTCCTGGCCGGGCTCGGTGAACAGCCAGTCCGCACCCTGTCCCGGCTTGTCGAGGACGCCCGCGAGGATCCAGGCGCTGGTGGCGCCGAGCAGCCAGACGAGGACGTCGCTGGACACCCGCGCCGCCCGCCACAGGAGCCCCTCGACCGCGAGGACGAGGTGGACGAAGAGGATCGCCAGGACCGCCCACCTGCCGCCGGTTATCGCCGCGAGGGAGGCCGCCCCTCCGGTCAGGACGGCCCAGAGCCAGGTGTGGGTGAGGGTGCGGTGACCGCCGGTCCTGCGCGGGTCGCCGGGTCCCTTCGTCGCCTTGTAGACCGCGTACGAGAGCTTGTCGACGATCTCGCAGACGGCTTTGGAGACGGGCCCGAAGGCGCGCGAGATGGTGGCCGACTTGTGGTCGAGGTCCGGGGCCAGTGCGGCACCGGCGGTGATCAGGGCTCCGACGACCAGGACGGGCCAGGGCATGGTGTGGCCCGCGGCCGCGGCCGCGGCGCCCACCCCCAGCCAGGCCGCTGCCCCTGACAGAGAGTGTGCCGGTCCCATCATGGCTGTTTCCCGCCCCCATCGTGATTCGGCCGTGTGTCCAGGCCGGGCCGCCATGGCCTGTGCCGGGCGGCCGAGTTGAGTGGGAAGCGTATCGTCCGTGATCTTCACCGCGTCCGCCGGTTCCCTCATCCGGGCAGGAGACAGGCAAGATGGGGGCGTGACCCTTATCGATCAGCTTCCCCCGACCGCCGACCCGGACGCCCTCTTCGAGTCCTTCTCGTCATGGACCGAATCGCAGGGCATCACCCTCTATCCGGCTCAGGAGGAGGCGCTGATCGAGGTGGTCTCCGGGGCGAACGTGATCCTTTCCACCCCCACGGGCTCCGGGAAGAGCCTGGTCGCGGCGGGTGCGCACTTCACGGCGCTGGCCCAGGACAAGGTCACGTTCTACACCGCGCCGATCAAGGCGCTGGTCTCGGAGAAGTTCTTCGACCTGTGCAAGCTCTTCGGCACGGAGAACGTCGGGATGCTGACCGGCGACGCCTCGGTCAACGCCGACGCCCCGGTCATCTGCTGCACCGCCGAGGTGCTCGCCTCCATCGCGCTGCGTGACGGCAAGTACGCCGACATCGGCCAGGTCGTGATGGACGAGTTCCACTTCTACGCCGAGGCCGACCGCGGCTGGGCCTGGCAGATCCCGATCCTGGAACTGCCGCAGGCCCAGTTCGTCCTGATGTCGGCGACGCTCGGTGACGTCAAGATGTTCGAGGAGGACCTGACCCGCCGCACCGGCCGCCCCACCTCCGTGGTGCGCTCGGCGACACGTCCGGTCCCCCTCAGTTACGAGTACCGGCTCACGCCGATCACCGAGACGCTGACGGAGCTGCTGGACACCCGGCAGTCGCCCGTCTACATCGTGCACTTCACGCAGGCCGCGGCCGTCGAGCGGGCGCAGTCGCTGATGAGCATCAACATGTGCACGAAGGAGGAGAAGGAGAAGATCGCCGACCTGATCGGCAACTTCCGCTTCACCACCAAGTTCGGCCAGAACCTGTCCCGCTACGTGCGGCACGGGATCGGGGTACACCACGCGGGCATGCTCCCGAAGTACCGCCGTCTCGTCGAGAAGCTGGCCCAGGCGGGCCTGCTCAAGGTGATCTGCGGTACGGACACCCTGGGGGTCGGCGTCAACGTCCCGATCCGCACGGTGCTGTTCACCGCGCTCACCAAGTACGACGGCACCCGGGTGCGTACGCTGCGCGCCCGTGAGTTCCACCAGATCGCCGGCCGCGCCGGGCGGGCGGGCTTCGACACGGCGGGCTTCGTCGTCGCGCAGGCCCCCGAGCACGTCATCGAGAACGAGAAGGCCGTCAAGAAGGCCGGCGACGACCCCAAGAAGAAGCGCAAGGTGGTCCGCAAGAAGGCCCCCGAGGGCTTCGTCGCCTGGTCGGAGACGACCTTCGACAAGTTGATCCAGTCCGAGCCCGAGCCGCTGACCTCCCGCTTCCGTGTCACGCACACGATGCTGCTCTCGGTGATCGCCCGGCCGGGCAACGCCTTCGCGGCGATGCGGCATCTGCTCGAGGACAACCACGAGCCGCGCAGGGCCCAGCTCCGGCACATCCGCCGGGCCATCGCGATCTACCGCTCGCTGCTCGACGGCGGCGTGGTGGAGCAGCTCGACACGCCCGACGCGGAGGGCCGGATCGTGCGGCTCACCGTCGATCTCCAGCAGGACTTCGCGCTCAACCAGCCTCTGTCCACGTTCGCGCTGGCCGCCTTCGACCTGCTGGACGCCGAATCCCCGTCGTACGCCCTGGACATGGTGTCCGTCGTCGAGTCGACGCTCGACGACCCGCGGCAGATCCTGGCCGCCCAGCAGAACAAGGCGCGGGGCGAGGCCGTCGGGCAGATGAAGGCGGACGGCGTCGAGTACGAGGAGCGGATGGAGCGGCTCCAGGAGGTCACGTACCCGAAGCCGCTGAGCGAGCTGCTCTGGCACGCCTACGACGTGTACCGGACGAGCCACCCGTGGGTCGGCGACCACCCGGTGTCACCGAAGTCGGTGATCCGCGACATGTACGAACGGGCCATGACCTTCACGGAGTTCACCTCGAACTACGAGCTGGCCCGCACCGAGGGCATCGTCCTGCGCTATCTGGCGAGCGCGTACAAGGCGCTCGAGCACACCATCCCGGACGACCTGAAGTCCGAGGACCTGGAGGACCTGATCGCCTGGCTGGGCGAGATGGTGCGTCAGGTGGACTCCAGTCTGCTGGACGAGTGGGAGCAGCTGGCCAACCCGGAGGTGGAGACCGCCGAGCAGGCGCAGGAGCGGGCCGACGAGGTCAAGCCGGTGACGGCCAACGCCCGCGCCTTCCGGGTCCTGGTGCGCAACGCGATGTTCCGCCGGGTGGAGCTGGCCGCTCTGGACCGGGTCCGCGACCTGGGCGAGCTGGACGGCGACGCCGGCTGGGACGAGGACGCGTGGGGCGAGGCGATGGACGCCTACTGGGACGCGCACGAGGACCTGGGCACAGGCCCGGACGCGCGCGGCCCGAAGCTGCTGAAGATCGATGAGGACCCCGCGCACGGTCTGTGGCGGGTGTGGCAGGCCTTCGCCGACCCCGCGGGGGACCACGACTGGGGAATTCGTGCGGAGGTCGATCTCGCGGCCTCCGACGAGGAGGGCCGGGCGGTCGTCCGGGTCACGGCCGTGGGCCAGCTGTGACGGCGCGCCGGCCAGGAGAGTGGAGAAGAACCGCATGACGAACCCCGCCGACAGCCTGGTCGACCTGCTCGACCTGGAGCGGATCGAGGTCAACATCTTCCGTGGCCGCAGTCCCGAGGAGTCCCTGCAACGGGTCTTCGGCGGGCAGGTCGCCGGCCAGGCCCTGGTCGCGGCCGGCCGCACCACGGACGGGGACCGTCCGGTGCACTCGCTGCACGCGTACTTCCTGCGGCCCGGGCGGCCCGGCGTCCCGATCGTGTACGACGTGGAGCGGGTGAGGGACGGCCGGTCCTTCACCACGCGCCGGGTCACCGCCGTACAGCAGGGCCGGACGATCTTCAACCTGACGGCGTCCTTCCACCGTCCGGAGGAGGCCGGCTTCGAGCACCAGCTGCCGCCGGCCCGCGTCGTGCCCGATCCGGACGAGCTGCCGACCGTCGCGGACGAGGTGCGTGAGCACCTGGGCGGTCTGCCGGAGGCTCTGGAGCGGATGGCCCGGCGCCAGCCCTTCGACATCCGCTACGTCGACCGGCTGCGCTGGACGCAGGAGGAGATCGAGGACGCGGACCCGCGGAGCGCGGTGTGGATGCGTGCGGTCGGCCCGCTGGGTGACGACCCGCTCGTCCACACGTGCGCGCTGACGTACGCGAGCGACATGACGCTGCTCGACGCGGTACGGATCCCGGTCGAGCCGCTGTGGGGACCGCGCGGCTTCGACATGGCGTCGCTGGACCACGCCATGTGGTTCCACCGGCCGTTCCGCGCGGACGAGTGGTTCCTCTACGACCAGGAGTCGCCGATCGCCACGGGCGGCCGCGGGCTGGCCAGGGGGCGGATCTACGACCGCCAGGGCCAGTTGCTCGTGTCCGTGGTGCAGGAGGGGCTGTTCCGCCGGCTCGACGGCGTGTGACGCACGGCGGGTCAGGTGCCCGGGAGCGGGTCCTGGTCCACCTCGTGGCGGCGGCTGCGGATGTCCGGCCCCGGCGGATGCAGTTTGGCGTCGCAGGCGGGGCCGAGTCCGGCACGGCGTGACTCCGTGCCGGTGAGGGGGCGTCCGCACAGCGCGCAGCGCACCGGACGGCGGCCGGAGGCCCGGACCGGCTCGGGCGGCGGTCCGGGAAAATCTGGGAAGGGCTCGGGGGACTCCACGCACGGATCCTCTCAAGCCGGTACGGCGGATGACGAAGGAGACCTGCGGTTGAGCACCGTGCTGAGGTTGGAACGCGCGCCCCGGGACCAGGCACCGGCTGCCGGGAGTGGCGTTCCCGCACCGGTCGCCCACCTGGTGCGGTGCGGGGAGGGCCCGGAGCCCGGGCCCGTGGTGGCGTACGTCGAGCGTGAGCTGCCGCCGGGCGGGATATCCGCCTACCGGGCGGCACGGGGCGGCGGCGCGCGCTCCTTCGTCCTGTGGGCGGACGAGCACCGCCGGGAGCGGCTGGCCACCCTGGTGACCGTGTCGGCCGGGGGCGGTGTCGCGACCTACCAGGTGCTCGGGTCGCACGGCGAGCTCGTCGGCACGGTCGTACGGGAGAAGGCGTTCCGGGGCAGGGGGCTGCGGACCCGCTGGACGGTGACGCCTGCGGGCGGCCCTGAGGCGGTGGGCCTCAAGGGGCGGATCCTCTGGTGGGGCGTGTGGTGGCTGTTCCTCCCCCTGCAGACGCTGATCGTCGTGCTGAGCCTGCTCGGCGGTGACGGTGACGCGGCACGCGGTCCCCGGCGCGTCGTGTGGCGTGGCGGTGGGAAGGCGCCGCTGGAGTTCCGGTCGAAGGACGACGCCCTGCTCGTGTACGCGCCGGGATACGACCGGCGGCTGGCGGCGGCGCTCCTCGCCGTGGTGCGCACCTTCGACAGCTGGCTGCTCGGCGCGGAGTGGGACGACGCGAAGGACTGACGGTCAGTCCCGCTGCCGGTCGAGTGCCTCGTCGAGGGTCCGGGCCGCGGTGATGAGGGACAGGTGGGTGAACGCCTGCGGAAAGTTGCCGAGTTGCCATAGGGCTGGACGTACGCCTGTTCCCGTTCGCTCCAGCCGCGTTCCATGACCTGCTCCAGGACGGTGTCCCTGGCCCGGGTCCAGCGGGCGGTGTCGGGGTAGTGGAGCTGCTTCCGGGAGCAGTCCGGATCGTCGGGCGACAGCCCGAAGAAGCCCCCACGGTCATGGTCGAGCAGCGCGGCGAAGATGCTCGGGGAGTCGAACCGGGGTGCGGTGTACCAGTCGACGACCCCCTCCGCCGAAACCAGCGCACCCGTCTGCAGGTCGCCCACCAGACCGTGCGCCGCTATGGGAGGGTATCGGTCCATGACCGTCCAATCTCCGGCATATCCCCGAGAAGGCCACCATCCGGCAAACGCCTCCCGGGCGCTCCCCCGGCCCCGGGGAGGTACCGCGTGGACATGATCCAGGTCCGCGCCGTCAGCCCGCCGGACCTCACCGGGCGGGTCGAGGAGCTCCTCACCGGCAGTCCGTACGTCCTGGACCTGGTCGTGCAGCGCGACACCGTGCGCAATCCCGACGGGGACTCCGTCTCGTGCGACGTGCTGACGGGAGCCGCGAACGAGATCCTCCGCGGCCTGCGGGAGTTGGGGGTCGACGTGCGGGGGTCCCTCGTCATCGCGCCGGTCGGCATGGCGTTCTCGGGGCAGGCCTCCCAGGAGGCGACGCGCAGACTCGGGAAGCTGGCCGGCGCGCCGGTGTGGGAGCAGGTGGAGGCGCGTATCCGCTCGGAGGGGAGGTACGCGCCGAGTTTCTACCTCTACCTGGTCATCGCGGGCCTCATCGGGTCGGTCGGCATCGTCACGAACTCACAGATCCTGATCGTCGGGGCGATGGTCGTCGGCCCCGAGTACGGGGCGATCGTCGCCGTGGCCCTGGGCATCGAGCGGGGGGACCGGGGCATGGTCCGCACCGGCCTGTCCGCCCTGTGCTCGGGCCTTCTGCTGACGATCGCGGTCACCTTCCTCTTCAGCCTGCTCATCCGCGGCTTCGGCCTCCAGTCGGAGGCGTTCGACCGGGGGCTGCGCCCGGTCTCCGACCTGATCAACACCCCGAACTTCTTCTCCTTCGCCGTCGCGGGCCTGGCCGGTGTCGTCGGCATCGTGTCGCTCACGGAGGCCCGTACGAGCGCCCTGCTCGGCGTGTTCATCTCCGTCACGACCATCCCGGCGGCCGCGGCCATCAGCGTCTCCACGGCCTTTGCCAGCTGGTCCGAGGCACGGGGGTCCCTCATCCAGCTCCTGGTCAACCTCGCGGTGCTCATCGTGGTGGGCGCGGCCGCGCTCAGGTGCCAGCGGGTGATCTGGGGGCGCGTGGGCCGGGCGCGGCACGGCCGGGCCTGAGCCCGCACGGCCCCTCCGGCGCCGGGAGGCGGCCGAGGGGCCGGAACCGGCCCGGCCCCGGATGATGGGAGACAGGCCGCCCGGGCGGCCCCGCACGCAGCCAGGAGGGCCGCCATGCCCCAGGAACGCACCTCACCGCTCCGCGCCGTACCGGGCGCGACACCGCAGGAACGGGCCGCGCTCGGCAAGGCGGCGCGCAAGCTGTCGCCCCGGTCCGGCCACGCCGTGTACGAGCCGGCGGCCGACCGGCCGGACCCACTGGGCCTCCTGGAGTCCCAGTCGGCGGCACGGCTGCGGGAGCTCGTCCCGATCCGGTACGGACGCATGACGGAGTCACCGTTCCGCTTCTACCGCGGTGCCGCGGCGATCATGGCCTCCGACCTGGCGGGGACGCCGGACTCCGGGATCAGGGCCCAGCTGTGCGGCGACGCGCATCTCATGAACTTCCGGCTGCTCGCCTCGCCCGAACGCAACCTGCTGTTCGACATCAACGACTTCGACGAGACCCTGCCGGGCCCCTGGGAGTGGGACCTCAAGCGGCTGGCCGCGAGTCTCGTCATCGCGGGGCGTGCCAACGGCTTCACCGGCAAGGAGCGGGCCCGCGTCGTACGGGCGACCGTGCGGTCGTACCGGGAGTCGATGATCCGGTTCGCGGAGATGCGCAATCTCGATGTCTGGTACACGAAGACCGATGTGGACCGCCTCAGGACCGTGGCCACCGACAGGCTCGCCGCCCGGGGACGCAGGCGGGTGGCCAGGGCGACGGCGAAGGCCCGTACCAGGGACAGCCTCCAGGCGTTCGGCAAACTGACCGAGGTGTCCGGCGGCCGGCTCCGGATCGCCGCCGATCCTCCCCTGATCGTGCCGCTCGCCGACCTGCTGCCCGACGCCGAACGACTGGTGACGGAGAGCCGGCTGCGAGGGCTCCTGGAGCGCTACGGCCGCAGCCTCCCCACGGACCGCAGGGCACTGCTCGCCGACTTCCGGCCCGTGGACATGGCCCGCAAGGTCGTCGGCGTGGGAAGCGTCGGGACGCGCTGCTGGATCATCCTCCTGCTGGGCAGGGACGGCGAGGACCCCCTCTTCCTCCAGGCCAAGGAGGCGGACACCTCGGTCCTGGCACCGCACGCGGGGCCGAGCACCTACCGGAACCAGGGCCGGCGGGTGGTCGCCGGCCAGCGGCTGATGCAGGCGGCGGGCGACATCTTCCTGGGCTGGGAGCGGGTGGACGGCTTCGACGGGAAGCGCCGGGACTTCTACGTGCGCCAGCTGCGCGACTGGAAGGGCGTCGTCGAACCCGAACTGATGGTGCCGCGGGGCATGGGCGCCTTCGGAGAGCTGTGCGGGTCGACCCTGGCCCGCGCGCACGCCCGGTCCGGTGACCGGATCGCCATCGCGGCGTACCTGGGCCGGAGCGACGTGTTCGACCGGGCGCTGGAGACGTTCGCCGAGCGGTACGCCGACCAGAACGAGAGGGACCACCGGGCGCTGATCGACGCGGTGGCCGCGGGCCGGCTACCGGCGGCCGAGGAGGCCGACGGCTGACGCGGCCCTCGATTCACCACCCCTCGACAGCGGGTACATCACAGACACAAGGGGACATCGTGGTATCACCGTGAGGACCCCGGCGGGGCGGTTCGACCCGGCCGGGACCCGACACCGAGGAGACCATGACCATGTCGGCCGAACCGGTCGGTACACCCGGCACGGAGTCGCCGGATCCGCTCACGGTGATCCGCACCCGGGGGTACGTGGTACTCCTGTTCATGGTCGCGGTCCTCGGAGTGCCCATCTCCGCAGCGGCGTTCGGCTTCCTCGCGCTCGTCCACGAGATCCAGTCCCTGACCTACGAGGACCTCCCCCGCGCGCTGGGCTTTCACGGCACACCCTCCTGGTGGCCGGTCCCGCTGCTCGCCGTGGCCGGCCTGCTGACCGGCCTGGCCGTCCGTCACCTCCCCGGAACGGGCGGGCACAGGCCCGCCGAGGGGTTCGTGAACTCGGGGGCACCGACGGCCGCGGAACTGCCCGGGGTCGCGCTCGCCGCTCTGGCGACCCTCGGGCTCGGAGCGGTTCTCGGCCCGGAGGCGCCCCTGATCGCCCTCGGCGGCGGCCTGGCCGTGTACGCGGCGCGGCTGCTGAAGCCCGGCATCGCGCCGAGCGCGGGCGCCATGGTGGCCGCCGCGGGCAGCTTCGCCGCGGTGAGCGCCCTGCTGGGATCTCCGCTGCTCGGCGCCTTCCTGCTGATGGAGGCGTCCGGCCTCGCCGGGATGATGCTCGGCCTCGTGCTCGTGCCGGGGCTGCTCGCCTCGGGGATCGGGTCGCTCATCTTCGTCGGCCTGGGATCGTGGACCGGCCTGGGGACGTACTCCCTGACCCTCCCCCACGTGCCGCACACCCCCCAGCCCACGTTCGCCGAGTTCGGCTGGGCCATCGCACTGGGGGCGGCCGCCGCACTCGCCGGCCTCGGCATCAAGAGGCTGTCGCTGTCCCTGCAGGGGCGCGTCGAGCGGCGGCGGGTGCTCACGACGGTGGTGATGGGGCTGACCGTCGGGGTGCTCGCGCTGCTCTACGCCGAGAGCACGGGGAGGGACGCCTCCGAGGTGCTGTACTCGGGTCAGGACGACCTGGGCGGCCTGCTCGCCCAGGACGCGACGTACACCGCCACGACGCTTCTCGTCCTCATCGTCTGCAAGGCGCTCGCCTACTCCGCGTCCCTGGGCGCCTTCAGGGGCGGGCCGATCTTCCCGGCGATGTTCCTCGGAGCAGCGGCCGGGCTGGTGCTGTCGCACCTGCCCGGCCTGAACGCGACCTCGGGTTTCGCGATGGGCATCGGCGCCATGTGTGTGGCGATGCTCAGGCTGCCGATGACCTCGGTGCTGCTGGCCACGCTCCTGCTGGGATCGGAGGGCATCACCGTCATGCCGCTCGTGATCGTCTCCGTGGTGGTGTCCTACGTCCTCGTGCTCAGACTCGAGCGTCCCTCTGCGGCCCCGCGCACAGCGCCCAGATGACGAAGACGTTGATGGCGATGAGGACGATGGACCAGAAGGGGTAGTACGGGAGCCAGAGGAAGTTGGCGAGGGCGAGGAGTCCGGCGAGCACGACTCCGACACCGCGCGCCCAGACCGCCCCGCTGAACACGGCGAACCCGGCGACCACGACGACGATGCCCAGGATCAGGTGCACCCAGCCCCAGCCGGTCAGGCTGAACTGGAACACGTAGTTGCGGGTCGAGACGAACAGGTCGTCCTTGGCGATGGCGGCGATCCCCTCGAAGATCGCCATGGCGCCACCGAAGATCATCATCACGCCGGCGAAGACGGTCCAGCCGGACGGAGCGGCCTTGCGCGCTCCGGCGGAGTCGTGGTCCGTCCGTACCCCACTCGTACTTCCAGCCATGTCGGCCTCCTCGTTCACAGTGCAATACAAGCCGCAATACGGCTCATATCTCGCCCATCAGCCTGACACGCCATCACCCGGTCAGCACCCGGACCGCCCTGGGCGCCCTCTCCAATAAAAGATATAATCCCGGATATGAGAGAAGGAGAGGCATCGGACACCGTCGACGGCCGCCTCGCGGCACGTCTGGGCTCGCTCCGCACCGAACACGGGTGGTCGCTGGACGAGCTGGCCCGCCGCACCGGGGTGAGCCGCTCGACCCTGTCCCGGCTGGAGCGGGGCGAGCTGAGCCCCACCACCGCCGTGCTCGGACAGCTCTGCACGGTGTACGGGCGGACGATGTCCCGGCTGCTGAGGGAGGTGGAGACGGAACCCCCGCAGCTGGTCCCCGCCGCGCTGCAGCCGGTCTGGCGGGACGACCGGGCGGGCTTCGTACGCCGCTCCGTGTCACCGCCGCACGCAGGGCTGCGCGCCGAGGTCATCGAGGGCACGCTCGACGCCGGAGCGGACATCGCGTACGAGGACGCGCCCGTGCCCGGCGTGGAGCAGCACATCTGGGTGCTCGAAGGCACGGTCGAGATCACCGTCGACGGGACCGTGCACACGGTGCGCGAGGGCGACTGCCTGCGCTTCCGGCTGTACGGCCCCTCCCACTTCCACTGCCCGGGCCCGCTGCGGGTCCGCTACGCGTTGATGATCGTCCTGCCGTGAATGTGAAAGGACCCCGCCCCATGACCGAGATCGTCCCCATGTCCGGCCCCGGACTGGTCACGTACGCCGATGAGCTCGCGGCCCTGCTGATCGAGGCGGTGGAAGGCGGGGCCTCCGTCGGATTCCTCACCCCGCTGGACCGGGCCTCCGCCGCCGACTGGTGGCGGGGACGGGCCACCACGGTCGAGACGGGGAGCCAGCAGATCTGGATCGCCCGTGACGACGAGCGGGTGGCGGGCACGATCTCCCTGGTCAGGACGGCCCTGCCCAACGCACGCCACCGCGCTGAGGTCGCCAAGCTCGTGGTCAGGCCGTCGGCCCGCGGCCGGGGGGTCGGCCGTGCGCTGCTCACCGCGGTCGAGGAGTTCGCGGCCGCCGAGGGGCTGACGCTGCTGGTCCTGGACACCGAGACGGGGAGCGACGCCGAGCGGCTGTACCGCTCGGCGGGCTGGACCCCGTGCGGCTCCGTCCCGGACTACGCGACGGACCCGTACGGCACGCTCAGGGCGACGACCTTCTACTACCGGGCGCTCACCCCCTGAGACGCCGCCCCGGAGGGGCCGTCACAATGAGAGCGACGCCACGCTACCGAGGAGACATCCCCATGACGCTGCACGACATCCCGCTCCGCACGCTCACCGGCGAAGCGACCTCGCTGGGAGCCTACGAGGGTTCGGCGGTCCTGCTGGTGAACGTCGCGTCCAAGTGCGGACTCACCCCGCAGTACGCCGGACTGGAGAGGCTCCAGAAGGAGTACGGGGACCGCGGGTTCACCGTTCTCGGAGTGCCCTGCAACCAGTTCGCGGGCCAGGAGCCGGGGACCGCCGAGGAGATCCAGACCTTCTGCTCCGCGACGTACGGGGTCAGCTTCCCGCTGCTGGAGAAGATCGACGTCAACGGCGAGAACCGGCACCCCCTGTACGCGGAGCTGACGAAGCTCGACGACGCCGAGGGCGCGGCCGGCGACGTCCAGTGGAACTTCGAGAAGTTCCTGATCTCCCCCGCGGGCGAGCCGGTCGCCCGGATCCGCCCCCGCACCGAGCCGGAGGCCCCCGAGGTCGTCGCGCTGATCGAGGCCAGCCTGCCGCAGTAGCGGGACCGACGGCGCGCGGGGCCGGACCGGCGTACGGTCCGGCCCCGCGGCACGGTCAGCGGATGGGCATCCCCGACAGGGTGCGGGCGATCACCAGACGCTGGATCTCGCTCGTGCCCTCGAAGATGGTGTAGATCGCCGCGTCCCGGTGCATGCGCTCGACCGGGTACTCACGGGTGAAGCCGTTCCCGCCGAGGATCTGGACGGCCTGGGCGGTGACCGTCTTCGCCGTCTCGCTCGCGTACAGCTTGGACATCGAGCCCTCGGCCGCGGTGAACGGCTTGCCGGCGCTGGCCATCCACGAGGCGCGCCAGACGAGCAGCCGGGCGGCGTCGATCTGCGTCCGCATGTCCGCCAGCTGGAAGGCGATGCCCTGGTTGTCGATGATGGGGCGGCCGAACTGCGTCCGGGTCTTCGCGTAGTCGAGCGCGACCTCGTAGGCGGCGCGGGCGGTGCCGACGGCCATGGCCCCGACGGCGGGGCGCGACGCCTCGAAGGTCGCCATGGCCGCGTTCTTGACGCGCTCGCCGCCGCTCCTGGCGCGCTCGCGGGCCCGGGCGAGGCGCTCGTCGAGCTTCTCCTTGCCGCCGAGCAGGCAGTGGCCGGGGACGCGGACGTCCTCGAGGACGACCTCGGCCGTGTGCGAGGCGCGGATGCCGTGCTTCTTGAACTTCTGGCCCTGCGAGAGACCGGGGGTGGCCGGCGGGACGATGAAGGAGGCGTGCCCCTTCGAGCCCAGCTCCGGGTCGACGACCGCGACGACGACGTGGACGTTGGCGATACCGCCGTTGGTCGCCCAGGTCTTGGTGCCGTTGAGCACCCACTCGTCCTTCGCCTCGTCGTACACCGCACGGGTGCGCATCGAGGCCACGTCCGAACCGGCGTCCGGCTCGGACGAGCAGAAGGCGGCGACCTTCACGTCGTCGGCGTCCCCGTACATCTGGGGGATCCAGGTGCCGATCTGCTCCTCGGTGCCGTTGGCGAGGACGCCGACGGCCGCCAGGCCCGTGCCGACGATCGACAGCGCGATACCGGCGTCGCCCCAGAAGAGCTCCTCCATGGCCATGGGGATGCCGAGGCCCGTAGGGTCGAAGAACTGCTGGGCGTAGAAGTCGAGGGAGTAGATGCCGACCTTGGCCGCCTCCTGGATGACGGGCCAGGGCGTTTCCTCACGCTCGTCCCACTCCGAAGCGGCCGGCCGGATCACCTCGGCGGCGAATCCGTGCAGCCAGTCACGGACCTGCTTCTGGTCGTCGTTGAGCTCGAGCGTGAACTCGGCCATGGTTCCCTCCATGCACGTCCGGAAAACCCGTTACTAGCGGTAACAACAGTCTGTTACCAGCAAGTAGCTTCTGTCAACCGGTCAGCGACGGATCCGCGTGCGACAGAGCAGGGTGTTACGTTGCCCGGGCGTGACGAGATCGCAGGACAGCCGGGTGGGGCGGGAGAAACGACATGGAGACCACAAGAGGGGCCGAACGGCAGCGGACCGCGGCGGAACGCCGCCGCCGGGAGCTGCTCGAAGCCGCGGACCGGGTGGTGCTCAGGGACGGCCCGCAGGCCTCGATGAACGCGATCGCCGCGGAGGCCGGGATCACCAAGCCCATCCTCTACCGGCACTTCGGCGACAAGGGCGGCCTCTACCGCGCGCTCGCCAAACGCCACACAGACGCCCTGCTCAGCGCCCTGCGGGCCGCACTCGACGCACCCTCCGAGCGGCGCGAGCGGGTCGAGGCGACCCTGGACACCTACCTCGCGGCGATCGAGGCGCGCCCACAGGTCTACCGCTTCCTGATGCACCCGTCCGACGACGCCGCCCCCGCTCCGGAGCAGGGTTTCGACGTCGGCCGGCACTCGGCCCCGCTGCTGCGCCGCCTGGGCGAGGAGCTGGGCAAGGTGATCGTGGAGCGGGTCGATCTCGGTCCGGACAGTGAGCAGATGGCTCGCATCTGGGGTCACGGCATCGTCGGCATGATGCACGCGGCGGGCGACTGGTGGCTGGGTGACCGTCCGTGCTCGCGCGAGCAGCTGGTGCGCAGCCTCGCCGACCTGCTCTGGGGCAGGCTGGCCGAGGCGGGCGACCGGCCCGGCGGCCAGGGCTTCTGAGACCTCTCGGCCGCCGGACCGCCGGTCAGGCGGTGCTCCCGCTCCCCCACGGCGCCCGGCGGGCAGCGCGCAGCGCCCTGGCGCGGCGCAGGCCGGTCAGCCGGTCCGTGTAGATCCGGCCGTCGAGGTGGTCGCACTCGTGCTGCAGGCAGCGGGCGAACCAGCCGGTGCCGGTGACCCGTACCGGCTCCCCCGTCACCGTCCGGCCCTCGACCACCGCGTGGTCGAAGCGCGGGGTGCCCGCTTCGAGCCCCGGAAGCGAGAGGCAACCCTCCGGTCCGCGTACGGTGATGCCGTCGGCCTCGACGAGTACGGGATTGACGAGATGGCCCAGGTGCCGGACCTCGTCGTCGTCCGGGCAGTCGTACACGAACACCTTGAGCGGGACGCCGATCTGGTTCGCGGCGAGCCCGACACCGTTCGCGGCGTACATGGTGGCGAAGAGGTCCTCCACCAGCCGGGCGAGCGACGGGCCGAAGTCGGTGACGTCGTCGCACGGGCCGTGGAGCACCGGGGCGCCGAACAGGCTCATGGCACGAACGCGTCCGGAACTGCCGGGGATCGGGCGGTTTCGCATGGGGAGAAGCGTACGTTCCACGTGACCTCCACGTTCCCCGTGGTGCCGAGGTGCGGGCGGCGGGCCGGACATCGATAGGCTGGGTGCGGACTTACGCAAGGAGGATCTAGGACGATGGCAGGCAACACGGAGCCGTTGTCGCCGCGGGCCAAGCTCGCCGTGACGGCGGGCAAGGCCGCGGCGGCGGTGTCGCGCGCTGCGGGGCGCGGCAGCGGATCGGTGATCGGCGGCCGGGTGGCGCTCAAGCTCGACCCCGACCTGCTCGGGCGGCTGGCGCAGCACCTGGACGTGATCCTCGTGTCCGCGACGAACGGCAAGACGACGACGACCCGGCTGATCGCCGAGGCGCTGCGGGCCGCAGGGCCCGTCGTGTCGAACGCGCTCGGCGCCAACATGCCGGCGGGGATCACCTCCGCCCTGGCGGGGGGCTCGGACGCGCGCTACGGCGTGATCGAGGTCGACGAGAAGTACCTCGCCGGAGTGGCACGGGACACGACGCCGAAGGTGATCGCGCTGCTCAACCTCTCCCGCGACCAGCTGGACCGCGCGGCGGAGACCCGGATGCTGGCCGAGAAGTGGCGTGAGGGCCTGTCGGGCTCCAAGGCCGTGATCGTGGCCAACGCCGACGACCCGCTGATCGTGTGGGCCGCCTCGTCCTCCCCCAACGTGGTGTGGGTGGCGGCGGGGCAGGCGTGGAAGGACGACGCCTGGTCCTGCCCGTCCTGCGGCGGTGTGATGCAGCGCCCCGGCGACGACTGGTTCTGCGGCGAGTGCGGCTTCCGCCGTCCCGCCCCCAGCTGGGCGCTGAACGGCGACTACGTCCTGGACCCGCACGGTTCGGCGTGGCCGATCCACCTGCAGCTGCCGGGCCGGGCCAACAAGGCCAACGCCACGAGCTCGGCCGCCGTGGCCGCGGTCTTCGGCGTACCGCCGCAGGTCGCCCTGGAGCGCATGTACCAGGTGCAGGCCGTGGCGGGCCGCTACGACGTCGTCACCTTCCTCGGCCGCGAGCTCAGGCTCCTGCTGGCGAAGAACCCGGCGGGCTGGCTCGAGACGTTCTCCCTGATCGACCCGCCGCCCACTCCGGTCATCCTCTCGGTGAACGCACGCGGCGCCGACGGCACGGACACCTCGTGGCTGTGGGACGTCGACTACACCCAGCTCTACGGTCACCCGATCTTCGTGCTCGGCGACCGCAAGCTGGACCTGGCGGTCCGGCTCGAGGTCGCCGGTCTCGACTTCCGTGTCTGCGAGACCCTGGACGAGGCCGTCCAGATGGCTCCGCCCGGCCGCATCGAGGTCATCGCCAACTACACCGCCTTCCAGGATCTGCGCCGTCGTGTCGGCAACTGACCCCCGCGCGGGCAACCCCCGGAGAGGACGAAGCATGAGCAACAACAGCCTGCGGCTGGTGTGGGTCTACCCCGACCTCCTCAGCACCTACGGCGACCAGGGCAACGCCCTGGTGGTGGAGCGCCGGGCGCGCCAGCGCGGCCTCGACGTGTCGCGCGTGGACGTGCGCAGCGACCAGCCCATCCCGACGTCGGGCGACATCTACCTCATCGGCGGCGGTGAGGACCGGCCGCAGCGGCTCGCGGCGGAGCGCCTGCGCCGGGACGGCGGACTGAGCCGGGCCGCGTCCAACGGCGCGATCATCTTCTCGGTCTGCGCGGGCTACCAGATCCTCGGTCACGAGTTCATCAACGACCTCGGCGAGCGCGAGCCCGGCCTCGGGCTGCTCGACGTCGTCTCGACCCGTGGCGAGGGTGCCCGGTGCGTCGGCGACGTGCTCGGGGACATCGACCCGAACCTGGGCCTGCCGCCGCTGACCGGCTTCGAGAACCACCAGGGCATCACCCACCTCGGCCCGTCGGCGCGTCCGTTCGCCCGGGTGCGGTTCGGCGGTGGCAACGGCACGGGGGACGGCACGGAGGGCGCGTACAACGACACCGTGTTCGGCACGTACATGCACGGTCCGGTCCTGGCGCGCAATCCGCTGATCGCGGACCACCTGCTGAAGCTGGCGCTGGACGTGAACGCGCTGCCGCCGAGCGACGACCGGTGGTACGAGGCGCTGCGCGCCGAGCGGATCGCCGCGGCGACCCAGCCCGCCTGACCCGATCACGCACGGGCCGGCCCCTCGTCGAGGGGCCGGCCCGTGCGTGTGGGACCGGTGTACATCAGGTGGCCGTCCAGCAGTCGGACAGTGGGTTCGGTCCGGACACCCCGCCCCGGTAGGGTGGCGGGGATCCAACCGGACGACGTGGTCCGGCGTCGGCCCACGTTGCAAAGGTTTCCCGGGCAATGCGAATTGGTGTGCTCACCTCCGGCGGCGACTGCCCCGGCCTCAACGCCGTCATCCGTTCCGTCGTGCACCGTGCGGTGGTCGACCACGGCGACGAGGTCATCGGCTTCCACGACGGGTGGAGGGGCCTCCTCGAGTGCGACTACCGCAAGCTCGACCTCGACGCGGTCGGCGGCATCCTCGCCCGCGGCGGCACGATCCTCGGCTCCTCCCGCGTCCAGCCCGCGCACCTGCGTGACGGCGTGGAGCGCGCGAAGGGCCACGTCGCCGATCTCGGCCTGGACGCGATCATCCCGATCGGCGGCGAGGGCACGCTGAAGGCGGCCAACCTGCTCTCCGAGGCGGGTCTGCCCATCGTCGGCGTCCCCAAGACCATCGACAACGACATCGCCTCCACCGACGTGACCTTCGGCTTCGACACGGCCGTCGGTGTCGCGACCGAGGCGCTCGACCGGCTGAAGACGACGGCCGAGTCGCACCAGCGGGTGCTGATCGTCGAGGTCATGGGGCGGCACACCGGCTGGATCGCGCTGCACTCGGGCATGGCGGCCGGCGCGCACGCCATCGTCGTACCCGAGCGGCCGTTCGACATCGACGAGCTGACCGAAGTGGTCGGCCGGCGCTTCTCGGACGGCAAGAAGTTCGCGATCGTCGTCGTGGCGGAGGGCGCCAAGCCCCGCGAGGGCTCCATGGAGTTCAGCCAGGGCAAGACGGACATCTACGGCCACGAGCGCTTCGCCGGTGTGGCGACGCAGCTCTCCGGCGAGCTGGAGCAGCGCCTCGGCAAGGAGGCCCGCCCGGTGATCCTCGGCCACGTGCAGCGAGGCGGCACCCCGACCGCGTACGACCGCGTCCTGGCCACCCGTTTCGGCTGGCACGCGGTGGAGGCGGCTCACCGCGGCGAGTTCGGCATGATGACGGCGCTGCGCGGCACGGACATCACGATGGTCCCGCTCGCGGCGGCCGTGGAGACCCTCAAGACGGTCCCGGCCGAGCGGTACGCCGAGGCCCAGGTCGTCCTCTGACCTCCGTGACACTCCTGAGTACCGCCCCCGGCCGCACCCGCGGCCGGGGGCGGTTCTAGTCTGGACCGGACAACCGGCGCGAATCGGGGACGTCCCCAGCGGGAGTGAACAGATGGATCACAGCGGGCACGGCACGAACATGGATCTGCCGCCGTTCACGCTGGGACGCGGGCTCGAGTTCTCCGCGGACCCGTTCTTCCTGATCGGCTGCGTGGCCGCCCTCGTCCTGTACGGCTACGGGGTTCTGCGGCTGCGCGCGCGGGGTGACGACTGGCCGGTCAACCGGATCGTGTTCTTCGTCCTCGGTGTGCTGTCCATCGCCCTGGTGATGTGTACGGGTCTCAACGACTACGGCATGGTCATGTTCAGCGTGCACATGGTGCAGCACATGGTGATCAGCATGGTGTCGCCGATCCTCCTGCTGCTGGGGGCCCCGGTGACGTTGGCGCTGCGGGCGCTGCCGGTGGCGGGACGCACGCGCACGGGCCCGCGCGAACTGCTGCTCAAGCTGCTCCACAGCCGCTACATGAAGATCATCACGCATCCGGCGTTCACCATTCCGCTCTTCATCGCGAGCCTGTACGGGCTGTACTTCACTCCACTGTTCGACTTCCTGATGGAGTCGAAGGCGGGCCACATCGCGATGATGGTGCACTTCCTCGCCGTCGGTGTGGTGTTCTTCTGGCCGATCATGGGCGTGGACCCCGGCCCGCACAGGCCCGGATACGTGATGAGGATGCTGGAGCTCTTCGCGGGCATGCCGTTCCACGCGTTCTTCGGGATCGCGCTGATGATGGCCACCCAGCCCATGGTGAAGGCGTACGAGAACCCGCCGGCCTCGCTCGGTATCGACGCGCTGGGCGACCAGTCCGCGGCGGGCGGCATCGCCTGGGCGTTCAGCGAGATCCCGTCCGTGCTGGTGCTGATCGCCCTGGTCTTCCAGTGGTACCGCTCCGAGCAGCGGACCGCCAAGCGCTCCGACCGGGCCGCCGACCGGGACGGCGACCAGGAACTGAAGGCGTACAACGCCTATCTCGCCTCATTGCAGGCACGCGGACAGTAGCGGTGGGCACGCCCCAGGGGTGACCATGGCTTCAACGGCCGTGCGGCCGATGAGGAGCGTGCGCTCATGCCTGGATCCACGAAAACCATGGGAGTGCTCACGGTCGGCACGCTGGTCGCGGTGACGGCGTACACGGTGGCACTGGGGAGCAACGGCTGGCTCTGGTTCGGCTGGGTGGTGCTCGGGCTGGCCACCCTGGGGATGGTCGCCACCCGCGACACCTGAGGCGGGAGCCCGCGGGCCTGCCGCCCGGGCCCCGGCCGTACGCCGCCCGGGCGGCGTACGGCTGCGGTGCGAGGGTGATCCGGCGGTGCCAGCATGGTGACGAGGTGCGGCACGTGAGCGGGGCGGCTCAGGCCGTCCGGTCACGGTCGCCGCGTGTCGTCGTCGGCGGGAAGTGGGTACTTCGCATGGACAGGTCCGGACTGATCGAGGCGATCGGGCGCAAGACGGCGGGCGGCGGCGGGCTGCCGGACGAGGAGATCGGCCGGGTCGTCGACGCCGTGTTCGGCACGGTCGCGGAGCCGGGTGTGATCGCGGAGGCACTCAAGGACGGCAGGGCCGTCACCCTGGTGGGCTTCGGCAGCTTCCACGACGTGGGCGGCGAGGCCTCGCTGCGGCCGGGCAAGGCGCTCAACGAGTTCGTCCACGACCGGGCCGGCTGAGCGGGACCCCGGTCCGATGGCGGTCCTGACACTGCGGGCGGAGGGCCCCGCGCGGCCCGAGGACGTCTGGCTGCGCTACGTCACCCCTGCCGGCTGGCCCTCCTGGTCACCGCAGATCAGAGCGGTGCGGGTCGACGCGGAACGTATCGCGGCGGGCACCCGGGGCGAGGTCGTCTCCCTGTTCGGCGTCACCGCTGCGTTCACCGTCGAGTCCGTGGACGACGAACGGTGGCACTGGGTGTGGCGGGTCCGGATGGGTCCGGTGCGCCTGCGGCTGTACCACGAGGTCAGGCGCCGGCCCGGCGGGTCGGCCACGACCCTGCGGATCGAGGGCCCGGCCGCCGCTCTCGCCGCCTACGCCGGCCCGGCACGGTGGGCGCTGGGGCGCCTCGTCCGGGGCTGACGGCCGACTGCCGCCCGGCACGGGATGGGCGGACCGCGTGTCCGGATGTGACAGGAAGCCGTCATTGCGGCCCCGGGACGGGGACGGCGAGGATGAGGGCATGCCCCTCACCCACCGTGTCGTGATCGCGGTCTTCCCGGGCGTCGACCTCCTCGACGTCACCGGCCCGGCCGAGGTCTTCGCGCTGGCCAACCGGGAGACCGACGGCCACGACCCCTACCAGGTCCAGCTCGCGGGCCCGGTCGCCGGTGCGGTGCGGACGTCGGCGGGCGTACGGCTGCTGACCGATCTCACCTTCGACGAGGTCGGCGACCGGGCGGACACGCTGGTCGTCCCCGGCGCCGCGGACATGACGGACGAAGGTCCCACGGCACGCGTCGACCCCGAGGTCGTGGCGTGGGTGAAGGCGACCGCTCCGCACGTCAGGCGGGTCGCCTCAGTGTGTGTGGGCGCCCATCTGCTGGCGGCGGCCGGTCTGCTGGACGGGAGGACGGCGACGACCCACTGGTCGACGGCCGCCCAGCTCGCCGCGGACCACCCGGCCGTCACCGTCGATCCGGACCCGATCTTCGTCCGGGCCGATCACGGCCGGCTGTGGACGGGTGCCGGCATCAGCGCCTGCCTGGACCTCTCACTGGCCCTGGTGGCCGAGGATCTCGGCGAGGAGACCGCGCTGGCCGTCGCACGCCAGCTGGTGATGTTCCTGAAGCGGCAAGGCGGGCAGAGTCAGTTCTCCGTACCGCTCAGCCGCCCCGCGGCCTCCCGCCGCGACATCGACGAACTGCGGTCGTGGATCGCCGGTCATCTCGACGCGGACCTGTCCGCCCGGGCACTGGCGGCCCGTATGCGTCTGAGCGAACGCCACTTCGCGCGTGTCTTCACCCGGGAGACCGGGGCCGGACCGGCAGCCTACGTCGAAGCGGCCAGGATCGAAGCGGCCAGGCGGCTCCTGGAGAGCACCGACCACGCCCTGGGCCAGGTCGCGGCAGCCGCCGGACTCGGCTCGACGGAGACCCTGCACCGGGCGTTCAGGCGGCAGCTCGCCACCACGCCCTCCGCCTACCGCCGGCAGTTCAGGACCGGGCCGGCCTGAGTTCCACCCCCTTGAGACCGGCCCCGGTGCACAGGCACCGGGGCCCGCACAGCCATGCCGTCCACCTACGGAAGGAACCCCGATGACCTCGAACCAGCCGTCCACGCCCCTGCGCTCTCTTCTCGGTCTGGACAATCACCCGCCGCGGCTGAGCGAGTCCGCACTGATCATGATCGATTTCCAGAACACCTACCGGAACGGCGTGATGGCCCTGGAAGGCGCCGAGGAGGCCCTCGCGGCCGGCGCACGTCTCCTCGACCGGGCGCGTGCGGCGGGTACCCCCGTCGTCCATGTCGTGCACGACGGCGGCGAGAACTCCCCGTACGACCTCGGTGCCCGTGTCGGCGCCATCAGCGACGAGGTCGCCCCGGTGGAGGGTGAACCGGTCGTGGTCAAGCAGCATCCCAACGCCTTCCACGCCACCGGACTCGAGAAGACGCTGTCCGGGCTCGGCTTCGGAGCGGGCAGCGGCAGGAATCTCGTGCTGGCCGGCTTCATGACGCACATGTGCGTCAACTACACGGCGCAGGAGGCCTTCAACCTCGGCTACCGTCCCACCGTCGTCGCCGAGGCCACCGCGACCCGGGCGCTCACGGCCCCGGACGGCACCCTCGTGCCCGCGGCCACGCTCAAGACCGCCGCGCTGACCATGCTCACCGACGTGTTCGCCACCGTGGTCCCGACCACGGACGCCCTGCCGGGCTGACCGGTGCGGAAGCGGTCCTGGGGGACAGCCCTGAGGGCCGCTTCCGTTTGCGCGCCAGGTCACGGTGGCCGGTGGCCCGAGCCGGGCCGCCTCTGCGCGCCAGGACTTCGTATGCACCGGAAACAAAGCTACGATCGATCACCGACCAGCAGACGAGTCCGTACAGACCATCGACTGATGCCACATCAGGTGAGACGACGAGGAGTGGGTACCCGTCCGAGGAGGCCGGCTTCCGGCCGGCCGCTCGATCGGGTCGAGGGACAACGCCACGCGTGACCTGACAGAACGCGGCCACCGGCCCGGTCCGGAAGGCTAGGAGAGAAGCTGTGTTCTATTACGTCCTGAAGTACGTCGTGCTGGGCCCTTTGCTGCGGCTGACGTTCCGGCCGCGCATCGAAGGGCTGGAACACATTCCCGACGACGGCGCGGCCATCGTGGCGGGCAACCACCTCTCGTTCTCCGACCACTTCCTGATGCCGGCGATCCTCAAGCGCCGCATCACGTTCCTCGCGAAGGCCGAGTACTTCACCGGCCCGGGCATCAAGGGCAAGCTGACCGCGGCCTTCTTCCACAGCATCGGACAGATCCCCGTCGACCGGTCCGGAAAGGAAGCGGGACAGGCGGCCATCCGTGAAGGGCTGGGGGTGCTGAGCAAGGGCGAACTGCTGGGCATCTACCCGGAAGGCACCCGCTCGCACGACGGACGGCTGTACAAGGGCAAGGTCGGGGTCGCGGTGATGGCGATCAGGGCGGGGGTCCCGGTCATCCCCTGCGCGATGGTCGGCACGTTCGAGATCCAGCCGCCCGGACAGAAGGTGCCCAGCATCAAACGGGTCACCATCCGTTTCGGGGAGCCGCTGGACTTCTCCCGCTACGCCGGCCTGGAGGACCAGAAGGCGGCGATCCGAGCGGTGACGGACGAGATCATGTACGCCATTCTCGGGCTCTCCGGACAGGAGTACGTCGACGAGTACGCGGTGAAGGCGAAGGCGGCGCAGGGCGAGGAGTCCAAGAAGTTCCCCCGACGTCCACGCTGAGCGGGAAATCTGCTGAGGGCCGATTTCCCTGGTCCGGCCGCTCGGGCGGTCGTAGCGTCTTCGGCATGAGCAGAGGACGAGCGTTCGTGCTGGGCGCGACGGGACAGATCGGCCGGGCCGCCGTGCGGGCTCTCGCCGAGGACGGCTGGGACGTGACCGCGGCATCACGCGGCGGCGGCAGGGACGGTGCCTGGGGCGACGGCGTCCGTCCGCTCGCGCTCGACCGCGAGGAGGAGGGGGCGCTCGCGTCCGCCCTCGGCGACGGGTGCGACGTCCTGGTCGACATGGTCGCCTTCGGCCCGGACCACGCCGCGCAGCTGACGGGGCTCGCGGACAGGGCCGGATCCGCGGTCGTCATCTCCAGCGGCGCGGTGTACGAGGACCCGCAGGGGCGCAGTTTCGACACGCAGGGCGATCCGGACGGCTTCCCGGAGTATCCGGTGCCCATCCCGGAGACACAGCGCACGGTGCCCCCTGGCGACGCGACGTACGGGACGCGCAAGGTCGCCCTGGAGCGGGAACTGCTCGCGGCCGGTGACGCGTTGCCGGTGACGCTGCTGCGGGCGGGCGCGATACACGGGGCACACTGCCGTACGCCACGCGAGCTGTACTTCGTCAAGCGCGCGCTGGACGGACGCGGCCGGCGGGTCCTCGCGTACGAGGGGGCGAGCCGCTTCCATCCGGTCCATGTGTCCAACCTCGCCGAGCTGATACGGCTGGCCGCGCTACGGCCGGCCTCACGGGTGCTCAACGCGGGCGACCCGGGGGCACCCACCGTCGCCGAGATCGGCGCGGCCGTCGACGGCGTGCTGGGCAGGGAGAGCGAGACGGTGCTGGTGGCGGGCCCGCCACCGGAAGGGCACGTCGGCGACACACCGTGGAGCGGTGCTCATCCCGTCGTCTACGACATGGCGGCCGCCGAACGGGAGCTGGGGTACCGCCCGGTGACGGGGTATGAGGAGTCACTGCCGGAGACCGTCGAATGGCTGGCGGCCCGGCTCCACGGACGCGACTGGAGGGAGGCCTTCCCGAAGATGCTCCGCAACTACGGCGAGACCCTCTTCGACTACGCGGCGGAGGACGCCTGGCTGGAGTGGTACGACCGGAGCGGGTGAGCGCCCCTGGACGGGTGGTGCGGGTGCACCGGGCCGGGAGGGGTGAGCGGGCGACCGCCGGGAAACATCGGCCGCCCGCTCACGTTCAGTCGGCCGTCACGGCTTCGGCGTGGCGTGCGGGGTGCACGTCACGTCGCGCCGGTCGGTCTCTCCCGTGAGCAGGTAGGTGTCCACCCGCTCGTTGATGCAGGGGTTGACCAGGCCGGTGACACCGTGCGAGCCGGCATCCTTCTCGGTGATGAGACGGGAGCCCTTGAAGCGCTTGTGCAGCTCGACGGCGCCCTCGTACGGGGTGGCGGCGTCACGCGTGGACTGCACGATCAGCACCGGGGGCAGTCCCTTGCCCGTGCGGACGTCCAGGGGGGTCTGCTGCTTGGACGGCCAGGTCGCACAGGGCAGGTTCATCCAGGCGTTGGCCCACGTCATGAACGGGTTGTCTTTGTGCAGACGGGTGTTGTCGCGGTCCCACTTCTTCCAGCTGGTGGGCCACTGGGCATCCGCGCACTCGACCGCCGTGTAGACGGCGTTGCCGTTCTCCGAGCTGATGTTGCCCGCGGTGTCCGACAGGTCGGGCGCCGCGGCGTCGATCAGGGCCTGGGTGTCGCCGCCCAGATAGTCGCTCCAGGTCTGGGCGGTGGGTGCCCAGGCGGAGTCGTAGTACGGCGCGCTCTGGAAGAATCCGATGAGCTCGGCGGGGCCGACGACGCCGCCGATCGGGTTCTTCTTGGCCGCCGCGCGCAGCGTCAGCCACGCCTGCTCGACCTTCTCGGGCGTGTCACCGATGTGGTAGGCCGCGTCGTTCTTCGCGACCCACGCCTTCCAGTCGTTCCAGCGGGTCTGGAAGGCGATGTCCTGGTTGAGGTTGGCCTCGTACCAGATGTTGTCCTTCGCGGGGTTGACCACGCTGTCGACGATCATGCGGCGTACGTGCGACGGGAAGAGCGTGCCGTAGACCGCGCCCAGGTAGGTGCCGTAGGAGACGCCCAGGAAGTTGAGCTTCTTCTCGCCGAGCGCGGCGCGGATGACATCCAGGTCGCGTGCGGTGTTGGGCGTGGTCATGTGCGGCAGCATGTCGCCGCTGCGCTCGGCGCAGCCGTCGGCGTACTCGGCCGCGAGCTTGCGCTGGGCCCGCTTGTCGGCCTCGCTGTCCGGGACCGGATCGGCCTTCGGGGCCTTCACGAACTCCTCGGGGTCGATGCAGGAGATCGGCGCCGAGTGGCCGACCCCGCGCGGGTCGAAGCCGACGAAGTCGTACGCCTTCGCGGCCTTCGTCCAGAGCGGGTTCTTGGTGACGATGCGCTTCGGGAAGGCCATCCCCGAGCCACCGGGGCCACCCGGGTTGTAGACGAGTGCGCCCTGGCGCTCGTCCTTGGTGCCGGTGCTGACGTGCCGGTCGACCGCGAGCTTGATCTGCTTGCCGTTCGGCTTGCTGTAGTCGAGCGGGACGCTCACCCATCCGCACTGGATGGGTGCGGCGATCGCCCAGTCGGCCGGACAGTCCGTCCAGTCGATACCGGTCCGCGCGGCCCGGGCGGCCGCGGTCTGGACGCCGCGTGCCTCCTGGTCGCCGTGGTGCCGGCCGGCGGCACCGGCGGCCGGTGCGGCTATCGCCCCCGCTATGAGCGTGCCCGCGATCAGAGTGCCGGCCGAGCCGAGCACTGCCGTGCGCTTCAAGTGGAACCTCCCCCTGCGTGATGCGCCGCCCGTGGCGGCGCAGTGGTTCATGTGTCCAGGCGGATCCTTTCGTCTGTGGGGTTGCTGAGAACAGGGCGTACGCATGTTCTTTACCGAACCAATAACCGGTGCCGACTGCCCGCTGAGCGAACTCAGTCCTTCTGCAGGGCCTTTGATTCCTTCAGCAGACCCTCCAGCGCCTCGTCCAGCACCGCGCGCAGCAGCCGTGCGTCGGCGGCGAGCGCCGTCACGAGGACGGCGGGACCCGCCAGCGGGGTGAGGGCGGCAGTGGGTCCGAGCAGCCTCGGTGCGCACGGGCCGCCCTCGAACGCGGGGTCGACGAGCAGCAGTTGTCCCACGGCGCGGTGTCCGTCCAGCACGGCAGGGCCGTCCCACCCTCCGGGGGCCCCCGGTCCGTAGGCGAGTTGCTGGTCGAGCAGCGGTCGTCCGGCTCTTCTCACGGTCAGGCGGGACGAGAGCCGGCCGGTGCTCTCGCCGTGCCGGCCCAGGACCAGTTCCTCGCGGAGCACCAGACGCGAGGTGCCGGCGAGTTCGGCCCTGGTGGTCATGTCGAGTGCGCTGCCGCACGCGGAGACGAGCTGCTCGGGCAGCCAGTGGAGCTCCGCCCCCTCCCCCACGCTCAGCCGCACGTCGTACGTCGCGGGGCCGGCCTCGGGGCCGGCTCCCGGAAGGGCCACGGTGGCGGCGGCGGAGTCCACCGTCACCCGTGCCCCGTCCTCGGCCCTGACCTCGACGGCGAGCCGGTCCCCGCCGAGCGGCGCGCTCATCGCGCCGACCACGGTGACCCGCGCGCGGGCGCTGTCCGGGGATCTGGTGCGGCGCAGGGCGAGCGGCCCGCCGCTCTCCAGCACCGGAAGCGACGTCGATCCCCGCCCGTCGGCGACCGCCGTGATCCGCGCGGTGGCCGTGACGCTCATGCGGCCCAGTCCGCGAGCCGCGCCCGCACCCAGTCGGCGACGGGGGCGACGCCGTCGGCGCCGGTCAGCGAGGTGAACACCACGGGGAGTTCGCCGCGCTGTGCGGCGGCGTCGTGGGCCATCCGGTCCAGGTCGGAGCCGACGTAGGGGGCGAGGTCCGTCTTGTTGATGACGAGGAGGTCGGCGGTGGTGACACCGGGGCCGCCCTTGCGCGGGATGTCGTCGCCGCCCGCGACGTCGATCACGAAGACCTGCGCGTCGACGAGTCCCTTGGAGAAGGTGGCGGTGAGGTTGTCTCCCCCGGACTCGACGAGGATGAGGTCGAGGGGGCCCACGGAGTCCTCCAGGTCCTCGACGGCTTCGAGGTTGGCGGAGATGTCGTCGCGGATCGCGGTGTGCGGGCAGGCGCCGGTCTCGACGGCCTGGATGCGCTCGGGTGGCAGCACGGCGTTGCGGAGCAGGAAGGCGGCGTCCTCGCGGGTGTAGATGTCGTTGGTGACGACGGCGATGGAGATCCGGTCGCGCAGCGCGCGGCAGAGGGCGGCGACGGTGGCCGTCTTCCCCGAGCCGACCGGCCCTCCGAGGCCGATGCGCAGGGCGCGACGCGTGCCGTCGGGACGTGCCGCGTCGGCGCTGACGGCCGCGGGGCCGTGGTGTGCGTGGTCGAGGTGCATGGTGCGACTCCTGGTGAGGGCGGGCGGGGGAGGTGCTCGTGGTTCAGGACGCGAACAGGCGGACCGGCCAGGCCGCGTGGGCCTCGGCGGAGATGTCGAGCATCGGGGCGGAGGCGGCTGGTAGCGCGTCGATGCCCCCCAGTGCCGCCGCGGCCGCCTGTTCCGCGACCTGGTCGAGGGCGGGCGCGAGGCGGGCCAGCACCGCTGTCGCCTCGAAGGGGTCCAGGGAGAGGAGGCGGACCACCGCGGTGGCCGGGCCGCTGACCGTTTCGTACGCGACGCAGTGTGCGGCGTCCGCGGGGCCCAGGCCCGCCGCTCGCGCCGTGAGGCCGAGGACGACGGGCTGGTGGGCGCCGCGCGGTCTCGCCTCGGCGAGCGCGGCCAGTTCGGGGCTGGGCCAAGTGGCCCGTGCCGCCCTCATCAGCTGGCGGCCGAGCCTGCGCGCGACGTTCCTGAGCGCGGGCGAGGGCGTCCGGGCGTCGGCGGCCTCGTCGAGCGCGAGGGGGTCGAGGCCGTGGGCCGCCGCCGCGGCGAGCGCGGCGGAGGTGAGGCCGGTGGTGTGGAGCCTGCCCAGGCAGAACTCGGCCAGGTCCTGGGCATCGCGGATGTGTCCCGCCTTGACGGCCGGTTCGGCTCCACCGGAGTGGGCGTGGCCACCGGCGGGGAACCGGCCGTCGGCGAGGACGAGCAGGGCTGCGCGTGTCGTCATGAAGTGCTGTCCTGCCCTCAGAAGAGGAAGTACCGCTGAGCCATGGGCAGTTCGGCGGCAGGAGCGGGTTCGACCGGATCACCGTCGATGGTGACGGCGAAGCTGTCGGGGTCGACCTCGACCCGGGGCAGGGCGTCGTTCTCCCGCATGTCCGCCTTGGTGACCCCCCGGGTGCTGGTGATCGGGACGAACGCCTTGCCGAGCCCCAGACGCCCGGGCAGGCCGGCCTCGACGGCGGCCGAGGACACGAAATTGAAGGAGTTGGCCGCCGGGGCCCGGCCCACCGCGCCGAACATCGGACGGGGCATGACCGGCTGCGGGGTGGGGATCGAGGCGTTCGCGTCGCCCATCTGCGCGTACGCGATCTGGCCGCCCTTGATCACCGTCTGCGGCTTGACGCCGAAGAAGGCTGGGTCCCACAGCACGAGGTCGGCGAGCTTGCCGGTCTCGACGGACCCGATCTCGCTGTCCAGTCCTTGGGCGACAGCGGGGTTGATCGTGTATTTGGCGACATAGCGACGTGCCCGGTGGTTGTCCGCGGCACCGTCGCCCGGGAGGGCGCCCCGTCGCCGCTTCATCACGTGGGCGGTCTGCCAGGTGCGGAGGATCACCTCTCCGATCCTGCCCATCGCCTGGGAGTCCGAGGAGATGATCGAGATGGCCCCCAGGTCGTGGAGGATGTCCTCGGCCGCGATGGTCGACGGCCGGATGCGTGACTCGGCGAAGGCGAGGTCCTCCGGCACGGTCGGGTTGAGGTGGTGACAGACCATCAGCATGTCGAGGTGCTCCTCGATCGTGTTGACGGTGTGCGGCCGGGTCGGGTTGGTGGAGCTCGGCAGGACGTAGGGCTCCGAGACCACACTGATGATGTCGGGAGCGTGCCCGCCGCCCGCGCCTTCGGTGTGGTACGCGTGGATGGAGCGCCCGGCGATGGCGGCCAGCGTGTCCGCGACGAATCCCGCCTCGTTGAGCGTGTCCGTGTGGATGGCGAGCTGGGCGCCGGTCTCCTCGCAGACACTCAGGCAGGCGTCGATGACGGCGGGCGTCGCACCCCAGTCCTCATGGATCTTGAAGCCGAGGGCGCCGGCGCGCAGTTGGGAGTGCATCGCCTCTCGGGACATGGTGTTGCCCTTGCCCAGCAGGCCGATGTTGACCGGGTAGCCATCGAGTGCCTCGAACATCCGGGCGAGATGCCAGGGGCCCGGGGTGATCGTCGTGGCCTTGGTGCCTTCCGCCG
Source organism: Streptomyces sp. NBC_01460 (assembly GCF_036227405.1). Taxonomy (NCBI): domain Bacteria; kingdom Bacillati; phylum Actinomycetota; class Actinomycetes; order Kitasatosporales; family Streptomycetaceae; genus Streptomyces; species Streptomyces sp. NBC_01460. The sequence goes on from NZ_CP109473.1 coordinate 1,133,375, forward strand.
GCCCCGTGCCGCCCCCGACGAGGGTGGTGATCCCGGAGGAGAGCGCCTGGTCGATCAGGGTCGGCGAGATGAAGTGGACGTGGGCGTCGATGGCTCCGGCGGTGAGGAACTTGCCGTTGCCCGCGATGATCTCGGTCTCCGGGCCGATCACCAGATCGGGGTGCACGCCGTCCATCGTGTCCGGGTTCCCGGCCTTGCCGATGCCGGTGATCCTGCCGTCCCGAATGCCGATGTCGGCCTTGACGATGCCCCAGTGGTCGATGACGACCGCGCCGGTGATGACCGTGTCGGGAGCGCCCTCGGCGCGGGTGGTGCGCGCCTGCCCCATCGATTCGCGGATCACCTTCCCACCGCCGAACACGGCTTCGTCGCCCGACCGTCCGGGACCACCGGACCGGTCCTCCTCGATCTCGACGACGAGGTCGGTGTCGGCGAGCCGGATGCGGTCGCCCGTGGTGGGCCCGAACAGGTCGGCGTACACGGGGCGGCTGAGCTCAGGCATCGAGGGAACCTCCGGTGTCGCCGCGCAGTCCGGGGACGATGCGCAGGCCTGCGATCGGGACGAGTTCGACGTCGACGGGGATACCGGGCTCGAAGCGCACAGCGGTTCCGGCGGCGATGTTCAGCCGCAGCCCGTGGGCTGCGCGACGGTCGAAGTCCAGGCCGGTGTTGGCCTCGGCGAAGTGGTAGTGCGATCCGACCTGGACGGGCCGGTCCGCGGCGTTGAGGACGGTGAGGCGGGTGACGGGGCGCCCTTCGTTGAGCGCCACCGGCTCCTGCGCGTACAGGATCTCTCCGGGAATCATCGGCTGCTCCCCCGTCAGACGATCGGCTCGTGGACGGTGACCAGCTTGGTGCCGTCCGGGAAGGTGGCCTCGACCTGGACGTCGTGGATCATCTCGGGGATGCCGTCCATGACGTCGTCGCGTGTGAGGACCTTCCTGCCGGAGGCCATCAGTTCGGCCACGGTCCGGCCGTCACGGGCGCCTTCCAGAAGGTGCGAGGTGATCAGCGCGATCGCCTCGGGGTGATTCAGCCGCAGTCCGCGCGCCCTGCGCTTCTCTGCGACATCGGCCGCCACATGGATGAGCAGGCGTTCCTGTTCGTGCGGAGTCAGTTGCACGCTTCCACCCTCTTCGTCTTCCGCCCGGTACCTGCCCCGGGCGCAGCGGGACCCTATCCCGCCTTCAACACTCTGTTGAACGATGAAGAGGATTCCGCGACCAGGTATTGCACGTTAGGGCGGAAGTTTTTCCGGCGCGTTAACTGATCTTTTGCGGATCCATGGACATCAGGCCGCGCAAGCCGTTCTCCAGGGCCTCGACCGCGACCCCGCCGAACAGCGCCTCCTGCGCGATGAACCCCTGGGCGGTGGCGATCATCGTGCGGGCGACGTCGTCGGCCGACACGTCGGAGCGCATGACGCCGGCCGCGCGGTAGGCCTCCACCAGCACCGCCCACGCCGCACGCATCCCCGCGTAACCGTCGTCGAGCGCCTTCGCCAGGCGGTCGTCGCGCATGCTCTCGGACCACACCTGCACGACGAGCATGGCGGACGCGCGACGCTCCAGGCCGTACAACTGCCCCTCGAAGACTCCGCGCAGCACCCTCCCCAGGAGGACGTCGGGCGTGGGCGGCGGGACCATGTCGGCGGCCTCCGCGAAGGCCCGGCGGACCGCAGCGAACGCCTCGTCGGCGATGGCGGCGACCAGGTCCTCCTTGCCGGTGAAGTAACGGTAGACAGCCCCTGCCGACAGGCCGACCTCCTTCAGCACGTCCTGCATCGAGGTGCCGTGGAAGCCGTTGCCGGCGAAACAGTGCGCCGCCCCGACAAGGATCTGGCGACGGCGGGCGTCGAGGTGCTCCTGGGATACGCGTGCCATACGGGGCAATCTAAAACGAACATTCATTCTTGACAAGCTCCCGCGCACGGCGCGACAGTGGGCACATCGAAAACGAACGATCCTTCTCTTTGAATCGAGGCTCTCGCCATGCCTGCTGCACCGAACCGCCGTGCGGTGGCGGCCGTCCTGCTCGTCCCCCTGGTGGTGACGCTCGCGCTCTGGGCCTTCTCCTGGCCCGCGGCCAGGATCGCGCCGCGCGACCTCCCCGTCGGCATCGCCGGTGCGGCACCGGCCGCCGATCAGCTGCAGAAGCAGTTCGAGCGACGCGAAGGAGCCTTCGAGATCCACCGGTACGAGGACGCGGCCGCCGCCCGCACCGCAATCGAGGAAAGGGTCGTATACGGCGTGGTCGTGGTCACCGAGAAGGGCCCGCGGCTGCTCACCGCGTCGGCGGCCGGCCCGGTCGTCGCCCAGTTGCTGACCGAGGCGGCCGGGGCGGGTGCGCCCGACGGGTCCGGGGTCCCGGTCACGGACGTCGTCGCCGCGCCGGCAGCCGACCCCCGCGGCAGTGCGCTCGGCGCGAGCATCCTGCCGCTGGCGATTGCCGGAGTCGCCGCCGGAGCGGCCGTGAGCATGCTCGGGCTGCGCGGCGCCCGAGGGGCCGTGACCCTGATCGGCGCGGCAGCGCTGGTGGGCATCGCCGCCACGGCCCTGACCCACAGCTGGCTCGGCGTGATCACGGGCGACTGGTGGACGGAGGCGGGCGTCATCGGGCTGACCGTGCTGGCGATCGGCGCTCCGGTGGCGGGGCTCGCCGCCCTCGTCGGCACACCGGGCATCGGGGTGGGAGCCATGCTGATGGTGCTGCTGGGCAATTCGTTCTCCGGCGTCACCAGCGCACCCGAGATGCTCCCCGACCCGGTCGGCGCGATCGGTCAGTGGCTGCCGCCGGGCGCGGGCGGTTCCCTGCTGCGCTCGGTCGCGTTCTTCGACGGGAGCGCGGGGGGCGGGCCGGCACTGACTCTGGCCGCCTGGGCGCTGCTCGGCATCGCCACCGTCCTGGCCGGCCGCCGCACGCGTCCGGAGCCGGCCGCGGACAGCGCCGCACCCGGCGGCCGTGAGCGCGAACCGGCCCTCGCCGGCTGAGCGGCTCCGCACCGGAGGAGGCCGTGTCCCCCGCTACAGCGGCGGTGGACACGGCCTTCTCGCGTTCCGTCCCCCACAGCGGCGGGGACGGCCTCCTGCCGTTGCGCGCCCGCCACCGGCAGCCGCGCACCTACGCCGTCCCCGTCCCCCGCTTGCCGGCGGTCGCCCTGGTCGGCCGCTCGTCGCGCGTTGCCCGACGCCCGTCCGCCGTCGACGGGGCCCTCACTCGTCCCGGTCGTGACCCCGGTGCTCCGCGGCGATGCCGAACCGGCCCCGTTCGCCCGCAGCGGACGGCGCCGAGTGGATCGAGGACACCGAACGGATCACCTGCTCCTCCGCCGACTCCTCGCCCTCGAGTCGTTGCAGATCAGCGGCCGAGACCAGTGCGACGAGCGGCTTCCCGTGACGTGTCACGACCACTCTCTCGCCGCCGTAGACAACGCGGTTGATGAGCTCGGCGAGCTCTGCGCGTGCTTGCGTCACCGGAATCTCGTAGGCCATAGTCCCCATCATAACCTTCTGTACGTCCTGTACATTTTTTACGTACGGGTCGCGCACGGTTGTGCCTGTTGGGGATCCGAGGAAAGGCATCGTCATGTTCCGACCCGCCGCCCGCCACGTCCTGCCCGAGTTCACCGAGCGCACCGCCTACGGCTCCCGGAGCACGGACCCGTACGCGAAGCTGCTGTCCGAGCGGATCGTCTTCCTCGGCACACCCGTCGACGACACCGCGGCGACCGACCTGATCGCACAGTTCATGTACCTGGAGCACGCGGACCCCGACCGGCCCCTCTCCCTCTACATCAACTCGCCCGGGGGCTCCTTCGACGCCATGACGTCGATCTACGACACCATGCACTTCCTCGCGTGCGAGGTGGAGACGTTCTGCCTCGGCCAGGCCGGCGCCGGCGCCGCGGTCCTGCTCGCGGCCGGCGCACCCGGACGCCGACATGCCCTGCCGGGCGCCCGGGTAGTCATTCAGCAACCCGCCCTGGACGAGCCCGTGCAGGGCCAGACCTCCGATCTCGAGATCCGGGCCCGAGAGCTGCTCCGCGAACGCGAGCTGCTCACGGGCATGCTGGCCCGCCACACGGGGCGTTCGACACGGGAGATCAGCGCCGCCGTCGAACGGGACACCATCCTCGACGCCCCGGCCGCCCTGGCGTTCGGCCTGGTGGACCACGTCATGGAGAACCGCACGCCGTCCCGGCCCCGCACCCCGTGAGGTGAACACCCGATGCACCCACCCCAGTTCCCGCCGCTTCCCGCACTGACCCGCGCGGAGGCCGAGTTCGTCGACTGCTACCTGGAAGTCCTCGACCAGCTCGGGCGCATCAATCCCGCCCGGGGCAGCGACACGTACGGAGCGCTCCGGGCGGCTCAGGCTCTCGCGTCCAGGGCCACCGCCCTCCGTGACGCACTCGTACTGATGCACGACCGGGGTGAGTCGCAGATCCACGCGGACACGCTGGCCAGGGCGCTGCGCCTGCTGGACGGCGAGCGCCGCGCGGGTCGGGTCGCCGTGCCTCCCGCCCCGACGGGCTGAGCGGTGCGGGCACCCGACCGGCCGGGCCGTCCGGCCGCCCGACCAGGCGCCGGATCGGCCTCGGCGCCGTCGTTTCACGACACGCCCGGCGGACCGATGAGTTTTCCTCGCTCGTTCGGCGTAGGAGCTCCCCCGCCCGGGGGACAGCCCAACTTGCGCAATGCGCGCGGACACTGAACGGAATGCATCGTTCCGCTGCTGGTACACGGCTGGTCAGGTCCGGCCGGCGGGGCTCTCGCCCCGACGCGTCCACCCGATCGGATCAGTCGTGACGACTCTCACATACCGATACTTCAGCCAGGAAATCCGGCAGTGCGTGCGTAAAGATCCCTGGGACGACAAGCCCCCGCCACCGCGGCGGGGCGGTCCGGGCGGACGCCGAGTCCTGCCGCTGTCCGGATGCCTGGTCGACAGAAGTGGATCGGCAGGAGTGGAGGACCCGAGCACAACGGGCCGACCGGAGATCCGGACGGCCCTCGGGGTGAAGCCGCTTCGCGCGGCCGGGCAACTTCGCCAGCCCGAACCCGACAGGTCATCCTTCACAGGCGGCTGACGAAGGGTTGCGCATGACTGCGCAGGTTCATGTCCCGTCTCTGTTCGCCCGGGTCGGTACGGCCTCGGCTCTGACATTCGCCGTAGGGACCACCATGATGGCCCCCGGCTTCGTGAACGACGCCGAGGCCGCCGCCCACTCGGCGACGGCACTCAGGATCGCCGCGTCGAAGAAGGGGGCGCCCTACAGATATGGCGCCACAGGCCCTCACCGGTTCGACTGTTCCGGGCTCACGCTCTACTCGTTCAAGAAGGCGGGGAAAAAACTGCCCCGCACGGCCCAGCAGCAGTACAACAAGACCCGCCATATCTCCAGGTCGCAGCGGAAACGCGGCGACCTGGTCTTTTTCCACGCGGGGCGCAGTGTGTACCACGTCGGCATCTACGCCGGCAGCGGGAAGATCTGGCACTCACCGAAGACCGGGGCGGTGGTCCGGCTGGAGAAGATCTGGTCCGGCAGCGTCTGGTACGGGAGGGTCCGCTGACCCTCCCTCACCTCTGGCTCAGCGCAGCAGGGGCCCCGTCACCAGCACGAGCCCCAGCGCGGTGAGCGCCGTGCCGCTGCCGCCCTCGATCGCACGGGCGGTGCGCGGCCGGCGCAGCCACCGGCCCAGGCGGTCGACGAGGAGCGCCACGGCCGGGAACCAGACGAGCGCGAGCAGGACGACCACCGAGGCGAGCAGCAGGGTCCTCGGCAGGGGCGGCTGTCCGTCGGGGACGAACTGGGGCAGCAGGCTCAGGAAGAGTACGGGTGCCTTCGGGTTCAGGGCGTTGGTCAGGAAACCCTGGCGCAGCGAACGCCGGAGTCCGGAGGGCGCCCTCTCCCCTGCCTCCACACCGGCGCCTGCCGCGGCGGCCCGCCGCCACAGCGCGTACAGGCCGCTGAGGCCGAGGTAGAGCACGTACGCGCCGCCGAGCAGCTGAACCGTACGGAAGAGGACGGGCATCGTCACGAGCACGGCGGCGAGTCCGGCGACGGCCAGGGCGGTGTGCACCACGAGCCCTCCGGCGACTCCCACCGCTGTGGCCAGCCCGGACCTCCGGGATGTGAGCGCGTTGCGTACGACCACCGTGAAGTCGGCGCCGGGCAGCGCCACCATTCCCGCGGCCACGGCGACGAAGGCGAGCAGTTGTGCGTCCATGGGTACACCCTGACGGCATCAGCCCTTTAGCGTGTACTTGCAATCTTCATGGTCTGCCAAAAGGAACGCTTAATGTACGACCCGACACGGCTGGCCGCGCTGGTGGCGGTGGCCGAGGCCGGCTCCATCACGCGGGCCGCCGCGCGGCTCGGTTACACCGCGCCCGCGCTCTCGCAGCAGCTGGCCAAGCTCGAGCGGGAAGCGGGGGCCGCGCTCCTCGTCCGGCACCACCGGGGGGCGCGGCTGACGGCCGCCGGTGAGCTGCTGGCGGGGCGGGCCAGACGTGTGCTGGACGAGATGGACCAGGCGCGGCACGAGCTGGCCCGGCTCGCGGGGCTGTCCGGCGGCCGGCTGCGGGTCGGCACGTTCGTGACGGCCGGGATCCATCTGCTGCCACCCGTGCTCACCGCGTTCCGCCGCGCCCATCCCGACGTGGAACTGAGCGTCACGGACTACGAGCCGCCCGCCGGGGTCGCCGCCGTGGCGGCGGGCGACGTGGACCTGGCCCTGACCCATGCCTACGAGCCCGCGGCCGCCGGGCCGATGCCGGCGGGGGTCTCCGCCGAGCCGCTCCTCGTCGAGGACCTGGTGCTGATCACCTCGCCCGGCCAGATGCTGTCCGAGGGCAGCGGGCCGCTGCCCGTCGCCGAACTGGCGGGCCGCCCGCTGATCAGCAGTGCGCCGGAGCACCCACCACGGCGCGGGGTGGAGCGTGCGCTGGCCGAGGCGGGTGCCACCCCCGCCGTCGTGTGCGAGTCGCCCGGTTACGCCCTGGTCTGCGCCCTGGTCAGCGCGGGCCTCGGCGTGGCGGTGGTGCCGGAGATGGTGGCCTCGATGTCACCGGCCCCGGTCGCGGTGCGGCGCCTGGAACCGGCCGCTTTCCGGAGGACGATCTCCGTGGTGCACCGGGGGAACGCGAACACCCCTGCGGCAGAGACGCTGATGGCGCTCCTGCGGAGCGGCTTCGGACGTGCCTCCGCTCCGTAGACGGCCGGCCACGGCCCCACGGGGTGGCTCGTCCGCACCGTCAGGTCCGTACGGCCCCCGGGCCGCTCCCCCGCACCGTCAGGCCTGCGCCGGAACCGGCCAGGGAAGCGCGATCGACACGGTCTTGCCCCCGTCCGGGGTGGGGCTGACGCCGAGCCGGCCGCCGTACTCCTTCGCCAGGGCCCGGATGATGACCATGCCCCGGCCGTTGTCCTGGCGGACGGCGGCGGGAAGTCGCTGGGGCCAGCGCGGATGACTGTCCGTCACCCCCAGGTAGAACTCGACGTCCCGGTCGAGCCGGAGGTCCACGGTGAAGGTGGGCGACTGACCGAAGGTGTGCTGGACGGCGTTGGTGGCGAGCTCCGAGACGATCAGCAGGATGGTGTCGGCCGTGTCGCTGTCCTCGGGCAGGCCCCACTCGGTGAGGACGCGGGCCACGTGTCTGCGGGCCGCGGAGACCGAGGCCGGATCGCTCGGCAGAGTGACGGTTGCTTCCTGATGGTCTGCCATGGCGACGCCGTCCCTTCGCGCCCTGACCGGCCCACGGCCGGCCTGGAGTGTGCTTCGCGCCAGACTGCCACCGAATCCGCCCTCCATGACGGCGATCCACCAAGATATGCATATATCTATCGCTCATTACGGTGAACTCCACCCCCTGATCCGCATACAGGCGCGACACTGGCCCCTTTCCGAGCCGGCCACGCCGAGGCGGCTCACCGCACGAGGGGAGGAGGCCGCAATGCGCAACGGCCCCGTGGTACGCCGCCGCAAACTCGGCGAGGAGCTGCGCGGTCTGCGCCACACCTCGGGACTCACGAGCCGGGCCGTCGCCGGGGTGCTGGGCTGGCACCAGTCGAAGGTGAGCCGGATCGAGACGGGGACGAGCGGGGTGTCGCCCCGTGACGTGACCCGGCTGCTGGACGTCTACGGAGTGGACGACGGACAGTTGCGGTCCCTGCTCGAAGCGCTCGCCGGCTCCGTGGGCGGTGGGGGAAGCGGGTGGTGGCACGCCTATCGCGGGCTCATCCCGCCCCAGTACCGCGACTTCATCAGCCTGGAGTCCCAGGCTGATGCCGCTCGCACGCTCGAGACGTCGGTGGTCCCGGGGCTGCTGCAGACCGCCGACTACGCGCGAGCCGTGACCCGGTCCTCGCTGGACGGGCTGCCACCCGCGCAGCTCGATTCCCTGGTCGAGGTCAGACTCGCCCGGCAGAGCGTCCTCCGGTCACCGCGTCCGCTGCGGCTCAGCGCCGTGCTCGACGAGGCCGTACTGCGGCGCGAGGTCGGCGGCCCCCGGGTCATGGAGGAACAGCTGCGCCATCTGGCCGAGGTGGCACAACTTCCTCACGTGACGCTCCAGTTACTGCCGTTCGAGGCCGGGAGCTACATCGGCCTCACCGGGCCTTTCGTAATCCTCTCTTTTTCGACCACTTCTGATCTAGATGTGGTCGTTCTTGACCACTTGACGAGTAGTCTCTACCTGGAGCGGAGAGAAGACCTTGAGGCGTACAGCTCGGCCTTCCGCACGATGCAGGGACACGCGCTGTCGCCGGAGCGTTCGCTGGACCTCATCGCCGCAGTAGGACGCGGCGGTCAGGCGGAACCTTCAGACTGCCCGAGGGGGGCACGATGTCCGACCGTCCCGCACAGCACGCACCGCACGCACCCAGGTGGCGGCGCAGCAGCCGTAGCACCGGGATGAACAACTGCGTGGAGACCGCGGAGCTCGGCGGTGATCAGCTCGCCGTACGGGACTCCAAGGACACCGGCCTGCCGCCGCTCCGTTTCTCGGCGACAGCATGGACGTCCTTCGTCACGGGGCTTCACGGCCTCCCGGCCGGCTGACCGGGCGGGGAGCCGTCGCCACGAGCGTACGCACGGCGCCCTCGATCTGATCTTGCGTCAGGTCTGCCCGGGCGGTGAGCCTCAGCCTGGAGATCCCGTCCGGCACCGACGGCGGCCGGAAGCACCCCACCGCGAGACCGGCCGTCCGGCAGTCCGCCGCCCAGCGCACGGCGGACTCCGCCGACGGAGCGCGCACCGACACGACGGCGGCGTCGGGGCGTACCGCGGTCAGACCGGCCGCGGTGAGCCGGCCGTGCAGTTCGACGGCGACCGCCCCGGCCCTGGCCGCGCGCCCCGGCTCCCTGCGCAGCAGCCGCAGAGCCCCCAGCGCCGCGCCGGCCGCCGCCGGCGCGAGGCCGGTGTCGAAGATGAACGTGCGGGCCGTGTTGACCAGGTGCCGGATGACCCGGGCGGGGCCGAGCACCGCTCCGCCCTGGCTCCCGAGCGACTTGGAGAGGGTGAGCGTGGCGACGACCCCTTCCGCGCCCGCGAGTCCGGCGGCCGCGAGTGCGCCCCGTCCGCCTTCGCCCAGGACCCCCAGACCGTGCGCGTCGTCCACGAGGAGGGCGGCTCCCGCGTCACGGCAGGCCTCGGCGAGCCCGCCCAGCGGGGCGGCGTCGCCGTCCACCGAGAAGACCGAGTCGGTCACGGCCAGCGCCCGTCCGGCGTGCGCCTGGAGTGCTTTGCGTACGGCCTCGGGGTCCGCGTGCGGCACGACGGCGGTGGCCGCCCTGGAGAGCCGGCAGCCGTCGACGATCGAGGCGTGGTTGCCCGCGTCGGAGACGATGAGCGAGTCGCGGCCGGTGAGTGCCGTGAGGGCGGCGAGGTTGGCCGCGTAGCCGGAGGAGAAGACCAGGGCGGCTTCGAATCCGCAGAATCCGGCGAGTTCGCGTTCGAGCTCGGCGTGCAGCGCGGTGGAGCCGGTGACCAGCCGCGAGCCGGTGGCACCCGCGCCCCATGTCCGTGCCGCCTCGGCCGCCGCCGCAGTGACCTCGGGGTTCCGGCTCAGCCCCAGGTAGTCGTTGCTCGCGAGGTCCAGCAGTTCGGCCTCGGCGGGCCGGGGGCGCAGCGTCCGGACGAGTCCGGCCTCGGCGCGACGCCGGGCCTCGTCGTCGATCCAGTCGAACGGGGCGTAGGACATGGGCGGGTCCCTTTTTGTAGGCAGCTCACAGACCCTAACCGGGTGCGCAACAGGCCAGGGTGTGGCAATACACACAGCATCGACCGGCTCTCCTGTCCGGTTCCTCCTTGGCCGATCGCGGTGCCGTACGTCAGGATCAAGGCCATGGACCTGCTGAACACGCTGGTGGACAAGGGGCTGCGGCGCGAACTGCCGACCCGTGACGAAGCGCTCGCCGTGCTGGCGACCTCCGACGACGAACTGCTCGACGTGGTGGCCGCGGCCGGAAAGGTGCGCCGCCAGTGGTTCGGCCGGCGCGTCAAGCTCAACTATCTGGTGAACCTGAAATCGGGGCTGTGTCCCGAGGACTGCTCGTACTGCTCGCAGCGTCTCGGTTCCAAGGCCGAGATCCTCAAGTACACCTGGCTGAAGCCGGACGAGGCGAAGAAGGCCGCCGCCGCGGGTGTGGCGGGCGGCGCGAAGCGGGTGTGCCTGGTGGCCAGCGGCCGCGGCCCGACCGACCGGGACGTCGACCGGGTGTCGCGGACGATCGAGGCCATCAAGGAGCAGCACGAGGGCGTCGAGGTGTGCGCGTGCCTCGGTCTGCTGTCGGAGGGCCAGGCCGACCGTCTGAGGTCCGCGGGCGCCGACGCGTACAACCACAACCTCAACACGTCGGAGGGGACGTACGGGGACATCACGACCACGCACACGTACGCCGACCGGGTGGACACCGTGCAGCAGGCCCAGGCCGCCGGCCTTTCGGCGTGCTCCGGTCTGATCGCGGGCATGGGCGAGACCGACGCGGACCTCGTGGACGTCGTCTTCTCGCTGCGGGATCTGGACCCCGACTCGGTACCGGTGAACTTCCTGATTCCCATGGAAGGGACCCCGCTGGCGAAGGACTGGCACCTCACGCCGCAGCGCTGCCTGCGCATCCTCGCGATGGTCAGGTTCGTGTGCCCGGACGTCGAGGTGCGTCTCGCGGGCGGCCGTGAGGTCCATCTGCGTTCGATGCAGCCGCTGGCCCTGAATCTGGTCAACTCCATCTTCCTGGGCGACTACCTGACCAGCGAGGGCCAGTCCGGGCAGACCGACCTCGACATGATCGCGGACGCCGGGTTCGAGGTGGAGGGAGCGGACACCACGACGCTCCCCCGGCACCGCGCGCCGGCGACCGGGGGCTGCGGGTCGCACGACGGCGGCTGCGCACCGTGCGGCGACACCGCGGAGGCGGCGCCGGAGCCTTCCGGAGCCTCGGCGGCGCGTACGGATCTGGTGGCTGTCCGCCGTCGCGGTGCCGGGACGGATCTCGCCCCCAATGCCTGATCCGCTCAGCCCCGCGGAACTGCGCGCCCTGGACCGGGCCCATGTCTGGCATCCTTACGGCCCCATGCCCGGCCGGCAGGAACCCCTGATCGTGGAGTCCGCGTCCGGGGTGCGCCTCCGGCTCGCCGAACCGGTGCACGGACAGCGCGAGTTGGTGGACGGGATGTCGTCCTGGTGGTCGGCTGTACACGGCTACAACCATCCGGTGCTCAACGAGGCCGCGCGCGGCCAGCTGGACCGGATGAGCCATGTGATGTTCGGCGGGCTCACGCACGAGCCGGCCGTCCGGCTGGCCACCCGGCTGGTGGAGATCACTCCGGAGCCGCTGCAACACGTCTTCCTCGCCGATTCGGGGTCGGTCTCCGTCGAGGTCGCGGTGAAGATGTGCCTGCAGTACTGGCGTTCGGCGGGACGGCCCGCCAAGCACCGGCTGCTGACCTGGCGCGGCGGGTACCACGGGGACACCTGGCAGCCGATGTCGGTGTGCGACCCCGAGGGCGGGATGCACGAGCTGTGGTCGGGGGCCCTCCCCCGGCAGATCTTCGCGGACGCGCCCCCGGACGGCTTCGACGCGGAGCCGGACGACGCGTACGCGGAGCATCTGCGCGAGCTGGTCGCCGCCCATGCCGACGAGCTCGCGGCGGTGATCGTGGAACCCGTGGTGCAGGGCGCGGGCGGGATGCGCTTCCACTCCCCCGCCTATCTGCGGGTGCTCCGCGAGGCCTGCGACGCGAACGACGTGCTGCTGGTCTTCGACGAGATCGCGACGGGATTCGGCCGGACCGGGCAGTTGTTCGCCGCCGGGCACGCCGGGGTGTCGCCGGACGTCATGTGTGTCGGCAAGGCGCTGACCGGCGGCTATCTGACGCTCGCGGCGACCCTCTGCACCACTCGGGTGGCGGAGGGCATTTCGAGCGGAGACGTGCCGGTGCTGGCGCACGGGCCGACGTTCATGGGCAATCCGCTCGCCTCGGCCGTGGCCTGCGCCTCCGTCGACCTGCTGCTGGGCCAGGACTGGGAGCTGGAGGTGAAGCGGATCGGCACGGGGCTGCGGGCCGGTCTCGCCGAGGCGGCCGGTCTGCCCGGCGTCCAGGACGTCCGGGTGTTGGGCGCGATCGGGGTCGTGCAGCTCGACCACGAGGTGGACATGGCGGCAGCGACGCGGGCCGCTGTCCGCGAGGGCGTGTGGCTGCGTCCGTTCCGCGACCTCGTGTACACGATGCCGCCCTATGTGACCGGTGACGACGATGTGGCACGGATCTGCCGCGCCGTGTGCGCGGCGGCAAGGGAGGGATGAGATGACGATCCTGGTGGTGACCGGTACGGGCACCGAGATCGGCAAGACGATCGTGACCGCCGCGGTGGCCGCCGCCGCCCGGGACCTCCGCGTCGCGGTTCTCAAACCGGCGCAGACGGGCGTCGCCCCGGGAGAGCCGGGAGACGCGGCGGAGGTGTCCCGGCTGGCGGGCGCCCATGTGACGGCGGTCGAACTGGCGCGCTTCCCGGAGCCGTTGGCGCCCGGGACGGCGGCCCGCAGAGCCGGCCTCACGCCCGTACGCCCGTACGAGATCGCCGATGCCGCTCAGAAGCTGGCGACGGAGCACGACCTCGTGCTGGTCGAGGGCGCGGGAGGGCTGCTCGTGCGCTACGACGAGGAGGGGGCCACGCTCGCGGACGCCGCGCGGCTGATGGCGGCGCCCGTCCTGGTGGTGGCACCCGCGGGCCTGGGGACCCTGAACGCCACCGCTCTGACGACGGAGGCACTGCGGACACGAGGGCTCGTCTGTCCCGGAGTGGTGATCGGCAGCATGCCCGCCGAGCCGGACCTGGCCTCACGGTGCAACGTCGACGACCTCCCGGTCGCGGCGGGAGTCCCCCTGCTCGGCGCGGTGCCGGCCGGGGCGGGGGCCTTGGCCCCGGCCGACTTCCAGGCACGGGCGGCGAGTTGGCTTCTTCCGGAGCTCGGCGGGAACCGTCGGGCCCGATGAGCGGCTGAGTCGGCGCATACGGGGGAGAATCGAGGTGGAGCCGTATCCACGTGCCCTCCGAGGAGGCCGATCATGCGACGACGCAGCACACCTGTGCCCCGTGACGCGGTGCACCACCCGGTATTCGCCCGCTTCTACGCCCGTATGAGCGTGACGGCCGACCTCAGAGGGGGTGTGGCGGCGCATCGCGACGAGCTTCTCGCAGGTCTCTCGGGCCGGGTCATCGAGATCGGCGCGGGGAACGGCCTCAACTTCGCGCACTACCCTGGGGCCGTGTCCGAAGTGGTCGCGATCGAGCCCGAGCGCAACCTGCGGCAGCGGGCCGCCGGTGCCGCCCTGCGCGCGGAGGTTCCGGTCGACGTGGTGCCGGGAACGGCCGAGGCGCTGCCCGTGAAGAGCGAGGCGTTCGACGCGGCGGTGGCCTCGCTGGTGCTCTGCACCGTGCGGGACCTGCCTCGGGCCCTGTCGGAGATCAAGCGGGTGCTGCGGCCGGGCGGTGAACTGCGCTTCTTCGAGCACACCCTGGCCCCGGGCGGGGCTCTGGCGTCGGCGCAGCGGGCGGTGGACCGCACCTTCTGGCCGACGCTCTTCGGGGGCTGTCACACGGCGCGGGACACCGTCGCGGCGATCGAGACGGCCGGCTTCGAGCTGGGTGTGTGCCGCAGGTTCCGCATCCCGGACGGGGGCGTGCAGCTGCCCAGCTCCCCGTGTGTGATCGGCGTGGCCCGGCGGCCCGCCGCGGTGGACAGCTCGGCGGCGAGGGGCTGAGGAGAACTCCGGGCCGTATGCCGCACCGGCACTCAGGCGGGACGCACCTTCGACGCTCCGGTCAGATGCTCCAGCGGCGCAACTCGTCGGCGATGGACCGCACGTCGGCCTTGCCCTCCTTCACCAGTCGGGCGAGGTCCCGCACCTGCTCCGGCGAGGTGATGACCTTCAGCCCCGAGGCCACGAGGTAGCCGTAGGCGACGGCGGAGGCGAACATCGCGTTGGAGTGCTCGAGCGCCGGCACGTGCAGGAGCAACTGGAGCATGGCGGCCGCGCGGGAGTGCGGGTCGCTGTAGACGGGGCTGCCGAAGATCTCCGCCTCGTGCCGGCTGACAGCGGCGACGAGCGCACCCCAGTCGACGACCTGAGGGTCGCCGGGCGTCTTGTGCTCGGCGACCATGAGCAGCCAGGAAAGGTCGATCTGCAGGTTCAACGGGTGCCTTTGCGCTCCGTGCCGAACTCCTCGGCGAAGACCGACTCGTACTGCTTCATGAAGTCGGCCGCTGCCTCGACGAAGGTGTGTCCTACCTCGCCCGCATCCTGTTTGACGAGCTCCTCTATGTAGCGGTTCACGCTCATCCCCCGCTGCAGGGCGCGCTGTCGCGCCGCCTCGGCGGTCGCCTCGTCCACTCGAACGTTCAGCTGAGTCTTGGGCACGACATCACGCTAGCGCGTGTGCGCTAGCACCCGCAAGGGGAACGGGACGGCATGCCGCCGGCGCGGAGGGGAATGAGAGGTCCGGATGCGGGACACACGAGGCGGGTGGCTACGGCTACGGCAGAAATACTTCCCTTTCACCCGAGGCTCTCTGGTTGGCTCGCACCATGACTGATCTTGATATCCGCCGCGCCACGCTCTCGGACATCGACGCCGTGCTGCGGTTCTGGCGCGAGGCGGCGGAAGGAACCAGCATCACCGACGACCATGACGGCGTCGCCCGCCTGATCTCACGGGACCCGGAGGCGCTGCTCCTGGCAGAACGCGACGGCCGGATCACCGGCACCGTCATAGCCGGCTTCGACGGATGGCGATGCTCCGCGTACCGGCTCGCCGTGCACCCCGACTGCCGGAGGCAGGGCATCGCCACCGCACTGATGGACGCCGCGGAGCGGCGGTTCGCGGCCCTCGGCGGGCGACGGGTCGACGCGATGGTACTGGAGTCCAACACGCGGGCCCACCACACATGGGGGGCGACTGGCTACCATCGCGAGGAGCACTGGCGGCGCTGGGTCAAGTCCCTCTGAAGGCCACCGCGCGCCCACCGGAGCCGTACGGCCGGCCGCACGTTCGCCACCGACCATGACATTTTGCCGATCCTTTACTATGGATCCTCGACCGTCCGAATCTTCCGAAAGGTGTGAGCGTCCGCCCATGGGCGAGCCCCCCAGTAGTCGATACCACCGACACCACCGACGTCGCGCGATCCTTCCGCCCCTGCCCGACCATGGGACGGAGGTGAACCGATGACCGAAGTGCTCCTGCTCCTCGTGGCGATCCTGCTCTCCCTCCTCTGCGGTGTGTTCGTGGCGGCCGAGTTCTCTCTGACCACCGTGGAGCGCGGCGAGCTCGAACGGTCCGTCGAGCGAGGGGACCGCGGTGCGGCGGGCGCCCTCAAGGCCGTCCGCAGCCTCACCTACCAGCTCTCCGGCGCGCAGCTCGGTATCACCGTCACCAATCTGGTCGTCGGCATGCTCTCCGAGCCGTCCATCTCCAAGCTGATCAAGGGACCGGTGGAGGCGACGGGGCTGTCGCCCGGCGTGTCCTCCTCACTGGCTCTCGTGATCGGCACGGCGCTGTCCACCGTGGTCCTGATGGTGGTCGGTGAGCTCGTCCCGAAGAACTGGGCGATCTCCTCCCCCCTGACCGTCGCCAGGGCGGTCGCCACGCCCCAGCGCGCGTTCACCGCTGTCTTCCGGCCCTTCATCAGCCATCTCAACAACACCGCCAACCGGATCGTGCGGCTTTTCGGCCTCGAACCGGCCGAGGAGCTGGCCTCGGCGCGCAGTCCGCAGGAGCTGGTGGCCCTGGCACGCCATTCCGCCAAGGAGGGCGCGCTCGAGGCCGACACCGCCGAACTCTTCGTACGCACCCTCAACCTGTCCGAACTGACCGCGGAGAACGTGATGACGCCCCGCGTCCAGGTCACCGCCCTCGAGGTCCAGGCGACCGCCGAGGACGTCGCGAACGCCACCCGGGCCACCGGCCTCTCCCGGTTCCCCGTCTACCGGGGCAGCCTGGACACGGTCGTGGGCGTGGCGCACATCAAGGACGTGCTGGCCGTTCCCGCGGACCAGCGCCCCCGTAAGCGGGTGTCGGACATGCTGCGCGAACCACTGCTCGTACCGGAGACGCTCACCGTCGACCGTCTGCTCGACCGGCTCTCCGGGAAGCTGGCCATGGCCGTCGTCATCGACGAGTACGGCGGGACGGCGGGAGTCGTCACGCTGGAGGACATCGTGGAGGAAGTCGTCGGCGAGGTGCGGGACGAGCACGACCCGCACGAGACCCCCGATCTGGCGGCCGCGGGCGAGGACGCGGACGGACGGACCCTGTGGTCCGCCGACGGAGCGGCCCGGACGGACCAGCTCCGCACCATCGGGCTGCGGGTGCCGGACGGACCGTACGAGACGCTGGCCGGGCTGATCGCCACGGAGGTCGGCCGCATCCCGGTGGTCGGCGACACCGTCGAGCTCACGGGCTGGCGGATCGACGTGGTGGACGCCTCCGGGCATCGCGCCGCGCGTGCGCTGCTGCACGCGCCGCTCCCCGGTACCGACGAGCCGGCGGAGGACGAACGATGATCGCCGTCCAGCTCTTCATCGGTTTGCTGACCCTGGTGGTCAACGCCTTCTTCGTCGGGGCGGAGTTCGCTCTGATCTCCGTACGCCGCAGTCAGATCGAGCCCGAGGCCGAGGCCGGGAACCGGCGCGCACGCAGCGTCATCTGGGGGCTCGAGCACGTGTCGGCGCTCCTCGCGGCGGCGCAGCTGGGCATCACGCTCTGCACGCTGGTGCTGGGCATCGTCGCCGAGCCCGCCATCGCCCACCTGCTGGAGCCCGTCTTCGACGCGGTGGGGGTGCCGCACGGCCTGGTGCACCCGATCTCGTTCGTCATCGCCCTGACCGTGGCGACGTATCTGCACATGCTGCTCGGCGAGATGGTGCCGAAGAACATCGCGCTGGCCGAACCCGCGCGCACCGCGCTGCTGCTCGGGCCTCCCCTGGTGACCCTCGCCCGGGCGCTGAAGCCGGTGATCTTCGCCATCAACGCCTTCGCGAACGCGCTGCTCAAGCTGCTGCGGGTGGAGACGAAGGACGAGGTCTCGGCGACCTTCTCCGACGACGAGCTGGCACGCCTCGTCAAGGACGCCGAGGACTCCGGGCTCGTCGACGACCGTTCCGCGGAACGCCTCCGCCACGCCCTGGAACTGGGCCGCCGCCCGGTCCAGGACGTGCTCCTTCCGGTCGACCGGGTGCTCTACACCAGGGTGGGGACGACCCCGGAGGAGCTGGAGCGGCTCTCGCACGAGTCCGGCTTCTCGCGTTTTCCGGTGATGGACAGCGAGCAGCGCATCATCGGGTACCTCCATGTGAAGGACGCCCTGGACGCCGCGCCTCGCGACGTGCCCTTCCCGGTGACGGCTCTCCGTCCCATCGCGAGGGTGCGGGCGGCGACCCCGCTGGACGACGTGCTGACCGCACTGAGGCGGAGCCGTACGCATCTGGCGGCCGTGCTCGACGACGACGGCCGTCTGGCCGGCATGATCACGATGGAGGACGTCCTGCGTGAGTTGGTCGGCAGGCCTCAGGCCCGCTGATCTCGCCGCCGGGTGACGACAGGAGGGGCGCGGCCGTGGCCGCGCCCCTCTTCCGCGCTCTCCCCCGGCGGCCGCTCCCGGCCGTTGCCGCTGTCGCCCTTCCGGCAAGGCCCGACTGCCGGCCGTCGTCGCGGTACGATCGGCAACGCCATGGAATTGAATGCCTCCTACACCAGTTTTGTCGCGGTCGGCGACTCGTTCACCGAGGGCATGTCGGATCTGCTGCCCGACGGCTCCTACCGCGGCTGGGCCGACGTTCTCGCCGGCCGTCTCGCTGCCCGCACACCGGACTTCCGGTACGCCAACCTCGCGGTGCGGGGAAAGCTCATCAGCCAGATCGTGGACGAGCAGGTAGCCGTCGCTGCGGCGCTGCAGCCGGATGTGATCACGCTCGTCGGCGGGCTCAACGACACCCTGCGGCCCAAGTGCGACATGGGCATGGTGCGCGGCCGGCTGGAGGAAGCGGTGGAGCGTCTCGCGCCGTCCTGCAAGACCTTGGTACTGATGCGCAGCCCCGGCCGGAACGGCCCGGTGATGGAACGCTTCCGGCCACGCATGGAGGAGCTGTTCTCGCTGGTCGACGACTTGGCCGAACGCCATGGCGCCCTGGTGACCGACCTGTACGGCGCTCCGTCGCTGGGCGATCCGCGGATGTGGGACGTCGACCGGCTGCATCTGACGGCCGGGGGACATCGCAGGGTCGCGGAGGCGGTCTGGCAGACACTGGGGCTCCCCGCGGAGAGCGACTGGCAGACCCCGATGGCGGCGTCCGCGCCGGCGCGGTGGGCGCAGCGGCGGATCGACGACGTCCGCTTCGCCCGTCAGCATCTGATCCCCTGGATCGGGCGGCGTCTGAGCGGGCGCTCGTCCGGTGACGGCCGGGCCGGCGCACAGTTCGACGCGGGTCTGGGAAAGGCCTTCTGGATCACTCCCGAGGACGTGTCGCCCCCCGGACCGGTAGCGGGCTGGCGGCGGCTGGACGGCTGACCTCGTGCCGGCCCCAAGGGCCCTCCCCGGACGTGGCGGCTTTTCAGCTGTTACGCGTGTGCCGGGTGGGTCAGCATGGGTGCTCACCGCGCAGGGGCGTCCTGGGCACCGGGCAGGGACGGCCCCATGAGCGACGAACCACAGGTCCGGACGGACCTGATCGACACCAGCACCCCGCACTCGGCGCGTGTCTGGAACTACTGGCTGGGCGGCAAGGACAACTACGAGGTAGACCGCCGACTGGGCGCGACGATGGCGGAGCTGTACCCGCAGATCATCGACATAGCCCGCGCCTCCCGCCGCTTCCAGGCCAGGGCCGTGCGCCACCTGGCCCAGCAAGCGGGGATTCGGCAGTTCCTCGACCTCGGGACAGGCCTCCCGACCGCCGACGCGACGCATGAGGTCGCACAGGCAGTCGCCCCCGATGCCCGCGTCGTGTACGTGGACCACGACCCGATCGTGCTGGCTCACGCCCGGACCCTGCTCACCAGCACCCCCGAGGGCGCCACCGACTACGTGCACGCCGATCTGCGGGACGCCGGAACGGTGCTCAAGGAGGCTGCCCGCACACTGGATCTTCAGCGACCGGTCGCGCTGATGCTGCTCTCCACCCTCGGACACGTCGTGGACTCGGCTGAGGCGGCCGCGCTGCTGCGCACCTATCTCGACGCGGTACCCGCCGGAAGTTTCCTGATGCTGTGCGACACCATCGAGACGGACGAGACCAGGGCGGCATCCGACGAGTACGCCGACGGCGGCGCCATGCCGTACGTCTCGCGGCCCCGGGAGACCGTGCGTTCCTTCGCGGACGGGCTCGATCTCGTGGAGCCCGGATTCGGGTCGATCAGCCTGTGGCGCCCGGAGGAACCCGCGGTCGGTGCACCGGTCGACCAGTGGGGCTTCGTGGGAGCGAAGCGGTAGGGGCCGGGCGCGCGCGGGCTCGTAGGAATCCACATACCGGCCCGCGGCGCGGACCTGCAGAAACCGCCAGTAGAATCCGGACACGTGACTGCTGTGTCTGCGAAGCCTCGCATCCCCAATGTCCTGGCCGGCCGCTATGCCTCTACGGAGCTGGCCGTCCTCTGGTCCCCCGAGCAGAAGGTGAAGCTGGAACGTCAGCTGTGGCTGGCGGTGCTGCGCGCTCAGAAGGACCTCGGGATCGAGGTGCCCGACGCGGCGGTTGCCGACTACGAGCGTGTGATCGACCAGGTCGACCTCGCCTCGATCGCCGAGCGCGAGAAGGTCACCCGGCACGACGTGAAGGCCCGGATCGAGGAGTTCAACGCCCTCGCCGGCCATGAGCAGGTCCACAAGGGCATGACCTCCCGTGACCTCACCGAGAACGTCGAGCAGCTGCAGATCCGGCTCTCGCTGGAGCTGATGCGCGACCGCACGGTGGCCGTTCTGGCGCGACTGGGCAAGCTCGCCGCGGAGTACGGCGAGCTGGTCCTCGCGGGCCGTTCCCACAACGTCGCCGCACAGGCGACGACGCTGGGCAAGCGCTTCGCCACCGCCGCCGACGAGCTGCTGGTCGCCTACGGGCGGCTGGAGGACCTGCTGGGGCGCTACCCGCTGCGCGGTATCAAGGGCCCCGTCGGCACGGCGCAGGACATGCTGGACCTGCTCGGCGGCGACGCGGGCAAGCTCGCCGACCTGGAGCAGCGCATCGCCGGCCACCTCGGCTTCGCGCACGCCTTCACCTCGGTCGGACAGGTCTACCCCCGTTCCCTCGACTACGACGTGGTGACCGCGCTGGTGCAGCTGGCGGCGGCGCCCTCGTCGGTCGCCAAGACCGTCCGGCTGATGGCGGGCCACGAGCTGGTGACCGAGGGCTTCAAGCCGGGCCAGGTCGGCTCGTCGGCGATGCCGCACAAGATGAACACCCGCTCCTGCGAGCGCGTCAACGGCCTGATGGTGATCCTGCGCGGCTACGCGTCGATGACGGGTGAGCTGGCGGGTGACCAGTGGAACGAGGGCGACGTGTCCTGCTCCGTGGTCCGCCGGGTCGCACTGCCGGATGCATTCTTCGCCTTCGACGGCCTGCTGGAGACCTTCCTCACCGTGCTCGACGAGTTCGGTGCGTTCCCCGCGGTCGTGGCCCGTGAGCTGGACCGCTACCTCCCCTTCCTCGCCACGACCAAGGTGCTGATGGCCGCGGTACGCGCCGGCGTCGGCCGTGAGGTCGCCCACGAGGCCATCAAGGAGAACGCGGTCGCCTCCGCTCTCGCCATGCGGGAGCAGGGGGCGGAGCGCAACGAGCTGCTGGACAAGCTGGCCGCCGACGACCGGATCCCGCTGGACCGCGAGCAGCTCGACGCCCTGATGGCGGACAAGCTCTCGTTCACCGGTGCCGCGGGCGATCAGGTCGCCGCTCTGGTGTCGAGGATCGAGGAGATCGCCAAGCAGCACCCGGAGGCTGCCGCGTACGCCCCCGGATCGATCCTCTGACCGCCGGATCCACTGCCGGATGACTCCCGAAGAAGTCCGCGCCGCCCGCGACCGCGTCGTCCCCGACGTGGTCGCGGGCGGTCTGCGTGTGCTGTTCTGCGGCATCAATCCGAGCCTCATGACGGCTGCCACGGGTCATCACTTCGCCCATCCTGGTAATCGGTTCTGGCCGGTCCTTCATCGGTCAGGCTTCACGCCCAGGCAGCTGAAGCCTTCGGAACAAGGTCTGCTGCCGGGATATGGCCTGGGCATCACCAATGTGGTCGCCAGAGCCACGGCCCGGGCGGACGAACTGGACGCCGAGGAATTCCGCGAGGGCGGAAGGGTGCTCTCGGCCAAGGTGGAGAAGCTGGGCCCGCAGTGGCTGGCCGTCGTCGGGGTCACCGCCTACCGCACGGCCTTCGGTGAACGCGCCGCCCGAATCGGCCCTCAGGAGCGGACGATCGGCGGCGCCCGCGTCTGGGCACTGCCCAACCCCAGCGGTCTGAACGCACACTGGACCGTGAGCACCATGGCTGAGGAATACGCCCGCCTGCTGGCGGCGGTCCACCGGAATTCATCCGAGTAGTCCGGGGTGGTGATGCCGCCATGCATCCTCAGGGCGGGTCGACCACGGTGACCAGGACCCCCAACTCGCAGCCCGGTCCGCCGTCCTCCAGATGGAGCACGACGGCGATCCATCGGTCATCCGCTCGCCACAGCGGAAGGTACTCACAGCTCGCGACCGGATCGGCCCAGGGTTCGGCTATCACCTCGCCCGCCATCATCCGCTCCTGAGCGCTCCACAAACTGACCAGTTGGGGCTCACCCCAGCGCAAGGTGAGGAGAGCGTGCAGAGTGTCGCGTTCCGCCATGCACTGTGCCTGGTGTTCGAGGCGGTCTGCCTCCTCTCCGTCCCCGTGGTCGTCCTCGCCGAGGAGGAGCATCGTGTGATAGCCCGGCCCGCTGGTTCCCGAGCCTGACGCAACCCGCTCCGAGGGGAAGTCCCTGGTGCGCATCCCGTCGATGAGGCGGAGGTGATGTGCGGTGGTCATACCGTCAGTAAAGCGCCCCGCACTGACACATGGCCTCGGACCAGCCGCCCGCCTTCCCCGAGTTCCCGAAGCGCGCGTCCGGGCGGGCTGTCGGCCGCCCCGCCACTCGCTTCCTGCCGAGCGTCTCAGGCGTCTCTCGTCCATATGCTCCACCAGCCGGCGCACAGTGCCGTTCCGGCCCATCCCGCAGTCACCGCGAGCCCTGCCCAGGGGCCGAGATCTCCTTCCGGGCTCTGATGGAGCACCAACTGCCCCGCCTGGGAGGGGAGGTACTGGGCGATGTCTCCCGCGATGCCTCCGAGCACGAAGGAGACGATCAGGATGAAGGGAATCAGCACGGCGAGCACCGCGACGGCGCTGCGCATGACCGCCGCCAGGCCCCCGGCGAACAGCGCCATCAGCATGAGATAGATGCCGCCTCCGACCGTGGCACGCATCGCACCGGGGTCTCCCAGCCCTATCGCGTACTCACCCATGAAGGTCTGCCCGACGAGAAACGTGGCAAGGCTGGTGAGCAGCCCCACGATGAGGGCGAGTCCGCCTATGACCGACATCTTGGCACTGTAGAGAAGGCCTCGTCGTGGGACGGCAGAGAGCGATATGCGCAGCGCTCCGTTCAGGAACTCCGAGGACAGGGCGGTCGCCCCGAAGCTGATCGCCGCGATCTGGCCGAAGTTCAGCGCGTAGAAGGCGGAGAACAGCGGCTCGTAACCGGGGCTGTCGGCCTCCGTCTGTCCCACGGTGGCGAACACGAGCACCGTGACAGTGAGCGTGGCGGCGAAGACCGCGATCAGCGATCCCGCGACGGACCTCACCGATCTGATCTTGATCCATTCCGAGCGCAGCACCGAAGTCGTCGACATGTTCATGGCGTTCAGGCCTCCCGTCCGGCGGTGGTGGACGCTGCAACGGAGAACTCGGACTCGTGTGTGGTCAGGTCGAGATACGCCTCTTCCAAGGTCGTCCGCTCATCGGCGAGTTCGAGCAGGGGGACGGCTTCTGCAGCGGCCACCAGGCCGATCTCCTCGGCCCCGGCCCCGTCGACCGTCCAGCACCCGCCGTCACCCCGCACGGGCATGTATCCCCTGCGGATCAGGGCGTCGCGGAGGCGGTGCTCTCCTGTGGTACGGAATCGAGCTCCGCGCCGGCTGCGGGAGTCGATGAACTCCCGCATGGGCAGATCCGCGAGGAGCCGGCCTCTGCCGAGGATGATCAGGTGGTCGGCGAAGGAAGAGGTCTCGTTCATCAGGTGGCTGGAGACGAGCACAGTGCGGCCCTCACGGGCCATGCTCCGCATCAGGTCGCGGATCCAGATGATTCCTTCGGGGTCGAGTCCGTTCGACGGTTCGTCCAGCATCACCACGTCCGGATCGCCCAGCAGCGCTGCTGCGATACCGAGCCGCTGCCGCATCCCGAGTGAGAACGTCTTGATCCGCCGTTTCGCGACCGCTGCCAGGCCGGTCTCCTCGAGCACCTTCTCCACCCTGCTCTCGGCTATGCCGTTGCTCGTGGCAAGGGCGAGCAAGTGATTGCGGGCGGTGCGCGAACCGTGCGCCGCCTGGGCGTCGAGCAGAACTCCCACTCTGCTCAGCGGGTTTCGGAGCGCGGCGTAAGGTCGTCCGTCCAAGGTGGCGGTGCCGGCGGTCGGACGGTCCAGCCCGAGAACGAGGCGCATGGTGGTGGACTTTCCCGCGCCGTTGGGGCCGAGAAAGCCTGTCACACGGCCTGGTCCCACGCTGAACGTGAGCCGGTCCACGGCACGCGTAGGGCCGTAGTCCTTCGTGAGTTCGTGCACGTCGATGCTGGTCATGAGGAAAAGCCTGGCCCGCGGGCCCCGGCTGCGGCCTCCCCCGCCGGGGTGGACCGTCTCCCTCGCTCGGGGGAGCCGCTCGGCGCCGGGCGCTGACACGATGGCGACATGCGCCACCTTCTCGGACCGCTGGCCACTCCTGTCACATACAGCCGCTGGCTTCATCTGCTGATTCCGTCCGCGGCCGTCAGCATCTGGATGTTCATCTCCATCGACACCCCGTGGATGCCCTGCGTCTTCGCCGTGCCGATCGGTCTGCTGCCCGCCATCCGCCTCGCCGAAGGGGTACAGGCTCAGCTTCTGCTCACGCCCGGAGAGCGTGGCCGACCGGACGCTTCGATCGCCGCCGCACCGGCGGCCACCTGGGGCGAACGCTGGCGAACGGTCGCCTGGCTCGAGGTCAGACTGTTGCTCGCGGCGGCTGCGGGCTTCTCCACCGTCTGGCTGTCGGCGACGACCTTCGACCTGGTCAGCGTGTCGGTCGGTGCGAGACCGAGCATGGACTGGCTGACGGGATTCCTCGAAGTCCGTTGGCTGTGCGCGCTGTTCGCGCCGTTGCCGATCCTGATACTTCTCGGGCTGGTCGTGCTGTGCGGTGAGGTGGCCGCGGCTGCCGCCCGTGGGCTGCTCGGACCGTCATCGACCGAGCGGATGACCGCCCTGGAGGAGCGCACCGAACAACTGCTGGAGCGTAATCGGATCGCCCGCGAACTGCATGACTCGATCGGGCACGCGCTGACAGTCGCCGTCATTCAAGCGGGCGCGGCCAGGACGGCGGGCAGCCCTGAGTTCACCGAGCGGGCGCTCGTCGCCATCGAGGAGACCGGGCGCAAGGCGCTGGAAGATCTGGAACGTGTCCTGCGGGTGCTGCGGGAATCGGACCTTCCTGTCGGCGCACGTCCCACCATGGCCGAAGCCGATCAGCTGGTGGAATCGGCCCGCGGTTCCGGGGCGGAGATCGACCTGGAGACGACCGGCCCCCTGGATCTGGTCCCCGGCCCGGTGTCCCGCGAGGGCTACCGGATTCTGCAGGAGTCGCTCACCAACGTGCTGCGTCACGCCGGCTCCGTTCCCGTACGGGTGAGGATCGCGGTGGCGGAGGAACGGCTGGAGCTGGAGGTGGCCAACCCGCTCCCGGCATCGCCGCACGGGCCTGGCGGCGGCAGCGGGCTGCGGGGCATACGGGAGCGGGCCGCGCTTCTGGGCGGGAAGGCCAGAACCGGACCGCACGAGGGCGAGTGGAAGGTGCACGCGAGTCTCCCGCTGGACCGCATACGCTGATCGGATGCCGGTAACCGTTCTTCTGGTCGACGACGAACCCCTGGTGCGCGCGGGGCTCCGCGCCGTTCTGGAAGCTCAGCCCGACATCGAGGTGGTGGGTGAGGCGGCCGACGGCGCCGCGGTGATCCCGCTGGTGCGCCGACTGCGACCGGACGTCGTCGCCATGGACGTGCGGATGCCCCTGATGGACGGGATCGAGGCGACGCGCGTGGTGCTGCGCACTGTCACGGATCCGCCGAAGATCCTCGTGGTGACCACGTTCGAGAACGACGAGTACGTGTACGAGGCCTTGCGGGCCGGGGCGGACGGGTTCCTGCTCAAGCGGGCCCGGCCGGCCGAGATCGTGCACGCGGTGCGGCTGGTCGCGGAGGGGGAGTCGCTGCTCTTCCCCTCCGCGGTACGGCAGCTCGCCGCGGAGTACGGCACGAGCGCGGCACGGGACGCGATGGCCCGGGCGGCGCTCACGGACCGCGAGGCGGCGGTGCTGCGGCTGATGGCACGAGGCCTGTCCAACGCGGAGATCGCCGCCGATCTCGTCGTCGGAGTGGAGACCGTGAAGACACATGTCAGCGCGGTCCTCGCCAAGTTGGGTGCCAGGGACCGGACCCAAGCGGTGATCGCCGCGTACGAGTCCGGGTTCGTGGCTCCCCGCTGACGCCGTCACGTGCGGCCTGATCCGCTCCGGCATCCGCGCGGGTACGGGTTCCCCACCGGGGGCTCCCAGCGGTCGTCGTACGGTTCCGGTTACCTCTCTCCGGGCGCTGGTCGCCGTAGGCGGGGTCAGCGAGTACGATCCGGCAGACATGCGCTCGACCTGGGAGGACACACGGTGGGCAGGCTGACCGGAGGGGACCCGTCTCTGCTGCGGAGGATCAACTCCGCGGTGGTGCTGCACGCCCTGCGAGGGGCGGATTCGCCCACGCTCACGGACCTCACCCGGATCACGGGCCTGTCGCGCCCCACGGTCGAAGGCGTCGTCGAGGGGCTCTTCGGGGCGGGCCTCGTCATGGAGGCGACCCCGGACGAGAGCGGGACCCGGCGGCAGGGCCGCCCCGCCAGGAGGTTCCGGTTCCGCGCAGAGGCCGGATATCTGCTCGGCGTGGAGATCGGCTCGCACCGCGTGTCCGCCCTGCTGTCCGGCCTCGACGGCCGTATCGTCGGCGCGGGATCACGCGATGTCTCCGAGAGCCTGAGCGCGGACGACAGGATCGATCAGGTGCGGGCCGTCATCGCCGATGTGCTGAGGCGTACGGGGGTGGCGCGGAGCAGTCTGCGGGCCGTCGGGGTGGGAAGTCCGGGCATCGTCGAGGCCGACGGCACGGTGCGGCTGGGGACGGCGCTGCCGGATTGGACCGGTCTCGCGCTCGGCGAGAGGCTGCGGCGTTCGTTCAAGTGCCCTGTCCTGGTCGAGAACGATGCCAACGCCGCTGCGGTGGCCGAGCATTGGAAGGGCGCGGCGACCGACTCCGACGACATCGTCTTCGTCCTGGCGGGCTTGAGCCCGGGCGCGGGCTCCTTGATCGGCGGGCGGCTGCACCGCGGCTTCGGGGGTGCGGCCGGGGAGATCGGCGCACTGCACCTGCTGGGCCGCGATGTCACACCGGAACATCTGCTCTCCACGACGGACACCCCTCTCGACCCCTTGGACGAGCATGCCGTCGCCGCCGTCTTCGCCAAGGCCAAGGACGGTGACGCGGGTGCACAAGCGGCGGTGGCCCGGTTCATACAACGGCTGGTGCACGATGTCGCGGCTCTGGTTCTGGCGCTCGATCCGGAGCTCGTGGTGATCGGCGGGTGGGCAGCCGGCCTCGACGGTGTCCTCGATCCGCTCCGGGACGAGCTCGCCCGCTACTGTCTGCGGCCGCCCCGGGTCACCCTCTCCCTCCTCGGGGAGGCAGCGGTCGCCACCGGCGCGCTGCGCCTCGCCCTCGACCACGTGGAGGAGCAGCTCTTCGCCGTGGAGGGAACGGTGACGGCCCGCCGCTGACAGCGACGGGCCGTAGGTGGAACGAACCGCGGCGCGGCCACAGCGCGGGGCACCGCCACGGCGCCGGCACCAGGAGGGCAGGAACCTCTGCTCCGACACAGGTCACGCAGGCCGCCCACACAGCCAAGGCCACCCGGGCCGACCCCAGGCCACGCAGCCGACGAGCATCCCGACGGCCACGCGAGCCTCCCGCTGACCGACGAGCGTCCCGACGGCCTCAGGAGGCCTTGCGCTCCTGCTCGTCGTGGCTGATCTCCAGCGCCCCGGAATCACCGAAGGTGAGCCGGCACGTGTCGGCCCGGTAGGTGGCGACGGAGACGGCCGCCGTACCGACGGTCGTGAAGTACCGCGTCGTGACCACGAGGACCGGAGCGCCCGGAAGCCGGTCGAGCTCCTTGGCGTCGTCCGCACGCGCGGACCCCAGCTCGACAGAGCGGTCCTGCCCGTCGAGGCCGGCACGGTGCAGTTCCCGCAGGACGCTCCGGGCCCGGGCGGGCCCGGACGGCGCCTCGATGGCGGAGAGCTCAGGGACGGACGACGTCGGGATGTACAGGAGTTCCGCCGCCACTGCCTGCCCATGGGCGACACGGATGCGGCGCACCACGTGCACGGCCTCCCCTGCCTCGGCGTCGAGAACGGCGGCTACGGCGGCAGGAGCGGTGGCGGTGACGCACTCGACGGGCTGCCATGCCCCGTCCGTGTCACCGTCAGCCCAGCCGTGCTGGGCGGTGGCGACGGCGACGCCCACCCGGGGCGGGGCGACGGTCGTACCGACGCCGCGGCGTCGCTGCAGCCTTCCTTCGAGCTCGAGCTGCTCGAGCGCCTGTCGGAGTGTCGCCCTCGCGACACCGAAACGCGCCGCGAGATCCCGCTCGTTGGGCAGCACCTCTCCCACCGCGAAGTCCGAGTCGAGCGCCTCACTGAGCACGGTCTTGAGGTGCCAGTACTTCGGCTCCTGCACCGATTCCAGCTGCGTGGTCCCCACCCTGTCCTCCGCATCCGCCCGGTGGCATTTTCCGCGACGTTATTTATTAAAGGTTCCTGCCTTATCGTTCAGACCTTAGGGCGGCGAACCACCTTGGTCAAGACCAATCCTCGTCCCGTAACGCAGCGGAACAGCCCACTGGCGCAGAGCGTTCACGGGACGTTCGTACGGCGGTGAAAGACCGCAACACGAAAGCCCTCGTACGAAGACCGCTCGTCGACACCCGGGAGGCTCACCAACGGAACGCCCCGATCGCCGGGCCGCTCGTGGAGTGGCGTGGAACGGCGGAACCGGGACGCCTTTCCGCACCCCCGCTGTCCTGCGTGGACGCGGCCCGGCCGCCCACCCGCCCCTTCCCTGCGGCATGGTGCAAGCCGGGTGCCATGCTTGCCGATCATCAGGAGTGCGACGTGGTCGTCACGGCCGTGGCTCCGGCAGGAACCGCAGTCCACGCGGACGGCCACGACGATTTCATCGACCGGACCAAGCACCCCTCGTGGTGGTCGGACACGCCCCGCGCCGCGGTCGGCGACGTGATGCGTGCGGTGGTGCTGGACGGCACCAGGACTCCGACACGGTTCAGCGCCTTGCCGAGCGACATACGAACGGCCCGCGGCCTGCGCCATACCGAACCACTGGCCCGCCTCTGTCCTCCGCCTTCCGGAGACGGCCGGGCGGTGCGGTGGGCCGCCGTGGAGGAGGCGTTGGGCATCGCTCCGCCGGCCGACTACAAGCAGCTCGTCCGCACACACGGCGGCGGGCTCTTCGCGGGGGTGCTCCACCTGCTGGAGCCGGGTTGCCCGGACGCGACGTACGACGTGGTCGCCCGGACCACGGAACGCGCGGAGATCCTTGCCGAGCTCTGGGCCGGAGGCGAGGAGAGGCCGCCCGAACTCCTGGAGGGCGGCACCCGGCTGGCGCCCTGGGGGTATGCAGAAGGTTCGGGACGCTTCCTGTACTGACTGGTCCGGCCCGGTGTAGAGCCGGAGGAGTGGACCGTCATCCTCAACGAGGGCCGCGGTCCCCTCCGGGAGGCACATCCGGTGTCGGGCAGCCCATTCCTGCACGACGTGGTGGCCGGTACGACGACGTCGTCCTACTTCACCGACCTCGACGACGTCGTCGACCCCGAGGACAGGACTCGGTTCGCACCCAACTCGCAGATCCTCGGTCCGTCGAAGCAGACGACAGAGACAACCGGTGGAAGCAGCCGGTAGAACATGCGTGGGCCCGACCGTCGCCTTCGGATCTCGCCCGTCCAACTGCACGCGTCCGACGAAACCTCCGCTCGCGTCAGGGGAATCGCCCTCCCCCTTGAACTGCCGGCTACTCGACGGTAATCATTGTTGACGACCCGTCTCATTGAGCAACGCCCAGTCCGCCAGGTCCGTCCCGAGGAGCAGCATGGCCACCACGGTCTCGTTCGCAGTCGACTCCCCCGCGGGCCCCCGTCAGGTCGAAGTGGCCTACGAACGGACAGGCCGCGGTGCACCGTTGGTGCTGCTGCACGGCATCGGCCATCACCATCAGGCCTGGGACCCGGTGCTGCGCATCCTGGCGGCGGAGCGAGATGTCATAGCCGTCGACCTGCCCGGTTTCGGGGCTTCGCCCGCGCTGCCGGACGGGCTCACGTACGGCATCGGAACCATGGCCCCGGTCCTCGGCTCGCTCTTCGACACACTCGGTGTGGAGCGCCCGCATGTGGCCGGGAACTCCTTGGGAGGCCTGCTGGCCCTGGAGCTGGGCCGCGAGAAGCGGGTGCGTTCGGTGACAACTCTGTCCCCCGCGGGCTTCTGGACGCCGAGCGAGCGCCGGTACGCGTTCGGAGTGCTGCGGGCGATGCGCGGGGCCGCACTCTCGATGCCGATGCCGCTGATCGAACAGCTCGCGAAGAGCTCACCCGGCCGCACCGCGTTGACCAGCACCATCTACGCCCGCCCCGGCCGCCGTTCGCCCGATGCGGTGGTGTCCGAGACCGTCGCCCTGCGCGAGGCCACCGGCTTCCGTCAGACTCTCGAAGCGGGTTTGACCGTCGCGTTCACCGACGACGTGCCGGACATCCCCGTCACTGTCGCGTGGGGCGTCAAGGACCGCCTTCTCCTGCGCCGGCAGGGCGTCAGGGCCAAGCAGGTGATCCCGGGTGCCCGGCTCGTCCGCCTTCCGGGCTGCGGCCACGTCCCGATGAACGACGACCCGGCCGCCGTGGCGCGGGTCATCCTCGACACGAGCCGCTGACGACCCGGTCCCGCCGCGGCTCAGGAGACCCGAGCCCAGCGCGACCCCCAGGCCCACCAGGAGGCTCCCCGCTCCCTGCCCCACGCCGTACGTCCCCGTGCCGACCAGTGGTGCCGTCAGCGCGGCGGACACGGGGATCAGCCCGGAGAAGAGCGTGGCGCGTTCGGCACCGATGCGCCGCATTCCGCTGTACCAGCAGACGAAGCCGATGACGGTGACCACCACCGCCTGCCAGAGCAGCGCGAGCGTCTCCACCGGAGTGGGCACCCTCAGAAAGCCCCCGCCGTCGAGCAGGACGCCGAGCACCACCGACTCCCCGGCTGCGGCTGCGCACACGGCGGCCGACAGCAGCTTCGGTCCCAGCCGGCGCAGCAGCGGCACGGCGAGGACCGCGAAGCCGACCTCCCCGCCCAGCGCGCCCACCGAGAACAGCATTCCCGCCAGGTCGGTCCTGCCCCAGCCCTGGACGGTGAACGCCCCGACGGCCACGAGGCCCGCCGAGCAGAGGACCGCCCGGGTGGGACGGCGCCGTTCCAGGGCGGGGACGAGGACGCCGACCACGATGGGCGCACAGCCGACGAGTACCCCGGGCACCGCGGGTTCCGCCGTCCGTTCCGCTGCCAGGACCGCGAGGTTGAAGCCGACCATTCCGACAGCGGCGAGAGCCCCGAGACGCACCCACTGCCGCCGGGTGAGCATCGCCAGGGCGACGGTGGGCGCCGGGCCGCCGCCCCGGCGCAGGAGCGGCAGGAGGAGCAGGGCGGCGAGACCGTACCGCAGTGCCTGGCCGCCCGCGTACGGGTAGTCGCCGAGGACGCTGTTCGCCGTGAAGGAGGCGCCGACGAGCATGCAGGCGAAGGCCGCGAGCAGGGCCCCGCGCAGGGGAGTCGTGTTCATGAGGGCGACGCTAGATTCCGCCGCGGTCCGGTTTAAGGTCCACTTCCATGACGTCTTCCGGGACCAATCACGCGCCAGGACCTGCCTCCATGGAAGGCGAGTCGAGTGCTTCCGCCGCCTGGGAACTGCTGCTTCCCGCCGCCTCCGCCCCGGCCCGCGGGCGGGGCCGCGCCCTGCAGTCGGCTCTGCGCGAAGCCGTGCGCTCGGGCCGTCTGGCGGCCGGTACACGGCTGCCGGCCAGTCGTGAGCTCGCCGCCGATCTCGGGGTCTCCCGCGGCCTGGTGACCGAGGCGTACGAGCAGTTGACGGCGGAGAGTTATCTCCGTTCCGGCCGGGGCGCGGGCACCTGGGTGAGCGGAACGGTACGGCCCGCCGCCCGGACGGTGCGGGATCTGTCACCCCGCGCGCCCGGCGCACGCGTGGACTTCCGCCCGGGCACCCCTGATCTCGCGCTCTTCCCACGGAGTGCCTGGGCGGCGGCTCATCGCACCGTCCTGGACCGGCTGCCGCACAGTGCCCTCGGCTACCCGGATCCGCGCGGCCTGCCCGAGCTTCGTGTGGCGCTGGCCTCCCTGCTTGCCCGCCGACGTGGTGTGGTGGCCGATCCGGAGCGGGTGGTGGTGTGCTCGGGCGTGGCCCAGGCGACGACCCTGCTCGGCTTCGTCCTGCGCGGACGAGGTGCGACGACGGTGGGGACCGAGGACCCCGGGAGCCCCGAGCACGCCTCGCTGTTCGCCTCCACCGGCCTGACGACGATCGGCCTGCCGCTCGACGACGAGGGCCTGGCGGTCGGGCCGCTGGTGCGCTCCGGCGTGCGCGCCGTGGTCACGACCCCTGCCCATCAGTTCCCCACCGGCATCGCGTACTCCGCGGATCGGCGCGCGGCCCTGCTCGACTGGGCGCGCGCCACCTCAGGAGTGATCATGGAGGACGACTACGACGGCGATTTCCGGTACGACCGGGCGCCGGTCGGGGCTCTGCAGGGGCTGGACCCGGAGCACGTCGTGTACACCGGCTCGGTCAGCAAGTCCCTGGCCCCCGGCCTCCGGCTCGGCTGGCTGATCGCCCCGGCGTCGATGACCGACGAGATCGTCGCCCGCAAACGCACCATGGACCTCGGCAATCCGTCGGTCGACCAGGCGGTCCTGGCGGACTTCGTCGCCGGCGGCGCCTACGACCGGCAGCTCCGCCGCTGCCAGCGCGCCTACAGGGAGCGCCGGGACGCCATGACAGAAGCCCTGGCCACGCACTTCCCGGGGACGGAGGTCAGCGGGATCTCCGCGGGCCTGCACATCATCGCCCGACTGCCGGAACGGTTCGGCCCGCAGGACGAGTTGCTGCGGCGTGCGGCCGCCGCCGACATCGCACTGCGTCCGCTGAGCGACTGCGCGGCGACCGGTGCGGACAGGGCGGACAGTGGGGACGGTACGGACGACGGCTCGGTCCGCCTGGTGCTCGGATACGCGCATCTGGCTCCCACCGCGGTCGAAGCCGGCGTCCGCCTGCTGGCCGAGGCGGTCCGGAGGGGCCGGGCGGGCCGGGCGTAGGGGCCGGCGGACCCGGTTGTTCATCTGCGGTTCGGGAACCGGCTGCCGCCGGGGACTAGGTATGGGGTCCGCAACCTGCCTGTACGGATCCGCTGTTCCGGCAGCCCCGCTCGCCGCCCTGGAGGCGCATCGATGTCGAACCGTCCCCTCGTCCCGGCCCCGGGCCGCCGCTCCGTCCTGCGCGGCTCGCTCATCGCCTCGGCCGCGGTCGCCGCCCCCGCGGTGTTCGCCACGGCACCCGCGCTGGCGCTGTCCGGCCGCCCGAGCGCGTCGTGGGGGGTCCAGGCAGGTGACGTGACGGCGTCGTCCGCGCTGGTGTGGGTGCGCTCGGACCGCCCGGCCCGGATGGTGGTCGAGACGTCCGCGACCGAGTCCTTCCGCCGCGCCCGGACCTGGCACGGCCCGCTGATCGGGCCCGGCACCGACTTCACCGGGACGACCCCGCTGCACGGGCTGCCGGCCGGCCGGCAGGTCCACTACCGCGTCACGCTCGCCGACCCGCACGATCCCCGGCGCACGGGAAAGCCGGTGTACGGCACCTTCCGCACCGCCCCCGCCGACCGCCGGGACGGGGTGCGGTTCCTCTGGTCGGGCGACATCGCCGGACAGGGCTGGGGCATCAACCCCGACATCGGCGGCTACCGGGTCTACGACGAGATGCGCCGCCTGGATCCGGACTTCTTCCTGTGCAGTGGCGACAACATCTACGCGGACGGGGTTCTCGAGCCCAGCGTGACGCTGCCCGACGGCAGGATCTGGCGCAACATCACGACCCCGGAGAAGTCGAAGGTCGCCGAGACCCTGGACGAGTACCGAGGGAACTTCCGCTACAACCTGCTCGACGACAATCTGCGGGCGTTCAACGCGCAGGTGCCCGGGATCGTCCAGTGGGACGACCACGAGGTGCGCAACAACTGGTATCCCGGGCAGATCCTCGACGACGCGCGCTACACCGAGAAGAACGTGGACCTCCTCGCCGCCCGCTCGATGCGGGCGTTCCGCGAGTACTTCCCCGTACCCACCCTGCGGGCGTCGCCGGGCGAACGGCGGATGCACCGCGTCGTGCGGCACGGCCCGCTGCTCGACGTGTTCGTGCTGGACATGCGGTCGTTCCGCAACGCCAACTCGCCCGGCCGGCAGCCCGACGACACCACGGGCATCCTCGGCGCGGAGCAGCTGGGCTGGCTCAAGAGCGAGCTGTCGCGGTCGCGTGCGGTGTGGAAGGTGATCGCCGCCGACATGCCGCTGGGGCTGGTGGTCCCGGACGGGGCCACGGACTTCGAGGCGGTCGCGCAGGGCGACCCGGGCGCACCGCTGGGCCGGGAGCTGCAGATCGCCGAGCTGCTGCGTCACATCAAGCACCGGCGTATCACCGGTACCGTCTGGCTGACGGCCGACGTGCACTACACCTCCGCACAGCACTACTCGCCCGAGCGGGCTGCCTTCAAGGACTTCGCGCCGTTCTGGGAGTTCGTCTCGGGGCCGCTGGCGGCCGGTGGTTTCCCCGCCAACGCGCTGGACGCGACGTTCGGCCCCGAGCGGGTCTTCGTCCGGGCACCGGGCAGGGCGAACGTCTCCCCCATGGAGTCCCCGCAGTTCTTCGGAGAGGTCGACATCGACGGCGGGAGCGGGGAGCTGACCGTGCGACTCCGGGCGCAGGGCGGGGCGGTCCTGTTCAGCAAGGTGCTGCAGCCGGGACGCATCGAGCAGTGAGCGGACGCCGTTCGCCGTCGCGCCGGGCGTACCCCTCGGCACGAGAGCACCAGAGCAGCCAGAGCAGCACAGCACGAGGACAGGAAAGGTGCGGAAGGCGATCAGATCCACACGTAACCCATCAGTCACAATGCGTTCGTGACCAGGCAACACCGTTCGGTCACAGTGAATGCATGACTGATGTGACATCCACGAAGAGTGCCCGCCGTCCGCACCACTGGCGGCGGGACCTGATCGAGCTGGCCGCCCTCTTCACCGCCGTCGCCGTGGCCGACGCGATCGCCAACCTGATCGGGCACCAGCCGGACGGCCCCTATCTGCTCATCGCCTCGGCCGTGGCCCTGGCCGCCACGGCCGCGTTCCACACCTGGTGGGCACGCCGGCACAGTCACGCACCGCCCCCGAGCCCCGATACCGGCATCGGCGCCGGTCCGGGGCTCCCCGCCACCGAGGCGGACGCCGATGCCGACGCGGCCGTCGAAACCGTGCTCTGGCGGATGCGGACGACCGTGCGGGACGCCCCTGGAACCCTGGCGGCTCTCTGCACCGCTCTCGCCCGTCACCGCGTGGACATCCTCACCCTGCAGACCCACCCGCTGGCCGAGGGCACCGTCGACGAGTTCCTGCTGCGCGCTCCCGCGGCGCTGCCGGCCCAGCAGCTCACCCGGGAGATCTCCGCCGCCGGCGGATCCTCCACCTGGATCGAGCGCGCGGACGCGCACGACCTGGTGGACACACCCACTCGGGTCCTCGGCCTCGCCACGCGCACCGCGCTGGACGCCGCCGAACTCCCCCTGGCGCTGCGCCAGCTCCTGGGCCGGTGCACCATCCACTCGCTGCCCGCCCTGTCGATCACCGGACGCCCCACCGGGGAGAGCGCACCGGTGGAAGGCGTCCTCGAGGACACGGTGATGCGGCTGCGCGATCCGTCGGGCGGTGTCATCACCGTCGAGCGCCCCTACCTCGCCTTCACACCCACCGAGTTCGCCCGTGCCCGGGCCCTCGTCGAGCTGGACGCCCGGCTCGGCCCGCGCGTGCCGCGCAGCGAGGACGTCCTCACCCTGCCCGAGGGCAACGAGATCACCGTGCGCCGTGCGGACCGTGACGACCTCGACGCGGCCCTCGCCCTGCACGGCCGCTGCTCCGAGCGCACCCTCGGCCTGCGGTACCACGGTCCGGTCCGTGACGCCGACCGGTATCTGGACCACCTGCTGAGCCCCCGGTTCGGCCGCACGCTCGCCGTGCAGACGGCCTCCGGCCGGATGGTGGCCCTCGGCCACCTGCTCTGGGACGGGGACGAGACCGAGGTGGCGCTCCTCGTCGAGGACGACTGGCAGCGCCGCGGTATCGGTTCCGAACTCCTCGGCCGACTGGTCGCCCTGGCCGTCGAGGCGGGCTGCGAGAGCGTGTACGCCGTGACGCAGGCCCACAACACCGGGATGGTGGCCGCCATGCGGGCGCTCTCGCTGCCCCTCGACTACCAGATCGAGGAAGGCACCCTGGTCATCACGGCGCGGCTGGCCCCTGCACCCGCCCGGCAGTCCGACCGGCCGACGACGACGGAGTCGGCGACCCCGTAGGGCGCGCCGTCGACGTCCCGGCCGCTGCCCCGGACCGCACCGGCGGAACAGCGCTTCGGTCGCTGAGCGCCTGACAGAGATCGGCCCAGAGGTCCTCGACGTCCTCCAGACCGACCGACATGCGCAGCAGTCGGTCGCCGACACCCGCGGCCCTCCGGTCTCCCTCACCCACGATGCGGTGGCTGATGGAGGCCGGATGCTGGATGAGCGTGTCCACGCTGCCGAGACTCACGGCCGGGGTGATCAGCCGGACCCCGGCGATGATCCGGTGGGGGTCGCCGAACACCTCGAACGACACCATGGCGCCGCCGATCTCCGGGTAGTGCACCCGCGCGACCCGGGGGTCGGCCGAGAGCCTGCGGGCCAGTTCCGCGGCGGACGAGGACGCGGCCCTGATGCGTACCGGCAGGGTGGACAGCCCGCGCAGCAGCAGGTAGCCGGCCATCGGGTGCAGCACACCCCCTGTGGCGAACCGCACCTGCCGCAGGGTCGCGGCGAACTCCTC
Source organism: Streptomyces sp. NBC_01460 (assembly GCF_036227405.1). Classification (NCBI taxonomy): domain Bacteria; kingdom Bacillati; phylum Actinomycetota; class Actinomycetes; order Kitasatosporales; family Streptomycetaceae; genus Streptomyces; species Streptomyces sp. NBC_01460. The sequence goes on from NZ_CP109473.1 coordinate 1,170,468, forward strand.
GTCGCAGGCGACGACACCGCCCATCACATCGCCGTGCCCGCCCAGGTACTTGGTGGCGCTGTGCAGGACGATCCGCGCGCCGTGTTCGAGAGGCCGCTGGAGCACGGGCGTGGCGAAGGTGTTGTCGACGAGGAGGGGTACCGCACCGCAGGAGTGCGCCACAGCCCTGATGTCGAGCTCGGCCAGTGTCGGGTTGGCGGGCGTCTCGACCATCACCAGCCCCGTGTCCGGGCGGATCGCGTCGGCGATGCCCGCCGGGTCCGTCCACGTCACCTCGGTGCCCAGCAGGCCGGCGCCCAGGAGGTGGTCGCTGCAGCCGTAGAGGGGGCGCACCGCGACCACGTGGCGCAGCCCCAGGCTCGCGCGGGCCAGCAGGACAGCGGTGAACGCCGCCATTCCGCTGGCGAAGGCCACCGCGCTCCCGGCCCCCTCCAGCCGGGCCAGCGCCGTCTCGAAGCGGGCGGTCGTCGGGTTGTCCAGCCGTGCGTACACGGGCGGGCCGTCGGGCCTGGCCCCCGTGGCGGCGAAGGCGTCGATGCGCGCGGCCTCGCCCCGGGAGTCGTACGAGGGGTAGGTGGTGGACAGGTCGATCGGGGCGGCGTGCAGACCGAGAGAGGCGAGATCGTCGCGTCCGGCGTGCACGGCTTCGGTGGCGAGGGCCCTGGACCGGAAGGAGGGCTGGGATGTCAGCGAGGAGGCTTCGGTGTCCATGTCACCAGACTGAACAGTGACCGGCCGGAGGCGCCCGTGTCCCGTGCTACGTTCGCGCGATGCCTGAATCAGTCGCACTGGATCCGGTCGACCTGCATATTCTGCGCCTCCTGCAGAACGATGCCCGGACGACGTACCGGGAGCTCGCCGCCGAAGTCGGAGTGGCACCGTCCACCTGCCTGGACCGCGTGGCACGGCTGCGTCGCTCGGGCGTGATCCTCGGGCACCGGCTCCGGCTCGATCCGGCACGGCTCGGCCGCGGCCTGGAGGCGCTGCTGCTGGTGCAGGTCCGGCCGCACCGCAGGGAACTCATCGGGCCCTTCGTCGAACGGATCAGGGCGCTGCCGGAGTCGCGGGCGTTCTTCCATCTCACCGGGCCCGACGACTACCTGGTTCATGTGGCCGTCGGTGACCCGACCGATCTGCAGCGTCTGGTGCTCGACGAGTTCACCTCACGCCGCGAGGTGGCACGCGTCGAGACCCGGCTGATCTTCCAGCAGTGGGAGTGCGGCCCGCTGATGCCGCCCACGACGGGCGCGCGGCAGCCCGCCGACACCCCGGACGCCCGCCCCGGCCCCTCGGCTTCTTGAGCCTCTCCCCCGGGGAGAAAGCCTTTTCCCCGTGACGTGAGGGCCTCCGCCGTACGAGGATGTCCACATGTCAGACACATCGAGCAGCGCACTGCCGCGCCAGGTCGCCGACGCCTACGTCGACGCATACATCGAACTCGACCCGATCACCGGTACCTATCTCGGTGTCGCGGAAAGCTCTCGCCGGCTGCCCGATTTCTCGCCCGCAGGTCAGGAGGCCGTGGCCGGCCTCATCCGCAGGACGCTCGTCGAACTCGACGCCGCGGAGCGGGTACCGGGTGCGGACACCGACGAGGAAAGGCGTTGCGCGCGACTGCTGCGGGAACGCCTGAACGCCGAACTCGCCGTCCACGAGGCCGAGGAGGGGCTGCGGGCCGTCTCCAACATCCACTCCCCGGCGCACAGTCTCCGTGACGTGTTCTCGGCGACGCCGACGGCGACGGACGAGGACTGGGCCGCCGTCGTGGACCGCCTGCGCGCGGTTCCGGCCGCGCTGGAGGGGTATCGCGCCTCGCTCGCGCTCGGTCTGGAGCGCAAGCTGTACGGCGGTCCGCGCCCGGCCGCGACGTTCATCGGACAGCTGGGCACCTGGGCCGGGGAGGGCGAAGGCCCCGGATTCTTCCAGGACTTCGCGGCCGGTGGGCCCGCGGCACTGCGCACGGAGCTGGGCGAGGCGGCCGGGCAGGCCGCCGCGGCCCTGGTCACGCTGAGGGACTGGATGAGGGAGGTGTACGCCCCCGCGATCGAGGGCGCCCCCGACACCGTGGGCCGCGAGCGCTACGCCCGCTGGGCCCGCCAGTTCAACGGCACGGACCTGGATCTCGACGAGGCGTACGCCTACGGCTGGTCCGAATACCACCGGCTGCTGGCCGAGATGAAGACCGAGGCCGACAAGGTCCTTCCTGGTGCGGGCCCCTGGGAGGCGCTCGCCCACCTCGATGTGCACGGCAAGCACATCGAGGGCGTGGAGGAGGTACGGGTGTGGCTGCAGAGCCTGATGGACGAAGCCATCGAGGCGCTCGACGGCACCCACTTCGCGCTCGCCGAGCGGGTACGGAAGGTGGAGTCCCGGATCGCTCCCCCGGGCGGTGCCGCCGCTCCGTACTACTCCGGCCCCTCCGAGGACTTCTCGCGCCCCGGCCGTACCTGGCTGCCCACCATGGGCGAGACCCGTTTCCCGGTGTACGACCTGGTGTCCACCTGGTACCACGAGGGGGTGCCGGGCCACCATCTGCAGATCGCGCAGTGGACCCACGTGGCGGACAGCCTCTCCCGGTACCAGGCGTCGATCGGCCACGTCAGCGCCAATGCCGAGGGCTGGGCGCTGTACGCGGAGCGGCTCATGGACGAGCTGGGCTTCCTGCCCGACGCCGAGCGCCGGATCGGTTACCTGGACGCGCAGATGATGCGTGCCTGCCGGGTGATCGTGGACATCGGCATGCACCTGGAGCTGGAGATCCCGGCGGACTCGCCGTTCCATCCGGGCGAGCGCTGGACGCCGGACCTGGCCCAGGAGTTCTTCGGCAGCCACAGCGGCCGGCCGGCCGACTTCGTGGAGAGCGAGCTGACCCGCTATCTGTCGATGCCGGGCCAGGCCATCGGCTACAAGCTGGGCGAGCGTGCCTGGCTGCTGGGCCGGGAGAACGCCCGGAAGGCGCACGGCGACGCGTTCGACCTGAAGGCCTGGCACATGGCGGCCCTGTCGCAGGGGTCGCTCGGTCTGGACGACCTGGTGGACGAGCTGTCCAAGCTCTGATGCCGTCGGTGCCGGGGCGTGCGCGGACGCGCGCCCCGGCACCGCGCCATCCTCTTCCCCTCCCGCGGCCCGAAGGACGAACTCCGCATGACTGACCCCGGATTCCTGTTCTGCCAGGACCCGCTGCGGCCGCGGCAACCGGATCCCCAGTTCGCCCAGGAGGCGGCCGCCGCCCGGCGGGCCGGCGCGCGGATCGTCCTGGTCGACCACGACGCGCTGCTGGCCGGGGACGCCGAGACGGCCGTCGGCCGGGCCGCGCGGGACTCGGGGCCGTACTGGTACCGGGGCTGGATGATCCCGTCCGCCCGCTACGAGGACCTGGAGCAGGCCCTCCTCGCCCGTGGCTGCTCCCTCCTCACCGATGCCTCCGCGTACCGCACGGCGCACGAACTCCCCGGTTGGTACGAGACGTTCGCCGGTCTCACCCCGCGCAGCGTCTGGCGGGACGTGCCGTCCGGAGCGGCCCTCCCGGATCCCGCCGTCCCGGTCGGCCTCGCCTCGGTTCTCGGGTCGGGGCCCGGCATCGTCAAGGACTACGTGAAGTCCCGTAAGCACGAGTGGCACGAGGCGTGCTTCGTGCCGGACCTCGGGGACTCCGGCCGTCTCGCGGACGTCGTCGGCCGGTTCGTCGAACTGCAGGGGGACTTCCTGGACGGCGGGCTGGTGCTGCGCGCGTACGAGCGGTTCGTGCCGGGCGGTGAGGCACGGGTGTGGTGGGTGGGCGGCGAGGCCGTGCGGGTGACCGCCCATCCGGACACGCCCGGCCGGCTCCCGGCGCCCGGACTCGGCACCGTCGGCGTGGCCGTGCGCGCCCTCGGCTGCCGATGGGTGACCACCGACATGGCGCTCCGGGAGGACGGGGAGTGGCGGGTGGTGGAGGTCGGGGACGGCCAGGTCAGCGGCCTGCCCGACGGAGACGACGGCGAGGACCTGTTCGCCGCGCTGCTGAGGAGCCGATCCTGAACGCGGTCGGCCCCGGCACCTGATGCCCTTCGCCACGCTCTTCGACGACGTGCCCCGGACGCGTGGACCGGGACCGGACCGGGCTCAGCAGCCGCAGTCGTCGGTGCCGGCGGGCACCGTGAGCGGGTCGGCGGTGCGCCGGGCGGGCCCCTCCCAGGTCTCGAAGGCGAACCCCTCCCGCACCCAGTACTCGAATCCGCCGAGCATCTCCTTGACCTGATAGCCGAGTTCGGCGAGCGCCAGGGCGGCCCGGGTCGCTCCGTTGCATCCCGGCCCCCAGCAGTAGGTGACCACGGGCAGGGCCGGGTCGAGGAGTCCGGCCGCCTGCTCCGCGATGAGGGCGGTCGGCAGGTGCACCGCACCGGGGACGTGCCCCTGGTCCCAGGACGCGGTGGACCGGGAGTCCAGCACGACGAACCCGGGGTCGCCGTCGGCCTCCAGGGCAGCCGCCACGTCGGACACGTCCGCGTGGACGGCGAGTGAGGCAGCGAAGTACGCCGCGGCGGCTGCGGGAGGGGCGGGCGGCACCCGGAGGACCGAGTTGGCCGTGATGACGTTCTGTGAGTTCATGACCAGAAATCTACGGTCGACTCCCCCTCGCCAGAAGGAGTGATCCCCGGCACATCGCTTGATCGGCAGGGGGCTTCCCCTGTTGTGTGACCCCATGACCGAGTATTCCCCGGACGCCACGGACTGGCGCATCCTCGATGTCCTCCAGCGCGACGGACGTGCGACCTTCGCCGAGCTGGCCCGCGCCGTGGCGATGTCCCCGAGCGCCGTCACCGAGCGGGTACGCCGCCTCGAGGAGGCGGGGGTGATCAGCGGGTACGCCGCGGTGGTGGACCCGGAGCGGCTGGGGCTGCCGATCCTCGCCCTCGTGCGGCTGCGCTATCCGAACGGCAACTACAAGCCGTTCCACGACCTGACCGACACGACGCCCGAGATCGTGGAGGCCCACCATGTGACCGGCGACGACTGTTTCGTCCTGAAGGTGAACGCCAGGTCGATGCGTCATCTGGAGGAGGTCACGGGGAGGATCGGCGCCCTCGGTTCCGTGACCACCAGCGTCGTCTACTCCTCGCCCCTCCCCCGTCGGGCGGTCAGCCGCTGAGCGTGCCGGCCGCCCGGTGGACCACCGCCGATCCGTGCCGTTCCTTCACCACTTCGAGCTGGGCGGGGATGCGCCGGCGCAGGTCGGCCACGTGGCTGACGATGCCGACGCTGCGGTCGCGTTCGCGCAGCGAGTCGAGGACGTCGAGGACCTCGTCCAGCGTCTGGTCGTCCAGGCTGCCGAAGCCCTCGTCGATGAAGAGCGTGTCCAGCCGTACACCGCCCGCCTCGTCCGTCACCACGTCGGCGAGGCCGAGGGCCAGGGCGAGCGAGGCGAAGAAGGTCTCCCCGCCGGACAGCGTGGCCGTGTCACGCTCCCGGCCCGTCCAGGAGTCGACGACGTGCAGGCCGAGCCCCGCCCTGCGGCCCCCACTGCGCTCGTCGGAGTGGACCAGCGTGTAGCGGCCCGACGACATCCGCTGCAGGCGGGCCGTCGCCGCGGCCGCCACCTGTTCGAGGCGGGCGGCCAGGACGTACGCCTCGAGTCGCATCTTGCGCTCGTTGTCCGCGGAGGTGCCCGCGGTCAGGCCGGCGAGGCGGGCCACCCTCTCGTACTCCTGGAGCCGTGGCCCCAGGGCGCGCACCTCGTCCTCTGCGCGGCGCGAGAGCCTGCCGAGCTCCGCGCCACGGTCCCGCGCGGCGTCGTGCACGGCGGCGCTGTCCCTCAGCTCCCTCGCGGCCAGGTCGTACGCCGTCCGCGCCGCGTCGGGCGTGGCGGCCGGGCGCTCGGCGGCGGCGCGGGCGTCCTCCTCCGCGAGCCGGTCGGCGACCGCCGCGGCCTCCGTCTGCCAGGCATCGATACGGTGCTGGAGCTCCCGCTGCGCGGTGTCGCCGAGGAGCTTCGCGGCGGCTGCCCGCGGGGTGTCGAACCCCGCCCGGAAGGCGGCGTCGGCGAGCCTGCCGTCGGCCTCCTTGAGCCGCTCCGCCGCGTCCTGCTCGGCGCGCAGCGCCTCGGAGGCGGCCGCGAGCAGGCCGGCACGGCGTTCGAGCAGCGCGGCGTGCTCGGCCACGGAGGCACAGGCGCCACGGGCCGTGGCCAGATCGGCCTCCAGCCCGGCCTGCTCACGGTCGAGCGCTTCCCGCTGCGAGGTGCGGGCGGCCGCGCGCCGTTCCGCCTGCTGCCGGTCGTCGACACGGCCGAGGTGCTCACGCTCGGCGGTGGCGAGGGCCTCCCTGGCCGCGTGCGTTCCCGCGGCCAGGCGGTGGGCGTCCGCGTGGTCCCGGGTCAACCGGTCGACGGCCTCCTGGAGCCGGGCGACGGAGACCTGGGCCGGGTCCGGCGGCCCGGACGTGCCGGGAGCGCCGGAAGCGCCGGGTCCGTCCGCCGCCGGGTCCGCCGGGTCCTCCGCCGACTCCGCCCGCGCCGCCATGAGCCGTTCTCGCAGGACGCCGAGCTCGTTCTCCGCGTCGGCACGGGCCCGGTCGGCACGCTGGTGCGCACCGAGTGCCTGCTCCTCCGTGGCCCGGTCCACATGGCCGGCTTCCGCGCGGGCGGGCTCCGGGTGCTCGGCCGAGCCGCACACCGTGCAGGCCTCGCCGTCGACGAGCCGTCCGGCCAGCTCCGCCGCGATGCCGCGCAGCCGCTGCTCCCGGAGTGCCAGCCACGTCTCGTGCGCTTCCACGGCACACTCACGCGCGGCGGTGAGGGTCGCGGCCGCGGTCTCCTCCTGTGCGGCGAGCGCGTCGCGCCGACGGGCCGCCTCCAGCCTCCTGCGGGCGGGGGCGAGCCGGCCGGCCAGTTGCTCCGCGCGGGTCGCCGCGTCCTGTCCCGCCTCGACGTGCTCCCTGAGGCGGCGGTGGGTGGCGTCCCATCCGGCCAGCCATTCCGTCGCCTCCAGGATCAGTTCGTCGTCGGAGCGGGACTGCCTCTCCAGGCCGGCCCGCTCGGCGTCGATCTCCCTGCTGCGCCGTTCGGCGCGACGTGCCGCGCCGAGTCCGCCCAGTTCCGCCCGGAGCCCCCGTTCTCTCGCGGCGAGCTGTTCGAAGCCCGCCTGGGCCAGTTCCGGGGGCAGCGCGGCACAGGACCGCTCGCGGGCCCCGGCAGCCGCTCGGTGGGACCGCTCGGCCTCGTCGCGCAGGTCGAGCGCGGGGGCGACCAGGTCCGCCTTGCGCGCGCGGGTCAGCTGTTCGTGGCAGCGGTCGCGTTCCGCGCGGCGGTCCTCCAGCCCGGCGGCACGACGGCGGGTCTCCTCGTAACGCTGCTGGAGCCGGTCGAGTTCACGCTCGGCCTCGAGCCTCCGGCGTGCGGCGGCGCTCCGCTCCTCCGCCCCGGCCAGGACACAGCGGGCGATGTCGAGCCGCTCCAGGGCGCCGCTGCGCGCGACGGCGGCCCATTGCAGGACGCCCTCCGCGAGACCGGGCTCCCCGGGCCGCGTCTCGGGCAGCTCCACCTCGTCCGCCGCCGGACCGGCCGCCTGCGCGATGCGCTGGGCGAGCGCGAGGACCTGCTCGTCCCCGGCCTTGACCCGGGCTTCGGCCGCCCGTCGCTGTTCGGCGAGCCGTTCCTCGACGGCCGCGAAGCGACGGGTGTCGAAGAGCCTGCCGAGCAGCCTTCCGCGTGCCTCCGCGTCGGCGCGGAGGAACCGTGCGAAGTCGCCCTGCGGCAGCAGCACCACCTGGCAGAACTGCTCCCGGCTCATCCCGAGGAGGCCGCCGATCTCCTCACCGATCTCCTGGTGGGACCGGCTGAGCGCCTTCCAGCCGTGCTCGGGGTCGTGCTCGCGCAACCAGCTCTGCGCCTTCTCCGTCGTGAAGCCGCCGCCCCTCTTCTTGGGGCGGGGCTGCGCGGGCCGCCGGGTCACTTCGAGGCGGCGCCCCCCGACGGTCAGCTCCAGCCGCACCTCGGTCGGCAAATCCACCGGGGCGTGGTCGCTGCGCAGCGAGGTGCCGGGGCTCTGCCGGGCTCCGGGCACCGCTCCGTACAGGCCGTAGCAGACGGCGTCGAGGACGGACGTCTTGCCCGCACCGGTCGGGCCGTGCAGCAGGAAGATGCCGGCCGAGGAGAGTGCGTCGAAATCGACCTCCTGGGTGGCACCGAAGGGTCCGAACGCGGTCAGGGTGAGGGTGTGCAGCCTCAACGGGACACCTCGTCGATCGCGTCGCCGACCCGTACGTCGTCGAAGGCGGCGCGCAGCACCTTCCGCTCCTGTGCGCTGGGGCCGCTTCCGCCGCGCACATGGGCCACGAAGTCCTCCGCCACCTGCTGGTCGTCACGCCCCTTGAGCCGCTGGGCGTACGACGCGAGGGGGTCCTGCGGAGCACGCTCGGGCTCGAAGACCAGGCTGAGGGTGTGCGGGAACCGTTCGAGCAGGCGGGCCATCGGCTCCTCCGGGCGCGCGGGGTCGGTGAGGGTGGCTTCCACCCAGGACCCGCGGTGCCGTTCGAGGGCCGGGTCGTCGAGCAGTGCGTCGAGGCGTCCCCGGAGCCGGGCGAGCGGGCGCGGGGCGGGGCAGTCGACGCGCTCGGCGCCGAGGGCTCCGTCGGGGCCGAGGTCGATCAGCCACATCGTCTTGCGGTGGGCGTGCTCCGAGAACGAGTACGCGAGCGGCGAGCCCGAATAGCGGACGCGTTCCGTGACCGTCTGGCAGCCGTGGAGATGGCCGAGGGCCACGTAGTCGACGCCGTCGAAGACTCCCGCGGGGACGGCCGCGACACCGCCGACGGTGATGTCGCGTTCGCTGTCGCTGGGTTCGCCGCCCGCCACGAAGGCGTGGGCGAGGACAACGGAGCGTGTGCCGTCCTGCCGGGTGGCGAGATCGGCCCGTACCCGGTCCATGGCCGCCGTGAGGACCGCTTCGTGCCCGGCCTTCGACGCGCCCAGGCTGTCGCGGACGAGGGCGGGTTCCAGGTAGGGCAGGCCGTAGAACGCCACGTCGCCGCCCGCGTCGTGCAGCACGACCGGGGTGGCGCAGTCGTCCGGATCGGTCCGGAGGTGGATGCCCGCCCGCGCGATCAGTCCCGCGCCGACGCCGAGCCTGCGGGCGGAGTCGTGGTTCCCGGAGATCATGACGGTCGGCACACCGGCGTCGGCCAGCCGGTGGAGCGCGTCGTCGAACAGCTGGACGGCGGAGAGCGGTGGTACGGCCCGGTCGTAGACGTCGCCCGCCACGACGACCACGTCGGCCTCGTGTTCCCGCACGGTCCGCACCAGGTGGTCGAGGAACGCGGCCTGGGCGTCGAGCATCGGGACGCGGTGGAACGACCGCCCCAGGTGCCAGTCCGAGGTGTGCAGGATCCTCACGACATCACTCCGACAGTTCCGGTCTGCATGGTCCACTTCCTCCGCCCCGGGACCGAACCGGTCCACCACCCCACCCGCCCCGGTTTTCCCCGGCAGGCCCGACCACGCTAGTGCCGCGCGGCCCCGGACCCCTCATCCGGCCCCGACGTCCCCGTACGCCTCGCCACCCAGTTCGAGCGTCGCGGAGCCCGCCGTGGCATCGGCCAGCCAGGCCCTGAAGCCCTCGACCTCGGCGTCCGGCAGCCCGATCGCGATGGTCACCGACTCCGCGTAGGTCACGTCGTGGACGGCGGTCCCGGTGGCGCGCAGATCGTTCTCCAGCTTGCCCGCCCGCTGGTGGTCCACGGTGACCGTGGCGAGCCGGAACCGCCGGCGGGTGGTCGTACCCAGGGCGTCCAGCGCCTCACCGACCGCTCCTCCGTACGCCCGGATCAGCCCGCCCGCGCCGAGCTTGACCCCGCCGAAGTAGCGCGTGACGACGGCGACGGCGTACCGCACCTCCCGGCGCATGAGCATCTGCAGCATGGGGACGCCGGCCGTCCCGCCCGGCTCCCCGTCGTCGCTCGCCTTCTGCACCGAGGCGTCGGCGCCGATGACGTAGGCGAAGCAGTTGTGGTTGGCGGTGGGGTGCTCCTTGCGGACGCGCGCGACGAAGTCCTGCGCCTCCTGCTCGGTGGCGGCGGGGGCGAGCGCGCAGAGGAAGCGCGATCGGCTGACCTCGGTCTCGTGCACGCCCGCGCCGGCGACTGTCCGGTACTGCTCCTGCATCGGTCCAGCTTATGTGCCGGTACGACCGGCGCATTCACCCTCCCGTGGGGAATGGCCCGCCGGGGCCGTCCGTTGTCAGGGCATGTACGCAGACGATGAGACGGTGCGCGGGATCCTTCAGGACACGGGTGACACCTGGGCGGTGGTCGGCCTGTCGAACAACCGGTCCCGCGCGGCCTACGGGGTCGCGGAGGTCCTCAAGCGCTTCGGCAAGCGAGTGGTGCCCGTCCACCCCAAGGCCGAGCAGGTCCACGGCGAACAGGGGTACGCCTCGCTGGCGGACATACCCTTCCCCGTCGACGTGGTGGATGTCTTCGTCAACAGCGACCTGGCGGGCGCTGTCGCCGACGAAGCGGTGGCGGCCGGCGCGAAGGCGGTCTGGTTCCAGCTCGGGGTGGTCGACGAGGCGGCGTACGAGCGTACGCGCGCGGCGGGCCTCTCCATGGTGATGGACCGCTGCCCGGCGATCGAGATCCCCCGCCTGGATCCCCGCCGCTGAGTTCTGCCGACGGCCGCTGCCCGCGCGGTGCGCCGCCGTGCGGGCGTGGTGTCGCGGAGGGCCCTCGGCGGGGAGAATGTGTGCTGTGACACACCCTCTCCTCCTCGGCGGTGAACGCGCCGCCACCCAGCTCTGCGAGCTCGGCGTGCGCCGGGGTGGCGTCCTGCTGGTGCACGCGTCCATGCGCGCCACGGGGGCCTCCACCTGGTGCATGACGGAGGCCCTGCGCCGTGCACTGGGCCCGGAGGGGACCGTCGTCGTCCCCGCCTTCACCCCGGAGAATTCGGACACCTCGCGCTCCTACCTGGAGCGGGTCCGGGGGCTCAGCGAGAAGGCCCGTGCGGCGATGCGGGCGGCGATGCCCGCCTTCGACCCGGTGACGTCCCCCGCCCCAGGGATGGGAGCGCTCGCAGAGACCGTGCGGCAGGCTCCGGGAGCGATACGCAGCGGCCACCCGCAGACCTCGTTCGCCGCGCTGGGCCCGGCGGCCGGGAAGCTGCTCACCGGCCACCGCCGGGACTGCCATCTGGGCGAGGACTCCCCTCTGGCCCGCCTCTACGAGGCCGATGCGCAGGTCCTCCAGCTGGGCACGGGCTTCGACAGCTGCACCGCTTTCCACCTGGCGGAGTACCGCCGCCCCTCCCCGCCCCGCCGCCTCTACCGCTGCGTGGTGGCGTCGGAGGACGGACCCCGCTGGTGGGAGTACGAGGACATCGCCCTCGACGACAGTGACTTCGGCGCTCTGGGGGACGACTTCGCCCGTGCACGGAGCCGGGAGGTCCGCACCGGCCACGTGGGGTCGGCACCGAGTCGTCTCTTCCCCCTCCGCGCGGCTGTGGACTTCGCCGGGGGATGGCTGAGGGCCCACAGGACCGAGGGCTGACGGAGGCGGCCGTGTCGGCGACCTCGGGGTCGGTGTCGACGTGGACGATCGACTCGGCCGGGATTCCGCCCCACCCCGCTGTTACGGCCTCGGCGACGGAGGAGGGGAGGAGGTCCAGCGGTCGGCGGCGGGAGAGGCATCGTCGAAAGGACCCAGGGGTGCGCGCATACGGCTCACGCTGACAGCCGCCGTGAGCAGCTCACTTGCCCTCTCGGCGGACCGGCGGGATCGTCACCGCCATGGTCAGGGCCGCGGGCTCGGAGCCGTCGTTGCGGTAGCCGTGCGGCACGTGGGCCTCGAAGGTCGCGGAGGCGCCGGCCGGAACGATGTGGGTCTCACCGTCGACGACGAGGGTCAGTTCGCCCTCCGTGACGTGAAGCAGCTCCACCGTTCCTTCGGGGTGCGGGTCGGAGGCGCTGCCCTCGCCGGGCATCAGGTGCCAGGACCAGAGCTCGATCGGTCCCCTGGCCTCAGCGCCCACCAGCAGGGTGGTCGAGCTGCCGGCCTCCGTCGACCACATGCGCACCGCCTGACTCGCGGGCACCAGACGCACCTGGGTTCCCTGCTCGTAGTCGAGCAGCGTGGTGATGCTGACACCCAGGGCGTCGGCGAGTTTGACGGTGGTGCCGACACTCGGATTCGTCCGCGCCTGCTCGATCTGGATGATCATGCCCCGGCTGACCCCTGCTCGGGCCGCCAAGGCGTCCAGGGTGAAGCCGCGCTCGCCCCGCCAGCGCTTGAGATTGCGGGCGAGCGACTGGGTCAGCTGATCGAGGTCAGACACATTCCGTCCAATATTCTGGATGACAGAGTCAAAAATACTGCACTACGGTGTGGTGCACCCACCCGACCACCGCACTGTACTGCGAGGCCCCCCGATGACCGCACTGTTCGCCCTGGCCACGAGCCTGCTCTGGGGGCTGGCCGATTTCGGTGGCGGGCTACTCACCCGGCGCACGCCCGCCCTGACGGTCGTCGTCGTGTCGCAGGCCATCGCGGTCGTCGTCCTCGGGGTCGTGGTGATCGCGACCGGCGGCTGGAGCGAGGCCGGAAGCCTGCTCTGGTTCGCGGTCGCGGCGGGCGTCGTCGGGCCGGTCGCGATGCTCAGTTTCTACAAGGCGCTGGCCCTGGGGCCGATGGGCGTGGTCTCCCCCCTCGGTTCCGTCGGAGTGGCGGTCCCCGTGGGAGTGGGCCTGCTCGTCGGTGAGCGGCCGGGCCTGCTGCAGTTCGCCGGGGTGGCCGTCGCCGTCGTTGGCATCGTCCTGGCCGGAGGCCCACAGCTGCGCGGTGCGCCGGTGCAGCGCCAGGCGATCGCCCTGACCCTGCTGGCCGCCTTCGGATTCGGGGCGGTGATGACCCTCATCGCGGAGGCCTCCACCACCGTGACCGGTCTCTTCCTCGCACTCTTCGTCCAGCGCGTCACGAACCTCGCGGTCGGCGGAACGGCCCTGTTCGTCTCCGTGCGGCGCGGCGGCCGGGCGCTGCCCGAGGAGGGCGGACTCGGGACCGTACGGGCCGCCCTGCCCGCTCTGGCCTTCGTCGGGCTCGCCGACGTCGCGGCCAACGGCACCTACTCGATCGCCGCCCAGCAGGGGCCGGTCACCGTGGCCGCCGTCCTGGCCTCGCTCTATCCGGTGGTGACCGCGCTGGCGGCGCGCGGTGTGCTGGGTGAGCGGCTGCGCGGACTCCAGGCGGCGGGCGCGGGCCTGGCCCTGATCGGAACGGTCCTGCTGGCGACGGGCTGAAGCCCGGGACCGCCGGGCCTCAGGCCCTTTCGGCCGGGTCCTCCAGCAGCAGGGCGACCGCGGCCAGCTGCTCGGACGTCACCCCGTCCGGGATCGGCACCGGCGCGGGGGTGCGCAGCGGCGGCTGCCAGCCCTTCTCCGGATCCCAGCTGCGCACCACACGGGCCGGCGCCCCCGCCACGACCGCGTGGTCGGCGACCTCTCCTCGTACGACGGCTCCGGCGGCGACCACCACGTTCCGGCCGAGCCTGGCCCCCGGCAGGATCACCGCTCCGGTACCGATCCAGCATCCGGGACCGATCACGACCGGCTCCATGCGCGGCCACTGCCGGCCGACCGGTTCGTCCGGGTCGTCGTAGCTGTGATTGGTCGAGGTGATGTACACGTACGGCCCGCAGTAGGTGTCCGAGCCGATCGAGACCGATGTGTCGGCGATGACATGGCTCCCCCGGCCCAGCACCACACCGTCGCCCAGGGTCAGGATGGGCTCGGACCCGAGGTCCAGATCGGGCATCAGGCCGGCGGTGAGCGTCACCTGCTCACCGATGATGCAGTGGTCGCCCAGCTCGATCCACGGCTCACCGAAGACCGTTCCCTGGGGGAAGGCGAGTCGTGTTCCCGCACCGATCCGGCCGAAGCGGAGCGGCCCGGGGTGCTGTGCGGTGACGGCTCCGGTCTCCTGCACCCAGGCCCAGACGCGGTGGACGGCGCGGGAGGTGACACCACGCCGCCGGCGGGTCAGGGAGGAGAGGAACGTACGGTTCGTCGGCACCCGCTCACGGTAGTCGGCCCTCCCGGAGCGGTCGGCGCTCCGGGCTGTGATGTTCACCCCACCCGTTCTGACGGCCGGGGGCGTCCATTACGGTTCGTGCGGAGCAGAGGGGTGCCGTGCGCACCACACCCCACCGGAGGAGCAGGCGATGGCAGAGCAGGCGTTGGTCACCGGCATCGGCGGCAAGGAGCCGGACATCGATCCGGACGCCTTCCTCGCGCCGACCTCCGTCGTCATCGGCGAGGTGTCGATGGCCGCGGGCTCCAGTGTCTGGTACCAGGCCGTGCTGCGTGCCGACTGCGGCCCGATCTCCCTGGGCCCCGACAGCAACATCCAGGACAACTGCAGCGTCCACACCGACCCCGGCTTCCCGCTGACGGTGGGCGCGAGGGTCTCGGTCGGCCACAACGCCGTGCTGCACGGCTGCGTCATCGAGGACGACGTCCTCGTGGGCATGGGCGCCACCGTGCTCAACGGCGCGCACATCGGTGCGGGTTCGCTGATCGCGGCGCAGGCGCTCGTACCCCAGGGGATGCGGGTGCCGCCGGGCTCCCTCGTCGCCGGCGTACCGGCCAAGGTCAAGCGGGAGCTGACCGCCGAGGAGCGCGAGGGCATCGCCTTCAACGCGGCGGGCTACGTCGAGCTGGCGAAGGCGCACCGCGCGGCGCACCAGGAGGGCTGACCCCCGGGCCGTCCATGGCGTGCGCGGTCCCGCGCGGCGGTGGCCGCACGGGGGGCCACGCGGCGGTGGCCGCGCGGGGGTCAGTCGGCTGCGGGGACCGCGTCCGGCTCGGGCGCCGGCACGGAGCTCTCGGCCTGCTCCGCGGCCTTCTTGGCCCGGTTCTTCAGAACCAGCATCGAGGTCACGCCGATCAGCACGGCGGCCAGCAGGCCCAGCCACGAGAAGCGCTTGAGCCACGCCTCGGCGACGACCCCCACGGTGTAGATGACGGCGGTGGTGCCGCCGGCCCAGACGATCCCGCCGAACACGTTGGCGATCAGGAACTTCCAGTACGGCATGCGCAGCACCCCGGCCAGGGGGCCCGCGAAGATGCGCAGCAGGGCGACGAAGCGGCCGAAGAAGACCGCCCACACGCCCCACTTCTCGAACGACCGCTCCGCCAGCGCGATCTGGGGCGCCCCGAAGTGCTTGGGGAACCTCCGGCCGAGCCAGGAGAGCAGCGGGCGCCCTCCTCTGCGGCCGATGGCGTAGCCGATCGAGTCGCCGATGATCGCACCGGCGGACGCGCAGGCGCCGAGCACCACGGGGTCGATGTCACCGTGCTGGGAGGCGAGGAGCGCCGAACTCACGAGGATGATCTCGCCCGGCAGCGGAATACCGAGGCTCTCGAGCCCGATGACGACCCCCACCAGGAGGTAAATGCTGACCGCGGGTACGGTCTCGAGCCACTCCTGGACGTGCAACGCCGGTCCCTCCCGTAAGAAATCTGCCGCCGCGCACCACGAGTGGTGCACGGCGGGCAGCCTACCGGGCCGGGTGGCCGGCGCGACCGGCGCGGCCCCGTCCGGGGCACGCGGGGCCGGAGGGGGTCAGCGGTTCGGACGCAGCGTCCAGACGACGGTCATCTCGCTGGTGACCGCTCCGTCCGCGCGGCGGATCTCGACGCCGACGGGGAATTCCGGGCGCTTGCCCTCGTCCAGTTCCGCGACGACCTCGGCTGCCGGGCGGCCCAGCACCGCGGTCGCGGTGAGCTCGCCCATGGCCACCTTCTTGAAGGCCATCTCCGTGGTGACGGGCAGGGGGACGGCGCGGGCCATCTGGTCGCCGAACGCGGCGACGACGATCGCGCCGCTCGCCGACTCGGCCAGCGTGAACATCGCTCCGGCGTGGGGTCCGCCGAGGTGGTTGTGGTAGTCCGCCCGGTCCGGGAGCGAGAGGACGGCACGCTCCGCGGTCGTCTCCAGGTACGTGATGCCGAGGGTCCGGACCATCGGGACGCTCGCGGACAGGATGTCGCCGACTGTCATCTCTTCAGTGCTCATGGCGGCGATGTTACTAGCGAGTAGCCGTCCTTGACCATCCCCTCACAGGGGCGGCCGTAGCAGCGGGCGCCCTGCCCCTCTATGGTTACTGGCCATGTGGCCAGGACAGCAGCCGCCCGGGGGCGAGCAGAACCCGCAGGACCAGAACCAGAACCCGTACCAGCAGCCGGGGTACCAACAGCCCAATCCCTACCAGCAGCCGGGATACCAGCAGCAGGGCCAGCCGGGTTACCCGCAGCCCAACCCGTACCAGCAGCCCACCGTGCCGCAGTACGCCGTGCCGGGCGGGCCCGGCGGTCCGCAGGACGACAAGAGGAAGACGACGATCGTGGCCGTCGTCGCGGCCACCGCCGTGGTCGTGGCGGCCGTCGTCACGGGTGTCGTCGTGATGAACAAGGACGACAAGGGCGGCTCGACCGTGGCCGACGACAAGTCGTCCGCGTCGCCCACCGCGAAGCCGTCCGGCACCACCTCCTCCCCCGCGGCCAACCCGCGGGGCGGCGAGGAAGCCGCGCCGACGGTTCCGGGGTGGAAGGTCGTCACCAATCCCAAGTGGGGCACGCAGTTCGACG
This sequence comes from Streptomyces sp. NBC_01460, assembly GCF_036227405.1. NCBI lineage: Bacteria > Bacillati > Actinomycetota > Actinomycetes > Kitasatosporales > Streptomycetaceae > Streptomyces > Streptomyces sp. NBC_01460. Next base: position 1,187,081 of record NZ_CP109473.1, read on the forward strand.
TGCCCGGCGACTGGGAGGTCGCCGGAACGGGTGTGTTCTCGGGCTTCGAGGACGTGAAGGACCCCACGGGCCCTCCCGCCGTCGGCTTCTCCGCACCCGCGCACCTCAAGAGCAAGTGGTGCGTCGACGACGAGGACAAGGACGGCTCCAAGGAGGACACCGGCCTGGCCGGTGTCGGCACGAAGGGCGGTCAGGGCGCCAAGAACACCAACGAGGCGGCCACGAACGAGGCCGCCAACTGGGTCTGGGCCGCCTATGCGCAGGAGGACCCCAAGGACAAGGTCAAGGTCGGCAAGCCCAAGGCCTACACGACCGAGTCGGGTCTGTCGGGCAGCGTCGTCACGGCCACCGCCACGGGGCTCGCCAACAAGGGCAAGTGCGACACCGACGGCAAGTCCATCGCGTTCACCTTCAAGAACGCCAAGGACGAGTACGCGTCCTGGATCCTCTACGCCAACGCCGGCGTCGACGACGAACTCCCGGACGCCACCATCCAGAAGATCCTCAGCACGGTACGCCTGGCGGAGGGCACGGAGACCGCTTCCTGAGCCCGCGCCGTACGCGGCCGGACCGCCCATTTGGCGGGAGGGGGTCGCGGCGGGGATAGTCCCTTGGTGACCTCCGCCTCCACATCCTCCTCCCCCGGCCACCGCTCCCTTCCGGCGGGCCGTAATTTCGGTCTGCTGACCGCCGCCGCGATCATCACCAGCCTGGGCACCAACGGTGCCCTGATCGCGGCGGCGTTCGCGGTCCTGGAGTCGGGGGGCGACGGCGGCGACGTCGGTCTCGTCGCCGCCGCGCGAACCGCCCCGCTCGTGCTCTTCCTGCTGATCGGCGGCGCGGTCGCGGACCGGCTGCCGCGTCACCGGGTGATGGTGGCCGCGAACACGCTCAACTGCCTCTCCCAGGCCGCGTTCGCCTGGCTGGTCCTGACCGGCGAGGCCCGGCTGTGGCACATGATGCTGCTCACGGGGCTCTGCGGCATCGGCCAGGCCTTCTTCGGCCCGGCCTCCGAAGGCATGCTGATGTCCAGCGTCAGCGGGGAGCAGGCTGCCCGCGCCTTCGCCTTCTTCCGCATGTCCATGCACGGCGCCGCCATCGGCGGCGCGGCGCTCGGCGGCGCCATGATCGCCGCCATGGACCCGGGCTGGGTGCTGGCGGTCGACGCGGCGGCCTTCGCCGTCGCGGGCGCGCTCCGGGCCTTCCTCGACGTGGGCCACATCCCTGCGCGCCTTCCGGGCGGCGGGCTGCTCGCCGATCTCCGGGACGGCTGGCGCGAGGTCGTCGGGCGCCCCTGGCTCTGGGCCGTCGTGCTGCAGTTCTCCGTGGTGGTCGCCGTCGTCGGCGCCGCCGAGGCGGTGTACGGGCCGCTGGTGGCGCGGGACGAGCTCGGAGGTGCCCGCCCCTGGGGCTTCGCCCTGGCGGCGTTCGGGGTCGGCACCCTGGGCGGGGCCCTGCTGATGATGCGGTGGAAGCCGCGGCGACTGCTGTTGGCGGGGACGCTCTGCGTGTTCCCGCTGGCCCTGCCGTCGGCGGGACTGGCGATCCCGCTGCCGGTGGCCGGTCTCTGCGCGGTGATGTTCGTGACGGGGATCGCCATCGAGGTGTTCGGCGTCTCCTGGATGACGGCCCTGCATCAGGAGATCCCCGAGGAGAAGCTGTCGCGGGTGTCGGCGTACGACTGGTTCGGATCCGTCGCGATGGTGCCGCTGGCCACGGCGGCGGCCGGTCCTGTCGAGTCGCTCGTCGGCCGCAGCGAGGCCCTGTGGGGCTGTGCGGCCCTGATCGTCCTGGTGACGGCGGGCGTGCTGTTCGTCCCCGACGTACGCAATCTGACGCGCCGCACCGCGGTGAAGAAGATCAGCGTCCCGGAGCCGTCGCGGGAGTCAGCCGATGCTGAAGGCGCCGTCGGGGGGCTCGGGTGAGGCCACGGCCTCGCTGTCCCGGACAGGCCTCGCACCGCCGATGAGCCGGGCGAGTGCCGGACCGTGCTCGACCCGGGCGGGGAACACGTCGGCGGCACACAGCCTGGTCAGCGGCGCGATGTCCAGCGGGGCACGGGAGGCGAGCAGCACGGCGTTGCCGAAGCGCCGCCCGCGCAGGACGGCCGGTTCGGCGATGAGCGCGACCTCGTCGAACACCTCGGCGAAGTTGGCCAGTTGCGACCGCAGGAAAGTGAAGGGCGCACCGTCGGCCAGGTTGGCCGCGTAGACGCCGTCCGCCCGCAGGACCCGCCCCGCGGCCCGCGCGTACTCGACGGAGGCCAGGTGCGCGGGCACCCGTGCGCCGCCGAAGACATCGGCGATCAGGAGATCGGCGGAGTCCTCCGGTGCCTCTTCGAGCCATCCCCGGGCGTCGATGGCGTGCACGGTGATGCCGGCTCCCTCCGGCAGCGGCAGGTGCTCGCCGACGAGCTCGACGAGCCCCCGGTCCGCCTCCGCCACGTCCTGCCGTGAGCCGGGGCGGGTCGCCGCGACGTAACGCGGCAGCGTGAGCGCGCCTCCGCCGAGGTGCACCGCGTCCAGCGGCTCCCCCGGGGCGCCCGCCCGGTCCACCACGTGGCCGAGGCGCCGTACGTACTCGAATTCGAGGTGGCCGGGCTCGTCGAGGTCGACGTACGACTGCGGGGCGCCGTCGACCGTGAGCAGCCAGGCCCGGTCCCGGTCCACGTCGGGCAGCAGCCTGGCGGTGCCGCGGTCGGTGTCGCGGATGACGGGTATCGGCTCGTTCACTCCCCCATTGTGACGGGCGTCCGGCCCTCCTCCCGCCCGGTCAGCCGTTCCACACCGCGGCGACGGCTTCGGTGTGCGCGGCGGACTGCGCGAGTCCCGCCCTGGCCGCCGCGGCCCGGCGTGCCGGGTCCAAAGAGTTGCGGCCGATGGCCTTCCTGGTGGCCGCGTCCGGGGTGATGACCTCGACGCGGGCGCCCGCCGCCTCCAGCTCGGCGGCCTGCGCACGGGGCGAGGCGATGACCTTGTTGCCACTGGCGGTGGGTGCGATCACGACGACGCGTCCGTATCCGGAGGCGAGGTGGGCGTTGGCCGGGGAATGCACACCTCCGTCGATCCAGCTGCCGCCGCCAGCGCTGACGACGGGCCAGACCGCGGGAACCGCGCAGCTGGCGGTGACCGCGTCTGCGAGCGGGACCGTCCCCGTCCTGTCGAAGGTGTGCAGCGCGCCGGTGGACGCGTCCACGGCCGTGACCAGCAGGTGCCGTTCGGGCCATTCGGACGACGGAAGCCAGCTCGCGATCATTTCCCGGCGTTCCTCCGCCGTCGCGGCGGGCCGGCTCTCACGGGCCAGGGCCCCCAGTCTCCTGCCGTACTCGTCGGGCGTACGGGAGGAGAGCACCGCTCTGGCGTAGCGGAGGATGGTGACGGGGCCGAGTCGGCCCGCCGTCCCCTTCTCGCTCTCCGGGGTGGCGAGCTGTCGCTCGTAGAGGTCACTGATGCCTGCTGGTCCGAAGGCGAGCCGCGCCCCGACGAGGGCACCCGCGGAGCTCCCGACGATCAGATCCGCGGTGGAGAGGTCGACGCCCGCCTTGGCGAGTCCGTGCAGGATGCCGCTTTCCCATGCGGTGCCGGTGATGCCTCCGGCACCCAGTACGAGAGCTGTGTCTGCCATGTGCACCAGTCTGCCCGAGAGGACGCGGCCCGCCTTCCCGGGGTCGGGAGGGCGGGCCGCGCACCGCCGTCAGAGCAGGCCGGTGACCGTGCCGGCGCCGACCGTGCGGCCGCCTTCGCGGATCGCGAAGCCGAGGCCGGACTCCAGCGGCACGTCACGGCCGAGCTCGACGGTCATGGTGACCGTGTCGCCGGGCCGGGCCACCGCCGCCTCGCCGAGGTCGACGTCCCCGACGACGTCCGCCGTACGGATGTAGAACTGCGGCCGGTACCCGGTGGTGACCGGGGTGCTCCGGCCCCCTTCCCGAGCCGGGAGGACGTACACCTGCGCGGTGAAACGCCTGCTCGGCGTGACGCTGCCGGGCGCCGCGACCACGTGACCGCGGCGGACACGGTCGCGCTCGACCCCTCGCAGCAGCAGCGCGACGTTGTCGCCGGCCTCGGCGGACTCCATCGGCTTCCCGAAGGTCTCCAGGCCGGTGACGACCGTCTCGACGTCCGCGCCGAGCACCGAGACGCGGTCCCCGACGCGCACGGTGCCGCGCTCCACGGCTCCGGTGACGACGGTCCCGCGGCCCGTGATGGTGAGCACGTTCTCCACGGACAGGAGGAACGGCGCGTCGGTGTAGCGCACCGGCATCGGTACGTACGTGTCGACGGCGTCCAGCAGACCCTCCACGGACGCGGTCCAGCGTGGGTCGCCCTGCAGCGCGCCGAGCCCCGAGACCCGTACGACGGGGACGGTGTCGCCTCCGTAACCGTGCGCGGTGAGCAGCTCGCGGACCTCCAGCTCGACCAGGTCGGTCAGCTCGGGGTCACCCGCGTCGGCCTTGTTGAGGGCGACGACGATGTGGTCGACGCCGACCTGACGGGCCAGCAGGACGTGCTCCGCGGTCTGCGGCATGATGCCGTCGAGCGCGGACACGACGAGGATCGCCCCGTCGAGCTGCGCCGCCCCGGTGACCATGTTCTTGATGTAGTCGGCGTGTCCGGGCATGTCGACGTGCGCGTAGTGGCGGGTGTCGGTCTCGTACTCGACGTGCGCGATGTTGATGGTGATGCCGCGCTGCGCCTCCTCGGGGGCCCGGTCGATCCGGTCGAACGGCACGAAGGTGCCGCTGCCGCGGTCGCTCAGCACCTTGGTGATGGCGGCGGTCAGGGTGGTCTTGCCGTGGTCGACGTGGCCCATGGTGCCGATGTTCAGGTGGGGCTTGGTGCGCACGTATGCCGTCTTGGGCATGGCTCGTTCCTTGGTGTTCGAAGCTGAGAGAGAAGACCCCAGGGCCCCGCCGACCCTCCCCTTGCGGGGTCCGCCGGACTGTCGGGGGAGGGTCAGCTTCGGGCGCCGCCGAAGGGCGCCGCGGCAGCGGTGAACGCTGCGTCGGTAGCTGCTGCTGCGGGTGCGGTCGCAGGGCTCACGGCAGCCTTCGGCGTGTCCGCGACTGCGGACTGCGCTGCGAGGAAGGCGTACCGGAACATGCCCTGATCATGGCGGAGCGGTGCGGCGGCGTCGAATGGTTTTCGGGCGGCGCCTACCGGCCTGCGGACGGGAGGATTCGGGCGCGGTCGATACGCGGCGGCAAACCCCAGGACCGGCCGACCGTCGCCGGGGAGCAGTTGGCGACGAGGAGGGCCGGCGAACGATCGATCCGCCCTGCGAGCAGGCCTGTTCGCGGTACTCGGGGGCCACGCCGCTGCTCACATCCTGTTCCCGTGGCGGCGCGGACGATCGCAGCACGACGGACGGGCACGGGTGTGCGGCCGTGACAACAACTGGCTCTGCGCCGCTCGCCGCAGGAGCGGCCACGTGACGAGTGACTCGTCGCCCCAACCCGCACATTACGGCGATCACACACCTGTTTCGGTTACGCTCCCCAGATGTTCGACCCCGTCTCCGCAACACGGCCCTCCGGTGGCCTCGCAGTGCGCTGTACGAGGGCGCTGCTCTCCCCCTGGTCCCGGTTCTCCCTGCTCGTGGTGGTCCTGCTGGCCGCCGCCGTCACCATGCTGCTGTTCGAACCACAACGGCTCCTCGCCTCCGGCTGGCCGTCCCAACTCACGGGTTCCGGCGCCGCGATGCTGTTCGGGCTCGCCTACGGTGTGTGCACCGTGGCCTTCGTGCCGCGCCCGCTGCTCAATCTGGCGGCCGGTGCGCTGTTCGGCGCCCAGGCCGGTCTCGCGGCGGCGCTGGCCGGCACCGTCCTCGGTGCGGGTGTCTCCTTCCTGCTCGGCAGGGTGCTGGGGCAGGACGCGCTCCGGACGCTGTTGCGCGGCAAGTACCTGAAAGCGGCGGACGGACTGCTGAGCCGGCACGGTTTCAGGTCCATGCTCGCGCTGCGGCTCTTCCCCGGGGTGCCGTTCGCCGCGGCCAACTACTGCGCGGCGACCTCCCGCATGGGCTACCCGCCGTTCCTCCTGGCCACCGGGCTCGGCTCGATCCCGAACACGGCCGCGTACGTCATCGCGGGGAGCTCGGCCTCCTCGCCGACCTCGCCGGTGTTCCTGGCGGCGATGGGCTTCATCGTGCTGTCCGGCGCGGGAGCGGCCCTGGTGGCCTGGCGCAGGCGGCACCGGCTGGGCGGGGCGGGCGGCGCGGCGTAGCCAGGGGCAGGCGGCACCCCGTTCACCTGCAGGCGATACGCTGCGCGCAACCGACAGAGGATGTCCGGGGCCGTGGCGTCCCGTCTCCCTTTCTGACCGCATCCGCACGCTGCCGACGGCCTTCGCGTCCGTCGGCCGTTGCATGAGTACCTCCGGGATGGCCTAAGCCCCATGAGCTGGTTCGAATCATTCGTCCTGGGCCTCGTTCAGGGACTGACCGAGTTCCTGCCGATCTCCTCCAGCGCGCATCTGCGGCTGACCGCGGCGTTCGCGGGCTGGCACGACCCGGGCGCCGCGTTCACCGCGATCACGCAGATCGGCACGGAGGCCGCGGTCCTCATCTACTTCCGCAAGGACATCGCCCGGATCATCTCGGCCTGGTTCCGGTCGCTGACCAATTCCTCGATGCGCGGCGACCACGACGCCCAGATGGGGTGGCTGGTCATCATCGGCTCGATTCCCATCGGCGTCCTCGGTGTGACCTTCAAGGACCAGATCGAGGGTCCTTTCCGCGACCTCCGTCTGATCGCGACGACGCTGATCGTCATGGGCATCGTCCTCGGCGTCGCGGACCGGCTCGCCGCCCGCGACGAGACCGGCGGCAAGCACCGGGCGATCAAGGAGCGCAAGTCACTCAAGGAACTGGGTGTCAGGGACGGTCTGATCTTCGGGTTCTGCCAGGCGATGGCCCTGATCCCGGGTGTCTCCCGCTCGGGTGCCACGATCAGCGGTGGTCTGCTCATGGGGTACACCCGCGAGGCGGCGGCCCGCTACTCCTTCCTCCTGGCGATCCCTGCGGTGCTGGCATCGGGAGCGTTCGAGCTGAAGGACGCGGGCGAGGGACACGTCTCCTGGGGCCCGACGATCTTCGCCACGGTCATCGCGTTCGGGGTCGGGTACGCGGTCATCGCGTGGTTCATGAAGTTCATCACCACGAAGAGCTTCATGCCGTTCGTGATCTACCGCGTGATCCTGGGCATCGTGCTGTTCATCCTGGTCGGCGCCGGTGTGCTGAGCCCCCACGCGGGCGAGTCCGCGGGCTGAGAAGGACCCTGCCTCGCCTGACTCCCGGACCGTCCTGGTCCGGGAGTCAGTCATTTCGCCGATGACGTGCGGGCGTGGGCGCGGGAGGTTGGGCGTGGTCCACGGCCGTCGGTCTCACACGACGGCCGTGGACCACCGCTCGTCACTCCCGCGCTCCCTTCGCTCCCACCTCACGGAGAACCCCATGTCCCTGCCCCGCACGGCCTGTGCCGCAGTACTGGCCCTCGCCCTCGCCTCGGTCGCCGTCCCCGCCTCCGCCGCTCCGGCCGCGGCGGTGTCCGAGGTGAACTACGTGGCCCTCGGTGACTCGTACGCCTCCGGCACCGGCGCCGGCAGCTACTCCGACGTCGCGTGCACGCGGAGCCGCAACGCCTATCCCGCGCTCTGGGCCGATGCCAACGACCCGGCCTCGTTCGCCTTCGCCGCGTGCGGCGGTGCGAAGATCCCCGACGTGCTGAGCAGCCAGGTGGGGGAACTGGGCGAGGAGACCACCCTGGTGAGCCTGAGCATCGGGGGCAACGACTCCGGGTTCGCCTCGACCATGCTCAGCTGTCAGTACTCCACCCAGTCGGCCTGCGAGCGGGCCCTGAAGACGGCCGGGGAGTACGTGGTGAACGAGCTGCCGGGTGAGCTGGACGGCCTCTACGCGACCGTCCGCGCCCGCGCGCCCCGTGCCGAGGTCGTGATCATCGGCTACCCGCACCTCTACAAGGAGGGCGGCCTCTGCCTCGGCGGGCTCAGCTCCGCCAAGCGCTCGGCGATCAACGACGGCTCGGACCTGCTCAACGAGACCATCGCGGACCGTGCCCGGGCGGCCGGATTCGCCTTCGCGGACGGCCGGCCGGCCTTCGCCGGGCACGAGATCTGCACCGGTGACGCCTGGATCAGCAGCACGAACGTCCATCCGACGGCCGAGGGGCACGCGTCCGCGTACCTCCCGGCCTTCGCCTCCGCCGTCTCCGGGAGCTGAGCTCAGTACACGTCGCGTACGTACCGCTTGTCCGCGGCCAACTGCTTGACGTACGCGGCGGCGGCGTCCTCCTGGAGTCCTCCGTGGGCCACGGCGATGTCGCGCAGGGTCCGGTCCACGTCCTTCGCCATCCGGGAGGCGTCGCCGCAGACGTAGAAGTGGGCGCCCTCCTGGAGCCAGGACCACAGCTGGGCTCCGTGCTCCCGCATCCGGTCCTGGACGTAGACCTTGGCCCGCTGGTCCCGGGAGAACGCGGTGTCCAGGCGGGTCAGGGTGCCTTCACGGCGCAGTGAGTCGAGCTCCTCCTGGTAGTAGAAGTCGCTCGCCCTGCGCTGCTCGCCGAAGAACAGCCAGTTGGCTGCCCGGTGGCCGAGAGCCCTCCGTTCGTCGAGGAACCCGACGAACGGGGCGACTCCGGTGCCGGGGCCGACCATCACCATGGGGATCGACGGATCGGCCGGCGGGCGGAAGTGCGGGGCGTGCTGGACGAAGACGGGGACGGGGTGGCCCTCCTCCGCGTCGGCGAGGAAGGTGGAGGCCACCCCCTTACGGACGGCGCCGTGACGGTTCTCGTAGCGGACGACGGAGACCGTGAGCCGCACGAGGCCGGGGTCGGTGCGAGGGCTGGAGGATATGGAGTAGAGCCTGGGCCGGAGACGGGTGAGGGCCTCGGTCCACTCGGCGGCGGTGGCCCGGGCGGAATGTTCGGCGATGACGTCGACCGCCTGCCTGCCCCAGGTCCACTGCGCGAGTTCGCCCTTGTTGTCCGGGCGCAGCAGCTTCTTGAGGGTCCGGTCATGGGTGCGCTCGGCGACCAGGCGCAGGAGCGCGGGGGTGATCCGGGCGATGTCCAGGTGGCGGTGGAGGGCTTCGCCCAGGGGCACGGTGCCGGCGCTCGGCACATCGACGGGGTCCGCGGGGTCCAGTCCTGTGACGGCCAGCCATTCCGCGACGAGTGCGGGGCAGTTGAGGGCCTCCACACCGAGTGCGTCACCCGCCTCGTAGGTGAGGGGCACAGGACTGTCCCGCGTGTCGAAGGTGAACTGCCGCACCTCCTTGGCCGCTCCGGGGAGACTGAGCAGCTTGTTGCCCACGAGGCGTCCGGTCGCCGTCCTGGCCGAACGGCCCGTGGTGGAGGGGGCGGAGGCGGACGGTGGGACGGGTCCGGGGACGGCGACGGGCGGGGCCGTCGGCCCGGCCGTGGTGCCCAGGGCCGCGAACACCTCGTCGAGCCACTGCCCGGCCGGCTCCTCGTAGTCCGGTTCGCAGTCCGTACGGGGGACGAGCCGCACGGCGCCCAGCTCCCCGAAGCGTTCGTCGAGCCGCCTGCCGTGCCCGCAGAAGTCGTCGTACGAGGAGTCGCCGAGGGCCAGCACGGCGTACCGCACGCCGTCCAGCCGGGGCGTGTCGGGCGCGTTGAGCGACTCCCAGAACCCGGAGCCGTTGTCCGGCGCGTCCCCGTCGCCGAAGGTGCTGGTGACGACGAGCAGGTCGGCGGTGCGCGGGATGTTCTCCAGAGGGCTGTCGTCCATCCCTAGGAGCGTCGCCGTGCGCCCTTCGTCGGTCAGCCGGCGCGCCGCCGCCGCGGCGACCTCCTCGGCGTTGCCGGTCTGGGACGCCCAGAGGACCACGACTTGCCGGCCGGCGGGCGCGGAGGAGGCCGCGTCGGAGGCCGGTGCGGTCCCCGCCGGCTCCCCGACCCCGTCCGCCGTAAGACGGGAGAACATGCCGGCCAGTACCCCGTTGACCCAGAGGGCGTGGTCCGGCGCGAACGGCGCGTGTGCCGGGAGTACGGGCGTGCCGCCGGTCCCCGTGCCGATCCCCGCGAGGAAGCCGGACAGATAGCGCCGCTCGTGTTCCGCCAGGACGGGCGGGGCGGTGTCCGCGATCCCGAACACCCCGGCGAGGGCGGCGGGCGCTACCGCGAGTGCCGGGACGGCGGGGGCGCCGGAGAGCGCCGGGACGGCCGGGGCCGGTGCGGGTACGACCGCGGCGACCTTCTGCAGCGTCACGGCGCAGACCTTGAACTCGGGCTGGAAGGAGACCGGGTCGACCGCGTCGTTGGTGACGGCGTTCACGCTCAGGTACTCACCGAAGAGGTCGTTCCAGTGGAACGGAGCGAAGCAGTCCCCGGCACGCACCCGGTCGGTCACGACGGCCGGGAGCACGGCCCGGCCGCGGCGTGAGGCGACCTCGACGGAGTCGCCCTCCGCGATCGAGAGGGCCGCCGCGTCCTGCGGGTTGATCTCCACGAAGGGGCCGGGGTTCAGCTTGTTGAGCTTGGCGACCTTCCCGGTCTTCGTCAGGGTGTGCCACTGGTGCTGCAGCCGGCCGGTGTTGAGCACGAAGGGGAAGTCCTCGTCGGGCATCTCGGCCGCCGGCAGGTGCGGGCGGGCGAAGAACACCGCTCGGCCGCTCGCCGTGGGGAAGGACAGCCGGGGCACGCTCCCGTCGGGCCGCACGGTCAGGGTCTGGCTGACGCCGTCGTTGAGGTAGCGCACCGGGTTGCGGTCGGGACCCTCGGGGGAGGCGCTGGGCCACTGGACGGGGGTGCGCCGCAGTCGCTCGTAGCTGACTCCGCGCAGGTCGTAGCCGGTCTTGGGATTGTGGGCCCGCTTGATCTCCTCGAAGATCTCCTCGGCGCTGCCGTAGCCGAAGGCCTCTTCGTACCCCATCTCGCAGGCGATCCGCGCGATGATCCGCCAGTCCGGCCAGGCCTCCCCCGGCGGATCGGCGGCCTGCCGTGCCAGCGTGAGGTTCCGCTCCGAGTTGATCATGACGCCTTCGGCCTCGCCCCAGAGCGCGGCGGGCAGGGCGACATCGGCGTACGCGTTGGTCTCGGTGTCGGCGAACACGTCCTGGGTGACGACGAACTCCGCCGCCTCGAGTCCCTCGATGACGGTGCGCCGGTTGGCCACGGACGCCACCGGGTTGGTGCAGATGATCCAGCAGGCCTTGATCTCGCCCTCGGACATCCGCCGGAACATGTCGACGGTCCCGGCGCCCGCCGCGTCCGTGCGCAGGGTCCCGGGCGCGAGGTCCCACAGCTCCTCGACGAAGGCGCGGTCGTCGTCGGACTGCAGGCCGCGCTGGCCGGGCAGGCCAGGGCCCATGTAGCCCATCTCGCGGCCACCCATGGCGTTGGGCTGGCCGGTGAGCGAGAAGGGGCCGCTGCCCGGGCGGCAGACGGCTCCGGTGGCCAGGTGGAGGTTGATCAGGGCGTTGGTGTTCCACGTGCCGTGGGTGCTCTGGTTGAGTCCCATGGTCCAGCAGCTCATCCACTCCCCGGCCTCACCGATCCAGCGGGCGGCCAGGCGGATGTCCGCCTCCGGGATGCCGGTGGTCCGGGCGACCGCGGCGGGGGTGTAGTCCCGCAGGAAGTCGGGCATCGCCTCCCAGCCCTCGGTGTGCTCCGCGATGAAGTCGGGGTCGGTGTGGCCGTTCTCCACGAGGAGGTGCATCAGGCCGTTGAGCAACGCCAGGTCGGTGCCGGGACGTATCTGCAGGAAGAGGTCGGCCTTCTCCGCGGTGGCGTTGCGCCGGGGGTCGACCACGATGAGCCTGGCACCGGCCTTCACCCGCTCCATGAGGCGGAGGAAGAGGATGGGGTGGCAGTCCGCCATGTTCGAGCCGACGACGAAGAAGGTGTCGGCGTGCTCGAAGTCCTCGTACGACCCGGGCGGTCCGTCCGCTCCGAGCGAGAGCTTGTAGCCGCTGCCCGCGCTCGCCATGCAGAGCCGGGAGTTCGACTCGATCCAGCTGGTGCGGACGAAGCCCTTGGCCAGCTTGTTGGCGAGGTACTGCGCCTCCAGCGTCATCTGCCCCGAGACGTAGAGGGCGAGCGCGTCGGGCCCGTGCTCGTCGACGACCGCCCGCAGCCTGCGCGCGGTCTCCTTGACGGCGGCGTCCATGGGCGACGGCACCGGCTCCTCGCTGCGGTCGGCCCGCACCAGGGCCGTCGTCAGCCGGCCGGGAGCGGCGAGCATGTCGGCGCTCGTCGCCCCCTTGGTGCAGAGCCTCCCGCGGTTCGCGGGGTGCTCCTTGTCGCCCGTGGCCTTCAGGACGGTGCGCCGCCCGTCGGGTCCCCCGCCGATGTCGAGGACCATGCCGCAGCCGACACCGCAGTACGAGCAGACCGTCCGCACCCGGTCGGGAGTGTCCGGCTGCGCATTCGGCACGGTCATGGACGGCCTCTCCTGGGGGAACGCTGACACCGCGACGGTACGAAACGTCCGTTTCCCGGGTGTCACGCCGGACGATCAAGCGTGGTTACGTCCCCTGCACAGCGGCCTGCGTACGCCGGTGAGGCCCGCGGGCCACGGATGCGCAATCGGGCGATAATCGCCATTCCGGGCATCCTTCCCCGGCCGGGGAAGTCCACCGACCGCCCTGGAGGCCCGTATGACCGCCCGAGACCTTCCCGTGATCGCCGGGGTGGACGGTTCCGCGCACAGTTGGGAGGCGCTCGACTGGGCCGTCGGGGAGGCCGTGCGCCGCGGTCTGCCGCTGCTGGTCGTGCATGTCCGGCCGCAGGCCCGGCGGGCCGAGCAGGAGGGGGTGCGCTCGTCCGAGGAGCTGCTCGCGCAGGCCGTACTCCGGGCCTCCCGGGCCGCCCCGGGGCTGCCCACCTCGACCCTGGCGCCGCTGGACTTCCCCTCGGCGGCGCTGACCTCCCTCAGCCGTGACGCCTCGACGGTGGTCGTCGGATCCCGCGGCCTCGGCGGATTCCGCTCGCTGATGATCGGCTCCAACAGCCTGGCAACGGCGTCGATGGCGCGGTGTCCGGTCGTCGTCGTCCACACCGGCCGGACGGACGAGAGCGAGGCGGAGCGGGCGGACGCCTTCCCGGACGTCGTCGTCGGGGTGGCCGCCGACGACAGCGGTGGAGAGGTCCTCGATTTCGCCTTCGAGGCCGCGGCCTCCAGGCCGGGGGCGCGGCTGAGGCTCGTGCACGGATGGACGATGTTCTCGTCGATGCTGTCCGGCGGCCCGGTGTTCGACAGCGGGGCGGCGGCGGACGCGGCCGACCGGGCCCTCGCCGAACTCACCGCGGGCCGGCGCGAGACGTATCCGGGGGTCGAGGTCGTGCGCGAACCGGTCCGGGGCTCGGCGTCACGCACGCTGGTCACGGCGTCGGCCACCGCCGCCCTGACGGTCGTCGGCCGGCGCAGGGGCGGCGAGTCCCTCGGTCTCGGCCTCTCCCCCGTCGCGCTGACGACGGTGACGCACGCCCTCGGCCCGGTGGCCGTCGTACCCACCTGAGGCCGGGACCGGGAGCCGCGGACCGTGCGCGGCCCTTGGCGTGCCGGTTCCACCGGCGGAGACTTGGGCGATGACACAGCGTGTGGCTCTCGCGACCGTGATGGACCGGCTCTCCATCGATGCAGTGATCACCGACTACGCCGTGGCGGTGGACGAGGGCGCGTGGGATGCCTGCACCGCCCTGTTCACGCCCGACGGACGTGCCGACCACCGCGGGGCGGGCGGGGCCGAGTCCTCCGCCGCCGAGGGGGTGCGGTGGCTGGCGGAGAGCCTGCGGCTGCTCCCGGTCCGTCAGCACCTGGTCGTCAACCGGCGGCTGGACCTCGAGGACCTGGGCGGCTATCCGGGGGACCACGCGCGGGTGCGGGCCGACTACCTGCGCCCCACGGGCCCGGCGCCCGCCGACGACGGCGCGGCCGCTCCGGTCTTCCTCACCGGCGGCCGGTACGAGTTCGAGCTGAGGCGGACGGACACGGGCTGGCGGATCCGGAGGCTCATCGCGCACGAGACCTGGCGGTGCGCGCCCACGGACGCCGGTTGAGCCGGCGCCGGATCCGGAGGCACGCGCCCGGTGGCCGCGGCACGCCCCCTGTGCGCTCCTGATCTTCTGGACCACACTGGGATCAGGCGGACGACCGGCGAGGAGGACACGCATGCCGATGCGGGGCGGGCGGATTCCCGACGACGCGGCCGAGGACGGCGGCGCACGGCCGTACGAACGGCTGCTGGCATCCCGGACCGGGCGCGGCGCAGCGGCGCTGTGCGCGGGCGCGCTGCCGGCCCTCGCGTTTCCCGCCCCGTCGCTCCGGTGGTTCGCGTACGTCGCCCTGGTGCCCTGGCTTCTGCTGATCCGGTCGTCGGGCACGGCGCGGCGCGCGGCCGTCGACGGCTGGCTCGGAGGAACGGGCTTCATGCTCGCCGTGCACCACTGGCTGATGCCGAGTCTGCACGTGTTCATCCTCCTGCTCGCGGCACTCCTCGGACTTCTGTGGGCGCCCTGGGGCGTCCTGGTGGCCCGGCTGCTCGGCGGATCACCGTCCGTCCCGCTCTCCGTCGTCGCCGTCGCCGTGGTGCCGTCCGGATGGCTGATGATCGAGCTCGTCCGCTCCTGGGAAGGCCTCGGCGGGCCCTGGGGGCTGCTGGGGGCGAGCCAGTGGGACGTCCCGCTCGCGTTGCGTACCGCCTCCGTCGGCGGTGTATGGCTGGTCAGCCTCGGTGTGGTGGCCGTGAACACCCTGGTAGCCCTGCTGATCGGCGTACCGGCGGCCCGCCGGGCCGTGGCCGTGTGCCTGGTGGTGGGCGCGGTGGGTGTCGGCGCGACGGCGGTGTGGGCGCCGCGGCCCGAGGAGACCGGCTCGGTGCGTATCGCCGTCGTGCAGCCCGGCGTGGTCGACGGACCCGGCAGCGTCGAGCGCCGCTTCGCGCGGAGCGAGGAGCTGACCCGAGGTCTGGCGGGCCAGGACGTGGACCTGGTCGTGTGGGGCGAGAGCAGTGTGGGCGTGGATCTGTCCCGGAGCCCCCGGACTGCGGACCGGATCACCGCGCTGTCGCGTCTGGTCGGAGCCGACGTGCTGGTCAACATGGACGCGCGGCGCACGGACGGTCCTGACCGCTCCGGGATCTTCAAGTCGGCGGTCCTGGTGGGCCCGGACGGCCCGACCGGTGACCGCTACGACAAGATGCGCCTGGTGCCGTTCGGTGAGTACGTCCCGGCGCGATCCCTGCTCGGATGGGCGACGTCGGTGGGCAAGGCGGCGGGCGAGGACCGGCTGCGGGGCAGCAGCCCGGTGGTGATGGATCTCCCGGACGGGCTGCGGGTGGGCCCCCTGGTCTGCTTCGAGTCGGCGTTCCCGGACATGAGCAGGCACCTGGCGAAGGAGGGTGCCCAGGTGCTCGTCGCCCAGTCGTCCACCTCGACGTTCCAGCACAGTTGGGCCCCGGAGCAGCACGCCTCGCTGGGGGCGCTGCGGGCCGCCGAGTCGGGCCGCCCGATGGTGCACGCCACGCTCACGGGCGTCAGCGCGGTGTACGGCCCGCACGGCGAGCGGGTGGGAGCGCCTCTCGGGACGGACGCGAGTGAGGCCTCCGTCTTCGACGTACCGCTCGCCCGGGGGACCACCCTCTACGTCCGGCTGGGCGCCTGGCCGGTGTACGGCGCGTTGGCCGTGCTGGCCGTCTTCTTCGGGGCCGCAGGCCTGCGGGCCCTCAGGACGCCTGCTCCGACGCGTCCCGGAGGACCCGCTCGCACAGCCGGTGGGTCTCCAGAGCGTCCCGGGCGCTGAGCACCTCTCCCGCCCGGACCGCGTCCAGGAAGGACAGCACGCTCTGTTCGATCCCGCGCTGACGGGCGACCGGGACCCAGTCCCCGCGTCGCCGCAGGGTCGGCTGGCCCTTGTGGTCGACGACGTCCGAGAGGTTGAGCACCTGCCGCTTGCTGTCCTGCCCCGAGACCTCGAGGATCTCCTCGGTCGACCCGTTGAGCCGGTTCATCATGCCGATGGCGGTGAACCCGTCGCCCGACAGCTGGAGCACCACGTGGTGCATCAGCCCTTCGACGATCCGCGCGCGCACGACGACGTTCGACACGGGCCCGGGGACGAGGAAGCGCAAAGTGTCGACGACGTGGATGAAGTCGTCGAGGACCATGGTGCGCGGGTCCTCGGGCAGTCCCACCCGGTTCTTCTGCAGGAGGATCAGCTCGCGCGGGTGCTCCGCGCACTGCGCGTACGACGGGGCGAGCCTGCGGTTGAAGCCGACCGCGAGGGTGATCCCACGCTCCTCGGCGAGGGCCACCAGCCGCTCGGATTCGGCGAGTTCGTAGGAGAGCGGCTTGTCGACATAGGTGGGGACGCCCGCTTCCAGCAGCCGCCCGACGATCTCCGCGTGCGCGGCGGTCGGCGCGTGCACGAAGGCGGCGTCCAGACCCTGGGCCAGGAGCGAGTCGAGATCCTCGTGGCACTGCGCCGCGGGGATCCGGTGGGCCCCGGCCACGGCGGCCAGCGTGGCCGGGGTGCGGGTCTGCAGGTGCAGCTCCACACCGGGCAGGGTCGTCAGTACCGGCAGATACGCCTTCTGCGCGATGTCGCCGAGTCCGATGCAGCCGACCTTCACGAGGTTCTCCCTGTCGCTTCGACCAGGGCCTTGTCACGGCCGTGTCCGCTGTCCTTCCCTGGTCCCGGCAGCATACGTGCGCCGCGGCGGCTCCCAGTCGGCGATGCCGTCGAACGCGCGCAGGACGAGCCCCGGCCCCAGACGGGAGGCCGCGGACATCAGCCCGGCGCGGAGGGTCACCGCGGGGCGGGAGGAGAGCTGCATCATCCGGGAGACCCGCGCCGCCTTGCGGACGATGGCGGTGGTGCGGGGCTGCCGGTCCGCGCTGTAGGCGGCGGCCGCCGCCCTCTGGTCCGCCTCCGGCGCCATGTGGTGGGCGAGCACGACCGCGTCCTCGATGGCCTGGTTGCCGCCCTGGCCCAGCGTGGGGGCCATGGCGTGCGCGGCGTCACCGACGAGCACCGTGCGGCCCCCGTGGAAGGCCGGCAGGGGAACGGTCATCTGGTGCACGTCATGGCGCAGGACCTGACCGGGCTCGACGGCTTCGATGATCTCCGGTACCGGGTGGTGCCAGTCCCCGAACCTGCGCAGCAGCTCGGCCTTCTCGTCGTCGGCGGCCCGCGCTCCGGCCGGGGCCGTGGCGGCGGCGTACGCGTAGATCCGGCCGTCCTTCATCGGATGGCTGCCCCACAGCGACCCCCGGCCCCATGTCTCGTGCGAGGGGAACGGCCTTTCGGGAGCGGGGGCGAGGACACGCCACGTGGTGAAACCGCTGTACGACGGCCCTGGGTGGCGGGGGAAGAGCGCGGCGCGGACTCCGGAACGGATCCCGTCGGCGCCGACCACGAGATCGGCCTCGATGTCCCCGGAGGGCGTCCTGACCACGGCCCGGCGCCCGCCCGCGTGGCCCGCGTCCACGAGCAGCGCCGACGTGCCTGTCCGTACCGCCTCCCCCGGGAGTCCGGCGCGGAGCAGCTCGACGAGCGCCGAGCGGGGCAGCAGGACGAGCGGCCCCCCGAACCGCGCGGCCGCGTCGGCGCTGTCGGTGCGGGCGAGCCAGCGCCCGGACGGTGTGCGCATGCCTCCGTCGCCCTGCCAGGCGGCGAGGTCCCTGACCGCGTCGCCGAGACCGATCACATCGAGGGCGCGCTGGGAGTTGGGGGCGAGGCTGATGCCCGCGCCGATGGGCTCCAGCGAGGGGGAGCGCTCCAGCACCGTGACCTCCCAGCCTCTCCGGTACAGGGCCACGGCGGCCGTGAGCCCGCCGATTCCGCTCCCGATGACCACCGCATGGGACGTCGTCATGACTGAACTCCCTCTTGGAACTACACCTGTAGTACGCGAGCTCCACCGTACTACAGGTGTAGTAGAGGAGGTAGATTGACCCCATGTCCCCACGTTCCGCCTCCACGCACGCCACCCCGTCCGGGCCGCCGCCCCTTTCCCGCACCGACCTGATCGCCGATTCCGCACTCGCCCTTCTGGCCGAGCGCGGGATGAGGGGCCTGACCCACCGGGGGGTCGACGAGCGGGCCGGGCTCCCCCAGGGCTCGACGTCGAACCACGCCCGCACCCGGGAGGCCCTGCTGGAAGCGGCCGTACGCCGGCTCGCCGAGCGGGAGGCCCAGGTGCTCGCGCCCGGGGAATGGCTGGTGAGCGGCGATCCGGGGCAGGTCGCAGTGGGGCTGGCGCGCGCCCTGCACCGGTATCTGACCAGCGGCACCGAGCTCCTGGTCTGCCGGTACGAACTGGCCCTGGAGGCCACCCGGCGGCCCGGTCTGCGGGCGTTCTACGACAGTGCGGGCGAACGGTTCCGCGCGCCGCTGGTGGCACTGATGACCACGGCCGGATCGGCCGAACCGGAACGCCACGCGCTCTCGGTCGTGGCCTGGGCGGAAGGCATGATGTTCGCCTGCGCCGCGGGTTCCTACCACCGGGCCGTGCCTACCGAGGCAGAACTGTGCAGGAGCTGCACCGAGTTGGTGCGGGGGATGCTCGGCAGCCGCTGACCGGGGAGCCGGAAAGCGATGGCCTGGTGATCATCAGTGCGCCAGGATGGCCCGATGACCACAGAAGAGACCACCGCACCGGAACGGTCCGAACCCGCGCTCGACGCGGCCGAGCGGCAGATGCTCGAGGGGTGGCTGGACTACCACCGCGCGACCCTGGCCATGAAGTGCGAGGGCCTGACCGACGCCCAGCTGCGCGAGGCCTCCGTGCCTCCGTCGGAATTCACCCTCCTCGGCCTCGTACGGCACCTCGCCGAGAACGAGCGCGGCTGGTTCCGGGAGGTGCTCGCCGGTGAGGAGCTCCCCCTGATCTACGGGACGGACGAGGATCCGGACGGCGAGTTCCACCTCACCGAGGCGGACACCTGGGAGGAGGCCAGGACCACCTGGCAGGCGGAGATCGAGAAGGCCCGGGCCAACGCGGCGAGGTTCGAACTCGACAGCCCGTCCGTCGGTGTGAGCAAGGAGGGCAAGCCCTTCAGCCTCCGCTGGATCTACACGCACATGATCGAGGAGTACGCCCGGCACAACGGGCACGCGGACCTGGTGAGGGAGCGGATCGACGGCGCCACCGGCGAATGACCGGTGGCACACTGCGGGGGCCGGTCCGTTTCACTCCCCTGCCACGCTCCGCCGCAGACGCTGCTCCATCCGCCTGATGCCGTCGCGGACAGCGCCGCCGTACCCGTCACCCTCCACGACCCCGGCGGCGTCCCAGGCCCGGTCCAGATGGATGCGGGCCGCCCCGAAGCGCCGCAGCTTCAGGTAGTCCGCCGCCAGATTGAGATGCAGCGAGGGGAAGAAGGCCCGCACCGCACCGGCGTCCCGGTGCGGTGCTGCCCGTTCCACGGCCGCCTCCCCCGCCAGGCTTTCGGCAGCCTTCAACGCCTTCAGATCCCAGGCGAGTTCGTCCTCGAGGTCGTCCTGGGTGTCCGCCATGTAGTGCGCGAGGGTGCAGCGGTGCAGGGCTTCGCCGGACTCGCCGATCTCCGACCAGATGACCCCGAACCGATTCCTGGCCTCTTCACGGTCCCCTGCGTGGAGCAGCATGATCGCCTGACCGATCCTGGTCATGACGACGTCCCCCGGCACTTCCCGCTGCTCCACGTCAGAGGTCTCCCTGATCCACGTCCGGCCTGTTCCGGTGGCTCCGACGCTAGCCGCAGCCACCGGCAATCCGGCTCAGGCGCGGGCCCCGGCGGCCGGCCGTGCCACCTCCCGGCCCAGGTCCGGGATCCGCCAGTCGATGGGCTCGTGGCCCTGCGCCGCGACGGCCTCGTTGATCTGGGTGAAGGGGCGGGAGCCGAACCACTTCTTGGCGGAGAGCGGGGACGGGTGCGCGCCCTTGACCACCACATGGCGGTCCTGGTCGATCAGCGGGATCTTCTTCTGGGCGTAGTTGCCCCAGAGGACGAAGACGGCCGGGTCGGGGCGCTCGGCCACCGCGCGGATGACCGCGTCGGTGACCTTCTCCCAGCCCTTGGCCTTGTGCGAGTTGGCCTCGCCGGCGCGGACCGTGAGCACCGCGTTGAGCAGGAGGACGCCCTGCTCGGCCCACGGCATCAGATACCCGTTGTCCGGGACCGGCAGGCCGAGCTCGTCGTTCATCTCCTTGTAGATGTTGCGCAGGGAGGGGGGTGTCCTGACACCCGGCCTGACCGAGAAGCACAGGCCGTGGCCCTGACCCTCGCCGTGGTAGGGGTCCTGGCCCAGGACGAGGACCTTCACCCGGTCGTACGGCGTGGCCTCCAGCGCGGCGAAGACCTGATCGCGCGGCGGGTACACCGGTCCCCTGGCCCGCTCCTCCTCGACGAAGTCGGTGAGCTCCTTGAAGTAGGGCTTCTGCAGCTCTTCGCCGAGGACGCCGCGCCAGGACTCGGGCAGCAGGTCGGTGTCGGTCACGTGCACAACCTCCGGTAAGCGATCGGTTCTTCGTCACAGAACCTACCGGGGGCCACTGACAACGGAACCGCCGCTCCCGCCGCCACCTTCCTACCAGCTGGTCTTGCGGTACAGCTCCCACATCTGCATGACCGTCTGCGGGTCGAGCGCGCGCTCGCCGCCGCCGATGTCCTCACCGGCCGCCACGTAGAGCTTGCCCTGCCACAGGGGCAGCAGCCGCACGTCCTTGACGAGGATCTCCTGGGCCCGCTTGAACTGATCGGAGACGGCACCGCGGTCGCTCTCCTTGCGGGAGGACGGCAGCAGCTCCTGGGTGATCTCGTCGGTCAGGTAGGGGGTGCCGGTGACGCTCTCCTGGCCCACGAAGGGAGCGATGAAGTTGTCCGGGTCCGGGAAGTCGGGGAACCAGCCACGCCCGAAGACCGGGTACTCGCCCTGGGTGAAGCCCTCCTGGAAGGACTTCCAGGGCGCGCTCTTGAGGGTGATCCGGAACAGGCCGGACGCCTCGAGCTGGCGCTTCAGCTCGGCGAACTCCGGAGCGGTGGAGGAGCCGTAGCGGTCCGTGGTGTACCAGAAGGTCATCTTGACGGGCGTGGTGATCCCCGCGTCGGAGAGGATCGCCCTCGCCTTGGCCGGATCGGGGTCGCCGAAGGAGTCGAAGAAGCTGGTGGTGTGGCCGGCGATGCCCTTCGGGACCATGGAGTAGAGCGGTTCGGCGGTGCCCCGGTAGACCTTGGCGACGAGCGCGTCACGGTCCACCACCTGGGCGATGGCCTGCCGGACGGCGAGCTTCCCCGAGGCGGGGTCCTTGGGGTTGAAGACGAGGAAGCGGATGTCGGCGCCGACGGACTCGACGATCTGCAGACCGTTGTTGTCCTTCTTGTTGTCCTCGAGACCGATGACCTCCTCGGCGGTCAGGCCTCGGTAGGTGGCGTCGATCTCCTTCTTCTTCAACGCCTCCACCATGGGGGCGGAGTCGTCGAAGTAGCGGATCGTGACCGCGGTGTTCTTCCGGTCCGCGAACCCCTTGTAGCCGGGGTTCTTCGTCAGTTCGGCCTGCTTGCCGGGCTCGTACGAGTCCAGGACGTACGGCCCCGAACCGGTGACCTTGCCGTCGTCCCGGATGCTGTCCGCCGGGTACTCACCGGGGGGAACGATCGACATCGCGGGTGTGGCCAGGATGAACGGGAAGGTCGCGTCCGCCTTGGCGAGGTGGAAGATGACCGTGTCCTCGCCCTTGGTCTCCACCCGGTCGAGAGACCCGAGGAGGCCGGCCGGGCCGCCCTTGACCTTGATCTTCGAGATCCGGTCGATGGAGTACTTCACGGTCTCGGCGTCGATCTTCTCGCCGTTGGAGAACTTCAGGCCGGATCGCAGGGTGCACCGGTAGGCCATGCTCGTGGCGTCGGTGAACCGGCATTCCTGCGCCGCGTCGGGCTCGGGGCTGGTGCTGCCGGTCGGGAAGCTCACCAGGGTCTGGAAGACGTTCCTCATCAGCTCCCACGAGCCGTCCCACGCCGCGGCCGGATCCAGGGTCGAGGGCGAGCTCGTCGTCCCGACCGATATCCGCTGGTCCGTCTCCGAGCTGCTGTCGGACAACAGGCCGCAGCCGGTCAGCAGAGAAAGGGAAGCAAGGGCTGCAACTGTCTGCAGACTGGCCCGGTAGAACACGTGCACGCTCCTCGATCAGCCTTGGGTCGGCAGACCATACCGCAGCGCCTCGCCGGAACAATCCGCTGGCCCGGCGAGGCACTTGCGTCAATCAGGGCCAAACTGGCGCAGTCCCTCTCAGGCCACGCCGGCGTTCAGGAAAATACCGCCGTCGACCACGAGGGTCTGCCCCGTGACCCAGTCGGACTGCGCCGACGTGAGGAACGCCGCCGCACCGCCGATGTCCTGCGGGACACCGAGCCGGCCCAGGGGGTAGGCGGCCGCGGCCTCGGCCTCCCGGCCCTCGTACAGCGCCTCGGCGAACTTGGTCTTCACCACGGCCGGGGCGATCGCGTTGACCCGCACGACCGGCGCGAACTCGTGCGCCAGCTGGAGGGTCAGGTTGACCATGGCGGCCTTGCTCATGCCGTAGGCACCGATGAACGGCGAGGCGGAGACACCGGCGACCGAGGCGATGTTGACGATCGCCCCGCCGTTCTCCCGCTGCCACGCCTTCCAGGTCTGCTGGGCGAACCCGAGCGCCGAGATCACGTTGGTCTCGTAGACCTTGCGGGCGACGTTGAGGTCGAGCTCCGCCATCGGCCCGAAGACGGGGTTCGTGCCGGCGTTGTTGACCAGGTAGTCGACCCGGCCGAACGCCTCCATCGCACGCTCGACGGCCGCGGCCTGGTGCGCCTCGTCGTGCGCCTTGCCCGCGATCCCGACGGCCCGGTCGGCGCCGAGCTTCTCGACGGCCTCCTTCAGGGCGTCCTCGCCGCGTCCCGTGATGACGACGCGGTCACCCCGGGCGACGAGCGCCTCGGCGATGCCGTAACCGATGCCCCGGCTCGCGCCCGTGATGAGCGCGACCTTGCCACTGTCCTGCACTGTCATGGTGTCCGTTGCCCTTCCGGGGTCAGTTGAGCGGTCCGCCGGCGACGTACATGACCTGGCCGGACACGAAGCCCGCGTCCTCGCCGGTGAAGAAGGCGATCGCGTTGGCGATGTCCTCGGGACGCCCCACGCGCTGCACCGGGATCTGCGTCGCGGCGGCGGCCTGGAACTCCTCGAAGCCCATGCCGACCCGGGCGGCCGTCTGGGCGGTCATCTCGGTGACGATGAAACCGGGGGCGACGGCGTTGGCGGTCACGCCGAACTTGCCGAGCTCCTTGGCGAGCGTCTTCGTGAAGCCCTGGAGACCGGCCTTGACCGCGGAGTAGTTGGCCTGGCCCCGGTTGCCCAGAGCCGAGGAGGACGAGAGCGAGACGATACGGCCGAACTTGGCCTCCACCATGTGCGACTGGACGGCCTTGGCCATCAGGAACGCACCCTTGAGGTGGACGTTCATCACGAGGTCCCAGTCGGACTCGCTCATCTTGAAGAGCAGGTTGTCGCGGAGCACGCCCGCGTTGTTGACGAGGATCGTCGGGGCGCCGAGCTCGGCGGCGACGCGCGCGACGGCCGCTTCCACCTGGGCGCTGTCCGAGACGTCGCAGCCGACGGCGAGGGCCTTGCCCCCGGCGGTGGTGATCTTCTCGACCGTGTCCTTGCACGCCGCCTCGTCGAGGTCGAGTACGGCGACGGCGCGGCCCTCGGCCGCCAGGCGTACGGCGGTGGCGGCGCCGATGCCCCGTGCCGCTCCCGTCACGATGGCGACGCGCTGCTCGGTGGTGGACATGCTTGGTTCTCCTCGCCCTTGGATCGCGGCTCAGCGGACGTCAGGAAGTTCCCGATAACTGAGCAACCGCTTAGTACCTTCAGCAGACGAGACGCTAGAAGCCCTGGCACCCGGTGTCAACGGCACACGGGGGCACGGGCGCATGTCACACCGGACGGAGCCGCCACCCGTACGGCCAGGGCGGCGGCTCCGGTGCCGGATCAGCGCACCAGCAGGTCGAGCAGGCGCTCCACCTCGGCGGCCGGGTCCGTGGTCAGACCGCTGTGCACGACGCCCGGCTGGACGACCGTGGACCGCGGCGCGATCAGCCAGCGGAAGCGCCGGCCGGCGTCGTCACCGGCGGCCTGGCCCGCCGCCTCGCCGCCGCCGCAGACGCCCTCGACCGCCCGCAGCGCGGCCTGCACCCCGCGTACGTCGGCCTGCGGGTCCAGCGCCTTGAGCTTGCGCTCGTCCAGATGGGTGCGCGCCGCGACGAAGGACTTCGCCCGGCAGTAGACCAGTACACCCGCGTTGAAGCACTCACCGCGCTCGACGCGGGGGACGACGCGCAGGACCGCGTACTCGAAGACATCGCGCTTGCTCATCGGCCACCGTCCTTGCTGTCCCGCCCGGCGCCGGCCTGCGCGTCGCGGTCCTTCTCCGTGGGGCGCGGCCGGGGGGCCAGGCGTTCGGTGAGCCATCCGGGGGCCTGGGAGGGCCGGGTCCTGGTGGGCCCGTCCATGACGATGCGCTCGTGGATGCTTCCGGCGCGCGCCAGCAGCGGCTCCACGTAGGCACGGCGCAACTGGTCCGTGGTCTCGAACCCCGGCTCGTCGGCCAGCCACGCGTCGGGCACCTCCGCCGTCACCTCGGTGAGCAGCTCTTCGGTGACCAGCGGGGCGAGTTCGGCGGCCGCGGCGGCGATGTCCGGCCCGAACGGTGCGAGGACGTGGTCGGAGGCGTTGTACGGCTTCGCCGCGGAGGCCTGCGCGCCCGGCCAGTTGTGGTGCCAGATCATGGTCGCCCCGTGGTCGATCAGCCAGGGGTCACCGTGCCAGACGAGCATGTTGGGGTTCCGCCACGAACGGTCCACGTTGTTGATCAGCGCGTCGAACCAGACGACCTTTCCGGCCTCCGCCGCGCCGACCTCGTACGCGAGCGGGTCGAATCCGAGCGAACCGGGAAGGTAGTCCATCCCGAGGTTCAGCCCCGCGCTGGCCTTGAGGAGTTCCTGCACCTCCTGGTCGGGCTCGGCGAGCCCGATGACGGGGTCGAGCTGGATGGTCACCAGCTCCGGCACCCGCAGCCCCAGCCTGCGGCCGAGCTCCCCGCAGATGACCTCCGCGACCAGGGTCTTGCGCCCCTGCCCGGCTCCGGTGAACTTCATGACATACGTGCCGAGGTCGTCGGCCTCGACGATCCCGGGGAGCGATCCGCCCTCACGCAAGGGCGTGACATAGCGAGTTGCGATTACTTCCGTCAGCACTTTCCCAGGCCATCCATCTCTTCATCCTTGCATTCCACGGCACACCCTGGAGGGGTACAACGGTGGGAATCACCGTCGACGGGCTCGGGGAGCAACTGAGGAGTGTCGGCCGGACCCCGATCCCTTCACTCCCCCGGGCAGTCCGTCGCGGGCGTTGCGCTCCGCACTTCCGGCCTCCGGCACGAATGAGCATAGTAACCGAGGGTGATCACGAACGAGGAGCACTCGAGCCGCCACCATCGACCGGGGGTGGGAATCCCGGAGGAAGCCTGAACAGGACCACGGGTGCGTCCGCGACGACTTGGCCGGTCAGGCCGGTGTTGCCTCGCCAGGCGGCCACCGTGCGAAGCTGCTCGCCATGGCGTCTTCGACAGTCCGTGGACTCGTTCTGCCCGCCCCGCTGATGTCCCTCCTCGATCGCGAACTCTGGCGTCACCCGGGCGATGCGGTGCTGGCCGAGGTCATCCCGTGGTTCAAGGACCCGCTGAGCTTCGTGTCCGACCCCGGGCAGATGGCGTACGCGTCCCGGTCCATGGACATGTTCGCCGACGATCCGCACTCCGCCTTCTTCCGCCAGGCACGCGGGAGCAGGGGCGCCGCCCCGCTCGAACTCCCGTGGCTCGACGTCGAACAGGCAGTGCTCATCGCCATCACCCGCAACCCTGGTGATGACGGCGCCTTGGCTCTCGACTACCGGACCGACCCCTCGGACCCCCGCGTCGTCGGCAGCGACTTCTGGACGGACCCCCTTCTGTGCCGGTGGCGGGTCGCGGCGCCTACCTTCTCGGGCTTCGCCCGGAGCTTGGGCCTGTAGCTTCCGCGGCGCGTCCGGGACAGGGCGGCGATCACCTTGCGGCCGCCGTCCCGTACGGCAACGACGTGGTGTCAAGGAACGCTGCCGACCGGAGACCGGCAGCCTCTCCTGCATGCCCGGCCGGGGGCGTGCGCCGGTTCGGCCGTCCTCCGTCGGCCACTGACACCCCTACCCGGATGCGGCAACCCGGGCTACCTTTATTCGGAACCAAGTTCCAATATATGGAATCCTTTCGAGAGGAGGCGCCGTGCACACCCTCACCTTCCTGACCATCGGTCAGTCCCCGCGTCCAGACCTGTCGGAAGCAATCCAGGCGCACCTGCCGGCGACAGCGCGCGTGCGGCACGCCGGCGTGCTCGACGGGCTGTCCCGCCGGGAGGCCGAGCTCCGTTTCGGGGCGGCAGAGGGACGCGCGACCCTTCTGAGCCGACTGGCCGACGGCACATCCGTGACCCTGGACGCCGAGGCGGTCGGGGCCGGGATACAGCCCCTGGTCGATCAGGCGGAGGACGCGGGGGCCGATGTGGTGGTGCTCCTGTGCACCGGCGTGTTCCCCGGCCTGCGGGCCCGGCGGGCGCGGCTCGTCGAGCCGGACGCCCTGGTCACGGGATACGTCGGCACCGCACTGCGGGGCAGCCGCGTCGGGATCGTCGTACCGCTGCCGGAGCAGGTCGCCGAGGCTCGTGAGAAGTGGCGGGAGATCACCCCGGCCCCCCTGTTCACGACGGCGTCGCCCTACGCGGAGGACGACCTGGCCCTGTGCGCGGCGGCTCGTACCCACCTCGAGGCCGGCGCGGACGCCCTGATGCTCGACTGCATGGGTTACGGGTCACGACACCGTCAGGTGCTGCGCGCGGCCGGGGTGACGGCGCCGGTCCTGACGCCCGGAGCGGTGGTGGGGGCCGTTCTCGGGCCTCTGCTGAGCTGAGAACGACTCAGCGGCCGGCGCCCGGCTCGGCGTACCGCAGCCAGTACGGGTCGCCGATGCGTTTGCCCACACGCAGAGCGGCGTCCCGTACCGCCCGGCCGAAGCGGGCCGCGTTCCCGTCGTCGAGCTCGGGCGCGGGCAGGGCCACACCTATGCCGAAGATCTGTCCGGTGTCGCTGTCGAGTACGGCGGCGGAGACTCCGGCGACGTTCGGTACGTACTCGCCGCGCGAGGACTCCCAGCCGTCGGCACGGACCCGGGCCAGACACGCGGTCAGTTCACCCGGGGTCCGCGGCGCCGAGCCCGTGCTCTGTTCGAGGCGGGCGTCGACGAGCCGCAGGACCTGTGCGTCGTCGAGGCGGGCGAGCAGCGCCCGCCCCATGGAGCTGGCATAGGCCGGTGCCCGCGTGCCCGCCGGGGTGTACGCCTGGAGGGCGCCGGTCGTGCCGAGCCGCATGTGGAGCACGAGCGACTCCGGCCCGTCGAGCACGTCCACGTATCCGGTGTACCCGATGTCGGCGACCAGCCTGGCCAGCTCCTCCTCCAGGAGGGAGGCGGTGCTGCGCGAGGCGCGGAAGTGGTACGAGGCCTCCATGACGAGCACGCCGGGGCGGTAGGCGCGGCTCGTCGGATCGCGGTCGAGGAAGCCGTAGTCGGCCATCATGCTGAGCGTCCGGGACACGGAGCTCTTGGGCAGGTCCAGAGCCCCCGCGACGTCCGTCACGGTCAGGTCGCGCTGCAGGCGCGCCATCAGCCGCAGGACATCGCGCGCGTTGGCGAGTGTGCTCACCGTTCCCCCGTCTCCCGGAGCTCCCCCGAGTCGTGTCGTCCGATCGTAAAGGGCACCCGGGCGTGCTCCTGACCGCCCCTCGTCCGTGGCTCCGGACCGCCCACATTCCGAGAATCCCGGCTCAGCCCTTGACGGCGGAATGAGCCGTATGGATGATCCAAGGAGATCCAGATATTCAGATGCTGTTCCATATTTTAGAACTTTCCCAGGCGACTGACAAGGCGCCCACCCGCACGGGAGCACCGAAGACCCATGAGCACTGACGCCTCGCCCCAGGCAGAGACCTCGCACCCCGCGAGTGAGGTCCGACGCCATCCCCGCGCCCTCGCCCCCGGCAATCTGATCCTCACCGTGGTGCTCAGCGTGTTCGGCGCGATCGTGGGCGTACAGCTGCTCGCCACGCTCGGCGTCACCCCGAGCACCTCGCTGATCGGCGCGCTGGCCGCGATGACGCTGGCCCGCGTACCGCTCGTCATGTTCCGCGGCTTCCGTTCGGTGCACGCCCAGAACCTCGCGCAGACCAGCATCTCCTCGGCCACGTTCGGCGCCGCGAACAGCCTGTTCCTGCCGATCGGCATCCCGTTCCTGTTCGGGATGGACGACATGATCATCCCGATGCTGATCGGGGTCTCCGCCGCGATGCTGGTCGATGCCTGTCTGCTCTACCGGATGTACGACACCCCGGCCTTCCCCGCGAAGAACCCCTGGCCGCCCGGGCTCGCCGCCGCCCAGGCCATCAAGGCCGGCGACGAGGGCGGCCGCCGCGCCAAGGTGCTCGGCCTGGGCCTGCTGACCGGTCTGGTCGGCGCCGCGTTCACGCTGCCGATGTCGGCGTTCGGCGTGGCCCTGATCGGCGGGTTCGGCGCCATGGCAGCCTTCGGTGCCGGCCTGCTGTTCAACCAGTACGCCGACCCGCTGTTCGGCCTCGACCTGAACGGGATGTACCTGCCCCACGGCATGATGATGGGGGCGGGCCTGGTCGCCCTGATCCAGGTGGGCCGCACCGTCGTCAAGGTCCGGCGCAACCCGGCGGACGACACCCCCGCGACCGGCGCGGCCGGCGCGCAGGAAGGCGCCAGGCGTCTGGGGCGCTCCATGCGGCTGGGCTTCGGCGCCTACCTCGTGATCTCGGTCCTGCTGGCGTTCGCCACCGGCGCCGCCACGCACATGAGCCCCGGCATGCTGATCGGCTTCCTGCTGTACGCCTCGGTCGCCGCGTTCCTGCACGAACTGCTCGTCGGCATCGCGTCGATGCACTCGGGCTGGTTCCCCGCCTTCGCGATCGCCCTGATCACGCTGCTGCTCGGCATCCTCATCGGCTTCCCGCCCGAGGCGCTCGTCGTGCTGTCCGGCTTCACCGCCGCGACCGGTCCGGCCTTCGCCGACATGGGGTACGACCTGAAGGCGGGCCATCTGCTGCGCGGCGAGAACGCCGACCCGGCCTTCGAGCTGGAGGGCCGCCGTCAGCAGCTGATCGCCGCGATGATCGGCTTCGGCGTCGCCATCGTCGTCGTGCTGGTCTCGTACCGGATGTTCTTCGACAACGGGCAGACCGCCCCGATCGACGCCGCATACGTCGCCGCGATCAAGGCGGGCCCGTCCGCGGAGACCGCCCGGGACCTCGCCCTGTGGGCGATCCCCGGCGCGATCGTGCAGCTGATCGGCGGCTCGAAGCGCCAGCTCGGCATCCTGCTGGCGACCGGGCTGCTGATCACCACACCGATGGCCGGCTGGATGGTCGCCGCAGGCATCGCCGTCCGCGTCCTCGCCCCGCGCGTCCTCGGCCCGAAGGCCAAGGACGACCTGGAGGTCTTCGCCGGCGGCGCGATCGCCGGTGACGCCCTCTACTCGTTCGGCAGCGGCGTGTTCAAGGCCGCCGAGTAGGCCACGCAGCCGGACCCTCCACCTCCTCTCGCACCTCTGTACAGAACCACCCTGGGAGACCCCCGTGAAGCGACAGTTGACCCATGACGACATCCGCGCGGCCGTGTACGGCGGTGCCGTACTGGGCGGAGGCGGCGGCGGATTCGTCGAGCGAGGTCTGCGCACCGCCGAACTGGCCCTCCAGATCGGCATACCGGAGCTGTGGTCGGCCGACGAGTTCGCGGCCGACGACCTGACCGCGACGGTGGCCCTGGTCGGCGCCCCCGCGGCGCCTGACCCGCAGGTGCTGCCCACGCACCTGCTGCGCGCCTTGGAGCTGCTCCGCCGTGACCTGCCGCGCCCGCTCGTCGCGATCCACACGAACGAGAACGGCGCCGAGACCACCATCAACGGCTGGTTCCACTCCGCGATGACCGGCCTGCCCGTCATCGACCTGGCCTGCAACGGCCGCGCCCACCCCTCCAGCGTGATGGGCGCGATGGGCCTGCACCAGGAGGAGGGCTACCTCTCCTCCCAGGGCTACGCGGGCGGCAAGCCGTACGCGTACGTCGAGGGCTCGGTCTCCGGCCGTCTGGACGCCACGTCGAACATGGTCCGGCGCGCCTCCGTCGAGGCGGGCGGCTGGGTGGGCGTGGCCCGCAACCCCGTCGAGGTCGGCTACGCGGTGCGCAACGGCGCGCCGGGCGCGATCGGTTCCGCCATCGAGCTGGGCCGCCGCTTCCTGGCGGGCGGCGTGCGCGGCGCCGCCCAGCACCTCGGCGGTGAGATCGCCGTGACCGGCACGGTGGTGGAGTACCGCTGCGAGCAGCGCGAGGGCCTGGACGTCGGCGTCGCGGTCCTGGACGACGCGGCGCGCACCACCCTGTACATCGTCAACGAGTACATGGCGCTCGACATCGACGGTGTCCGCCGTGCCTCGTTCCCCGATCTGATCACGACGTTCGACGAGGACGGGCAGCCGCTCGCATCGGCGCACGTCGAGGTCGGCAAGCAGGTCAGCGTCCTGGTCGCCCCGGCCGAGAACCTCCTGCTCTCCCGGACGATGTACATGCCCGACGTGTACGCGCCGGTGGAGGAGCTGCTCGGCATCGGGTTCGCCCCGGCCGCACGGGTCCTCGCCGATGCCTGAGCAGGCCCCGGCCGGTGTCGCCGGCGCCGGCCCCGTACGGGATTTCTGTGACGCCCAGTGGGAGACGGAGGTGCTCCCCCTCGTCCGGCAGCACATCCGCGTCCCGGCGGTCAGCCCCGCGTACGACCCCGACTGGGAGGCCCACGGCCACCTCGACCGGGCCGTCGACGCGGCGGCCGCGTGGCTGCGGAACGTGCCGCTGCCCGGCCTGCGGGTGGAGGTCCTGCGCGCGTCCGGACGCACGCCTCTGCTCTTCTTCGAGATCCCGGGTGAGGGCACGCACGCCGAGGAGGCTGTCCTCTTCTACGGGCACCTCGACAAGCAGCCCGAGGGCGACGGATGGACCGGGGGCCGCACCGCGTGGGAACCGGCCTTCGACGGCACCCGGCTGTACGGCCGCGGCGGTGCGGACGACGGGTACGCACTGCCCGCGGCGGTGACCGCGGTGCGGGCGCTGGCCGAACAGGGCGCGGCCCGCCCTCGCTGCGTGGGCGTGTTCGAAGCAGGCGAGGAATCGGGCAGCCCCGACCTCGACCACTGGTTCGCGCGGCTCGCGCCGCGTATCGGCGGTGTGGCCCTTGTCGTCTGCCTGGACTCCGGCGCCGGCGACTACGAACGGCTGTGGCTGGTCACGTCGCTGCGAGGAGCCTGCGGCGGGACCCTCGACATACGCGTCCTCGGCGACGGCGCACACTCCGGGGACGCGGGCGGCGTGGTGCCGTCGTCGTTCCGGGTGCTGCGCCAGCTGCTGGACCGGCTGGAGGACGGCGCGACGGGGACACTGCGCCCTGAAGCGCTCCACTGCGCGATACCGGAGGAACGCCTCACCCAGAACCGCGAGGCGGCGGCTCTCCTGGGCCACCAGGTCCGGGGCCGTTTCGACTGGCACGGCGACGCGACGCCCGTGACCGCCGACCCCGAGGAGCTGCTCCTCAACAGGGCATGGCGCCCCAGCCTCGAGATCACCGGGGCGGACGGCCTGCCGCCGACAGCCTCCGCGGGAAACGTGCTGCGCCCGTACACCCGGGTCAAGGTCTCGCTGCGGCTTCCCCCGGCGGTGGACAGCGTGACGGCCCTCGCGGAGGTCCGTCGGCTCCTGGAGACGGACCCGCCGTACGGCACGTCGATCCGGTTCACACCCGACCGGGTCCGCGCCGACGGCTGGCACGCGCCCGCCGAACAGCCGTGGCTCGAAGCGGCACTGTCCGCGGCGAGCCGGGCCTGCTTCGACGGAGCGGACGTGGCGCGAGTCGGGCAGGGCGGAACGATCCCCCTGATGGGGAACCTCGCCCGGCGGTTCCCGGAGGCCCAGTTCCTGGCCTGCGGAGTGCTCGGCCCGGGCGCGAACGCCCACGGCCCGAACGAATCCCTCCACGTCCCCTACGCGCGGCGCCTCACGGCAAGCCTGTCCCTGACCTTGAACGCGTGCGCGCTCCGGTCCCGGACGCCTGAGTAGACCCACCGGATGCCACTCGGACAGAGCCGGCGGAGACGGGCGCCGGACCACTCACGGCCTGGTACATGAGTGCAGGGCAAGCGCACCGACGAGGGCGAGCGCGCCTGCTCCGGCCAGCGCGAGCAGGCCCGGAGAGCTGATCACGCGGTACGGGCCGACGGTCAGCACCGAGCGCCGCGCCTGGATGGACAGCGCACTCCCGGTGCTCTGGATCGATCCCAGCGAGACAAGGGACATGGCGGAGCCGATCGAGCCGAGGGACATCGAAGATCCGATGGACCCGACGGACAGCGCGCTGCCGACCGAACCGATGGACAGCACGGATCCCACGGAGCCGATGGACAGGAACGAGTCCTTCGACCACAAGGAGAGGGAGGAACCGTCGATCGATCGGGAGGAAAAGTGCATCATATGAGCATTATGTCCTGATCATATGTGTCGCAGGGGCAGGGCCCACTCGGGTGCGGCTGTGCCGCAGGGGCAGGGCCCACTCGGGTGCGGCGACGCGACGACCACTCAGCCGACGCCGCTGGGCGCCCTCGCGCCTTCGAGAAGTCTCCACGCGTCCGGCACAGGAGCGGTACCGAATGTTTGAAAGCGGCGGCACGGTAAACACGGTCCTTGACAGCGTCCTTATATCACCAGGTAGGAGAGGCATTATGGGCATCATTGCTTGGATCATCATCGGGTTGCTCGCGGGCCTCATCGCCAAGGCGCTCATGCCGGGCAAGGACCCGGGCGGCATCATCATCACGATGCTCATCGGTATCGCGGGCGGCCTGCTCGGCGGCTGGCTCGGCAAGGTCATCTTCGGCGTCGACTCCATCGACGGCTTCTTCGACCTCTCCACCTGGATCGCGGCCATCGTCGGCTCGCTCATCCTCCTCGTGCTGTACCGCGTCATCACGGGTAACCGTCGCCACGCCTGACCCGCAGCACCCTCACCGCGAAGCGGCTCCGCCCTCCCTGGGTGGAGCCGCTTCGCGCATGACGAGCGCGTTCGTCGTCGCGGTGGCTCCGGCAGGCGGAGGTCCACGCCTGTCACGACCGGACTTCGCGGGTTTCCGATCGGACCGGGCTCGCTGGTCTAGGCTTCCCATGTCCTCTGTTCCGTCCGGGAGTTCGACACGACATCGAAGCTGCGGCGTGGCCGTCACGGCCGGAAGGCCGCCGCTTCGAGGGCGCCGTGGGGAGCCCGGTACGGGACCGGACCGCCGGCGCCACCGTGGGTCCTCGGCCGGGAGGCCGAGGTCACGCACTACGGCTCGGTGCGCTCCGCACGCCCTTGCCCACCCTTCGACCTGGAGCCCAGTTGACTACCTCACCGGTGAACTCCTCCCCCGGCCTGCCGCACCGTATGGACCCGTCCGGCGGCTGTCCGCACGCGGCCAACGCCCGTCTGCTGGCCCGGGGCGCGGTGGCCTCCGTCCTGCTTCCCGGTGACGTGGAAGCCATGGCGGTCCTGGGCCACGACGCCCTCAGGGAGTTCCTCGCGCACCCCGACGTCGCCAAGGACGCGCGGCACTTCACGGCGCTCCAGTCAGGCGAGATCGCCGACGGCTGGCCGCTCAGGACGTTCGCCACGGTGCAGGGGATGACGACCGCCGACGGCGCCGACCACCGCCGGCTGCGCTCCCTGGTGAGCAAGGCGTTCACCCCGCGCCGCGTGGAGGAACTACGCCCGCGCATCGAGGCGTTGACGGCATCGCTCCTGAACGGCCTCGACCGGGCCGCGGTCGCCGGTGACGGTGTCGCCGACCTGCGGACGCACTTCGCGCTGCCCCTGCCCATGGGGGTCATCTGCGAACTCCTGGGCGTGGACGCGGAACACCACGACCGGCTGCACCATCTCTCCAACCGCATCGTGGCCACCGACATCGGCCCGGCGGAGGCCATGGCGGCCAACCGGGAGATGGTCGAGGTGCTCAGCGCGGTCGCGGACGCCCGGACGGAGGAACCGGGGGACGACCTCGTGAGCGCGCTGATCGCGGCCCGGGAGGCCGACGGCGACCGGCTCGGGCCGCACGAGCTGATCGGCACCCTGATGCTCACGATCATCGCCGGTCACGAGACGACGCTCAACCTGATCACCAACGCCGTACGGGCCCTCTGCATCCACCGGGACCAACTGGCCCTCGTCCGGTCGGGCGGTGCGAGCTGGGCCGACGTGGTGGAGGAGACCCTGCGCTGGGACAGCCCGGTCAGCTACTTCCCGTTCCGCTACCCGACCCGTGATCTGACGGTCGACGGCACCCTGATCCCCAAGGGCACACCGGTGCTGGCCGGTTACTCCGCCGCGGGCCGCGACACGAAGGCGCACGGACCCGTTGCCGACCGCTTCGACATCACCCGCGACAGCGGTGCCCGGCACCTCTCACTCGGCCACGGCGCGCACTACTGCCTGGGCGCCCCACTGGCGCGGATGGAGGCCACCACCGCGCTCTCGCAGCTGTTCGCGCGCTTCCCCGACCTCGATCTCGCCGTCCCCGATGCCGAACTGCCACGCCACGCGTCCTTCGTGGGCAACAGCGTGCAGGCACTTCCGGTGCGGCCGCACGGCTGAGCCGGGCCCACCCACGGCGGTCGGCTCGGACCCGCGCTTCGGCTGCCGCGCCGGCCACGTGCGCGCGGCCGTCACTGGGGCAGGGCCCAGCTCGCCCGACTCCGGAAGGACTCTCCTCGTGGGTGAACACCCGGCCGCACGGATCCGTACCCACACCTGATGTCATCCTCACCTGACGTCTCGTATCCGATGAAGGGAATGCCGTCATGAGCGCATCGCAGGAGATCCGGGCCCGCTTGGGACGCCGTACCGTCGTCGCGGCCGGTGCGACGGGGCTGGTCACCGTCCTCACCGCGTGCGGCGGCGGGTCGAAG
Organism: Streptomyces sp. NBC_01460; assembly: GCF_036227405.1. Taxonomy (NCBI): domain Bacteria; kingdom Bacillati; phylum Actinomycetota; class Actinomycetes; order Kitasatosporales; family Streptomycetaceae; genus Streptomyces; species Streptomyces sp. NBC_01460. The sequence goes on from NZ_CP109473.1 coordinate 1,222,214, forward strand.
GACTCCGGCGGCTCGGACACGGTCGAACCGGCCGGGGAGGGGGACGGCGCGAACGGTGGCACCGCGCTCGCCCGGACCGCCGACATCCCGGAGGGCGGAGGGATGGTCTTCGCCGAGCAGGGGGTGGTGGTGACCCAGCCGACGGCCGGTGAGTTCAAGGCGTTCTCGTCGAAGTGCACCCACCAGGGCTGCGCGGTGAAGGGGATCGCCGACGGCGTCATCACCTGCCCCTGTCACAACAGTACGTTCGACGCCGCGACCGGCGAAGTGACGGGCGGACCGGCGACGATGCCGCTGCCCGAGAAGAAGATCCGGGTGGAGGGTGACTCCATCACCCTGGCCTGAACTCCGGTGCGAACACCGGTGTGAGAGGCCTGGCCGGGCCATTGCGTGATCACGGATGAACCTCCATGATTCCCGGAACCGGCCGAATCCCAGGAAGGGCGTCCCGTGACCGTTGCCCAGCGCCGTGGCCGTCGGATCATGATGACCGACGCGGAACGGGACGCCTACCTCGCGGAACAGCGCACCTGCCGGGTGGCCACCGTCTCCCCCGACGGCACGCCCCACGTAGCCGCGCTGTGGTTCGTCTGGGACGGCGCCTCCCTCTGGCTCTACTCCCTCACCCGGAGTCTGCGCTGGTCGCAGCTCCGCCGTGATCCGAAGATCGCCGTGGTGGTGGACGACGGGTTCGAGTACGGCGAGCTGCGCGGGGTGGAGCTGTCCGGCGAGGTCAGCTTCGTCGGCGAGGTCCCGCGCACCGGCGCGGACTGCGCCGAGCTGGAGGCGCCCGAGCGGATGTTCGCGTCGAAGTACTTCGGCCTGGACTCCCTGCCGCACGACGAACGGCACGGGTGGCTGCGGCTCACACCCCGGGCCGTCAGGTCCTGGGACTTCCGGAAGCTGTCCGGGCCGCACTGACACCTCCGGCCGGTGGCTGGAGATCAGCCCCTCGCTGCCGGGACCTTGAGGGCTCAGCCGGCGTGTTCATCCGGACCGGCCGGGGACGGGCGCGTGCAGAACCCTGCCCGCGGAGCGCAGGGCGGCCACGGCGGCCCTGATCGACGGCCGCCGGTCCGCGTCCGTACGCCACACCGCGTGGACGTGGCGGCGCATCGGCTGCCGCACAGGCACCAGACTCACACCGTCCGGAACCGGCCCCCGCCCCAGTCGCGGCGCCACGCAGACACCGAATCCCGCTGCGATCAGGGCGAGTTGAGTGTGGTGCTCGCCCGCGAGGTGCGCGATCCGGGGCTCGACGCCTTTGGACCGCAGGGTGAACATCAGCCAGTCGTAACAGAATTCCCCCTCCGGCCAGGACACCCAGTCGTCCTCGGCGAACTCCTCGATGTCCACCTCGGCCCGTTCCGCCAGGGGATGCTCCGCGGGCATGGCGATGTCCGGGGCGTCGTCGAGGAGCTCGGCCTTGGCCAGACCACCGGGAACGGGCAGACGCTTGTTGCTCCAGTCGAGCACCACGGCGAGATCGACGTCCCCGCGCAGCACCGCGCGGATCCCGCCCTCCGGCTCCAACTCGGTCGTACGCACCTTGAGTTCGGGGTGTTCGGCATGGAGCGCGGTGAGGGCGGCGGGGAACAGTCCACGGGCGGCCGTCGGGAAGGCCGCGAGGCGGACCTCGCCCACCACCTGTCCCCGCTGAGCCTCGATGTCGGCCTGCGCGACCTCCACCTGGGAAAGGATCTTCGCCGCGTGGTCAGCGAGCAGCCGGCCCGCGTCGGTGAGGCGGACCCCTCGGCCGTTCTTGGCCAGGAGCTGCTGCCCCACCTCACGTTCCAGTTTGGCCATCTGCTGGGAGACGGCCGAGGTGGTGACATGGAGACCGTCGGCCGCCCCGCTCACGGAACCGTGCCGGGCGAAGGCGTCCAGCGTCCGAAGGCGCTCCAGATTCAACATGTAAGCAACGCTACACCGAGCGGCCAAGAAAGTATCACTTGTCCTACGCTATGTCGCTCGCCATGGTGGTCACATGAGCGCTCCTGCCGCACCGAGAAGCCGGCCACTCCCCGACACCTCCCTCCCCGGACCCCCGCCGCCCCGACGCGCCCTGGACTGGCGCGTCCGCTTCGCCGCGCTGTCGCTCATCTGGGGGTTCAGCTTCCTGCTGATCAAGGTCGGCACCGACGGGTACGCCCCGTTCCAGGTGACCTTCGGCCGGCTCCTGTCAGGGACGGCGGTGCTCGCCGTCGCGATGGCGGTGCGCCGGGAACGGCTGCCTCGCTCCGGCCGGACCTGGGGACACCTCTTCGTCGCCGCGTTCTTCCTCAACGCGCTGCCGTTCTCGCTCTTCGCGTACGCCGAGCTGACCATCCCGTCGACTCTCGCCGGCATCTGCAACGCGACCTCTCCGCTGTGGGGCATGGCCCTCTCCCTCGTCGCGCTCTCCGAGGACCGGCCGACGCGCCGCCGTGTCGCCGGGCTCGGCCTGGGATTCATCGGCGTACTGACCGTGCTGGGCGCCTGGCAGGGCTTCTCGGGGCTGGACGCGTCCGGTACGGCGATGGCCCTGCTCGCCTCCCTCAGCTACCCCGTCGGCTGGATCTACGTCCGCCGCACCCTGGCCGGCACGGGCACCTCCACACTCGCGCTGACGGGGAGCCAGCTCTTTCTTGGGACGCTGCAACTGGCCTTGGTCGTGACCGCGTTCACCTCCGTACCCGGACGCTTCCCCGTGCTGCCGACGCTTGCCGTCGTCGCTCTGGGGGCGCTCGGGACCGGGCTCGCCGTCCTCCTCCAGTACGGCCTCGTCGAGGACGTCGGCCCGACGACGGCCCAGACGGTCACCTATGTCATCCCGGTGATCGCCACGGCGGCCGGAGTGATGCTGCTCGGCGAACGGCTGAGCTGGAACACCCCGGTGGGCGCCCTGGTGATCCTCGCGGGCGCCGCGCTGACGGGGAGCCGGACCCGCGGCTCCGCCGGTGCACCTCCTCGCCTCGCCGGAGCGGGCCGGGTCAGCCGTAGCTGACCGGGCGGGCGGGCGGGACCGCCGCCGCCACCGCGTCCGCCAACGGCTCGATGTCCGCGGCGGACAGCGCGGAGACAGTGAGGCGCACCGCCTGGGGCGAGGCGATCCGGAACCGCGCCCCGGGGGCCACCGCCCAGCCCGCCTGCAGCAGCCGGGCCACCGCCCCGGTCTCGTCGCCCACGGGCACCCACACGTTCATCCCGGTCCGTCCGTACGCCACGATCCCCCGGCTCTCCAGCGCCCGCACGAGCGCGTCCCGGCGCTCACCGTAGGAGCGGGCCACCGCCGGGACGTCGACGGCGCCCGACGCCCAGAGGTGCGCCACGGTGCGCTGCAGCAGCCCGCTGACCCAGCCGGGCCCCAGCTGCTGACGCCCCGTCACCCGGTCGACGGTCAGCGCGTCCCCGGTGAGCACGGCGAGCCGCAGGTCGGGACCGTAGGCCTTGGAGGCGGACCGCACGAAGGCCCAGCGCTCCGTCGCCCCGGCGAGGGGATGCAGCGGCAGATCGACGATGGCATGGCCGTGGTCGTCCTCGATCAGGAGCACCCCGGGGTGTTCCGCGAGGACGCTCCGCAGCTCCTGGGCCCTGCGGCTCCCCACCGTCGCACCGGTCGGGTTCTGCGCCCGGCCGGTGACCACGAGAGCCCTGGCCCCCGCACGCAGCGCCCGTTCCACCTCACCGGGCAGCGGGCCGTCCTCGTCGAGAGCCATCGGAACGACGTGCATGCCGAGCGCCGGAACGAGGTCCAGCAGGGCCCCCCATCCCGGGTCCTCGACCGCCACCGCGTCACCGGGCTTGAGGTGCGCGGCGAGCACGCGCTCGATCGCGTCGAGGGAGCCGGAGGCGACCGCCACCGGACCCGCCGGGACGCCGTCGGCGTCCAGGCCTGCCCGTGCGAGCTCCGCGAGCCGCGGGACGACGGCGGCGTCCCCGTAGAGGCAGGGCCCTCCGTCGTAGTCCGCCCCGGCCGCGGCGAGCGCCTCCCCCAGACCGGGCAGCAGGGTGGGGTCGGGGTTGCCGGCGCCCAGGTCACGCGCGCCCGGCGGGGCCTCGACCCGGAGGGAGCCACGCGCCGTGCTCGCGGGGCGTGACCTGACCCTGCTCCCCCGCCGCCCCGCCGTCTCGATCACTCCGCGCTCGCGAAGCGTCCGGTAGGCGGCGGCCACCGTATTCGGGTTGACCCCGAGGTGGGTCGCCAACTCCCGCATGGGCGGCAGCACATGACCGGGCGCGAGATCGCCCGTGGCGACCCCGCCCTCCACACTCGCGGCGATCTCGGATGCACGCCGCCCACTGATCCGATACTCTCCTAGCACAAACATCATTATGCACTAGTGCAATGGAGAACGCAATGCCGGACACCGCCACGCCCGACAGCACCGGCCCCGCCGGGGGTGCCGCCTACGAGCCGACGGAGCGCACGGTCCCGAGCCGCGCCAGGCAGCGCGCCTCGTACGACCACGAGACGGTCCACTCGATACTCGACGCGGCCTACCTCTGCCATCTGGGCTTCGTCCGCGACGGAGCACCCGTGGTCCTTCCGACGCTCTTCGGCCGGATCGGGCAACGGCTGTACGTGCACGGCTCGACCGGATCGCGTCCACTGCGCGCGACGGGAGCGGCGGACCCGGGCCTCGCCGTCTGCCTGACCGTGACGCATGTGGACGGCCTGGTGCTGGCCCGTTCCGCGTTCCACCACTCGATGAACTACCGCTCGGTGGTGGTCCACGGCGTCGCCCGTACGGTGACCGACCCGGAGGAGCGGCGGGTCGCGCTCGACGCGATCGTCGACCAGGTCGTACCGGGCAGGTCGAAGGACTCACGCCCCGCGGACGCGAAGGAGCTCGCGGCGACCGCGGTGATCCGGCTGGACCTCGACGAGGTCTCCGCCAAGATCCGCACCGGCGGCCCGAACGACGACCCGGAGGACCTCGCCCTGCCGTACTGGGCCGGTGTGGTCCCGGTGGCCCGGCGATACGCCGCGCCGGTGCCGTCCGACGACCTGGACCCCTCGGTCCAGGTGCCGGACTACCTCACCGCGCTCTGACCGGCCGGCGACGAGCAGCGGCCCGCCCACCGGGTCAGGCGGGCAGGGCCGCGCGCCGGCGGGCCGCCGCACCGCGGGTCTCCGCGAAGGCCAGCCCCGCCACCGCGGTGAGCAGGAGCAGCGTGCCGATGACGGTGGCCGCCGTGAGCCGCTCACGCAGGACGGTCACCGCGATGACGGCGGCGCTCACGGGCTCCAGCAGCATGATCACGGACACGGTCGCGGACCGGACCGCCGCGGCCCCCGCGAAGTAGAGCGCGTAGGCGAGCGCGGTCGGCACCGCCGCCACGTAGATCATCAGCCCCAGCACCTGGCCCGTCTCGGCCGTGTGCGGCACGAGGCCCTCGGCCGCGGCCAGGGGCAGCAGCCCCACGGCCCCGATGCCGAAGGCCCACGCACTGGTGGAGAGGGAGTCGCCCGCCGCGCCGTCCCTGCCCAGCCACCGGGTCAGCAGGGTGATCGCGGCGTACCCCGCGGCGGACAGCACGGCCAGGAGCAGTCCGGCGGGCCGCACCTCGGCCGGCTCGCCGCCGAGGACCAGCACGGCAAGGCCGGTCAGGGCGCCGGCCACGGCGAGCAGCCCGCCCCTTCCCAGCCGCTCCCCCATCGTCAGCCGCGCACCGACGGCGATGAGGACGGGTCCCGCTCCCAGCGTCACGACGGTTCCGACGGCGAGCCCGGTCGATTCCACCGCCCCGAAGTACGCGCTCTGGAAGACGGTGAGGCCGATGCCGGTCCCCAGGATGCGCAGCAGCCTCCGGCGGCGCGGCTCGCCGGAGGCGCAGGGGCGACGGGGACGCAGCGCGAGTGCCCCGGCCAGCAGGACGAGGCCGCCGACACAGCGCCAGAACGACATCGCGAGTGGCCCGAGATCACTGATCCGGAAGAGCAGGGAGGCGGCGGCACCCGCCGTCCCCCAGGCGAGTCCGGCGACGACGAGATAGAGGAGGCTCCGCCCGACGGGCAGCGCGGAAACAGGGTGGGACATGTGACGCTCCGGAGAAGGAAGAAGGGGGTGGTGGTCGCTCGGCTCCGCGCGCGGGCAGCGACGAACCGCTCGGGGCGTACCCGAGCCCGGTCTTCGTCCGGAGTTGCCGCCTCGCGCTAGGCGGCGGGAGGCGGAAGTACGGTCTGCGGCATGATCGACACCCTACGACGGGCCCGGAGGGCGGGACAACTCTCCCCCGGTTCCAACCGGCTCGGGCGGTCCTGTCGCCCCGGCGGCGGGCACGGCAGGACCCGATGCCACCGGCCCCGAGGGCGGCCGGGGCGCGGACGACTGCGCGATGAAGGCGCCGATCAGCACCACGCCTCCGCCCACCAACTGCGGTGCGGAGAGGTGTTCGCCCAGCAGGACCCAGGCGAGCACGGTCGCGATGACCGCTTCGAGACACGCGACCACGCCCGCTACCTGCGGCGAGAGCAGCCGCACGGACACCACACCGGTGACGTAGGCCAGCACGGTCGCGAGCAGCACGATCCAGCCGAGCAGGAGCCACGCGGGCACATGGCGCCCGTCCATCTCCGCGCTCCCGCCGAGCACAGCCCACTCCATGCCCCACGGCCTGGCCACCACCGTGAGCACGGCGGCACCGGCCAGGAGTCCGTACGCGATCACCCCGACGGGATGCGGGGGTTCGGCGTCGGCCGCGCCCCCGTGCCCGGCGCCCTGGTCCGAGAGGACGAAGTAACCCACCTGGCAGCACGCCGCGCCCAGCGCGAGCAGCAGCCCGACCACGTCGAAGGTCAGTCCCGCCCACACCTCGACGACGCAGGCGAGTCCGCCGACCGCCAGCACCACGCCGACCGCCGCGGCCCGGGTGACGGGCCGGCGCTGCACGAAGCGCACCCAGCCGAGGACGAGGGCGGGGGCCAGATACTCGATGAGCAGGGCGACGCCGACAGGGATGCGGGAGATCGAGGCGAAGTAGAAGGCCTGCACCCCCGCCACGGCGAACAGCCCGAAGCCGGCCAGCAGGACAGGCCGCTCCCGCACCAGGTGCCGGTGGCGCCAGGCGACCGGCAGCAGGACGAGGGCGGCGCCGGTCACGCGCAGCCAGACCACGTGCAGGGGGTCCAGCCCCGCCTCGATCAGCGGCTTGGCCGCCACCCCTGAACCACCGAATGCGAAGGCCGAGGCAAGGGCCAGGCCCAGACCGGCACTTCTCCTCTGAGTCGCGTGCATCGGCACATCATGGCAGCAGGCGTCAGCAGCGTCACCCCCGTCACACCTGTCCGCCGCGTGTTCATGATCACCCCACCGAGCCCTCGGCGGCTGCCCGGTCCGCCGCGCGGGCACCCAGCGGTCCGGTCGCGACACCGGCCCGCTCCAGCACCTCGACCGCACGGCACCGGGGATCCGCGACCAGCGCCGCGAGCAGGTCGAGACCGTCCGCGTGGCGCTCACCGCGCAGGAGCGCGCCGCCGACCGCACGGTCCAGCGCCGCCTCCGCGGAGGGTGACCACCCCTCACCCCCGGGTTCCCTCACGGCCGGGAAGCCGCCCGAGTCCTCCTGGGTCCCCTGCCAGCGGAGGCCGTATCCGATGCTGCGCTGCACCAGGTATCCGAGCACCCTGGCGAGTTGCGGTCCTCCGTCGAAGACCTCCCGGACCTCGGGATCGGACTCGACGAGCGAGTGCAGGAGATGGGCGGTGTCCACATGACGGTCCCCGTCGCGCACCGCCCGCCGGCGCGCACCGGTCGTCACCGCGATCATCGCGTCACTCAGTCCGGCACCGGCCCAGGGGTGGACCTGAGCGGCTTGCTCGGGGATCTTCGATGTCCGGAATTGCACCTCTCCACCCCATCAGCCCCCGGGAGCGAAAACATCCCCGGCGCGGCCCATCCGCCATCCCGCGAAAGGCGGGCACGGCCGGGGTCCTCCTCCTCCTTGGGGATGAGGAGGACCCCGAGAAGGACTCCATGGCGGCACGTGGGGTGGACAGAAGAAGGGCCCCGTCGCCGGGGCCCTTCTCCGTTTGCGCGTGCTGCACGGCTCAGTGCTCGTCGGCGAGGATCAGGTACAGCTTCTTACGGGCGTCGTTGATCACCGTGAGAGCCTTCTGCCGCTGGTCGGCCGAGCCGGTCTTCCAGACCTGGCCGAACGCCTCCATCAGGCCGAAACCGGCCTGCCGGATCTCGTTGACGCCCTCCCAGTCGACGCCGCGCCCCGCCTCTTCCCAGGGGGCCTCGGGGCCCGACTCGGCCTCGCCGCGACCGTGCTCGGTCAGGGTGAACAGCTTCTTGCCGCCCTCGCTGGCGCTGACGATCAGGCCCTCGTCCTCCAGCAGCTGGAGGGTGGGGTACACCGAGCCGGGGCTGGGCTTCCAGGCCCCGCCGCTGCGCTCGCCGATCTCCTGGATCATCTCGTACCCGTGCATCGGACGGTCCTTGAGCAGGGCGAGGATCGACGCGCGTACGTCACCGCGCCTCGCCCTCCCCCGGCCGCCTCCCCGGCCGCGTCCGCCGCCGAAGGGTCCGCCCCCGAAGGGCGGGCCGAACGGCCCGAAAGCGGCGCGGCCGCCTTGGAAGTCTCCCCTGCCGGCGCCTCGGCGCCCGGGGCCGCATTCGTGGTCGTATCCATGTGAACGCATGACTGCGCTCCTCTCTTCATCGTGATGACGCGACTCTTCTTTGAACGGTCGCGATGCCTCAACGATATATCGGAAGCTATCGCCTGGCAAGGCTGCGTGCGTGTGCCTCGTCGTCCTGTCTCATCGGACCTCGACCAGTGCCACAGGAGTTCGACGACGCCCATGCCGTTTCGTGGAAGCTCGAGCACCAGCTCGCAGATGAGACCGCGCACGCACACCAGGGCCCTCGCCGCCTCGTCACCGCCCAGCCCCCTGGCGGTCTGACGCCGCCGCTGTCGGAGGCCCCGGCTACGGCTGCCGGGTGAACGGATCGAATGCACCAGCCGACGTTCCCGCCCACCACGGCGCACTGTTGCCTCTCCTGGGTGCCGACCAGGAGGTCATCGACTTCTCAGGAGCTGGATTGCGGGGTCCGGCTTGCCTCCGGAGCCCGGCTGGAACGGTTTGCGCGGGCGGGCTCAGGTGACGCGTTCTGCTTCGTAGGCGAAGGCGGAGAGGAACGCCCCGTGGTGTACGTCAGCCTCGACGGCGAGGCCGGACCGCTCGTGCTCGGGCTGCCGGAGTCGGTGCGGCTGTGTCTGGTGGCACCGTGGTGGCGGGATGCTCCCGGGGCCCTGGCCCGGCTGGTGGAGCTCTCCCGGGGGCCGATCGCCGCGGCCTGCCTCGTCGTCGGGTACGAGGGCGATCCACTCCATCCCCTGTTCGCCGGCACCCCCAGCTGACTCTGGCTGACCGGCCGTCCGGGCCCGGAACCGTGTGTGGTCTGCCGGTTCGTAGTCGCCGAGCGGCTTGTTGTCACCGGTTCGGACCGGGTGCCGGGCAGACTGGGCTGATCGCTACGGAAGACGCCGAAGCTGAACCAGGTGGAGCGAGGTCTCCGGATCCGGTTCCACATGCGCGGCACGAACCGAATAGCGACCTGGCCCCAGTTCCACACGTAGATGGCTATCCGGCTCCCACTCGTCACCAGGCCAAGCCGAGTCGAACAAGACCACTGGCCCCGGCACGTACCGATGCCGCTCGGGCTCCCAGGCAGCATCAGCGAGAGCGGCATCAACGCTGCCGAGAAGCTCCTCCTCCGACTCAGCGGCGCACCACCGCACGAACAGGTCACGCTCCGGGAGGACGGACGTCGAGGTGGGGTCATCACCGAGGACCAGGGCCTGCGACTGCCCGATCGCCACCAGGCCGGTATACCCGTCGACGCCGCAGGCCCTGCCGTCATCGGTTTCGGACTCATCGTTGTCTGCGCCGGACCACGAAGACAGGACTGCTTCGGGCACAACGGTCAACGGCCCGCCACCGGACTCCACCTCCTCGACCGCACCTGGATCTGCGTACCTTGTCATGCGAGGAAGCTACTGGCCGCCGTTTTTGACAACAACCACGGCCAGATGACACCTATACGTCCCGGCACACGGACGGGTCTGATCGTTTGACATCCGACCTTGCCGACCCGGGCCCGGTGCGGTCGAGGCAGGCTGGGAGTACTGGCCCGTCCGCGTCGTCACGCCCCTGACCACTTCGTACGGTTCGCCGACGACCGGGCCCGGGTGGTCGATGTCCGGTCCCTCAACCACCAGGACGGGCGGACGGGCGGACGGGCGGATACGCCCGAGCCGGTGTTCATGGCGGACGTCCGTCGGCCGGCCCGAAGCCGGCGCCGCCGTTCGGGGCGCGGGGCGGATATGGCGTACCGGCTGATCGATGTGTTCGCGTAGCCGTTGCCGTTACGGACCGGGGCCGAGCAGCTCGGCGGTCGGCTGCAGGTTCTTCCGGTGCTGTTCCACCTGACGTGATCCGGCCGTCTCAACGAAAGGCGCCACTCGCACGGGAAGCCGGAATTCAGCGACACCATGCCCGAGCGGCGGCGAACCCCGTCACACGTCGCCGAGGAACCCAGGATCGGACGGCCCCATCTGCCGGGCGAAGTCCGCAGCGACGCCGATGATCTCGCGCATCGGCACAGGCCGCCGACTCGTGGCCGCGAGATCCGCACGGGCCTCCTCGGACCACAGGAACGGATACACAGAAATGCCCTGCGGAATGGCCAGGGCCGCAGCTTCCTCACGCCAGCCAGTCCATCGCAGCCCTTCGTAGAACGTCTCCGACTGGCCCGAGAGCAGCCAGGAGATCCATCCGGAGTGGCCCATTTCCATCGCTTCCCACTCAAGGGTGTCGGGAGCGAAGTACGTCATCTGCCCAGGTGCCCCGGGCCGGCCCGCAGCTGCAGGATCGCCACCGTTCAGCGCGAAGACCCCGCCGACGACGTCGTGGCCGACGATCAGACCTGTCGCGGGATGCCAGACCGGGTCGAAGTCCGCGGGGAAGCGGTTGACCTGCGCCAGACTCGGGAGCCCCCCACCCGTGACCGACCCCCCGCCGAACACACGCACCCACCCGTCGTCCACGAGCAGACCGCCGGTGTTCAACGCCAGAGCACCCAGCGCCGATCGCGCCGTGACCTGCATCTGCAGAAGGCATCGGCGACCCTCGTCGATGTCGGCAGACAACACCTGAACGGGCACGGAGCCCGCCGAAACCATCTTGCGAAGCTCCGGCCACGCCGGATCGTCCACGTGGACCAACTCGTCGATCTCTCGCATCCGAGGATGGTCGCACCCCTGCTCACCGCCTCATCGAGCGGGCTGGAGCACGCCGGGCATGATGCCGGCAGGCCCATACAAGAAATCCGACGTCGCACCCTGGCTGTGACGTGCACGGCCCCTCCATCCCAGGGCCGGTCATACCGAATTGGCCTTGGACCGCGCGGAACCGCCCGCCTACGGTCGGCCCCATGAAGATCCGTATCGTCGACGCGTTCACCGACCGCCCCTTCGCCGGCAACCCCGCCGGAGTCGTGCTCCTGGACTCCGGCGCCTTCCCCGGAGCGGACCGCCTCCAGCTCGTGGCCTCCGAGGTCAACCTCGCGGAGACCGCCTTCGCCCATCCACTGCCGCCGGGCGGGGAGGCCGACTGGGCCCTGCGCTGGTTCACCCCGGCCACCGAGGTCGACCTCTGCGGGCACGCGACCCTGGCCACCGCCCACGTCCTGCACACCACGGGGGTCGCGAGCGGCACGGTGCGCTTCGCGAGCCGGTCCGGGGTCCTGCGCACCACGGCGCACGAGGACGGCACCCTGACGCTGGACTTCCCGACGGCACCGCTCACACCCGCGCAGGCTCCGGCCGGCCTCGCGGATGCGCTCGGGGCGTCGCCCTTCTCCGTCCACGACACGGGGGAGCGCCTCGGCGACCTGCTGGTGGAACTGGCCGACGAAGCCACCGTGCGCGCCCTCCGGCCTGACTTCCGCGCGCTCACCGCCTGCTCCCGGCGGGGCGTGATCGCCACGGCTGCGTCCGCGGACCCCATGCGTGGGTACGACTTCGTCTCGCGCGGCTTCTTCCCCGGAGTCGGCATCGACGAGGACCCGGTGACCGGCAGCGCCCACACCGCCCTGGCACCCTTCTGGGCGGCCAGGTTCGGCCGCGACAGCCTCACCGGCCTCCAGGCGTCAGCCCGCTCGGGCCTCGTCCGTGTCTCGCTGCGCGGCGAGCGCACACTGCTGACCGGCAGCGCCGTCACGGTCATCGACGGGGAGCTCCTCGCAGGGCTCTGAGCACGTGTGAGCCCCGCCCTCGGGCGCCGGGCGCGGGAGCAGCGGACCGCCGCGTGAGACGAACCCGCCTCACGGGGCGGCAGCCTCACGGGGTGGGCAGCCAGCCCACCTTCCCCGCGAGCAGCGCGTATCCGACGAACGCCCCGATGTCGAGCAGCGCGTGCGCGACGACCAGCGGCCCGACCCGCCCCCAGCGCCTGTACAGCAGCACGAAGACGACGCCCATCACCATGTTCCCGATGAAGCCGCCGATCCCCTGGTACAGGTGGTAGGAGCCGCGCAGCACGGAGCTGGCGACCAGGGCGGCCATCGGAGTCCACCCCAGCTGCCCCAGCCGCCGCAGCAGATAGCCCACGACGATGACTTCCTCCACGAGGGAGTTCTGCACCGCGGAGAGGATCAGGACGGGGAACTTCCACCACACCTCGGGCAGTGACTCGGGAACCACCGTCAGGTTGAACCCCCCGGCGCGCGCCGCCAGGTAGAAGGCCAGCCCCGCGCTGCCGATCCCCGCCGCCACCAGGGCGCCCCTGCCGAGGTCCCCCCACGGCCGGGTGCGGTCGAGGCCGAGGGTCCGCAGGCCGGCCCCTTCCCTCAGGAGCAGGTGAGCCACCAGCGCGACCGGCACCAGCGCCGATGCGATACCGAACAGCTGCCATGCCAGGTCCAGCCACGGGCGCCCAGGGGCGTACGACCCGTTCAGCGTCGCGGCCTGGTCCTTGAGGCCCCCCGGTTTCGTCAGCGACCCGATGAAGCTGATCAGGGCGGACACCCCGCTGGCCCCGAGTGAAAGAGCCAGTACGAGGAGCGTCTCCGACCGGAGGATCCGCCGGGGCACCCCCTCGTGAGGAATGGATTCAGCCACGCGCCCCGCCTCCACCTGTACTTCTGCCGTCAGCCATGCGTCGTCATAGCTTGCCTGACGGCGTCGCGGAGGCGGGACACCGGGCGGGTCCTCCCCTCAGGGCGCGGGGAAGCCCACCGGCCAGGTGTGCACCGGTTCACCCAGCTGCATCAGTTCGCCGTAGCGCCGCGTGGTGGCCGCCAGCGCGCCCTCCCGCGCGAGGCCCGCCTCCAGGGCCCGGTGATACGTGTCGACCTGCCAGGAGGCCCCGTTCACACGGAGCCGGCAGCGCTCCTCGATGACGCCGAGGTAGCGGTCGCGGTCCGAGGGTTCGATGTTCCAGGCGTCGAGCCCCGCGGCCGCGAGCGGAAGCAGTTCGTCCCGTACGAGCTTGACGGCGGGTACCTTCGCCACGCCGCCCGAACGGCCGGGGCGCGGCCAGAGCAGCTCGGCCTCGATCCCGTGGCGGCAGGCGGCGTCGAAGTTCTCCGCCGCCGCCTCGAAGGGCAGCTTGGTCCACACCGGCCGGGAGTCGTCGGCGAGCGCGCGCACCAGTCCGTAGTAGAAGGCGGCATTGGCGATCACGTCGACGACGGTGGGACCGGCCGGCAGGACCCGGTTCTCCACCCGCAGGTGGGGAACGCCGTCGGCCAGCCCGTAGACAGGCCGGTTCCACCGGTAGACCGTGCCGTTGTGCAGGACGAGTTCACCGAGAGCCGGCACTCCGCCCTCGTCGAGGACCTGCAAGGGGTCCTCCTCGTCACAGATCGGCAGCAGGGGCGGGTAGTAGCGGAGGTTCTCCTCGAAGAGCTCGTACGCCGAACCGATCCACCGCTCCCCGAACCAGGTCCGGGGGCGCACCCCCTGGTTCCGGAGCTCGGGCGGCCGCACGTCCGTGGCCTGCTGGAACAGCGGTGGCCTCGACTCACGCCACAGCTCCTTGCCGAACAGGAAGGGAGAGTTGGCACCGAGGGCGATCTGCACGGCGGCGATGGCCTGGGCGGCGTTCCAGACGTCCGCGAAGCGGTCGGGCGTCACCTGGAGGTGCAACTGGACGGACGTGCACGCCGATTCGGGGGCGATGGAGGCAGAGGTCGAGACCAGTCGCTCGACGCCTTCGATATCGAGCACGAATTCCTCTCCGCGCGCGGCCGCCATTTGATCGTTGAGGAGCGTGTAGCGGTCGACGTCCGACAGGTTCGCCGAAACCACGTCGTCCCGTCCCAGGGTCGGCAGGATGCCGATCATCACGATCCCGGCGTCGACCTCCGCGGCCTTCCGGTGCGCATATGCGAGCCCGGTACGCAACTCCTCCGCCAGCTGATCGAATACCCGGCCGCTCAGCCGGTGAGGAAGAATGTTCACTTCCAGATTGAACATCCCCAGTTCCGTCTGGAAATCCCGGCTGGCGATGCGCTGGAGCACCTCCGCATTCCGCATCCTCGGCATGCCGTCCGAACCCGCGAGATTCAGCTCGATCTCGAGACCCATGAGATTTCTGGGCCGATCGAACCTCCGCTCCGACAGGAGCCTCTCCAGCCCGGTCAGGCACCGGGTCAGCTTCTCGCGGTACGCCTGCCGATCGGACGGGGCAAAGGCGCCCGCCACGATCTTCTCGCCCATCGAAGGGTCCCTCCTCGAGTGGGCGGCCCGCGGCCCAGGCCGCTCGTATCACGATCGATAATGCCCCGACGAGATGATCCGTAACGCCCCCACGCCCCTCGGGTACCCAGTAGTCTGACGACTGAAGCCGGAGGCACATTCCGAAGGCATGGGGCATATGCAGGGTGCATGACGGAGTTGCGCCGCGGAAACACCGGTGAGTTTGAGCCTACCGCCACATCGGGAAAGTTCCTGGCGACAGGGGTCGCGAGCGGCTCGAATCCACAGAAACCTCGCAATCCAAAGGCTCAGATCCACCTTGCGCGCAATACGCGGGACGGCTAGCCGAAACACCGTGTGAACATTTGTCGTATAAACTCTGCGAACGAGGCAGAGAGTTGACGCATCGGCCCGTCCGCCCCGTCACCGGCCTTCCTCTGGCCCCGCACGCCGACAGCGACGTCTGCACCCGCCCACGCACCACCGTGTCTCCGAAGTGAGAGGCAACCCACTATGCCGCTGCATGTTTCTCCGGCCCCCGCGCCCGCACTGCGCAGCGTTCTCGCGGCACTCGGTTCTCCCACCGCAGTCCGCGAGGCCCATACGCCCGCCCTCCGGTCCGTCCAGGGATCGCTGAGCCCCGAACTCCCGCTCCCCGTCCACGTACTGGACCGGATCGTGCCGAGCGACGCCGCACCCCGCACCCGCCTCGCCGGCTGGCGCTTCCTGATCCGCAGCGGCGAACGCGCCGTGGCCGCCGCGGACACCATGCTCACCGCCGACGGCTGGACCTTCTCGCACTTCTTCGAGGGCCCGTACATCACGTCCACCGAACTCGCCCTGCGCCAGGCGGAGTCGTCGACGACGTCCTACCAGCCGCGGCTGCTGTCCGTGCCCGGGCTGTACATGCTCACCCTGTGGCTGCACCACGACACCGAGGCCGACGCCGGCGGCGGGGCACTCGCACCGACCGACGTGCTGGTGCCCCTGGCACCGGCTCCTCCGGGCATCACGGCCCACCGCCCCCACCGGGTCGCCGACCTGCTCCCGGTCATGAACCTGCGCCTCACCCCGGCACCCCTTCCGGACCTCCCCGAGGTCCCGGGTCTCCTCGGATCGCCCGCCTGACGCCTCCGCCGTCACCCGCCCCCGCCGAGCTCCTCGGCGGGGGCG